>NZ_PVSS01000040.1 GCF_003025005.1 Brumimicrobium mesophilum
AACAAACTACGCATCAGGTAACTGGACATTAGTTGTAGGAAATGCAAACGGATGTTTAAGTGCAAACTCTAATAGCCAAGCAATTAATCTTTACGCTAATCCAAATGCAATTGCTTCGAATGACGGACCAATTTGTAATGGTGGAACAGTTACTCTAACTGGTAACACTTCAGCAAACGGAACATACGAATGGTTTGATGCTAATTACTCAACGTTATTATCAACTGACCCAATTCATACAATAAACAACCTGACAGCAGGTACTTACACTTACAACTACATTTTAAATGTNAACTACACCTCAAGCACCAGTTATCACATCAAGTGAAACTGAATTGTGTGAAGGAGGAACGTTTACTTTAGGAACTTCATCGATTGCAGATAGTTACTCATGGACAGGACCAAACGGATTTACATCTAGTAGCCAATATCCACAAGTTTTAGCTGCTTCAAGCGCAACAGCAGGAACATATAATTTATCAGTAACGGTGAATGGATGTGTTTCTAATGTGGCTTCTATCGTAATCACAGTTAATCCTACTCCGACAACACCTGTTCTTAATGCATTAAGCAACGATATTTGTCAAGGTGATCTTATTGAATTGTCAACAAATGCAGTTGCCAATGATTATTTATGGATTGCATCAAGTGGAGATACTATCACAACACAAACTCCAAGTTTAACTGTGAATAGTGGAACAAACTACGCGTCAGGAAACTGGACATTAGTTGTAGGAAATTCAAATGGATGTTTGAGTAATAACTCGAATAATCAAATGATTAATATTTATGCTAATCCAAATGCAATTGCTTCGAATGACGGACCAATTTGTAATGGAGGAGATGTTACTTTAACTGGAAATACCGCTGCAAGTGGAACATATGAGTGGTTTGACGAGAATTACACAACGTTATTATCAACTGACCCAATTCATACGATTAATAACTTAAGTGCTGGAACTTACACTTACAACTACATTTTAAATGTGAATGGATGTGTTGACACAGCAACAACGGTAGTGACAATTTCTACAACTCTTCCGGCTCCAAATATTTCAGCTAGTGAGTTAGAATTATGTGAAGGAGGTGCCTTTAGTTTAGGGACATCAACTGTTGCAAATAGCTACATGTGGACAGGACCAAATGGATTTACTTCTACTAGTCAATTCCCACAAGTATTAACTGCATCAAGCGCCAATTCAGGAACATATAACTTATCAGTAATGATGAATGGTTGTGCTTCTGAAGAAGCTTCAATAAACATTACAGTTAATCCATTACCAACAACTCCTGTACTTAATGTATTGAGTAATGATGTTTGTCAGGGTGATGCAATGGTATTATCAACTAATGCAGTTGCAACTGAGTATTTATGGATTGCATCTAATGGAGATACTATTGTAACTCAAAGTCCAAGCTTAACAATTACGAATGGTGTAAACTATGCATCTAGTAACTGGAGTTTAGTTGTTGAGAATGCAAATGGTTGTTTAAGTAATAACTCAAACAATCAGGTGATTAATATTTATGCTAATCCAAACGCAATTGCTTCTAACAACGGACCAATTTGTAATGGTGGAGATGTTGTCTTAAGCGGGAACACTGCATCAAATGCAACATACGAATGGTTCGATAGTAATTATTCAACATTGCTTGCAACAAGTAATGTTCATACGATTACTAACTTGAGTGCAGGAACTTACACTTACCACTACATATTAAATGTGAATGGATGTGTTGATACGGCAACAACGGTTGTTACTATTTCGAATACTGCTCCAGCACCAAGTATCTCATCAACAGATGTGGATTTATGTGTAGGAGGTGTGTTCAACTTAGGAACATCAACTATAGCAAATAACTATATGTGGACAGGACCAAACGGATTTACATCAAGTAGTCAATATCCACAAGCAATTACTGGATCTAATGTTACTGCAGGAACCTATAACTTGTCAGTAATTACGAATGGTGGTTGTTTAAGTGAAGTTGCTTCGATAACAATTACAGTTAATCCACTTCCAACAACACCAGTACTTAATGTAT
>NZ_PVSS01000041.1 GCF_003025005.1 Brumimicrobium mesophilum
GTGTATTTGTATTGTTACTAAACCACTCGAAAGATAAGTATGGGGAAGTTAATTGTGAAATATCAACTGCTGGTGTCATCAAAACCATACTGTCAGGATATGGTGAAGAACCATCAGCCCATGCATACTCGCCTGGGTTTCTACCGTTGGCAGTTGCACCATAACCAGGAGCTCCAGTAAATTTCCAATAATTACTAATACTTGTACTCGTCAAAGAAGATTCATTCTCCCAACATTGCGGTTGTATTCCGTTATCAAACCCCTCATAATAAGGAGCGACCATAGGTGGTGACTGCACAAACACAGCAGCTGAAGTATCTGCCAGGGAGCTATTAGTACACGTTACTTCACATGCATAATAAGTATTACTTGTTTGAGTTATTGTTTCATTTGGAGATATTGCTCCTGCAATAGGCGACCATGGACCGTTAGCTGAAGGCGCTGACAGCCATTGGTAAGTGATATCTGATGCTGAAGTACTTCCTGAAAGAGTAAGACCAAATGGTCCACATGCTAAGGCAGGAGCACTTGCTACTCCTCCACTTGGAGCTCCTGAACAAGGTGTAGGCGATGTATAATACATCTCAACTCTGCTAATTGAAGAACTTCCTGCCTCCCATGAATAATTAGGAGCAGGACCACCTGAAATACTACCTTGATAGATTAATCGGTTCAATGTTACAGGCTGCCCCAATATAGTGCTTGGAAAAGGACCACCCGTTACTGAATAACTATTAATAGCCCCAGCTTGACCAAAAATTCCAATAATATCTCCCTGATTAACCAATATATTCACACTTTGAATAACATCGTTGGGTGCTCCTTGGATATATGAAAGGGTAGTAAAATTAGTAGAAGTAGTTGCAAAAGTCACAGGGGTCGGATCATTAATTTTCATTATATGAATATTTTGAGATCCCGTCCCAGCGTCTGTAGGCACTTTAACACCTGTAATGATAAAAGAAGTAGGAGCAGTAAACCAATACCCCCTTACATTTCCCGAATAAGTACTACCAAAACTAGGCAATGGCATCAAAGTTTGTGCGGCACTTTGTGCATTGGAACCAAAAACCAATAATAATACCAGCAAGTAGCGCCAGATTATGGAACTCATTTTTTGGTTCCCGAAGTAGTTGTGTAAAATTGTCATAAGTAAATAGTTTTAATGATAATAGCTTCTAACTTATTTATCCCTTTAAAAAGCGCAGAAGCTACGTAGTCTTTTTGAAGGTTTTTCATTACTAAATATTTCCTAAGCGTTTTTTTTTAAACGTTGACAAAAACATAAAGGAATAACTAATAATATTATTACATCACACCAAGGGAGTTATCATTTCTTTCAAACCATCTCTTGAAGTACATAAACTTAAAACTTTTTTTGATTAATTTATCAATTCATCAAAAAAAAATTGAACTAATCATTTGTTTTTTTGAGACAAATAAAAATGCAATAAATTGAATAAAGTTGAAATGCAAACCCTTAAAGTTAAACGAGCACAACAGTATCACCTAAAAATGATAAAAAGTCGTATCAATTTTTAAATCTGAAAATCTTCTTCGTGAGGTATAAAAATGTAACTCGTTCTGAAAAAAAATTAAGCCTTACTTAGTTTAGCATTGACAAATTTGAATGTCAAAATAAAACCAACTAAAATCTTCGACTTCAATTATAATTCTTAAAACGAGGGACTGTGGCTTGCTTACTTTAGTAGGAACAATACAAGGCTAAATGGGGATTGGTATTAATTTACCGCCATTTAAAATAAATGCATCACTAATATCACTTAATTCTAGCATAATAATATACATCCGAATTTGTTGCATTACTTGTAAGTTAGTGAAATTTCTCAAAATTGATCTTTTTAGGTTGGATGGCAAAAAATAAAGTCGTGGAGGAGCATTCTAGATCAATGAAGTTCAGAAGTCAGGTAAAAAAATGATAAAGAAAAAAGGGGATACAAGTTCATGTA
>NZ_PVSS01000042.1 GCF_003025005.1 Brumimicrobium mesophilum
ACTTTCTATGAAAACCAATCTTTCAATTTAGCAATGAACCCCTTATTGGGTATAGCCATTGTTGTGGGTAGTGTTTTTTCTTTTTCTTCAGTCGGTTTTTGGTCAATTTTTTCGACACTTATTCCGTTTATGTACTCGTCAATCCATTTTCGGGCTTCCTTTTTAAGAATCCTTTCTATGTTTTCCAAAGTAGCTCCATCATAGTAATAATTGTCGCCAATTTCTTCAAGGCTATCCCATGCATGGTATAGTAGGTAGAATGTCATGATTCTATTGTCCATGTCGTTATTAATACAAACTTGATATAGTTGACGAAGACTTTTTCGAACATCAATGTCCTTTAATATTTTCAATAGTATGAAATGTGTTTGTGCTATAATGGCATCATCACATTCGAGCTCGTGTAGGCCGAGTTCGTCTAGAACCGCAGTCACATATGGACTAATTTCCCATTTTTCAATTGGTTCAGAAAATGAAGCTAGCATAAGGATATTTTCAGTCTCTTTACCTACCTGGATTAGGTCGATTGCCCAATCAACAGCAATTTTATAGTCAAAAGGTTCCAATGCTTTGTGACTTTGAACGAGTCTTTGTATTTCCTGATTATTGTTCATTTTTTATTACCCACAACGGATGGCGCTAAAAGGCGTTGCCGTCCCGAAGGGTGGCTATGATTTTTTAGCGTGTGTTATGGTTATTCATCTATTTCATCTCCATTTTCAAGAAGATACTTTTTTTTATCCTTGGTAAGATATGCTTTACCATTTTCAAAGGTAAATCCAAAATCATACTTGAATTCAGTGAGTGGTTGATTATATCTGTTAATTAATCCCCAATGTTCTCCCTTTTTGACTACTGCGATTTTTTCATTAAAATATCCAATGTCAGAATACAAGAATGGTATTATTTGTTTTCCAGTTGTGTCGATTATCCCCCAATATCCTGTTTTATTATCAGAGGATGAAAGGCATACAGAAACAAGACCATCCCTGATTTCATAAGCATTTGAATAGATAAATGGAATAACGGTATCTCCTAAATGATTAATACCACCAATTCGATTATTGCCCTTTACTAAAGAGATACCATCCGTGTAATTAATAAATATCCCATCATATTTAAGAGGTATCACTATTTTTCCTTTTAGATTAACAAAACCACATTTAATTTGCCTACTTTCATTTGAGGCGCATACACAGGCTTTTTCTTCTTGAAAAACACCATTTCTTGAACCAATAGATTCATATATAAACGGTACAATTGTTCTACCTTTTTTATTAATAACACCAAAGTATTTACGTGAATCTTTTGCAATTAATGATACTACAGAATATCCATTAACAAACCGTCCTGCATTGATGTATTTTTCGGGAGTGGTTTTCCCATTGTTTAAATTTTTATAGCCCCATTTTTTACCTGTTGAAACAGAAACCATCCCATCGCCAACAGGTCCAATTTGAAAGTAAATAGGAGGTACAACCTCATTTCCCAATGAATCAATTAACCCATATTTTTCTTTTTCGATTGAATACACAGTATAATACCCTTCAAAATTGGTTATGATTCCACCATATTTTTTTCCATAAGTTGTATGAATTAATGTATCTCGAGATTTATTTTCACTTTGTCCATAATTATTTTGGATGGAAAATGAGAGTATTCCAAATGTCACTATTACTAACCTATATGTTTTTTTGAGTAGATTCATAATTAACCATAACGTCCAAGCTACGTATTGTCG
>NZ_PVSS01000043.1 GCF_003025005.1 Brumimicrobium mesophilum
TAAGTCGTCACCCGTCTACTCGATTCTACGCAGTTTTTATTTCCGTTAATATTTTTCCGTCAGCATTCAGTTCATATTTATAACCTTGCCAATCTATTAATTCAATTCCATTTTTGACAATCCTAAATTCAGTTTTTCCGTCTGGATTTACAAAAATATCTCTCGCACTAAAATTCCATTTAGTTTTTCCTTTTTTATCAATTCGACTAACTTGAATTTCTCCGTGAACGATAAAATCCTCGTCAAATTCATAAATTCCAAAACAAGTTGCAATGTCATATTGATTTCTCCAATTAGCAGATAAATCCGATAAATTCAGAGAGTATATTTGGTCAGAACAGCAAATATAAATTCGGTCATTTTTGATTAGAAATGAATTTTCAGAAATTCCAGTTGCTCCTCCAGTTTCCAGTAATAATGCGCTACACTTTTCAATTCCGTTTTCTGTTATTCGAATTCCGTGTTTTGAGGAAGGTTGATATTCCAATTCAATTCCTAAATCGGCTGGATATTGTTTCTTAAACCTCTGACCAAATTCCGCTGAATCCAAATCAGATTCATTTGTTATTTCAATTACGGAATTTTTATATTTTACTATCATTTTCTTTGTTGGTCAAATTGCGTAGAACGAACAAGGCTATGCAACGGCGCTAACCAAAATCGTTTTCTTGAAATTAATACTTTTTTCATAGAAAAAGACAGATTTCCGAAGTGAAATTGGNAATTGGCGCTGGGGCATAGGTGGTGTTAGAGGTATAATTTTATGTATTTTTTCCAATAGTCTTCTTGCGCAATATATTTGTTGCTTTTGGAATCATATATGAAAACAAAAACCACTGGTTTGATATAGTATTCAGACTCTTTCAGGTCGTAATGGTCTCCATATTCTGTTGAACCCATAAGCATCTTTCGACTCCCTTTGAAAACAAGATCCTCGTAACCGTCATGATTGAAGTCCTTTACTGAAATTGATAATGGATTTACAAAGTAACCGTCATCACCATAACTATCAACAGTATGTATATCGTCATAGTCCAAGTCTAACACGTTGATTATGGAATTATTTGATACAGTGAGCAACTTATGCAAACCATTCCCTTTTCCAGTACTTTCAGTAGCAAGGAGGTATTTTTCATTATTTAGCTCTATCGATTGAATTGAGTCATAAGCACCGATATGTATGGGAGTCGTATTACCTTGTTTAAAGATTATTTGATACTTCCAAGGGTATGCGGCCATGCATCCATCTTTATAATCATATTCTATTAAGATGAACTCGTTTTTGGCTTTCCCGATGTCTACAAGTTGACATTTTGATATAGTTTCTTGAATTCCATGAGCTTCATCTACTTCAAGTTTATACTTACTACGAAGGGCGATAATTAGTTTATTAGTGTCAGTAATGTTAGGTAATTCCAAAATTATAGAATCACAATCTTTACAGGTGATTTGCCCTTCATTCGGTCGTGTTGCCAAATTTTCTTCTGATATATCAGTGGTATTAACCTTTTCTTGAGAGCAAGAGATTATAGCCAACGCAAAAAATATATATAAAATCCTCATCTTCATTATTACCTCTAACGTTAGGTGTATGAAACGTAGCCACGCACAACATTTGATATAAACCACAGGCCTTAATTGGCTATGTTTTATACACGTTGTGTGTGCCTTGAATGGTAAATA
>NZ_PVSS01000044.1 GCF_003025005.1 Brumimicrobium mesophilum
CTTTACGAGGTGGACTATTTGCGATCAACGGTTCTCAACTAGGAGACGCGGGCTTTTTGGCTGTGGTTGTTCTGCCCGTGGCTTTTAGTTGGTGTTATATACCTTCTGTTAGTTAGTAAATCAATTGAAATCCCGATTAGACTGATATGGAAAAATATCATAGGTATAGCTGCTCCTGGATAATGTCTGATTTTAAAAATTAAATAAACTAGAAAGGAAATCAACCCAAGTAATTGAATCAAATTCATTTTATGTTTTTTTGACCTGGCTCTTAACCAATCATACAATTCAAATGACAAGAGTATTAATGTTGTTATCAAAATTGCAATAGGAAATATTGTCAATCCATCCATTTTGTATTTGGCCAGAGATGTAAAAACTAGGTAAAGGATGGTAATGATTAAAAGAAGGTTACTTTTTCGATCTAATTTTTTATTTAAGAAGTGTTTCAACAGATATGCTAACCCAACTACAACACTACTAATAGCGTAAACTTCTTTTTCATTTACGAACCAATTCTGAACACAGGCATACCATACTATTACATATTGTAAAAGTCCGATGGCTAACAAAATATTTAAAATTCGGTTCATTACGTCGTGGTATATAACGTTTGGGGTTTTGCGGCGGTCTGTTTGCTAAATGTTTTATCGAAGATACAAACATTTAGCTATACATGAATGTAAAAATCGAAGGTTTTCACAGGCTGACCGGCAAAGGCTATGTTAGGTTTTAGTTTTCTAATTTAAATAAATCACTGCTATTTTATTTATAGTAATCTAACTTTCTTTTAATTATCTTTCTTTGATTACCAGTCGAATTAATTTCTTTCATTGATATCCAATTTCCAATACTATCCACTTCATACTCATAATTGAAAGACTCCTTAATTTCCTTTGTATTCATTTCTATTACCGTTTTTGAAATCATTCGATTTTCCGTATCATACCCGAATTTATAAATTGAATTAGTTGTAAAGTCTAATTGTTTGATTCTATTGTAATTTTTATCATATTTATTTGCCAAGGTATCTAATAAAGAACCATTATCATAACCTGCTTGATAAATTGTGTTTTGTAAATTATCTTTATACAAGTAATATACTACAGATGGTTCACCATTGAAAAAATTAGTTATCGTTACAATACTACTATCTGAATTATATGTATATAAATTTTGATAAATTGTATCCATTAAATCATCCAAAACTATAATTTTTTGAGGATGATTGTATGAAAAATATTCTATAATTGTTTGGTTAATGATCTTACCATTAATATCCAAGCTTGTTTTTTCGACGAGGTCCCCAAAAGAATTATAATTTTCTACTGTTTTGATTTCTGATGAATCAGTGAAATTAAACTGGCTAATCTTAGCTGATTTAATCTGATAACTAATATCGGGAATTGTAGATACTGTTTGTTTAGATTTCTCGGAACAAGAAAAAAATATTAATAGTATGAATAATATGGTATATGTGTATTTCATTTTAATTAAACCTAACGGTCAGGGCTATGAAACC
>NZ_PVSS01000045.1 GCF_003025005.1 Brumimicrobium mesophilum
TCAAATCGGCCCTATAGTTTACCCATAGTGCGGCATAGTTCAACTCCGTTTTATCAGTTATTTTCTACTCGTCAATAATACGACTACTGGGTTGACAATCAATTTTTTACGACTATCTTTAGCTATTGAAAGAAAACAACTGATAAAATGCTATTAAGTTAGCGCTTAGGATATGACGACACAAACCAACGGACAACAAAACAAAGAATATGAAAACAGTTTTGATGAGAAAATGGGTGTTTGGAAAGGTGAATGGGAAATAGAAATCTATTCAGTATCTGTTGATTAGGAGTTTGATTCTATTGAGTTTATGGTTGGAGTTTGGGAAATAAGAACTAAGGCTTGACTTAAAACTAGAATTATGAAGATTTACAATTTGATTTTATTTATTACAATGCCCGCATTACTGTTCGCTCAGAATGAAGGTGTTATTTCTATAAAAGAGAATAATTATTTATATAGAGGTTATGATAACTATATAGATGTAGGCTTGAATAATCATTGTGACGATTCTGTTTGGTTAGAATGTACTAACTGCGATTCGTTGGAAATAAAAAGTTATAGGAGGTATATTGTTCGACCACTAGAGGAAAGAAAGACTACATTATTGATAATGAGGTTTGACGGGGAGAACATTTTTACTGTTTCGTCGGAGGAGATTTATGTAAGGAATTTGCCAGATCCTAAACTCCGTATCGCTAGTTTAGACAATGATACTCCATTAAAAGTGTCTGTATTGCTTGCAATCGCAAATTCTAATGACCCTTTATACTGTGGTCATAAACCAAGTGGTAAAATTCGTTTACCTCGTTTATTTGCAATGTACGGTCCTGAGATTCCATTAAATGCTATGTTTTCAGTCAGAAGTTGGTGTGTTCAGATTCAAAATGAGACTTTTCAAGGTGAAGGATCTAACATCAGTACTGTTTTATTAGATTACTTAAAGGATTTAAAGTTTACAGCGCCTGTTTATATGAAACTCGAAACAAATGTTTTAGGACCTGATGGAAAAGAACGTTTCATTACTACTTTGTTTGAGCTTGTTCCATAGGAGCGGTCAATTAAAATTATTTACGGTGTATGAACAACGAGATACCCTCTTTCGGTGGGTAAGTATTCTCGCTGTTATATTAAAGAAATGGTGGATTCTAAATACAAAGTGATAGAACGCTCGTTCATTCCCTCTTTGTATTTTTTTGCTGTTTTATGGTATAAAAGCTTTTAACCTAATTGCTTATATTTTAATAATCGTAATTGTATTGGCTATTTATTTGGCTTTGCAATGGGAGAAGAAAAACAACTTTTGCCAACACCGAAAAAGACATATTTCGCACCAACAATTGACAACCAAACATTAACAGAGAAAAAAGCACAAGACTTTCAATAACCAAGAAGAATGACGACAGAGAAAAAACTCTAGCTACCATTTTAGAA
>NZ_PVSS01000046.1 GCF_003025005.1 Brumimicrobium mesophilum
TCAGACGACCACGAGAATAATCTCGCGGTAGCGGGGGGATAGAGGGATGAATGAGGCTACTGATTTGTATAGCTCGAATGATGAAGGGCCATTGAGTCCTGAGCAAGCAATGTTACACTCAACCTATATGGTTGATCAGGAAACAGGTGAGTCATATAGGGTGGTTAAACATACTCAAAAATGGGGAGCAACAGTAAGTTACAATTTTGAAAATGATGAGCACAAGTTAAGTGTAGAGAGCTTGCAAGTTGCAAAAGAAGCCGCGAAAGCTTGGGCAGGAGTGCTTTTAGAAAATCCTGGTTTATCACTAGAGGTCTATGGTCATACATCATCTCTTGCGTCAACTGATTATAATAAAAGTCTATCGCAGAATCGAGCCAATTTCACAGCTCAATTAATAATAGAAGCTGCCATCAATTTATCAAGTGCTAATGGAGGGACGTTTGATTCAAGTCGAGTTAAAGGTATAGGTTTAGAGGAAACACAATTGTTATATAAAAATGATGAAAATAACGGAGAATTGCAAAATAGAAATAGAAGAACAGAAATACGTTTTTCCAACAATAGTGATTTAGAAAAACAGTAAGTCATGAGGTTAATTCTTTTATATTTAGTTGTTCTAACATCTCAATTCTGCTTAGGTCAAGAATTTGTTTGGGTTTATTATGGCGAAGATTATTATTGTGATGTATGTGAACTTAACAAAATATCTGAAATAGAGATTAATCGAATTAATGTAGATGCTGATTCAACTGATACTTTGAGAACTACAAAATTGAAATTTAATAATTTAGGGTATTTAGTTGAAAAAGAAATTACTAATAAATCTTATCATCTTCGAACCATTAGACTTTATTATGATGAGTGTAATGATATAGAAAGAATAGATACGTTTTCTGTAACTTCTGAAGGGAGCCGTGATATTTATAGTGTACCTAGCAACAGAGAAGTTATAGTTTCCAAAAAGGGCGGTAAAGTTTTTAAAGAGGTGTCGATATCAAATGTGTATGATGAATCTATAAATTCAATAATAAAAATAGAGGTCGAAAAAAGGTATTTTTATAAAGATGATGACATGTTATATTTAGTAAAAAAGACTGTACAAGAGAATGATAAATTAGTATCAGAAACTGAAGTAAATTATAT
The DNA here is from genome assembly GCF_003025005.1 of Brumimicrobium mesophilum. Taxonomy (GTDB): domain Bacteria; phylum Bacteroidota; class Bacteroidia; order Flavobacteriales_D; family Crocinitomicaceae; genus Brumimicrobium; species Brumimicrobium mesophilum. The sequence continues at coordinate 1,147 of NZ_PVSS01000046.1, forward strand.
TTATATTAACAGCTTAATCAAGAAGATTACTAAGGAAGAGCAAGGAAGTGTTAAAAAAACCGAAATTCACTTCAACTATATACTTGAATAGTCTTTTGTTATTAATCCAGTTTCTACCACGCTACTCCCGAGATAAAAGCGAATAAACCACCCCCAAGATTGCCGCGAGATTTAGCGAAGCTTTCTCGTGGCTTTGGGTTTTACTTATAAACATCCCCCCCGCTCGTGCGAGATTCCATCTC
>NZ_PVSS01000047.1 GCF_003025005.1 Brumimicrobium mesophilum
ATGCCCATGCTGGGCACACACAATGGCTATAAGTAATTGCTTGTTATCGCTCACTTCTGAAAATCCTCGCGGATTTTCAGTTTGGTGTGTACTTGCAAAGTTAAGTGCAAAACCACGCAACTACTCATAGCCGAGACCGTTAGGCACAATGACAAACAAAATAGCTATGAAAAAATATATTATCACTTTAATATTAATTTACTTATCCTCAAATATATTTGCGCAATCTTTTGTAAGTGATAGTCTAATGGCAATTTATGTAGAGACTGGGGTTGCAAACAAAAATTTCATAGCTAAAGGGAATTCAAAAGGTAAAATTAGAGTTGGAGCATGGAGCGATTACACATTCGAAAACATTTTGACTTACCAACAAAAAGACAACGATAGAATATATGAAAACCTCGATCACCTACTAATTGAATCAACTGGAAAATATTCTAATGGTCAAAAAAATGGCTTATGGATATTTTATGCTGTTGAAGGAGGAACATTTGAAAAATACCACATAGCAGATGTCACTTATAAAAATGATAAAAGAGCAGGCCCTATTACTCTATTCTACTCTAGTGGTGAGAAAGCAGCCGAGGGTAATAATGAAAATGAACTTCTTCATGGGAATTATTCAGTTTTTTATAAAACTGGAGAAGTTGCTAGGAGATATCAATTAAAAAAAGATTTACTACAAGGCTTAGTCACGTACTTTTATAAAACTGGTGAAAAGGAATTTTCCGTAAATTATATAGATGGAATTAAACAAGGTCAATATTTAAGTTATTACAAAAATGGGACCATAGAAAATAAAAGTAACTATACAAATGATACTCTTCAAGGTTTAGATATTTATTATTACCCTAATGGCACCGTTAGGGAAGAGGATAGATATAAAGATGGTATTCTAACAGAAGTAAAGTATTATTATGAATCTTCCCAACTATGGGTGCAAAAAGAATATAAGGATGGTAAATATTTTAATATAAAACAACTTTATGACTCCCAAGGGAACTCTCTTGATTTCGGGACTCTTAAAGACGGGACTGGAACAGTTAAGTACTACACAGAAGATGCAAAGGTTTATTTGATAAGATTCTTTGAAGACGGCATAGTCGTAAATGAAGAATACTACGACTAATTTATTCTCTAATTGATGTGTGCCTAACACAGCCTTTGCCGATCAGCCTGTAAAAACCTTCGATTTTTACATTTATGTAAATGAAATGTTTGTACCTTCGATAAAACATTTAGCAACAGGCCGCCGCAAAGCCTCAACCGTTAGCGGTAAT
>NZ_PVSS01000048.1 GCF_003025005.1 Brumimicrobium mesophilum
TTGTAAGCCGTTTTTATTTCACAACGGTAGCTTCTAACTCAACCGTTAATGTAGCAAAAAGTCCTTTTACTTCAAGTAAAGTTGTTGACTGTTCGATAGCATACTTTTGCAAAAAAGGAACGTATACATCCATACAAGTTGAGAAGAAGTCTTGAGTTGATGTAGTATAAATGTTAAGTCTAACAATGTTTTTACAATCATAGTTAGATTCATTTATTAATTGTTCTAAATTAGCAATTGTTTGAATAAGTTGCGAGCGCATATCTTCGCTACTAGGCACGCCATTAGCATCTATAGCTACTTGACCAGAACAATAAAGAGTTCCTTCTACTTGTTTTACTTCCACAGCTTGTGCTGAGTTTGTGTTTTTACCCCATTCCCATGGGTTTATAATTCTTTTTTCCATTTTATTATTTGTTTTTTAAATGAGATACAAAAATAGAATGGGGCTGTGACAGCCTTATGTCAAGGGTGAAAAATAAATTAATAATATTTATCAAAATATTCTTGTAATGTCATTTTATGAGGTTCAAATTTCTCAGAAAGCAATGTCATTTTATCAATTCGGTCAAGCCTAAAATATCGAAATTCATTTCTTAATCTGCACCAGGCAACCAATAACCAATTTTCTGTACTTAACAAAGCAAAAGGTTCAATTATCCTTTCAGATTTATTTTTAGATTCGTTTGTGTATTCAATATTAACAAGGAAATAGTTTGTAAGAGCAAATTGTAATTGAGATAAATTGTTACTATTTCTTTTATTATTTATATTTTTTTTAAAGCGAGTTCTTTCGGAAAGTAAATTGGCTTTTGTTTTATCACTTTCTTTCAAAACTGCTTTTATTTTTTCGATAGCTTCTAAATAATCTTTTATAAACGAAGAATCCTTATTTTTTAAAACCAATTGTTCTGCAAGAATCAGTGCGTTTGCTTGATTCTCTCTAAACATCACAGGTGGAATTTTATAACCCTCCATTAAATAATATCCTTTTCCTTCCTCCGTTAATATAGGCACTCCAGCTTGTTCTAAAGATTTTATATCTCTGTAAATTGTTCTTTTACTAACTTGAAATTTTTCGGATAATTCTAATGCTGTTATAATTTTTTTTGTCTGAAATTGAATCAAAATTGCAGTTAATCGGGATAGTCTATTTGTTTCAGGATAATCCATCTTTCAATGTAGGTGTGAGTTTTTTTTAATGGCTTACAA
>NZ_PVSS01000049.1 GCF_003025005.1 Brumimicrobium mesophilum
TACATGAACTTGTATCCCCTTTTTTTTGGACTCCTCTTCTAACAAAGTTTATGGTTTTGGATTGAAGAGGATAGTGTTATATAAAACTGGATTGGTTGTGGAACAGATTGGATTTACTTCTTGTCTTATAAAGGCTAATTTGTCTGTTTTTTGAAATTTTGCTTTCTGAATTCCATAAAATAAATTATATTTACGAAACAACGAAATAAAGGATTTGTGTATAATTCTCTGTTGTTGATTAAACCTTATGTCTGCAAAAGGTTTTGCAAATCATAGAAGTTCAAAAAAATAAAGAATTACCATAAAAGAGTTTAAAAGGCTTCAACTCTTTTGATAAGGTATATTTATAATAGAAGCTATCTTGATAAACACTATTTATTTTATGAAACATTTATACAATTGGTTAAAATCCCGGAATAAGAATTATACTATTTGGCGGTATTCTATGATGATGATGATCGCATTTTTCACTTACACACAAAGTGCGGCGCAAACTATGATGCCATTGCCTAGTTTTGGTAGTACTTTTAATGGAAATNTTAATGGAAATGTTAGGGGGTATTGGTTTACTGCACCTACTTCTTTTATCATTACAGGACTGAAAGTTCCTGCAGATGCTGGGTCTGGATCTCAAAATATTCATGTAATGAAGATTAATGACCCTACTCCGGTAACCTATGCAACTACTTCTACTAATTTTACAACCTTAGAATATATTCAAGGGGCTCCAAATAATGTTGTTCAAAATGTGAATATTCTTGTAAATGCTGGTGATATCATTGGTATCTTGGGGCAGGCAGGAACAGTTAATAGTTATTCGGTAACGGGAGGTCCTTATCCAAGTACTATTTTGGGGCAACCTTTAACTTTGAATAGATTGATTCATCAAGGTAATATAACATCAGGGCCTGCTCCTAATTATTCTTGGGAGGCAGGGTCTTCATCTATAAGCAGAGTTGAAATGTATTATTCTGCACCGACCCAATGTGCGGGTGCACCAGTTGCTGGAGCAGCAAATGCACCAGCCAATGTTTGTGCTAGCGAACAATTTGACTTAACACTCAGTGGTCAAACAATTGGTTCTGGTTTAACTTATCAATGGATGTCTTCTTCATCAGCAA
>NZ_PVSS01000005.1 GCF_003025005.1 Brumimicrobium mesophilum
TTAACAAGGGTTTTTTGAATGTATTATTAATCTCTTTTTAACAAACTCCGTAACAACGTCATTACCCACGTATTAAATTCAAAATATTTTATTTAGGTCAATCCAATTATACAAGAATCACTTATATTAAGGCTGAAATAAAGGTCAATACTGTTAGATCAATTCATATAAAGCATTACTCAATCCGGTGATATAACCATACACCAAGAGCTTGGTACAATCCAATTATATCAGACAATAACCATCATCATAAAACAACTACACTTATCTGCCCTTCTATTTCAATAATATCACCCTTTCGGATTTTAGCCCTTTTACGCGTTTCGACCTCACCATCTCGAACAACAACACCGTCCTCAACAATCATCTTTGCGTGCCCACCTGTTTGTGCTATAGTTAGCGCTTTTAAAAGTTGAATCAGTTCAATGTATTCTCCTTCCAAGTTAAATTCAATTGTTTCCATTTGTTATGATTTAAAAAATGCCGTTCCATAGTATTGGAACGGCATAATAAATTTAATTATTTTTATGAGATATAAATTACTTTACTCCATGCATTAATTTCTTCAATATAGGATTAAGCACAGCAATAAGAATACCAGCAACCACTGGTATAGCCGTAAAGATCAAAAAGAAAGTAGACAAACTATATTCCTCTTGAATTTGCTCAACCATCCCTCCTAAAGATGCTGCGGTTTTATTTCCAATTGCAATAGCTAAGTACCACATACCAAACATCAATGCTATCATTCTTGCTGGAACCAATTTACTTACGTAAGAAAGACCAACAGGAGATAAACAGAGTTCTCCAATAGTATGGAATAAATAAGCCAGCACTAGCCAAACCATACTCACACGAACCATTCCAGCTTCTGCTCCTGCAGGAATGAAACTAGAACCATAAGCTAAAATAGCGAACCCAACTCCCACTAAAATTAATCCCAATGCATACTTCATTGCGGCAGAAGGGTTGTACTTACTTTCCCACCACTTAGAGAAGAAAGAAGCAAATGCAATAATAAAGAATGAATTCAAAATACTAAACCAAGAAACAGTGATTTCTACTTCATTATCTTTAATTTCAGTAACTTCACCGATAACAATTTCTGAAGGCAAGCCTTTTTCAGAATAATTTATAGCAAGTTGATTTTGAGTTTGACCATCCAAGTATTGATACTTTCCTAGCTCTAAATGAGCTGCCACAGTTTCACCCACCTTTAAATCGCTACTCGAAGAAATACTTAAAACCTGATCTTTAGCAACTTCACCCTCACCTAAAGGACGAGCATCAGAAACAGGAACGAATTCTTTCACCACCTGTCCGTCAACTTCTGTTTCAACTTCAACCGCTTGATACGTTATATCGTATGATTTAGTTGAGAAATCTTGAACCAACATCCAAACAACTACACCCCAAACAAGAGCAAAGCACAAAGCAAGTGTGATATTACTTCCTGGAATTTTTTTGAAAGATCTTTTATTCAATAGATACAACACCCAAGTAATAATCATTAATGGAATAACAGTCAGTAATGTATTGACAATATTAAATATCAATGCAGAGTTCCCTGTAAGAACACGATCTGTATAGTCACGAGCGAAGATCACCATTGAAGTAGCTGCTTGCTCAAACGGAATAAAGAACAATACAGTAAAGAAGGCGAATATAATTACCGCTATCATTCTGTCTCTCACTACCTTTTCATATCGGATAATTCGAGTTATAATAAGGTATAAAAACAAAATAACACCTCCAATAATAATTACTAAATCACCAGACAATGTATCTCTTGACAAAAGGAATTCCTCAGGCAATAGATTAACCCCTCCAATTTTTGAAACTGGATCATTAATTAAGTATAATAGACCGATTATAGCAGTAACAACAATTAATATTTTATCAATCATTGTGAATTTATTCTCTTTGTAGTCTTTTACCTCAATAGCTTTTTCTTCTTTCGTTTGACGAATAGGCTTACCTCCTATTTTACCAAACAACGGTTTCGCCAGCAAGAATTGAATTGTACCGAATAACATAAACACACCCGCTAAACCGAATCCCCAAGACCAGCCAACACGTTCTGCTAGGTAACCACAAAGCATCATTCCGAAAAATGCACCAGCATTAACTCCCATATAGAAAATTGTATAAGCCCCATCTTTCTTTTCGGGCAAATAGGTATACATTTCGGAAATAATGGATGTAATATTTGGTTTAAAGAAACCTGTTCCCAGTACTAGAAGTGCAAGTCCCATATACAATGAGAATTCGGTTTCTAATGCCATTGAGGCATGTCCTAGGGTCATGATCACACAACCAATAAGAACTGCGACACGATAACCGGTGAATTTATCAGCAATAACACCACCTAAAATTGGCGTTAGGTAAAGTAAACCAGCATAAGTACCAAAAAGGGCACCTGCATTCTCTGCCGTCCATTCCCAACCTGGATTACTCCCAATAACCGCCATGGTAAGGAAGTTAATTAACAAGACTCTCATTCCGTAGAAAGAGAATCGTTCCCACATTTCTGTAAAGAAAAGAACGAACAACCCTGCTGGGTGACCTAAAACTTTACTTTTAAAGAACTCATCATGTTGAGATCTATCAACTGCTTCTGCCATAATTGTAATTTGGAATTAATTGTTAATATCAGTGTCGGCTATTTCGTAACCCTCTTGTTCAAGCTTTTCTACCTCTTTATCTTCAGCACCATGTGTTAACTTCTTCAACCTCTTGATTAAAAGTATTAACAACAAACCGAAACTAACGGTAAAAATAGTAAGCCACATGAAAGTGTTATATTCTTGCTCGTTCTGTTCTTCTTCTAAAACAAAGGAGACACCATAATTCTTACCATCGCCTTTATTCTCTATTTCTTTAGCGAAATCAGAATCTTTTTCAAAAACAAGTCTCGCGTGATAAGGGTTCCCTTCGGTTGCATCATTATCGGCCAAAACACTCTTTAATTCTTCTTTTCTCTTTTCATTTAATTCAAAAATAGAATTCAATTCTCTTGTACCTTCAAATTCAGTAAATTGAATCACATCTCCATCCAAGAAAACATTACTTTTAATTTCAAAATTCTTGTCTTCATTAATTGGAAAATCAATTACCTCAACAACTTTATTTTCCTGATTTTTAACTTTCATCGTATCCATCTCCATGAAAGGAATCAACTGCTCCTTTTCATAAACAACTTCACCTGCATAAGGGGTTAATTGAGAAGATTCACCAATACTTCCAGCTAATTTATTCCCAAAACCTGTTGCAGCGAAATAAATTCCCATCATGATAGATGCATATTTTAAAGGAGCTAATTTAGTAATGAATGAAAGCGAAACTGGTGAGGTTGAAAGTTCTCCAATTGTATGAAATAAATATGCTAAGAAAATCCAGAACATTGCTGCTTTACCGAAAGTTTCTGAACTTGCTTCTTTAGATGCAAACATCATAAACACATATCCAAGTCCCATAATGATTGTACCTACAGCCATTTTGAAAAGAGATGACGATTCACGTCCTTTTTTCTTCCACCATACCCAGAATCCTCCGATTACTGTTCCAAAAATGATTATATATCCTGCATTTAATGATTGAAAAACAGCAGCTGGAATTTCTTGCATCCAACTTAAACCGATATTTCTATCAATTTTCATGTCCGTATATAAGTTCATTAATCCTCCAGCTTGCTCGAAAGCTCCCCAGAAAACAATTACAATTAGGAAGGATATTAAAAGAACAATGATTCTGTCTTTTTCAATTTTAGATAATGGACGTTTTGCTGCTTCCTTTTCAGCTGCACTAACTTTGCTACCACCACTAAATTCACCTACACCTACTAAGTATTTTTGTCCCCAAATATAAACTGCTTGACCTAATAACATACCAATACCAGCTAAACCGAAACCATAATGCCAGCCATAGTAATATGCTATCAATCCAACTGTTATACTCGCCAAGAAAGCACCAATATTAATTCCAATATAAAAAATTGTAAATCCACTATCTCTTCTGATGTCTCCTTCTTCGTAAAGACCACCAACCATTGTTGAAATATTAGGTTTTAAACCACCTACTCCTAAAATAATTAGTGCTAAACCTGTAAAAAATGCCCAATCTTGAGGAATAGCGAGTACTCCATGTCCAATACATAAAAGAATTCCTCCATACATCACCGTTCTTTTTTGACCTAAGAACTTATCGGCAATCCATCCACCAGGAATTGAAGCTACATAAACAAACATTGTGTACCATCCATACAACCAGATTGCATCTTTACTGCTCCATCCCAAACCTGGATCTGCAGCTGTTGCAGAAGCTGCTATATATAAGGTAAGAATTCCACGCATTCCATAGTAGGAAAAGCGTTCCCACATTTCAGTAAAAAATAAAATGAACAACCCCATCGGGTGTCCCATAAACTCTTTTTTAACACTTGAATCTAAACTCATACTTTTTTCGTTGGTATTTTGGTTGGTGAAAATAAATAAAATTATTGAGCTCAACCTAAAATCTGTTAATTTAAGTTTAAAGTACAAGGTTTTTCGCTTCAAAAACGAAAATTAGTGTTTCAGATGATATATAAGGACAAAATTTGAAGATGTTTATCAAAACAGTTACATTTTTTGATCATTAAATTTTACAGAAACTTCAAGCTTATCAAATCCTTGCTTTTGATCAAAAAAACACCCAATTTTCATCAAACTCATTAATTATTCTAATTTTACACTATAAAATTAAATAAATATGATTAAAAAGCTTTTTCCTGTCATGGCTGTACTTGCCTTATTTTCTTGCAACTCAGAAATAAAAAAAGAAAACCATGAAGTAGAAATCGAAACTCCTAAAGTCGAAGTAATAAATCACAGTTACAGTAAATTGGAAGAGGTCAAAACTATTCGTCTAAACCTCGAGTTGTCATTAGACGTTGACAATAGAGTAATTGACGGTGTTGCTCGTCACCACATGAAAAACTTAGGTTTCGAAAAAGCTTACTTTGACATTAAGGATATTGATATCAAAAAAGTAACTCTAGGAAAATCAAATAATGAAATTCAAACGAATTTTGAAATAGGAGATTACGACTCCTTATTAGGAGCTCCTTTAACAGTGGATTTAAGTAAAACCGATTCACTTATTAATATTTATTACTCCACTTCTCCTGATTCGGAAGCATTAGGTTGGTTATCTCCTGAATTAACCGGAAGCGGAAAACACCCATTTTTATACACACAAGGTCAGGCGATTTTAACAAGAACTTGGATTCCTATTCAAGACACTCCGGAAAATAGAATCACCTATTCTGCAACCGTTGAAGCCCCAGAAGGAATGTTACCATTAATGAGTGCAACTAATCCGACAGAATTAAATGAATCTGGAGTTTATCAATTCGAAATGGAGCAACCTATTCCATGTTATTTACTGGCATTGACAGTTGGAGAATTAGAATACAGAAGGTTAAGCGAGAACAGCGGAGTTTATGCAGAACCTCACATGATTGATGCTGCGGAAAAAGAATTTAAGGATATTCCAAAAATGATTGATGCAGCAGAAGGACTTTATGGAAAATATTCATGGGATGTCTACGATGTTCTTGTACTGCCGTATTCATTCCCGTTTGGAGGAATGGAAAACCCAAGATTAACTTTCCTTACGCCAACTTTAATTGCTGGTGATGGAAGTTTAGTGAGTACAGTTGCTCACGAATTAGCGCATTCATGGTCTGGAAATTTAGTAACCAACGCATCGTGGGATGACTTTTGGCTGAATGAGGGATTCACAGTTTATTTTGAAAACAGAATAATGCGTGAAGTTTACGGGGATGAAGTTGCAGAAATGTTATCAATTATTGAATTCCAAGAATTACAGAACACAATAGATGACATGAATTCTAAAGGAGAAAACCTGGACACTCACCTGAAATTAGATCTAGATAATAGAAATCCTGATGATGGAATGACTGATATTGCTTATGTAAAAGGTGCTTTTTTCCTAAAAACAATAGAACGAGAAGTAGGAAAGGAAAAATTTGATGAATTTATCAACGCTTATTTTAATGAATACAAATTCAAAACTTTAACAACAGAAGATTTCATTGAATACTTAAACTCAAATCTATTAACACCTAATGACATTACTTTCAACACAGAAGAGTGGATTTATGGAGCTGGAATTCCTGACAACGTCGTTAAAATAGAGTCAAAAAGATTAACAATCGTTCAAGATTTAGCCAATAAGTTTAAAACAGGAGAGCCTCTTCCTAAGGATTTAAAAAGGCAAGATAAAACAACACAAGAGTGGATGGCATTCATCAGAGCATTTGACGGAGAACTTTCGAAGGAAAAAATGATGGAGATTGATAAACAATTGAATTTCAAAAATAGCGGTAATTCAGAAATCATGTCTGAATGGTTTGTACTTGGAATTAAAAACGATTACAAGGAGATTCGTCCAGAAATGAAGGCTTTTTTAGTCCAAGTAGGAAGAAGGAAATATTTAGAACCTCTGTATACAACTTTAGCTGATTCAGAAGAAACTTTGGATTGGGCAAAAGAAGTGTATAAAGATGCGAGACCAAATTATCACGCGATTTCATTTAACACTGTGGATGAGATTTTAGGGATGAAATAGATTTTGACTTTTAGTTTACAATATTGAAATTAGCCTATCTTTTAAAGATGGGCTTTTTTTTTTAAAATGCCATCCGAAATTCGTTCACTCCTGAGAACCATTTGAATTCAGGCCTTCTGAGGAAACAACCAAATTCAACATCTCCAAAAAATCTTCTCTATTTATAAAACTATTGTTTTTGTAAATCACATTATTTCTAATCATAATTACCGTACTTGGAAAACTAATAGTTTCATTTTTTTTGGCTAACTCCATTGCCAACTGATGTTTTCCTTCATCAATTCCGGTGGCTTCATAAACATAACGCTTCCCTTTGTAAACTATGTCTTCTTTACTTTCGGCATCTAGAATAATCAAATAATAATTCTCATTTAACTCTTTTAAAACTGCTTCACTTTTCAACACCTTATTTTCCATCGCTAGGCATATCGAACACCAATCTGTATTGATAAAAAACACCACAGGACGTTCTTCAACATATTGCAAACTATCTAAATCGTTTGCAGAATAATGATTCAGTTGTGCCATTAAAGAAAATGGTATTAAGATAAGTAAAGCAATCCAGTTTTTCATTTTTCTATTTATTCATCGTTGTATTGGAATCAATCCAACATTTCTTCGCTCAATCATTAATTACAGCATTCTAACAAGCCTTACAGCAAGAATTAGCTTCTTTTCTTTTTCGCATTATTCATTCTTGTCTATTTTTATTTGAATTCATGAGCTTCCTTCGGTCGGTTGCTCCAAAAAGAAACAAAAAGATCTAGCGCCTGATATTTTTTATTCAAGCTTTTATATTTTCAATTGTTTTCATGAGCTTGCTGCGCTGCGGTTCTTGTCTCTACTCCTAAAAGTCGATAATGTCGGTGATCTCTTCCGCAAGCTCCAGAGCTTACGCCGTTATTAGCGACTTTCAGCACGCTACACCTTCAAAAAAACATAAAGCGCGTCCGAATCAACTTACATTTTACTTTACAACAGATTGCATTAGAATTCTTATTTAAATTATGAGCTTAGTACAATACAAACTCAGAACTCTATCTATATGACTCATTTTAAATTAATTAATTACATCATTACATAGTCGATTTTAAGGTATAATGAGATTTAAATGAGTAACCCTTTATTACTTTATCGTGTATCGCAGTCCAACAAATCCTCGAATCCCTTGGTTAGATCCATAAATATAATCAGCGTCAAATTGCAAAGCATAAGGATTATCAGGTGTTGCTAAAACCCCACCGTTGGAATCGTATTGAACATTTTCATCAAATGGATCGTTGGCCCTCGCGATAATGAATGGATTTCCTTTGTTTGGTGTCCAATTCAAAAGATTTTTCACTCCTCCAAATATTTCTAAGCCACTTTTAAATTCTTTTGTCAGTTGAATATTCTGAATACTGAATGCTTTTGATTCTCCTAAACGGGGATCTAAATCACTAATTAAAGGCAATTTCATTGGACCATAAACCAATCCTGTGTATTCAACTTTCAGACCTGCTTTTGGAAAATCATAGCCGATATTCCAAGTCATTGTGTACTCCTCTTGGAATTCTTGTCTAATTCTTTCACCATTTTCAACACTCGAAACATCCATTAGCGTTCCTCCTATTCGACCAGTTAGGTTTTTATATCTAACATCCATATTCAATGAAATTCCCTTTGATTCTGCATAACCGTCTAAATTATCATATACAATCAAATTTGGATCTACATCATAATCTGGAATTATCTTATTCCCAAAGTAAGTATAGAAAACAGAAGCGTCAAAATTTAAAAACAATCCATTATCAAAGTTAAGTTTCTTTACAAAATTGATATTTCCATTCCAAGAAGTCTCTGGATTTAATTCCGCCAAGAAAACTACATCTCGGGAACCTGTCAAAGCTGCATGTTCTTCAGTGAAGACATTTGCAACTCTGTATCCTGAACCTCCGCTTAATCTTAAAATATTCATTTTATTTTTTGAAGTCCATTTGTAATTCATTCGCGGAGTAAAAATATTTCCGTGTAAAGAATTGTAATCGTAACGCATACCAACTAATAAAGTCTGTTGTGGTGCAAACTTCCATTCATCTTGAATAAAAATACCTGGCAAATAAATTTCTGAAGGATCAGTTATCACCTCACCATCTACAATCTTTTCGGTAGCTACTGAATTATCATCATAATAAGTATAGCGCATCGAAGCTCCAAGCATCAAATCATGTCTATTTATTTTCTTATCCCACGTAAATTGACCAAATCCAATATTTTGAACAGCGTCATAAACATCAGTTCCATAACGTGAATTTTGATCGTGTCCATTTGCACTAAACATAAACATCACCTTTTCTTTAATAGGCAATTGGTAATTTCCGAAAAGTTCCCACCGACTTGTATATATTGTTTCAGCGTAAATTGAATCACCACCTCTAAATTCAGGAGTCCAATCCATTTCTCCTCCCCATCTGTCTTCATAAACATAACGTGCAGCCATGTTAAAAATGCGGCCCTCTTTTCTTTTAAAGTTCCATTTATTGAAAATAGAGAAACGATCTTGTAAAGTAACATCAGTAAATCCATCATTATTATTGTCGATTGGATTACTATAATTAAAGTAGTTTACTCCGATTAAAGTAGAAACCTTATCTCCTAAACTTGCACTATAACCTAAATCTGTATTAATTTCTCCCCACGATGTTCCAAAAGCTTCTGCAGAAAGTTTTGGCGCTTGATCTGGAGATTTCGTGATTACATTAATTAATCCACCTACCGCTTCCGAACCATATAGAGTTGAAGCAGGACCTTTTACTATTTCAACGCGTTCTATTAATGATTGAGGAATTCCGTTCAAACCATAAACAGTTGATAAACCACTGACAATTGGCATTCCATCAATTAAAATCATTGTATAAGGACCTTCTAATCCATTGATATGAATATCTCCCGTATTACAAACGCTACAATTAATCGTAGGTTTTACTCCATTAACCAATGCTAAGGATTCAAAAATTGAAGCAACGGGATTAGCCCTAAAGAATTCTTTTGAATAAACTTCAATAGGTACTGGACTATCCGATTTACGAACATTTCTCATCGTTCCAGACACAACAACCTCATCAAAATTTGTGGTAATTGATGTTAGATTAAATGTAACACTTACCGGATCATCTGATTTTAAATCAACCTTTACAGTATCATTTTTAAAATCTGTAGATCTTGCAATTAAATTATATGATCCATTAGGTAATCCAGAAATCGTAAATTCTCCAGCAGCATTTGTGGTCGCTCCTTTGTTCATTCCATCAACTACGATGTCAATCCAAGCTAAACGTTCAGCATCTTTACTTTGCACAACTCCCATAATTGTAGTTTGCGAAAATAGCTGCCCTGAACTGAGCGAAAAAATTAGGGTTAAGACTAGTAAATGCAGATTATGTTTCATGCCAATAAATTTATATTTTGGCAAATATAGGTTTTATTTTTAGGCGAGACTAAACTTTAATTTAATTTGTTTGAATTTGTTTATTTCGACATGATAAAATTTTGGTTCAAATTGTGTTATGCGTTTTCATTTTGGGTTTACGACTTTTGATTGGGTAAACGGTTTATTTGGGCAGGCCCGTTTGTTTTATTCGACGTTTTGATTTGTGCGACGATTTGTTTTGTTTTGTTTTGTAGAGACGCACGGCCGTGCGTCTCTACAAAACAAAACAAAACCCAACCAAACCAATCAAAACAAAAAACAATTAATACAAGCGTATTTACCACCTATAATTCACAACATTTTCAAACGATTTCCATCAATATCGTCAGAATAAAACCGCCAAAAAAAAAACACCATTCAAAAAAATATTATTATCTTAAATATAAACAAAGGTTGTTTTCACAAAACTATCCATAACCACTTAAATCAAAATCAACACATTAAGGTTAACGGTTTCCGTTTTGTAATCATTCAATAATGGAAAAGAATAAAAGGTGTCAGAAAAATTTAAAAATAGGTACAGAACCGCTTCACATCGAAAACTCAATTGGAATTATTCCGCGAACGGGTATTATTTTCTTACAATTGTAACGCAAGACCGTGTGTGCAATCTAGGTGAAGTAAAAAATGATAAAATGGTACTTTCGGAATTTGGTGAAATTGTAAGAGCTGAATTTCAAAAATCATTCGAAATACGTAGTGAATTAATTCAACATGAAGAAATCGTCATGCCTAATCACATTCATGCATTAGTTGAAATTGATCAATCTGAAAAAAGGAACGATTTAAAAATTAAAAGAGTGCCTAAAAGAGAAGATTATCAGCAAAATCATGAAGCATATCGAGATTTAAAAATCAAAAGAAATCGCCCAGTAAGGTTACCACAATCTATTTCTTCATTCATCGCAGGATTTAAATCTGCTGTTAATACGAAAATTGATGATTATATTGATGAACTTCAATTAAACATTCCAAAATATAATCGCAATAACCATTTCTTTCAACCTAACTATCATGATCATGTTATTAGAAATGACCAAGAATATCAAAATATAAAATACTACATTAGATATAATCCTGAAAATTGGAATTATGATCGATTGAAGGATAAATGATAGGATTTTCCCAAAACGTAGAGGCGCACGGCCGTTCGCCTCTACGTTTTGGGAAAATTATTCCACCCCCTACCTTCCAATCCTAACCTCAACCGTACCACTATTCCCCGAAAACTTAGGAGCATAATGACATTGAATCTCTGCCACACCACTATTGAAATTTCCACTATGCGTTGCGTAAACTGTATAGGTAAATTTATACGTTCCTTTTGGCATGTTGTCTACAAAATATTCCATCGAAACATCTTTTGGACTTTGGTAATAATACAAACCTTCGTCATAATTGTATCCGCTAGTAGACATCGTTGGCTCGAATCCTGCCGGACGTAAATCTTTGATGTGTACGAATTCTAAATCTCGGTCTACTGTCACAATTAATTCAATTTCGATTTTATCTCCAACAGTAAATGTTGAATCTATAATTCCTTTCTCCTCTTTTGCTCCTGCAACAATTCGGCGGTATGTTTTTTGAATTTCCATCGACTTGTTTTGACTGCTTTTGATTTTCGATAGTTCATCCGTATACTGCCAATACATATTCAAAACGCCTGGACTTTCTGAAAATCTTTCAATTTCAACTGTTCCTTGATTAGCAGAAATCTCTCCTCCTGTCCATTTATTTTTCACTTGACCTAATCCTGGCGTACACTCTACTTCTACCTCATCTTTTTGAGTTGTTGGTGTGTAAACCAATTTCTGATTTCCAACCTTAATAACTGGTTGTTTTGAAGGACTCAAATAATCTCTTCCAGTTGATAAAATTGCATAAACAGCATCTGCAGTCGAAACTCCAGTCTCCCAAGCGTTCCCTTCTTTGTTCAGAATTAACCACAAACGCATGTCGTCCATCATTGCTTTCGGCGCATCCATGCTTTTAAAGAATGAAATAATCATCGCTTGACTTGCTATGTTGTTTTGATACCAGTAATAACCTGAATTCTCCACCCAGTACATTCCAAGATTAGTGTTTTTCTTCGCTCTGTCTTTTAATGAAGAATAAACCAATTGCGCTTCTTTATTTAGGTCTTCACTTTTGAAATAAATTCCAATCATCGCTTGTTCCAAAGGTCCGAAACGTGTCCAATCTTTCTTTAATTTATCTTTAAAGTATGAAGTCACCTCACCAATATCTTTTGATTTGCTGTTATTAAAAAATGTTCTTGAATACAACCAATACACATCCATCGAAGACAAAGTGTAGTTCTTCATATCCTTTATATCTTCTTTGTAACGTTTCACATGATAATTCGCCAAGAAACTTTCTGCTTTTTCAATTAATTGAGATGAATTAGAAATCTCAATTCCCAAACGATCCAAGTGCCCAAATCGAGTCAGCACGTTTTGCGTAATGTATGCATTCGATTTTCCACCTCCAAACCAACCAAATCCTCCATCGGTATTTTGATTTTTCTTGATTTCATTCAAAATATTTTGTTGATTGTCCACCAATTGATTCAACTCAAACAATTGAGCAATTCTTCTGCGTTGTTCCGTTTCATTTTTAGCATCCATTACCCATGGCGTTTCTTTCAAAAGAATCGTTTTCAATTCTTCATTTTTCTCCAATTCCGATAATAAAGCATCAGGTGTTTTAGATTTCCATTGATTAAAAATCGTTTGAATTTGCGGATTACTACTAACAATATCAGCTGCTATCGCGTTTGCATAATAGCTATTCACAAGTGAAGTCACACTTTGGTCATTCTGCTTACTTAAATTCGGTAAAGCCATCACAGCGCTCCAAGCTAAATTGTCAGTGTATTCAATCGTATAAGATTTGTTATCTAAAGTTGAAGAATTCTGATTTTTGAATGCATCAAAATCATGAGTCGTTTTACCTGGTTTTCTCAATAAAACATGATCCGTTTCTGTAATCAAAACACGATTACTCAAAACTGGAATAATATTTTTCTCTCCATCACTAAAACTTTCATTTGAAGCGGTAATTGTATATTGAATCACCTCTTGATTTCCAATATTCATATTCCAAACCACTTCTTCAGACGCTCCAGCTGCAATTGTTACCATTTTACTCATGGGTTGACGACCAATTAAATTCAATCTTTCTTGATTTATCGGATTTTCTAGCATTAACATCACTTCTACCGTTTGTTCTTCTTTGGTTAAATTCACTACTTTCGCAGCAAAATCAATGGCATCACCTTGTCTTACAAAACGTGGAGCATTTGCTGTAACCATCAACTCTTTTTGAGCGATGATTTCCTTTTGAAATGTTCCAACTTGCATTTCTTGGTTGTGACCCAACATCAATAATTTCCATTTCGTTAATGATTCTGGTAATGTGAAATTCAATACATATTTATTAGAATCATTTGAATAAATCGTTGGATAGAAAAAAGCTGTTTCGTTGAAATTTGATCTTGGAGCTACTTGTTTTTGGGGAGCTTCCACTTTTTTTGAAGGGTAATATACTTCTCCGGACGAAATACTATCAGCTCCATATGCTTGACCACTTCCAGACATTGTAGAAGCAACAGAATTTGCATTTCTTTTAGGTTCCCCACCATCACCCCGCATCATTTGTACTTCAGACAATTCCATTTCTGGATAATTTACTATTCCATAAGAACTAGACGTTTGTACATACCTATACCTCAAATTATCTTGATTCAATAATGATCGAAGCCTCCAGTCCAACCCGTATGAACCATTATTTAAAATTTGTCTATCCCAATCATACGACCAACTAACATAATGACCTCTCCCATAATAAGGAAACAAACTCCACGAATGTCCTCTAAACTGATCCAAGGAAGCATCATATAAAGTGGCTGCTAATTCTGCTTTTACGAATTCTTGATTTTCGTCTTGAATGGTAAAACTCCATTGTTCTTTTTGTCCTGGTTCTAATAAATCTCTGAAAGTTGAAGTTTTAATTTTCAATTCTTTGTTGCTGAATGGAACTTGAATAGTTTGCGTTTCTTTGTAGAAAACACCATTATGGAAAAGCACCACATCATATGTCAATACTCCTCTATCTTCTTCTTGAACGGTATAACATTTCGAGAATCTGTTTTTCAAATCCACCCATTCTCTGCTCACTAATTCATCTTTTCTGTAGAATGAAACTAAAGCTTTTGCATCTTCAAATGAAGATCCTACTTGAAAATCAACATCATTTCCAACTTTTACTTCTTCAGCCGAAGTAAAACTCCACAAAGCAAATTGATTTGGTATTTCTTTTGATTTCACATCTATCACCTCTAAGTTATGCTCCGCTTTTATCGTATCTCCTTCTTTGGTTAAAGCATGGAACTTCAACACATAATTTCCTTGTTCGTTATTGATCCAGTCATTAATTTCTAATGAATCTCCAGATTTAAAATCAATGGTTTTTATTAATTCATCCTTTTGTGAATGACCAACAGATGAATTCCATTGCATATTTGGAAATAAAACCGAAAATTCTTCTTGATCAATTCTAGAATCTTCTGCATTTCTCCAAATTCGATTTAGAAATTCTGAGTCATAAACTTCTTTATAAACCTCTACCTTTCCGGAATATCCTTTTTGTTTTTCACCTGATAAACTGACTACATCAATTACTGCGAATTCAGAATCATGGGTGAAGAATTTACTTGGCGCGTTTACTTGAATTGACAAACCAACTTTACTTAAATTCACCGACAAAGTTTCTTCATGTGTTTCACCTGAAATATCAGTTACTTTTACTCTAACTTCATAAGTGTAATAAGCGTTTTCAACAGCATTTGGATCTACCTCAGCAAAAAAGCCTATTGTAAATTCACCTTTTTGATCTGTTTTCACTGTATCTTCTTTCAACAAATCACCAGACGAAGGAGCATTATAAAATCTCCAATAGCGATTCCATTTTCTATAAATCGTGTAAGTCAATTGGGCATCTGAAATTCCATATCCAGCATAAGCTTTCGCATTTCCAGTAATTGAAACCGTATCATTTAATTTAGCTTCTTCTTTGGGTTGATTTAGTTTCACTTCAAAAGTTGGACGTTTATATTCCTCGACGGAAAACCTCAAGTAAGAGTGATTAAACTCTGCTTTACCTACTCCTGTTAAACTAAAGTTCCCTAAAGAGGATGATTTTGGTAATTGAAAACTACCATCAATACTTCCAAATTCATTACTTGTAAACTTAGATCGCGCAACTTCTTGATAAGACGCATCCTTCAAAACTATTTCAATCTTTTGATTTGCAACAACTTCAAATTCATTGTCTTTTCCTTTATATACAATTCCTTTAAAATAAACAGTTTGTCCAGGACGATAAATTGAACGATCTGTATAAAGTTCAACACGACTTATTTCTCTTTCTTCATTTGAATATCTCACATAATCATCTCCAAAAAGCATAGAATTCTTGTATTCTACAGTGTAAGAAATCCGATTATTATCGCCTGTTGAATGAATAAAAAGTCCGTTTTCATCTGTTTTCCCACTTTTTAACTCTATGTAATCCCTATTTCTTCTATAATCTGAATAATACAATGTCACCTCAGCGTTTTCGATCGGTTCACCTGTTTTTTCATCGACAACTAAAACAGTGTATTCATTATTTGAAGAAGTTGATTTCACACTCATTTCTGAGATTGTCAATTGCGTATGGAAAATCTTTTCTGCATTCCAATTTTTAGTATCAGCTGCTAGTTCACTTAGTGACTTTTCACCATCTGTAGCTAAAATAAAATATTGTCCAGGCGTTGAAATTTCGTCAAGTAACAATTCAGTACTTCTTTCTTGAAATAGGTTTTTGTTTTTTAAATCTAACTTTAGTGTTCTTACCAATTTCAGTTTATTCTCTAAAGCATAACTTCTCAGGTTACTATTTATTAAAGGATTAAAATCTTCTAACTTATAAATGCGTATCACTTGATTAGAATAATTTCTATGTTCAAGAAAAAATGGAATCTTTTTGTTTGGCCCGTATACGTTTGGTGATGAAATCCTGATTTCTTTATTTTCAATTATTGATATCAATGATTTTATTTCGTTCTTAAAGTCGTTTTTAGGAAATTGTTTAAGCTCTGCTGTTAAATCATCATGCGCTTCTTTAATAAATCCTTCAACTTCTGGCTGAAATTCAAAATGATACCCTTTTCCTTTCTTGTATTCATTTCTCGCGATTTCAAAAAGGAATTTTGATCGAGCTGAAGTCGATTTAAAATATTCAAATTGTTCTTTCCAAGCTCGGTTAACGGCTTCTTCATTATTAAAGGTCTTTTTTAAATAATGTAATCTCTGGTGAACGGCGGTACTCAAATAATCAGGATTGTTTGAGTTGTTCTTTTCAATGGTTTGAAAAAGGTTTAAAATTCTTCCTGTTAAATCATTTTTCGAAAAATCTAGTTCTATAAAATCAGTTGATTTTGCATACCATTCATTTTTATCCGAACTCGCTTTCTTTAAAGTCCCTCCATTTTGTATAATTGAAGATTCATATAAATTGATTAACTGGTAGCCAACATAATCAGCAATTGAATTTAAGATAAAAAGACTGTCATTTTCTTTTAATAAAACTTCTTGAAATGGTTTGAAATCGTATTTATTTAAATCACCTAATTCAGATTCCAATTCTTGAATATTTTCTAGAACGAAATGATGTCGAACAGTATCTTCACTTAAATTCAAAGAATCATAGATTTTCAAATAGCCATAACTCATCCACTGATGATTATTGAAAGCCAACTGCTGAACCATTTGCAATTTTGCAATTGAATTTGAAGGCGCTGGGAGGTGCTCTGTACTTTCGAGTATTTCGAAATAAAGTGCTGCTCGCTCTTCCTTTTCTAATTGATAAACCATCCCCTGAAAATAAGGGTAGGATTTTATAAGCGTTAGATGATCTTTCTCAATTTTAGCTTTCTCAATTACACTCCACAATTCTGCTTGAGCTGCATTGGGTTGTCTTATTTCCATTAAACTATCCACTTTTTGTAGTCGATTATCTTCTTGACAGTAAGAATTAAATGTCATAAGAATTGAAAATAGAATAACGAGTTGTTGAATTTTCATTGTATATTTTTAATGTGATTGTTCCTTTTGTTTTCTTTTGATGCAAAGAAAGTACCAATTCCATAAAGAACGGGAATTAATTACAAATTACGAATCTTTTAATTACAAATTGGTTGGTGCGGGTGTTACTCATGACGGAACGCGGATGACGCGGATCTCCGAACGCAGATTTACACGGATTTAAAAAAAACTTTTTATGCCCAAAAAAAACAAATTCACAAACGGTAGTTTGTTACAATAAAAAATCCGCTTTTATCCGCGCTGCTTGCATCCGCGTCATCCGCGTTCCAATACAGCGCAAACAATCAGCCCTTGAATTTATCTTTCTTCGGCACAGGATCATCTCCAAAACCTCCCCAAGGATGACAAGAACCAATTCTTTTTAGCGCCATCCAACCACCACGAAAAACGCCCCATTCTTTAATTGCATCAACAGAATATTGTGAGCATGTTGGATTATACCTGCAATTCGCTGGGAATATTGGACTAATGATGTATTGATACAAGCGAATCAGTGCAATAAAAGGAAATCGTATGATTTTTTTGATTACTTCCACGGTGTAAAAATACGGATTTAGAAAGGTATTGCATCGTTTGAAAACTAAATCATTTTTTTCTATACTCCCCAAACTTTTCATCATAGGAAAAAGTACCCATCACAATTTCATTATCATTTCCTGTTAAATCAGACAAGAAAAATGAGCCATTTTTATCTATTGCAACTTTAAAACTGTAGCCATAACTTTTCATAACGTTTGTGGAAACAGCAACACTTCCGTTGGAAACATTTTTAATTTCAAACAAACTTTTCTTTGTGTGAACATCCCATACCTCGTATTGACTATAATTCTGTTGATGAGTTCCAACACCATAAGGTCTAAACTCGGGTGGACTAACAGAGCAATACCATTTTCGTAATATAATCCACTCTTTAAAACCATCTTTATTGATATCAATGGAATCTACAATCTCAATTTCCTCTATACGGCAACTTACATTGTACTTTGGTGAATCTTCTGAATAATAATAAAGTCGACCTACATCAGATGAGGGAAAACCATATAAATTTTCAAGCTTTATTGAATCGAGCTTATGGTTATAGTTAAAAACTAAATAAGATTGATTATTCTCGATTTCATGCCCAGATGAATCAACGAAAGATATTTGCCCCCCTTCATTTTGAGAATAACCTAAAAAGGAAATAGAAATCAATAAGTTAATATGGAATAATCTGAACATAATAATTGTTGGTTATAATTAAACTTGTCTAACAGAACAATGTACATTCAAGAAGTAAAACGGTTCAACATTATATGCTTTTAAAACCTTGAAGAACAAAAAAGGGATTTTCTAATTAAAGAAAATCCCAATATTATTAATTTTCGAAGCTCACTCTTCAATTGATCTCGCCTCAAAACTCACTCTCAATACTGAAACGTCAGCTACTGCAATCTATGGAATTTAATCCCCCAACTTTCCATATCTGCATTTGCAAAATCTAATTTGTATTTTGTTGGGATTCCTGCATCATCCAACATAGATCCAATATCAATAGATGGAAATAGCTCTTCATAGGTAATCATCTCATTCAATGAAACACGTCTGTAAATATGTGAACGCGTTAAATTTTTGGTTTCATCCAAACCAGAAGCGCCTAATAATTCGACATAATTCTTCAACATCTTCGAATGATACTCTGCTACACGGGCTTTTTTATCTTTTACAACCAATCCAACAGCAAGTTCTTTTTTCTGAGTAGCAACACCTGAGGGGCATTCATTTGTGTTGCAAATCAATGCCTGAATACATCCCAATGCCATCATCATTGCACGTGCTTGGTAACAAGCATCCGCACCTAGTGCCATTGCTCTGGCAACATGAAATGCAGAAGTAATTTTACCCGATGCTATAATTTTAATATGGTCACGAATACCCAAACCATTTAATATATTGTGAACAAAATCTAAACCATCAATCATTGGAGCACCAACATAATTACTGAATTCAGGTGGAGCAGCTCCTGTACCTCCTTCACCACCATCTATAGCAATGAAATCCGGATAAACATCCAAATGAATCATCGCTTTACAAATCGCAATAAACTCACTTTTATGTCCAATACATAATTTAAACCCGATTGGTTTACCATCAGATAAATCACGTAATTGTTTAATAAATTTTATCATTTCAACTGGCGTATTAAAAGCCGAATGAAATGGAGGGGAAGCAACAACCGTATGAGGTTTTATATGTCTTATTCTAGCAATTTCTTCTGTATTTTTTGATGAAGGTAAAATTCCTCCATGCCCAGGTTTAGCCCCTTGAGATAATTTAATCTCTATCATCTTCACGCTTGGATTCTTTGACTTCTCTGCAAATAACTCAGGATTAAACTTCCCTTCTTCATCTCTACATCCGAAATACCCCGTTCCAATTTGCCAAATTATATCACCTCCATGTTTTAAATGGTAATCACTCAAACCTCCTTCACCAGTGTTATGCGCAAATCCACCTATTTTAGCACCTCCATTTAATGCTTCAATTGCATTAGAACTCAATGAACCAAAACTCATCGCTGAGATATTCAAAATACTTGAAGAGTATGGTTGTTTACAATCCTTATTTCCAATTTTCACTCTAGGGTCATGATTCAAAGTATCAAAAGCACGTGGTGCCACGGAATGACACATCCATTCATAACCTTCTGCATATAAATCTAACTGAGTACCAAAAGGAATAGTATCTCTAACATTTTTTGCTCGTTGATAAATTGAAGATCTATCTAATCTACTAAAAGGACGACCATCTATGTCCGACTCAATAAAATATTGGTACATTTTAGGCCTTAGTTCTTCCATCACATAACGAAGTCTCCCTAACAATGGATAAATCCTTCGAATAGACTGTCTAGTTTGTATCATATCGACATAACCCATAACGGTTAATATAAATACAATAGCAAATATAACATACCAATTGCTACTTAGATAAATAGAAAGAGCAAGTGAAACTAATAATAACACAGTGCTGACAAGTACGAATTTTACACGCATAATATAACTCCTTTTAATAAAACTTTAAAGTTCTTTTTGAGGTTTTTAAATCAATAGATAATCAAAATAAATTGTATTACAATAACCGAAAAAAATTAATCTTTGGTTAGCTAACATAAAAGTAATGATAAAATCATAACTATGAAGTAGTACGATCTACTTTATATTATTTCCAATACAACAAAAAAAATTATAATCAAACTTCGGCTATGCTTTCCTTTTGAAACTCAATCGAATCTATCATTTTTAGAAAAGCCTAATAACTTAAACACTTTTCATCCCTGTAACTATTGCGTTTTACTGATTTAAGTATAGAACTTACTTTCAAAATGAAAATTATTGAATCTATAAGGATCAAAAGGCATACCTACTATATAATACATCACTCAATATTACATATATTTAAATGAGTAATTCCAAGTCGATCAACATTTTAATCAAAAACAATAGGATTAAAGGAATTTTATCTATCTTTGTCGCCTTAATTAAAAAACAAAATAATATGAATAACTACGAGACTGTTTTCATTTTAACTCCCGTTTTGTCAGAAGATCAGACAAAGGAAGCAGTAAAGAAGTTTGAAGAAGAGATTAAATCTCTAGGCGGAAAACTAACTAATTCTGAGTCTTGGGGCTTGAAAAAATTGGCTTATCCAATTCAGAAAAAAACAACAGGATTTTACTTTCTTTTAGAATATGAAGGAGAAGGAAACCTTGTTTCTGAATTAGAAGTGACTTACAAACGTGACGAACGTGTAATGCGTTTCTTAACTGTTAAAATGGACAAGCACCACAAAGAGTGGGCTGAGAAAAGAAAGTCAAGAATGAAAAATGCAAAACCTGCAAAGGCTGAAGCAAAGTAATTAAAGTAAAGAACCAAAAAAAATTGCAATTATGGCACAAGATGTAAGATATTTATCGCCGGTAAACATTGACATAAAAAAGGACAAATACTGTCGTTTTAAGAAAAGTGGAATTAAATTCGTTGATTACAAAGACGCTAACTTTTTATTGAAACTATTGAACGAACAAGGTAAAATTTTACCACGTCGTATCACTGGAACTTCTTCTAAGTTTCAAAGTAGAGTAAACAAGGCTGTTAAACGTGCTCGTCACATAGCGATCCTTCCATATGTTGGAGATCAATTAAGATAAGCCTATTTATTAACACATTAAAAAGACAATTATGGAAATCATATTAAAGAAAAATGTTGATAAACTAGGTTACAAAGACGATATCGTTGAAGTAAAACCTGGATATGCGCTTAACTTCCTTATTCCTCAAGGATACGGAACGATTGCAACTAAGTCAACTAAAAAATCTCACGCCGAGGTTTTGAGACAGCGCTCTCATAAAGAAGTTAAAATCAAAGAAGAAGCTCAAGCAACTGCAACTAAAATAGAAGGTACTTCTATCAAGATTGGTGCTAAAGTTGGAGAAAACGGTCGTATTTTCGGTTCTGTTAACACTATTCAGTTATCTGAAATGTTAAAAGCTGAAGGTATTGATATCGACAGAAGATCTTTGAAAATTGTTGAAGAGCCAATTAAAGAAGTTGGAACTTACACTGGAGTAGCAAACCTTCACAAAGAAGTTTCTGCTGAATTTAAATTTGAAGTTATCGAAGAGTAATCTTTGCAAACAATATTTAATAGGAACCGTTCTTGCTAAAAGCATGAACGGTTTTTTTTATGGCAATTTGGTAGGTAGTTTAGAAACCCTATCGTGCATAACAATACTTCCTGCAACTGCTACATTTAATGAATTTGTCCCAGGCAACTGAATTAAATCATGGCACTTGTCTAAAATCTCTAATGGCAAACCATTGTCTTCAGCCCCTAACAAATAAACAGCTCTAGGCGTATGACTGTATTCACTTAACATTTCAGCACGTTCATCCAATTCTACACCAACAAGCTGACTGTTATAAGGTATATGCTTATAGAAGTCTTCAAAATCTTCATAATGAAACAAAGGAATCTCACGCCATGACTTCAACACATCTGAAGTTTGTTTTTTATAACTTTTTCCAATTGTAAAAATATACGAAGCCCCTAAAATATATGCAGACCTCCACAAAGTTCCGATATTATGACCACGTTTGTGTTGTAAAACACCAATTCCAAAATAATTCGCATCATCTGGTTTAACTTTCATATTTTAGAAATTTTATTTTATGATTACTATCGTTTAATAATGTTGTCCAAAGAAAAGCGTCCTGGTCCTATAAAAAGAATCGCAATATATCCCGTTAAATAAATAAGTGGTAATTCAATTTTACCAAATGCATGACCGCTGTGAACAATAAACACTGCTACAGCCATCGTTATAATTAATGGGACCAAAGCTAAACGAGTCAGTAATCCTGTTGCTATTAAAAGAGAGCATATTACCTCGGAAAAGACAGTTAAAATTAAAGATAGCATTACCCCCACTCCCAAAGGATCTCCAAATTTGATTTCTCCTTCACCAAAAAGAATCTGCCATTTTGCAATTCCATGTCCATAAAACATCGATAGACCTAAAACTAAACGCAATATCAAAGCATTGATATCTTTACCATATGCCCATTCCTTTTTTAATTTTGCCATTTCTAAAATATAAATAATAAATTACTTGGTTGAATACATCATCCTAGGATAACAGCATTATGTATTTCAAAATGCTAATTTGTAAATATAAAGATAAATCCAAAACGAAGTTGGAGTTCAAGAATAAGTAGAATAGAAAATGATTGAAAACATCTAGATATCTTTATCTTTGGCAAAAAGAAAAAATCATGGCATCAGCGGAAAGAGCAGCAGAAAAAAGAGAAAAAATAAAATTAATTTTAAAAGATATTAATTCTGGTGAAGACACAAAAATCATTGAAGGCTTGAAAGCCCTAAAAGTGAATGGCGATGACAATGTTATATTACCCATTGTTGATGCTTGGAACAAAGGAGTTTCTCCAGAAACGGAAGAAGAAATAATCACCTTTATAGGAGATATTAAGTCAACTTCAAGTGCTCAAACTATAATGGACATTTTACTAAATGACGAATACAATGATATCCATTTACCACTTTTATCAACAATCTGGAATAGTAAAGTTGATTACTCAGAATATATTGTAGACTTTGTTTCACTAGCTGTTCAATATGACTTCCTTGTCGCTTTAGAATGCCTTACTATCATAGAAAACATGGAAGGTCCATTCGAAGAGCACCATATCTTGGATTCAGAAATTATTTTGAGAGAATTCGCTGAAAATCATCAAGAAAATGAAACACAAGAAGAGAAGAAAGTTCAAATGATTTTGGAAATCTCTAAATTAGTGAAGGAATTTGATGACAAGATAATGTAAGATCAATGGCTTTAATGATTAAAAATAAGGTCAAAAAAACAAAGCCTCAAAACATTGCCTTCGACAAGCACAGTCAACGGAAAACTCTTCGGTGACTGAGTCTGTCGAAAGCATTGGAAATTAAAGGAATTCCATATTAAAACAATCCATTGATCTCCGCATCTATTGCAGAAATTATTCTCCCTAAATCCTCAGGGTTTTCATGGTAATTGTTATTGTCGACATCTACGATAATCATTTTTCCTTTGTCATAAGTACTGATCCAGGCTTCGTATCTTTCATTCAAGCGCTTCAGATAATCTAAACGAATAGACTCTTCATACTCACGCCCTCTTTTTTGAATTTGATTCACTAATGTCGGAACACTAGCTCTTAAATAAATAAGTAAATCAGGAGAGGAAACAAATGATTCAATTAAATTGAATAAAGAAAAGTAGTTTTCAAAATCTCTTGTAGTCATCAAACCCATAGAATGAAGATTAGGTGCAAAAATATATGCATCTTCATAAATGGTTCTGTCTTGTATTACAACTTTATCAGTTTGCTGAATCTCCTGAATCTGCGTAAATCGACTATTCAAATAGTAAACTTGCAGATTAAAAGACCAACGTTGCATATCTTCATAAAAATCATTTAAGTACGGATTTTGAGATACATTTTCATAATGTGTTTCCCAACCATAATGTTTGGATAGTAACTCTGTTAGAGTTGTTTTCCCTGACCCTATATTTCCAGCAACTGCGATATGCATAATTCAACTTATTAAATGATGGACTAAAATACTATAATAGTTTTAAATACTGAGTTTAATTGGCGTGATTTATCCCGTTTTTAGTTTAAATTAAGAAGTTAAAGATTGATTAAACTATGGAAATTTAATTCCAGAATGAGGTAGCTAATTCTCAATTAAAGAATATTTATGCACACCATTTTTATCTTTAAAATAAACTGCATTTCCAAATACCCGGAAATCTTCAACACTAGTGATGGGTAAAGAAATAGTCTCCTCCATATCATTCTTCCTGTCCAATCTCATTATTGAATCTTTTTTCAATAAATATATGAATCTCTCGGTGGGATAGATTTTTAAAGCTCCTTTTATGGAATATTTACGCAATAGACTTCCATAATAATCAAAAACAAAAATATCACTCCCTTCATAAAACAAAAAAAGTTGATTCTGACTTTCAATCAATGCACTAGGCATATCATTATTAGTTATTGTCATTAAATTGGAAATTTCTGATTGAGCAACACTAGACTTCAACCCTTCGAAACGAATTAAACGCGCATTTTGTTCATCAAACACCCAAAAGCGACTCGATTGATCGGAATAGCAGACATGTGTTCCATAGCCAATATTTAAGGCTGACAAATCGATTTTTCCATCCTGAAAAGAAAGTGTGTTGTCTAAAAAACCAATCATTTGTTGATTTTCAGAAAAAAGCATAGTTTTCATTGAATGTCTAGCATCTATTTTTGAAATAGCGCCAAAGCCTTTTCTACTCTGTGTAAAAGCAACTTGAAAATTTGTATCCAATTTTTGAAGGGTACCTTGATCTGAAATGATTAGCTCCTCCAATGGAGTAATGTCCCAAGCCTCAATATTATTATTCAGATGAGAATTTACTAATCTCCAACTATAAGTTTGACCAAAAGTCAGAAAAGAGAATGAACAAATAAAAAATATGACTAAACGAGTTTTCTTCATACTTTATTCGCTTCAAAAACAATGCTAGGATTCAAACTTAGTATATCTTCTAGGATAATTCTATCATTTGATAATCGCGGAACCTTATGTTGACCACCTAGCTTGCCCTTTTTTTTCAACCATTCATCAAAAAGTCCATTTCTAGCTTGATGCACCAATGGAAAGTCAAGCGTAAGATTCATCGTTCTTTTGGCATCATAATCTGAATTTAGTTCCCTCAAAGTATTATCTAAAATTTGAGAAAATACAAACATATCTTCAGGTTCCTTACTAAATTCAATAAGCCATTCATGACCACCTTTTTTATCTTTTTCCATATAAATAGGACAAGCAGTATAATCTTTCAAAAGCGAATTTGTTCTTTCACAAGCCACTTTTATAGCTTTGTCAGCATTATCAACTATTACTTCTTCCCCAAAAACATTGATAAAATGCTTTGTCCGCCCAGTTACTTTCACTCGATAGGGTTTTAAGCTAGAGAACTGAACTGTATCTCCTAAAATATACCTCCACAACCCCCCATTCGTTGATATTACCATCGCATAATTTGTATCCAACTCAACTTCAGACAAACTGATCACCTTTTCAGATTGAGTTCCTTTGTATTCAGACATTGGAATAAATTCAAAGAAAATTCCATAATCTAACATCAATAACAAATCGCCATTAAGTTCGTCTTGAATTCCAAAAAATCCTTCTGAAGCGTTATAGGACTCTATATAATGCATATCCTCATGCGGAATAATTCTTTTGAATTCTTTCTCATACGGTGAAAAACTCACACCGCCATGCATAAAAAGTTCAAGATTAGGCCACACTTCTCTAATGTCACTTTTACCAGTCTTTTCTAAAATACGATTCAACAAAACTAAAGTCCAACTTGGCACACCAGAGATACTTGAAACATCTTCGTACATCGTTTCTTCAGCAAGTTTCTCTATTTTCTCTTCCCATTCACTCATTAATGCTGTTTCTCGAGAAGGAATTCTTTTGATTTCAACCCACCAAGGTAAGTTTTTTAAAATAATTGAAGATAAATCCCCAGTGTAACGATCGGGCCTGAGTTTATTTTGTTCAGCCGTCCCACCCACTACTAGGTGCTTCCCTTTGTATAATTTAGTATATGGAAAATGAGAATAATAAATAGCCAGTAGGTCCTTTCCTCCTTTATAATGGCATTCTTCAAGTGAATCTTTCGTTACAGGAATAAACTTACTTCGATCAGAGGTTGTTCCAGAAGATTTAGCGAACCATTGTGTTTCTCCAGGCCATAAAACATCTTCTTCGCCAGAAACTTCTCTTTCAACCCATTCTTTCACATTTTCATAATCCTGTAATGGAATGTTACTTCTAAAATCATCATAGTGATTAATGTCATCAAAATTATATCTTTTACCAAAAACAGTTTTACGTCCAGTTAGGATTAACCGTTCAAACCATTCCTTTTGAACCTCTACAGGATGCATTCGAAACAAATCAATTTGATGAATTCGTTTTTTTATTAACCACCCGAAAATTGCATTAAAAGGCATAATAGTATTTTTTCTTGGATGAATATACGAAGAACGACCAACAGTTTTAAAAAATAATTGTTTTTTTTCAAACCTAAATTAAAAAACTGCTCTATAGAGGTAGTTTAAATAAAAAAAGGTCAAGTAATTTCTTACTTAACCTTATCAAATTTGAATTTATTTTTTTTTATTTCTTTCTCATGAAAATTCGAACAGGAACTCCTTCGAAATCGAAATGATCTCTAATTTTATTTTCTAAGAAACGCTTATAACTATCTGGAATATATTGAGGCAAATTGCTGTAAAATGCAAAAGCCGGAGCATGAGTGGGTAACTGCGTAATATACTTGATATTGATATACTTTCCTTTCAAAGATGGTGGTGGGAAGTAAGTAATTTCTCTTTGTAAAACCTCGTTTAATACAGAAGTTTGAATCTTCTTAACCCTGTTATTATAAACCTTCATTGCAGCCTCAAGCGCTTTATGAATACGTTGTTTCGTTACAGCCGAAGTGAATACAATTGGAACATCATTAAAAGGAGCCAACTGTTCACGAATTGCATCTTCAGCTTCTTTTGTTGATTGTGTTCCCTTATTTTCAACTAAATCCCATTTATTCACAAGTACAACAATTCCTTTATGATTTTTTTCACACATATAGAAAATATTCAAATCTTGTTTTTGAATTCCTTCAGTTGCATCAATCATAAAAATACA
Source organism: Brumimicrobium mesophilum (assembly GCF_003025005.1). Classification (GTDB taxonomy): domain Bacteria; phylum Bacteroidota; class Bacteroidia; order Flavobacteriales_D; family Crocinitomicaceae; genus Brumimicrobium; species Brumimicrobium mesophilum. The sequence continues at coordinate 27,569 of NZ_PVSS01000005.1, forward strand.
AACATCTGCACTTTCAATTGTTCTTACAGAACGCAAAACAGAATAGTACTCGATATCCTCGTGAACTTTTGCGCGTTTTCTAATTCCGGCTGTATCGATAAGAATAAAATCAAAACCAAATGAAGAATAACGTGTGTTTACAGAATCACGGGTTGTTCCTGAAATATCTGTTACAATATTACGCTCTTCACCAATTAATGCATTAGCTAAAGAAGATTTTCCAACATTAGGTTTACCAACAATAGCAAAACGAGGTAAATCACTATCTGATTCAATAGTTTTAGATTTAAATTCTTTCACTAAATCATCCAACAATTCTCCTGTTCCTGCACCACTAGCAGCTGCAATATCATAAACCTCTCCAGCGCCTAAAGACCAAAAATCAGCTGACATTCCCACTCTTCCAGTGTTATCCACCTTATTAGCAGCTAAGAATACTTTCTTTTTTGAAGAACGCAATAATTTAGCGACTTTATCATCTAAATCAGTTACCCCTGTTGTAACATCAACAACAAAAATAATTACGTTAGCCTCTTCTATTGCTAATTCTACTTGTTTTCTAATTTCAGTTTCAAAAACATCATCAGATCCTCTAACATACCCTCCTGTATCTATAACAGAATATTCATAACCAATCCATTCACCTTTACCGTAAATACGATCACGAGTAACCCCACTCATCTCTTCGGTGATGGCATTCTGTGATTCTGTTAACCGATTAAAAAGCGTTGATTTACCAACATTTGGTCTACCAACAATTGCTACTATATTACTCATAATTAGTATCCATATTTTTTAAGTTTACCTTCATTACTTCGCCAATCTTTATCGACTTTCACAAAAGTTTCAAGGAAGACATGTTTATCGACAAATTTTTCAATATCTTTTCGGCTATCAATACCGATATATTTCAATTGCCTTCCTTTAGCACCAATTAAAATCCCTTTTTGAGAATCACGTTCAACGATAATGTTGGCACGAATTCTAATTATATCTTCTTCTTCGATATATTCCGTTACTTCAACTTCACACGCATAAGGAACTTCCTTTTTGATATTCAAAAATATCTTCTCTCTAATAATCTCTGAAATAAAGAAACGCATTGGGCGATCCGAAATTTCATCTTTATCAAAGAATGCAGGTGATTCTGGCAACTTATCTAAAATTACACTCAAGATAGGCTCTACATTGAAATTATGTAAGGCTGAAGTTGGAATTATTGTTGCATTAGGCAATTGTTTAGCCCAATGTGCCAAACGATCTGCAACCACTTTTTGATCTCTTAGATCCATTTTATTTACCAGACAGATTACCGGAACTTTTAGTTCTTTTATCTTTTCCAATGTATCAGCATGATTCATTGTGTCTTCAAAAACATCAGTAATAAAAAGTAAAACGTCAGCATCACTTAGTGATGTACTTACGTACTTCATCATTGTATCATGTAATTGATATGCTGAATTAACTACCCCAGGTGTGTCAGAGAATACAATTTGATAATTCTCGTGATTTAAAATACCACGAATACGGTGACGCGTAGTTTGGGCTTTTGATGTTACAATTGAAAGCTTTTCACCTAGTAGGCGATTCATCAATGTAGACTTACCTACATTTGGGCTTCCAACTATATTAACAAAACCAGATTTGTGACTCATATATATAATTTTATATCTGCAAAATTGCGAAATATTACCAAGTAATTTATCAAAAGAACTAATAATATTTAAGATCATCAATCTAAAATTCCTAGTATTAAAATTAACATGGGAACAGTAGACAAAAAATCCAATTTGAAATTGGATTAAAATAAAAAGAGGCTGTCTAAAAGTTTAGACAGCCTCTAATTTTAATATTAAATAGGAACAAAGCCTATTTAGAATTTTATTTAGCTAAATCTTTAGCCTGTGAAATCCATTCTTCTGAAGCGATTCTATCACCGTTAATTCCTTCGATTGCAGAAATTTTAGCGATATCCTCATCTGTTAAAGCAGCAATATCCGCGATTGTAGTATATCCCGCTTCCTCTAATTGCTTAGCATATACTGGACCAATACCTTTAATCTTAGTCAATTCACTTTTTGCTTCCGATTTCTTCTCAGTAGCACCACCTTCAGTTGAAGTACCAGCAGATGAACCTCCACCTCTTCTAGAACGACGAGTTTTCTTTTCAGCTGGCTCTTTAGTCATCAATTCATTGAAGTCAACGATTTCAACCATACACATTTCAGCGTTATCACCCAAACGGTTACCAATACGAATGATACGTAAATATCCTCCTGGTCTATCAGCAATCTTTGGTGCAACCTCTCTAAACAATTCTGCCGTAGCATCTTTACTTTGTAAGTATTTAAATACTATACGACGTGAATGTGTAGAATCTGTTTTTGATTTCGTTAGCAAAGGTTCAATATACACACGAAGTGCTTTTGCTTTTGCTACGGTTGTATTGATTCTTTTGTGTTCAATAAGTGAACACGCCATGTTAGAAAGCATCGCTTTTCTATGTGCAGATGTTCTACCTAAACTATTATTTTTCTTACCGTGTCTCATTTTAAAGTCTTATATCAGTTTTTACTCTTTGTCTAATTTGTATTTAGACGTATTCATTCCGAACGACAATCCTTTAGCATCAACAAGATCCTCAAGTTCTGTAAGGGATTTCTTACCAAAGTTTCTGAACTTCAATAAGTCGTTTTTATTATAGACTACCAAATCTCCTAAGGTATCTACATCAGCAGCTTTCAAACAATTTAATGCACGAACTGATAAGTCCAAGTCCACTAATTTCGATTTCAACAATTGACGCATGTGTAATGAAGTCTCATCAAACTCTTCAGTTTCTGATTTGATTTCACTATCCAAAGTTATGCGCTCATCAGAGAACAACATAAAGTGATGGATAAGGATTTTTGCAGCTTCTTGTAAAGCATCTTTCGGATGAATAGAACCATCTGTTAAGATGTCAAAGATTAATTTTTCATAATCTGTTTTTTGTTCTACACGGAAATTATCAACTGTGAATTTTACATTCTTAATAGGTGTAAAAATTGAGTCAATAAAAATAGTTCCAAATGGTGCATTAGCCGTTTTATTCTCTTCAGCAGGAACATATCCTCTTCCCTTAATAATTTTTAGCTCAATATCCAATTTTACAGATGCATCCATGTTACAAAGAACCAAATCTGGGTTCAACACTTGGAATGCAGTTGTAAATTTCCCGATATCACCAGCTGTGAAAGTATCTTGCCCTCCAACAGAAATGATAACAGTTTCTTCGTCCTGGTCTTCTATTTGTTGTTTAAAACGAACTTGTTTTAAATTCAAAACAATCTCAGTAACGTCTTCTACTACACCTTTGATTGTTGAAAACTCATGATCAACTCCTTCAATTCTAATTGAAGATACTGCAAAGCCTTCTAATGAGGAAAGTAATATACGTCTTAAAGCGTTTCCAACAGTGATACCATAACCTGGCTCTAACGGACGAAACTCGAATTGACCTTCGTGTTCGTTAGATTCAATCATGATCACCTTGTCCGGCTTTTGAAAATCTAAAATAGCCATAATAATAAATTAATTTTTATTTAGAATATAATTCTACAATCAGTTGTTCCTTAATGTTTTCAGGAATCATTTCTCTCGAAGGAGTACTCATAACTGTTCCAGACATACTACCTGAATCCCAGTTCAACCAATCATAATTAGTAGTCTTAGATGCGATAGAATTAGTAATCGCCTCTAAAGATTTAGATTTCTCACGTACACCTACTACATCCCCATCACGAAGTGTATAAGATGGGATATTTACTAAATTACCATTAACGGTAATGTGTCTATGAGAAACAAATTGACGAGCAGCGCTACGTGTCGGAGCAATTCCTAAACGATAAACTGTATTGTCTAAACGAGACTCACAAAGAATTAACAAGTTTTCACCAGTAATTCCTTTCATTGCAGAGGCTTTTTTAAATAAATTTAAAAACTGACGCTCTAAAATACCGTAAGTGTATTTTGCTTTTTGTTTTTCAGTCAATTGAATAGAGTACTCAGATTGTTTTCCTCTTCTCTTGTTTGGTCCGTGTTGTCCCGGTCCATAACTTCTTTTTTCCAGTGCTTTATCTGGGCCAAAAATTGGTTCTCTAAATCTACGAGCAATTTTCGACTTTGGTCCTGTATATCTTGCCATTACAAATTATTATTTTGAGGTACTGGGAATTAAGGCATCTTCCTTCGCCAGTATGACTCCTCTTGTTGTTAATTAAAATTAAACTCTTCTACGTTTCGGTGGGCGACAACCATTGTGTGGTAATGGAGTAACATCGTTAATCTCTGTTACCTCAATTCCTGAGTTGTGAATTGCACGGATAGCTGATTCTCTTCCTGAACCAGGTCCTTTTACAAATACTTTTACTTTACGTAATCCGAAGTCATGCGCTTCTCTAGCACACTCTTCTGCAGCAACTTGTGCAGCATAAGGAGTGTTCTTTTTAGAACCTTTGAAGCCCATTTTACCTGCAGATGACCAAGAAATTACTTGACCTTGTGCATTGGTTAAAGAAATAATGACATTGTTGAAGGTAGCTTGGATATGCGCTTCACCAATAGCATCTACTTTAACATTTTTCTTCTTCTTTTGATTAGACTTTGCCATATTAAATACTAATTATTTAGTTGCTTTTTTCTTGTTTGCAACAGTTTTTCTTCTACCTTTTCTTGTTCTAGAGTTGTTCTTAGTACGTTGTCCTCTTAAAGGAAGTCCAGATCTATGTCTAACCCCTCTATAACAACCAATATCCATTAAACGTTTGATGTTTAATTGAACCTCTGAACGCAAAGCACCTTCAACTTTTACTTCACTAATAGTTGTACGAATAAGACCTATTTGGTCATCATTCCAGTCTTGAACTTTAATGTTCTCGTCAATATTATTAGCCTTTAAAATTTCTTTTGCTCTACTACGTCCAATACCAAAAATATATGTTAATCCAATAACACCTCTTTTGTTTTTCGGTAAATCTATTCCTGCAATTCTCGCCATAACTTTTACAATTATCTTATCCTTGTCTTTGTTTAAACTTAGGATTTTTTTTGTTTATAACGTAAACTCTTCCTTTTCGTTTTACGATTTTACAATCTTCCGATCGCTTTTTTACTGAAGCTCTTACTTTCATTTTACTTTCTATTTAAGCGTTTAACGCCCTTTTATTTATATCTAAATGTGATTCTCCCCTTTGTGAGATCATAAGGAGACATTTCTACTTTGACACGGTCTCCAGGTAGAATTTTGATGTAATACATCCTCATCTTTCCAGATATGTGCGCGGTGATTATATGTCCATTTTCCAACTCAACTCTAAACATTGCGTTTGATAATGATTCTATAATCGTACCGTCTTGTTCTATTGATTGCTGCTTAGCCATTTATATTGTATATTTTACATTCCAGACATTTCGCCTTGCGTACGACGTCCTCTAATCTTAGTTCCTTCCATTAACCCATCATAATGACGGTTCAATAAGTAAGACTCTATTTGCTGTAACGTATCCAAAACAACACCTACCATAATCAATAGAGAAGTTCCACCAAAGAATAGTGCAAATCCATCACCTACTCCGAATAAAACTGCAATAGCAGGTATTATAGCAATCATTGCTAAAAATACAGATCCAGGTAAAGTAATTTTAGACACTAAATTATCGATGTAACTAGCAGTTTCATCTCCAGGTCTAACCCCAGGTATAAACCCACCATTTCGTTTCATATCGTCAGCCATCTTCTTTGGATTGATCATTATCGCTGTATAGAAATACGTAAATACGATAATTAATACAAACAAGACAAGATTGTACCAGAATCCAAAGATTCCGAATTGACTTTCAATAAACATTACAGGAACCGTCATAATTGCTTGTGCAAAGATGATTGGCATTACACCAGAAGCATTTACTTTTATCGGTAAATAAGAGCGTGCTCCCTGTGCATCAACTGCACCTCCTCTTGCACCAGCAACTCGCTTTGCATAATTCATAGGGATTTTTCGAACACCTTGAACAATTAAAACTGTAGCCATTACAATTAGCATGAAAACGATTACTTCTATAATAACTATAAGGAAAGAATGTTGTGCTGTTTCCGCAACAAAAGATTGTGGCAGACGAGCAATAATCCCTACAGTAATTAATAATGAAATACCATTTCCAACACCTTTATCAGTTATTCTTTCACCTAACCAAACAGCGAACATTGCTCCAGCAACTAATACCAAAACTGATTGTGTCCACCAAAGAGGTGAATTAATAAATGCTTCAGGGATTGCGTTTTTACCTGCAACATAAAGAGAAAGATAACCTGGAGCTTGAACAGCACAAATAATGATTGTGAGAATACGCGTATAATTATTTATACGTTTTCTTCCACTTTCACCTTCTTGCTGCATCTTTTGAACCGCAGGCACAGCCATTCCCATCAACTGCATGATAATCGAAGCAGAAATGTAAGGCATAATACCTAACGCTAAAAAAGAAGCATTAGTAAATCCACCACCTGAAAGAAGACCTAACAGGCCTTCAATAGTACCCGCATCAGCTCCATCAGCTGCTAGTTTAGAACTATCAACTCCTGGTAATACAATAAACGATCCGATTCGGAAAACAAGAATTAAAGAAAAGGTTACTAATAACCTTTTCCTTAGTTCTTCAACTTTCCAAATATTACTTATATTCTCTATTAGTTTCTTCATTTGGGTAAAATAGTTTGCAAAGTTAATTAGATTTCTGAACAATCACCACCTTTCGACTCAATTTCTGCTTTTGCAGTTGCCGAAAACTTGTGAGCAGAAACGCTAATTTTTGCTTTTAGTTCACCTCTTCCAAGGATTTTAACTAATTCTCTATTTCCTAAAAGTCCATTTTGACGTAAAACTTCAGGGTTAATTTCTGTAAGATTTTTACGATCTACTAGAGTTTGAATAGCATCCAGATTAACTGCTTTATATTCTACTCTATTAATATTCGTAAAACCAAATTTTGGTGCACGTCTTTGGATTGGCATTTGCCCCCCTTCAAAACCTACTTTTTTACTGTAACCAGATCTTGATTTAGCACCTTTATGACCACGCGTTGCTGTTCCACCGTATCCAGAACCTTGTCCTCTACCGATTCGGCGCTGGTGATGTGTAGAACCCTTAGCTGGTTTTAAATTATTTAAACTCATTGCTTTTCAGTTTTTATGTTTTACTCAACTACTTCAACTAAGTGTTGAACTTTAGCGATCATACCCATAACTTGAGGAGTTGCTTCCTTTTCGATAGTATGATTCATTCTTCTTAATCCTAATGCTTGAACCGTGTCCTTTTGACGTTGTGTTCGGTTAATAGCACTTCTTACAAGTTTAATTTTTACTGTCTTTGCCATTATAAATTATATTAACCGTTAAACACTTGCTCCATCGTAATTCCACGTTGTTTAGCAACAGAAAATGCATCTCTCATTTGAGATAAAGCATCGATTGTAGCCTTAACAACATTAGCTGGATTAGATGAACCTTGAGATTTTGCCAAAACATTATGGATTCCTGCACTCTCCAATACAGCACGCATTGCACCTCCTGCAATTACACCTGTACCTTCTGATGCCGGCTTGAGTAAAACTCTTGCTCCACTATATTTACCTTTCTGTGTATGAGGCACAGTATTGTTTATGATTGGAACACGAATTAAGTTCTTTTTCGCATCATCAATTCCTTTAGAAATTGCTTCAGTTACTTCATTTGCTTTACCTAATCCTTGACCTACAATTCCATTTTCGTTACCAACCACTACGATTGCAGAGAAACTGAATGTACGTCCACCTTTTGTTACCTTTGTAACTCTGTTAATACCTACTAACTTGTCTACAAGTTCTAAGTCAGCTGGTTTAACGTGATTATTAATTTTTGCTGCCATTTTCTTAAAGTTTTAGTCCACCTTCTCTTGCACCTTCAGCAAGTGATTTTACTCTACCATGATATAAATAACCATTACGGTCAAATTTCACTGCTTCAATGTTTGCTTTGATTGCTTTTTCAGCGATCAATTTACCAACAAATTTAGCTTGCTCAATTTTCGGAAGGTTTTCACATTCTTTTACTCCTTGCGACGAAGCAGAAACCAATGTTTCTCCTTTCAAGTCATTAACTACTTGTGCATAGATTTGTTTATTACTTCTAAACACAGTTAATCTTGGAAGCGTCGCTGTACCCGTGATATTCTTACGGATACGCTTTTTAATTTTAGCTCTTCTAGCTACTTTACTAAATGCCATTTTTTTCTTAAATTAAGGTTATTTACCTGCGGCTTTACCTGCTTTTCTTCTCACATACTCCCCTTGGAAGCGGATACCTTTTCCTTTGTATGGTTCAGGTTTACGGAAGGAACGAATCTTGGCAGCTACGTGTCCTAACAGTTGTTTATCAAATGACTCTAAAGTCACAACTGGTGGTTTACCTTTAGCGGTTTCTGCAGATACCTTAATTTCTTGCGGAATTTCGATAACAATAGGGTGTGAATGTCCTACAGACATTGTTAATACGTTTCCTTGAACTTCTGCTCTGAAACCTACTCCTATTACTTCTAATACCTTTTTAAACCCTTCTGAAACACCTTCAATCATATTGCTAACTAATGCTCTTGAAAGACCATGTTTTGCTCTTGTTGCTGGGGCGTCCGACGCGCGGTTAAATGTGATTGAACCATCCTCGATTTGAGCAGTGATTTCTGGATCTAATTCTTGAGATATTTCTCCTTTAGGTCCTTTCACTGTCACAAGTTGTCCATCCATTTTTACTTCTACTCCACTCGGGATACTTACTGGGGATTTACCTATCCTTGACATTGCTTATTACTACTTTTATAAATTAATAAACGTAACAAAGAACTTCACCACCAACTTTTTGTACTCTCGCTTCTTTATCTGTCATCAAACCCTTTGATGTAGATATAATTGCGATTCCCAAACCGTTTAATACACGTGGCAATTCTTTTGAATTACTATACTTTCTTAATCCTGGAGATGATACACGTTGCAATTTTGTTATTGCCGGTACTCTCGTTGATGGATTATATTTAAGTGCAATCTTAATTACTCCTTGCTTATCATCCTCTTCAACCTTATAGTTTGCTATATAACCTTTTTCGAAAAGGATTTTAGCGATTGCTACTTTAGTATTTGAAGAAGGGATTTCCACAACTTTCTTAGTCACACTGCTCGCATTTCTAATGCGAGTCAAAAAATCTGCTATTGGATCTGTATTCATAACTTTTTTAACTATTAGATTACCAACTTGCCTTTTTAATTCCTGGTATTTTACCAGAAAGTGCCATTTCTCTGAATGTCACCCTTGAAAGTCCAAATTGTCTCATGTAACCTCTTGGACGACCAGTTAAATTACAACGATTGTGCAATCTAACTTTTGATGAATTAGCAGGCAATTTTTGAAGACCTTCCCAATCACCAGCTTCTTTAAGCTCTTTACGCTTTGCAGCATATTTTAAAACTAGGGCTTCTCTTTTACGCTCACGCGCTTTCATTGATTCTTTTGCCATAATACTATTTTTTTGTAAATGGAAATTTAAATGCATCTAACAATGCTTTCGCTTCTTCATCAGATTCTGCTGAAGTTACAAAAGTAATATCCATTCCTAAAATTTTATTTACTTTATCAATATCGATTTCCGGGAAAATAATATGTTCTTTAACCCCCATATTAAAATTACCACGTCCATCAAAACCTCTTGCTGGAACTCCTTTGAAGTCACGAGTACGAGGTAGAGCAACTGAAATCAGTCTGTCTAAAAATTCGTACATGTTATCTCCACGTAGAGTAACTTTAGTTCCAATCGGCATTCCTTTTCTTAATTTAAAGTTAGAAACGTCTTTCTTTGAAACTGTTGCTATAGGTTTTTGTCCTGTTATTGCAGTAATGTCTTCAAGTGCTCCATCAATGATTTTCTTATCAGCTACTGCTTCTCCAATACCTTGAGATAAAATAATTTTCTCAATTTTAGGAACACGCATAACAGATTTGAAACCAAATTGTTTTTGCAAGGCAGGAATAACTTCCTCCGAATACTGCTTTCTAAGTCTTGGTGTATAACTCATTACTTAATTTCTTCTCCTGATTTCTTAGCGAATCGAACTAGCTTTCCATCCTTGTTTTTCTTACGTCCAACTTTTGTTGGTTCGTTGTTAAATACAAGCATGAGGTTGGAAATGTGAAGACCCGCTTCTTTCTCTACAATACCACCTTGAGGGTTCGCTGCATCTGGTTTAGTGTGACGTTTTACAACGTTAACACCTTCCACAAGCACGCGCTCTTTTTTTCTGTCTATAGAAAGGACTTTTCCGTCCTGACCACGATGTTCACCGCTAATTACCTTAACAGTGTCACCAACTTTAATGTGTAATTTCTTTTGCATGACTTTTTAGTTTTAAAGCACCTCTGGTGCTAATGAAACAATTTTCATGTAATTCTTATCACGTAACTCTCTAGCTACTGGTCCGAAAATACGAGTTCCTCTCATTTCATTTGCTTGGTTTAATATAACCACAGCATTATCATCGAAGCGAATATAAGATCCATCTGGACGACGAATTTCTTTCTTCACTCTTACTACCACAGCCTTGGCTACTTGTCCTTTTTTGACAGCACCAGAGGGCATTGCGCTCTTGACAGAAACCACTATTTTATCTCCAATAGAAGCGTAACGACGTTTTGTACCTCCGAGAACTCGGATACACAATACCTCTTTCGCGCCACTATTGTCGGCTACTGCAAGTCTTGATTCTTGTTGTATCATTTCTTAATGATTATTTGGCTCTTTCTAAAATTTCTACTAATCTCCAATTCTTTGTCTTAGACAAAGGTCGGCACTCACGAATTGTTACTGTATCACCTATGTTACAGTCATTTTTTTCATCGTGGGCTACAAATTTAGTAGATTTTTTGATAAACTTACCATATTTAAGGTGTTTTACTTTTCGCTCAACTGTAATTACGATGGATTTATCCATCAAATCACTAGTTACGACACCCGTTCTTTCTTTTCTTAAATGTTGATTTTCCATATCAAGGCATTTTCTAAATTACAAGCTTAAGCTTGATTGTTTCTTTTAGTCAACTCCGTATTTAATCTTGCGATAGTCTTTCTCAACATCTTAATTTGCATTGGATTTTCTAACGGTGACACTTTATGTGTCAAAGTTATTTTAGCAATCTTTTCAGATGTTGTGTCAAGACGATCTTTAAGATCGTTTAGCGACAATTGAGTGATTTCTTCTTGTTTCATTTGTTTTATTATTTTCCTGGAACTACATAATCGTTACGTGTAACGAATTTACATTTTACCGGAAGCTTTTGAGCTGCTAAACGAAGCGCTTCTTTAGCTGTTTCGTAAGACACTCCGTCTGCTTCAAATAAAATTCGTCCTGGTTTAACAACAGCAACCCAGTGACTTGGTGCACCTTTCCCTTTACCCATACGAACCTCTGCAGGCTTCGATGTAACAGGCTTGTCTGGGAAGATACGTATCCAAACTTTTCCCTCTCTCTTCATGTATCTCGTAACGGCTATACGTGAAGCTTCGATTTGTCTGGATGTAATCCATGCTGGCTCCAAGGTTTTTAGTCCAAAAGAACCAAAAGCAACAGTACTTCCTCTATGAGCAAGTCCAGTGTTTCGGCCTTTCATGGCTTTTCTAAATTTGGTTTTCTTTGGTGATAACATCTTTCAGTACTTTTTAAGAATTCAACTTATTTTTTCTTTCTCTTATTAGGAGCGCCGCGGCGACCACCTTTCTTTTGAGACTCAAGTCCAATGTTAGGTGAAAGATCGCGTTTACCAAAAATCTCACCTTTACAGATCCATACCTTAATTCCGATACGACCGTAAGTTGTGTGAGCTTCTGCTAAAGCATAATCAATGTCTGCTCTAAACGTATGCAATGGAGTTCTACCATCTTTATACATTTCATCACGTGCCATTTCAGCTCCGTTCAAACGACCAGAAATCTTAACTTTGATTCCTTCTGCACCCATTCTCATAGTAGATGCGACTGACATTTTAATAGCTCTACGGAAAGAGATACGAGCTTCAATTTGACGAGCAATGTTATCCGCAACTAAATGAGCATCCAACTCTGGACGTTTGATCTCAAATATGTTGATTTGGATTTCTTTGTTTGTCAATTTTTTTAACTCCTCTTTAAGCTTATCTACCTCTTGTCCACCTTTACCAATAATCACTCCTGGACGTGAAGTATTGATAGTAACAGTAACCAACTTTAAAGTTCTTTCGATGATAATTTTAGAGATACTAGCACGTGATAAACGAGCATTTAAGTATTTTCTGATTTTATCGTCCTCAACAATTTTATCCGCATAGTCAGATCCACCGTACCAGTTAGAATCCCAACCGTGGATGTAACCTAATCTATTCCCTATTGGATTAGTTTTTTGTCCCATATCCTAATTTTTAACTCCGTCCACAACTAAACGTACGTGGTTAGATCGTTTTCTAATTCTGTTAGCTCTTCCTTGAGCCCTTGGTTGAATTCTCTTCAACATTCCGGCTTGTGACACTTCAATAGTTTTCACAACTAACTCTTCATCTTCCAAACTTTTGTCTTCATTTTTAGCTTCCCAGTTAGCTATTGCTGAACGCAATAACGTTGAAAGGCTTTTTGAAGCATCTTTTGGATTATGTTGTAATATATTTAACGCCTTATTTACTTCTACTCCACGAATAAGATCAGCAACTAATCTCATTTTTCTTGGAGCGATTGGAGAGTTCTTAAGCGATGCAAACGCAATCGACTTATTTGCTTCCTTTCTTTCTTCGGCTTTTAATCTTTTTCTAGCACCCATGATATGAAGTTTTAGTTATCTTCTTTTATCTTTCTTATTACCGCCATGTCCTCTGAAGTTACGCGTTGGCGCAAATTCTCCAAATTTATGTCCTACCATATTTTCAGTACAAAAAACTGGAATAAATTTATTCCCATTGTGTACTGCTATTGTGAATCCAACAAAATCAGGAGTAATTGTAGAGGCACGAGACCAAGTTTTAATTACACTTTTAGATTTTGAGGATTGTGCTGTTTCCACTTTTTGCACTAACTTATAGTGCACAAATGGTGGTTTCTTTAATGACCTACTCATATCCTATTTCTTTCTTTTCTCGATGATAAACTTATCTGAATATTTCTTAGCAGAACGCGTTTTGAATCCTTTTGCAGGAATACCATTACGTGATCTTGGGTGTCCACCTGAGTGACGACCTTCACCACCACCCATTGGGTGATCGACAGGATTCATCACTACCCCTCTAACACGAGGACGACGGCCTAACCATCTTGAACGCCCAGCTTTACCAGAAACAGATAAACTGTGATCATGGTTAGATACTGAACCAATAGTTGCTAAACAAGTAGTTAAGATCATACGAACTTCACTTGATGGCATTTTTAAAATACCAAACTTCCCTTCTCTAGCGATAAGTTGAGCAGATGTTCCTGCACCACGTGCAATAACACCACCTTTTCCAGGTGTCATCTCAACATTGTGAACTGTTGTTCCTAAAGGAATGTCACCAATATACATGGCATTACCCCTTACTGGAGTAGCATTCTTTCCAGACAACACAGTGTCACCAACTTGTAAACCCTCAGGAGCGATAATATAACGCTTCTCACCATCTTTGTAAAAAAGTAACGCAATATTTGCTGTACGATTTGGATCGTACTCAATACTTTTCACAGTCGCAGGAATATCCGCTTTATCTCTTTTGAAGTCGATAATACGGTATTTTTGCTTGTGACCACCACCGATATAACGCATTGTCATACGACCAGAATTGTTACGTCCACCAGACTTCTTTCTAGAAGCTAATAGAGACTTTTCTGGACGAGATGTTGTTATCTCAGAATAATCACTGATGAGTTTGTGTCTCTGCCCTGGAGTTGTAGGCTTGAATTTTTTAAGACTCATTTCTTTTAATTAATTAAACATTAGTAAACAGATCAATCGTCTCTCCTTCTGCAACAGTTACAATAGCTTTTTTGAATTTACTACTGCGTTGCTCAACGATACCTTTGTTAGTAAATTTAACAGAGGGTTTTCCACCGCCATAATTCATCGTGCGAACAGCTTCAACTGTTACGCCATACATGTTCTCGACGGCCTTTTTAATTTCAATCTTATTAGCTTTATGATCTACTACGAAAGTGAAACGATTGTTCATTTCACTATCCATAGTTGCTTTCTCGGTAATAAGAGGCTTTTTTATAATTGTGTACATCACCAATTAGTTTAAAATCTTTTCAATTACATCAACTGCATCTTTTGCAATTACAATTTTTCTTGCATTCAACACATCGTAAGTGTTAAGTGAGTCAGCAGAAACAACCTTAGTATTACTTAGGTTTTTCGCCGATTTGTATGCGTTATCGCTATCAGCTCCAACTACAAACAAAACTTTCTCATTTTCCAATTTCAACGCTGTCAAAACTGATAAAAACTCTTTTGTTTTTGGTGTGTCAAACTTAAGTCCATCAAGGATAAGAATTCCTTCCCCTTTTGCTTTAAGAGACAATGCAGATCTTCTTGCTACTCTTTTCAACTTTGTATTAAGTTTGAAACGGTAGTTTCTTGGACGTGGTCCAAAAGCACGACCTCCACCTCTAAAGATTGGACTTTTAATAGAACCAGCACGTGCTGTACCTGTTCCTTTTTGCTTTTTAATTTTTCTAGTACTTCCAGAAATGTCAGCTCTTTCTTTAGACTTGTGCGTTCCTTGACGTTGGTTAGCCAAGTATTGCTTTACATCTAAGTAAATTGCGTGATCATTTGGTTCAATTCCGTAAATTGAATCAGATAGTGTTACCTTATCTGAAGTAGCTTTACCTTTTGTATCTAATACTTTTGCTTCCATTACTTCTCAATTATTACTGTTGAACCTTTAGCTCCTGGTATAGAACCTTTAACTACTAAAATGTTTTTGTCAGCCAAAACCTTAATTACTTGTAGGTTTTCGATAGTAACTCTTACGTTACCCATCTGACCGGCCATTTTCTTACCTTTAAATACTCGTCCCGGTGTAGAAGCCATTCCGACAGAACCTGGAGCTCTTCTCATGCTTTTTTGACCGTGAGACGTTTCAGACCCTCCAAAACCGTGTCTTCTAACAACACCTTGGAAACCTTTACCTTTTGATGTTCCAGAAACACTAACTAGGTCTCCTTCTGCAAAAAATTCAGCATTTAAAACATCACCTGCTTTAAAGTCTTGCTCGTAACCATCGAACTCAACTAAATCGCTTTTAGGCGTAGTATTTGCTTTTTTAAAGTGACCTTTCAAGGCATTAGGAGTGTTTTTTTCTTTACGCTCTCCAAAACCAAGTTGAATGGCATCATAACCATCTCTATCACTTGTTTTCACTTGTGTTACTACACAAGGACCAGCTTCTATCACTGTGCATGGTGTTGCCTTACCCTCGACACTGTAGACACTAGTCATTCCGACTTTTCTTCCAATAATTCCTGGCATTCTTTCTTTATTATAATTAAACTTTAATTTCTACGTCAACACCACTTGGTAACTCTAAACGCATTAAAGCATCAACAGTTTTTGAAGACGAACTATAAATATCTAACAATCTCTTGTAAGAACATAATTCGAACTGCTCACGCGCTTTTTTGTTAACGTGTGGTGATTTCAATACAGTATAAATTCTTTTGTGCGTAGGAAGTGGAATTGGTCCACTTACTACTGCTCCAGTTGTTTTTACTGTTTTTACGATTTTCTCAGCTGACTTGTCAACCAAGTTGTAATCGTAAGACTTTAATTTTATTCTAATTTTTTGACTCATTACTTATAGATTAAGCTGTAACATTTCCTTTAATTTTCGCGATCACATTGTCTGCAATGTTTCTTGGACAAATATCATAGTGAGCGAACTCCATAGTTGAAGTTGCACGTCCTGATGATACAGTTCTCAAAGTGGTTACATAACCAAACATTTCAGAAAGAGGAACGAATGCTTTGATAACTTTCGCACCATGACGGTCGTCCATTCCTTGCATTTGTCCACGTCTTCTATTTAAATCCGCTACTATATCCCCCATATTTTCTTCTGGAGTAACAACCTCTAATTTCATGATTGGCTCAAGAAGTTGTGGGTTTGTTTTAGGAACTGCATGACGATAAGCCATTTTTGCTGCTACCTCAAACGATAGAGAATCTGAATCGACAGCGTGGAAAGATCCATCAATCAACTCAACTTTAAGAGAATCCATTGGGTATCCAGCTAGAACACCATTTTTCATAGCAGTTTCAAAACCTTTTTGAACTGAAGGGATATATTCACGAGGAACGTTACCACCTTTAATGCTATTAATGAATTCTAAACCTAATTTTTCTTTGTCATCTTGTGGGCTAATTTTCACAACTATATCTGCGAATTTACCACGTCCACCTGATTGTTTCTTGTAAGTTTCTCTGTGATCAACCGGTGTAGAAATCTGCTCTTTATAAGATACTTGAGGTTCACCTTCATTCACCTCTACTTTAAATTCACGTTTCAAACGGTCAATAAGTACTTCAAGGTGCAACTCTCCCATTCCTGAGATAATTGTTTGTCCAGAATCTTCGTTAGAAGTAATTTGGAATGTTGGATCCTCTTCAGATAACTTATTAAGTCCTACAGATAATTTTTCAACATCTGCCTTAGTTTTAGGCTCGATAGCGATACCAATTACTGGGTCTGGGAAATCCATTGATTCTAATACAATAGGATGTTTCTCATCACACAAAGTATCACCAGTACGAATATCTTTAAATCCTACAGCTGCTCCAATATCACCACAATCAAGCATATCTATTGCATTTTGCTTGTTTGCATGCATTTGGAATAAACGAGAAATACGTTCTTTTTTATTAGTACGTGTATTGTAAACGTAAGAACCAGCTGGAATTTGTCCAGAATACGTTCTAACGAAACATAAACGACCAACGAAAGGATCCGTAGCAATTTTAAATGCTAAAGCAGACATAGGCTCATCAGTAGATGGTCTTCTTTTTTCCGTTTCTCCTGAATCAGGATTAGTTCCTTCAATAGCTTCAACATCTAAAGGAGAAGGTAAGAATGCCATTACCGCATCTAAAAGTGTTTGAACACCTTTGTTTTTGAAGGCAGAACCACACATAATTGGTGTGATAGCCATAGAAACAGTAGATTTTCTAATTGCTGCAATCATCTCATCTTCTGTAATTGAATCAGAATCTTCAAAGAATTTCTCCATTAAAGCATCATCAGACTCAGCTACAGTTTCGATAAGGTAGTTTCTGTATTCAGCAACTTGTTCTTTCATATCCTCAGGCATTTCTACCTCAGTCCATGTCATCCCTAAATCTTCCTCATTCCAAACAAAAGCTTTGTTTACAATTAGGTCAACAACACCCTTAAAGTCATCCTCAGAACCGATTGGCAACTGAAGTGGAACTGGTGTACCTCCTAATCTTTCTTTAATTTGGTTTACAGTTCCTAAAAAATCTGCACCAGCACGGTCCATTTTATTTACGAAACCGATTCTTGGAACACCATATTTATTAGCTTGTCTCCAAACAGTCTCAGACTGTGGTTCAACACCTGAAGAAGCACAAAACAATGCTACAGCACCATCCAAAACACGTAATGAACGCTCTACCTCAACAGTAAAGTCAACGTGACCAGGAGTATCAATAATATTGATTTTGTATTCCTTATCTAAATATGTCCAAGATGCAGTAGTAGCAGCAGAAGTAATTGTAATACCTCTTTCTTGCTCTTGCTCCATCCAATCCATAACGGCAGCACCATCATGAACCTCACCAATTTTATGGCTAATTCCTGTATAATAAAGAATACGCTCCGTAGTTGTGGTTTTCCCAGCATCTACGTGCGCCATAATTCCGATGTTTCTCGTATATTTTAAATCTCTTTTTGCCATAACTTATCTTTAGAATCTGAAGTGTGAAAATGCTTTATTAGCTTCCGCCATTCTTAAAGTATCTTCTTTTTTCTTGTATGCACCACCTTCTTCTTTAGAAGCAGCAATAAACTCGTTAGCTAAACGCTGAGCCATTGTTTTTTCGTTACGCTTACGAGAAAAAGTAATCATCCACTTCATAGCTAATGATTGTTTTCTTCCTTCACGTACAGGAGTAGGTATTTGGAAAGTCGCCCCACCAACACGTCTACTTCTTACTTCTACACTAGGAGTAATGTTTTCGATTGCTTTTTTAAACACATCCAAACCTTTTTGGTCTTCCAATTTACTTTCAACGATGTCAATTGCATCATAAAAGATTTTGAAAGAAGTGTTTTTCTTACCGTCAAGCATTAAGTTATTCACAAACTTTGTTACTTGAACGTCGTTAAACTTTGGATCCGGAAGGATCTCAATTTTTTTGGCCTTTTTTCTTCTCATGACTTACGTTTTATTTTTTAGGTCTTTTAGTACCATACTTAGAACGACGTTGTGTTCTTCCTTCAACACCCGCGGTATCTTCTGCACCACGAACGATATGATATCGAACACCCGGAAGATCTTTTACTCTTCCTCCTCGAACCAATACCATCGAGTGCTCTTGAAGGTTGTGACCTTCTCCACCGATGTAAGCATTGACTTCCTTACCATTTGTTAAACGTACTCTGGCTACTTTTCTCATAGCTGAGTTAGGCTTCTTAGGTGTAGTGGTGTACACACGCACACATACTCCTTTACGCTGCGGACAAGAATCAAGTGCTGCTGACTTGCTCTTCTTCACCGGCGCTGTTCTTCCCTTGCGCACTAACTGTTGTATAGTTGGCATATTTTTACATTAAATTTTTACAATAAATAATTCCTCAAAACTGCTTTGAGGGTTGCAAAAATAAAAATATAATTTTAGAATACAATAGATTATCAAGAAAACTTCCTGATTTTTAACAAAGAAGTGTTGATTAAATTTCTTTGCCTTGTCTTAGATGACATTTTTTTCTGTTTTTAGGAATACAGAAAATTCGAGTTAGAATTTTTATTCCGAGAAAGGAATTATCTATCACTTTACTCTTCGAAAGCAAATATAATTAATATTTGGATTATTTATAAAAAGAAGTAGAAAAATTTAAAAAAACTACGAGGTAAATACTCAATGGAGCTTTACAACAAAAAAAATCACTAAGATTAATACTCCAAAAAGATTGTGAAAAATCTTGATTCACTTTTCACCTAGCCAACCAACACCCTACCAATAAACTTCAAATCAATAGTTATATGCTTTTTATGCATCTAATCAATACTAACTATATGACTGGGATGTGTAAAAAGAATTTTAAAACCTTACAACATCAAAGGTTATTTTTATCTTTGTTTTTATGGATTATTTAGAAGGATTAAACGAAAGTCAACGCCAAGCTGTTGAACATATTGATGGACCAATGATGGTTATTGCAGGAGCGGGATCTGGTAAAACCAGAGTACTCACCTATCGCATCGCACATCTTTTGAGAAATGGTGTTGATTCCTTTAGTATTCTTGCGCTTACCTTTACAAACAAGGCAGCCAAGGAAATGAAAGAGCGAATCAATTCAATAGTTGGTGGAAATGAATCCATGAATATAACAATGGGTACCTTTCACTCTGTATTTGCAAAACTGTTAAGATATAATGCTGATAAATTAGGTTATCCATCTAATTTCACAATTTATGATACCCAAGATTCTAGAAGTTTAATTAAAGCAATAGTCAAAGAATTTGGCTTAGACGATAAAGTTTATAAGCCGAATGCAGTTCAAGGAAGAATTTCTAGCGCAAAGAACAATTTAATTTCTCCTGCAGCTTATGAAGCCAATGTGGAAATTGTTTCTGAAGATCGAATGTCAAGAAAACCAGAAATTTTTAGAATTTATAAGGAATATGCCAAAAGGTGTTTTCAAGCAGGTGCAATGGATTTTGATGATTTACTCTATCAAACCAATGTATTGCTCAGAGATTTTCCAGAAGTTTTACACTTCTACCAACAAAAATTCAAATACGTACTGGTTGATGAGTACCAAGATACCAATTACTCTCAATATTTAATTGTAAAAAAATTAGCAGCAGTTTACGAAAACATTTGTGTTGTTGGAGATGATGCTCAAAGTATTTATTCTTTCCGTGGAGCTAACATTGAGAACATTCTGAATTTCAAAAAAGATTATCCAGATTTCAACATGTTTAAGCTGGAGCAAAATTATAGAAGTACTAGTAACATCGTTAATGCTGCAAACTCCATCATCAAAAGAAATAAAGATCAAATTCAAAAAGATGTTTGGACTTCTAACACTGAAGGTGGAAAAATTAATATCATTCGTTGTTTAACAGATAACGAAGAAGGTCGAGTAATTACAAATAAGATTTTCGATATTAAACAAAGTGAAGGTGCCGACTATAAAGATTTTGCTATTTTATATAGAACAAATGCGCAATCGAGATCTTTTGAGGAGTCTTTAAGAAAATTGAATTTACCGTATAAAATATATGGTGGACTTTCATTCTATCAAAGAAAGGAAATTAAGGATTTGATAGCTTATTTCAGGTTATCTGCAAATCCTAAAGATGAAGAAGCACTAAAACGTGTAATCAATTACCCGAAAAGAGGAATTGGGAAAACCTCAATGGATGGAGTAGTTTTGGCTGCTCGACAATATGATGTTTCAATTTGGGATGTGATTTCTGATTTTAATAGATATCCAGTTTCAATCAGTTCAGGAGCTAAAAATAAAATGGCTCAATTTGCCTTGAAAATTCAAAGTTATGCAGCACAAATGGAAACTGCGCCGGCATACGAATTAGCCAACAATGTTGCGCAATCATCTGGAATTCTCAAAGATTTATATGACGATAAATCTCCAGAGGGAGTAACACGCTATGAAAATATTCAGGAGTTATTGGCCGGAATAAAAGAATTCTCTGTTCAACAAGAAGAAAAAGATGAGAAAGGAACTTTAAGTGACTTTTTAATTGATGTTGCGCTTTTAACAGATGCCGACAAGGATAAAGAAGAGGACAAAAACACGATTACTTTGATGACAATTCACGCATCCAAAGGTCTGGAATTTCCTCATGTTTATATTGTAGGACTAGAAGAGAATTTATTTCCTTCACAATTATCGTTGACTTCTAGGACGGAATTGGAAGAAGAACGTCGCTTATTTTATGTAGCCGTGACTAGAGCAGAAAAAACATGTACGTTATCATATGTTGTGAGTAGATATCGCTGGGGGCAATTGGTAACCGCCGAACCTAGTCGATTTATCGATGAAGTAGATAATAAATTTGTGATTCATGAAAACGAAACACGAGGTCGTACAGGGGGAAGATCCTTAAGTGGTTACCAAAGACCATCTGAAGAGAGAACCAAAGGTTTTGGTCAGATGGGAACGGGAAATCGTAACCTTAGACCTGTGAAAGAAACAACTTCTGGATCAAGTTCAGCTAAAAGCACTGGTGGAGGAACAACAGAAAATTTAAAAGTTGGATTCAATGTTGAACATGCTCGTTTCGGAAAAGGAAAAGTAACTGCATTGGCTGGAGCAGGTTCAGATCAAAAAGCAACTGTTTTCTTCCCAAGAGTAGGACAGAAGACTTTGATTTTGAAGTTTGCGAAGTTGACGGTGGTAGATTAGAGAATACCAAGACCACGAGCTAGGCTTCGACAAACTCAGCCACCACTCTCGGTAACTTGAATAAAACAAATGATTATTAAAATGAACGCTATTTACTTAAGACACTTGAAATATATTGTTTTAGCAGTGCTGATATTTTTTCCGCTATTTGGACATTTGGGAAGTTTACCTATTCGCATTTGGGATGAAGGAAGAAATGCTATCAATGCATTAGAAATGTTGAAAAATGGAAATTTTATCGTAACTCATTACGATGGAACTCCAGATATGTGGAATACAAAACCTCCCCTACTGATTTGGTTGCAAGTGATTTCAATGAAACTTTTTGGAATTAACGAAACTGCCATTAGACTACCTTCCGCTTTTGCCGGACTTTTCACTTGCATTGGTTTATTGGTTTTCTCTTTGAAATACTTAAAGAGTTTTTGGTTTGGCTTTATTACTGTATTTGTATTAATCACAACTTTTGGATATATTGATTTTCATGCGACACGGACTGGAGATTATGATGCTTTACTCACACTTTTCACAACTTTGAGTGGCTTACTTTTCTATTCCTTTTGCGAGACTAAAAACGACAAACAGCTTTACCTGTTTTTTCTGTTTACCGCTTTAGCCGTATTAACCAAAAGTATAACGGGTATGTTGTTCCTACCAGCACTACTAATTTATAGTTTAGCTAAAAAACAATTTCTGCCATTGCTCAAGAACAAGCATTTTTATTTTGGATTAATCTCATTTTTGATTCTGGTGGTTGGATACTATTCCCTTCGTGAAGCCGATAATCCAGGTTTTATTGCTGCTGTTCAAGGGAATGAATTAGGAGGAAGATTTTTAGAAGTAATAGAAGATCATGAACACGGTTTTTGGTTTTATTTGGATAATTTTATTAATAAACATTTATCCTATTGGCATCTTCTCATACCATGTGGAGTTATCTTTGGATTCTTAGTTAAAGACAAAAAAATAAATCGCTTAACGCTTTTTTCAACTTTAATGGTTGTTACTTTCTTCCTAATAATATCCACTGCACAAACAAAAATAGAATGGTATTCAGTTCCCATGTATCCCTTCTCCGCCATTTTAATCGCAGTATTTATTTATTATATATTTAACGTTCTAAAAAACACTACAGTTTTTAATGAAACACTTTGGTACAATATCACCCCATTTATTTTTTTATTCTTATTAGGTGTAACACCATATCAACAAGTTTTTGAGAAGACGTACTTACCAAAAGAACATCGGTTTGAGGTTGAGTTTTATGAATTGGGTCATTATTTACAAGATGCGGCAAGAGGCAGAATTGATATAAATAACACATTTGTTCTTTATGATGGATATAACGCTCACAACCTATTTTATATCAAAATTCTAAACGATAAAGGAATCAAAACTGAATTTAAAGATTGGAAAAATCTCGATTCAGGAGACAAGGTAATTGCCCAACAAAAACATTTAAAAGAATACCTTATCAAACATTATAAATATGAAATCATTTTTCAAAAGGGTAATGTGGTAACTTATAAAATTTATGGAAACAAAGAATAATAAAGCAATTGATATTTCGGTAATCGTTCCTATTTATAATGAACAAGAAATTATAACGGAATTGTATGATCGTATTCAAAAGACAGTTTCTCAAATCTCCGAGAACTACGAACTGATTTTTGTGAATGATGGAAGTAAAGATCATTCCTTACTCGAATTATTGAAATTGACAGAAATAGACAATCGTGTTTTCTACATTAATTTCAGTAGAAACTTTGGTCACCAAATAGCTGTAACGGCAGGAATTGACAAATGCTCCGGTGAAGTAGTGGTAATTATCGATGGAGATTTACAAGATCCTCCAGAATTAATAATGGAATTATATGATAAGCATAAAGAAGGGTTCGAAATAGTTTACGCCCGAAGAAGAGAAAGAAAAGGAGAAAGTTTTTTCAAGAAAACTACAGCAAAAATGTTTTATCGAACACTAAGGAAAATAACTTCAATTGACATTCCTTTGGACACTGGCGATTTTAGATTAATCGATAAGCAGGTAGTTCATTACCTGAAACAAATGCCAGAACAGAATAAATTCTTGAGAGGACAAATAGCTTGGCTAGGATTTAGACAATCAGAAGTGCTTTTTGATAGAGATGAAAGAAGATTTGGTAAAACGGGTTATTCTTTAGGAAAAATGGTCAAATTTGCGATGGATGGAATTACTAGTTTTTCAGATAAACCATTGCAATTAGTTACGAAAATTGGTTTTTCAATTTCTTTCCTATCGTTTATTATCATTTTATATGCAATCTATTCTCACTACATTTTAAATCAGACAATCACAGGGTGGACTTCTTTAATTATCAGTTCAATGTTTATCGGTGGTGTTCAATTAATCTCAATTGGAATAATTGGAGAATACATTAGTAGAATCAATAAGAACGTGATGAATCGTCCTTTGTATATTATTGAGAAAAGTAATTTTAAATAATTACGAATGTTTCAATTATTTAGTTGAGATTTTCCAATCTTTCAACATCAATTCAAAAATATCCATACTAGATTTATTTCCTTGAATTCTATAGGTTGAAACAACTGCTTTGTTCAACTTATCGTAAAATTTAAAGAAAATATCATTATTTACGGTATTGAACTCTGGACCTAAATTGATTGGTTTAGACCAAACGATTCCATTGTTTTCCGAAACATAAACATCATAACCTCCCATTCCTGTATATCCATCAGAAGAGAAGAACAAGAATCTACCATCTGAGGTTACAAATGGTGTTGTTTCATTCCCTGTTGTATTTAAAGTCATGGGCAATTTCTTGGCAGGACCCCAACTTTTTCCATTTCTGTAAGAAACATAAATATCTGATTTGGATTTCTCTCCATCTCTATCACTCACAAAATACATGGTATTCCCATCCCCGGTAATTGTTGGTGCTCCATCAAAATAAGAAGTGTTAATTGAACTATTTTGAATAGGCTTCGGAGTGCTCCATTTTCCTTCTTTAGTTCTTTTTGAAATCATGATATCAGAACCTCTGGTTTGATTCCTAATATCTGCCACAGATGTATTCACTGTGAGGTAAACTTCTTCTCCATCAGCTGAAATATCATTAACAGCATCAAATCCTTCTGTGTTTAATCGGTCAATTTCATTGCTGGCTTTTCCCCAATCGTTATCCGCTTCGTTCCATTTGGTGTAATAAACATCTTCAAAATAGCGCTGATCGTTTGGGTTTACTCCTGCTCCTTTTGTATCTGGTCTTCTAGAAACGAAAAACGCTTCTTTTCCATCTTGAGAAATCACAAAATTATAATCATCATAACCTGAATTGATTTGAGCATTCAATAATATTTTTTCATACTTTAAATCAATTTTGGAAACAGAATCAGCAAACTTCACTTCATCCATTAAATGTTGAATTTCGTAAATTTTCTTTTTTGAACTAGAAAGTAATTCGTTTACTCTTTCATATTTCAATTTTGCGCTGTCCAATTTATTTTCGCGGTGATAAGCCCTCCCCATAAGGTAAAGTAAGTCTACGTTTTCTTCGCTATTTAGTTGTTCTGCAATTCTAGCATATTGCAAGGCATAACCGAAATTATCCATCTTGTAATGTGCTTCACCTATCCAATAGACAGCTTTTTCATTGAATTGATCTCTAACATAAGCCTCACGGAAGCTTCTTAAAGCATCTCTTGTTCTTCCCAATTCAAAATCTTTTTTACCTTCTTCTACAAAAAGTTTGGAAGCGGTGCGGTCAATCAAAGACGATGTGGAATCTGGTGGAGCAATGGATTGATGAATTTCCGATGAATTAGCATTTGAAATAAATACTGATGAAAGAAAAACAAGAGTGAAAAATAATTTCATAGGCTTTATGCATTATAAATGTTTACTGAATTTGAGTAAACTATATATTTGAATTGGTACTAAATTAGAATTCAAAAGTAAAGAAATGTAAGCAAAGAATATCTCTTTAGCTGTCCAATATTTCACAAATCTACTCATCTGTTTCATAATCAACAAATTCAAATTCATCTTCCTCCTTTTCTGCAAATTCATTATTGCTTAAATCTACTAAATCATGCATTGCTATTGTAGCTGCTACTATTGTGAATATTGGAGCAATAGAAGCAAGCATCCACAGCAGAAATTGGAAGAGACTTGCGCCCAAAGTTTCGAAAGGATGATCTAAAAAACCTTCGTAATCTACCATTTTACCTAAATCTACTGGAACTAGGATGAAAATGGAATAAATACTTCCGATGGCAATGGCCAAACCTCGGTGATTTCTGATAAAATGGATACTCTGGTCAATGTCCAATCTTCTTCTTTCATTAATATAATCGATAAAACTAAAGCCATAGTAGAAGAAACCGATTGCAAAAGTGAGGTAGAAAAATGGGGACTGATGCACTTCATCCCAACCCAAAGCGGAAACAATAAGAATGAGCAGAAAAAAGACATATTCCCACATTACGTTTCTCATGGCAATGCGCAAACCCCTTTTCACATCATGCAAAGTTTGTTTCATGGAAAAAGGATATTTATTGGTCGTTAATTTTTTTTCTACCACCTGAGAAATTATAGAAATCAATGGAGAAAGTAAAACGACAACGATATATTTTGCAAATTTCATTAAGATGAGTCCAATAGAAATGCTGAGCAACATTTTAAGAAGAAACCAAATTGTTTCATTCATATTGGTGCATTCCAAACAACCTTGTTCCTCCGACCAACCTGCTTGCCAAGCTGCGAATCGACTTCCCACATAATAAATCAACAACATCAGCAAAGCAGGAATTGGCATGTACCAATACAATTTATGTGTTTTGATAAAACCAATGGCTTTCCAATAACTTCGGAGTCCCAATGTGAAATGTTTGAAGAATTTCATTAATGATTTTGAATTATGTGGCAAAGGTAGGAAGGATAAATTTTATGAAGTCGTTTTGAACTTGATAAAATTTACTAAGAAAATTACGTTTGTAGGAAAGTTTCTTTTCAGGTTAGGATAGTTTGGACATAATACAATTATAAGCAAGTTTTTTCGCTTGTAAATATTTCACAGATTACTTTTCGGCTACTCTATAGAATGTGAAAGTTGCACATTGGATATTCATTTTAATGAGACCATGCAGGAGAAAAAAAGAAAAAGTGATTAAAAAGCAATTATTTCAACAGTGAAAATTCAAAAATTATACAAAACACCTAAGCCTGGTGAAATGAAATTTCGGTTTTCAGTAAATATCTCTTCCTTAAGGTGGTGTCCTAAACCTAGCTGAGCTTGTATTGTACAGCTTCTACCCAAATTAAAACTAGCACCAACTCCCAAACCACCAATAATATTAAAAATGTCAAAACCTGTATTTGATCCAATGATGATGCTAGTATTTATTCCTAGGTAACCATAAAGGTTGACTTTTTCTCGATTGAAAAAGTATTGATGAATGGCAAAACCAGCAAATTGAGCGTAAAAACCATCAGAAACAGCAGGAATTGTACTCACCTGCAAACCGAAATTATTAGTAGGATTACGAAAACGATAAGATAATCCCAAACCACAATCAATGCTGGCTAAAAGTCCTATGGAATGAATGTTTTTTTCTTCATGAGGTATTTCAATTGTCAATGAGTCTTGTGACTTCACATCTTCAATTGTTAACATTGCAGTTGATAGGAGTAGGAATAGATATTTAATTGTTTGGAGTGTCATTCTTTAATAGTTAATCTCATACTCCTTTTGCTCTCCCTCTTGCAAATAAATTGTATCGTAAAATATTTCTGTAATTCCTGATCGGGTGACTTCCCATTTGTAATATTGTTCCCCCATAGGAACTTCCGAATATCCGTTTGATTCCCAAAAAGCGCACCCATCATGTCCCCAAGGTTGACTGAAATCAAAGTTCCCTACTTGATTACCTTGGAACAGTACCATTTCATCACCTGGCCCTTGACAATTGACGTTATCAATTTTAAGTTTAATATATCCACATTCTGCATATACAAAATCAACCATATTACTCTTCTCATGCTCCAAATAGTGCTGAACAAGACCACCATAGCATATATTATCAGGCTCACTTACACCTAGAACATACTTTCTATTGTTTTTCATTTTCAAATTAAAGGAAGCTTTTCCGTTCTCATCTAAAAATCCCGATGCTACAATTTTAGATTTTGTTTCTTGAATAGGTGTCCAAGACTCTGCAACTGCATATTCTTGTCCTGCATAGGCTGTGCCGTCACCGGTGATGTAATCTTGGGCTTGGATAACTACGGATGTCTCTTTTTTGCATGAAGTTGCGAAGAAAAGTATTAAAGTGATATATATTAAATGTTTCATTTAGTATTCAATAACATACGTGGTTGTATCGTTTTCATCAACTGTAAAATAATCAATTCCTGTGGTTGTGCCACTTGTTCTTTTGACTTCCCATTCAACCGTATAATTGCCAACTGGTCTTTGATTATATATATAGATACCTGAATAATCTTGACAACCTCCTATATAAACTCCTTGAGCCCATTCTCCGTTATATAAAAACCCCTTATATATATATATATATATATATATGGATTTGATGAAACGTAATATTTATACCTAAACTCGTCATTAGCATCTTCACAATTTACATTATTGCTTTTAATATCCAAATAACCACAAGTTAAATAATCAAAATCAACCAAATTATTCTTTTCATGATCCAAATAATGCTGCACAAGCCCACCATAACAAATATTATCAGGCTCACTTACTCCCAAAACATACTTTCTGTTATTCTTCATTTTCAAATTAAACGAAGCTTTTCCGTTCTCATCTAAAAATCCTGTGGCTACAATTTTAGATTTCGTTTCAAAAAAAGGAGTCCACGATTCTGAAACTGCGTTTTCTTGCCCTGCATAGGCTGTGCCATCGCCGGTTAAGTCTTGCGCTTGGATAACTACGGATGTTTCTTTTTTGCAGCCTGCTAGTAGCAGAGCCACGAGAAATAGGATCAATACATAATTAACTTTCTTGTGTGCCATTAGTAGTAGAGTTTAACAGTGTCAATTTGTCCTGAACCAACATAAAACGTTTTGTGAATAACTTCATTATTACCATTTCTTACAACCTCCAATTCGTATAAAATACTATCAGATGGAATAATAATTTTAGAAGAAGTATTATCATAACAACCCTCCAAGTATTTAAAGCCATTGTGATTTATATTAGGAATCCAAGCACTATAGTTATTGACTCCGTTTCCCGTAAAAACAAATTTTCTTCGAAATCTCATTCTATCATTACTCCCCTGACAATTTATATTTTTAGTATGCTGCACATATTCCACAATATGCACAATTTCATATCTTATGATATTCTCTTCATCCTTTTTAACACTTTCGTCAGATGGAGAAGGCTGTTTTAATACCGAGTAGTCAAAGCCATTATGCCCAAGCGAGCCTTCATTAATTTCTGGTTCATACCAATAACCTGATGTCAGATTTGCTTTAAAACTAAACTCGGCTATCCCCACTTGATTGGTTTTGCCCTCAAAAAGCAAATTATACTCAATCCCATTATTTTTCTTTTTTGCTTCATATAGGCGAACCAACATATTTGTATAGGGTTCATTAGTTACGGGGTTTATAACCTCCCATATTACCGTAGTATACTCCTTCGATTTTTTCTTGCAGCCTGTAAAAAGCAGAAATGCAAGAAATAGAATTAATACATAATTAATTTTCTTGTGTGCCATTGGTTAATAATATAACTTCATAGTATCAACAACATTTGGTCGATTATGAAATTTCAGCTTGATTAATTCAATACTATTGTTTTTTGTCACTTCAAGCTCATAAATAATAGAATCTGATGGATTTACCAAAACATTAGAACTACTCTCATAACAGCCTTCATAATATCCTGAAGTTAATGTTGGACTTGGAGACCAATTAGAAAATCCATCATAAGGCCTTGTATAAATCTGGTTAACCCTGTATCGCATTTTATCACTCGCATTCTGGCAATCCACATTTTTAATATGAATTATAAACTCTCCATAAGGCATTATCTCATATCTTATGATATTCTCTTCATCCTTTTTAACACTTTCATCGGAAGGTGAAGGTTGTTTAATTACTGAATAGTCAATTCCGTTAACCCCGAGTGAACCTTCGTTAATTTCTGGCTTATACCAATAGCCTGATGTTAAGTTGGCTTTAAAACTAAACTCGGCTATTCCCACTTGATTGGTTTTGCCTTCAAAAATGACTTTATACTCTATTCCATTATTTTTCTTTTTTGCTTCATACAGACGAACCAACATATTGGTATAGGGTTCATTAGTTACGGGATTCACAACCTCCCATATTACCGTTGTATAATCCTTTGATTTTTTCTTACAACCTATAAATAGCATAGTTGCAAGAAATAGGATTAATACATAATTAATTTTCGTGTGTGCCATTGGTTTTTAGTTTTAATTTTTAGGATATATACTCCATCATTCTCTAAGAACTCTATGGTGAAACTATTTGCGGATGGATTGTGATAAAGCTTTAATTTGTCTTGTAATGTGTGTATGTCATCCTTTTCATAACGAAACTTCTGAGAGGAAATATAATATGGCAGACAATGTATTGACATAGTGTAGTATTTTTGAATCAAAAGTTAAGGAAAATTAACCCAAATATTTCAAATCCCAAGATTTTCAACTTAGAATTGTAATTACTAAATATAGGTAAACATCAATTAATTCAAAAATCCTCATTGAAAACCTTTGTTATCGAATCGAAACAATTACTATTCACTCTAAATTTGTATCTTTGCATTTTTAAATATTGAATATTTTAATAATAGCGCAATGGAATTGAATACACTCACTGCAATTTCTCCAATTGATGGGAGATACCGTAAAAAAGTTGAAGAATTAAGTCCTTACTTTTCTGAGTTTGGATTGATAAAATACCGTGTTTTGGTAGAAATCGAATATTTTATCGCAATGGTAAATTCTGGAGTTGCTCCATTAGCTGAGTTTCCGAAAGACAAGTTCGAAGATTTGCGTGCTATTTATAAAAATTTCAAGGAGGAAGATGCACACGTTATTAAGAAAACGGAAAGAACAACCAACCATGATGTCAAAGCCGTTGAGTATTTCGTAAAAGAAAAGTTTGAGGGACTTGGTTTAGAAAAATATTTGGAGTTTGTTCATTTTGGTTTGACATCTCAAGACATTAACAACACTGCAGTTCCTTTATCAATGAAAGACGCAGTGGAAAATGTTTATCTTCCTGCGCTGAACGAGGTATTGGACATGTTGGCAAATTACGCTAAAGAATGGGCTGATATTCCAATGTTGGCAAAAACACATGGTCAGCCGGCTTCTCCTACTCGCTTAGGAAAAGAAATTTTGGTTTTCCATGAAAGACTTTCAATTCAAATTGCACAATTAAAAGCAGTTCCTTACTCAGCTAAGTTTGGTGGAGCAACAGGAAACTTAAACGCACATCATGTAGCATTTCCAAACGATGATTGGAAATCATTTGCAAACCATTTTGTGAGTGAACATTTAGGATTATCAAGAAGTCAAACTACAACACAAATTGAGCACTACGATAATTTAGCATCACTTTTCGATGCAATGAAACGCATCAACAACATTTTGATTGATTTAGACAGAGATATGTGGACTTACATTTCAATGGATTATTTCAAGCAAAAATTGAAAGAAGGAGAAGTTGGATCGAGTGCAATGCCACATAAAGTAAATCCAATTGATTTTGAAAATTCAGAAGGAAACTTAGGGATTTCAACTGCAATTTTGGAGCATTTGGCAAGTAAATTACCGATTTCTAGATTACAACGAGATTTAACAGATTCTACGGTATTGAGAAATGTTGGAGTTCCATTGAGTCATGCACTAATCGGATTCAAATCTACATTTGCTGGACTTGGAAAACTATTGATTAACGAAGCTGCAATTGATGCAGATTTGGAAAACAATTGGGCAGTTGTTGCAGAAGCAATTCAAACAATTTTAAGAAGAGAAGGTTTCCCAAAACCTTACGAAGCTTTGAAAGGATTGACACGTAAGAATGAGAAAGTAACTAAAGATACTGTTCATGCTTTTGTTGATACCTTGGATGTTTCGGATGAAATTAAGAATGAGTTGAAGGTTATTACACCTCAGAATTATACTGGAATATAGTTTTTTTCAGGTGCTTTCGACAGGCTCAATCACCGAAAAATAGCTTCGTTGACTGAGCCCGTCGAAGGCAACAATTTGAGAGATAAACGCCTTTAATTTAAAACTGCGCAAGCCTTGTCTTTGAAAAAAGACAATCAAAACTGAGAAAGATAAGATTGGGCTTAACCATCAAGAGAAGAAAAGTCTTTTCAGGTGCTTTCGACAAGCTCAATCACCGAAAAACTGCTTCGTTGACTGAGCCCGTCGAAGACAACGAAGCCAATCCAAAACTCAAAAATTTTAGAAAAGTGTCTGAACTAAGTTTGGACACTTTTTCGTTTTCTGTACTAAATCATCGCATAAAGTAATTTGAGAATTGTATATTCGTTAACGAGAATAAAATATAGCATCCTTATAATTGATAATGCAAAATTCATTAAAGTATCTCATCCTAATTTGTCTGCTGAGTTTAGTAGGAAAGTTTTCACTTGGACAAGTGATTGCTGATTTTAAAGATATTTCCATTTTTTTGGGTGATAAACAAAAGTCTAAATCCAACGTAGTGGATTTCATAAGAACTAATTCTGGGGAGTTACTTTGCATTCAAAATGAAAATTCAATATCTGGGATTTTCACCAGGTACAATTCAAAATATAAATTTGGTTTCATAAATGGATATAGCCTTCCGAAAACACAAAGCGTCACATTTTATGGCAACGGGAAAAAATCAAGCTTAACGCATTACACCGTTTTAGGAAACAACATTTTAGGATTGACAGCTCAGTCGAATATGTTAAATAAGGAATCTGAAATATTCTATCATTTCATTAATCCAAATGCGCAGGGAAATTCAAATCATGGCTATTCGCTGCATGAAAATTTCTTTTACAACCAAGAAATTGACATTTCTCAATTAACATTAATGAGTAGCGATGATAAAAAAGCGGCTTCATTGATATACGTAAAAGAATCTCTTCCTAATGATTATTCAAGTATAAAATATTTGAATTTTAAGGATGACACATCCCTCCCTCAAGGAGGTGAATTAATCTATCCATTCGTTACCAAAGATTATGAATTTCTAGATTTTTACACACAAAATGAAAATACTCAATTTATTGTTGCTGGACATTTCATTAATAACCAACCCCGCAACAACTTTATGATTCAAGAACCATTCTTCCATAGTTTATCCATTGGGAAAATAGAAAATCAAGAATTGACTTATGAATTAATTGATGGAAAAGGAAATTTCTTCACTGAGGTTGGCTTATATAAAGATGGAGAAGGAATAATTGTGAGTGGACTATATTCACCATTCGTAGATGGCGATATAACCGGAGTATTTACGATCAAAGTAAATAAGAAAGGAGAATTAATAAACGAGAAATTTTCCGCTTTTTCAGATGACTTGGCAACTTCAATTACAGGATTGAATACTTCTTTTATGGACGATCAATACACGATACGCAATGAATATAAAGGATTTGATATTCTACAGTTTGAACCTGCAGAAGACGGTTACATTGGAATAGCAGAGTTTAATGCTTTGGAATATAGGTACAGCGGCACAGATGTTCCTGGGGCAAGCAACTCAATTGATTCCTACTTTTGGAGTAATGATGTTTTAGTTTTCAAACTTGATACTCTAGGAGAGTTAAAATGGAATGTTTTGACTCCAAAGTACCAAAGATCAATTAACGATGGAGGTTACTATTTGTCTACGACGTATTATATTTCTAATGATAAAGTGCACTTATTTTTCAATGACAATCTTTTGAATTATGATGAATTCGGTAATTATAATAAAAATGGAGACGATCCCTTAGCCACTCAGTTCAGTTCAGGTAAAAACACCATTGGTCATGTGAGTATAAATAAGGAAAATGGAGCGTTCGCGAGAAAAAGTACTATTGGAAAAGAGGAATCCGACTTACTATTTACTCCTCAACTTTCAAGTCAGTTCACTGAAACAAAAAAATTAAAGATCTATGCCAGAAGTGGTAAAAGATACAGGCTTGGAAGTATAAATTTTAGGTAAGCAGAAGGGAATAGGGAGCAGGGAGTCACTACCGTCCAATTAAGATAATGTTTACTCCGAAATCAATGTTTTTGCTTTAAAAAATATTTCATTTATTCAGTTTATTTTATAGATTTTAATGCTCTTCATGAGCTCCCTTCGCTGCGGTTCTTGATAAAAAAACGAAGGTATACATTGGAACAATTCGCTAGAATCCATTTAAAGAAGTAGTTCCACAAATTCTGTAAAGTTTTTATCGGACGCCTGAGAGTAGAGTTTTGAGAGAGAGAGATAAGACAAGTTAAATCTTTGACTATTCCAGATCACAGTTAAATCTATTTAAAAAAAATTATGTTTGGCGATAATACAATAGACTCATTTATATATTAGGTTTAACTATAAATAAGACCAACAAAATAAACCTGTATATGATATTTAAAGATTAGCAGCATTACATACACTTATTACTTCTATCTTTATATTTTTGTAAAACAATTTTATGCTATGATTAATAAAATAATTTTTCTCTCGATAATATTTACATCCACCCTTCTATTTACAGATTTGAATCAAGCTCTTGCGCAAAGAGATGTATCTGAATCTATTGGAACACCTTATATCGGAATTCATTATGGAGGAAATTGGACCGGAGGAGATTTAGCCGATCGTTATGGATTCACAAATTCTTTAGGTTCCCACGCAGGTTATAAAACCAAGAAAAATTGGATATATGGAATCGATGGAAATTTCTTTTTTGGCGACAACATATTAATTGATGGATTAGCCCAAAACTTACAAGACAAAAATGGTCAAGTTTTTAACTCATCAGGATCTCCTGCAACTGTCCTTTTGTTTAATAGAGGTTTCAATATAAACGCATCTGTAAGTAAGATTTTCCCAGTATTAAGTCCAAATCCGAACTCTGGAATTATGTTACAGTTGAGTGCTGGGTATTTATGGCATAAGCTTAGAATTGAATCTCAAGAAGACGAAATACCGCAACTTCAAGGAGACTACTTACAAGGCTATGATCGCTTAACGACAGGGGCAAATACATCTCAATTTATAGGATACAACTTCATGGCCAACAGAGGTATTTTTAACTTTTACGCCGGAATCTATTTCCTTCAAGGATTTACAGTAAACCAAAGGGATGTTTTTTGGGACCATCCAGATGAAAAAGTGAGTAAAGACCTTAGAATTGAAAATATGACTGGTTTCCGATTTGGTTGGTTAATTCCAATTTACAAAAGAGAAACAAAAGACTACTATTTCAATTAAAACCTTATGTTCTATACTCTGGGTATATATTTTTATGGCTTTCTGATGCGTGTTGGAGCTTTGTTTCATACAAAAGCAAAAAAATGGAGAATTGGCCGTAAAAACTTTTGGACAAAAATTCCAGACCTCAGTAAAGAAAATGTGATTTGGTTTCACTGTGCTTCTCTAGGTGAATATGATCAAGGTAAGCCTATCATGGAAGCATGGAAAAAAGAAAATCCTTCCGATTACATATTGGTTACATTTTTTAGTCCTTCAGGATATGAAAACATTAAAGATAAGTCTCTAGGAGATTTCACGTGTTATCTTCCTCTTGATACAAAAAGAAATGCCCGAAAATTCATGAAATACTTTAATCCTTCTAAAGTATTTTTTATTAAATATGAAATTTGGGTTAACCATTTAAAAGCAGCTAAAAGACATGGAGCAAAACTCTATTCAATCAGTGCTTCATTCCGAAAAAATCACCGCTTTTTCAAATGGTATGGTGGAACATTTAGAAAAGCTCTATTTTTATTCGATCATATTTTTGTACAATACAAGTTAAGTAAGGAGCTTTTATCCACTATTGGGATAAACCAAGTTACGGTTTCTGGCGATACAAGATACGATCGTGTTGCCCAAAGAGCAGAAGAAGAAAAAGAAAATTCAACCATTTCTCCCTGGGCAAAGGACGAATCAATTTTTGTAATGGGCAGTTCTTGGCCAACAGATGAAGAAATGATTATTCCTTACATCAATGATTACAAAATTAATACGAAAGTTATCATCGCTCCTCATGAAGTAGACAGAGCACATATTCAGCAAATTGAAAACAGGTTAAAAGTCAACTATCAACTGTATACGAATATCCAAAAAGGAGAAGAATTAAAACAACATACACAAGTGCTTATTTTGGATTGTATTGGAGTATTGGCCGACGCCTATCGCTATGGCAACATTGCATACGTTGGTGGTGGATTCGGAACAGGATTGCACAACATCTTAGAACCAGCAGCATTTGGCTTACCAGTAATCTTTGGTCCAATTCACCACAAATTTCCAGAAGCACAAGCATTCATTGATGCAGGAATTGGTAAGAGCTGCGATGAAAATAAAGCATTTTTTGAAGCTTACTTAGCATTTACAAAGAATAACGATATTCAAAAGGAAGTTAAGCGATTTATTGAAGGTCAGCGTGGAGCCACAAGCATTGTAATGGAGGAATTACAATTACATTAAGGAGTAATTGGGTAAGGCAGTATTGAAGCCAATTATAATACCAAACCCAGGCTACCACGAACTACAAGCTTTCGGCAGCCTGGGTTTGTAGCTCTAAGGAGTTTTGAGAAGGGAATTAAGAGACGAGTTCAAAGGAGCGTCTCTTTAGAATTGAAATTACCATTACTTAACATAATTAGAAATTGACTAAAAAAACAAAACCCTCCAAAAATACTTAGCTAATTGCTATGTAATCTTGGAGGGTTTTGATTAAAAGATACCCTCTTTAAATATAATCTTTTAAATACTATTTTAAACTTCGAGATTTACGTTTAAATC
The DNA here is from genome assembly GCF_003025005.1 of Brumimicrobium mesophilum. GTDB lineage: Bacteria > Bacteroidota > Bacteroidia > Flavobacteriales_D > Crocinitomicaceae > Brumimicrobium > Brumimicrobium mesophilum. Next base: position 64,306 of record NZ_PVSS01000005.1, read on the forward strand.
TTTGCAGTAGTGCTTTCAATTGAAACGGAGATAATCAATTCTCTAAAAAATCAATTAATCTCTACCGCCTAACAAATGAAGTAAGGACATAAACAAGTTGATAAACAAAATGTAAAGTGTCAAACCACCCATTAAACTCGCTTTCCCTTTATCTTCTGATGAAATAGAAGTATCCATTGCAATTGCTTTTAGTCTTTGCATTTCCCAAGCTGTAAGTCCTGTGAAAACGAATACTCCAACAATTGAAATCAAATAAGCCAACCATTCGCTATTCATAAACATGTTTACGATAGCCGCGATAAAGATCCCGATAAAAGCCATATATAAAAGACTTCCCATTTTCGATAAATCTACAGAAGTTGTGAATCCAAGTATTGCCATAGCACCGAATGCTCCAGCTGTTACGAAGAAAGTGATTGCGATATCTCCCAAACTGTAATATAAGAAAACCGATGCCAAACTTGCTCCGATTAATGCTGAATAAAGAACAAAAAGTCCTACCAAGGCAGGCAAAGAAAAACTTCTAAGTTTTGCTTGAATTAAGAACACCAAACCTAATGGTGAAAAAGCTACAACATAAAACAACATCTTTGGAGACTGTGTCTCTTGGTTTAAAAACCATTCTGAGAATAATCCAGAACTTGCTAAATACCAAGACACAACACCTGATACTACTAGCGCCATAAACATATAGGTGTATACCGCTGTAAAAAATTCTTTAACCTGAGTTTTAGAAGCAGTTTGATTCATTTGAGAATCCATAGGTGAATCAATGTAATTTTCCATTTTTTCTTATAAATTAATTAAATGCAAATATACTAAATTTCGAGATTATTTTATCAAAGATTATAGCATTCTAAAACACTATTTTATACAAATTTAAGATTTTAAAATTTGTTTTACCAGTCTTCATTGAGGCTATCATCATGTAGGAAATTCCCTAATATTCGACGCTCTTTTTTGGTAGGCTTTCCTGTTCCGTGTCCACGGTATGCACTTTGGGCAGCTTGATATGTCTTATACTTTTCGATTTCTTCGATTGGAGTAATATCTATCAAATGATCTTCAACTAATTTAGCTCCTACTCTATTCTTCAATAACGATTTAACCTTGTAAGTGAAAAGTGAAGTATGTTTTACAATTCCAATAACATCACCTTCCTTAACCTCTCTAGAAGGCTTAATACCTTCACCATTCAGTTTTACTTTTCCTTTTTTAACTAGTTCTGTCGCTATTGAGCGTGTTTTGCATAAGCGGGTAAACCAAATAAATTTATCTATTCGAACACTCATTCACTTAACTCTTTTTGAATTTTCTTTGAAAACGATTGAAAAACGAGGTCATAAGAATGGTCAATTAACTCAAAAATTAATTGCTCTGGAACGTCCTCATTAAAAGAAACCGTATTCCAATGCTTTTTACTCATGTGATAACCTGGAATAATTCCTGAGAAATCGGCTCTAAGTTCTAATGCCCTTTCTGGGTCACACTTCAGATTACAAGCGTTTTTTCTTTCATCCTTTAAACTCAACAAGGCAAACATTTTGTTATTTACTTTAAAAACTAAAGTATATTCATCAAAGGGAAGCGTTTCCTCGACATGTTTCTTTTGAAGGCAATAGTCGCGAAATATTTCCAAATTCATAATGAATATTTTATAGTTCGTCTTGTCTACCCAATTTTTTCAACATCATCGCATGACTCTTAATTGCAGATCCGAAAGTCTTTTCTGAATTATAAGGCAAACCAAACTCTTCAGCAGTTTCACGCACGATTTTAGAAATTTTCTTGTAGTGTACGTGACAGATATTTGGAAATAAATGATGCTCAACTTGGAAATTCAAACCACCAACATACCAAGAAAGGATTTTACTATCTGGCGCAAAATTACAAGTATTAATCAATTGACTAACAGCCCAATCCGCTTTAATATTACCAGTTTCATCTGGCAAAGGATAATTCGATGAAGGAACAACATGAGCAGATTGAAAAATTAATCCTAAAATTACTCCGGTGATAAAATGCATTAAAAGGAATCCAATAACCACTATGTACCATGCAACAGGTGCAAATATTAAAGGAAGAACTAAGAATATTGCATGATAAAGAACTTTGTGCACTACAATTTTAGATAAGATTCTAGAAAAACTAGCTCCTTGTGTTTTTGTCAAACCTAATTTCTTATAGCGAATGGCTTGTTTAAAATCTTTAACCGTACACCATAAAATAGTCATCAAACCATAAAGGAACCAAGCATAATAGTGTTGATATTTATGGAAAGGTTTTCTTTCTTCATGAGGACTGAATCTCAGAACAGAACCTGGATCGATATCTTCATCCATCCCAGAAACGTTTGTATATGTGTGATGCAAAACGTTGTGTTGAATTCTCCACATTGAATCACTACCACCAACCACAGAGATTAGGTCTCCCATGAAATTGTTTACGTATTTGTTCTTAGAATAAGCACCATGGTTTGCATCGTGCATAATTGAAAGTCCGATTCCCGACATTCCTAAAGCCATTAAAATCCACATTACAAAAGACAGCCAAACTGAGTCAACAACTGTTAGAATAAGAATAAATGGAACAAGGTATAGTGCAATCATGAAAATCGATTTAAAAACCATCGATCCATTCCCATATTTGGAAGAATTCGTGTCTTTAAAATGCTTTCTAACTTTTTTTTGTAATGTTTTATAGAAATCTACATTTTTAGTATCTCTCTCAAACTTAATATTTGAATAATCCATATTTTTATTTTAAAAATTGCTTTAGCATAAGCGTGCGGCAAAGGTAAACAAATTAATTCTTTTTAACACAAAAAAACCTCACAGCCCGAGCAATAATGATTATAGTCATGCAACAATAAAGCCATTAATGACAAATACATCTTTATAGCAATTTAAATAGAAGTATCAACACTAACGATTAAAGTTCCTTTTTAGTATCAGGTAAACAAATTAAATACTTGCTAGAAATAATAAACGAACACGATCAGACATCAACAAATCTATTCATCCTCTTTTGGTGCATTCTAGATATTAAACGTTTGGCAGCCCAAAGTGTTTACAAGCAAATTGACTTATGTCACATTTGAATAGAAATGTTTCTTTTTAAACCTGAAAAATAGAATAAAACTCTAATTTTGGGGACCAAATAATGATTTATGGAAATTACAAGAGATAGAGTTTTAGAAGCGTTAGGAAATGTTATAGAACCAGACCTCAAAAAAGATATAGTATCACAAAATTTAGTTGAAGAATTAAAGATTGAGGGAAATAAAATTACATTATCAGTTAATGTTGTTAATCCAGCGATGCATGCTAGAAAAAGAATGCAAGAAGCAATTAGTTTTACTTTAAAGCGAATTTTGGGTGATGATATTGAAGTTGAAACAAGCGTTAAAGGGATGTCTACAGAAGCTAAAGGAGCCCGTAGAAAAGTATTACCTGATGTAAAACACATAGTTGCAATAGCTTCCGGAAAAGGAGGTGTTGGTAAATCCACGGTAACAGCAAATTTAGCTGGTGGATTAGCAAAAGCAGGATATAAAGTTGGTATCGTTGATGCAGACATTTATGGTCCTTCAATGCCAACAATGTTTGATGTTGTTGGAGAACGCCCAAATTCTATAGAAGTAAATGGCGAAACGAAAATGACACCTGTTATTTCCTATGGAATTTCAATTATGTCTATTGGTTTTTTCACTGAACAAGATGATGCTGTAGTTTGGAGAGGTCCAATGGCAGCCAAAGCTTTAACGCAAATGTTCACTGATACCCATTGGGGAGAATTAGATTATTTACTCATTGATTTACCACCTGGAACAGGAGACATCCACCTTTCATTGGTTCAAAACATACCATTAGATGGAGCGATTATCGTTTCAACCCCACAAGAGGTTGCATTAGCAGATGCAAGGAAAGGAGTGAATATGTTTCAATTAGATACAATCAAAGTACCGGTTTTAGGATTAATCGAAAACATGGCTTGGTTTACACCAGAAGAATTACCAGAATATAAATATTACATTTTTGGTAGAGATGGGGTAAAGAATTTAGCCAAAGGAATGAATCAACGTTTCTTAGGCCATATTCCATTGGTTCAAAGTGTTCGTGAGTCGGGAGACATAGGTCGTCCAGCAGTTATGCAACAAAACACAGTTGTTTCTGAGGCTTTTGATGAATTAGTTCGTAATTTTGTAGAGATAACCAAGTAATAAAAAAACATGCCAGAAGCATTTCAAACATTAACAGATACAGTGAATAAAGCGCTTGACCAACTGCGTCCATTTTTGGAGCAAGATGGTGGAAACATGGAATTGGTTGAAATCACCGAAGACAAAGTTGTTCGTGTTAGACTTTTAGGAGCATGCCGCGACTGTTCTATGAGTGCAATGACTATGAAAGCAGGATTAGAAGAAGCAATTAAGAAAGCTGCACCTGAAATCTTGAGAGTTGAAGCTGTTGATCCATCAGAGACTTTCGTGAATTAATTCCTTAAAACAGTAGAACATGTTCGGTTTTAAACATGCGATTCGTGGATTATTTTTGATGATAAAAACCGAACGTAATTTTAAAATCCATGTATTTGCCCTTGTATGTGTTCTTTCGCTCGGATTTCTTTTAGATATAACTACTCAAGATTGGATTTCAATTTTAATGGTAAGCGCGCTGGTAATCTCATTAGAGATCATAAACTCAGCAATTGAAAAAATTTGCAACCTTTACTCTACCGACAAAAACGAAAAAATCAAAAACATAAAAGATATAAGCGCTGGGGCAGTTTTAATGGCTGCCCTTGTTGCTTTTATAGTCGGGGTTTTAGTTTTCTATCCCTATATATGAGTTGCAATGCCAGAAAATGTTTTCAGATAAATATTGAAAAGCTGACATTTTCCCACATCCAGCTTTTTGGATAACTTTTAAACTTTCTTTATCTTGTTAAAAATATCAAGATATGAAAAAGATACTTGTTCCTACAGATTTTTCCGAGTTTGCACTAAATGCCGCTAAAATGGCTGCTAGCATAGCAAAAAAGTTCGATGCTCGAATTTATTTCTTGCATGTTGTTAATATGCCACAATATGAAACAGGAATAATGCCTGGTCAATCAAGCCAAGATATAGCAGAAGGGTTATTTATTCTGAAAAAAGTTAAAATGGATTTTGAAAAACTCGTGAGTCAAGACTTTCTTAAAGGAGTAAATTTTGCCACGGCCATTCAATATGATGGAGTTTACGAATCAGTTGTTAGTCAAGCTAAAAAGCATGAGATAGACTTGATTGTCATGGGTACACATGGTTCTTCAGGATATGTCAATGATTTCTTTATAGGAAGTAATACGGATAAAATTGTTCGGTTGTCTGAAACACCCGTTTTAACAATTAGAGATGAAGTAATCAATCCAAAATTTGACAAGATTGTTTTTGCTAGTGATTTTGGAGAAGGAGTTGGAAATTCATTTAGGCGAATAGCTTCTATTGCTGATCAACTTAAGTCAAATGTTGAACTCGTAAGGATAATTACAAGAGACGATTTTTATTTCTCAGGCCCAATGCTAGATGCGATGGATGTTTTTGCCAAAGAACACGGCTTATCAAACTACAATTGCCATGTTTATGCTGCAGAAAGCGTTCAAATAGGAATCAATGAATTCTCTCAACGCAAAAATGCAGATTTAGTAACTACAATTACACATGGTAGAAGAGGATTAGCACGTCTTTTTAATGGTTCAATTACTAGCGACATCATGAAATCTAGTCCACTTCCAGTATTATCTATCCGTGCGGACAAAAAATAATTATCTGATTACATGGGAGTTGCAAAAAAGATTAAAAAAAAGTGATTTTTTTTGAAATAATTTTTGCTTTAAAAGAAATAAAATCTGTATATTTGCACTCGCAGTTAAGGAAATGATTTTTTTATAAACGAATAAAGAAACCTCAACTAAAGATTTTAACCAGAATATAATTACAAAAAATATATTCCTCCTTAGCTCAGTTGGTTAGAGCATCTGACTGTTAATCAGAGGGTCCAAGGTTCGAGTCCTTGAGGAGGAGCAAAAATCCAGAGCACAATGTGTTCTGGATTTTTTGTTTTATAGAAGTTTACTTATGTGGTGTTGAAAGCCAACCTAGAAACTTTCATCGAAAGTGAATGCACTCGACAACTGTTTTGAATTCTAGCTAATACCAAGTTTAAAAATACAAATATTTTCAAATACCAATAACCACAATTCTATTTCAAACATCTTTTCAAGTAATTATCAAGAGCACTATAGTGTATAGAGACCCAAGGCCACGAGAAGCTGCGCTAAATCTCGCGGCAGCTTGAGGGAGTAACACCTCTATTTCTCAGCCCCCTCTAAAATAATAACAAATCTCTCTACCAATGTGGCGTTTACCTCCTCGATCCGCATCAGTACGTACTACAAGAAAACATATCACAGAGTTTTTAGGTATGGTTTTTAAGAATTCTACTTGCTCTTTGGTTAGTGTATCGTTTAAAATTTCTGGATATTCCTTAAGGATCTTTCCATCATGATCAAAAATAGTTAATTGGTAAGATTCTGTCTTAATCCAAGGCTCAGGTATCGCAAATCCAGCGTACATTATAAAGTATGGTTTTTCTATAAAAGCATTTAAATCGTCAATGATTGTGTCTTTAATGCCACCAAAATATGGCCTAATAGGTGGGTGATACTGAATTTTAAACGGTATAGTATTAACTAAATTATTTTGTACATCTTTAATTTGAAAGTAAACTATGAGGTCTGTAACATCATGATCAAAAAAACGAATAAAAAAATTACAGCTATTATCATTACGCACAATTTTCATCCTATCATTTAGTGAATCAGGAATATTAATAGAGTATTTTTTACAACTGCTGGCTAAAGAGTCGTCAGTTACTATTTTTAAGGTTGGACTTTCAAGTATCATTACCTTAATACTATCCTCAACTACATTTGTACTGATGATATCAACTTGAGAAATAGAATCATTGAATTTTATAATTACTGCAATTAAAACTAAGATTTTCCATTTTATAAACATCACCACATTTTTTAATGATTAGATTTTTGGTCTTTAGGGAGTACATTTTTCCTATATGGCTCATCTTTATGTAATGACACTCTTTTTACTATTCTTTCAATTTGATCTTGAGGAATGAACCAATCAGCTTTATAAAGGTCATCTCCACTACCACGAGATTATTCTCGTGGTCGTCTGAATCCTAATTATTCTTGCAGAAAAATACAAATATCCTCAAAAACCAACAACCGCAATACTATTTCAAATATTTTTTTTACGTAATAATCAAGGGCACTATAGTGTATGGAAACCCAAGGCCACGAGAAGCTGCGCTCAATCTCGCGACAGCTTGGGTGAATACGGCGCTGTCGTTTTAGGAATCTCTTTTTCAATCAAAGAGTATAAAAGTCTACTTCTATAAAGATTACCATCAATAAAAATAGCTCTGCTATAATTTAAACAAATTTCTCTTTTTAAATTATTTGAAATATAAAAATCTAATACCATTCTAATATCCGCTTTTTCTTTTTTCATAATCAGTGATATCTCCACTAATGACAATGCTTTTATAAACTTTTTTATAACAACCTTATTCGTTATAACATATTTTGCATTTCGACCTTCATTGAAGTCTTTCACGTCCTCACAAGATAATGCGGCTTGGGTCTTTAGGTTCCAATCAAGGTAGGAGACAACGATACTATCTATCTCATCATAATAAGTTATTTTTTCAAAATCTTTATTACGTGAGAGCATACTACTACATGATAATGATGCAATAATCACTAGTAGCGCTATTGCTAATAAACTTTTTTTATTCATTCTTTTATTTCAGATTCTGTAGGACCTTCTGTAGAAAATGGTGTTTTTGCTTTATATTTTTCTTTATAAGAATGAGCTTTTCTTTTAGCTCCTCCATTCCCTCCTTCAACCTCCTCAATAATCCATTTATCAGAGGGGCTATGATAATCACCCATCTTCTTCACCATATCATCTTCATATTTAATCCCCCCACTACTGCGAGAATATTCTCGTGGTCGTCTGAATCCTAATTATTCTTGCAGAAAAATACAAATATTCTCAAAAACCAACAAGCGCAATACTATTTCAAATATTTTTTTTACGTAATAATCAAGAGCACTATAGTGTATGGAAACCCAAGGCCACGAGAAGCTTCGCTAAATCTCGCGGCAGCTTGGGTCATTCACAAAAATGTCTCGCTCATTTACAGGATTCGTAAAAATTTGGTTGAACTTATTGTTTTTGTTGATAATAGGGATGAACATGGGTTTTAGTAAGGTTGCCTTTATTAATTCAATTTTATTGCCATTCTCTTAAACCACGTAACATCCTGTTTTTCAATAAACTTCGTTACAACGAAGGGTTCTTTTCGCTTTTATCTCGGGAGTAGCCTCCCCAAGGCCACGAGAAGGCTTCGCTTATTCTCGCGGCATCTTGGGGTGAATATAGGAATATTCATGACCGTAACAAATGGTTTGAAACCTCTAGTATATTGCAGAAGGAACCATGCATAAAAACCAGGGTAATGAGATATTATCCAAGTACCATTGTTAAGGTCTCCAGGGACTATCACACTTTTGACACACTACCAGTTTTTTGAATAAATTTAATTGAGATTTTACTTATTCCAACTTTATCATTATCCAAAGGATAATATATCAACGAAAAATTGTCTTTTCCCTTGGACATATTCAAATTTGTATATTCTAAGCCTTCAAAATTAAACAAATCACATTTTTCAAATATAATTTTCCCTCCTCCTTGAGATAATTTATAATTACAAATAGGTTCCAATTTATCATTCAATAATTTACCTTTCCTAAAGTAAACAGTTAATGAATCTTTGTATTCACTACAATCTACATTATCTTTACTAACACAAATTTCAATAATCTCCCAAGTACTACTCTCAAGAAAACTTTCAATTCTGAGTGTTCCTAATTCTAATTTCAATAATTTCTCTTCTATTAGAATAGAATCACTTTCACCTAATTTTACATCTTGATCCCTTCTGATATTATCATTTGTATTTTGTTTAATATCACTATCATTAAAATCACACGAATGTAAAACACAAATCAGTATAAAATAAATTTTTACAATCTTATTTCTTTTCATAAAACTTGAAATCACTTTTTGATAACGTTAACCCTGTCCTTTCTTTAACTTGTTGTTGAACTTTGTCGAAAGTACCAATTTCTACTTCTCCCTGTCTATAATTTGATTGATAAATAAAATTCCCCGATTCATCCTTTCCTATAATACTAATTGCATGTCCGTCTCCATTCCCATCAGACCAAAAGCCAATTGCTCCTACTTTCTCGTTATTTAACAGACGATAATCATCTTTCAATATGTTTTTCAAAAACTGTCCCTGTCATTATACCTTTCAATCCTAGAGCGTCAGCAAAGCAATTAGAATAAAAATCCAAAGATTCTTCAGAAAGCAAAGTCACAACATCTGAAAAAGACGTCATATATTGAGAATCGTATCCTAAAGATGCTAAAGGAAGTGAAAAAGAGTGTTTATTTCCTTTAGAAGATTTATATTCCAAATCTAAAACTATACCCAATTCCTCTGGATCATCTTTTCCACCACCTCCTATAAAATCTGTTGAAACTGGATATGAAGTATGATTTATTTCTCTTGTTTTATTACCTGGATCTAATACAGTTCTATTTTCTTTATGAGTTTTATGAATGTAAATATTCTTTGATTCTGGGCTCATCTTCGCATATCTCTCGTATCCAACCCCAGTAACTCTATATAACTTGTTAGTGAAGTTTTCATTTTCGTTTAAAAATTTAGGTAAATTGATATAATGAAAATTTTTACACTCAGGAGAGAACTCAGCTTGAGCATAAAGCATTGCGTTATAGGCCAACTTTGGCTCTTCTTTCGCTGGCCCTCCAATCAATCCAGTTGGGTCAACAAAATAAATCGGATTATTATTGAAAGCAACATAAGGACTATACCATGGCTGAATCTTCATCAACGGATCTAACGATTTCCATCTCCCTAACCTCGGGTCATACTGTCTAAACTGGGTAGTATAAGAATTCCCATCCCCTGATACTTCCACGTCTGCCTACATTCCGTTGAACAAGTGACGGTAAGAACCCAAATCATCATAAATTATTCTTACCCTCGTAGTAATCATATTTTCTTAACTCTATTACCTTTATAAATTCAGTTGAGATATATTGAAACAAAACATCATCAACTAACATTGTTTCTTCATCATAGAGAACTTGGTATTGAGAAACATACGTTCCGTTTTTAAACTCTTCCTTCTTTAATAGATTTCCTTTTCTATCGTAACCAAAAACAAATGACCTATCTTGGAATCCATAAATATTTGAACGCACAGTTATACTGTCTATTTCACTTTTATGATTATAGTGGAATTGTGTAATTTTAGAACCTGGCATTCTTTCGAATTTTTCAACTTCTTCCGTTACCAATCCTTTCCTGTTAAATTGAGTAAAAATGTTTTTATATGGTAATCCTTCACTATTATAAACTATTCTTTTCTGTCCATTTGCAAAATCCACATAAGATGACTTTTCAGCAGAGACCGTGAATTTTTCATTCAATTCAAAATCTTCATTGTTATTCACATTAGTGGAAAGACTCCTTCGGTACTCTTCATTTACAACCCTTCCTTTTTCGTCATAATCATATATATAAGCATAATTTCCAAATGCATCAAATAATCTAATTGCGGTAATATTCCCTATGGAATCATAGTCATAAAAAGTTACTAAAGTATCAGCTTCTTTAGTTAACTCCACACTTTCAAGCATCTGTACCAACTGACCTTCTTTATTAAAATTATAGGTTCTAAAATATTCAGTTTCTCTAGGTTTATCGCCTAACTTATAATGAATTTCTGTGCCTGAAATAGATTTTATACCTCTCTCACGAATCACCTCCTCATTGAAAAAAGGTTTATCTGTGAAAAACTCGCCGTGTGTGTTATCAATTAACTGAGCAGATGTTGTGAGGGGGTGAAACCCTATTAAAACAGTAGATAAAAACAATGCTAGTACTATCGAAGGAATTTTCATAATCTATTTATTTATTGCAAAAGACCCCTACTTTGAATAAGCAGAGGTCTTTTATATGATAACCGATTTTATATTAACAAGTAATTGGCTATTTATTTAACTCTTCTTTTACGATCGTAGAAATAAGTTTTCCATCCGCTTTCCCAGCTAAAGAACCAGATAATGGGCCCATCACTTTCCCCATGTCTTGAGGACCAGATGCGCCTGATTTGGCAATAGCTTCTTTCACAAGCACTCTTATTTCATCTTCATTCATCATTTTCGGCATATAGTTTTCGATGATTTTTGCTTCGAACATTTCTGCTTCAGCTAAATCCTCTCTTCCTTGATCAACATAAACTTGATGCGAATCCATACGTTGTTTATGCAATTTTATGATGATTTTATTCTCTTTTGCTTCATCCATTTCTCCTTGCCCAGAAGTAGCTTCATTCAAAAGTTTTGCCTTAATATCACGTAAAGCGCCCAATTTCTCTTTGTCTTTAGCGCGCATTGCGTCTTTGATATCTTGGTTTATTTGTTCTGTTAAAGTCATTTTTCTTATATTAATCTACGTTATCGTGTAGAAATGAATTCGTACCACGTAAAGTTGTATTGTTATCGCTGTTTTTTGGATCTGAGACTTCATATCTTGAAGTTGAATCATCAGAAGAATTTACGTTATCACTTAAGTTTATTTTTCTTCTTTTGAATGCTGGTTCACGCTCCAATTCACTTAATCCTTCAGCACTATTCAAGTGAGAAGTATAGTTACGAATACGTTCCAAACGTTCTTGGGTACGACTTTGTTGCTCTTCTTGTGTTAATTCTTGTGAACTCACATTTCCTTCAAATGAAGTCTCTTCATCCATCTCATCATCAAGGAAGTAACGTTTTACTTCTTTTTTCTCCGAAACCTCAGACTCAACAGGCTTTGAAAGCTCTTGAGAAACTTCTTGTTTAGGTTCAGTCTTTTCCGATTTTGGAGTTGGATTTGGAGTTGACTCTGATTCAGGAACAACCGTTTTCACTTCCCAATTCATCGTTGGTGATTTTGTTTCCTCAATTTTATCAACCACTTCATCCTCGTCCTTTGATTTCATGTATGGTTCTTCAACCTTAGGCTCTTTGTACTGATTTTGCGCAATAGCATTAGCCAACGGAGTTGAAATTTCTTTTTTATTCACCTCTTCTAGGATTTGTACTTTTTTTTCGGGAGCTTTTTCGAATCCTGTTACTGGAGTGTGATTAAAACCAGTAGCAATGATCGTTACACTTAAGCTTTCTCCTAAAGTTTCATCATAACCATGACCCCAAATCACATCTGCAGTTGAGCCAGCCTCATCCTGAATATAATCAGTGATTTCAGAAATCTCATCCATCAACACTTCTTTAGAACCATAAGTGATGTTTAGCAACACATATTCCGCTCCAGAAATATCATTATCATTCAACAATGGAGAAGATAAAGCTGCCTGAACAGCTTCTAAAGCCCTGTTGTCTCCTTCAGCAATTGCTGAACCCATAACAGCAACTCCACTGTCCTTCATTACAGTATTCACATCGTTAAAATCGACGTTGATTGCACCTGTTACAGAAATCACATCAGCGATTCCTTTTGCAGCCGTTGATAAAACGTCATCTGCTTGGGCAAATGCATTTCCTAAGGTTAAATTCCCAGAGATTTCACGTAACCTTTCGTTATTAATAACCAATAATGTATCAACCGATTGACGCATTGTTTCCAAACCTTCTTCTGCTTGTTGGCGACGTTTTCTTCCTTCAAAATTGAAAGGAACTGTAACGATACCTACAGTTAAGATTCCTAATTCTCTCGCTACTTTTGCAATCACAGGAGCTGCACCAGTACCGGTACCACCACCCATTCCAGCAGTAACAAAAACCATTTTAGTACTATTTGACAATAAATCTCTAATGTCATCAATATTTTCGATAGCTGCGTTCATTCCAATTTCAGGAATAGAACCTGCTCCACGACCTTCCGTTAAAGATGGTCCAAGCTGGATCTTATATGGTACAGGGGAAATATCGAGTGCCTGACGATCAGTGTTACAAACAATGAAGTCTACTCCATCAAAACCCTGGTTATACATGTGATTCACCGCGTTGCTACCTCCACCTCCAACACCAATTACTTTGATGATTGACGAGTGATCTTTTGGGATATCAAATTCCATATTATTTATTTTTATCGGTTGCTAATTAATTATTCTACATCTTCCTCAAACCAGCTTTTCCCTTTTTCAAGAAGCTTATCAAAGAATGATCCTTTTGTTTTTTTAGAATGGCCTTTTACTGCCGCAACTGAACGTTTATTGCGTTCATTTGACTCAAAACCTTTCAATACAAGACCAACACCAGTGGCATACATCGGACTTGTTAACTCTTCATCTGTCGCAGATTGACCTAAATGCTCATTAGGATAACCAATACGAGAATTCATTCCCGTAACGTATTCAAACAATTGATTGATATTGCTTAATTCTGCTCCACCACCTGTTACTACAATTCCACCAATGAGTTTTTTCTCATATCCAGAATTTTTAATTTCGTAATAAACGTGTTCAATAATTTCCTCCATTCTCGCCTGAATAATTCCAGACAATGCTTTAATAGAGATTTCTTTTGGCTCTCTTCCTCTCAATCCAGGAATACAAACCACTTCATTTATTTGCGTTTCACTTGCCAAAGCACTTCCGAATCTTATTTTCAAAGTTTCAGCTTGACGTTGTAAAATTGTACATCCTTCTTTGATGTCATCTGTAATCACATTTCCTCCAAAAGGAATAACCGCAGTGTGACGAATAATTCCACCATGGAAAATCGCTACATCTGTTGTTCCACCTCCAATGTCCACCAAAACAACACCTGCTTCTCTTTCTTCATCTGAAAGAACAGCTGCCGCACTAGCAAGAGGCTCCAAAATTGTCTCTTCAACTTCTAAATCAGCTTTTTGAATACATTTTTGAATATTCTTAGCAGCTGCAATTCGACCTGTAATGATGTGGAAATTTGCTTCCATTCTGACACCTGACATTCCGATTGGATCAATTATTCCTTGTTCACCATCCACAATGTACTCTTGTGGTAGTACGTGAATAATTTCCTCACCTGGCTCCATCACTAATTTGTACATATCATCAATCAAAGCATCAATATCAGCTTGTGAGATTTCTTCCTGCGTTGAATTTCGTGTATAAATACCACGGTGCTGTAAACTTTTTATGTGCTGACCAGCAATACCTACATTCACCAAACCAATAGTCAATTCACCTTCAACCTTTTCTTGAGCTTGATTTACAGCTTCCCTTATAGATCTAACCGTTTTTTCAATATTGGAAACCATTCCACGGGTTACCCCAAGAGATTCGGTTTTTCCCATAGAAAGAATTTCAATCTTTCCGTGTTCATTTTTACGCCCAACAAAACATGCTATTTTTGTTGTCCCAATATCGATTCCTACAATTATTTCTGACATCCTATTCTTTTTTCTTGGCTACAATTTGATCCTTAAACCTCAAATTGATCGATTCATATTTATCCCATCCTTCGTAAGGAATCACTTCGTCATAAAATGTTGTAAGCTTTTTAAACTTATCTACAACCATTTCATCTGATTCTGCATTTCCAAAAATAATTTTATGATCTCCTACCCTTGGAATCATCACAAAACCTTCTTCAATCGTATAATGAACTTGAACAATTTGTGCATTATAAAATGCATCATTACAAACATACTTCGAAATACGATAGATTTGATCCAACTTACAGATAGTTTTCAAACTATCATTGTTAATTATCTCGTCGTAACCCATCTTACTATTAATGAGTTGCTCTAAACCCGTGAAAGCAAGTATTTTCGGTTTCGCATATGGAGAAAGTCTCATTAGTTGGTAATCCTTATCAATATAAAAATCATCAACTAAGTTTGCTATCACTCTCGCTATTGGCCTTTTGGTTTCAACATCAATATGCCATTTATTATCCAACTGCATATAAACATCCGCATTCAAAACTTCATTCATGCCTTCCAAATAATCTTCAATTTCTTCAATTTTAATTTCAGACTTTGACAAACTATCTCGAAATAAATGCAGAACACGTAATTCATTTAATATTTCTTCTTCCGTTAACAAGGAAATGCCGTCTTGAACATTCAGTTCTATGATTGGACTCTCTAATCGCTGTTCTGATATTTTTTTATTCGCAGCAATCAATAAAAAGACCGTTCCCGCAAAGATCAAAACCAAAAGCGCTATTTTGAGGATTCTGATCATGACAGCATATTTGAAATTGGTTCAACAAGTAAATCAATATTTCCAGCTCCGACAGTTAAAATAACACCCTGATCAACATTCTGCAAGGCCAATAACGCATCATTTGGTGATAAAACTTGAGACTTCACTGATATCATTCCAGATAAGACTTCACTCGTCACGCCTTCAATTGGCTCTTCTCTAGCAGGATAAATTGGTAATAAAATCACATCATCTGCCTTACTTAACGAAGTTGCAAATTCAGCCATAAAATCTTGTGTTCTTGAAAATAAATGTGGCTGAAAAACAACATGAATTGGCAGGTCTTTATAAATTAATCGAACTGAATCAATCAATATTGTAATGGCAGTTGGATGGTGAGCATAATCATCGATATAAATTAATTTATCTTTTTGAGCCACCAATTCAAATCTACGCTTAACACCTTTAAAACTTTCTAAGGCAGGTTGAATTTCTTCCATACCAACACCTATAGACTCGCATAATGCGATAACTGAAAGTGCATTCTCTGCATTATGAATTCCAGGCAAACCAAGAACGACATTCTTAAACAATTGAGTTGGAGTTTCAACATCCATCAAAAATTGTCCATTTTCCATTCTTAAATTAGAACCTTTGTAATCTGTATTAATCTCTGCACTAACTCCATAAGTTAAACTTGGAATATTTTCACAAACTCCTACAGAATGATGCAAAATCAACTTTCCTAGAGGATCAATCAAATTACCATATTCTTCAAAAGCTTGCACCAAAGCTTCTTTACTTTTGTAAATATCCAAATGATCAGCGTCCGTTGAAGTTATGATGGACGAAAAAGGCCTTAACTGATGAAAACTTCTATCGTACTCGTCTGCCTCAACCACCATCCAAGGACTATTAGGAGTAACCAATAAATTAGAATTGAAGTTTGCGCTAATTCCGCCTAAGAATGCATTGCATTTTTCCGTTGTAGATGAGAGTACATGAGCTAACAAGGTAGAAGTTGTGGTTTTCCCATGAGTTCCAGCAACAGCTAGGGTTTTAAAATTTGCAGTAATTATTCCTAAAACCTCTGCTCGTTTCTTAATTGTGAATCCATTTTCTTTCAAAAATTGAAGTTCTTTCATATCTGCAGGAACCGCCGGTGTGATTACAACTAAAGTTGAAGATACATCATTAACAAATTGATTTACATCACTTCCAAAGTCAGAGTAATGAATATTAATTCCTTCGCGCACCAATTGTTTTGTAAGCAGAGTTTCCGTTTTATCGTAACCTGCAACCTGCATTCCTTTTAGATTAAAAAAGCGTGCAAGAGCAGACATTCCAATTCCTCCGATTCCAATAAAATAGATATTTGAATAATTCAATTTCATTATTTCATTATACTTTTTATCACGTTTACAATTCTCTCATCTGCATTATCGATAGCCTTCTTTTGAATATTGGCTGCTAATACTGATTGCTTCTCTTCATTTTTTATTAATTCCAATAATGTAGAAACTAATTTTTCTCTGGCTTCAACATCTTTAACCAATAATGCTGCATCATCTTTAACTAAAGCCATTGCATTTTTCGTTTGATGATCTTCGGCTACATTTGGAGATGGAACCAAAATAATAGGTTTTCCAATTATACATAATTCTGAAATTGCAATAGCTCCTGCTCTTGAAATAATGACATCTGCAGTGGCATAAGCCATTTCCATTTCATTGATGAATTTTGTCAAGACAATTCCTTTCATATCCAGATTGTCTGTTTTGGCTTTCATCTCATTGTATTGATAGCTTCCACATTGCCAGATTACTTGGACATCGTCCTTTTGTAGTAGTTTTAACTTATCTACAAAACTTTCATTTAGTGTTTTCGCACCAAGACTTCCTCCAACAACTAATACCGTTTTTTTATTAGGATCTAATTTATAATGAGCATAACCTTTATCCCTTAAACCATCTATTTTCACCACTTCTGACCTCACTGGATTTCCAGTAATTACAATGTTATCCTTTGGGAAAAATTCTTCCAAACCAGCATATGCTACACATACTTTTGAAGCTTTTTTAGATAGGAACTTATTCGTTTTACCAGGGTAAGAGTTTTGTTCTTGAATAATAGTTGGAATACCCAGCATACTAGCAATTTTCAAAGTTGGTGCGCTTGCATATCCTCCAACGCCAATGACAACATCGGGATTAAAATTCTTAATAATTTTTCTCGCCTTCATTAAAGATGCTAAAATCTTAAAAGGTAAAGATAAATTCTTGAATGTAATTCTGCGTTGAAAACCACTAATCCAAAGTCCCACAATTTTATATCCTGCAGCAGGAACCCTTGTCATTTCCATTCTGCCTTCCGCTCCAATAAATAGAATTTCAGCCTTAGGATATTCCTTCTTGATTCGGTTTGCAATAGCAATTGCTGGAAATATATGTCCACCAGTTCCACCACCCGATATAATCACCTTATTAATGCTCATATTATTCCGATTTAGTATTTGAATTCAAAGATTTACCTTTAGCATCAGTTTTACGAGAAATACTCAACACAATACCCAAAGAAACACAACTCATTACCATCGCCGAACCACCCATTGCGAGAAAGGGCATATTCTGACCTGTAACAGGCATTATTCCAGTACAAACAAACATATTAATCATTGCTTGAGATAATAGCAAAAGCCCTATCCCTACAGAAAGATAAGTTTCAAATAAATTTTTAGAATTCAAGCCCACTTTTAAGATACGGTAGAACAAAATAAGGTACATGAAAATCAATAAAATCGCACTTATGAGTCCAAACTCTTCAACGAATGAGGAATAATAAAAATCGGCATAAGCTTCTGGAGTGTAATGTTTCAAATCACCATCACCTACTCCGACGCCTGTATAACCACCATTGTGAATTGCCAACTTAGCATTGATGGCCTGCATATTTTCAACTGAAGCACCTTCTTCACCATAGGCTTTAAAAAATCGGTTAACCCATGTATCAAAACGAGGTAAAAGATTAGCAGCAGGCAGTGCAATATGAGTCAAAATGAGTCCTCCAGCCAAAACTGCACCACTCCCAATAACCGTAAATATTTTTGTCATAGGAAATTTCCCTACAAACAAAAGCAACAAACTCACCATAAAAATTATGGCAGAAGTAGAAAAATTATCCTTTGCGATCAATAAACAAATCAATAGAATTGGACCTACAATAGAGAGCAAACTGCTTTTCCAAGAGTCAAAACTATCTTGTTTTGTAACTAAGCGACGAGAAAGTAAAATAACCAAAGCCAGCCTCGCAAAATCTGAACTTTGGAAGGTAAGCCCAATAATAGGAACCCTTACCCAACGCGAAGCATCATTAACACGCACCCCAAAAAAGAAGGTGAAAATCAATAGTGCCACTGCAACAATAAAAATAAATTTAGATAATTTCTCAAAGTATTTTGGATCCTGTCGATGAACCCAAAACATAGCTAAAAAACCAATAACAATATAAATCGTATGCTTAAACAAATAGCTAAATGGCCTTCCCCCTTCTGTTTTAACCAAAATAGGCACAAAACTGTAGACACTAACCATCGACAACCCTAAAAATAGAATTGTGACGATCCAAATTACTTTGTCTCCTTTTAGATATTTGAATATATTTTGCACCTAGTAATAATTAAACCTTAAGTTGTTTTTCAAAATGACTTCTCCATTCATTAGAGGAAGGAAGCGTACCTTCATGATAACACAGAACTAAATCATCTTGGTCCGATTCAAACAATTTCATAGCTGTTTTAATATTGTTCTCTAACCAAGTTTTTATTTCGACATTTTCCATGGACTCAATTCCTTCATCGATCCAATCAAAAATCAAAAAATTATGTAGTTCTTTCTTTTCCCATATTTTATCTTCCAAATCTACTTCTTCAGAATTTGAAAAAAACCATATAGAAGGATGTTTTGTAATTAAAAGTTCATTTAATTCATTTGAAAGATTTATCTCTTTGTAATGAAAACAAGGTTTATTACCGTACCACTTTTGCATGAAACGAAGTTTAAAATCCTCCATTGCATTCCCACGAGCTACCCTAATTAAATCTTCTGTCGAACTTTTCATCTAAAAAAAATTAAAGTGAACGAACAGCGTTTTTAAATTGCTGACCACGGTCTTCATAGTTTTCAAACAAATCAAAACTAGCACAAGCTGGCGACAACAATACAGTTTCATCCTTTTTAGCAAATTGATATCCAAAACCAACTGCTTCAACTGGAGATTGTGTTTCGATAATTGTATCCACTATTCCTGAAAATGCTTCAATAATTTTTGAATTATCTTTTCCAAGACATACAATTGCTTTTACTTTTTCTTGAACCAAAGGAATTAATTCTTCGTAGTCATTTCCCTTATCCACACCACCAACTATCCAAACTGTTGGGTTGTGCATACTTTCCAAGGCATACCAAGTAGAATTGATATTTGTTGCTTTTGAATCGTTGATAAATTCAATTCCATTTACTTTTGCTACAAATTCTAAACGGTGTTCTACGTTAGTGAAGTCAGCTAAACTTTCACGGATATTCTCCTTACGTAATTCAACTAATCTTCCAGAAATTCCGGCTACTAAAGAATTTTGAACGTTGTGCTTGCCTTTTAAGGCTAAATCATGAATCGACATAGTTAATATATTATTTATTGTTATTGTTTGATCTTCGTCTCTATAAAACCCTCCTTCAACAGTTTCATCCTTTAATGAAAAAGGAAGGGTTTGCGCATTAATCTTATGCGTTTTTAATTGTTTCTTAATCTCTTTATCATCAGCATTATAGATAAAAACATCATTTGCTGTCTGATTTTGAATAATTCTCATTTTCGCTTTGCCATATTCTGTAATACTCTCATTATAGCGATCTAAATGATCTGGAGTAATATTCAATAGAATTGCGATATCAGCCTTAAATTCGTACATGTCTTCCAATTGGAAAGAACTTAATTCGATTACATAATAATCTGACTCATCTTTTATTACGCTTCTGGCCAAACTCACACCCACATTTCCAGCCATTTCAGATTTTAATCCCCCACCATTAAACACATGGTTAACCAAATATGTGGTTGTCGTTTTTCCGTTACTCCCAGTAATAGCAATTAACTTTGCTTTTGTGTATCTCGCTGCGAATTCAACATCACAAATTGGTCTTAAGCCCGCATCAAGAATCTCCTTTATTAATTTACTACTGTTTGGAATTCCAGGACTTTTGATCACCTCATCCGCAGCCAAAACCTTAGACATTGTATGACCTCCCTCTTCCCAAGCAATGGAATTTTCATTCAGCTCTGATTTAAATTTATCCTTGATTTTACCAGCATCACTAACGAATACATCATAGCCTTTAACTTGCGCCAATAACGCAGCTCCGACTCCACTTTCGCCAGCACCCAAAATCACGATATTTTGTTTATTCGTTTCCACTTATCTTAGTTTCAAGGTAACGATTGTAATTACGGCCAATAAAATTCCAACAATCCAGAAACGCGCTACGATTTTTGCTTCGTGCATTCCTTTTTTCTGGTAATGATGATGCAAAGGTGCCATCAAGAAAATCCTTCTTCCTTCTCCAAATTTTTTCTTTGTGATTTTAAACCATCCAACCTGAAGAATTACAGACAGGTTTTCAACCAAGAAAACTCCGCATAAAACAGGAATTAATAGTTCTTTACGAATCGCTATTGCAAAAACTGCGATAATCCCCCCAATTGCTAAACTTCCTGTATCTCCCATAAATACTTTCGCCGGATAAGCGTTGTACCACAAAAAACCTATACATGCACCTACGAATGCTGAAATAAAAATCACGAGTTCCTCCGCATACGGGATATACATTACGTCCAAATAGTCTGCGAATTGAACGTGAGCACTTACATAAGCTAAAACAGCTAAGGCAATTCCTATAATTGCCGAAGTCCCAGTCGCAAGTCCATCCAATCCATCGGTCATATTAGCTCCATTTGAAACGGCAATAACTATAAAGATTACGATTGGAATGAAAATTAACCAACCCCAAGACCTTGAATCTTCTCCTAAAAACCAATTGTAGTTGATTTCATTGTTTTTCACAAAAGGAATTGTCGTTGTCATATCACGTGTTTCAATCCATTGTGTGGTTTCTCCTGGCGCATTTCTGTGTGATTCTGTTACAAAAGTTTCACCTGTTTTCAACTCATATTGCGCTGAAACTTCTTTGTGAACTTTAACATCAGGATGAAAAAACAGCATAGCCCCCACGATGATTCCAACACCAATTTGACCTACAACCTTGAAACGTCCAGCCAGACCGTCTTTGTTTTTCTTCAGTACTTTCAAGTAGTCATCAAGAAAACCAATAATCCCTAACCAAACGGTTGCAATTATCATTGTTAAAACATAAACATTATGCAGTTTTGCGAAAAGTAAGGTTGGAATTAAAATCGCACCAATGATAATCAATCCACCCATTGTTGGCGTTCCTTCTTTCTCTTTCTGCCCTTTTAAACCTAAATCTCTAACATTTTCTCCCATTTGCATTTTGCGCAAAACGTTAATCAATTTGTTTCCAAAAAGAACAGAAATAATCAATGAAAAGATTAACGCCATTCCCGCTCTAAAGGAAATAAAGTTAAATAATCCAGCCCCTGGAATATCGAATGTATCTAAGTAATTAAATAAATAGTACAGCATTATTTCTCAAATTTGATTAGTAATTCTTTTAATATTTCTAAATCATCGAAGTCATGTTTTACTCCGTTAATTTCTTGATATGTTTCATGGCCTTTTCCAGCGATTAAAATAATATCACCTGATTCTGCCATACTACAAGCCGTTTTAATTGCTTCTTTCCTATTGGTTATGCTGATGGTTTTTTTGAAATGTTCACCACCAACACCCGTCATCATTTCCTCAATGATTGCTTCAGGATCTTCAGTTCTTGGATTGTCAGATGTTAAAATCAACTTATCACTCAATTCACAACCAATCGCAGCCATTGTTGGACGTTTTGTTCTATCACGATCACCGCCACAGCCTATCAAAGAAAAAACTGTTTCGTTTCCAGTACGGATATTTTTTATCGTTTTGAGTACATTCTCCAGGGCATCAGGTGTATGGGCATAATCTACAATTCCAATTACTCCTGTTTCACTTTTGAAGTATTCGAAACGACCTTCTACCGATTTTAGTTCCGACATTACACGCATCACTTCCAATGGATTCTCTACTAATTGATCTGCTATTGCATAAACCAAAAGAAGGTTGTAAGCGTTAAAATCGCCTATCAATTGCGTATATAATTCTGTTCCATTAATAGAAAGCACCAAACCAGAAAAGTTATTTTCCAAAACCTTGGCCTTATATTCTGCGACACCTTTCAAACCATAAGTAACCTTATGAGCCTTAGTATTTTGAAGCATCACATCTCCATTTTTATCGTCAGCATTTGTAATTGCAAAAGCTGAAGAAGGTAATTCATCAAAGAATTTCTTCTTAACGTTAATATATTCCTTAAATGTGTTGTGGTAATCTAAATGCTCATGTGTGATGTTTGTAAAAGCACCACCAGCAAACTGTAAATTACTTGTTCTGTGTTGGTGAATTGCATGAGAACTCACTTCCATAAAGCAATATTCACAACCTGCATTCACCATTTCATCAAGTAACTTATTTAAACTTACCGCATCAGGAGTCGTTCTTTCTGTTGGAATTGATATGTCGTTGATCTTATTTACAACCGTTGAAATCAAACCTACAGGAATACCCATTTTCATAAAAAGGTTATATAACAAAGTGGTTGTTGTTGTTTTCCCGTTCGTCCCAGTAATTCCAATTAGCTTAATCTTCTTAGACGGCTGGTCATAAAAGTTATTTGCTAAAACAGAAAGTGTTTTATGTGCATCGTCAACAACAACATAGTTGATTCCAGCTTTTAAATCGCTTGGCTTATCTTCACAAATTATAGTTGTAGCTCCTTTTTCAATAGCTTTATCAATAAATTTATGACCATCTACCGCAGCTCCTTTTATAGCCACAAACAAATCGTTATCATTGACTTCTCTTGAGTCAAAAACAATTTGTTCGATTTCAGTTGCAGTTGTTCCCACTACTTCTTTTATGGAACTTCCATATAATATGTCGCGTACACTTTTCACTTTCTAATAAGGTTTTAATTTCAATTCAATAACTCCACCTGGAGCCGATTTTGTACCAGCTGCCAAAGATTGCTTTACTACAGTTCCGTATCCTTCCGAATGGACAATCATGCCTTGTTTTTCCAATAAATACATCGCATCAATCAATCCCATTCCCTTAACATCAGGAATTCGATTCTTTTTTAGGGTATAATCAGTAAAGGAAACTGAATTACCTCCTCTCGATTTAGTTGTTACCCAACTTTGACTTCCTTTAAAATCTTTTTTAACCTGAAAACGATTCAAAACAGTATTTATATCATATCTACTCCCGTTTTGAACATAAGGAAGACTAGCTATAGAAGGGTTTTCATTAACGGCCTTATGGTAATTATAACTTGATGCATAAACCTTATTGGCAATTGCAGAAAATACTGTTCCCGACACAGAAGCACCATAAATATCATCTGTTGGAGCAGCTACAACTACTATACATGAGTATATTGGATCATCAGATGGGAAGAATCCTGCAAAAGATGCAATGTATTTCTTCTCCCCTTTAGCACCGTAACCTTGATTTCTATTTGCAATTTGAGCAGTTCCTGTTTTTCCTGAAATTCTGAAGAAATTAGACCCTAACTTCTTACCTGTCCCATTTACCACGACTCCTTCTAATGCTTCTTTCATTAAATCAATTGTCGCTTGGCTACTAATTCTTTCATGCACGACAACCGGTTCAAATTCTTCTATTACTTTTCTATTGTTGATAACCTGTGTCACAAACTGAGGCTTCATATATTTTCCGTCGTTTGCTACAGCGTTATAAAAAGCAAGCAATTCAAGAGGTGTTAATTGAAATTCATACCCTATAGATAACCAAGCCAAAGAACCACCCCACCATTGTGAACTTCCTGGAGTTGAATAAGTAGGGTCAACCTCCCCTTTAATATTAATACCTGTTCTGTCCGTTAAACCAAATTGCTTCATTCTATCGATGTAACGTTGAGGTTCGTTTCTGTAACTATCAAATATTACTTTGGAAATAACGTTTGAAGACTTCTCAAAAGCCTCCTTAATTGTGATTTTACCATAACCCCATGCACGAGAATCACGTAAACTTCTGTCGAAAAACTGGTATTTACCTACCGCATTAACAGTATCCGTCATTTTGATTTTTCCATCCTCCAGTGCAGCCATCAAAGAAGCCAACTTCATAGTTGAACCTGGAACTTCACGCGTTCCGATAGCATGATTATAAACTTCACCATATTGTCTATCTCCTATTTTCTCAAGGTTTACCATTGCTTTAACAAAGCCGGTTTTCACATCCATCACAACCACACAGCCATATCTACCTCCTAGGTTTTTCAATTGATTTTCTAGCTCTGTGTGCGCTACCTCTTGAATATCTTTGTCAATCGAAGTCACTACATCATAACCGTTAATTGCTTCTCGAACAACTGTTCCCGTTGGCTTCCATGAATGAGAAATTTTTTGCTCAACAATTACTCCGTTTTGACCAGATAAATATTTATTATAAGCCCCTTCTAGGCCAACAAGTAAAGTATCATTTTCATTATGCTTTACATAACCTAAAGTACGGGCTAGCAGATCATCATTTGGCCTTTTTCTAATTATTGTTGCGTTGTTATCTATAATCCCACCTTTAAATCTTCCTTTTTCAAAAATTGGTAATTCACGCAATTTTTTCCTCACTTCATTTGTTACTTTCTTTTGGATAAGGACATATCTTCTTTTTCTTGCACGGGCTTCTCGTAAATACTCTTCATATTCCCTAGCTGTTTTATCCTTAAACAACTTAGACAAGCCAACACTTAAACCTCCAATTCCTTTCGTCCATACTTCATCTTTCACAGTTAAAGGATCCATATAAATATCATAAAACGAAACTGAAGTAACCAACGGATTTAAATGAGCATCTAAAATCTCACCTCTTCTAGGCTCTACATTCGCTGAACGCTGCTGAAGTTTATCAGAAGTTGTTGTAAAAATATTGTCGCGACCATCTATAATAATAGAAAAAGTTTTTCCTATTACCACAAGCATAGCAATGACTACTAAAAAGTAGATCAAGTATGTTCTTATTATGACAGCTTTTGGCAATTTCATCTGACTATTAATTCTCTTTCTCGTTTTTAATTCTAATCACCTTTGTTGGATTTATAGTCTCCTTCAATCCTAAAGGCTTTAACTTTTCAATCATTTGGGTTCTTCTTGTCAATTCTTCCAATTTTGCCTTTGTCTCAACATAATCGGCAGTAATATCACCAACAGCCTTCTCCTCTTTGGCAATATCATTTGACAATTGATTCACATAATATCCCTTTGACACCATTAAAATCATTAGGAAAATCACAAAGAAGATGTAAATCAAATTATTCAACACAAAGTCCCTAGTCAAAAAATCGCCATTCATGATTTGCACCAATGATTGCGATTGTTTTCTGCTAGCAGTAGCAAAACGACTCTTTTTCTTTTTTGTCGTTTTTGCGTCCTTTTGCGAATCTGATATATAATTATTCCCCTTCATTTCTCTCTGCTACTCTCAACTTCGCACTTCTTGCTCTAGAATTACGCTCTAATTCCTCTTCATTCGCTATTAAAGGCTTTCTAGAAATTCCTTTGAATGGCTTCAAGATATTTCCAAAAAAGTCCTTTTCAACTTTTCCAGAAAAACTTCCACTTTTTATATAATTCTTAACCAATCGATCTTCTAAAGAATGATAAGACATTACGACCAACCTTCCTCCAGGCTTTAAAACCTCTGATGTTTGCTCTAGCATTCTCTCCAACACATTCATTTCGTCGTTTACCTCGATACGAATTGCTTGAAACACTTGAGCATAAAATTTATTTTCTTTGAACTTAGGAGCTATTGGCTCCAAAACAGCAATCAATTGACCAGTTGTCGCAATTGGTGAACTTTGGCGCTTTAAGCAAATGGCTTGAGCAATACGACGTGGGGACTTAACCTCACCATACTTCCCTACCATCGTCATAATTTGCTCCTCAGAATAATTATTGACAACATCATATGCTGAATCACCACTCCTTTGATTCATTCGCATATCTAACTTTTCGTCAGAACGAATACTAAACCCTCTTTCCGGTTCATTAAATTGATGAGAAGAAACCCCTAAATCAGCCAATATCCCATCAACTTTAGAAATTCCAAGCATGCGCAATTGGTTTTTCAAGAATGAAAAATTTGAAGCTACAAAATGAAAATTTGGAGCTGACCAAGCATTTTTCTTAGCATCAGCATCTTGGTCAAAGACAATTAACTTCCCTTTTTCAGAAAGTAATTTATACATTTCTCTTGCATGTCCACCACCTCCAAAAGTAAGGTCAATATAAATGCCATCTGGATTAATATCCAACCCATCAAGGCACTCTTGAAGCATTACCGGTACGTGATATTCGTATTGATCTTTATTCTCCTCCATCTTCCAAATTACCCATTACTTCATCTGCTAAATCAGCAAAATCGGACATGCTTCCTTCGATCATTTCGAAGTAAGTAGATTTATCCCAAATCTCTATTCGGTCGTTGTATGCAATTAACATTACATCCTTATTCAGACCGACACGCTCCATGTGTGACGTCGGAATCAAAACACGTCCTGTTTTATCAAGCGACACATCTTTTGCACCTTGATGAAACAATCGGTAAAACATTCGATTCTTCGGTTTAAACAAATTGATTTTGGAAAGTGATTCACTCAACTTCTCCCACTCATTCATTGGGTAAAGCGTCAAGCACTCTTCAAAACCTTTGTTCAACATAAAACTTTCTTGGGCAGCAGGAGAAAGTTGCCTTCTCAAATGAGACGGAAATAAGAAACGCCCTTTGGCATCCAATTTCACTTCATATTCTCCTACTAATCCTGCCATGTTCTTTAATAATGCGTAAAAATAATGGAAAATCTACCACTTTTTACCACTTTAAAACAAGTGTTGAAAACTATTTACGATAAAAGACACTAAAAAGTTACATATTCTTTACTCTATCGTTGTAATAGATGCAAACATAAGTAAAATTAAGCTTGTGGTAAAAAGTGGGAGATTTATTCCAATGTTGATAATTTCACTCTTTTAATTTAATTCAAACCAAAAATCAAAAGCGCTAAACATCACATCAAAAGGGTTGATTTATCTATCATTTAACAGAAAAAAATAAAATAAACACTGAGCACTCAACTAATTTTAAATAGCAAATCATGAAAGCAACATTTCGAAAAAACTTCATCAGATTTCGAAAAAATAAAACCGGATAAAAGTCCATATCCCCAATACAGGTTATCTCATTTCTCATTTTGGAGCTCATCCATTCTGTACCAAGAATTGATTGAATCACTTATGAAAATGGATTACTTGAATCTGTAGAGCTAGTAGTGGCAGCATGTAGAATCGTTTATTCTTCAAGTAAACTTGAAATAAATGTTGCTGACGTAAGTAGTGGAGTTTACTTTGTAAATGTTAGATCCGCAATTAGCGCCAAAACATTTAAGATCATTAAATAGTTTCAAATATTTCGAATGATTTAAGGAATTGAAGCTGTCTCAATCGAGGCAGTATTTTTTTTTAAAAAATAAGCTTTTAGAAAAACGCTCGAACTTCAACTCCGCCAGAATGAATTGTCTTACTGTCTTCTGACTGACGTCCATTATACTGAATACTGATCTGCAAATTAGTGGATATATTTCGTTGATAATTTAAGTTCCAGGTATAATTCCTACCAGGCTTTAAAGATTCCAACATTTCGTACGATAATGCACTGTTTTCTACTCCTGAATAATTAATAGAAACAATTTTTACTTCGGCATTAAGACTACCTTTCTCCAGTTGATTCCATTTCAACCCCAAGCCTAAATCACCAATAAAAGCTTTTTCTCCACCAAACTCAGGCTTATTACTCTTTTCTTCATAACGTCCTGATAAGGACAATCGAAAAGTTGTACTCGGTTGGTAAACGAATTCAGGTTTTACATTATGATAATCAATCGTATAATCTCTTCCAGAGGTATAATCCGCCGAAGAAGATTTAAATCCTTGCTCAGCCTCAAATTTCAGGGTAAATTTCCTCAATACATTCCACCTGAAAGAAACCGCATTAAAGCTAACATCTCGTGCATCAAACCCGTTGGCCAACAAAGTTTTTGAACCAATATTGGAGTAAGTATAATCTGCAGCAAATATTGGATTTGTTCTATTGAAGAATACAGTATTCCTTATCGTTGAATTAAAACTAATCAAATTCGTATCTGCTATTTCTTGGTCTAATGGATTATAAGTTCTTGCAGATTGGTTAGACATTTTTCTGTTTACTCGAAATCTCGTTTGGTTGGAAAACCTAGAAAGCGTTCTTAAAAAATTCCCTTTACCTTTCCATATTCGCTCTGGTCTCCAAAATAAAGTCTGGTTAAATTCATTAGAATAAGTCCTTACATATTCATTACTTGGCGTAAAAACACGAATATATTTTGCTTGATCTTGATATTGAGCAATTTCAAATTCATTCAAATCTTTAACGCCATCTCCATTATAATCAATCCAAGTATAAACACCCTGACCTGCATTAACTTCTATGTAAAGAAATTCTTTTTTCAATTCCAGTCCTGATCCCACTTCATAAAATGTACTGGCAGTCAATGCGTTTTTCCATAAATTCAATCTATAATCTATTCTTCCTAAAAATGTATTTTCAGGTTCTTGGTCAATCAATTGTTCATCCTTAATTTCCAACATACGATAACTCATGAGCGTTGTTAAAGTTGAAGTTTCGTTGGTCACCCAATTATAGTTTGCCCCAATACTCCTTCCTTTAGCGGCCTTCGATAAACGAGAAGAATCACTTTTCCAATCGTATCTTTCCTGATAAAAAACAGTAAATTTATTTTCTAAGCTATCTGCATTAGCGATGTAAACCTTCCAATCATACCATTGGTAGGAGTTGGTTTGAAGTAAGGTATCACCTAATTGAAATTGATTCAATTCATGGTCATCTTCGAAACCAATCTTAAACTTACCAATCTCTTTACTCACTTTTGCTTTATGCCTAAGAAAGGTATTTTTCCCTTCAGCATTTGCATTTAGATAACTCCCTTCAATTGATGATTTAAAACCATCCTTAGACCAATCTCCTAGAACTTGAGCTCGATTTCCCTGATAATCATTTCCTAATGTGTAGTTCTGAGCTTGTACTTCTACACCTCCGTAATCATCATGTTTTATTCCTCCTGAAAGGTTAGCTAAAACCTCTTGACCAGAATAATCTTGATTTCTAACATTCCAATCTCTGTCAAATTCGACACCACGATATCTTTCAATTTCGTTAAAATACTTCGTTCGAAATTCAAAATCTAACCCTGTTGACGCCGTCCATTTTGAGGTAGAATCATCTCTCAGTTTAAACAATCCATCTATCGTTGTTTTATTAGCAAAAGCTCTGTTGTCATCGTTATTAATTCTTGAAAAAGTATTCTTATCATTATTGGAGGTACTCAGCTCTGTCATCATTTCCCACTTCTTATTTAATCGATATTTAACTCCGGCTGTAACCATTGAAGTCTTTTTAGGAGTCACAATTAATCTGGAAGGCTCAAAATCTCCTTGCGGAACACCTCCTATTGGAGCTACCCATTGATAAACACGTCCAACTGCAGTAAATCGATCAAAAATATAATTCCCATTTCCAAACCCTACATTTGTAAAACTAGCCCTGTAAAAAGCTGAATCTGGACTAACCGAATAAACCAGAATAGAATCAATTCCCAAAGAATCGACCAACTTATAAGTTACCTGATTATCTACAAACCCTATACTGTCTAAAGAGCTCGTTCTTGCCAACTCGAGGCTGTCCCCAATTTCGGTTAACAAAAGCTTATCACTATTGCTTAATTTTTGTTGAAGCGATTGATTTTTAGCATCTTGCTCACTAAACATGTTCAACCAAAAATCAATATTCTCACTTTCATAATTTATACTGGTTTGAAATAAAGATCTTGCATAATTTTGATCCGTATATTGAAATTCAACTACAATTCTTGAATCCTTTGTGATTTGATTGCGTGGAGTAAAAATTAATTCAGCGCTATTGTAGTTAATGGTATAGTCAAATTCTTGACCTCTTTCCAATAGCCTACCATCTAGGTAAACACTTTCTGTTCCCGACAACACCATAATAAATGGTTCATTTTCGTTTCCCTGCAATCTATATGGCCCTTGGCTTCCCTCCAGCCCCTGAATCACATTTCTTGAAAACTTACCTTTAGAGAGTGCTCCAGCACCTTGTGCTGTCCATTTTGAGTTTTCATCTCCCCAAGAATACTGACCATATAAACCTTGAGCCCGTTTATTGTAATTCATAAAGTAACCTGTTGGTTTTTTTAGCCAGAAATCTCCTGCAATTATTTTATACTCTTTTCCATAAAGTTGAATAAAAACTTGATCAAATTCTTGGATTTGATTTGTGTTTCCGTCTGGTTGAATAGGTAAATTATCATCTGTAACAGTGGCTAAAATGTTTACGTTTTGGGCAATTTCTCCAGATAATTGAAGATTTAAGGTAGAATTTACAGATAAGTCTTGTGAATTACCAAAACTAATACCTCTAGAGATACTACCTGATTTTTTAATCCCTTCATCAGAGAAAAAATTAAGTGGTTTGCTTTCATTCTGATAAAAGAAATCGTTTACCTTCCCAACATTTTGATAAATCATAGAAGTATCTATTGTTTGGAAACGTTTTTGGAAATCAATTGAGAATACACGATATCTTAATTGTAAAGAATCACTACATTCACCTTTAAAGGAAAATTTTCTACTATTCCCATCGAAGAAATAGGTAGATGGACTGACTAGAGAATCACCACAAAACACATTGAAACTACCTTGATAAATGGTCAATGAATCAATAACTAAGGTATCATTTTGAGGCAGGATTTTTTTCCATCTAAAATTAGATGTCTGACTTCTCAACGGCAAAGCCAATACCGTGAAAAGCATAAAAAACAGTATTATTATTCTCAAGCTAGGATTCATTCCATTAGCATAACGTTTTCAAGGAGGGTTTGGTGTTCAAATTCTAAAAAACTTACAACCCTAGCGCTTTTTCTACATTATCGCAAAATTTCTCAGCGTCGTATTCCTTAGCCGCTTCTTTATTCCTATTGGTATCGAAATTTTCATCATTTATCGCTATCAGTATTTTGCTGGCTAAATCATCCGAATTACCAGACTCAAAAAGTTCACCCAATTCACCATGCTTCAAAATCTCAACAGTACCGCCTTTATTACTTCCCACTATTTTGCACCCCGATGCCATTGCTTCTATAGTAACCATTCCAAAAGTCTCAGAATTAGTAGCCATAACAAAAACATCTATTGCCGCATAAAAGGTTTCCACATCATTTCTAAATGGAACAAAGTGAACTCTTTTTTCCATGTTATTTTGACTTACGAAATCTTTCAATTTATTAAAATACGCATCTGATTCTCCATGTGTAGATTCTCCTAAAAAGACAAGATTATGTTCTATTTCACTCTTAATTTTACTAAAAGCTTCTAATAGTAAAAGTTGACGTTTTTGCTCATCAAAGCGTCCTACTAAACCAATGTATTTTTTATTTGCATCTAATGCTAACAACACCTTAGCTTCACTTGCAGAAGGAGCATTAAAAAATTTATTTAAAACTAAACCTGGGGGAATAACTTTAGTTTTTTCTTCTGGAAAACGTGTTAACTCATTAACTTGCTTTTTCAACCACGGAAGAAGACAGGACCAGAGATCTAACTTACTAAATCTCAAGGTATGCAAAAAATCTCGTTTAGCAATCCCTAATTGCATCCCTGTGAAATATGCTAAAAACAACTTGTTAAACATTAAAGTTTTAGCCAAAGCACAAATACTCATATCTTTAGGATCTCTAAAGACCAGATGTGTGATTTGATGTTGCCTTAGTATTTTAACCAGTCTAGAGGCTTTAATAAAATCATAGTACTTTCTATGTTGCTGTACGAAATCCACATCAATATCCAGTAATTCGGACTCTTGATGGATTCTACTGCCATGTTGAGCAATGATCATCACGTTATGACCTTTATTCCTCATCCAACTTGCATTTTTAAGCAGGGTCATTTCTAATCCTCCCCAACTTAATGAGGGGCAGAAATAAGCAATACGATTTCCTTGATTCTTCATAAATACATTATAAAAAATGCCTCAAGCTTGTCACTTGAGGCATTCAATTATTCAAAAATAAGCATTTTTTTACATATGAATTGATCGGTCACCTGTTGCATTCATTGCAGCTTCACGAATTGCTTCAGAATATGTAGGGTGAGGATGGGACATACGTACTAAATCTTCTGCAGAAGCACGATATTCCATTGCTACAACACCTTCCATAATTAAATCCGCTGCACGCGCGCCTATCATATGGAAACCTAGAATTTCATCTGTTTCTTTATTCGTTATGATTTTAACCAACCCTTGAATATCACCAGACGCTCTTGATCTTCCCAAAGCTTTCATAGGGAAAGAACCTGTAGAGTATTCCACTCCTGAATCCTTAACTTCTTGTTCTGTTTTACCCACAGATGCAACTTCTGGCCAAGTGTAAACAACACCAGGAATTAGATCATAATTAATATGAGGAATTTGCCCTGCCATTTTCTCAGCAACAAAAGTCCCTTCTTCTTCAGCTTTGTGTGCTAACATCGCTCCACGAACTACATCTCCAATTGCATAAATATTATCAACTGAAGTTTGTAGATTTTCGTTAACATCAATCTGTCCACGATCAGTAGTTTTAATATCTACATTATCTAATCCTAAACCTTCAGTATAAGGCTTTCTTCCTACTGCTACTAAACAATAATCGGCTTCGAAAGTAACTTCCTTATCTTTTTTATCGAGGGCAGTAACAATTACACCTTTACCAGTATTCTCAACCTTTTGAACCTTGTGCTTCATGTTGAATTTCATTTTCAACTTTTTCAACACACGTGTTAATTCTTTCCCCATAGTTTCATCCATGGTTGGGATAATTGAATCTGCGAATTCAACGACTTCAACTTCAGTACCTAAACGTGCATATACTGAACCTAATTCAAGACCAATTACTCCACCCCCAATAACAATCATTTTTTTAGGAATCTCCTTTAATGAAAGTGCTTCTGTTGAGGTAATAATTCTGTCCTTATCTGGCTCCATTCCTTTGAAGAAATTTGGTTTAGAACCTGTAGCTATAATTGCTTTATCAGTTTTCAATTCAGTTTCTTTACCTTCTGAATCAACCACCTTAATTGTATTTTTATCAACGAAAGATCCAACTCCATGATGAACATCAATTTTATTTTTGTCCATCAAGAAATCAATTCCACTACATGTTTGATCAACAACTTTATTTTTACGCTCAACCATTTTTAAGAAGTCAGGCTTTAAGTCATTCAACATTATCCCGTGATCTTCGAATGAATGCTTGGCATTATGAAAATGCTCACTTGAATCCAATAATGCTTTAGAAGGAATACAACCAACATTTAAACAAGTACCACCTAATGTGTCATACTTTTCAATTATTGCTGTTTTCATACCTAATTGAGCACATCTTATAGCTGCTACATATCCACCAGGTCCTGACCCAATGATTGTTACATCGTATTTACTCATGATAAATGTATATTATATTTTTAATGATTATCTAATTATGCTTCTGTGGGAGGAGTTCCAAAATTAATAGGAGGTAAGTTAGAACCACCAGTATTTATGTTCCCAACATTCTCTTCATACTTGCGTATATTATCTTGCAAAGCATTCAAAAGTCGTTTAGCATTTTCAGGTGTCATAATTACGCGTGATCTCACTTTTGCCTTCGGCATTCCTGGCATCATTTGTACAAAATCACATACAAATTCTGAAGGGGAATGTGTAATTAAAGCTAAGTTGCTGTACACTCCATCCGCAATATCTTCTGATAAATCTATATTGATTTTATTTTCTTTTTCGTTCTGATTTTCCATAATAATAAAGGTAATAAAAAAGGCTATCAATAAAAATTGATAGCCTATAAATTATTTATTTTTTAAAAGATAATTAATTCTCTTCATAATTAGCAGCGGAAGAAACCTTAACACCTTGGAACACTCTAACACCAGTTCCTGCAGGTATTTTATGTCCAACAATAACGTTTTCTTTCAACCCTAATAAGTGATCTTCTTTCCCTGCAATTGCAGCCTCGTTAAGCACCTTAGTTGTTTCTTGGAAAGAAGCAGCTGAGATAAACGATTGTGTTTGTAAAGAAGAACGAGTAATACCTTGTAACATCGGTTTAGATGTTGCAGCAATTGCTTCACGAGCGACCACCAAATTAGCGTCTTCACGTTTCAATTGAGTATTCTCATCACGTAATCTTCTAGAAGAAACGATTTGACCAGCTTTTAATTCTTGTGAATCTCCAGCATCCGTCACAACCATTTGTCCAAATATACGGTCATTTTCCTCCATGAAATCAGCTTTATGAATAGCTTGATTTTCCAAGAATTTAGTATCACCAGCATCAGAAATCTCAACTTTAAGCATCATCTGACGTACGATTACTTCAAAGTGCTTATCATTGATCTTTACACCTTGTAAACGGTATACCTCTTGTACTTCATTAACAATGTATTCTTGAACAGCTGTTGGTCCTTCAATATTCAAAATATCTTTTGGAGTAATCGCTCCATCTGATAAAGATTGACCAGCACGAACGAAATCGTTCTCTTGTACAAGTATGTGCTTAGACAAAGGAACTAAGTATTTCTTAGTTTCTCCAGTTTTAGCTTCAATGATTACCTCACGGTTACCACGTTTGATTTTACCATAACTAGCAATACCATCGATTTCAGAAACTACTGCTGGGTTAGAAGGGTTACGTGCTTCGAAAAGCTCAGTAATACGAGGTAGACCCCCTGTAATATCTCCCCCTTTTCCACCAACACGTGGAATCTTAACTAAACTATACCCTTGTTGCATTTCGTCACCTTCTTTTACAGAAACGTGAGCGTTTACTGGAATAGGGTATGATTTTAAGATTTCTCCTTTTTTATCCTTAATAAGGATAATTGGGTTTTTCTTTTTATCTCTAGTTTCAGTAATTACCTTTTCAGTAAATCCTGTTTGCTCATCGACCTCTTCACGGTAAGTAATACCTTCAATAACGTTATCAAATTCGATAGTACCGTTATATTCAGAAATAATTACTGCGTTGTATGGATCCCACTTACAAATCACATCACCTTTAGAAATTTCCGCACCATTTTCTGCAACCATCTCAGCACCATAAGGAACATTTGATGTCATTGCCGCAAGGCCAGTTTTCTTATCAATAATTTTCATTTCAGCTGAACGACCAACAACGATTTCTCTTTGTGTTCCGTCTTTATCAACTTTCGTGATTGTTCTTAACTCGTCGATTTCCAATCTACCTGTAGCCTTCGCTTTCAAGTCATTCTCATCCGCAATGTTAGAAGCTGTACCCCCAACGTGGAATGTACGAAGTGTTAACTGTGTACCTGGTTCACCAATTGATTGTGCAGCTACTACACCAATGGCATCACCAATTTGAGCTTCTCTGTTAGTTGCTAAGTTACGCCCGTAACATTTAGCACAAACTCCTCTTCTTAACTCACAAGTAAGTACAGAACGGATTTCTACTTCATCGATTCCTGCTTTGTCAATTGCAATAGCAATATCTTCAGTAATCAATTCTCCACCTTCAACAATTAGCTCATCATTGTCATCAAATACATCATGCACAGCACTACGCCCTACAATTCTGTCATATAATGGCTCAACGATATCGTCATTTTTCTTCAATGGAACGGCAACGATACCTCTTAAAGTACCACAATCAAATTCATTAACTACAACATCTTGAGCAACATCCACCAAACGACGAGTTAAATAACCCGCATCAGCTGTTTTCAATGCTGTATCGGCAAGACCTTTACGTGCACCGTGAGTTGAGATAAAGTATTCAAGAATAGATAAACCTTCCTTAAAGTTAGAAAGAATTGGATTTTCAATAATTTCTTGACTTGAAGCTCCAGATTTCTGAGGTTTTGCCATCAGACCACGCATTCCTGAAAGCTGACGAATCTGCTCTTTAGAACCACGTGCACCAGAGTCAAACATCATATAAATTGAGTTGAATCCTTGCTTATCCGTTTTTAACTGCTCCATTAACGTGTTTGTTAATCGAGAATTAGTACGTGTCCAGATATCAATAATCTGGTTGTATCTTTCATTATTAGTAATAAGACCCATGTTGTAGTTGTCCATAACTTCGGCAACACTAACATTCGCTTTATCAACTAAAATTTCTTTTTCTTTTGGTATAATAATATCATCCAAGTTGAAAGATAGTCCACCTTTAAAGGCCATATCGTAACCAACTGTTTTAATATCATCTAAGAATTGTACAGTACGTGAAGTTCCTGAGATTTTCAATACACCTCCAATAATATCTCGAAGCGCTTTTTTAGTCAATACATCATTGATGTAACCAACTTCTCTTGGAACCATTTCATTAAATATTACACGTCCAGCTGTAGATTCAATAATCTTAAGTACTGGTTCACCTTCTTCATTTAAAACTTCAGTTTTAACTTTGATGTGAGCGTGTAAATCTAAACGACCTTCATTCAATGCGATTCTTACCTCTTCAGGAGAATAGAATGTTAATCCTTCACCAAGCATTACTCTATCCTCATCTGTTTTTCTTCCTTTGGTCATGTAATATAGACCCAAGACCATATCCTGTGAAGGTACAGCAATTGGAGCTCCATTCGCAGGATTCAAAATATTATGAGAAGAAAGCATTAACAATTGAGCTTCAAGAATTGCAGCATTACCTAAAGGTAAGTGAACTGCCATCTGGTCACCATCAAAATCGGCGTTGAATGCCGTACATACTAATGGGTGAAGTCTAATCGCTTTTCCTTCAATTAATTTTGGTTGGAAAGATTGAATACCTAGACGGTGAAGCGTAGGAGCACGGTTAAGTAACACAGGATGCGACTTAATAATGTTCTCCAAAATATCCCATACTATTGCTTCTTTCTTATCAACTATTTTCTTTGCAGATTTTACAGTTTTAACAATCCCTCTTTCAATTAGTTTTCTAATGATAAATGGTTTGTATAGCTCTGCAGCCATATCTTTAGGAAGTCCACATTCGTGAAGTTTCAAAGAAGGTCCAACAACAATTACCGAACGTGCTGAATAATCCACACGTTTACCAAGTAAGTTTTGACGGAAACGACCTTGCTTTCCTTTTAATGAATCAGAAAGAGATTTTAAAGGTCTGTTTGATTCAGTTTTAACAGCACTAGATTTTCTAGAATTGTCAAATAATGAATCTACCGATTCTTGAAGCATACGTTTTTCATTACGTAAAATTACTTCAGGAGCTTTAATTTCAATTAATCGCTTCAAACGATTATTTCTGATAATTACTCTTCTATATAAATCATTTAAATCCGATGTTGCAAAACGACCTCCATCTAAAGGAACTAATGGTCTTAATTCTGGTGGAGTTACAGGAACAACTTTGATAATCATCCATTCTGGACGGTTTTCAATTCTATCCTGAGAATCACGCATTGCTTCAACAACTTGAAGACGTTTCAATGCTTCGTTTTTACGTTGCATTGAAGTTTCATGATTCGCTTTGTGTCTTAAATCGTAAGATAACTGGTGAAGATCTAAACCTTTCAGCAAGTCATAAAGTGCTTCCGCACCCATCTTAGCGATAAACTTATTAGGATCTGAGTCATCCAAATATTGGTTATCTTGAGGAATTTCATCAAGGATATCCAAATATTCCTCTTCAGTAATGAATTGCATTTGATCTAAAGGTTCCCCATCAGCATTTTTAGCAAGACCAGACTGAATAACTACATATCTTTCATAATAAATAATTTGATCAAGCTTTTTAGTCGGAAGACCTAAAAGATAACCAATCTTATTTGGCAATGATCTAAAGTACCAGATGTGTGCTACAGGAACAACCAATTGGATGTGCCCCATGCGCTCACGACGTACTTTCTTCTCTGTTACTTCTACACCACAACGGTCACAAACGATTCCTTTGTAACGAATACGTTTGTATTTACCACAGTGACATTCATAGTCCTTAACAGGTCCAAAAATACGTTCACAAAACAAACCATCTCTTTCTGGTTTATATGTTCTGTAGTTTATCGTTTCCGGCTTTAAAACCTCTCCACTTGACTGCTCCAGAATTAATTCTGGAGAAGCCAATGAAATGGTGATTTTATTAAAATCTTTCACCGTATTTTGAGTATCTTTTTTATACGCCATTTTAAACAAGTGTTTTCAATTAAACTTTGACTATTAATCCATCTTGATATTCAATCCTAGTCCTCTCAATTCATGAAGAAGAACGTTAAATGATTCAGGAATACCAGGCGTAGGGAGATTATCTCCTTTTACGATTGCTTCGTAAGCCTTAGCTCTTCCGTTCACATCATCAGATTTAACAGTCAAGATTTCTTGTAGGATGTTAGATGCACCAAATGCCTCAAGTGCCCACACCTCCATCTCTCCAAAACGCTGACCTCCGAAGAGTGCCTTACCACCTAATGGCTGTTGCGTAATTAAAGAGTATGGTCCGATTGAACGAGAATGCATTTTATCATCTACCATGTGAGATAATTTCAACATATAGATTACACCTACTGTTGCAGGTTGGTCAAAACGTACTCCTGTTCCACCATCATACAAGTATGTCTTACCTGCACGTGGAATTCCAGCTTTATCACAGTATTCAGCAACTTCTGAAGGCAAAGCACCATCAAAAATTGGTGTAGCAAACTTAACATTCAATTTCTGACCTGCCCATCCAAGAACAGTTTCATAAATTTGACCTAAGTTCATACGTGAAGGTACCCCTAATGGGTTCAACACGATATCTACCGGAGTACCATCGTCTAAGAAAGGCATATCTTCTTGACGAACAATGTTCGCTACAATACCCTTATTTCCGTGACGACCCGCCATCTTATCACCTACTTTCAATTTACGTTTCTTAGCTAAATAAACTTTTGCCAATTTAACGATTCCAGCAGGTAACTCATCTCCTACAGAGATATGGAATTTTTTACGCTTATAATTTCCTAATAAATCATTGGCCTTAATAGTGAAGTTATGAATAACTCGCTGAATCATTGAGTTAGTTTCTTCTTCTTCAGTCCATTTACTAGGGTTTACTATAACATAGTCAACAATACTTAAAGCTTTCTCAGAGAATTTAGACCCTTTTTTGATTATCTCTTCTCTAAAGTTATTTGTTACACCAGCAGATTTCTTACCTTCTAGAATAACCAATAATTTTTGAACAAGAATACCTTTTAGGTCAGCTAAATCTTTCTCATAATCAGTGTCAAGATTTTCTAAAATAGGTTTATCTTGAGCTTTAGTTTTACGATCTTTTACTGCTCTAGAGAATAGTTTCTTATTAATTACTACACCTCTTAATGAAGGTCCAGCTTTCAAAGAAGCATCTTTTACATCACCAGCTTTATCACCAAAGATTGCACGCAATAATTTTTCTTCTGGAGATGGGTCCGTTTCACCTTTTGGTGTAATCTTACCAATCAAAATATCTCCTTCTTTAACCTCTGCACCAATACGGATTAATCCATGTTCGTCAAGATCTTTAGTTGCTTCTTCACTAACGTTAGGAATATCAGCTGTTAGCTCTTCCATACCACGTTTAGTATCACGCACTTCTAAAGAATATTCATCAATGTGAACAGAAGTGAATACATCCTCGCGCACTACACGCTCAGAAATCACAATTGCATCCTCAAAGTTAAATCCTTTCCAAGGCATGAAGGCAACCTTCATATTTTGTCCTAAAGCAAGTTCACCTTGTTGTGTTGCATAACCTTCACAAAGTACTTGTCCTTCTTCAACGATATCACCTTTTTTAACAATAGGTTTCAAGTTCATTGTTGAACCTTGATTCGTTTTCTTGAATTTAGTTAAAACGTATGTTTTAGTATTTCCGTCGAATGATACAATCTCATCTTCTTCAGAAAGATCATATTTGATTACAATTTCGTTGGCATCAACATATTCAACAATACCATTTCCTTCAGCATTAATCAATACACGAGAGTCACGAGCTACTAAACGTTCGATTCCAGTTCCTACGATTGGAGATTCTGGTTTCAATAACGGAAGAGCTTGACGCTGCATGTTTGATCCCATCAATGCACGGTTGGCATCATCATGTTCCAAGAATGGAATAGAAGAAGCCGCAATCGAAGCAATTTGATTTGCTCCAACGTCCATCAAGTTAATTTGCTTTGGCTCAACTACTGGGAAGTCTCCCTCCTCACGAGCTTTAACAACATCTCCAAGGAATTCACCTTCATCATTTAGAGGAGCATTTGCTTGCGCAATCATCATTGAATCCTCTTCTTCTGCAGATAAATAAATTGGTTCTTCATTCAATTGAACTTTTCCATCGATAACTTTTCTATATGGAGTTTCGATGAAACCAAGCTTATTCACTTTAGCAAATACACATAAAGATGAAATCAAACCAATGTTTGGTCCCTCAGGAGTTTCAATTGTACAAAGACGACCATAGTGAGTGTAGTGAACATCACGTACCTCAAATCCAGCACGCTCTCTAGAAAGACCACCAGGCCCAAGTGCAGAGAAACGTCTTTTGTGTGTTACCTCAGAAAGTGGATTCGTTTGATCCATAAACTGAGACAATTGATTCGTTCCAAAAAATGAGTTAATCACAGACGAAAGTGTTTTCGCGTTGATTAAGTCAATTGGAGTAAATACTTCATTATCTCTAACGTTCATTCTTTCACGAATTGTACGAGCCATACGGGCAAGTCCAACACCAAACTGAGAGAATAATTGTTCACCAACAGTTCTGACACGACGATTAGAAAGGTGGTCAATATCATCAACTTCTGCTTTTGAGTTAATCAACTCAATCAGATACTTAATGATTTTAATTATATCACTTTTAGTTAAAACTCTTGACTCTTCATCGTCAGAAATTTTAAGTTTTTTATTGATTCTAAAACGACCTACCTCACCCAAGTCATAACGCGTATCTGAGAAGAACAATTTATCGAATACACTACGTGCAGTTTCGATATCTGGCGGCTCAGCATTACGTAATTGTCTATAGATTACTTCAACTGCTTCTTTTTCAGAATTTGCAGTATCTTTTTGTAGGGTATTATATATAATAGTAAAATCAGCAGAATTTACATCTTCCTTATGAAGGATGATAGTTTTAGTTCCTGCATCAATTATTTCTTCAATATTGTCCTTATCAAGAACAGTATCACGATCTAAGATTACTTCGTTACGTTCAATAGATACAACTTCTCCTGTATCCTCATCAACGAAATCTTCAATCCAAGATTTAAGAACTCTTGCAGCTAATTTACGACCAATAACCTTCTTAAGATTAGCTTTAGTCGCTTTAATTTCGTCTGCTAGATCAAAAATCTCTAAAATGTCTTTATCACTTTCGTAACCGATAGCTCTGAACAAAGTTGTAACAGGAAGCTTCTTTTTACGATCGATATATGCATACATAACATTATTAATGTCAGTTGCGAACTCTATCCAAGATCCTTTAAAAGGGATAATTCTTGCAGAGTATAATTTTGTACCATTTGCGTGTCTAGATTGACCAAAGAAAACACCAGGTGAACGGTGTAACTGAGAAACTATAACACGTTCAGCACCATTCACTACAAATGACCCTTTAGGTGTCATATAAGGAATTGTACCTAAATAAACATCTTGAACTATCGTTTCAAAATCTTCATGTTCAGGGTCAGTACAATAAAGTTTCAATTTTGCTTTAAGGGGAACACTATACGTTAATCCACGTTCGATACACTCTTCAATAGAGTAGCGAGGCGGATCAATGAAATAGTCCAGAAACTCAAGGACAAATTGATTTCTTGTATCAGTTATAGGAAAGTTTTCAGAAAAAACTTTAAAGAGACCTTCCTTTTCACGGTTCTCAGGAGTTGTTTCAAGTTGAAAAAACTGACGGAACGACTTTAGTTGAACATCCAAAAAGTCAGGATATTCAAAAACACTTTTGCTAGAAGCGAAATTAATTCTTGTAGCGATATTATTTGATGTTGCCAAGACTACGAAATTTTGTTAGAAAAAAGAACCAGATGCGTATAAATGCATAAAAACAGCACAAGGCATCCCGAAAATCGAGGATGCCTGTACTGTATAATAAGTATAGTTATTACTTAACTTCAACCTCAGCTCCTGCTTCTTCTAATGAAGATTTTAAGCTATCAGCTTCGTCTTTAGAAACTCCCTCCTTAACTGGAGCTGGAGCACCATCAACTAATGCTTTTGCTTCTTTCAAACCAAGACCAGTTAATTCTTTAACTAATTTTACGACAGCCAATTTACTACCTCCCGCAGCTTTAAGGATTACGTCAAACTCAGTTTTTTCTTCTGCAGCTTCTGCAGCAGCACCTCCTCCAGCAACTGCAACAGCAGCAGCAGCAGGTTCGATACCGTATTCATCCTTAAGGATAGTTGCTAATTCGTTAACTTCTTTTACTGTAAGGTTAACTAATGTTTCAGCGATGTCTTTTAATTCAGCCATTTTATTTTTGTTTAAAAAAGGTTCTAATAAATAATATTTAATCTATGCTCTTTCTGAGAGCGTTTTAAGAATTCCAACGATTTTACCACCTTGTCCTTTAAGTCCAGAAATAACATTTTTCGCTGGGCTTTGTAACAATGTAATAACTTCTCCGATAAGTTCATCCTTGCTTTTGATTTCAACTAATGCATCAAGATTCTCATCTCCAATGTAAATAGCTTCTTCAACGTAAGCTGCTTTTAAGATTGGTCTTTCGGCCTTCTTACGGAAATCCTTAATAATTTTTGCAGGCGCATTACCTACTTCAGCATACATAATTGCTGTTGGTCCTTTAAGAGCTTTTTTCAACTCACTAAGATCTCTGTCCTCGATACGATCGATAGCTTTAGAAAGAAGAGTATTTTTGATTACTCTTAAACTTACATTAGCCTTAAAACATCTTGCTCTTAAGTCGTTTATTTTCTCTACAGATAACTGCGATGTATCAGCAAGGTAAAAAATACCTGCGTCTTTTAATTCTGCTGTTAAATTGTCAATGTACTGCGCTTTTTCTTCTCTATTCATATTTAAAAATTTTAAGCGACAACAGATTTAGCGTCAATTTGAATACTTGGGCTCATTGTTGAACTCATGTAAATACTTTTGATGTACACTCCTTTAGCTGCAGATGGTTTCATCTTGATTAAAGTGCTTAACAATTCAGCTGCATTGTCCTTAATTTTACTACCATCGAAAGATGATTTTGCAATATTAGAGTGAACAATACCGAATTTATCAACACGGAAATCGATTTTACCAGCTTTAACTTCTTGAACTGCTTTCGCTACATCCATTGTTACAGTACCAGTTTTAGGGTTAGGCATTAAACCTCTAGGTCCTAATATACGACCTAAAGCACCTACTTTCCCCATTACAGATGGCATGGTGATTATCACATCGATATCAGTCCATCCTCCTTTTATTTTCTCAATGTACTCATCTAAACCAACGAAATCAGCACCTGCTTCTTTAGCCTCTTCTTCCTTGTCAGGTGTACAAAGTACAAGTACTTTAATATCCTTTCCAGTTCCGTGAGGTAGAGCAACAGTTCCTCTTACCATTTGATTAGCTTTTCTAGGATCAACTCCTAGACGAACACTGATGTCAACAGAAGCGTCGAATTTTGTATTAGTGATTTCCTTTACTAAATCACATGCTTCAGTCAACGAATACGTCTTGTCAAAGTCATACTTTGAAAGCGCTTCTTTTCTCTTTTTAGAAATACGTCCCATGATTAATGTTTTTTAGTTTTTAGGAAAAGCCCCTTTTACAGTGATTCCCATACTTCTTGCCGTTCCAGCAACCATTTTCATACCTGATTCAATTGTGAAACAGTTAAGGTCAGCCATTTTGTCTTCAGCAATTGCTTTAACTTGATCC
Organism: Brumimicrobium mesophilum; assembly: GCF_003025005.1. Taxonomy (GTDB): domain Bacteria; phylum Bacteroidota; class Bacteroidia; order Flavobacteriales_D; family Crocinitomicaceae; genus Brumimicrobium; species Brumimicrobium mesophilum. Next base: position 108,969 of record NZ_PVSS01000005.1, read on the forward strand.
CAAGAAACACTAGCCACTTTCAAGCGGTTAGGCTCTGAAGAACCTTTTTTAAGTTTTGCTGCATCCAATAATTGAACTGCTGCTGGTGGAGTTTTGATGATAAAATCGAATGATTTATCTCCATAAACAGTGATTACAACAGGTAATACTTTTCCAGCCTTATCTTGGGTTCTTGAGTTAAACTGCTTACAGAACTCCATGATGTTAACCCCTTTTGCACCAAGTGCGGGACCAACGGGCGGAGAAGGATTTGCTGCACCACCTTTGATCTGTAATTTGATCAAACCTGCTACTTCTTTAGCCATTTATTTATAGTTTGTGTAGTCCTAACGTGATCGTATAGATGGGAAGCTTTAATCATCACCACCACTCCTACTGGTTAAAAAAACTTATTAATTTTCTTTATCTACTTGCATATAGCTCAATTCGACCAAGTTTTTTCGACCGAATATTTTCACCATAACTTTCAATTTCTTTTTCTCTTCGTTAATTTCTTCAATAGTTCCATTAAAGTTATTAAAAGGTCCATCAACAACCTTAACCGACTCTCCGATAACAAATGGAATTTTCATTTCCTCTTCATTTTCAGACATCTCGTCAACTTTACCTAGAATACGATTAACTTCCGTTTTTCTCATTGGTAAAGGATCTCCATGCTTTTCAGCACCCAAGAATCCTATAACATTTGGCACTCCTTTTATAACGTGAGGAACTTCTCCCACAAGTGCAACTTCCACGAGAACATAACCAGGTAAAAAAGTTTTTTCTTTGGTAATTTTCTTACCGTTTCTAATTTGAAAAACTTTTTCTGTAGGAATAAGGATTTGACCAAAAAAATCATTCAATTTTTGACGATTGATTTCCATTTCTAGGTACTCCTTAACCATTCCTTCTTTCCCGCTAATTGCGCGAACAACGTACCATCTTTTTTTAACTTCTTCCACAGTAATTCCGATAAAACGTATTATTAATTATGGATAAATCAATCCAAGAACTCCTTTCCAGAAATATGTAGATGGATTTATTCCGAAAATAAAATCCATTACAAATATAAGTAAGGAAAATATAACAGATCCAACAACTACCATAATAGTATTGTTCTGTAACTCTGTCCATGTTGGCCAGCTCACTTTGTGAACTAGCTCATGATATGTATCCTGAAGATATTCTACAATATTTGCCAATTTCTTTCAATTTTGCACGGGCGGTAGGATTCGAACCCACGACCAATGGTTTTGGAGACCAGTACTCTACCAACTGAGCTACGCCCGTAGTTAAAAAAAGGGAGTCAAAAAACTCCCCTTTTTCAATTATATTTTATGTCTATACGATCTCAGTCACTTGACCAGCTCCTACAGTTCTACCACCCTCACGGATTGCAAAACGAAGACCTTTGTTCATAGCGATTGGAACGATCAATTCAACATTAATTGTAACGTTATCACCAGGCATAACCATGTCACGATCTTCTCCTAAAAGAATCTCTCCAGTTACATCCGTTGTACGGAAGTAGAACTGTGGACGGTAACGGTTATGGAATGGAGTGTGACGTCCACCTTCTTCTTTCTTAAGAACATATATCTCTGCCTTAAATTTAGCGTGTGGTGTTGTAGAACCAGGCTTACAAACAACCATACCTCTACGGATCACTGTTTTGTCAATACCTCTTAAAAGAAGTCCAACGTTATCACCAGCTTCACCTCTATCTAAGATCTTACGGAACATCTCTACCCCTGTAACAACAGATTTAAGTTTCTCATCACCCATACCTAAGATGTCAACCTCTTCTCCAGAGTTAATAACACCAGTTTCGATACGACCAGTTGCAACAGTACCACGACCAGTGATCGAGAATACATCTTCAACAGGCATCAAGAATGGTTTGTCTACTTCACGAGGAGGTAATTCAATCCATGTATCAACTGCTTCCATTAGCTCCATAACGATATCACTCCACTTCTCGTCTCCGTTAAGAGCACCTAAAGCAGAACCTTGAATCACTGGAGAGTTATCACCATCATAATCATAGAAAGATAAAAGCTCTCTAATTTCAAGTTCAACCAATTCTAATAATTCTTCGTCATCTACCAAATCCACTTTGTTCATGAAAACAACGATTCTTGGAATACCAACCTGGCGTCCTAAAAGAATGTGCTCACGTGTTTGAGGCATTGGTCCATCTGTTGCAGCAACAACTAAAATCGCACCATCCATTTGAGCAGCACCAGTTACCATGTTCTTAACATAGTCGGCGTGACCTGGACAATCTACGTGTGCGTAGTGACGATTTTCAGTTTCATACTCAATGTGAGATGTATTGATTGTAATACCACGTTCCTTCTCCTCAGGAGCGTTATCGATTGAGTCAAAACTACGAGCTTCAGATAAGCCTTTTGCAGACAAAACCGCAGCGATAGCAGCAGTTAAAGTTGTCTTTCCGTGATCGACGTGACCGATTGTTCCAATGTTCAAGTGTGGTTTGGAACGATTAAATGTTTCCTTAGCCATTTTTTATTTGTTACTTGTTAATATACTATTTATAAAACTTAATTGCTACATACGGAAAAATTCACTCATAATAATGAGTGACTCTCCATGTGTAATTCGAGCCAATGACGAGAATTGAACTCGTGACCTCTTCCTTACCAAGGAAGCACTCTACCCCTGAGCTACACCGGCAGCGAGCCATTAAAAAGTTATATTGAGCGGGAGACGAGACTCGAACTCGCGACCCTCAGCTTGGAAGGCTGACGCTCTACCAACTGAGCTACTCCCGCTTAAAATATAAAAGTTAAACTAAGTGTGGGGGGAGAAGGATTCGAACCTTCGAAGATAAAATCAGCAGATTTACAGTCTGCCCTCGTTGGCCGCTTGAGTATCCCCCCAACTAAAAAGTTTATGAGCCGATGGAGGGACTCGAACCCCCGACCTGCTGATTACAAATCAGCTGCTCTAGCCAGCTGAGCTACATCGGCACTTTTGTTGGTAAATTATAACCTTTTAAAGAACTCCCTAACATGATATACATCTCGTTCGGGGTTGCAAATGTAGTAAATAAATAAACTCCGACAAGCATTTTTTTAAAATATTTTTAAAATATTTTTGATTCTTTTTTCACCCTCTGTAAAAACCAACATCTAACACATTGTTTTACAATGGTTTTATTAAAAAGTCAAGACCTAAAAAATTTATAAAAAAAATTCGATTTTTTTTTAAATTTCAAAATAAACTTAAGGTTAACCCTGCTGATTATAGATTATAATAACGGAAAATCACTCCTCTTTTCCTCCTCTGGGATGAGATTGTTTATAGATTTTTGAAATCTGATCAAATGAATTATGCGTGTAAATTTGAGTTGCACTTAAATTTGCATGTCCCAATACCTCCTTTAAGGTTTCTAGTCCCGCCCCATTATTTAACATGTGTGTTGCAAAAGTATGCCGCAAAACATGCGGACTTCTTTTTGTAAGGCTAGTTACCATAGAAAGATAATAATTCACTTTTCTATAAACAAACTTAGGATATAACTTTTTCCCTTTATCAGTTATGAATAAATAATTAACATTAGCCTCTACGTAAACCGGAGATCTTAAATAATCCTTTAATTGATTTGATAAATCGGATGTAATAGGAACAATCCTTTCCTTATTACGTTTACCTAAAACTCTTAAACTGTCATTCTCGAAATTAACCTGTTTCAACTCTATAAGTTCGGAGAGACGGATGCCAGTTTGATAAAAAACCTCTAATATTAATCGATCTCGCAATCCCGAAAACCCTTCAGGAAACAATTGTTCAATATTATTTAATTCGATTTCCTCTTCCTTAACAAATTCAGGAAGTCTTTTCTCTTGCTTTGGGCCCCTAATTTTAGACATAGGGTTGATGTCGATTATTTGATTTTTCAAGGCCCATTTAAAAAACGTCCTTAATGAAGACAATTTCCGATTTACTGTCCTGTTAGAATGCTTATTATTAATTAAATCAACTATCCAAGCTCGAATGTTTTGATACGTTAATTCTTTTAAATCATCTTTACTTTCAATTTCAGCGAATTCTAAAAATGATTCAATATCTTTTTGATAAGCTATACTGGTATGATCAGATACTCTTTTCTCAGTATTTAAATATGTAATGAATTGGTCGAGCATATATAAACAAAAAAAGGAGTCCACAATAGACTCCTTAACGTATTCTTGAAAAGAATATTTTATATTTCTTTAGACTGTAAACGTTGTTTGTAAGCCGCTTTAATACGAGCTTGACGTCCTAATATTGAAGGTTTAACAAATTCTTTACGTCTACGGATCTCTCTCATACGTCCAGTTTTTTCAAACTTCTTCTTATATTTCTTGAGAGCTCTTTCTATGTTCTCTCCTTCTTTTACAGGTACTACTAACATATTCTATATTTAATTTCGTTTTCTAATTCTATAAATTGGTTTGCAAAGATAATAAGATAAATCTTATGAACAATACTTATTTCAAAATTTCTCTTGAAATAACTACTTTTTGAATTTCAGATGTTCCTTCACCAATAGTCATTAACTTTGCATCACGTAGAAACTTCTCTGCTGGATACTCCTTTGTATAACCATAACCTCCCATAATTTGTACGGCTTCATTCCCACACATAACAGCAGTTTCACTAGCGAAATATTTAGCATAAGCTCCTTCTTCAGTTAACTTTTTACCAGCATTTTTCAATGCAGCAGCGTTGAAAGTCAATAATTCGGCTGCTTTTACATTTGTAGCCATATCAGCTAACTTAAAGCTAATTCCTTGAAATTGTGCAATTGGTTTACCAAACTGTTCACGTTCTTTAGCATATTTTACTGATGCTTCATATGCTCCACGAGCGACTCCACAACTTAAGGCAGCGATAGAAATTCGACCACCATCAAGAATTTGCATAGCTTGGACAAAGCCCATACCTACTTCACCAATTAAATTAGCATTAGGAACACGAACATTGTCAAAAATTAGCTCTGCAGTTTCACTAGCTCTAACACCTAACTTCCCTTTAATTTGAACTGCAGAAAAACCAGGAGTACCTTTCTCAACGATAAACGCTGATATACCTTTACTATCTAACAATTCACCAGTTCTTACTAAAACTACAGAAACATCTCCTGAAAGCCCATGAGTAATCCAGTTTTTGGCACCATTAATAATCCAATCATCACCATCTTTAACTGCTGTTGTTTTCATTCTCATAGCATCAGAACCTGTATTAGGCTCTGTCAACCCCCATGCACCAATGAATTCTCCAGAAGCCAATTTTGGTAAAAATCTTTTCTTTTGTTCTTCAGAACCATGATAATAAATATGTCCAGTACATAATGAATTATGCGCAGCAACAGAAAGACCAACTCCTCCACAAACTTTACCTAATTCAATAAGTGCAGTTACATATTCATCGTAAGAAAAACCACTACCACCATATTCTTCTGGAATGTAAATACCTAAAAGACCTAAATCTCCTAGTTTTTTCATCACATCAACTGGAAAGTGTTCTTTTTCATCCCATTCTAATAAATTTGGCTTAATTTCCTTTTCAGCAAAGTCTCTTACCATTTGTTGAATCATTATTTGATTCTCGTTAAGATCGAAGTTCATTCTATTTTGTATTTTAAATTATCAAAATTTCAAAAGGCAAATATAGTATATTTTTATTCGTTCGTATAAGAATAAAATTAATCTACCTTCAAGTATGGCGTTAACGCCTTTAATTTATCTCTGTCAATATAAGGAGATAAAAGAATTTCATCTACTCTTTTATAAACCCTATAGTTTTCCCTAAAGTACACAATTGATTTTGCAATATCATAACTAATCAAAGGATGGTTTCTTAATTGCTGCTCCGACGCTTTGTTGATATCCAGCTTTCTTAATTCATTTAAATTGATTACTAAGAATGGTTTTAAAGAATCTAACTTTCCTTGTCTCATCCCATAGATTCCCGATAATTGATCATGTGAAACGAATCCTCCATAAGCCTTTCGTAATTGAATTATTTCTTTTGCGTAAAATTCACCAATTCCAGGTATACTTTTAAGTTCTTCGGCAGATGCCATATTTAAAGAAATCGGGGAAACAACCTTCGTTTTTTCAACACGGGGTTCAATTTCATTTTCTAGTTCTTGACTATTCATTTCTTTATACGAAACCTCAGTGCTATAAAGTTCTTCAATTTCCTCCGGCAAGTCTATTTTAGGTTCCAACAAATCATATAATTCTTGATCTACAACATAAAGTTTTTTAAGATCAGTTTTAACCTTCAATATTGCTCCGCTTGATAAATAATTTATAATAGATCCGGCTTGTTTCTCAGACAATCCAACATTCTTCCATTCCTCAACTGTATAATCATTTGGATCAAACATTGCTTTTGGCTGGGTATATCTACTATACTCTAGACTCTCGACCTTCAGTTTGTTCTTTTCTGCTTCAAATTTAGCTAATGGACGAATTTGAATTTCATATTCTTGCGGAACATGGATATAATTATAATACAACCTTGGACTTACTGCGACTATGACGAACGCAATAAGTAAAACGATTATACCTCGACGGGCTCTTTTTGAAAAATGAATCCAGTCACTATCCCAATTCTTTCTAACCAATATATTTATTTAAATCTTTTAATTGCACCTGATTTTATACGAGAAAAATAATCTTTTAAATCTGCTTTTACTTCTCCTGACATTATCAGAAGTCCTAGAATATTTGGAAAAGCCATACCTAAAATCATAAGATCTGAAAAATCAATTACGGCTCCAAGTCCTACAGAAGCTCCAATAACAATAAACACAAGGAATATAAATTTATAGATTAAATCTGACATTTTAGATTGTCCAAAAACAAAAGTCCAAGCCTTTAAGCCGTAATAAGACCAAGAAATCATTGTAGAGAATGCAAATAATACTACTGCGAATGAAAGAACATACAATGACCAATCACCTAATGAAGATGAAAGTGCCGCAGATGTTAGCGCAGCTCCTTCTAATCCTTCGGGATCTTGTGCATACCCCGTAAATATAATTACTAAAGCAGTCATCGTACATACAACTACAGTATCAATAAACGGCTCTAAAATAGCAACGATTCCTTCACTAACAGGCTCATCAGTCTTGGCAGCAGCGTGAGCAATTGGTGCAGAACCTACTCCTGCTTCATTCGAGAATGCAGCACGTTGGAACCCTAAAATCAGTACTCCAATAAATCCACCATACATTGCATCCGGATTAAAAGCACCAGTAATGATTGTACTGAAACCATGCCCTAAATTATCGTAATTAAAACCAATAATTACCAAAGCCGAAATGACATAAATTCCAACCATCGTTGGTACAATTTTATCTGTAACACTGGCAATTTTCTTAATTCCACCAACAATTACTATTCCTACGAGAATTGCCATTCCAATTCCGAAATACAAACCATAAGAGGAGAATCCTTCCCATCCAGGGATTTCTGAGAGTTGGTTAAACGCTTGATTAACTTGGAACATGTTTCCACCTCCAAGTGAACCACCAACACAAAGAATGGCAAAAAGTATAGCTAAAACCTTTCCTAATTGTTTGAAACCCGGTCCACGTTTCGCCAATCCACGACTTAAATAGTACATTGGACCACCAGAAACTTCACCATCCTCTTTTAAGATACGGTATTTTACACCAAGGGTACATTCAACAAATTTTGAAGCCATCCCTACTAAACCAGCAAGAATCATCCAGAAAGTTGCTCCCGGTCCTCCCATACTAATTGCAATTGCGACCCCTGCAATATTACCCAATCCAACTGTTGCTGAAAGTGCAGTAACTAGGGCTTGAAAATGAGTTACTTCCCCAGCTTCCTTAGACGGATTATCATATCTACCTTTAACTAAATCAATTGCGTGCCTAATACCTTTAAACTGGATGAACCCCATCTTAAATGTAAAGAAAAACGCACCCGCCACAAGCCAAAGTACAATTAATGGAATTCCTTGTGATTTATTAGTAAGATTTTTGAAGTAAAAGGGTTGCGGTGAAGAATAATCAATTTTCCCTAAAATCTTTTCTGATAAGTTACCACGCTTGTTGATGAACGATACCTCATCACCAGCTACTACTTTCTTTCCTTTGTGTTCACCATGCATCAGAGTTCCATCACCCATTGCATAAAACGGAAATTCATTATCACCTTCCTTAAGAATTGCTATTATTTCTAGATGTTTAACCTCTTCACCATCTTTCTTCACCCATTCTTTCAGCACATACTTAGGTGATGCTGTTGATAAAGCAAATGGAGCTTTCAAAACAAACTCCTTAACCTTCACAGTGTCAGACCAAACATTTGCAAATAATATATCTTGTAATAAAGACACTGCTGGTTTCATTCCATTGTTTACATGTTCAGAAAAGCTATTTGGTTTAACGTATCCCGTTACTTTTACAGTATCTAAATTCGCGTCGATTACAGTAACTTTTATTGAATCTCCTTCAGACCAACCGTTAAATTTCTTATTGTAAATCGATATATCCTCATTATTCCACACATATTTATAAGGCTTTTTCCCTCCTTTGACGTCTATTTGTACTGAAACATCGTCAATTGCTTGCGATTTATCTTTGGTTGATAAGTTTGCTGATAAAGGAACATCTTGTCCAAATGCAAAACTTGTAAGCAGAAATAGGGTAGCCAAAACCTTAGCTAATCTCATAAATATTATTTTTTGTGTTCAATTTAATAACCTTATTACTCTTGTAGATGAGCAGGTCGGATTTGCTAATTTATAAATATTATTTTAATTGTTAACGTCTATTAACGATAAGCTTTCTATAAAATCCGTTGACTTATAGGCCAATTCCGATTCTGCTTTGCCAATATCCAGACCAGATGAAAGCGGACGTTTAGCTTTTTGGTTCAATTTTTCAGATGTAATAGAATTCACTTTTTCAGTGCTAACATTGAGGTATTTAGCAACTAATTTAATGTATTCATTCATTGAGAGAAGCTCCTTACCTGCAATATTATACACGCCAAACTCACTTAATTCAATAACTTTAGCACAAGCTTGAACAAGGTCTTCTACATAAGTTGGTGTTCTGAATTGATCATTGACGATGTTCAATTCCTTACCTAACCTCAACTCTGCCAAGGCCCAACTAAAAATATTCCCTTTATTTAACGCTTCACCCACACCATAAAGCAAGGAGGTTCTCAAAATCGTAAAATTATGGTAACCGCTTTCGAAGAGCAATTCTTCGGCATTCCATTTAGATAATCCATAATTACTTATTGGATTTGCAGTGTCTTCTTCGGTGTAAAGTTTCTTTTTACCGTCAAAAATAAAATCCGTAGAAATTTGAATTAAATGAGTATCAGAACAATCAATTTCTTCTATAATATTTGCTACTCCCCTTGTATTAATATTAAAACATTCTGTTTCGAAATCTTCACAAGCATCAACATTTGTCATTGCTGCCGCATTAATTATATGAGTAGGCTTGAAGTTATTAATAACCTCTCCCACTTGAACCATATTTGTAATGTCCAAAATTTCGAAATTCGTTTTGGGAAGAAACGACAGCTTATTATCGGATTTAGCTGTAGCTAGAAATTGAATATTGTTTTTCTGAAAATAGCTAACTAATTTTTGCCCTAGCAAACCGTTACTACCTGTAATTAAAACCTTTGTGCTTGATTCGCTCATAATTCCCAAATTGACTTTCGTTTTTTTCGCAGTTTAAAAATGTGTTTATTCTCCAATACCCAACCCATTGCTAAGTACATGATCAAAGGTGACCCCAATGCTAAAAATGAACTATAGATAAAAAATAGGCGAACTTTAGTTGTTCTCACACCTAATTTCTTCGCCCACCATTCACTGACGCCGAAAGATCGCATCTCAAAAAAGAAAACAATTTTCTGAATAAACTTACGCATTAATACTTTTCTAAATTTTCCATCCCTACTTTACAGGATAAACATTTTTTAAATTTACAAAATTCATTGTTTAATTCTAACAATCCTTGACTTTCTAATGCGTTTTGTGGCAAAAAACCGATGTTTTTCCAATAATTTATAACATTATTGCTTTCTGAAGGCAAGTTTTCCATTATTTCAACAGCCTTATCACTGTATGAAAAGTCGTTATTCAAATGTTTCAAAGCGACAAAATAAGGCACCAAACCATTTATGATTAAATTAAGTTTAAACAATTTTGAAAAGCCTAATTTTCTTTCTTTAGTGATACTCCCAAAAAGATAATGGTCCCTCCAATATCCATGAATAAATGAACCAGCTAAGTTATTTACTTTTTCTATGATTTGTTTTGATTCCAAATGTAAAAAAGTTCTTAAATCAAATTGCAGCAGAAAACCGCAGACTTGTGCCAGTATATAACTAGGAAAACTTGTTGGACGAATCCCTCCAAATTTCCAAGCACTTTTTTTCATTTCCAATAAACCATGTTTGTGCTTTAACAACTTCCAGGAATGTGAGAGCTCTTTATAGTACTTCTCTTCATAATCATTATTTAAGAAACCCGCAGCCCCAAAAATCAACGCTTCTAATCGGGTTTTATCCCATTGTTCTTTCGCCAATAGCTGATATGGCAGAATACACGCTAATTCTTGCATAGGCAATTTATTTACCCTACCACCAACCGCTTTTAATATAGCAGTAAAAAAAATTGAATCTTTATCTATTTGCTCGCGGTTAACAAATTCTAAAAGTGCTAATCCTTTTCTTTCAATTCTATGCAAAAATGAAACATCAATTTGTTGAAGAAGAGATAATTTAAAGTCCATAACCACATTTGAACATGCTACTTTAAATGGATTAGAAAGGATTTTTTGATAGCTGTGATAATGATGAACATCAATTTGATTTTTTAACTCGATAGTTGGCAGCCTACTTCCGTTAACATATACATCCTTATCATGTTCATGAACAACATGGAGAACAACGTTATTGTAAGCTTCATCGAGATGATGTTTGTGAGCATACCAATCAGATGATTTGATATGTAGCTCAATATTTCCGGACCATTTTATTCCGTCAATGATCACAGTTCCATTAAAAAAATCTGGTCCAGCATCCAGATTATACCATCCAATTTCTTTAATTGTAACTGGAACGCCATTTGTGAGATTTAGCTGATTAAAATTTAGACGTTTCATACGCCAGATATAATGCAAATATTCTTCTTGCATAATTAAGTGATTTAAGGGTTGCTAAATTAAGTTAGTGAAATTTAGGAGAATTCACCAAATTAAAATAGACTTTTCTTAAAGTAGATTAGAACTTATTTCCACTCAAACCTATCATGGTAATATCATCAGTTTGTGAATATTCCCCTACCCAATTTGTTAATTGTTCATTTAGGATCTTATTCTGTTCTAGCATAGGAAGATGTGAAATCTCATTAATTAGATTTAGGAATTTTTTGATTGTAAGTTTTTTATTTCGTTCACCACCAAATTGATCTGGGTAACCATCGGAGAAGATGTACATATTTTGATTTTCTTCTAGGGATAATTTTTCTGTTTTATAGGAGAAATTTGCCACCCTAGGAAGATCACCAATATGCTTAGATTGACCTTTAATTACTTCCAGTCTATTTTCAGTTTTATCAATAATAACAAACCTACCACCAGCCAGGGCATATTCAAATTGATTACTCTTGTTATCAAATACACATACAACCACTTCCATTCCATCTTGAACATAATTTCGACCATCTCTTGGAAGTACTTCTGCCAAACGCTCATCAAGTTGGTTAAGGATCTCACCTGGATTAGTATTTTTGGCTTCAATAATTATTTGATTTAAAATATTTATTCCTAAAAGAGTCATAAACGAACCTGGAACACCATGACCAGTGCAATCAGAAAGAATAACAATCGTTTTACCATCAACTTCATGAAGCCAAAAGAAGTCTCCAGAAACAATATCTTTAGGTCTAAACAAGACTAAACTATCTTCAAACAATTCTTCAAAATCTTCGGAACTTGGAAGCATATTGAATTGAATTCTTTGTGCATAATTTATAGATGCTGTAATATCTTTATTTTGATCCTTAATTATAGCATTAGCTTTTCTAGTATCTGTAATATCCCTGGCTAGACCCAAGAAACCAGTCACCATGTTCTCAGATCCAATTCTTTTCATTGTGGTTAAATTCAATCCTAACCATTTCAGATCACTTTGAGGCGTATGAATTGGAAACTCCTTATAACCTCCTTTATTTCGAATTTTCAAACTCTCTTTAAAAAAATTGTTGACCTTTTCATTATAATTTGAATCAATTACATCTAATATAGAAAGTCCAAGTAACTCCTCTTTTGTTCTAGCAAATACTTCACAACATTTTTCATTTGCAAAAGTAAAGTTTCCGCTAGTATCTGTTTGGAAAATTAAATCATCAGCATTCCGAACAATTAATTCATAATAATTTTCAAGATTAATTTTTTCTGTAACATCTTGACCCAAAATTATGCGAACCTCATCAGAAAATTGTTTACACGACCATTGATAGTATACAACTTCACTTTTAATCGTAATTAGTGGTGTAACAAAAATTGCCCCTTCTTTGAATTCATTAATTAAATTATCATTGGTAAAACCTTTTAAACCATTAAACGTAGGTTGATAATCGTTTAAGGTGAGTACATTTTCTCCTTTTAAGGTTTTTTTCATTCCCAAAAGCAATTCTATATTTTCACTTGAATAGGAAACTTTACCTTTCTTATCAAATGCCACCACTAAAGCGTTTCCTTTATTTACAATTCCAGATGTAAAGATTAATTGTTCTAATGAATTGTTTCTTAAATAAGTTTTGTAAATCATTAAGAAACTAGCTAATGCGACTCCCATCAAAAATAAGTATTGATTGAATTGCGCTTGATCTACCAAAAATATAATAATCACACTAAAAATCCCCATAGCCAACCCCACTAAAACAGCTGAACGGAGTTTTTCCAGTGTATAGGGAGCAACAAAGGTCACCAGTAATGTAGCCACGAAATAGAATGGATGAATATCAGACAAATATGTAAAGGCTAAATTATAACCTAATAACAATAGGAAACCAAGGGCTAGGTAAATCCTCGTTTTCGTTAATGTACTATCAATAAATGTTATCATAAAATAAAGCACTAAGATAATTAACCCAAAGGCAATCGCACTTAAATCATGGTTAACAAGGGTAGGATCAATTCTAGGAGCAAATAAATGACCAAGGGTATTTGCAGCCGCACCAAAAACTAAAATACTTTTTGCCATCGATCTATCTGCCACAATATCTCTGGATAGAATAATATTTTTACGGTTAAAATTACTTGATCGATCTAGAATGAGGATGTTTATCAATACAACCAAACCAATGACTATAATAATAAACCATTTATTTTTATAGAATGGAATTTCGACATTAAACCTTAATGAACTCACATCACTCTCATTGTCTCCATCAATTGACGAAATGACCTCGAAAGTGTAAATTCCAGATTTTAAATTATTGTAGATTGCTTCTTGTTCAGCGTCCCAATCAGACCATTCAATATATTTTTTATCACCACCCAATAGTCTATATTTATAAACTACAAAATTCGACTTGGCGTTAACACTTTTGAAGTCTATCAACAAGTTATTGTCTTCCGAATTGAGATTAATGGTATCGCTCACATTTACAAGCTGCTCAATATTCTTGTTTTTAAAAGAATAGATTTTAGGTTTATTCAATCTATTTTTCTTTGTAAAAAGACTAGGCTTAACTAAAATCACTCCACTTAAAGTTCCTAGTAAGATAGAGCCGTCTTCGGTTTGAAATGATGATCGCATATGTGTTTCATGTCCATAAAACCCATTCTCCTTATTGTAGGTCCTGCTAGAAAGAACTTCCCCATTATTTGAAACTTTTATTACTGTAATTCCTTTGTGGCTTCCAACTATCAAATTTCCAAATCGATCAGCATTTAAAGTATAAATTAGCAATGAAGGTAAAATCTTAGCCTCAGTAATAGCAATCCTTTTTCCTTTTGCGGTAATCCCCATTAAACCATCGTCAAAACTAAACCAAATTGTCCCATGGACATCCATTATTGAGTTTCCTACATAAGACCCTAATGATTGTCCATCGACATCTCTTGAAATAGTTTCCAATTCATCCTCTATTCTATCGTATCTAATCACTCCAGAGTTGGTTCCAAAAAACAAAGAAGATGAATCCTTAGACACTATGCCATTATAAAAATAAGATGGAGTAGTAATAAATTCGTCAATTTCACCGGTTTTTAAATCTTTTCTTTTAAGACCTTTACCCTCTATTGAGTACCACAAATATCCAAAAGCATTTTTGACCAAACTTATTTTCTGCCCCTTAATTTGTTCGAGAAATGGATAATTCTTTAATTCATTCCCATCAATTTCGTATACCCCACTTCTTGTAGAAACAATTTGAGTATCACCAATAGTTGTCAATGATGTAACATATATTTCTTTATTGTTTTTAAAACTCTTCTCATTAAATTCTTTTCCAATAAATGTTCCTTTACCAGCAACAGACATTAAATAAGTACTATCAATAGTTTTGGCAACAAAAGTAATATGTGGCTCGTTAAACAATTCAGAATTATTAAGATTGGTAAAAGGCTCTAATGAAATTCTATATGCTCCATTAATGCTAGAAGTTACCCAAATATCATTGTTTCTATCAATTAAAATATCTGTTGCTCCTAGAATCAATTGATCTGCATTACCTGACAGCAATTTAAAATTACAACTTTTAATATCGTATTCAATTACCCTACCTTGATTTGTAATGAAAGCAATAACATTGTCTTTTCTGTCCCATTTTAATATATGTTCATTAGGCAAAAGAATTGTTTTATCGCTTCTAGATATCCTTAAGTTTTCTTTCTTTACATTGTTAAGAGGCATGGACAAAGTCTTGTAAAAGTACTTGTCCATCAAAAACAAAGTGTCTGACTTTTCATAAGCTATTTCATAATCACTTAACGTCTTTTCACTAACACCAAACCATTCATACAATCCTTGTATACTATCGTTTTTGATATGAAAATTCATATCTGAGCTTAAAACTAAAAGCTCATCATCGAGCAAACAATTTCCGAAATGCTGAAAATTTGGATTATAAGGAGAAATAGTTCTTTCTTGAATAAGTACGCTGTCCTTATAAATTCTCAAGCCTTGATCCTGCAGAACAACATAAGTCCCATTATGAAAGGATATTGCATGACTTCCAGAAACCTTATTAATAAATGACAGTTTATTGATTGACTTGTTTTCTAGTGAAAAAACACCTCTATACTTGGTTGAAAACAACACTCCATTATCAATGAAATTGATATCATTAACATGCCGATTGTTTCTTCCTTGCTCTTCTTCAAGTGAATTAAATTCTTTACCATCGTAACGCATCAAACCAGCACCATCAGTTCCAAACCAAATGTATCCATCATCAGACTCCTCTACTGCAAGAATAGATACTAGGTTTAAACCTTCTTGGTAGTCGAAGTTTTTAAACGTATAAATTTGAGCAACTAACCTAAAAGAGCTAGTAACTAGAAAAATAATAAGAATGAGCCAACTTTGAAGTTTCATATCAATTTGTCGAACTCATAAATCTACAAAAAATACTGTAAGATTTGCTATAAACCCATTAATTCGATATCACTTTAATGGATTCCTGAACATTACGTGCTTTCAATTTAACTTCGTCAAGGTGCTTTCCAGTAATTGTAATATGTCCCATCTTACGATTTGGTTTCGTAGTTGGTTTTCCATATAAATGAACATGAACTCCTTGCATACGCATCAAGTTCTCAACACCTTCATATTTTGCTGGTCCTTCATGATTTTCATCACCCAACAAATTAATCATTACCCCAGGCGACTTTATTTCTGTATCACCTAACGGAAGATTTAAAATAGCACGTAAATGCTGTTCAAACTGTGACACATAATTACACTCAATGGTATGATGTCCACTATTATGGGTCCTTGGAGCAACTTCATTAACCAATAATTCTCCTTCTTGAGTCAAAAATAACTCAACTGCTAAAAGTCCAACCATATCCAGTTTTTCTATTACTTCCTTTGCTAAATTTGTTGCTTTTAATTCAATTTCTTGAGAAATATTAGCTGGACTGAATAAAAACTCAACCAAATTTAATTTTTCACTGAATTCGCATTCAACAACAGGGAAAGTTTTCACTTCGCCATTTTCATTTCTTGCCACCAAGACGGATAGCTCCTTTGTAAAGTTAATCTTATCTTCAATTAAAGAAGGCACATCAAAAGCATTTTCAAGATCTGCACTTGATTTAATAATTGCTACTCCTTTACCGTCATAACCACCTTTTCTCATCTTCAAAATAAAGGGTATCTGATTACTGTAATCATGAAGCTCGGAGCGATCATTAATTAGATGAAAAGGTGCAGTAGGAATCCCATTTACTTTATAAAATTCTTTTTGCAATCCCTTATCCTGAATTAATCTTAAAACACGAGGTTGAGGAAAAACTTTAACACCATTTGCTTCTAATTCTTCCAAAGCATCAACATTTATATGCTCAATTTCTACGGTCAAAACATCTTTATCCTTTCCAAATGCCATAACATCAGCATAAGATTGGATGTTTCCTTCAGTAAATTCATAGGCTAATGTTCCACATGGCGCAGTTTTAGAATTGTCCATTGTATAAACATGAACATCATAGTTCATTGCAGACTGAATAAGCATTCTACCTAATTGACCACCTCCTAATACACCTAATTTAAATGCATCTCCGTACCACTGTTTTTCCATTATTTTTAAGTTTTCAAAATCTTTGCGAAGTTAATGAAGCCTTTCGGAGAATAATACTTGAATCATAAAAAAGTTTATGAACAATAAAAATGTTTTAAAAATATTATCTTTGTAGAAAGTACAAATCAAGAAATAAGTGCAAATACAAGATAAGAAATTCGAATTATACCTTTCTGAACAAGAAATTCTAAATTCTATAGAAGAAGTTGCTGAAAGAATAAACACCGATTACAAAGGTGAGGAAGTTGTTTTTGTTGGCGTTTTAAATGGTGCATTTATGTTCGCAGCAGACCTTATGAAAAGTATTAAATTAACATGTGAAATATCATTTGTTAAAGTTACTTCTTACAAAGGAACTTCAAGCACTGGAAAAGTTCACGAACTTATTGGATTGAGCACAGACATCAAAGACAAACATGTTGTTATTTTGGAAGACATCGTAGACACAGGACTCACTTTGAGTAAGCTTTATTCTATGGTTGACCACAATGCTCCTAAGTCCGTTGAAGTTGCTACACTTTTATACAAGCCAGAAGCATTCAAAGGAAAATATCCACCAAAATATTATGGAATAAAAATTCCTAATAAGTTTATTGTTGGATATGGTTTGGACTACTTAGAATTCGGAAGGAATTCAAGAGAAATTTATAAGATAATAGAATAAAAAGCAATATGTTAAATTTAGTATTCTTCGGACCACCTGGAGCTGGAAAAGGTACCCAATCAGCGCAAATCATTAACAGATATGGACTAGTTCATTTATCTACAGGTGATATTTTCAGATACAACATTGGAAATAAAACTGAGTTAGGTAAATTAGCTAAGTCATATATTGACAAAGGACAATTAGTGCCTGATGAAGTAACGATCAACATGCTAAAATCTGAAGTCAACAAAATTGAAAATCCAAAAGGTTTTATTTTTGATGGTTTTCCAAGAACTACATTTCAAGCTGAAGTTTTAGATTCATTTTTAGAAGAAAAAGGAACTAAAGTAGCCGGAATGATATCATTGGAGGTTCCAGAAGCTGAATTAAAAGAAAGATTGCGTAAGCGAGCGATTGATTCAGGAAGAGCGGATGATGCCAATCCAGAAATTATTGCAAACAGAATTTCGGTTTACAACAATGAAACTGCACCGGTGAAAGTTTTCTATGATAAACAAGAAAAACTTCATGCAATAAAAGGAGTTGGAAGTATAGATGAGATCACGAACGATATTATAAAAACAATAGAATCCCTTAAAGATTAATTGAATGGCTTCAGATAACTTTGTAGATTACGTTAAGGTTTACTGCCGATCAGGTAAAGGTGGGTCAGGTTCTCGTCATATGAGAAGAGAACGACATATTCCTAAAGGAGGTCCTGATGGTGGAGATGGTGGTCGTGGTGGACATGTTATCATTAGAGGAAACAAACAAATGTGGACTTTACTTCACTTGAAATTCCAAAAGCATACGAAAGCTGATCACGGTAAAAGTGGAGGTGCACAGCAAAGAACTGGTGCCGAAGGAGATGATGCCTACATTGACGTTCCAGTTGGAACAATAGTTCGAGATTCTGAAACCAACGAAATTCTTTTCGAGATAGATGAAGATGGACAAGAGGTAATCATCAAAAGAGGTGGTAAAGGTGGTAGAGGAAATACTCATTTCAAAAGTTCTACAAACCGCTCACCTGATTATGCGCAACCTGGAGAGGACGAACAAGAAGGATGGACAATTTTAGAATTAAAAATTCTTGCCGATGTTGGTTTAGTAGGTTTCCCAAATGCTGGAAAAAGTACACTTTTATCTGTACTTTCTGCAGCAAAGCCAGAAATTGCGGACTATGCATTTACAACCCTTCGTCCTAATCTAGGAATAGTGAGTTACAGAGGAAATCGTTCCTTTGTGATGGCAGACATTCCTGGAATAATTGAAGGAGCACATGAAGGAAAAGGACTTGGATTAAGATTCTTAAGACATATCGAGCGAAATTCAATCTTATTGTTCCTTATTCCTGCTGACAGTGATGATATCGCTAAGGAATTTGCAGTTCTTGTAAATGAATTGAGGCAATATAATCCACAGTTATTAGACAAGGAAAGAATTCTTGCCATTTCAAAATCAGATATGCTGGACGATGAATTGAAAGATGAAATCAGAGCGGAATTACCTGATAATATTAAATCATTGTTTATTTCTTCTGTTGCAAACCAGAATCTTAATGAATTAAAGGATTTAATCTGGAACACGTTGGATCATGATTGATTGGTTAAAGGAAATTGAACAAACTATTCTTATTTCAATAAATGGAGCGAACACTCCTTTATTGGATTTTTTAATGTGGTGGGTAAGTGACAAGTTTATTTGGTTTCCATTTTACATTTTTCTTTTTGTACTTGTTTATATAAAGTATTCACTTAAACATGCTTTATGGTTTACCGCCTTTGGTTTGGCAGCAGTTGGGCTAGCAGATTTCACGGCTAACTTTGGATTCAAGCATACAATTATGCGTTACAGGCCCTCCCATCATTTAACGCTTGGTGAGCAATTGCGTTATCATGAAATAAAAGCAGATGATTTTTACAGAGGAGGTAAATATGGTTTTATATCTGGACATGCGACCAATTCTTTCGCAATTGCAGTTATGTTTTTACAACAATTGAAAGGAAAAATAAAATTCATTGTTCCAATCCTACTATTTTGGGCGATACTCGTTAGCTATAGCAGAATGTACTTAGGTGTTCATTATCCAACAGACATAATTGGAGGAGCTATTTGGGGTTCTTTAATAGCGCTATTGTTTCACTGGATTTACAGAAAAACAATTTTAAAAGCAGTTTAAGATACAGGAATCAGTCTTTGGATTTCTTTTTCAATTGCATTTCTTTCCTCAACAATTTTAGAGACGTCTTTGTTAGAGACATAGTTCATCTTTTTATTTAAATTGTATGCCTCGAACCATTTATAAGCTATAACTCCAGAAATTGGAAGTACAACCATAAAATATAACACCCCTATAATTGAAGACCAATCGAGTAATTTTACCAGTAAAATTATAATTGGAATATTAAAAAGAGCTATCGCAACAAAGCCTAAGAGCATTTTTACACTTCCCCAAAAGACTTTTCGTTTGAAAGATTTTTCAATAAAATTCTTAATGAATTTATAAGGTAAATAGCAATGAATAACACCCAAAATCATTACAGGTGCCAAGCTGAATAAAAATAAATAATCTTTAAATTTATTTCTTAAATTATTTTCAACTTTATACAAAGGTGTTTCTTCTAATTCCTCTTTTTTTAAGCGCGTGAAATAATCCTCAAGTCTTTGCTTTAATACCATTAACTCTTTATTCTCTTCTACTTTATTCTCATTGAACCAAATCGCTAAATTCCGTGAATACTCCCACCTTTGTAATAAAGGAATTCTAAAGTTAGAATCCACAGCATTCATACCCTTTCTGGTAATGCGCATTACATTTTCATGGAAAGGAGCCATGGCTGCTTTTCTTACATCAGTTATCTGCTTTCGCATATCCTTTTCCATTAATAAGGTCAAATCCAAAATAGTTTTACTAGGATCCTTCTCATAGGCCTCTTTGTAATCATTTAAACATATAGGATCACCATTGGAAACAACACAATCGCTGCCCAGCGTATTGGGTTCAGAATAATTTGCACCAACTGCCTGCAGGTAGATTTTCTTTTTCCAATTAATTCTCTCAAGAGATAAAAATCCTATTCTAACAGCTCCTTTTTTAACAGATTTCAGTCGCCTTATAAAAACATCATCTGTAAAACCCTCCGCAAAAACTATAATACTTCTTCCACCTTTTAAAAGTCTGGCACATTCCTTAAAAACTTCTTCATTTTTCGCCTTGGTATCCTCTCCGTCATGTTTTCTGTATATAGGCAACATGTGAGACGCCCAGAGTATTGGTTTAAGGAAAGGCTTAAATATATCGGACCTTGTCATAAAGAAGACAATAGGACGTTGACTTCCAACCACCGCTAAAGGATCCATAAAAGACGCAGCATGATTACTCATATAAATAGTACGTGCATATCTTTTTTTAGGCTGATTTACATTTCTAAATCTAGGATAATAAACCCATAGAGTGATTTTCAAAATGAATTTCATAAGAAAGTACAATATCCTCATAATTTAATTTTTGCTGTATTTGGAGCTGCAAAATTAAACTTTTTAAAATATGAACAATTAAAAAAAGAGATTAGGAGAATTCCTTAAAATTTATTCTCAAAAAATTTCCGTTATCAAAACCTTGGAACAAATCTCCGTTTAACTGTTCTGTTAACGCAGAAATGAGGATTGAATTTACATCATCGGATTCTATGAAATCCATTTCTGATTCAAATTTCGTTAACTCATCATCTTGGATAACAAAGCTGTAAGCTCCTTTAACACTACCCTTCATGAGCTTAAAATCTAGGTTGACCAGCTTATCATCTTTTAATTGACCAGTCCAGTAAAAGATGATCTCAGTGATCAACAAGCCTAGAGGAACTAAAACATCAATTCCAAAATGTTCTATTTCCAACTTAGGCTGAAAACTAGTATTCAAACTATTAGAAGTACTTTTTAGGTAATTGATTAAATCATTCAAATAAGATATCGGGTTCACCAAATTCATCTCCATAGATTTGTAAATATTTTGATGAATGAAAGCCATTACATGTACCCTATCATGAATTTCCTGCAAAGAATTCTTGTTAATTGTTTTTTCTTTATTGATATATAAATGAAGAATACTTGAAATGATTTGTAAATTATTGGTTACACGGTGATGTACCTCTTGAATTAAAGTTTCTTGTTTTTGGTGTTGCGATTTAAGCGTAAAAAACTGATTAGATAAAGTATCGACAGCACTATCTAAATCGGTGCTTTTTCTCCCCAAAATAGTAACTAGTTCTTCCCTTACATCTTCTAATTCAGAAGCTTTATTAATTTTAACTAAATTACCAATTGCTATAGAAATGACAACTTCTATTATTTTTTGATGGTATTCTTTATAAAAATTTTTATGTGGATGTTTACTTGTTAAAACAGCACAGACTTCATTATCTAATTTAATAGGTACAACTAATTCTGAACGAAATTCTAAAACATTTTTAGGAAAAAAGTTATTGTTTAGTGAAATATCTTCAACCAACAATGATTCCCCTTTCTCTGCAACAATCCTCATATGAAATTGATCATATGAAACCAATGAAGAATCAGATTTTTTTTCCAAATCGAAAGAAGCTAATTTAGAAAACGAGTTGTTTTGTGTATCAATTTTGTAGATCTCACAATCTAGAAAATTAAACTCATTGGACACATCACAAACCAAAATATTAAAAACCTCTTCTACCGTTTTAGCAGATACAATATTCAGGCTAAATTTATTGATTAAATCTAAAAAATCAGAAAGTTTAAATTCATCAACTGAAGTCTTATCAATGATTTTATTTAGCAGAATGTCAGTCATGTCTTGGTAACGTTTGTACCAAATTAATTAAATTAATTATATAACCTTATTCAACAATGCTGAAATCATAATAAAATTCGACCAATTGACGAAAATCATCGTTATATCATAAAAAATCCTAAAATATAAAGAAAAATCGGATAAACAATGGAAAATAAGACAATTTTATCTGATTAAGAATAAATCCTTAAATTCGTAACCTGAAAATCTTTTATCGTTGCACTTTTCGCTTAGATCTCGACAACACAATAATTTCGATAAGTGGTGGAATGAGTAAAAATAATGAACCCCATCTAGTAACTGTAAAAACCCAGTCACCCTGAACTGAAAAAAGCGGCAATGGAATTACTACAGCAATAAGACCTAGATAATATAACCAATTGTACCAAGGCATTTTCTTTTGAAAGTAACGTTTTATTAGTTGTGTTAGAATATATACAATCACAGCAATTAAAAAACCTGTTGGCAAAGTTCTCAAATCTACAATTTGGTCTGCCAACATATAATAAATAAAAACATATAAAGCAGTAGCAATCAATATAATTAATAACAAATACGCAAGCCCTTTATTCAATTTATTCTTCACAATTCCTAAGTTTAAGTCCTTCACAAAGTTAATTGATTCTATGGATATTCAAAACGCTTAAATTCTTGAATATGGATGATGAATCCAAAACGTACGCTTCCACTTTTACCCAAAATCATCATTTTAATATTTATTAGTAATTTCAGCATTTTAACTTATTGTAAAATGCAATTGAGAAAGATCATACTATCACTTGTAATGTTGAGTGTTTACACTTTCCATTATGGACAAGAAAACAATTATACTGAAGACAGCCTGATGCTTAGAAACATCTATTCTGAGGCGCTCGAAAACGGAAAAGCCTATGAAGACTTACGAAGTTTATGTAAAGATGTAGGCGCTAGACTTTCTGGTTCCGTAAGTGCAGAAATGGCAGTTCAATGGGGATATCACAAATTGAAAGAATACGATTTTGACACCGTTTATTTTCAAGAAATCATGGTTCCACATTGGGAAAGAGGAACAAAGGAAAACGGTTATTTTCAATCAAAAGACGGGAAAATAACAAAAGTAAATATGTTAGCACTAGGTGGTTCTATACCTACAAACGGCATAATGTCTGGTGAAATTACAATGTTTAAAAACCGAGATGCATTATTAAAAGCAAAAAAAGAGGAAATCGAAGGAAAAATTGTGTTTATCGCTCAACCAATGGATCAAAAAATGATAACTACTTTTCAAGCTTACGGAGCTTGCTATCCGATTCGAGGTTATGGCGCAATTGACGCAGCAAGACTTGGTGCAAAAGCAGTTATTATTCGTTCGCTAAGCT
This sequence comes from Brumimicrobium mesophilum, assembly GCF_003025005.1. Taxonomy (GTDB): domain Bacteria; phylum Bacteroidota; class Bacteroidia; order Flavobacteriales_D; family Crocinitomicaceae; genus Brumimicrobium; species Brumimicrobium mesophilum. The sequence continues at coordinate 132,622 of NZ_PVSS01000005.1, forward strand.
TGAGTGAACACGAACATGCACACACTGGTACAATGCACTACGAAGAAGGAATAAAGAAAATTCCTGCAGCAGCAATATCCACCAAAGACGCCACCATTTTAGAAAAATTAATTACTGAAAGTAAAGACAAATTTACTTTTCACTTCGAAATGGACTGTAAGGTATTACCAGACATAAAATCTCACAATGTAATTGCAGAATTAAAAGGTTCTGAAAATCCGAACAACATTATTACAATTGGTGGACATATAGATTCATGGGATGTTGGTGAAGGTGCACACGATGATGGCGCTGGAATTGTTCATTCGATGGAAGCATTGAGAATTTTGAAAGAGATGGGATATAAACCAAACAATACTTTACGTGTAGTTTTCTTTATGAATGAAGAAAACGGAAATATGGGAGGGAAAACCTATGCTAAAAAAGTAAAAGCGAGTGGTGAGAATCATATTTTAGCAGTAGAAAGTGACCGTGGCGGATTTTCTCCTCGTGGGTTTTCTGTAGATGGAAATCAAGAACATTTAGATTTAGTGAAATCTTTTGAAAAATTATTTAAACCGTATTTACTTCACCATTTCGAATTTGGTTATGGCGGTGTAGATATCGGACCTTTGAAAGATGAATTTGAAAACATCGGTTTGATTGGCTTTGTTCCAGATAGTCAGCGTTATTTTGACTTCCATCACAATGCGAATGACATATTCGAAAATGTGAATAAAAGAGAATTAGAATTGGGCGCAGGGAGTTTGAGCGCTTTGCTTTATTTATTGGATAGGTACTGGTAGTGGCACCTACGCAAATCATCACCTGCGTAGCTCACCATTCTTGACCTCCAACAAACTCGGCGTATTATTCGTGTACAATGCACCTGTTCCTAATCCTTGAGGTAGTGTAATTTCATAAGTACTTGTAAATTGTGCAATCGCATCTAGTCCAACATTTGATTCTAAAGCACTTGTTATCCACCATGGAATATTTCTTTCTTCTGCAAGTTCAATCCATTCTTTTGTTCCTTTGAATCCGCCAATTAAACTTGGTTTTAGAATAATGTATTGTGGTTGAATGCTGTCTAAAAGTTGCTTTTTTTCGTCGTAATCATGAATTCCAATCAATTCTTCGTCCAACGCAATCGGTAGAATGTTTTTCTCACAAAGTGAATGCATTTCTTCAATCTGACCTTGTTTTATTGGCTGTTCGATTGAATGCAAATCAAATTCGGATAATCTTCTTAATTTTTCTGGGGCGTGTTCTGGAGAAAAAGCTCCGTTTGCATCCACTCTTAATGTAATTTCTTTTGCTGACACTTGTTTTCTTATTCCGGCTAAAATCTCTAATTCATTTTCAAAATCTATAGCACCAATTTTCATTTTAATACAAGAAAACCCTTCGGCTAATTTTTGTTTGATTTGAGATTGCATGAATTCTTCATCACCCATCCAAATGAGTCCATTTATCGGAATTGCTTGTTCTCCTTTTGTAAACGCAGTATCATAAAAAACGCCTTCTCCTCCATTTTTAAGATCTAAAAGCGCCATTTCTAATCCAAAGAAAATCGAAGGGAAATCTTTTAGTTCATCCGGGTTCATGGAGAAATAATCAACATCTTTGATTACCGAACTAACTTTTAATTCGTACTGTTCATCATTTTCATAATCTGGTGATAAGCCTGGAATTATGCTGCACTCTCCTACTCCTTTTACATCAGGATTATGTTTATTCCAAACGGTGATGAACCAAGCTTTTTTCTCTGTTAAAACTCCACGACTTGTTCCACTTGGACGTTTAAATTCGAATATTTTCTTTTCGAAACTGGCTTTTAAACTCATAATACTGTAGAAATTAAAAAGAGAATAGAAATTGCGAAAGTAGATAATGCGACTTTCTTTAATTCAGGATCTAAGGTTTGAGGAATTTTCGTTTTCCAAACTTTAGAAAGATGTTTTATTAGAATAATGTAAGGCAATAATGCGACTAAACTCAACCACCATTCATTCAACAGAATGAAAGTTAGAATGCCAACCAATGAACCGATAATTAATAAGGTGTGATAGATTTTAGCTTTTTCGAAGCCCATTGAGACAACAATCGTGATTTTATTCACTAATTTATCATTCTCGTGATCACGCATGTTATTTAGATTGAGAACTGCAATACTCAACATTCCAATTCCGACAGCCATTCCCAATAAACTCCAATCGAATTGCTTAGCGTACAAACTATAAACTCCTAAAACACTGACCAATCCAAAAAAGATAAAAACCATTACGTCACCCATCCCGTTGTAACCATAGGCTTTCTTTCCAACAGTATAGGTTATTGCAGCTAAGACACAGAGTAAAGCTAAAATCACATAAATCCACAAAACGGATGAAGGCATATCTGAAGTTCCAAAAATAATTAATGGAATTGCTGTAATCAAAGAGCACGCAGCCATAATTACTGTTCCAACAATCATTTGTTTTTGTGAAATCGCCCCAGATTGAATAGCTCTTTCTGGACCAACTCGACCTTCATTATCTGCACCTTTGTAGCTATCTCCTAAATCGTTCGCAAAATTCGATAAAATTTGGAGGAATAATGTAGTTAGCATGGCAAGAGTAAAAATTCGAGTATCCCAAAAACCTTGGTTATAAGCGACAAAACTACCTACGATAATTCCCGAAAGTGAGAGCGGCAATGTTCTTAAACGCGCTGCATGAATCCAACTTTTTAATTTCATGATACAAAAATCATAAAATATCTGGTATTAACACGGGGTTTGGGTTTAAAGTTATCAAGAGGAGTGGTGGTGATTCTTCACATGGAAAAAACAAAAGGGAGAGGGAGCAAAGGTGATAAAAAACGCACCTTACCAATTTATTCGTCGAAGTAAAATCCGATTATTGATTAACTTACGGCATCTCCCCAATGCCTTCGACAGGCTCAGTCATCGGTTTAAACTTCGATTACTGAGCCTGTCGAAGGCATCCATTGGTCGCTTCAAAAAATCATTCCCAATTCGTAATTAAAAATCAACAAACTTCTTCTACATTTGTTAAACAATTCAACAAACAGAATAAAATGACAGAAATTGTAAATAAAATTCAGAAAAGTGGTTTAATTCAGCTTGATTTGGCGGACTACAAACCAAAAGAATCGATCGTTACCATCGACTTGAAAGAGAATTTATGGCAAGGAATCGCTTTGAAAGAAAAAGATTTTCGTGAATTTATTAAAGAGAACGACTGGACACAATACGAAGGAAAGGTTGTTGGTGTTTTTTGTTCCGCGGATGCAATTATTCCTACTTGGGCTTTTATGTTGGTGATTTCAAAATTGCAAGAACACGGAGTTATTGGTTTCGTTGGCGATAAAGCCGAAGTTGAAAAACAATTGATCCTTTCGAATATTACTGCAATTGATTTAGAGAAATTCCAAGATGGAAGAATTATAATTAAAGGTTGTTCTGATGTTGCCCACCCTGCTTTCGCAATGTCGGAATTGGTGAAACATTTACAACCTGTTTCGAAAAGTATAATGTATGGGGAGCCTTGTTCAACGGTGCCAGTATACAAGAAAAAGAAAAAATAACACATTGTAGAGACTCACGGCCGTGAGTCTCTACAATGTGTTAACCAAACCCAAAACCCATTCTCATAAAAAACATATCTTTGTAAGGTGTCAGAAAGGTTAAATAAACTCAACGAGAAGATCAAAACATTGCCAGAAAAACCTGGTATATATCAGTATTTTGATGTTTCTGGAAAAATAATTTACGTTGGAAAGGCGAAAAACCTGAAGAAACGGGTTAATTCATATTTCACCAAGAACCATGATACGGCAAAAACAAGAATTTTAGTTCGCAAGATTCATGATATGCATTATATGGTTGTAGATACGGAACAAGATGCTTTGTTACTGGAAAACAACCTCATCAAAAAGTATCGTCCAAAATATAATATTGCGCTAAAAGACGACAAGACCTATCCTTGGATTTGCATCAAAAATGAAAGATTCCCAAGGGTTTTCTCAACTCGTCGCGTAATCAAAGATGGATCAAAATATTTCGGTCCTTATCCTTCTGTTTATGTTGTGAATACTTTGTTGGATTTAATGCGTGAACTTTATCCTTTGCGCAATTGCAATTACGATTTAAGTCAGGAGAAAATTGATGCTGGAAAATATAAAGTTTGCTTAGAATATCACATCGGAAATTGTAAAGCACCTTGTGTTGGCAAAGAAAAAGAAGCGACTTACAATGAATATATTGAACAAATAGAACACATTGTAAAAGGAAATATCGCTTCTGTGATTCGCATGTTGAAAGATAAAATGCAGGAAGCTGCCGAACGTTTTGCTTTTGAAGAAGCGGAAGAAACGAAGCAGAAAATCTTAGCCTTAGAAAAATATAGAGCAAAATCTACAGTTGTTTCTCCTACCATTCACCAAGTGGATGTGATTACGATTGAAAAAGCGGAGAACAAAGCATTCGTGAATTACTTGGTGATCAATAATGGAACTATTATTCATGGTTTTACGGTTGAAGTTAAAATGAAATTGGATGAATCTGATGAAGAAATCTTGACTTTCGCCCTATTGGAGATGAGAGAAAAATTCAATAGTCAATCCAAAGAAATATTGATCGAAAATGCCGAGAATTTTGAAGTCGAAGGGTTAACATTCTTCACTCCACAAAGAGGAGACAAAAAACATTTGTTAGATCTTTCTCAACGAAATGCGAAATATTTCAAACTTCAACAACAGAAACAAGAATCTTTAAAGAATCCAGAAGTAAAAACAGAACGTATTCTTAAAACTATTCAAAAAGATTTCCGTTTAAAAGAATTGCCTTATCACATGGAATGTTTTGACAACTCAAATATTCAAGGAACGAATCCAGTTTCGGCATGTGTAGTTTTTAGAAATGGTAAACCAAGCAAGAAAGATTATCGTCATTTCAACATTAAAACTGTTGAAGGTCCAGATGATTTCGAATCGATGCGTGAAGCGCTTTACCGTCGCTACAAAAGAATGGTGGAAGAAGGTCAAGATTTACCGCAACTGGTTATTGTCGATGGTGGAAAAGGTCAGTTGAGCGCAGGATTAGATGCTCTGGAGAAACTCGGTTTACGTGGAAAAGTTCCGATCGTGGGTATTGCCAAACGATTAGAAGAGATTTTCTTTCCAGGAGATAGTATTCCTTTATACATCGACAAAAAAAGTGAAAGTTTGAAGGTGATTCAGCACATGCGAAACGAAGCACACAGATTTGGAATTGAACACCACAGAAATCGCCGTAGTAAAGGAGCTTTGGTTTCAGAATTAATCCAAATCAAAGGAATTGGAGATAAAACCCAAGAAGATTTGATGAAACATTTTAAAACGGTTTCAAAGATTAAAGCGGCCAGTGAGAAAGAATTGGTTGAGGTTGTTGGCTTGGCGAAAGCGAAGATTTTACAGGAGCATTTTAAGGGGAATGATAAGAAGAATAACACTATTTAAATTTGATGGGAAGCTTCTACAATAATCCTCCCCCTTTATCCCCCTCCGAAGGGGGAATTGCTCCGAAATCGATATTGAAACTTTAATAAATAACTATTTAAGTCAATAATTAAAGGATTGATTTGATCTATATATGTAATGTTTTTCCCTCCTACTTTGGAGAGGGACCGAGGGAGAGGATTACATCAATGAAGAAAATAAATTTACAAAACACAAAAAATGCAAGTACTATTCATAGACACAGTTCATTCGATTTTAGAAGAACGTTTAACAGAAAAAGGGTTCAATTGTATTGACGGAACTTCATGGTCGCGTGAAAAATGTATTGCAGAAATCCCAAAAATGGATGGTGTGGTGATTCGTTCTCGATTTCCTATGAACGAAGATTTCCTAAAACACGGAACGCAATTAAAATTCATTGCACGAAGTGGAGCGGGAATGGAAAACATCGATTTGGACTACACCGAAAAACAAAACATCCAATGTTTTAATGCACCTGAAGGAAACAGAAATGCTGTTGGAGAACACGCCCTTGGAATGCTACTTTCTTTATTCAATAACTTAAAAAAAGGAGATAACGAAGTTCGTCAGGGAATTTGGGACAGAGAAGGAAACCGTGGAATTGAACTCGATGGAAAAACTGTTGGAATTATCGGTTATGGAAATAACGGTGGAGCATTCGCCAAGAAACTAGCGGGATTTGATGTAAAAGTTTTGGCTTACGATAAATACAAAGAGAATTACGGAAATCAATATGCACAAGCTGCCACAATGGAAAGTATTTTCATGGAAGCAGATGTAATTTCATTTCACATTCCACAAAACGAAGAAACAATGTTCTTGGCTGACGAGGAATTTTTTGATGCGTTTGAAAAGCCAATTTACGTCATCAATTTAGCCAGAGGGAAAATTGTACGCACTTCTGCCCTACTCAAAGGATTAAATTCTAGTAAAATCTTGGGAGCTTGCTTAGATGTTTTAGAATATGAAAGTGCTTCCTTCGAAAAGACAATTTCGGGAGACGAAAATCCTGAGTTCAATGCACTTTTGAAATCTGATAAGGTTTTGTTTTCCCCGCACGTTGGTGGTTGGAGTGTAGAAAGTTACTTTAAATTGAGTGATGTGTTGGCTGATAAAATATTTCAATTTTTCAAATTATAATATTTTATCAGCAGTATTGAGGGAGAGGTTTGAGTTTTGAGGCGATTACACTTGACTAATTCCACAATAATTTCGCCCCAATCTTCATTTATTATTAACCCTGAATAATTAAAATCTCTATATTTGTACTATTCCTAAAAGCACTAAGCTTTTGAAAACCAAATTATATGTTCAAAGCTACTATACTTATCATTTCAATTTTATTCTTATCATTTAACACATTTTCACAATTTTCTACTATTTCTCATAGCACTACAAACTCATTTGAATTCGCTGAAATCAGTGAACCAGATGGTGTAGCCTTAGTCGGAGGAATAAAAGCAATGAAATCTCTTGATGATGGTTTAACTTGGACTGAAATGAGTCTTGGCGGTTTTGGCTTACCCTACGCCTTATATAACTACAAAAAAGCAGCAATAATTTCTCCACAGACATATTGTTTGGTAGGAAAAGACGACAACAATTATAAAGGGATTATTATTCGTACAACAGATGGAGGACTAACTTGGACCAATGTTCTTGAATCTGCAAATTCAAGCTTTTCATTTTATGAGGATATAGCACAAAATGGAAACACTGTAATAGCAACATCCAAAGGTGGGATAAATCGCTCAACTGATGGAGGAGCGACATGGAGTTATATTTCAATTCCTCAAATTAATTACTCCACAACCCCTAATATAATAACATACAATGAATTAACTGGAGCATGGACTGTATCTTATAACGGTAATTTAACCTTAAAATCTTTAGATGGTGGGTTGACATGGAATTCTATAGCCAGTAGTAATTACATAAGTGGTTTACGTCATTTCAGCAATATTAATAATGATTTTTTGATAACTGCAAGCCAAGCACAAACTTCTACTTTAATGCACTTTGACCAAAATTTACAATTAACTAACTCAATTTACATTAATGCCATTAAAACATTTAATTCTCGCATAGATAGATCTCACTTTTTACCAAGCAATGATATTTTAAGTGCTAGTTCTACCGTTTTTATGAAAATTGATACGGCAACAAGTAATGTTTACTACTACAATCACAACTTGGTTGATCCGACAACTGGAGACCTCGTACAAACTACTGATTTTGATTTAGGACAAACCTATGGAATAGCTGTTGGGCAATATGGAGGTTTGAGCAGATTTGACATGAGTCAACCTGAGGATCTTTATATTCCTGCTGATTTTGATTTAGTTGGTAGTGTATGTCCTGGAGACACAATATATGCTACTCCAGCATTTAATTATGCCGATTCCGTTAAATGGTTTTTTGATGGTAATTTAGTATCCACAGACACTAACCTTATTTATGAAACTCCGAATCTATTTGGTACCTTCGATATTGTTCATGAGACATGGTACAAGGGAACTGTTAGAACCGATTCTCAAGAAGTATATTTTCAACCATTAAATCCCGCTCCAACATATTCATTCGGAAATATTGATACAATGCCATGTTTTCAAAGCCATACAGCAATTTCTATAACTCCTACTGGAAATTACATCTATAATTCTGCTTTAGAAATATGGTTAGATGATCAAATGCTTGATTCCCTTTCGCCTCCACCTTCATCAACATATGGTATTTATTCTCCAATAATAGATTCTCAAGATACTGTTTATTTAGTTTCTAAAAGACCTCAACAATGTGGTACAACTATTGACAGTACGCAACTTATACTGTATCCAGGCGACGATCTTAATGACGATTATCAATTGTTGCCTTTACCTGATTCTTTGTGTAGCGGAACGCCCTTAAATCTTCAACTGACCGGAACCAATTTAAACTATTCTTATCAATTTCTTTTTACCGGCAGTGCAAGTTATACTTCTGGTTCTGGTGCAACTTTTCAAGGAACAGGCATAGACACAATGAATCTTTTAAGCCCTTACGTCTCTTACTATGACGATGCAAAATATTATATTCAACTCTTAATAAAAGACAATCAAGAAAATTGTCAATCATCTGTTATATATTTTGATACAGTTACGGTTATTGATCCTAAGTCATTATTTCAAACAGATTCGTATGGATATTATAGAAGTGATACCGTCGGAATATTAAACTCATCAATTAAACCAAATCGAACATGGAGTGCGAACCCTAGTGGGCTAACAATACAAAACATAAGCGATACAGTTCCTATTATTTTTGGAGATACAACAGGTGTTTTTGCTATAGAATTAATCAACACTCCTTTACTTGGTTGCTCAGACACTTCAAAAATTCAAGTAACTTTTGCTGATACAATGCAAATCTTAGGAGATTCACTTTGCGCTGAAGAGTCTGGAGATTCAAGGTACACTATTATGAAACTTCAACTTGATAATCAGGGTAATATTTTTGAACTAGGTGTTTACCATATGAATAATGGCTACTCAGGAGGAACACCGGCTTTTCACCTAACCAAGAAAGATGAAAACGGAGTGTTTTTATGGGAACAAAAAGCTACACCTTACATTTCAGATGACATTAAAGGAGTGGTAATTGAAGATATTGATTTTGATGAAAATGGAGATGTCTATGCTGTATTATGGTTACAGTGTACAATGGCGGGGTATACACACGATGCTATTAATTTCCAGAGTCACTCCGGTCAAAATACTGGCACAGGCTATATTGTCAAATTTGATGGACAAACAGGCACAATGTTATGGGCAAAAGATCTAGCAGACTACCCAATATACACGAGTTATTCAATCTTGAGGGTAATTAGCATAGTTGTGACAGGTACTGAAATCCATATCAGTGCAGGAACTAATCACACCATTTTAATTATATCTGCTGATTTAAACGGAAACTACATTTCAAGATATGCTTTTTCACAAGTCTCAATTCCAGAACACTCTTTAATACACAATGTATATGGATATGCTCAAAAAGAGTCTATACATTCCCCGCAATTAATAGAAATGAGTAATGGAGAAATACTTGGAGTAGGTTATTACAGTAATAAAGTGATGCATGGTAACACTTGGTTAACACACATGGAGACAAATTATACATCTGTTATGATGTTCAAATACAACTCTCAAATTGGTTTGTATGATTTTAAAAAAATTATTACACCTGGCAGCAGCCAAATATTAAACAATCATTTAGATGGTATCCCTATGTTTGGCCTAGATAAAAACGATAATATAACAATGCTCCTAGCTAGCAAAGGATTTGGTGAAACGATATCAATTGCCGATTCCTTGCAAATAGGTTCAAATAGCACGATTGTCTTTCAAATTGATAAAAACTTTCAATTTAATTGGGTTACAACAGGTACTTTTTCAATTGCCAATAGCCTAAATGTCGCAAGCGAAACAGGCGAAATCTTCATATCTGGGACGACCGGAAAAAATATTGCATTTACTGATGCAGTTGGAAATAAAATAATGGGAGAGGACGGAAATTATACACCGAATTCCACTAGTAACATGGTTAGTCCTTTCATAATTCGAATGGATTCCAGCGGAATAATAAATGGAGGATATTTATTCCATCCTCAAAATTCAACACCATTTTGTCAATCCAAAATAAAAAACGAAATAGATGTAACTCCTTGCGGGGACATTGCAGCAGTATTAATTTCACCATGCACAACAAACACTCCTCAAACCTTCACAGAATACAAAACAGGCATGACCTTAAACGTTGACCAAAGTAAAACTTATGTTTTGCGTTCTGATTGTATAGGCGCTGTTTGCAATATATTGAACTTAGGTTACGATACCTTACAGTATTGTTCACTAAATGATTCATTATTTGTTCCTGTTGGCTCAAATAGTTTCAATGTCGACTCTGCGTCTTATGAATTAATAGAGAATGGTATTGTCATAAATACAGAAACTGTTCCCGTTAGTTATGCAGGTTTCAAAGTTCATATCCCGAACACCACTTCTGATTTTTCATTAAAAATATTAAGTCCTGGTCCTGTTTATGATTCGATAACTATTGAAATTTCAAATCAAGTTCAAGCTACTTATAACTTCAATGCTTCAATGTGTTGGGGAGAAAATCAATTGATTTCAGGTTTACCATCTTCAAACGATTTCCTTTGGCAAAATGATTTGACTATAGGGCAAAGTCAATTGTTAGATTCTTCATCATACAGTTTAGGAGTAAACTATATAGATGTAATTTCTACTGATGCTAACGGATGTAAACAATATGATACTTTACAGATCGATATCCATGAAAATACATCAAATTATTTATTTGATTCTACAATTTGTTGGGGCGACAGTCTAACCTTGTCCGGTACGCCAGCCATCAATAATTATGTTTGGAATAGCAATACGAGTTTAGGGCAAGATATTTTATTTGACGAAAATAATTACAGTTCAGGGTTAAACTATTTCGATGTCGTAAGTACAGATACAAATGGATGTCTAGCTTTTGACACTTTAGCAATAACAGTGCATGAATCTATGTCGAACTTCTCTTATAATCCTACAATGTGTTGGGGAGAAAACCAAACTTTAAGCGGCCTTACAAGCAACACCGATTATTTATGGTTGGATTCTATATCGCTTGGGCAATCATTATTGCTTGACACATCCCTTTATTCCAATGGTGAGAACTACTTTAATGTGTTAAGCACAAATTCGTTTGGATGTATAGCTCATGACACCTTGAATGTCACAGTTTTTGAGGAAATTAATCCAAATTTAGACACGTTATATAACATTCCTTGTTATTATGATTTATCTATCCCTATCCAATCTTCTAATTACATAAGTGAAGATTGGATTGCAAATGGGAATGTAACAAGTAATTATTTTTCATCGAACAATCTCAATATGGGAATCAACTATATAACAGTTAATTTGGTAGATACTAATTTCTGTGCGAAATCTTACAATACTATAATCCATCTATGTTACAATTTAGGAACTGAAGATTATGAAAAAAACAATATTCAAATAGTCCCAAATCCAAATAAAGGGAATTTTGAAGTTAGATTTAACGGCTTGAATGGTAAAGGTAAAATAAGTCTCTACTCCTCTGATGGAAGATTAATACATGAGAATAACACAATTTTGAAGGATAGTTTTAAACTTCAAATTGATACCGCTCCAGGAGTATATTGGTTATGGATAGAAACGAAAAATGATTTGATTCAACGGAAGGTGGTAATTCGTTAAGAAGTATTGAGTAAGGAGTTTTGAGGCGAATAATTATGAACGATACATGTTGATTTATGATTCTAAAGAATTCGTAATTTTTAATTCGCAATTCATAATCAACCCAAATTCCGCATCACAATCCTAACCGTCTGCCTCGTTTTTTGTTCCATCAAAATTTCACGACCTTTGGTTACACGATCAATTGTTGCTTGGTCATAATGGCGAATAGTTACCAATTCCAAATTATCGTTGTAGCGCACTTCGTATTCATCGCTCAACATTTCTACTAAATGATTCAATTCATCTTTGTTGATGTCCAAACACACAGAAAAACTTACTGCTGAATTTTGCATGACGTTAATGTGTCCACCTGATAAAGCTAGTTTTTTGAAAATATCGCTTAGATTTTCTTCAACAACAAAGGAAAAATCTTTTGGCGTAATAGAAAGTAAAACTTGGTCAATTTTAAATATGAAAGATGGAACTAAATCATCATTTTCTGTTGAAGCTTGAATAATTGTCCCAGGCGCTTCGGGATCTAAAAATGACTTTATATATAAAGGAATATTCTTATTCTGAAGTGGTTTTATTGTTTTCGGGTGAATTACCGATGCTCCATAATAAGAAAGTTCGATGGCCTCTTTGAAAGAAATCTTATCAAGTTTTACTGTGTTCTCGAACCATTTTGGATCAGCATTCAACATTCCAGGAACGTCCTTCCAGATGGTTACACTTTCCGCCTTCGTACAATAAGCGATAATTCCGGCGGTAAAATCTGATCCTTCTCTACCTAAAGTTGTGGTAAATCCTTCTTTGGTGTGACCAATGAACCCTTGGGTAACAGAAATTCTGCACTCTCCAGACTTCAATTCAGCACTCATTAATTTTTGAGTTCTCTCCCAGTCCACTTCTGCCTTTCTGTAGGCATTGTTTGTTCTGATGAAAGTTCTTGCATCTGTCCAACATACATCATTTTCAAAAAGAGACAAATATGCTGAGATAATTTTTGTTGAAAGCACTTCACCTAATGAAACAATTTGGTCGTATTGGTAATTGTAGTTTTCAACTAATCGCTCGTCTTTTTGAGCAATTAATTCCGTAAAAATCTCTTCTACTTCATCAAAAACAGGATGAGAACTGTCTTCGAAAAGTCCATTCATGATATCTAAATGAAATTCTCTTCGATCTTCTACTAAGGCACAAAAATCATCGGTGTTTTTTTCGTAAAGCGCCTTAACGATATTCTCCATCGCATTGGTCGTTTTTCCCATTGCGGAAACCACAACAAACAATTCGTCGTTTTTAAATTGATCTAAAATCGATTTAACATTCTTCACTGCGTTTGCTGTTTTCACAGAAGCACCACCAAATTTAAACACTTTCATTCTTACAGATTTTCAGTGCGAATTTAATGTTTTTAGTTTTCAATGCAAGAATGCGGTTTAATATGTCGTCCCTTCAGGACTTTGAACACTTCCTCATGATTTAACCCAGGAGGTACCTCCTAGGTTAAATCATTCCGTCCCTTCAGGACTCTAATCACTCAACCCTAAGGTTACTTTCAAGTCAAAATTAAGTGCCTAAAGTACGACATACGATAACCGAGGATGAAAGTCCTCGGCAACTTAATCAAGATCATTATAAAGTCCTGAAGGGACTACATATAGTTTTTTAATTCTCTTTAATTCTCTCGATTATTTTTATCAGAGCTGTAATTGCATAACTTGATAAAAAGTCGTAAATTCATAAAAACAAAAGACCATGCCACAATCATTACCAAATCATTACATACATATTGTATTTAGCACAAAAAATAGAGAGCCATTAATTCATCCCCCTTTTGAAAAAGAACTTCATGCATATATAGCTGGGATTTGCAATAGTTTGGAATGTAAGGTTTTAATAGTTGGTGGTTATACTGATCATATTCACATCCTATGCATGCATTCACCAAAAATAGCTTTTATGGTTTTAATGCAAAAAATCAAAGCCAATTCATCCAAATGGATGAAAACGAAGGATGAGAGTTTGAGAAATTTTTCTTGGCAGAGAGGGTATGGTTCGTTTTCAGTAAATCCATCGGAAACTGATATAGTGATAAAATATATTGAGAATCAACATGAACACCATCGAAAGAAATCTTTTCAAGAAGAATATCGTGCTTTCTTGAAAAAGTATAAGGTGGTTTATGACGAAAATTACGTTTGGGATTGAGATGGGGTGATTTTTTAGTATGTCGTCCCTTCAGGACTTTGAACACTTCCTCATGATTTAACCTAGGAGTTACCTCCTAGGTTAAATCATTTCGTCCCTTCAGGACTCAAATCATTCATTCCTAAGGTTACTTTCAAGTTAAAATTAAGTGCCAAAGGCACGACATACGATAACCGAAGATGAAAGTCCTCGGTTACTATATCAAGATCATTATAAAGTCCTGAAGGCACGACTTGCAATAAATACTCAGTTACCTCCTAGGTTGTATCATTCTATCCCTTCAAGATTCAAATCACTCATTCCTAAGGTTTCTTCCATGTCAAAATTAAGTACCAAAGGCACGACATAGGTTAACCGAGGATGAAAGTCAACAGTAACTATATCACTATAAAGTCCTGAAGGGACGATGTGCAATAAATAAACAATAACAATCTAGATTAACACATTCTGTCCTTTCAGAACTCAATTCACTCATTCCTAAGGTTTCTTCCATGTCAAAATTAAGTACCTATAGTACGACATAGGTTAACCGAGGATGAAAGTCAACAGTAACTATATCCAGATCACTATAAAGTCCTGAAGGGACGATGTGCAATAAATAAACAATAACAATCTAGATTAACACATTCTGTCCTTTCAGAACTCAATTCACTCATTCCTAAGGTTACTTCCATGTCAAAATCAAGTGCCAAAGGTATGACATACAATAACCGAGGATGAAAGTCATCGATAACTATATCCAGATCATTATAAAGTCCTGAAGGCACGACTTGCAATAAATACCCAGTTACCTCCTAGGTTGTATCATTCTGTCCCTTCAAGATTCAAATTACTCATTCTTAAGGCTACTTCCAAGTTAAAATTAAGTACCAAAGGCACGACATAGGTTAACCGAGGATGAAAGTCAACAGTAACTATATCAAGATCATTATAAAGTCCTGAAGGGACGACATTCAAAAGCCTAGGACTAAAGTCCCAGGCTTTTGAATCAAGGTTATAATTAAGTCCTGAAGGGACGACACATTAACTCCATTTCCGAACCAATCCTCAAGCAATTTTTTAGAATATGGAGTCAATAAGCATTTCTTATTATTACATTAGTCAATTCAATGAAATAGAGATAAATTTTGAAAAAGGATAATTTAAATCAAAGATGAAAAATTTAGATAAAGCAGACAATTCAGAATTAATAGAAGCATTTACTGAAAGTGATTTTGCATCGGAAGTATTTTCACAACTCTGCAAAGAATTTGCTAAAGTTGGAGTCCTAATCGAATTTTCTGAAGAAGATTTACTCACTTTTGAAAGATTTCAAAATAGATTATCGGAGGAAATTGAACTCATTATGAGATCATCTTCCAATCGAATTGACCAACTTCTGTATGTTTCTGACTTGCCCGAAGATAAGGTGAAAGCGGTTTTTAGAAATAATAATAATCCTGTAGCAGAATTATCAAAAATGCTTTTAATGCGTTCTGCACAAAAAGTGAAATTTAAAAGACAATATAAATTAGGTTTGATTTAAGTTCAATTCGTCGAAATAATGAACAATTTCGATGATTTTAGCGTTTAAAGTCTAATAATATTGTAAATTTGCTAATCCGGATAATGTTAAAAAATGACATGGACAAAGTATCATATATAGGTAACGCCGACGTTAATGCAATTGACGACTTGTACAACACGTACAAAAATGACCCAAGCAGCGTAGACGAAGGGTGGAGAAAATTTTTCGAAGGATTCGAATTTGGACAAACTAACTATGAAGATAGTGGTGAAGTTCCAGAAAATTTTCAAAAAGAATTTAAAGTTGTAAATCTAATAGAAGGTTATCGCAGAAGAGGTCATCTTTTCACTCACACAAATCCTGTGAGAGAACGAAGACACTATGCACCAAACCTTGGGATCGAAAATTTCGATCTTTCAGAAAGTGATTTAAACACAGTTTTTCAAGCTGGTAGCCAAATTGGATTAGGCCCAGCAACATTGAAAGATATTGTTGCTCACATGGAGAGTGCATACTGTGAAAGTATCGGTTTAGAATTTCATTACATTAGAAATCCAAAGCGCAGGCAATGGTTTTTAGATGAATTGGAATTGGATAAAAGACCGAAATTCACAAGTGATGACAAGAAGAACATATTCCGAAAACTAAGTGAAGCAACTCTTTTCGAACAGTTTTTACAGAAAAAATATGTTGGTCAAAAACGTTTTTCAGTTGAAGGTAGTGAGTCTTTGATTTCAGGACTTGACCAAATGGTGCGTCGAGGTGCAGACCTTAACGTGAAGGAATTCGTTGTTGGGATGGCACACAGAGGTCGTTTAAACACTTTGGTAAATATTTTCGATAAAGACCTTACAGAACTTTTCGGAGAAATCGAAGGAAAAGAATTCGATGATGACGACACTTTTGATGGTGATGTTAAGTATCACTTAGGATTGACCCGAAACATTGAAATTGGAGATAAAAAACTTCAATTGACTTTGGCTCCAAACCCTTCTCACTTAGAAGCTGTTGGACCAGTTGTGGAAGGAATCACAAGAGCAAAAATCGATGATTATTTAGAATCAGAAAAAGAAATAGTTCCAATTATCATTCATGGAGATGCTGCAATTGCTGCTCAAGGAGTAGTTTATGAAGTAATTCAAATGGCTGAATTAGATGGCTATAGAACTGGAGGAACAATTCATATTGTTGTAAATAACCAAGTTGGTTTTACAACGAATTATAAAGACGGTCGTTCAAGTACATACTGTACAGATATTGCGAAAACGACTTTAAGTCCAGTATTCCATGTAAATGGTGATGATGTAGAGGCAGTAGCTCAAACATTTATCATTGCTTTAGAATACAGACAGAAATTCAATAAAGACATTTTTATTGATTTACTTTCATACAGAAAATATGGACATAACGAAGGTGATGAGCCTAAGTTTACTCAACCACAATTGTATGAAAAAATCTCTAAGCACCCGAACCCAAGAGAGATTTATAAAACTCAATTGATCAATGAAGGTGTTATCGATGAAGCACATGACACTTCTATAAAAAATGAATTAGAAGGTAAATTAGACGCAAGATTTGAAGCTTCTAAAAAAGAAAACAAAGTCATTGTTACAAACTTCTTGGATGATATCTGGAAGGACTTCGACTATGCTGAGGAGGCAGATTTCGAAAAAGTAATTGACACTAAATTTCCAAAAGCTAAATTAATCGAACTCGGAAAGAAAATAGCAACTTTACCAGATGGAAAACAAATTTTCAGAAAAGTTTTAAAGCTGTTTAAAGACCGTTTAAAAATGATTGAAAGCGATAAATTGGATTGGGGAATGGCAGAAATGCTTGCTTATGCCACTTTATTGGTTGAAGGCCACCCTGTTCGTGTTTCTGGACAAGATGTTGAACGTGGAACTTTCTCTCACCGTCACGCAGTAGTGAAAACTGAAGATGAAGAAGAAGAGATTATCACTTTAAATTTACTTGAAGAGAATCAAGCTGAAATGACAATTTACAACTCTCTACTTTCAGAGTATGGAGTTTTAGGATATGAATATGGATATTCAATTGCACAACCTAATGGATTAACGATTTGGGAAGCGCAATTTGGAGACTTCATGAATGGTGCACAAATTATCATTGATCAGTTTATTTCAGCTGGAGAAGATAAATGGAATGTACAATCAGGATTGGTGATGTTATTACCTCATGGTTATGAAGGTCAAGGAGCTGAACATTCTTCAGCAAGAATGGAACGTTATTTACAAAGTTGTGCAGATTTGAACATGCAATTGGTCAACACAACAACTCCTGCCAATAACTACCATGCTTTACGTAGACAAATGAAGCGTAATTTCAGAAAACCCTTAATCGTGTTTTCACCTAAAATGTTATTGCGTTACCCTAAAGCTGTTTCAACAATGGAAGAATTGGCAACAGGTAGCTTCCAAGAAGTTATTGACGATCCAAGAAACATTCAAGAAACCGCAACAAACGTTGTTCTATGTTCTGGAAAGGTTTATTACGACTTTATTGCAGAAGCTGAAAAACGTGGAGTTGAAGACATGGCTTTTGTTCGTGTAGAGCAACTCTACCCTCTTCCGCAGAAACAAATTGATGCAATTTTAGCTAAATATAAAAATGCTGAAAACATAATTTGGGGACAAGAAGAACCAGAAAACATGGGGGCATGGGTTTATATGGCCATGAACATGAGACATATTAATTTAAAAGGTGTTTCGCGTAAAGCTTCTGCAGCACCAGCAGCTGGAGCAAAAGAAATCCATTTGAGAAGATTAAAAAGACTATACGACAACTTATTCCAATATGCGGCAGTAGCTGCTAAATAAAATTAGATAGAAAAGATGGCAATGCTAGAAATGAAAGTACCAAGCCCAGGAGAATCGATTTCAGAAGTTGAGATCGCTGAATGGCTTGTTGCAGATGGAGATTACGTTGAGAAAGACCAAACTATTGCAGAAGTTGATTCTGATAAAGCAACCTTGGAATTGCCAGCTGAAGCTGCGGGAATTATTACCCTAAAAGCAGAAGAAGGTGACACCGTAAACGTTGGACAAGTAGTTTGTTTAATTGACACCTCTGCCGAAGCTCCTGAGAAAAAGGAAGCTCCAAAAGAAGAGAAAAAAGAAGCTCCTGCTAAGGAGGTAAAAGAAGAAAAGAAAGAAACCAAGAAGGAAGAAGCTCCTGCTACTGAATCAAAAGATTCTTATGCGAAAGGAACTGCTTCGCCTGCTGCATCAAAAATTATGAAGGAGAACAATGTTTCTTCAAACAAAGTTTCTGGTACAGGTAAAGATGGTCGCATCACAAAACAAGATGTTGTTGACGCAATGGCTGCTGGTTTTAACGCTGAATCTACTTCTGGTTGGGGAGGAACTCGTGATAAGACACCGAAGAAAATGTCTATGTTACGTCGTAAAGTTGCAGAGCGTTTAGTAGCTGTAAAAAGCGAAACAGCAATGTTAACGACTTTCAACGAAGTGGACATGAAGCCAATCATGGACTTAAGAACGAAGTACAAAAAAGCATTTGCTGATCACCACGAAGTGAATTTAGGATTTATGTCGTTCTTCACAAAAGCGGTTACAGAAGCATTGAATTTGTTCCCTTCTGTGAATGCACAAATCGATGGTAAGGAAATGATTATGCACGATTATGCAGATATCGGAATTGCCGTTTCTTCTCCAAAAGGTTTAATGGTTCCTGTTGTGCGTAATGCAGAGCAAATGACCTTAGCTGAAATTGAAGCAGAAATCAAAAGATTAGCGATTAAAGCACGTGATGGTAAAATTACTCCAGACGAAATGACTGGTGGAACATTCACAATCACAAACGGAGGTGTTTTTGGTTCGATGATGTCGACACCAATTATCAACCCACCACAATCTGCAATTCTTGGAATGCACAACATTGTTGAGCGTCCAGTAGCAATTGATGGAAAAGTTGAAATTCGTCCAATGATGTATTTAGCGCTTTCTTATGATCACAGAATTATCGATGGAAAAGAATCTGTAAGTTTCTTAGTGAAAGTTAAGGAAATGTTGGAGAATCCGGAGAGAATGATTTTTGGTGGGAAAGATCCTATCCAAGTTTTGTTGGGGCTATAATTTCCGTTATCGGCGTTACTCAAAGTTTTATAAACAGACATTGACAAAAGTCAACTTACTATTATAAAAAACTATGAGTGCCTTGCTATCGAAAATTCTACTCCACAAAATCAGAATTTAGAATATATTTAATGAAAAGGAATGTCGAAAGGCGTTCCTTTTTTTTGTGGTTTGGTTTTATCAAACCGCCGGAATGGTTATTTGTTCCATGGGGACCCGTTTATATGAAATGCAGAGGCGTGCGTCCGTGCAACTCTACATTGCAAATAAACAATAAAAAAACTGAGCACTTCACTCCTATCAAACGACAATCAACTCTATCATTTTCATGAATAACTCTTTTTATTTTTAAAAAAAACCACACATAACTAAAATAATTCTCGGATTTCTAAAACATCGGCCTTCGATTTAATACAGGTTTAACATACAAATAAAGCAATGATAAATTAACTAGAACCATAAGTGAATTTTTACTGAATAGCTTTGCACAAAATTAATATCAGAAACTATTTACGATGATTTTCAAGAAGTTACTCATTATTTCACTGCTCTTATTTACAAGCTTAACACTAAGTGCACAAACGCACACATTAAGTGGGAAAATATTTGAAAAAGAAACAGAACAGCCTATTACAGGAGCCAAAATTATATTAACAGGGACGAATTACCGTGCAATTTCAGGCTTGGATGGTTCTTACATTATTAAGAATATTCCAAAGGGAGATTATGAATTAACTGCTTCCTTCATTAGCTATGAAAACTACAAGCAAACAATTGAAATTTCTTCAGATACAGAAATCAAAATCTTATTGACTTCTGAAGTCACAGAAATAGAAGGAGTATCAATTATTGCCAATCGATCGATTGATTCAGAAGCTAGTGCGAGAGCAACAGAGAAAAATGCAATGAATGTATTGAACGTGATTTCGGCAAAAGAAATTGAAGTTTCACCAGACATTACCGTTGCAAATGTCGTTCAGCGTGTTTCTGGAGTTTCTTTAGAAAGAAACAACAATGGTGATGGTCAGCACGCAATTGTTCGTGGTATGGACAAACGTTATAATTATACTTTAGTGAATGGTATAAAAATTCCTAGTCCAGATCCAAGAAACCGATATATTCCTTTAGATATTTTCCCTTCTGATTTATTAGATCGTTTGGAGGTAACGAAAGCATTAACTCCAAATATGGAAGGTGATGCTTTGGGAGGTGTGATTGACATGAAAATGAAAAATGCACCCAATCATTTTACAGTAAATGCAAACATTGGTACAGGATACAGCCAAATGTGGTTGAATAATGACTATCGTTCTTTCGACCGTTCAAACACCAACAAATTATCACCTAGAATGGACAACGGCAATGATTACATTGCAACCATTGATGATTTCCAGGTAAACAATGTTGATTTTGAAGATGTAAGACCAGCTTTAAACCAAGTTTACAACTTAACGATTGGAAACAGATTCTTCAATAACAAATTAGGAATTCTTGTGGCAGGAAGTTACCAAAACACATTTCGTGGATCTGAAAGCATGTTTATGGACATGTTTGTAAATCAAGAAGAAAACACACCTTACTATACACGAGTTCAAGTAAGACAATTCTCTTCCCAACAAATTCGAACAGGGGTTCACGCGAAATTAGATTATCAATTCAACAAGAACCATAAATTAGATTTATACATGGCTGCGGTAAATCTTGATGAATTCGAAACAAGAACTAGAACGGATACAATTTTAAGTATAGGAAGAGGTCAAGGTCCTGGAACAGGTAGAATAGAAATGAGAGAACGTTCTAGGCAAACCTATCAAGGAATTTATAATGCAACATTACAAGGGACGCATAAATTCGGATCAAAAATAAAAGCCGATTGGTCTGCAGTGGCATCATTAGCCACAAATGACGATCCTGACATGGCAGAACTACAATGGATAACGGCAATTGTAAAAGATAGTGATGGAAATTTCGTTCAAGACCCAATCATGTATGACACAGATTATACAAGAAGATGGATGAACAATACTGACCAAGATTATGCTGGATATGCCAATGTTTACTATTCACCTAAAATTTTCGGAAAAGATCTAGAGTTAAGTGCGGGAGGAATGTCAAGATTAAAAACAAGAACAAGTAATTTTGATGAATATCTTTTCAGAACGATTCCAATAATGCAAGAATGGTCTGGTAGTCCTTACGATGCCACTTGGGAATTATTTAATACACAAGGAACACCAACAGATCCACTAAACTACGATGTAACTGAAAATGTAATGGCAGGTTATGGAATGTTTAATCTTGATTTGAAGAAATTAAAAATTATGGGGGGAGCAAGAATCGAGTCTACATTCTTTCAATGGGAATCGCAAGCACCACCACAAGTTGAGGGAAGAACAGGGAGAATAGAATATTTTGATGTACTTCCAAGTTTACACTTTAAATATTTACCAAACGAGAAAACAAACGTTAGAGCTTCTTACTTCTCATCTATTAGTCGCCCAAACTTTTTTGAGATCATTCCTTATGAAATCAATGAGGAAAATTTCAGAGAAAGAGGAAATCCGAACTTAAAAAGAACAAAAGCAGACAATTTTGATGTGAGGTATGAACGTTTTTCAAACCGTTTAGACAAAATAATGGTTGGTGCATTTTACAAAAACATTCAAGATCCGATTGAGCGCTCTTTATTCATAGAGAATCAAGCGATATTCTTAAGATCAAACAACTTTGGTACAGCTACAAACTGGGGTGTTGAGTTTGATTACACAAAATATGTACGTGAGTTTGGAATCCGTTTCTTCTATACTTACACAAATTCTGAAATTACAACTTCAAAGATTGTTCGATTCAGAGATGATCAGGGAAATTTAACTTCACGTGAAGAAGACCAAACAAGACCATTACAAGGTCAAAGTGCACATGTTTCTAACTTATCACTGCTTTATAAGAATCAAAAATCGGGAACTGACATTCAACTTTCAACAGTTTATACAGGAAGAAGAATAATTGGAGTATCACCATATTTAGACAATGATATTTGGCAAAGAGGATTTGTACAGATGGACTTTTCTTTCGAACAAAGAATCACACCTGGAATAGTTGCTTATGTGAAAGTCAATAACTTGCTTAACACACCGATGCAAGCAGATATAATGCTCCCAAACACTTTTAACCCAGAGCAAGCACCATACATAGATTCCTCAAAAGATGTTTTGGTATGGGAAGATTATTATTTCCAAACCTATTTAGTAGGATTGAAATTCAGCCTGAACCAATACAGTAAAAGAGACAAGAAAAGAAACTCAAAAAACTAGTCAATAATAGTCACGTAACATTGTACTTTGAAACAAAATATACACTTAATATTTAGTTAAAAAACAAAATAAATTATACCCGCATATTTGCATTAAATAATAAAAAGAAGATGAAAAAATTTATTCAGTATTTAGGAGTTTTTGGTTTTAGCGCCCTAACTCTTATCGCATGTAAGAAAGATGAAATAGTTACAGTTGACGAAGGTGTTTTGGCAGACGTTGTTACAATCGATGAAAACACAACGAATTTAAGCGGTCCTATGAAAGGAGTTTTAAAATCTGGAACAACGTATATTTTAACTGGAGATTTAATTATTCCAGAAGGTGAAGAGATAGTAGCAGAAGAATGTGTTACGATCATTGCACAAGGTGATGGAGGTCCAATCGGTCCAGAAATTACAGTTCATGGTTCATTAATTAGTTTAGGTACTGAGCAATGTCCAAATTTATTTTCAGTTCCTGTTAACCAAAGAACAGAAGCAAACATTTTCGCAGGACTTTGGGGAGGAATTCAATGTTCTGAAGATGCTGATTTAGTATATTTAAAATGGACAAGAATGGAGTATTTAGGTGGTGAAGGTGGACCTGGTACACCAAGAGCTGGTAAGATCCGTTATGGTCTTTGGACATTAAGTTCAGATACGGAAATCGTTTTAGAAGACTGTCATTTCTATGGATCTAAAGATGATGTTTACCGTCCAGTTGGAGGAAAAATCAACTTAGTAAGAAACACTTTTGAATTCTGTGGAGAAACAGGTGGAGATGGACTAAACGTAAAAGCAGGAACAATTGGAAACATCGCATACAATGTATTCTACGGTTCTGCAACAAATGCTTTCAAACCTTCAAATGAAGGAGACGGAACAGTTCAAACAAACATCATGGTTTACAACAATACAATCATTAATGGAGGTTGGAGAAGACCAGGTATGTCAAGAGGTGCTAACATTAACTTTGAAGTTGGTGCACGTGGAGGAGCTTTCAATAACATCATCGTGAACTGTAAGAGAGGAATTAGAGTTCTTGAAGATGCAGATGTTCCAAACATTTCAGTTGATAACAACTTATACTACGCAACACACCAAGAAATGGTTGATGAATTTATTCCTACAGATGCTGAGACTTCTACGCTATCTACGTTGGGTTCAAACAACATCTATGGTCAAATTAACGAAAACAACCCAATGTTTGCTAATTATGATGTTGACCAATTCACATACGCTCAATACGAAGCAGGTGAAGCTCAACCTACAAACATGAATCAAAACTCCGGAGCTAACTTACGTCTACAAGCAGGTTCTCCAGCAGTAGGTGCAGGGACAACATCATTTACTCCAGTATCTGTTAACTGGGTACATGCTACAGGTGATAGAGCTCCTTCAGTAATCCAACCAAGCATGGATTTAGGTGCATACCCAATGAACGGAAGTGGAAACAATCACTACTAATACTATTTAACAACTTAATCAATCCGAGACTAATTTCTATTGGTCTCGGATTTTTCACATCATTATGAAAATATTCAATACATTTATTATCGTATTTCTCCTTATTATAAGTTGCACAAAGGAAGAAAGTCCCAATGCTGACACAAACATTGAAGAGAAAAGTGAATTCGTGGTTATTGATTACGATATGAATTCATTAACTATGAATCAGGAGTTTCAATTAGACGCTACACGTGGTGGAATATTAAACCATCCGACCTTAACAGAAGCGTCTGGACTGGCAGTGAGTAGATCTAATCCTTCTGCTTTATGGTCTCACAATGACAGCGGACATCCCAACCGACTTTATGCGGTTGGCGATAAAGGTCAAAATTTAGGTTACTTTTTTATCACTGGTGCGGGATCAAGAGATTACGAAGATATTTGTATCGGTGCAGGACCAGAAAATGGTACAAACTATATTTATTTAGCCGACATAGGTGACAATGATGCACAATATGGTTACATTGTAGTTTACAGAATCAAAGAACCAGATGCATCACAACTTGACTCTGCAGGTGTTCATTATTTGAACGTAAACGACATTGAAAGAATGGAATTTACTTATCCTGATGGCCCTCGGGACGCTGAAACAATAATGATTGATCCAACTACAAAAGATCTTTATTTTGTCTCAAAAAGAGATTATCGATCTATCGTTTATCGTGCAAGTTATCCTCAAGCAATTGGAGAAAGAACAGAGTTAGAAAAATTAGCACAACTTCCTTTCAATTGGGCCGTTGCAGGAGATATTTCGGCAGATGGTTCTCAAATTGGAATTAAGGTGAAAACTAAAATCTATTATTGGGAAAGAAACCCTCAAGAATCAATAATTGATGCTTTACAGAGACAACCCGAAACCTTACCTTACACTTTGGAGCCACAAGGTGAATCATTCGCTTGGACAGAAGATGGGTCAGGTTACTTCACCTTAAGTGAACAAAGTGGTACACCTCCTAATGTTTATTATTACAGTAAAAATTAAAATACCATGAGATTAAGCCAAGTGTTTGTTTTTATTCTTTCTTTGGTTTTTTGCGCTTGCAGTGAGCGTGAAATCAAAGAGAGTCGGACCACCTTAAAGCCGGTTGAAATTATCAAAGACAAGTCAATTGTTCTTCATTACACAAAAATACCCAGCTTTTCATCTGGTTCAGGAATGGCTTATCATAATGGTTCTTTTTATGCCGTTGGTGATGATGACCCTTATCTAATTCAAGTCAACCCTTTAGGCGAAATATTAAACAAATGGCAAGCTTGGGATGCTTCACAAGTTGAAAATGGTCGTATCAAAAAGAAAGTAAAACCAGATTTTGAATCTATTGCTTGTATTCCATTTGAGAAAGACACCTTATTACTCATTTTTGGATCAGGATCGAAATCGCCAAAACGAGATGTCATTATTTCTTTTTCTACAAGAACTGAAGAATTTAAAACCTTAGAAGGACAAAAATTCTTTCAATGGATAAGAACAAATGCTAATTTAACTGAAGATGAAATAAACCTCGAAGGGGCTGCATTTCACAATCAAGTTCTGTATTTAATGAATCGCCACAACAATGAAATGTATAGTTTACCATTTGATGGATTTAGACATTTTATTACCACGGGTGACACTTCTCAATTTTCAGTTACAATCAACCAATTTGAGTTGCCAACACATCAAAAAGATACCGCTCGTTTTTCTGGAGCTTCTATCTTAGCAGAACAAAATAAGTTATTATTTACTGCAACAATCGAATTAACAAGAGATTGGGTAGATGATGGAGATATTTTAGGGAGTTTTATGGGAGAAATTGACCTTGATAACCTGAACAACAAAAAACTTACCTGCTACCCTATTTACAACAATGATTCTATGAGATTTGAGGGGAAAATTGAAGCACTTCAAGGATTTTATTCTGAAGACGGAATAACAATCCAATTCATAACTGATGACGATAATGGAACAACAGGTTGGGGACAGGTTGAATATTAAGATATAAGAAACTTCTATTCTAGGGAAGAAATCTACATTTCATTCTTAAATTACCCCTTCATCTCATTATTCCCCGGTGAACAATTAAGATATTGAAGTAATTTGATGCCCGATAAGTATTTTAGCGCACATCCACCAATTGCCACAACCAACTAACAATCCAGCATTTAATTCTTTTTAATATTTGTAGAAAAATTGAATTTAGGATAATGAGATATAACTGGATTACCCCACAATTTTATACTAAACATTGGGATTAAGAAGTGAAAAAGTTTAAATATTTAACTATTTTTTTATAATTTTGAAATAAACAACTACTTATGAAAACTACTATTCTTACGCTTTTATTCTCTATTTCTTTATGTGGATTTACTCAAGACTTGGTTGGTGAAGCAGTCTATGGCGAGGTTCAAACGGAAAACTTTGGAGAATATGTTGCGATTTCAGGTGATGGAAAAACCTTTATAGCCAATGCCCCGGGTAACCAACAAAACGACCTCAACAGTGGTAGTGCAGCAGTTTATACAAACATTGGAAACGACTGGGTACAAGTAGGAGCTAGATTTTATGGAACTTCTTATATGGAACAATTAGGAAAACATGTTGACATCTCCAACGATGGTTCTATAATAGCTATTTCTGCGAGTAAATTGGATAATGGCTCCTCACAATCAGAAGGTGTAGTGTATGTATACCAGAATGTTTCAAACAATTGGGTTATGCTCGGTCAACCTATTTTAGGAAAAAGTATGGCCGACCTAGCGGGCACAAGAGTTTCATTATCCGGTGATGGTTCAACTATAGCAATAACATCTCCCGGAAGTGATGAAAATGGTTCAGCATCTGGACAAGTTAGGGTTTTCGAATTCGTTTCAAACGCATGGGTACAACTTGGACAAGATATAAATGGATATGGAATTGATGCAGCATTTGGATATGATGTCTCCATTTCCAACTCAGGGGACAGACTTGCTGCTAGTTCTATTAACAACACTACGGGTGCTACAATGATTGGCTATGTTATGGTGTATGAAAACATCAACGGTGTATGGACTCAAATTGGTCAGACGCTAAATGGAGCAGCAAATGAAGACAGGTTCGGCCGATCAATTGCCTTGTCCGGAAATGGAAATACACTAATTGTTGGTGCAGCTGGTTCTGACATAAATGGGAACAATTCTGGAACGACATCAATTTTTGATTATACTTCTAACAATTGGACCTTGGTTGGTCAGGAAATTCATGGACAACAAGGTGGTGCTAGCGAGGGTTGGCGTGTATCGATTTCAGATGATGGAAACACCATAGGAACAGGTGCTACAAGTATAAATTACTATACTGGCCAAGTTAGAGTGTTCTACAGAACCGGCAGTAATTGGACTCAATTAGGAAATGACATGGTTGGAGATAACACTTATGACAACTTCGCATCTAATATGATTTCCGCTGATGGTACTACAATTGTAACGGGTGCATTTTTTAATGATTCCATAGGCAACAATGCAGGACAAGTTAAGGTATTTGATTTTTCAAGACTTTTAAATACAGAAAACTTGAAAAATTCTCAATCTGTTCATTTATATCCAAATCCTGCTTCTAATGAAATAAACATAAAATTGAGTACTAATGCCAATTTAGAAGAAATTATAATTTACGATGTATTAGGGCAGAAAGTAAAATCATCCAAAGAACAAAAAATAATAGTTTCTGACTTAACAAAAGGATCCTATTTTATAGACAT
The DNA here is from genome assembly GCF_003025005.1 of Brumimicrobium mesophilum. Lineage (GTDB taxonomy): Bacteria > Bacteroidota > Bacteroidia > Flavobacteriales_D > Crocinitomicaceae > Brumimicrobium > Brumimicrobium mesophilum. The sequence continues at coordinate 160,749 of NZ_PVSS01000005.1, forward strand.
AATAACTGATATAGCTAAAACTTCCAAAAAATTAATTATCAATTAGTTTTTAGTCTTGAGCAATTGAAAATTCTTAGCGATTAAAAATTAAATTTCATACTTCGTTCATCCAAAATTGCGAAACTGATTTTAAAGGAACTTCGTGGTGATATTTGATTCCCATCTGAGAGTGCAACATAAGCTCCAATTCTCAATCTTCTTTTTGAATTTCGCAGGGACAATTTAAAAACACGCTCCAAGCCAGCATAAACTTCATAATGCGTCCAATCATGTTCTGGAACCCATAAATATCCTCCTCCAACCACAGTTGAAATTCTAGTTCTTTTCATTAAAGGTAATTTATTCATTAATGCACCGTTGAAATGGTGAATATAATGTGATTCAAAATACCAATTTGTTGTTGGTAATGTTGAGTCCAAATCTTGATAAGAGTACATTGGATTGGAGAACCAAATTGGATCCGAACGGCGGTGATATTGCATATCTTCCGCTCTAACTTTTTTGTCATTTAAGAATTTACCAGTCGTAATATGATATTTTGAAGTTCCTAAAGTTGAGATTTTAAAAGTTTGCAACACACCAAATCTTAGGTAATCATGATTTACTTCACTCCCAAATAAATCTGGAACTCCCTTTTCATAAAAAGCATATATTGTTGGCCATTTCGAACCTAGAATCACTTTTCTTTTCGGTTCTCTCATGTATTTCTGAAAAGGAGTATAACGCAAAGTAAAATCTGCAATTAAGGCGTTGTATATTTCAAATTTAGGAGGTTCAGTGTTCCCCAATTCTTCATCAAACCAACGAATAAATTTTGTGTCATCGGACAAAGGACGGCGATTGATATAACTGAAATTAGATTCTAAATATAATCCATTAACAATTTCAAAATCATGGTAAAGCGATCCAGAAGTACTTTCAATAAAATTATCACGTAAAAAAACTTGAGTTAGAGCATCATAAGATCTAATAAGGTCATAATTATGGGAAAAGTTGACTCCAACCCTAGCACGTTTAAACGGATTGTAGAGATATCTTATGTTACTAAATCCTTTTACATCAGAATTCAAAAGACCTATGTCTGCTCTTACAAATGCATCCAAAGTCTTTTCACTGTCCCACTTTTTGAAGAAATCAAAGTCGGGGCCTATTCTTGGACCTGCAATATAAATTGGACGCATTGTAGCTGCCAGCGAACTTATTGTCCATTGTGTTTTCTTGGCTCTATTTCTGTGGTCAATGCCGAACCAAAGCACCTTTAAAAAGGTCACCCTATTAAAAACTGAATCAACTGAATCTAAGTAGTTTGATTTTGAAAATAAATTCTCAATGCTATCCCTCTGACGAATGAAAATTTGTTCTTTTCTCGTTAAAGGTGTTAATCTACTACTGGACCAATAGCTTGAATCTCTTTCGTAAGCTTCTTCTGTAGTAACAGCTAATTCATTTCCAAAGAATCCCTTTTTGAACTGGGGATTAAAATCGTAATTCTTATAGTTTACAACTGTGGTTCCTTCAAATTTTTCCTTTTTGTATTCCACATTGTAACTCATGAATTGATTTTTCAATACACTCATAGAATCACCATAGGTTTCAAAATCCTGGAAGATTGAAAATTCATCATATATATAAAGGTTTCCCTTCACAATGGTAAAATCAATTCTTTCGACCAGCCAAGTACCGTCTTGGATATAAATAAAACCTTCTAATGTTGAAATAGAACTACTGCGAGATGAAATCTTGATCTTATTCAAAATGGGCAAAGAATCACGTTCAATCTTCTCAACGAGCTGGTATTTATAAGATAAAATTCCCGCTGTAGAAATAGGTGATTGAATCGGCGATTTACTTAAATCATTGAGATACAATGTATTCTGGAAAAAGTTAAAGTCTGATTTTGCAGTTGTCGTGAAATACAAATTTCTATCATCACCACGTTTGTTATAACCTGTTCTAACTTCCTTAATATTGTTTGGTGGAGCATAGCTTCTCTCCATCTCAACCTCAACCATATTAAGGTTAGTGAGCGATTCCATCTTCTTTCTTTTCAACTCTTCAATATCGTCAAAACCGGCATCCTCTTCATTCTTGTCCTGGTCTTTAAAATAAGACTCCCAACCTTTTAAGGTTAACGACTTTTCATCTTTTGCACGAATGTAAACTTCACTAGTATGCGGGTATTGATTGTAATCGAACTTACTTTTTCTCTCTACCGATTTCATCACTATTTCTCGACCAACATTTCTTCTCTTAGAAGTAAAATCAAACTCCTCAAGATCTTTTACTTCAACAGGAAAAAGTTGGATGTTAAGCATATTTTCCTCCTCTCTAATAATCATGTAATGCTCTCTGGTTTCATAACCTGTAGCGGAGAAAACCATATAGTATTCACCTACTTGGAGCCGCATTAAATAATTCCCTTTTTCATCTGCCCGCGTTCTAAGATCAGCATAATTTTTTACGTAAATATCTGCATAAGGAATACCTAAATTATTCTCATCTAATACCTTTCCCTTCAATACATATTGTCCAAACACATTATTTCCCAATAGAAAACAAGTGAAAATAAGGATGAATTTGATGTATTTAGTCATGTGATATGAAAGCTGCTATTTATTAAATAATGTAAATTCCTCGCCAAATATAAGTGGAAATGAAGGATTCAACAAAAGAAAATGTTCAAAGGGAAAGTTAAGGAATAATTAGTTGAATTTGAAGATGGTCGGTAGAGTATCAATTGACGATTGTAAGAAAATCATATTTAAAATGAAACCTCGATATAAAATCTCGTAGTCACTGAATTTTAATCGCTGTACGTTGAAGCAAGATCTAGGATAAACCCTTCTTCTAGAAAGTTACCTAGAAATACAATGGCAAGATAACCGTTTTAACAATTACTTTTTCTTATTCTGCTCATCTAAAAACTGCTGGTGTTTCACCATTCGTTTCATCATTATTCTTCGAACAAAAAACAATAGAATAGCAAAAACACCAAAGATGTAGTATCCTGACCACCTTTCGAAGCCTTCAGTAAAACCTAAGTAAGTCACGGCAACGATAGTTACAATTCCAACACCTAGCCAGAAAAATTGCATTATTTTATTGTAAGTTTCCATTTATTAATCTTTTAAAAATATTTTTGCTGTTGGTTTGTAAAACTGAGCCGTATCAAACATAGGTGTTGTCCATGCCCCTATTCCCGAAAGAATCATGTCAGGTGATGTAATCACAACGGCCTTATTGGTATAAATTGAATCTCCGCTTTTGTTCCAATAAAGCACTTCAGTTTCTAGCGTCTTTTCTTCAACCAAATTAACCAACTTCACACTATCTCTTACTGTGATATTTCCAGTTTTATCATCAATTTCACCGAACAAAGAAGTTAAAACGGAGCCAACAGTACCATCGTCCTTATAGAAATTAACTTTTAGTCCATCTTTAAACTTCGTTAATTTGCTTGGCTGGGAATAAGTTTCAGCAATAGTTGCAAAGATTTCAATTGTTGCATAACCCGAATCGGTAAAAATCACATGAAACATTTCACTGGTTTCATCGGGATTATTAGGGTGTGTGGTAATCTTCTTTACCTTATCTAAATCATTAACGCATGAAAAAAAGAATCCCGTCATGAAAATCATGACAGGAATCAAATACATATTACGCGTTATGTTACTCAATGTTTAGTATGTTTTAATGGTGAATGTTTTATTGCTCCAACATTCTAAAGTAACTGTTTCTCCTACAGCTTTATCTTCATTAAAGATATCACTTGAAGTTGGACACTGACTTTTCATTGAACTAATCAAAGCTCCATTTCCAGATTTTTCAGCCAATTCAACAGCATAATAATAGTTTGATTTACGCTCGAAAGTTGAAACTCCACAACTATTAGATAATGAACTTACACTTTTAGCAGCAATTTCATATCCTTTACCAGAATTCTTACCAGTCACAGCCAAACCTGCGCTGTGAGCAGCTTTATAACTACCAGATCTAAAATAAGCACTTGCTATTTCATATTCAATATCACTTTTCTGATCAGCACCTTCTGCCATATCTAAGGCATCTTTAAAAGTTGCTATAGCACCGCTAGAGTTTCCTCTACTAATTTGCAATTTAGCCTTTGCTAAAACTGCATCAACTGAAGGATCGATTGCTATAATTGTATCCACTAAAGATGCATAAACTTTAGAGCTAGTACATTCTTGTTTTTCTAACAGGGCCATGAAGTTCTTTACAGTAGATTTTTTTGATTCAATCTCTTGCGGTAATTCTTTCATGAAACTTTCGATTTCAGGAAGAATAGACTCACAATCTGTTACTGCTCTATTCATGTAAACAGAAACAAAGTCGATAATTTCAGCCCCCATATTTCCTTTGTTAGCATAATCAGAAAGTTTGAAGTATTCAGTGATGATTCTTTTCTTATACTTCGCTTTTTCCTTTTCATCTTGTTCTTGAACCCAAAGGTTATAAAGGTTTACATAATATTGTTGCAAAAATCCTTTATTTACTTTTTCAGCTTCATGGTGAATTCCGATTTGATATGCCTCATCAGCCTTTTTCATGTTATCAGGTGCACCTTGCATCATGTAATAATAACCAAGGTAAGATTGCCATGCTTTTTGAACTCCATGAGTTGCTTGAGCAGTTTCGTACACCGAGATTAATGTATCTAAATATGCCGCTTTAACTGTTTCATCTGTTGCATTATTCATTGATTGTTGCACAGAGTAAATAAAAGGATTATAAAAAACCATTTCCAAAGAACCACATTCTTTTTGTGCTCTTATGTATGATCTTGTAACTTTCTCGAATTCTTTTGCTTTATATGCGTTACCTGCAATTGCTTTGTATCTTGTACATTCATCAGCTTCAGTTCCGCCATCTTGTGCATAGTTAACAAGCCCAAGACTCAAAGTAAATAGAGCTCCTAATATTAATTTTCCAATTTTCATTTTTATATTTTATTAATCTAGTTTATATTTTCTAAACCATCTATCATAACCGGGAGCAATATTTATGCCGAAGTTAAATCCATAATAGCTTTCTTTTAACACTCCGGGTCCTGCGTTTCTACCCATCATACCGTAACTCCCTGATATATTAACGGTTGAAACAGCTCTAGCCATTACAACAGGAATTCCTATTCCAGCTGTAAACCCTTCATCCACTAATTGTTCTCCATTTACTTCATAAGGTGTGTTCACACTATAAGCTCCAACCCTGTATTTCAATTTATCGAAGAAATTGATGTATGCAGAACGGTCCACTGAAATTCTATGACGAACAAATTCTACTCCTACTCTTAATGAAGTTGAATTTACATATTGTCCTGAAAGGTTTTCACCATTGAAACTTTCTTTGTAATTTGACCAATCTTGCATAGCATATTCCATAGTCACCATTAAAGAAGGTAATTTAGAACTTCTAGAAGTTGAGTCATTTTTAGGAGTAAATGTATATGTTAGTCCTACACTAGTTTTAGCAGGGAGAAAAACATTTCCGCTTACATCTCCAGTATTAAGAAGGGTGTCATAAGTAGACTGGATTAAATAATTAGAATAATGAACGCGTGTTTGAGATTTTACAAAATTCAAATCCAATTCAGGTCTAAAAACACCAGCAACTCTGAAACTATGCACCGGATTTAAACGAAAGTCATAATTCAACCCGAACTCAAAACCAAAATCCTTAGCACGAAGAGATTGAACATCTAAACCTCCAGATTCAATTGTGTTTTCATTTCTATATGCTCTTCTTTCATTATTTAATTTCCCGAAATAATATTTACCATTAACACCAATAGATAAACTTTGTCTTCTTCCGTCGATTAGATTAGCTGAAAAACCCAATAAGAATTCTTGGATTTCTCCATCACCCGTGTAGTCATAAAAAATACTATCACTATCAATAACTTCAGCATCATTTATTTCATAACCTCTTCTACTGAAAGGCTTGAGACCTGCGGCAATTCCAAATCTTTTTGCAAAAGGTACAACAAGTGCAAAATGTGTTATTCCAGAATACCTAGCATCTGATTCTACTCCATTATTAGCCAATCGTTTTTCGAAATGAGTTACTCCCATCGAAAACAAAGGCAACTGTTTGGCTGTCAAAGAATATGTTGAAGGGTTAAACAAATTTGTTATGCTAGAATCTGATAAAGCAGTAGCTGCTCCTCCTAATCCTGAAGCATAAGCATCACCGTAGAAACTAGGATCTCCAATTCCTCTTGCTGAGTAAGGGCTATTGGTGCTAATTTGTACTAGTGCATTTCCACTTATTACAATAAACAGTGCAACTAATAAACTTTTAAACATTGTGCTTTAGTATTAAATACAAACCTTTAACGGTCAAATAATCATCGGCAAAGATGCTATTTTTTAATTCTTTATCAAATCTTTTAAGGTCTCCACCTGTTAAAAAAATTGTTAACGGTTGATATTGTTGATTATATTGATTGATAAAACCTTCTATCTCTGCCTTAATTCCATTCAAAACACCTGATAACATCGCATTTTTAGTTGAATCTCCCACTAAATTACTTTGTTCTTCTAATGCCAACAATGGTAAAGCACCAGTAAAATGATGCATAGCTTTTAGACGCATTAAATAACCTGGAGATATTGAACCACCAATAAATTGACCATTTTGAACAAAGTCAAACTTAATACATGTTCCAATATCAATCACTAAACTGTTAGGGGTTTTAGAATAGTGATTAGCGGCTACGGCATTCGCTATTCGATCTGCACCTAAGGTTTCTGGAGTTTTATATGTGTTTATTGAAATGGGCAAAGGCGTTTTATTTGTTAAGACAACGTTAGGTTTCAAGATATGTTCTATCCACAAGCGTAGTTTTTCATCTAAAACGGAAGATAAAATGCTAATTGCATCTTTTTTTGAAGAAATTATTAAATTTATTTTTTCGTAATCATTTACGTCGACAAAGGTTTCCTTCATCACTTCACCACCCTCAAAATCAACAACTTTTATCCGGGTATTCCCAGCATCAACAACACAATATTTCGTCTTTTTCTTCACCACTCGGCAAAGATAATAGAAGATTTTTAAAAAAATAATTCAAATTGATGCCATTGGAATAAAATTAGTTTATATCTTTGCACCCACCTAACCAAATATGCTGTTTGAAAAAACAATGGTGATGTAGCTCAGTTGGTAGAGCAAAGGACTGAAAATCCTTGTGTCGGGGGTTCGATTCCCTCCATCACCACCAAGAAAACCCAAAATATTGAATTCAATATTTTGGGTTTTTTGTTTTATTGCCATTTATGCAAAAAAAAAGACGAACATTCCGTTCGCCTTAATTCTATGGTTAAAGAAAGAAATTACATATTATCTATGTAACCTTTAATCGTCTCTTTGGCTTCACCAGTTTTCTGTTGAATTTTACCAATCAACTCATCTTCTTTACCCTCCTCATATTTTAAATCATCATCAGTTAGGTCGGCATACTTTTGTTTAAATTTACCTTTTAACTCATTCCAATTTCCTTTAATTTTGTCTTCTGTTGATCCCATGATTTCTAAATTTTAATTAATAATTGTTTGTTGGAACCAAATTACAAAGAAATCAAAGTCACCCCTATTTTTAGATGTTAAAAAGATTAAAAAAAAAAGCGTCTTAACACCTATTAACACTAGGCTTTGCTCAAACCCACTATTTCTTGACTCATATAAAATCTCAGTATTTGTATTCATTCGAAAAACAAGAAACTTAAGAGAATTAAAAACTATTTCAACTTTGAAAGTTACATTTAAACACCTAACTTAGATTTAAAATCAGGACCGGAAATACGTTGAATAATTCTCTGATGTTTTCGATTTGAATTATTACTAAAATTATCAAAATGAACTTTGTAGATTACTATAAAATTTTAGGCGTAGATAAAAAGGCTACAGAAAAGGAAATTAAGAAAGCTTTCAGGAAATTAGCCCGAAAATATCATCCAGACTTAAATCCGGACGACAAAGAGGCCGAAAAAAAATTTAAAGAGATTAACGAAGCCAACGAAGTGCTGAGTCACCCCGAAAATCGTAAGAAATACGACAAATACGGAAAGGATTGGATGCATGGAGAAGAATTTGAGAAAGCAAGACAACAAGCTTGTCAACGACAACATCAAGGCCAACAAGGATTTTCTGAAAGTGAGTTTTCTGACTTTTTCGAAGCAATGTTTGGAGGAGCAAGTGGGTCATCAAGACAATACAGTACGCAATACAAAGGAAAAAATTTGCATGCAGACTTAGAAATAGATATCCGTGAAATTTATGAAACACATAAAAAAGTTGTTTCACTAAATGGTAAAAAAATAAGACTTACTATTCCGGCAGGAATAGAAAATGGTCAAGTAATCAAAATCAAAGGAAAAGGCGAACCTGGAGTTAACGGTGGTCCGAACGGTGACTTACTTATAAAATTTGTGGTGATCAACAACACTTCATTTAAAAGAGACAAGGAAAACTTGTATTCCACAGTAAATCTTGATTTGTACACCGCTCTTTTAGGTGGTGAAATAACTGTTGAAACCTTTGATGGGAAAATGAAACTAAAAATCAAACCTGAAACAGCGAACGAAACCAAAGTAAAATTAAAAGGAAAAGGATTTCCAATGTATAAAAAAGAAGGACATTTTGGAGATTTAATAATCACTTATCAAATTAGCATTCCCTCAAATCTTTCTCCTAAAGAAAAGGAATTATTTAAAGAACTTCAAAAATTAAGGTAACATGGAAAAGCAAAAATATATTTTGATTAAAACGCTTTGTGTTCAATATAAAGTGGAGATTTCATTCATTAAAGAACTAGATAATATTGGATTAATTGAAATTGAACAAATCGAAGAAGATGAATTTATTCATGAAGAAAGAATTGACGATTTAGAGAAAATGATTCGCCTTTATCATGAACTCAACGTAAACATAGAAGGAATTGACATAGTTTTCAATTTATTACAGAAAGAAATTCAATTAAAAGCGGAAATCAAAGAGTTGCAGAATAGACTGGATTTTTACGAATCTAGATAACTCATCAACCTGAAAAAGAAGGGAGAAACAGAAGTTCAATGATGAAACCTTGTTAAATAATATTTAAATCCAAAGTTCCGAAACGAACAATCCTTAAATTCATCATTTAAAAAATGAAAACCATTCTTAATTACGAGAACTTATGGTTTTCTTTTGATTATTTAAACAATTAATCTCTATGGCTAAACAATTATTGCTGTTACTTCTACTTCTACCCATTTTATCTATCGGTCAAAAAAGCAACTTCGGAAACTGGTATAATTACTTTGGAAACAAGTTGCTTAATAATAATTTCAACTGGCATCACGAGGTTCAATTCAGAAATTATAATGCAATTGGTGATTTAGAGCAACTTCTAATAAGAACAGGTTTAGGTTACAACTTAAGTGAAAGCAACAACAATTTACTTTTAGGTTATGGGTTTATTAAAAGTGAAAACTACATTAATGATTCAGAAATAAAAGAGAACCTTAATGAACATAGAATATTTCAGCAATTTATAACACGTCAGAATTTTGGCAGGGTATCATTTCAACATAGATATCGCTTTGAGCAACGAATTTTGGAAGAAGAGTTCAAATTGCGTTTTAGGTATTTCTTGTCCACAAATATTGCATTGAGTAATAAAACACTTATTGATAATACGATTTATTTAACTGCATACAATGAAATTTTCATTAATACTAAAGAAATTCTCTTCGATAGGAACAGGCTATATGGAGGACTAGGGTACAAACTGGACAGTAATTTAAAATTTGAAGTAGCTTACATGAATCAGTTTTTAAACGCATACAATAGAGATCAATTAAACCTGATGATGTTTCTAACTTTTTAAGTTGTTTTTTTTATAGAAACCTGCGATAATTTAGGATTACCTCAAAACCTTTACAATTCCTTCTTCTACTAACGATTAAGTTAGGGTTTCTAAATAATTTCATAATTAAATACAATTCCTATTGTATGCCATAAAAAGCCACTATCTTTGCAGACTTTTTAAGAAATTACACATTAAAACAGTTGATTATGAACGAGTTTTTTAGTTCTATAAATTTAAACGAAATTTTTAAAGCAACGATGGTTTTGTTCGCGGTTATTGACATAGTCGGGTCCATTCCTATCATTATAAAAATTAAGGAAACTTCTGGAGATATTCATGCCAATCGCATTACCTTAGTTTCTTTGGTGATAATGATTGCATTTCTGATTACCGGTGAGAGCATACTGATGCTCTTTGGGGTAAATGTAGAATCCTTTGCAGTTGCCGGTGCTTTCGTACTATTTGCTATGGCTTTAGAAATGATAATGGGAATTGAATTGTTTAAGGAAACACCAATAAAAGGGAAAAGTGTGGGTATTGTACCTTTGGCTTTCCCTATAATTGCCGGTGCTGGATCTATGACTACATTAATTTCACTACGTGCAGAATATGAAATGATTAATATATTAATTGCAATACTTATCAATATGCTTATAGTATTCGCTACCTTGAAATTAACAAGAAGGATAGAACGTATACTAGGTCCAGGGGGTGTAGCGATATTAAAGAAGGTATTTGGGATTATTCTTTTAGCTATTGCTGTAAAACTCTTCGCATCGAATGTGACACAGTTGTTTCAGTAATTGCGATTTATAACCCCTTCGCAACGGATTGGGGGTGATTTACAAATCGCCCATACCAGTGTTTGGGAAAATTACACAAGCGAAATTTTGATGTAAAAAAAACCCCCAATGGAAAAATCCATTGGGGGTTTAATTTTGTTATGGTTTTTTGACTGTAGGCTTGCCCTAATAGGGCATACCTACGGACAAAAAAACAAAACAACCATTAACCTAAACTATTTCGCTGCGTTGAATCTAGCGTTTACTTCATCCCAGTTAATTACATTAAAGAAGGCATTGATATAATCTGGTCTTCTGTTTTGGTAGTTCAAGTAATATGCATGTTCCCACACATCAATTCCTAAAACAGGTGTTCCTCCACAACCTTCTCCCATTACAGGGTTATCTTGATTAGGTGTAGAACAAACCTCTAATTTTCCGTTAGTCACGCAAAGCCATGCCCAACCTGAACCGAATTGTGTTGCAGCAGCCTTTGAAAATTCATCTTTAAATGAATCAAATGATCCAAAAGCAGAATCAATAGCTTCCTTGATATCTCCCGTTGGATTTCCACCACCATTTGGTGACATTACTTTCCAAAATAAATCGTGATTATAATATCCACCTCCGTTATTTCTAACTGCCGCTTTATCTTTTCCTTGCTTTAAAATCTCTTCGATAGATTTACCTTCTAAATCTGTTCCTTCGATCGCAGCGTTTAACTTATCTGTATATCCTTGATGGTGTTTACCATGATGGATTTCCATTGTTTTCTTATCTATATGCGGTTCTAATGCATCGTAAGCATAAGGTAAATTTGGTAATTCAAATGCCATTGTCTTTTGTTTTATTTTGTTAATAAATCTGTTTACTCAAATATAGAGATTTAAAGCTGATTTAACCAATTTTCAATTTCAAAAAAACATTAAATCTTTAAAATTTCCAACCAAAATCATTCAAGAACAATTCATCAATATTTGTTCGCAATGCTTCGTTTTCAACTTTATCTAAAACATCTCCAATAAATCCTGCAACTAACAATTGTTTTGCACTTGCTGCAGAGATTCCTCTTGCGCGCAAATAGAAAATTGCATCTTCATCTAATTCTCCAATTGTAGAACCATGCGAACAACGAACGTCATCGGCATAAATTTCTAATTCTGGCTTAGAATTAACACTCGCCGTTTTTGAAAGCAAGATGTTTTTATTCGATTGATAAGCTGCGATTTTTTGAGCATCTTGGCGAACAATAACTTTCCCGTTGAAAACACCAACAGATTTACCATCCATCACTCCTTTATACGACTCACTAGAAGTACAATTAGAATACAATTGATCGATAAGCGTATGGTTATCCATGTGTTGTTTCTCTGTTCCAAGGTAAGCTCCATTCATTTCTGTATGGCAATTCTCACCCTCAACAATTACTTCCAATCCATTTCTTGTCATCAAAGCACCTGTTGTAATTGTGTTGATTAAAAAATTACTGGACTCATCCTGAACGAATAATTCATTTGAAATATGAAATACATTCTTTGCTTCAGACTGTAATTTATTAATTGTCAAACTTGCATTAGACTCAACATGCCCTTCCAAAACAACATTCGTAAAACTATTTTCTGAGTTATTTGAATGATAAGTTGCAACAACTTCAGCTTTCGAACCTGTTTCCATGTGAACAAAATGACGTGCGTTTGCAATCACTTCCTCACCTTCTAAAACATGCAAAAAATGAATTGGGAAATTTGCTTTTTTGTTCTTTTTCACTTGAATAAAAACACCTCCCGTTTGATATGCTTTGTTGATCAATGAAAACACATTCTCTGAAGTACCATCTACGATATCAGAATAATATTCTTCATCCAATTCTTCAATTTTATGCACTGAAATAGCGTCGTCCTCCTTAATAGTTGACAAGCTTTCATCATAATATCCATTTACGAACACCAATTGATGTGCATTCAAATCAGCAATAGTATAATCTTCTACATTGGCTGTAGCTTGAACTTGCTTATATTTTTTCTTTACGTATTTTCCAACACGTGTATATTTCCAATCCTCTACTCTTGTCGTTGGGAAATCCATCCCATTTAAAGCATCCAAAGCTTGTTTTCTGACTTTAGAAATCGTTTCCGGTTTCTTAAAATCCGAGACAAACTCGAGTACTTTATTATCCAAAACTAATTCCATATTTACTGTGCAATTTCTTCATTAATCCAATCGTAACCTTTTTCCTCTAACTCTAAGGCCAATTCTTTACCTCCAGTTTTTATGATTTTTCCGGCACTTAAAACATGAACGAAATCAGGCTTGATGTATTCTAATAAACGTTGGTAATGCGTAATTAAAATCACTGCATTATCTTTAGAACGTAATTTATTTACTCCTTCAGAAACGATACGCAATGCATCGATATCCAAACCAGAATCCGTTTCATCAAGAATCGCTAATTTTGGTTCAAGCATCGCCATTTGGAAAATTTCATTTCTTTTCTTTTCCCCTCCTGAGAAGCCTACATTTACTGCTCTACTTGCTAATTTGTTGTCTAATTCAACCAAATTAGAAGCTTCTTTCACCTTCGCTAAGAAATCTTTTGCAGACATTTTATCCTCATTTCGGTATTCACGAATCTCATTCATTGCAGTACGCAAGAAGTTTACATTCGAAACACCTGGAATTTCTACAGGATATTGAAAAGCCAAGAACATTCCTTCTTTAGCTCTATCTTCTGCTTCAAGATCTAATAAATCAACTCCATCAAAATCTACAGAACCTTCAGTTACTTCATAACCATCTTTACCAGCCAAAACAGATGCTAAAGTTGACTTTCCAGAACCGTTTGGTCCCATAATCGCATGAACTTCTCCTGCCTTAACTTCAAGATTTAATCCTTTTAAAATTTCTTGTCCTTCTTCAACTGAAGCGTGAAGATTTTTTATTGTTAACATATACTGTAATTTTCTTTATTAAACTTTTATAAATTGTATTATCCTACTGAATTTTCTAATGAAATTTCCAATAGTTTTTGTGCTTCAACAGCAAATTCCATTGGCATGTGATTCAATACTTCTTTACAGTATCCATTCACGATTAGCCCGATTGCTTTTTCAGAATCGATACCCCTCTGTTGACAGTAAAATATTTGGTCTTCACCAATTTTAGAAGTTGTTGCTTCGTGTTCTATTTTAGCGGTACTATTTTTACATTCTATATATGGGAATGTGTGCGCTCCTGAACGATCAGACAATAACAGTGAATCACATTCAGAACGATTTCTTGCATTATCTGCACTCGCGTGAATCTGAACCAAACCTCTGTATGCATTTTGAGATTGACCAGCAGAAATTCCTTTCGAAATAATTGTACTGCTTGTGTTTTTCCCTAAATGAATCATTTTTGACCCTGTATCTGCTTGTTGGAAATGGTTTGTAACAGCAACTGAATAAAATTCTCCAATTGAGTTATCTCCTTTTAATATACAAGATGGGTATTTCCAAGTTACCGCGGAACCAGTTTCAACTTGTGTCCAAGAAATCTTTGCATTCTTCTCACACAAACCACGCTTAGTTACGAAGTTAAAAACTCCTCCAACTCCATTCTTATCTCCAGGGTACCAGTTTTGAACTGTTGAATATTTAATTTCTGCATTATCTAATGAAACCAACTCAACAACTGCTGCGTGCAATTGATTTTCATCACGCATTGGCGCAGTACAACCTTCCAAGTAAGAAACATAAGAGCCTTCATCAGCAACAACTAACGTACGCTCGAATTGACCAGTTCCACCTTCATTAATTCTAAAATATGTAGAAAGTTCCATTGGACAACGCACTCCTTTTGGAATGTAACAGAATGAACCGTCTGTAAACACAGCACTATTCAAAGCTGCGTAAAAGTTATCTGTATGTGGAACAACTGTCCCCATATATTTCTTCACCAATTCTGGATGATTCTCAACAGCCTCAGAGAATGAACAGAAAATAATTCCTAATTCACCCAATTTCTTCTTAAATGAAGTGGCAACAGAAACAGAATCGACAACGAAATCAACTGCTGTTCCAGTCAAACGCTGTTGCTCTTCCATTGAAATCCCCAATTTTTTCATGGTTTCTTTCATTTCAGGATCAACATCATCCCAACTTTCGTATTTCTTGGTTTGCCCTGGAGCAGAATAATAAGAAATCGCTTGGAAATCTGGCTTTGGATAATTAACATGCGCCCAATCTGGTTCAACCATTGTTGTCCAAGCACGATAAGCCTGCAATCTTTTTTCAAGCAACCAAAGCGGCTCCTCTTTTTTCGATGAAATCAAACGAATAACGTCTTCATTCAATCCTACTGGAATAGTATCTGATTTAAAATCAGAAGTAAATCCATATTTATATTCTTGCTCTTGTAAATTCTTTGCTAAATCTTCTTCTGTATAAGTATTACTCATTACTGAAATTTTTAATTGTTATATAGAGAAACTTTCTCCACAACCACATGTCCTGTCTGCGTTAGGATTAACGAAAATAAAACCTTTACCATTCAAACCACCTGAAAAATCCAATGTTGTTCCTACGAGGTATAAAAAGCTCTTTTTATTCACTACGATTTTCACACCATTGTCCTCAAAAGACTTGTCATCTTCATGCTCTACAGTATCAAAATTAAGTTCATACATTAATCCAGAGCAACCTCCACCTTGCACACCAACACGAATGAAGCTATTCGGTTCTCCCGAATCCTCCATCAACCTAATAGCTTGTTTTTTAGCAGATTCTGTTACTTTTATCATATTTCAAATTTCCTTAAAAAGTTATTTATATTAAATCTAAATAACCCTATTTCTTTTGCAAAAATACCCAATTAATGGTATTTCAACAACTAAAAGGATGTTTATTTTATTGGTTTTTGGAAATGTTACCTTTTAATAAATGACGCAGAGCTTTATCTCTTGCCGAATAGAGAAGAAAAAACTTAACAGAAGAATTAATATAGAATGAAAATTAAGCAAAGTTTTATGTAGGCATAACATCTTGCGGAGTAAACATCCACTCTGTTGCTCACTCATTAACCCATTCTTTCAAAACCAAAATTCGATTTTAACAACTCAGTTGGAATACTTAAAGACCAAACTAATTCCCATCAATAAACTCAATTTATCAAACCCATTTTAATCACTAAGAAAGTTGTAAGTCTTTTCTTATTTATAATCTTTCTAAAAAACCACACCGTTTTACCGAGAATATGTAAAACATGTAATATCTTTGTGAAAAATAATTGAGATGGGAAACGTTGCTTTAGAGAATTCAATAATTGATGTAATTAAGACTATTTATGATCCAGAGATACCTGTGGACGTATATGAATTAGGCCTAATTTATGAGGTGAAAATCAATAGCGACCAATCTGTTGAAGTTGAAATGACATTAACTTCTCCAAATTGCCCAGTTGCAGAATCATTACCTAAAGAAGTTGAAGATAAAATTGCATCAGTTGAAGGTGTGAAATCAGCTAAGGTTAATATTGTTTTTGAACCAACATGGGATCAAACCATGATGAGTGAAGAAGCGAAGTTGGAGTTGGGTTTTTTGTAGGGGAGTTTTTTAATTGGGTGTAGCGACGTTTTGCAAAACGTCCCTACCATTACAAATAAAAAAACTACTACATCCCAAACTGTTTTCTTTCGAAAGCATAAATATCTTTCCAGAAATCACCTATCGTAATATCAGCGCATTTTAGCATTTTTGGAACCAAAGATTCGGAAGAAAACCCTGGTGTTGTGTTTACTTCAATCACATATGGCTGATCTTCTACAATCATAAAATCTACTCTCGCCAATGAACGCATTTGCAACAATTGGTATATTTCAACAGTTAAATCCTGAACTTTTTTTGTTAACTCATCACTAATTCTTGCTGGAGTAATTTCTTGAGATTTCCCTAAGTATTTTGCATCATAATCAAAGAAATCTGACTCTGAAACAATCTCCGTACAAGGCAAAGGAATAACGCCAGTATCATTGCGGTAAACCCCACAAGTAACTTCAGTTCCTTTCAGAAAAGCTTCACAAACAACAGTATTTCCTTCGGCAAAAGCTTCATCAATTGCTTTTTGTAAATCTTCCAATTCGTAAACTTTAGAAATTCCATAACTTGAACCGGAATCTGCTGGCTTTACGAATAAAGGAAAACCTAAACGTTCGCCAATATCTTTTGTAGAGTATGTAGTATTTTTCAATAACAATTTGGAAGCAGCAACTTTAATGTCAAACCCTTTTAAAAACTGATTGCAAAACCATTTATCAAATGAAAGTTCAGAAGAAAGTGCGCTACTGTTAATGAAAGGCATATTTTTCATTTCGAAATAAGCCTGAAGCTTACCATTTTCTCCTGGATCTCCATGAATATAAACGTGCGCCAAATCAATTTTTATCTGCTCTCCGTTTATTAAAGTGAAAGTAAAATCAACAGGAGAAACTTCTGCTGATTCATCGTGATAATCCGCAAACCAGCCTTCTTCAGTTACCCGCACCAAAAATGCGTTATATTCATCTTTCGGAAGGTTATCCAAAATTGTACTTGCGCTTTTTATGGATATTTCAAACTCAGATGAATATCCACCACAAAAGATCCCTACGTTTATCATTTTCAAAAGTTTTCACGAAGAAAGGAAAAACGGCACCAAGATTTACCTTTTAGAATAAGAAGTTATCAGCAATAACATGTTCAATAAAGCATGGCTGGTTTGCTGGTTATAAGCTTGAAGAATTAAGAAATGGAAATCGTTAATACATATATGGTAATTCAAACACAAATTTAAAAAAGCTCAAAAGCCTTAAGGCTTTATTCTACTAACTACAAACGACCAAAAATTTAATAATTCACACTCAAACCCAAAAGGTTAAAAACGGTTAAAATACGGATATAGATAAGCATTTTATCCTATATTAATCGCAACATTAATAAGCAAGGCGTGGAGTTTTGTTTATTAATTAATCTGATCACGAACAATTTTATAACACTAAAAATTTATTCGTCATGAAATTCAAAGTTTACCCGAATGAAAAGTCCCCTAAATTATTTAATAATAGAATGGTTGAAATTTTAACCAAATCGAACATCTACGTTATCAATTCGATGTACATTTTGGTAGCTGTTGCACTGATTTCGACTTACTACTATAAATTAAACCCAAGTTTACTAGCAATTTTGAAATGGTTTACGATAGGTTTTTTCTCATGGACATTGGCAGAATACTTAATGCATCGCTTTTTGTATCATAAAATTAAAGACTCTTCTTACGATAAAGGCATTCAATATTTATTTCATGGAATACATCATCGCTATCCAACAGACAACGATAGAATGATACTTCCCGTAGTACCAAGCTTATTCATTGCCGCACTGTTTTTAGGATTATTTTACTTGATTTTCCATGCTGAGGCATTGGTTTTCGGCGCAGGCTTCCTCATTGGATACCTCGTCTACATGACCATTCATTGGACAATTCATAGCTATTCACCACCGAAAAATAAATTCTTGAGCTGGTGGTGGCTTCATCACAATATTCATCATTATCAACAACACGACAGAGCTTTTGGGGTTTCAACACCTATATGGGACATTATTTTCAGAACGATGCCCAAAAAAAACAGAAGAACTGTTACCATCTTAGTAGACAAAAATGAAGATTAATATAATTAGAGGGTAGCAACAATCGTATTTAAACCATTGCATCTAAACTGAACCACTATGAACCAATTCTCCTAGTTCTAACGCTAACGGAGACCAATAAAAGGAGTTTAGACACTTGATCCAACTCCTTCTTTTATCATAAATAAATGTGTTAACCAAAATGATTCCAGCCTTGCGCTTTCAATTGAATTGCCGCCCCTTGTTTGTCAACCAAATATAATCCTGAATCTTTGGCCGTATAATGACCAATAACTGTCATGTGTGGGTTTCCTTTGATTTTGTCGAAATCCTCTTGTTTGATTGAGAATAGCAATTCGTAATCTTCTCCTCCGTTCAACACACAAGTTGTTGGTGAAATATCAAAATCAATTGCAGTTGTTGAAACAGAAGTGTCGATAGGTAATTTTTCATCATAAATAACCACACCGAGATCAGATTGGTTACATAAATGAAATAATTCAGAAGCTAATCCATCAGAAATATCAATCATTGAAGTTGGGATTACATCCAGTTCTTTTAAGAATTTAATGATGTCTTTTCTTGCTTCTGGTTTCAATTGTCTTTCTAAAATATAATCATAGCCATCTAAATCTGGTTGAATATCTGGATTCGCTTTATAAACTGACTTTTCACGTTCCAAAATCTGAAGTCCCATGTAAGCAGCTCCCAAATCTCCTGTAACAACGATTAATTCATTTTCTTTCCCTCCATTTCTATAAACAACATCTTCTTTCTTGGCAGTTCCAATTGCTGTAACTGAAATCATTAATCCAGAAACCGAAGAAGTTGTATCTCCACCTATTAAATCAACTCCATAAAAGTCACATGCCTTTTCGATTCCTTTATATAACTCTTCTAAAGCTTCTTTAGGAAAACGACTTGATGCAGCGATTGTCACAGTGATCTGCTCAGCCGTTCCGTTCATTGCATAAATATCAGAAAGATTAACTACGACAGCTTTATATCCTAAATGCATAAGCGGTGTGTACATCAAATTAAAGTGAATACCTTCGATAAGCGCATCCGTAGAAACGAGCATAACATTATCACCATCTTTGTCAATCACTGCGGCATCATCTCCTACTCCATAAATTGTAGATGCATTTTTATTTTTAAAGTTCTTCGTTAGGGCTTCAATCAACCCAAATTCTCCAATTGACTCTAATGATGTTTTTTTCTCTTCGCTCATAATTCTATCGTTTCTTTTCTACCAGTGCAAAATTAAACCCTTTCTCGTGAATAATTTGAATAATGGCAGGTATAATTTCTTTTAATCTGTGAATTGATTTTTCATTTTCATGAAATACCAAAATATCACGATCCTTAATCTGTTTTTCTGCTTTTTGAAGTATTTCAGTTGTTGAAATAGCTGAATCAAAATCATAACTCATCCAACTCCACATGACCACCTCTCCGTTTTGCAAAGCATATTTAGCTTGCTTTTGACTCAAATCACCATAAGGAGGCCTATAAATTTTTGAATTAACCAATCCATTTGATCGTTCAAAATTCATTTTAAACTCATTTAATGTGAGTTCTTTCCCTGATTTATGATTATTCCCATGATGACCCACAATATGACCTTCTTTAATTGCTCTTTTCAAAAGCTCAGGATATTTCTGCATATTATTGCCGAGCCAAAAAAATGTTGCTTTGATGTTATTTGACTTCAATTCATCCAACAACCAAGGCGTTATTTCAGGATGTGGACCATCATCGAATGTCAAACACACATTCCCCTTAGTCCCAAACCAAATGCGGCGTGGAAAAATCCACGCCACAATTTTGGGTATTTTATGTAATCTTTTATTGACCTTCTGCGTTTTCACCTTGGAAACCGTTTTCAGTTAGCAAAGCATTATACAGTTTTGCAAATTCCAATGCTTCTTTCTCCATTGTTCTTACACGTGTATTTCCACCACGAATAACTTCTTTGATTTCTCTATTTCTTAGGTCTTCCACTATTCCACCAACAACATCTCTTGTCATTTTTTGATCTAAAGCATTACCCAAAGTTGTTGCCTCACTGTTTGGAGAACCGACATAAACTTGAGCATAAACACGTAAGAAGTTCATAGAGAAAGCAATAAATTCTTGCTTGTTTTGATAAGCTATTAAAGCATCACTATTTTGGAAATAATTCATCATTGTTTCCAATTGTAACATATATTCAATCGCTAATTTTTCAGCAGTTTCAGTTTTATCAACTTGATATAAAATCTGAATAAACTCTGGCATAATACCATCTGTAGAAACTTCATCTCCATTTGAAAGTTGACGTCCAGTAGCTCTTGGCTCACCAAAATCGTAAACTTTATGAAGCGGTAATTTTTCTAGTGAGAAAGTAATTACTTCATCTATTTTATCAGCGTAATATTCTGGAGTTTTCAATCCTGAATCATTTGATGGTGCACGTTTAGCCTTATTGTACTCATCTAAATATTTAGACGATAAATCATAAAAGCTATTTCTATACTGTGAAGTATGGCGACGTGTGTAATAATCAACCAGTACACCTTCACCCGAAAGATTTGCATAATCGTACTTGTTAATAATGTTATCATACATAAGTTCTCTTGCAAAATCTTTGGCAACCTCACCTTTTAACGGAGTTAAACCATGAACCTGACCAAAATTCTGAACCCATCCTTGTCCATAAAGTGCTTTTGAAACATCTGAACCTGCTGGACTAGAGAAGTAAATTCCTCTTTTCCAATCGAAGTTAGCCAAGATATCCAGCATCATTACCTCTTCACGGCTCAGTCCTCTCACATCAGATCTAAACATTCCTCCCCTTCTAAAGTTGAAACGAATTTCAGACTCTGCTTGATCGGCATACTCAGCACTAATGATTTCCGCATTTACTGCATTTTCAATATTAACTGGTAATACAAAACCAGAAGCCGGGAAATAACGCAACTTCCTACCTGGTTGATCCATCATGTTTTTATCGTCTCTTACAAATTCCATTGCATAATCAAGCGGTAAATAATCCCAAGATTGTGTCCAAGTGATCGCCGCTTGTTCTAATTGTTTAAGTAAATTTTCATCAGCTGAAATTTGATTATTCCCAACATCACTAAAGATTTTACGGATGATCAAATTCACTTTTTCATAATCCTCAAAACCAGGATTTTCAATTGGCGTATCTAACTCTTCTTTTACTTTTTGAAGTATATCAGCTGCTTTAGCATTATTAGGAGTCATTCCTTGTGTAGATCCTGACAATCCTCTTCTAATCTGAGTGATTGCAGCTTTGAAAAGTTCAGGATTTCCTTCAATTTTCTTCGTAATAATTTCATTTGCTTTTTCCGTAGAAATACCTGACCTATATCTTTCGAAATCAACAAACAGAACGTAATCTGTATTTCCTGCACCCATTAGAATTTGATCTTCTCTAAATTCAATTGGTAAAGGATCAGACTCATAAGCACGCATTTTCATTTGGTTAGAATACCAATCTGTTTGCATTAAAGATAAATTGGCAACACGCACATCTGTACGAATTCCTTCAACTTCTTGCAAATACCATAATGGGAAGGTATCATTATCACCATTCGTATAAACAATTGCATTTGGTGACAATCCAATTAAATAGTTGTAAGCCAAAGAACGAGCTGGAGATCTATCTCCTCTATCATGTCCTTCCCAACCTTGAACACCTAATAATATTGGAGCTGACAATCCTAACAGAATTGCTATTCCAGCAGCCCCTACTTTAGGCGCTTTAACCTTTCGAAGGGCCGTCATAGCCAACATAGATCCACCGCCAATTGCTCCAATAATCAAAATAGAAACAGTAGTAGGCATTCCTCGGTTTGCCCCCATATCTATTATTAAACCAAGAACCAACAATCCACTAAACGCGACTCCTAATTTCTTATAATCTTCTTTCATGAAAGACCTGAAGGCTTCGTATAATCCATAGACTCCGAGCCCTATCCATATTGCAAAAACATAGAAGGAGGCGGCGTAAGCATAATCACGCTCACGTGGCTCAAATGTTCTTTGATTTAAGTAAACTACAATTGCTAAACCTGTCAACACAAATAAAACACCCACTACAATTGCGTCCTTTGGAGCTTTTAGGAAATGGAAGAACATTCCAATCAAACCTAAAATAAGTGGAATGTAGTAGAACTTTGTATGACTAGGATTATCTTTTGTATAATAAGGAGCATTCTCACCTTGAGCACCTAGCCTTACATCATCCACCATGCTGAAACCTGAAATCCAATTTCCACGGAATTCATCACCGTGACCTTGAATATCATTTTGGCGACCTGAGAAATTCCACATGAAATATCTCCAATACATCCAATCAACCTGATAGTTAACAAAGTAAGAAATGTTATCTCCAAAAGTAGGAATTGGACGCCCATCACTACCTATTTGACCATGAGGGACTTTTCTTGAAGCATCATAGCCCGACCAACTCTTGTATCCATTGACTTTTTGAGCGTTACCACCATCATACATCCTTGGGAAAATTGTGTTTTGAGTGTAAACAGGCACAACGTTTTTAATTTGACCAGTATTAATAATGAAATATTTTTCATTCATTTCATAATTCTGTCCACTATTCTTGATGTAGTTTTCAGCCAGTTCTTTGTCTTTGAAAGAAATAATATCAGCACCTGATCTTGAAGACACAACCCATCTGCGGTCATAGCTAGGGGAACGATCTTCAAATTTATCACCTGTTGCTTGCTTAGAATTAAAATACTGACCATAAAGAATTGGCCAAGAACCATATTGTTCACGTTTCAAGAAAGCATGAAGAGTTACTAAATTCTCTGGATTATTTTCATCCAAAGGCGGGTTTGCATTCGAACGAATCACGATAGTTGCGAAAGAACCATAGCCAATAAACAACATTATCAACCCTAGAATTACTGAATTTCCAATTTTGTACCCTTTTTTTCTTGTGAAATAAAGACCACCCACTAAGATTCCAATTAATAAAATAAAGAAGAATGCAGCACCAAATCCGAA
The DNA here is from genome assembly GCF_003025005.1 of Brumimicrobium mesophilum. Classification (GTDB taxonomy): domain Bacteria; phylum Bacteroidota; class Bacteroidia; order Flavobacteriales_D; family Crocinitomicaceae; genus Brumimicrobium; species Brumimicrobium mesophilum. The sequence goes on from NZ_PVSS01000005.1 coordinate 184,075, forward strand.
AGGAAGTCCCATTGAATTAACGAAGAAAATCTCCATTTTGGCTGCCAAAGCGATTGTTCCAGGGATGATTCCTGCTTGAACAAACCCAAGAACCATTACTCCAATTATTCCAGTAATAAAGAATGTTTTAACATTGTGTTTTGTTTGCATTTGATGCGAGATAACGTAAGCTATCGCAGGCAAAACAAGTAATCCTAAAAGGTGAACCCCAATTGCTAATCCAAATAAGAACATAATCAAAATCATCCATCTTAATGGACGAACTTCAGGGCTTAATTCACCGCGTTTAATCATGGTCATTTCTTCGTCCCATTTCAATACCGCCCAGAATATTACTGCTGTGAACAGTGAAGACATTGCATAAACCTCTCCCTCAACAGCTGAGAACCAAAAAGATTCAGTAAAAGTATAAGCCATTGCCCCAACGAACCCAGAACCTAAAATGGCAATTTTCTGACCATTGGTCATTATAGCACCGTCGTTTTCGGCAATTTTCTTACCCAGTTTCGTAATAGACCAAAACAAGAAAAGAATAGTTAAGGAACTACTCAACGCTGACATTCTATTGATCCATAAAGCAACATCGGTAACATCTCCTCCTGCAAACAATGAGAATAAACGACCTACGAGCATAAAGAATGGAGCACCTGGTGGGTGACCAACCTCCAATTTATAGGCTGCTGTAATATACTCCCCACAATCCCATAAAGATGCTGTATCTTCAATAGTAAGGAAAAACACGATTGTCGCAATTAAAAACGACAACCATCCGATAGAAATGTCTAACTTTTTATAGTTCATAGTGATAATTTGAATCGCACGAAGTTAATAATTTCAACTTGTCCGCGAAAATATAAATCTAAAAATTACAATTAAATGGAAGTCAAAAAGATTTAATAACTAAAATTTCACAATAAAATTTACTCAACCAATCAGTTAACACAGCATAACATTAAAAACAAAGTAAGTCAAAAGCTAACATAGAGCTGAAATTAATTACAAATGATCAAAAATTACCGCACATATCTAATTGATATTCAATTCAAAAAAATTTTTTTAATTTTTTTTCATCAAAACTCCTTGCTGTTAAACAAAAAGTTTATAAATTTGCACTCGCAGAACGAAAAACACTTTTTTAGATATCGTTCGATATTGTCCCATGGTGTAACTGGCAACACGTCTGTTTTTGGTACAGAAGAGTCTAGGTTCGAGCCCTAGTGGGACAACAAAAAGACCTCCAAATGGAGGTCTTTTTTTGTTATATACCACCAAATAAAATCAAAAAGAGAACATAATACACATTCTCAAACCACCACAAACACAAACAAACATAAGGGAATACATAAATCTCGTGTCCTATGTGGTGACCTATAATAATATTTTTAGGTCACCGGAATCAAAGCTAGAATTGATATTTTACTAGATTTTTTTTAGTCTAACTTTCCCGAAAGCTGTTTCAGAAGAAGATGGTCAAATAGATGGTCAGATGACAAACATTAAACCAGGGGAACAACTGATAAATTTAACCACAAGACAAAAAGAAGTACTAAACTATATTTTAACAGATCAGAAAACAACTCAGAAAGAACTTACTAAGATTCTAAATATCAACGAATCAGTTATCAAAAAACCAACCTAAAAACTTAACTATCAAAAACTTAAAGAAAAACAAGTACTAAGGTTAGCTATTAAGAAATACTTCTAAACTTTTGATGGTCTAATTGCTCAACAAGACTGAATTCTCATTTACGCCACAGCAGTTGAATTGGTTCGAAGGATTTTCAAATAAGCGTTTCAAACAATCCTAATCCACCGCCTTCACAGAATAAATAACCGCACGAATTCGATTAAAATCAAAGCTCGCTGACATTGTAGGTGGAGCATCTAAATAACCGCTAATAGCGACAATTGTCTCTCTTGTTGGATGCTTAAAGTGATAACTCCAAAAACGACCTCCTGAAGGCTCAGATTTCCCGGTGAATTTAAACAATCCTCTAAATTGATACCCAGTTATATCACCGATTTTTAATTTTTCGAATTTTGGAAGAACTGCAGGATGATTTTGAGTCCCCATATAAACTCCCTCCATTTCATGACTCGTGTAATATTTCAATATAGTATCACGCATCATCATTAAATTGTAAGGATTTAACTGCCTTTCATCCGTGTACGGATATTGCCAAACCATAACTCCACTTTGAATAAAATTTGCTCTTGAAGTACTGTAAGCACCAGAAGTTTCCATTTCCATTTGACGTGTTCTATCAGGAAACATAATAATAGCATATTCGTCATCAATTGATTCGTAGCTAAATTTAGATGGCAATGTTAAATCTATTCCAAATTTAGATTTCAATTTATTTCGTGTGGTTGCATTCTTTTTTGAAGGATGTCTGTAATATTCTCTTTTCCATTCTTGTCGATCATAAACTTGAAAAAGGTAATCAACTTCTTTTAATAACAAATCATACAAATCACTTATGTCATGCGCTTGAAGCTTGGTGTAAATTTGCGTTTTAGCATAATAGTTTTCATACACATGCATTGTTGGAGCTCCTTTTTCAATCTTCTCATCAATTTTTAGTTCAACAACATTTCTTAAGCGCGTTGACAAACGTTTAAAATCTTGTGGAGAACGTTGATAGACTTCAAAATATGGAGTTTTTGGATAAAATGGTCGAATTGGCGCTGCAAATATTGAGTCAAAGAGAAAAGCAATTTCGTCAATATATTCTGTTGGCTCAGCAACAACAATCAATCTTCCTGGCTTACCAGTATATTGAGAAACAGAACCTGCATTAATAATTTTCCTACCTCCTTTTTGGGTAGAATCCTGAGCAATTTCAGCTTGAGTAGAAGTTTCATTTTTAGGCTGATTTTCATCTAAACATGAAGAGCAAACGAGTAGTAATGATAGAAAAGCAAAGCAATATTTCATATTCTAAATGTTTTTTTGAATAAAATCAATTACAAAAACTGTGCTAAAACATCACGAATAAAGTAATTGTCGCCTATTTCACACGGATTTTTTGTCCCACTTTTAAATCCCTATGATTTAGTCCAGGATTTAATTTTTCTAATTGTTCAACAGAAATTCCAGTACGATTGGCAATTGCCCATAAGCTTTCACCTTGTTTTATTGTATGCATTTGAGCACCTGAAGGTGGTGTTTTTGTTGAAGTAGAATTACTCGCTTGTTGAACTTGTGGTTTCGGTGCTGCACCTTTACCATAAATCTTTAATTTCTGTCCAATTGCCAAACGCGTAGATCGCAAATTATTCCAATCCATAATTTCTCGAACCTTAACACCATATTGATCAGCTATAACTCCTAAGGATTGCCCTCTTCTTACAGAATGAACCGTCATTTCATTACTTAGCTTCTCTTCTTCTGGAACGCTTTCATAAATTAAGGAGTCCAAGGTGTAAATACTGTCCTCCATACTCACCCATTTCCCTACATATTGAATTGGAATAGAAATACATTGTGGTGGTGTAGTTTTAGGAATGTATGTTGTTTTATAAATAGGGTTTAGCGCTTGAATCTCTTCAACTGGCCACTTAATTAATGAATCAATAACATTCATATGCATCCCTTTATTTAAGCAAACTGTATCAGTTTCGAAGTCAAAAACTTTGGCTTCCCTCGCAACAACGTTATGTTCCGCATGATAAGTTAGCATATATGACATGGCTATAAAATTAGGGACATATCCTTGTGTTTCTCTTGGTAAAAAAGGACGAATTTCCCAATAGGTCATTTTACCTCCAGAACGACGGATAGCTTTATTGACATTTCCTGGGCCAGCATTGTAAGCTGCCAATGCCATATTCCAATCACCATACAAACTATGCAACTTTTTTAAATACAAACATGCTGCTTCAGTGGCTAATTCTGGATCCATTCTTTCATCAATGTAAGAATTTTGATCCAAGCCATAGTATTTTCCTGTACGATACATGAATTGCCAAAGACCTAACGCCCCTGCTCTTGACTTTATTTGTGGACGTAAACCACTTTCAATAACTGATAAATATTTTAACTCAATAGGAAGATTATGCATTGCTAGTTTTTCTTCAAACATTGTAAAATACAATTTCGAACGACCTAAAACAACACTTGTAAACCCTCTTCTATTTTTGGTAAAGAATTTTAAAACGCTTAAAACATCAGAATTACAATCCAGTTGAAATGGACTCATCTCATTCATTTCATTAAGACGCTGGCAATAAACAGAATCTGGAAATTCCGGAACATCTTCTTCATCGTAACCCAAAGATTTGATAATTGAATCTGTTTGGCGATCTGTAGATGAATAATCTCTATAATATCCTTCTAAAGTACTTTCTACAACTCTTAAAAACTGTTCATATTCTACAACTTCAGCAGTATCTTTTGCTATAATAGTATCCGTTTGAGAATAAACAGAAAAGCCAATAAATAGCATTGAAATTTGAACTGTTATATACTTTAAGTGTCTTATCATTTAGCAAAAATCCATTAAGTAAGCTGAAGTATCTAATAATTCCTTTTCACCGAAGTGCTTACCAATTAACTGTAATCCAAATGGCATTCCGTTACTGTGCTTACCAATTGGCAAAGATATAGCAGGATTTCCGGCCAAATTAGCTTGAACAGTATATATATCTTGCAAGTACATTTGAATTGGATCTTTCACAGAATTTAATTCAAATGCTGTTGTAGGCGTAGTAGGAAGTAAAATCACATCATTTTGCTCCAAAATTTCATTTGTACGGTCTTGAATTAATCTTCTAACCTTTTGAGCTTTCGCATAATATGCTTCAAAATAACCTTGTGACAGTACAAACGTTCCTGCCATAATTCTTCGTTTTACTTCATCGCCAAAACCTTCAGTACGAGATTTTACATAAGTTTCTTCAACCCCTTTTGCCTCGTTACTTCTGTAACCAAAGTGAACTCCATCAAAACGAGAAAGATTAGAAGAAGCCTCTGCTGTTGTTAAAACGTAATATGTTGGCACCATTTGCTCTACATAAGCAAAAGAAACAGGAATTAACTCGTGTCCGTCTGCTCGTAAACAGTTTATCAACTGTTCAATTCTTTCTTTTATTTCAGTGTCGATTCCATCACTATCTAACGTCTCTTTGATGTATGCAATCTTAAGCTTATTTTTCAGTGGGTTTGGAGCCAATGCAGGAACTTCCTTTGAAGAAGCTGTTCCGTCATACTCATCTTCTCCAGCCATAATTTCAGTCACCAATGCAATATCGGCAACATCATTTCCAATTGGTCCAATTTGATCAAATGAAGAGGCATAGGCAATTAAACCGTAGCGACTAATTCTACCATAAGTTGGCTTAAGTCCGATTGTACCAGTAAAAGATGCAGGCTGGCGGATTGAACCTCCTGTATCACTACCTAAAGCGACAGTACATAAGTCTCCAGCCACTGCTGATGCTGAACCACCAGAAGATCCTCCAGGAACGTAATCTTCGTTTAATGCATTTCGAACTACTCCATAAGCCGAGTTTTCATTAGAACTTCCCATTGCGAATTCATCACAATTAAGTCGACCAATGATTACAGCGTCTTCAGCCAATAACCTTTCAACAGCAGTTGCCGTATAAATTGACTCAAATCCTTCTAAAATTTTGGATGCAGCGGAAACCTTATGTCCTTTGTAGCATAAATTATCTTTAATTCCGATAACCATTCCTGCTAATCGACCTGCGGTTCCATTTTTGATTTTTTCATCAACAGCTAAAGCTTGTTCTTTTGCTGAAGTTTCAAAAACTTCTAAAAACGCATTTAAATCTTTTCGTTCTTCGATATTATTCAAATAGCATTGAAGAATATCTTGAACAGTCCGTCCTTTTTCAAGGGCAGACTTTATATCTGTAAAAGTTTTATACATGAATAAGGGATTTTATCCTATTTCTTGTTGCTTTCATTTTCTCTACCTGGCTCTTCGTCCTCTTTGGTAGCTTCCTTGAAATCTTTCATTCCTTTTCCTAAACCTTTCATCAGTTCAGGAATTTTTTTACCTCCAAAAAGAAGTAAAATAACTACTACAACTAGAACAATTTGCCAAGTACCAAACATTCCTAAAATCATATCGTTTCAAATTTATTTTCAGCAAAGTTACGCAATACTTTATAAATCTACGACCATAGCGAATAAAGTTTGTGAAGAAATTAAAATGGGAAATTTTGGAGAATGTTGGAGAATGTTGGAGAATGAAAAGTTAAAAGTGAAAAATGTTGGCGAATGGTAAATGAAGAAATAGAAATCCAAAATGATGAATAGTTCGGGAAATAAAGATTAGACAAATTTGACAATTGTGATTGAATTTCGATTACTAACTTTGCGACCAAATAAGTAGAAAATGAAAATTGGAATAATTGGAGGTGGTGCAGCAGGTTTTTTTGCTGCCATTCAAGCAAAAACGAATCATCCTGACAGCACAGTAATTATTCTTGAGAAATCCAAGAAACTTTTAGCGAAGGTTAAAATCTCTGGTGGTGGAAGATGTAATGTTACCAATGCAACTACTTCAATTTCTGAATTAAGTAAAGCTTATCCGCGTGGTGGAAAGCAACTTAAAAAACTATTCCAAGCATTCAACACTTTACATACCCATGAATGGTTTACCTCACGTGGTGTGGAACTTTACGCCCAAGAAGATGGACGCGTATTTCCTGTTTCGGACAACTCCCAATCTATTATTGATTGTTTGATGGATGAAGTGAATAAATTAGGAATTACCATAAAAACGGAAACTTCTGTAAAGAAACTAGAAACCACAGTAGAAGGAATCAACGTCTTTTTGGATGAAAAAAACAGCTTATTTTTCAATAAAGTGATTGTGGCCGCTGGTGGAAGTCCTAAGAAAAGCGGTTTGCAATGGCTAGAGGATTTAGGTCATGAAATTAAGAACCCGGTTCCTAGTTTGTTCACATTTAATATGCCGAAAGAAAAAGTTAATACTTTGATGGGCGTAGCGGTTGAAAATGCTACAACTCGAATTCAAGGTGAGAAATTGGTTGGAAATGGGCCTTTATTGATTACGCATTGGGGAATGAGTGGCCCAGCGGTTTTGGTTCTTTCATCTTTTGGCGCAAGACTATTAGCTGATAAAAACTATCAATTTAATCTTCAAGTGAATTGGACAAATGAGCAAAATCAAGAAATTGTAAGAGAAGAAATTCAAAAAATAATCTCGGAACACGGTCAAAAGCAAGTACAAAATATTCGTCCTTACAATTTACCCTCTAGATTATGGCATTTCTTACTTGAAAAAGCTGAACTTCCACTTGTTCAAAAATGGGATGAGATTGGGAAAAAAGGAGTCCATAAATTAATTGAAGTTCTTGCAAATGATGTTTACGATGTTAGAGGAAAAACAACTTTCAAAGAAGAATTTGTGACTTGTGGTGGCGTGAGCTTGAATAGCGTAAATATGAAAACACTAGAAAGTAAACACATGTCTGGATTATATTTCGCAGGAGAAATTTTAGATATTGATGCGATAACCGGAGGATATAATTTTCAAGCGGCTTGGACTACTGGTTTTGTGGCTGGGAAACTTAAATAGTTAATTACGAATTGTAGGGTGTAGATAAAAAGTAAGATAGACGCAATTCACAATGAACTAATTGGAATAAAAAAATCCAACCTAAAATAGATTGGACTTTGTGATCTTTTAAAAATGTAAGGATTAGAATCTAATCTTTCAGAATCAACCTGCAATGCACAATTCCTTGGTTCAATTCGATGTTAGTGCTTGAGAAATTCTTGTTTGAATTTAATGAAATGATTTTCTGCTTGTCCAAACCTTGAGCAATCAAATAATTTTTCACTACGATAGAACGTTGGTTGATTAGAGCTAAATCTGTTTCAGTTGTATCGCTTTTATCAACTCTGCTAGACAAATGAAGAATGTAATTGCTTTTCTTTGCTTCTTTTACTAATTCAGTTAAGCTTTCCTTGTTGCTTTCATTTAACTCGACAATTGTTGAATCGAAAAATACAGCGTAAAACAAAGTGTCTGATTCAGAAATATTTGCATTTGAATCGACAGCTGCCTCATCTAAAATAATTGGAGAAGTGCTTGCTTTATTTTGCTTAACATCCTCTCTTGATATTGAATCAGAAATCATTTCTAAACTATCGCTTAATGAAATTCCAATTTGTTTATCTTCCTCAATAACAACTTCCGTTGTGTCGATTTGATTAGCATCAAGAGGAGTGGCCTTTAAATTTGATTCACTTGTATTGATAATTATTGGAGTTTTCGATTTAACTCTTCTTTTATTCGTGTCTGTTACAACGATATTGGTCTTGTTTAAGCTATCATTTTGTGCTTTTAATTGAAGAATCTGTTCATTTTGAGTCAAAATCCTTGTAGTATCTGCTTTTTTAGAAATAAGAATAGAATTGGTTTCAACTAAATCATTTTCCTTAATATTCGCTCGATTTATACTATCGTTTCGTTCATTCAACAAGTTAATCTGCTCTTCTTGCGTTAAAATTTTAGTCGTATCCACCATTTTTACGGAAGAAGAATCTAAACTCTCTAAATATTCTTTTTCTTGGGTGGTTTTAATCCTTGGTAAAGTAGGTTTTTCACTAACCACGATTCTCTGTGTAATTGTAGTATCCACAGAAATTCTTTCAATCAAATACAAAGTATCTAAATTGCTTTTCGGAAATCCTATTTCGTTCTTTTTACCTATTGAATTTAGAGTATCTAGAGTGTCCAGAGTATCCAAATTATCATCATTTAGTTTCTCTTCTTTAAAGCGGTCATCATGCTCATCTAAATAATCATCAACATTTGACAAAGACAAATAATCATCAACTGTCAATTCTTTATTCGAACTTGTATCACTTAATGCTTCACTCCCTGAAAAATAGAGAGAACCGTAGCTCCCTTTATTTGAGCACGAAGCTAAAATCAACGTTGCTATAAATATTATTCCTATTTTCTTACTCCAATCCATGCGTCTAATTCTAATGCTACACCAAACGTTGGTATAAACTTTAATTTATTTGTTGAATTACTTAAATTACTCACCATTAAGGTCCCTGCATTAACTCTAATTACCTTAAAAACATTAACTCCTAAAGCTGCATAAACCGGTAACTTTATCGTTGGCGCACCATAACGATCGCCATCAGCATCCTCAATTTTAGAGGTCAACACACCCAAAGAAATACCTAAAGAAGTTATCGATTTCCCTTTGACATTAAATGATCTTTTAAAGGGAATTGTTATTCCAACCCCTGGAGTTAACCCTGTGCTTGATAAATTTACGTTATTAATATTTGAGTTAAGATTCCAAGCATATAGACCTCCATTAATCGGAAGAGTGAATCTAGCTTTTTTAGTTTTCACACTCGAAATATCATACCTTCTATATTGTTCCACTAATTCAGAAGAAACAAATGGCTTTACCTCTGTTAAAATCAACTCTAATAAATAATCGATTTTTTCATTCAACATTGCTGTAGAAATTGAATCTTTTTCAATTCCTTTTTTCTTACGTAGAATTTTCTTCACCTTAAAATTATCCAGTTTATTGATTTCGTTTTCGACTAGTCCAGACAGTTCTTTAAATTCAATTCCGTTTCTAGATCTTTGAAGAACTATTCCTTGATGAACAATTTCATTTAACCCTTTAATTAAATCTTTAGCATTATCCACTTCAATATCTTTCCCATCAACTGTGATTTCGCTTCTAAGTAAATGTTGACTTCTCGTTAATATATTTCCGATAATTCGTTTTTTAGATTCTGTGTCTAAGGATTTAAAAGTTGTCACTGTAAAATCATAAGTTTCACCAGCTTCTAAAGGTTGGGTCACCAAGACTTCGAAATTCCCTGAGTTATTATGCAATGATCGATTCCAGCTGTAAACCACAGGGTCATTTCCTGAATTTTCTTCTTTAATGGTAACTTCCACAAGCTTAATTGAGATATCAACTTCTCCTTCAATCGAAAAAACTTCATTGTCGGGAAGAACAGGAAAGTTTTTAAACGATCCATTCTCACTATCGAGTTTAATGATTTGTGATTGTGCATTTGCGTATGCAATTGAAAAGACCGATAAGGTCACAATAAGTAATTGTTTTAATTTCATTTTCGTATTTATTTATTAGAGTGAAATTACACCTAAAATATAGTATAATTAATGTTTTCCTTTTTCGACAAAAAATAAATGCTAATACTGAAAGATTCACTTAATCATTTCAAAAAAGTCTTTTCCGCATTTATTCGCCGCTCATTAAAAAGTACTCATTATTAAGCTAGGAAGCACCATTGTTGAGGAAGTTTTATATTTTTTTCTGAAATAAATAACAATACGCTCACCCTTTCAGATAACATGACTTAATTTGAAAAAAGAGTCCACGATGGTTATCGGAACCTCAGTTGCTGAAATCATAGATTTTCTCAACTATCGGAATGACAATCGATTGGTTTGAAAGTCAAAAAAGGGAGGAAAAATGAAGCTGCGTGTCATTTTTCCTCCCTTTTTTGATAAGTCCCTCCCTTAGACTGTCATCCTATGTTTGCAAGACGGATCAATTTAATTGATAATTAGACTTAGTTTGGTAACCTAATTTAAGAAATAGTAGGGTCTCATTATTTAATGGTCAATCAAACCTTGATTTAAGTGTGAAAAGTACTGAGATTTAAATGGGTTATCCTAATAATAAACACTAAAAAAAAGCGAACTTGAAAACTCAATTCCGCCCTTTAAACTCTTAAATTAAACCACTTAGCGTTCAAACAACACCAATTTCTTTCCGTCCTTATCCAACATTACTAATTGATTACTTTGAATCTTATAGCTTACGACTTGATCCAAAGCCAATAAAAACTGATTAGACGTCTCCATATCTGGGCACATCATTTTCGTTGAAGCCACTTGACCAATTTCTAAATCAGCGTTTGATAAAGTCTCGATTTGAGCGTTAAAATTGTTGCAACCATCTTTCCCTGAAACCGTCATTTTATCCAAATCGAAAGTTATACTTGGTTTTGATTTCACTTCTAACAAAGCGTTATCGTTAATTTTCATAATATTCCAAACGCCACTCAAATCCGAACTTGCTTTGGACACTTCAACTTTCAAATATGTTAAAACTGTGTTCCCGTCTTGGTCATAGAACTCTAATTTATTATCAGAAATTTCATATTTTTCAACTTTTGAAAGCGCTTTGTGATATTCACTTTCTATATTTTTATTATTGCAGGCCTTCAAAGTACCTAAACCTTGTTTTATTTCTATTTTCTGAGTTGTTAATTCTCCAATTTGAGCAGAATATAAATTACAACCACCATTTCCAGAAATTTTCATTCCTTCAAGATCAAACATCAAAGTTGGAAGAACTACCATTTTATTGATAACACCTTCATTAATTGAAGTTAACACCCAATTTCCTTTCAATTGTGCTCGAGGATCCTCTTTTCTCTCTATTTCATTAATTAAAGTATACTTAATTGTTGAGGCATCGGCTGGAGTATTCTTGGCTTTTCTCTCTTCCTTTTTCACCTCTATTTTCTTCATAACTCCTTCTTCGAATTCGAAACCTTGAATGCCAGCATACATGTTCTTCCAGTTTTCATCTTTAAGGTCCTCCCCTTCAAAAACGTTTAAACATTTTCTCATTCCACTACCGGCATCACATTGAGTTTTGATTCCTCCAACCCACATAATTTCATTTTTAGGCGTTGAGCATGATTGTAAGATTATTAATCCTGCAACAAATGGTAATACACTTTTAAATTTCATATTTACTTTTTTAAATTTTTTCAAAATATGTTAATTGGTTTTGTTAAGCATTTGCAAAGAACGCACCAATTTCCGTAAGGAATTGTTACAAAATGTTAAGCATGCATAATTAAGTTGACTTTAAAAATTAGGCGTGAGCGAATGCGTTTTAAAAAATTCGTCGATATATTTCACTGCTTCCACTTCGTCATCACAAACTTTAAATAAATCTAAATCTCCTTCAGAAATATTCCCTTCCTCTAACATTGTATTTTTGATCCAATCAATCAGTCCTTGCCAATATTTCACGCCAATAAAAACAACTGGTTTACGAGCGATCTTTTTGGTTTGAATTAATGTCAATGCTTCAAAAAGTTCATCCATCGTTCCAAACCCACCAGGTAAAACCACAAATGCTTGAGAATATTTCACGAAAACTACTTTTCTAACAAAAAAGTAATCGAATTTAAGATTAGAATCTAAATCGATATATTTATTTCCGGTCTGTTCGAATGGCAAATCAATATTTAAACCGATAGACTGTCCACCACCTTCTTGGGCTCCTCTATTTCCAGCTTCCATAATACCAGGTCCACCACCAGTGATCACTCCATAGCCTCTTTCGGCAAGCATTCTTGAAATATTTACTGCTTTTTTATAATAATCGTGGTCATTGATTGTTCTAGCAGACCCAAAAACAGATACACTTGGTCCAATTCGCGCCATGCTTTCATATCCTTGAACAAATTCTGCCATAATTTTAAAAATAGCCCAACTGTCGTTTGACTTAATTTCGTTCCAATCTTTTCCAGGTTTGTGACTCATATACTCCATTTATTATCTTTCTAATTCAATTTTCAAATATTTTGCTGTGATAGAATCTTTGGCTTTCTTCACCAATTGTTCTGGTGTTCCTTCTCCGACAATTCTACCCCCTTCTTTTCCTCCTTCTGGTCCAACATCAACAATGTAATCTGCTACTTTTACAATATCCAAATTGTGTTCAATTACTAAGACAGTATTGCCATCATCCACTAAGCGATTCAAAACATCCAACAACATGCGAATATCCTCAAAATGTAAACCTGTTGAAGGTTCATCCAAAATATAAATTGTTTTCCCTGTACTTTTCTTCGATAATTCAGTAGACAATTTTATACGCTGTGCTTCTCCTCCTGAAACTGTAGTTGACGGTTGACCCAATTTTATATAACCTAGCCCAACAGAAAGCAAAGTAGACAATATACGATGAATCTTTGGAATTGGCTCGAAAAAGACCGTTGCCTTTTCGATGGTCATATCTAAAACATCAAAAATTGACTTTCCTTTATAGCGAACTTCTAAAGTTTCTCTATTGTATCTTTTTCCACCACATGTTTCACATTCTACATAAACATCTGGTAAGAAATTCATTTCAATTTGTCTTAAACCTCCTCCTTTACATGTTTCACATCTTCCTCCTTTCACATTAAATGAGAAACGACCTGGTTTGTAACCACGAATTTGCGCTTCTGGAATTGTAGAAAACAAAGTTCTAATTTCATCAAAAACCTTGGTATAAGTTGCAGGGTTGGAACGCGGCGTTCTTCCGATAGGATCTTGATTTATTTCAATCACTTTATCCAAATGCTCCATTCCTTCGATTTTCTTGTAAGCCAAAGGATCTTTAACTCCATTATATATGTGAGCATTCAAAATAGGATAAAGCGTATGATTCACCAATGAAGATTTACCACTTCCCGAAACTCCTGTTACGCACGTGAAAGTACCCAAAGGAATTTTCAAATCAACATTCTTTAAATTATGACCTGTAGCGCCTTTTAAAACCAATTTTTTACCGTTTCCTTTGCGTCGCTTTTTAGGGTTTTCAATTTTCTTTCTATCAGACAAATATTGAGCACTTAAAGAATCACTTTTCATGAGTTCATCCCACGTACAAGCATTGATAATTTCTCCTCCGTGTACACCTGCTCCTGGACCGATATCAACAATAAAATCGGCAGCTTCAATCATTTCTCTATCATGTTCTACCACGATTACCGAATTTCCAGAATCACGTAAATGTTTTAAAGACTCAATCAATCTCGTGTTGTCTCTTTGATGTAAACCGATACTTGGCTCATCTAAAACATACAAAACGTTCATTAATTCAGAACCAATTTGCGTTGCCAAACGAATACGTTGACCTTCTCCACCAGAAAGCGTTCTTGCCGAACGATTTAACGTTAGGTAATTTAAACCAACAGACAAAATAAATGAAAGTCTGTCGTTTATTTCCTTTAATATCTCCTTTCCAATAATCATTTCTGATTTACTCAACTTTTTAGGCAGTTTTTCAAAGAAATGGGCCAATTCATCGATGTCTTTTTCGACCAACTTTCCAATATGCTGACCGTCAATTTCGAAATAATGGGCTTCTTTTTTTAGTCTAGAACCTTCACAAGATGGACAGGTTTTCTTGTTCATAAATGATTGCGCCCAACGTGTAATTTTGGCTGATGTTTTTTCTTCGATGTGGCGCGTCAAAAAATCAATAATTCCTTCAAAAGAAGCTACGTTTTTACCTTGCTTATTTCTTGTCGCCTCACGACCATAAAGAATAGCAGTCATTAAATCATCAGGGATCTCTTCAAGGGAAGTATTCAGAGTAAATCCTTCATCCAATAGGAATTTTTCCAATTCTTCAAAAATCCAAGTTCTTTTGTATGGACCTAAAGGAGCTAAACCACCTTTTTTGATTGATAATTTCTTATCTGGAATAATTTTATCGAGGTCAATTACAGAAACTTCTCCTAACCCATTACAAGTTTGACAAGCACCGTAAGGAGAATTGAACGAAAATAAATTTGGTTCTGGGTCCGGATAACTAATTCCAGAAGAAGGACACATTAAAGTTCTACTAAAATGTCTAATATCAGCAGAATCATGATTTTTTAGCATCATTGATTTTTCACCAATATCCATACTAGTTTCAACGGCCTTTTTTAACCTTTTCCTGTCTTTTTCATCGACTTTTAGTCTATCAACAACCAATTCAATGTCATGAACTTTGTAACGGTCAACTTTCATTCCTGGTGTAATATCCACGATTGCACCATCGATTCTCATTTTCGTAAACCCTTTTTTGAGCATTCTTTCGAAGAGTTCACGGTAATGTCCTTTTCTACCTTTCACTAAAGGTGCTAAAAACAACACTTTTTCTCCAGAAAAATCATCAATAATCAGGGAAACAATTTGATCATCAGAATATTTCACCATTTCTTCACCAGAAACGAAAGAGTAAGCTGTTCCGATCCTAGCAAAAAGCAATCTCATGAAATCATACACTTCAGTAATTGTACCGACTGTAGAACGAGGATTTTTTGAAACCGTTTTTTGTTCGATGGAAATTACTGGAGAAAGACCATCAATTTTATCGACGTTTGGCCTATCCATTCCCGATAAAAACTGTCTTGCGTATGCAGAAAAAGTTTCTATGTATCGGCGCTGACCTTCAGCAAAAATTGTATCAAAAGCCAGGGAGGACTTTCCACTTCCACTGAGTCCTGTAAAAACAACAAGTTTATCCCGAGGTATAACCAAATCTATATTTTTAAGATTGTGTTCTTTCGCACCAAGAATTGTTATTTGATCTTTCATATTTTATGCTCTCTTATTATTGAAATCGCAACTAAAACTTGCGACAAAATCTCGTAGGTTTATCAAATAAAATAACGACAGTTATAGTTTAACCTTTAAACAGTCCAAGTTGTTCATTGTCTTTAGGAATTTTAAAAGTAAAAACTTCACCTTCTTCGACAATAAAATCTCTTCCTTTGATCCAAGGATTTAATTTTCGTAATATTTTGATTGTTATTCCATGTTCGATAGACCACTCATATAAATCTGGAATTGAAGAATCAATAATTACATCTTTGGTTTTATATTCAGGATATAAGCTTTCGTTATTGATATAAAAACCATAATTATTCGGATTTTCAAAGACTAATTTAATGGCCATTAACCTAAAAATATAGCGTGCTGTTTCGGTATTTAATGAAAGGTCGAAATAATTATCTACTTTTTGCCTTTTTAAATTATCTGCCATCCCAAACATACCTAAATTATAGGAAGCAGCGGCTAAAATCCAACTTCCAAATTTCCCATTTGCGGTTTTCAAATATTGACAAGCTGCCCTCGTGCTTTTTTCAACATTGTAGCGCTCATCCATCTGGGAGTTTATAATTAAACCATACTCATCGCCAGTTCCTTCCATGAATTGCCAAAATCCTTTTGCTCCTCTTGGACTCGTAACATTTTGGAGACCACTTTCAATAACAGCGATGTAAACTAGATCTTCAGGAACGTTTTCATCTTTAAAAATAGTTTTCATAACGGGAAGCCACCTGTTTGAACGCTTCATCATCATGATGGTGTTGGAATGCCAAAAATTATTGATCACCAATTCATTATCCATTCGTTCTTTTAAATCTAAATCTTTGAAGGAAATAACTTCTCCGGCAAAATTTATTTCGCTTGGAACTTCGGGAATAACAAAGTGGTTTTCAATGGACGCAACGGTTAACTCTTGTATTTCTTGAGGTTTTTCAACTTCTTGTTCACAAGAAATTAAGGTAAAAACCATCGCAATAAATAATACAAATCCTTTTCTCATTTACTTTAAACTTTTAGAAAAGTAAAAGTAATGAAAGTATAGGGATTTTTGTTTACTGGAGGATAACAAGCGAGCTATTAGCTCCCCACGAGCTAAAAGCTAGCGGTAGCTCGGCAGCTCGTTTAATAAAGTTTAAATGCCTATCGGGATCTTTGCCAGTAGTGAAATCAATTAAGCTCCTTTACCTAGCAAATGGTTTGCGCTGTAATGGAACGCGGATGACACGGATGCAAGCAACGCGGATAATCTCGGATTTTCACCTCAGGTGAGTTCGGATAATCTCGGATTGCTTGCGTCATGAATCCTAAATATTGTCATATCTTGAAATTAATAATATACCATATTTTATAAATCTCTGTTTTTATGGAGGATTGAAGTTTAATTCAAAATTTACTGGTAAAGTATAGGATACGGATTAAAGTTTATTCTGGAGCCTTATATTTTATCGTATTTCTGTACAAAAGAATGAAAACGATTAAAAAGAAAACCAATGCTATAACCGAAGGAAATATATACGTTTGACTTACTAAATAGCTTAATACAATCGCTATAATTGATGACAGCACACTAATCAAAAGAAATATTAACCACACTTTAAAATCTGAATTCCCTTTGTAGACCAAATGGTGTGTAGTGTGGTCTTTCCCTCCTAACATAACGGAAACCCCTCTTTTTGTTCTATTAATTACAACTGTTAAGGTATCTGCAATTGCAGGAGTAAAAGCAGCAAGAATTAACAAAACGCTTGTCCATGAAGGTAATTCATAGCTTGCAGGAAGATTCCAAAGCGCTTTTATACCGAAGAAACTTACGAAAAGTGCAAGAAACTGACTCCCTGTGTCACCCATAAACATTTTTGCAGGGTGAATATTATAGACTAAAAAACCAATCAACGCACCTATTTCAGCTGCAATCAGAATTGTCCAAAGTATATTTCCCGGGTCATTAAAGAATCCAAATACGACCAAACAAGTAAGTAAAATAAATAAGGAAACAGTTCCTGTGATTCCATCCATGTTATCCAACATATTGAGACTATTCATAACAGCCACAACCCACAAAATAGTGATTACTCCATCGATAAAGGGAATATGGAAAACATCCACAGCATTATCGGTAAAGACAAAAATAACACCACATAAAATCTGCCCGAACAATTTCAAAAGTGGATTGGTGTCGTAGGCGTCATCAGCCACTCCGATAGCAAAAGCAATTGTTGCGGCAAGGAGTAATCCTAAGAATTCAATTTGATTGAATATATCTTTGTCTGCAGAAAGTGAGGCATAAAAAAGTACAGCAACAACAAAAGTAAAATATAAACTAATTCCTCCTAAAGATGGTTTCGAGGTATTACTCCAACGCACTACAACGTCGTTCTTATTTCTTATCCCTAAGCTTTTTGCAAACCTTAATACCAGTTTATTAATTATTAAGGATAGCACAAAAGCTCCTAAAAGATAAATTATGTGTTCGATTATGAGGTTAGTCATCATTTTAGATCCTTTTTTTTAGTTAAAAAGGTGAAACAAAATTAATAAAATCTTGATAAAACCTATCTTTTTCTGAAAGAATAGGATGGTCTATACCCCAATCGATGTTTAATTTGGGATCATTCCACATCAAACCACCTTCACTTTCTTGATTATATAAATTAGTACATTTATAACTAAAAATTGTATTGTCTTCTAAGGTCAGAAAACCGTGAGCAAATCCTTCAGGAACATAAAACTGTTGCTTATTTTCACCAGAAAGTATCATTTTATAATGTTGTCCATATGTAGGAGAGTCTTTTCTCAAATCAACTGCAACATCTAAAACACTTCCTTGAATTACACGCACTAACTTTCCTTGTGAATGAGGAGTCTTTTGAAAATGTAATCCACGTAAAACACCTTTATGAGACATAGACTCATTGTCTTGAACAAAATTAGGTAAATCGCCTACGTTTTCTTTCCAAGTTTTCTCATTAAAAGATTCAAAGAAATAGCCTCTTTCATCTCCAAAAACTCTTGTTTCAATTCCTATTAAACCTTCAATTCCTGTTTCAATAATTTTCAAAATATTCCTTTTATTTGGTTGATTGTTATTTATTCTTCTGAGTAGTATGTGCCGTATCCATAACCATATAAACTCTTTTTTGCGTCTACACCATTTAGTATCACATTGACATTCTTTAAATCTTTAATCTCAGCTAATTCATGTAATTTTTCTAAATAATTTCGTTTAGAATAATTTGACCTAAAAACATAGATAGGAACATCAGCCTTTCTCAACATTTGCACACCGTCTGAAACTAATCCAACAGGTGGGTTATCGAATACAATAATGTCATAGGCGTCCTTGAATTCTTCAATTAACTCATCAAATCGTTTCCCCAGCATTAACTCCGAAGGATTTGGTGGAATTGGACCAGCTGGAATAAAGTCCAACCCTTGAATTCTTGTTTTTTGAATCACCTCTTCTTTATCACATAATCCTGCCAACAAATTACTCATCCCGATTGCATTAGAGGCTTCTAAACCAAGGTGAATAACAGGTCTGCGCATGTCTAAATCGACAACCAACACTGTTTTTCCAGACATCGCTAAAATTCCAGCCATATTAAGAACAATGAAAGTTTTTCCTTCACCAGAAACAGTTGAAGTTACTGTAATGGTTCGGGTTTCATTTTTCACAAATGATAAATTGGTACGAATGGTTCTAAAGGATTCACTAATCATAGAACGTGGATTTCTATCTACCACCAACATGGAATGAGAGGCCTTATTTTTAAAAAAAGGTATTGATCCAAGCACTCCAACATTATTTGGCAATAAGTTCTTTAAATCTGAGATTTGATTCACCTCATTAAATGTTAAATAACGCAATAATAAGAAGGCAATAGATAGACTAAAAGCAAAAAACAAGGTTACGCCATAAATCATTCCTTTTTTTGGAGACACCGGCACGCCAGATACGGAAGCATCATTCAATATTTTATTATCTGATGCGTACCCTGCATTTGAGATGGAGTAAACAACTCTTTTATCAGTTAGTAAGGAGAAATATTTCTCATTCAATTCTTTAATATTCATTAAACGAGATAATTCCATTTGCTTTTCTGGCAATTCAAAATACTCTTCTTGATATTGAATTAAATCTTTACCCATAGATTTAATTTTCTCTTTCAATCTTCTCGATAATAATTCAATAACCTCATCAATATTGTTTTTACGAATTTCAATGCGCATATTCAACTTCTTGATATTGTCATTTTCTGGAGTTACTTGATAAAGCAGGTCCTCTTTTTCGTCAATTAATTTATAAAGCTCTTCGATTTGCTGATTTAAACTGGATTCATAAGACCTTCCAATAATAATGGGTATTAATCTATAAACGTCCAAACTATTTGGGTTACTCGCTAATTTTTCTTCAATATTATTTAGGATGCGTAATTCTTCCAACGCTACCTTCTCTTCTTTCCTTAATAATTCAATTTTTTGAGCTGTTGAAGTCGAAAGGTATTCAGGATTAGTAATGTTTTCTTGTCGTTGATAAAACATAATACTGTCCTTAGAAGTAGAAAGTTCATTCGTTAAAGAATCCAATTGAGTGGAAATAAAATCTAATATATTATCAGCGCTTTCTTTCTTTATATTTTCATCGTATTTAAAGAAATTATTAACCAAGGATTGAATAATATCTTTTGCTAAACTTGGACTATGACTTTTAAAACTCACTTGAACTGTTCTTGCGTTCTGATCAATTGGAGTTATTGTAAGTCCAGACCTTAACTGCCTTGAAATTCTTGTAATTTCGTTTATTTCAAAATAAAGCTGATTATTTTTTGAATTCGTTTCAAATTGTTTCCAGTCGGTTACTTTAACCTGTGCATCAAAAAATGGGGTTTTTAATATAGTATTTGGTGAAAATTTATATACAAACGTATCATTTTTATGAGTAAAGCTGATTACAGCTTTTTGTCCACTAGAAGACAGGTAAATTGGAGTACCTCGCATCAAGTCATCCTTAACTTCAACAGGAATTATTTCAATAGGACCTTGTTTATATAATGTTTCAGTTAAGAATTCTCCTTTTGAGAAATATGAAATAGAAAGTGGCAAATCTGCAATTGCTTTTTCAAACAACATTTGAGATCTCAACAATTCAATTTCTTTTGCAATACTTCTATCTTGTCGTGCATCTTGAAAATCTAAGATATCAGCACCTTGATTTTCACTATTGAGTTGAATCAACATATTTGATTCATAAACTGGTTTGGTATAACGTAAGTACAGGAATGCTAATAAAAAAAGTAAAATTGAAATAAGTGCACACCAATACCAATTCCTTTTAATTACAATTTTTAGAACCTTGAGATCAAAGTTAGTATTTACAAATATTTTGCTTTTTTGACTACTCATTATTTTGAAGTTGTAAAGAGTGTTATAATCAATATAGCAGAAGAAAGTAAGGAAATTATCGGGGTTACTTCTTTTAAGAATTCTCTTGACAATTGTTTAGTTGGTTCAACATAAATATAATCATTAGATTGAACAATCATGTCAGCATATTTCAAACCATCCATAGTACTCAAATCAATTTGGTAAACCTTTCTTCCTTGATTTGATTGACGCATCAATTTTATCACTTTCGCTTTTCCTCTTTCAGTAATTCCACCAGCTAGAGCTATGGCTTCCATTAATGTGGTGTTATTGTTAACAATTGGAACCACTTTTGCTCCTCCACCTGAACCTGGAAAGACAATTACTCGACGGTTTGTTACCTCAACTTGTACAAAAGGATCTATATAATCTACTGAATAAAGCATTTTTAGCTTTTCCTGAACTTCAATAATTGATAACCCATCTACTTTTACTACTCCGACCATTGGCAATTCAACATTTCCGTTTGGTCTTACTAGGTAGGAAATATTTCCAACTCCTAACCTTTGGTTACCGGATTCCATTCCAACTCCAGTGGACATATCAATAATCCTCTTTCCATCTTCAACGAATAATGAAAATGAAATTTTATCATCTGGGGCCAAACGAAAATCATCTGTTGGTGAAATAGGTATATTTTCGGTGATCACCTCAGTATCTGTAGATTTAAACATTACATGGCTATTCACACCACAAGATGTAGAAACGATTAAAACGCCAACAAATATTATGAGTGATATAATTAACTTCATTTTTTCAATAGCGATTTATAATAGTTCCTCGTGTCATCTACTAATCTGTGATAACTATACTTATACTTAACATTTTCTTGACCAAAAATAGAAAATTTTTCGCGTAAGGTACGGTCTTCAACTAATAAACGAAGCTTTTCTGTGTAAGTTTCAATATCTTCCCTTTTTATCACAAAACCTGCTTTCCCTTCTTCAAGAATATCTCGAACCCCTCCAACGTCAGTCGAGATAACAGGAATACCAGAAGCCTGCGCTTCAATAATACTCACAGGAGTACCTTCATTTTTAGAGGTTAGACACATAATATCCATTCCTTGATTGAATGAAGCAATGTCTAAAATCCAAGAAGTCATTTCGATGGTATTGGGATATTTTTGATGAATTTCTGCAACTCTTTCTTCAATATGTAATTTTTCACTTCCGTCTCCCACAATGAAAATTCTAATTTTTTGTTTTGTTTGACTCAATAAATCCTCAACAACTTTTAAAAAGTAATCATGATCTTTAACCGGAGCAAGTCGGCCAACAATAGCAATGGCAACTTCATCTGGTTCTAATTTATATTCAAGTCTAATTAAAGCCCGATTGGTTACCTTATCTTGTGAGAATTTCTCTAAATCAAATCCCAAAGGAATAACCTTAAATTTTTCTGCTGGAGCAATTTTATGAACTTCACTTAATTCTTCTTTCTGAAGGTTACTGATTGCTATAATTCCAGTTGATTTCTTGGCTAAATAACGTTCTATTTGCTTAAACAATTGTGTTTTTGCATTTCCGAAATAAGAATGAAAAACATGGCCATGAAATGTGTGAAGAATTACGGGAATATTTAAAGAAATAGCAGCTGCTCTTCCAATAAAACCAGCTTTAGAAGCATGCGTATGCACAATATCTGGTTGAATTTCCTGTAATAATCTTTTGATTTTCTTGTAAGCTTTATAATCAATTTTAGGGTTCAGACTTCTTTGGATTTCAGGAATGATGATTGGGGTAATTCCATATTGTTCCAAAATATGATGTGAGTCTTTTTCACCTTCATCCGGAACTCCACCAATTAAGGTCGTTTCAAATTCATCGCCCAAAAACTTAGTCAAAAAAGTAGCATTGAAAGTTGGTCCTCCAATGTTGAAACGATTAATTATTCTTACAACTTTTATTTTTTTGTCCATCGTTCAAACCAATTTTGAAATACTATATACGCCCACATCGTTACCGTTGCTTCTTCCTCTTCTCCTTTATCAAAATCTACTTTCAATTGCTTTACTCCATTAAAAGAAAATACATTTTGATGTTCAATAAATTCTTTGAAAAACCATGATTTCTTAACCACATCTTTCCACACACTTTGAATCCAATCTTTTAAAGGAATTTCAAATCCTTTTTTGGATCGTGAGAAAACCTCATCAGGTAAGACATCTCTAAAAGCATCACGTAAGATTCTTTTCCCTACACCATTTAAATATTTATATTCATCCGGCAATCCATTCACGAAATCCACAACTTCCTTATCTAAAAAGGGTGTTCTTACTTCAACAGCATGATTCATACTCATCAAGTCTACTTTTTTGAGCATGTCATTTGGCAATACAAATTGCTGATCTGTCATTAAAAAACTCTGTAAACTTTCTTTACCAGGTCCAACTTTAGTTTTGTAAGGTTTACTTTCTAAAAGAAGATGATCACGTCTATTTTTAGAGATAAATTGAGCCAACATCCAATAAGAATTTGGCCATTTTTCCTGCAATAAAACTCCAAACTTTTTCATTTGACGAATGCGATTGGAAATTTTTCCTGTTCTGTTTCCTCCAGACATTTGACCAGCAAATTTTGAAGCTACTTTTAATAGAACACCTGGCTTCTTACTTCGTATATATGCTTTGTGCTTGTTGTAACCTGCAAAAAGTTCATCTGCACCGTCACCCGATAAACAAACAGTTACTTGTTTCTTTGCCTCGCGAGATAAAAAATACATGGCAACAGCGCTTGAATCAGCAAATGGTTCGTCATAGGCATCTAAAACCTTTTGAAAAGACTCTACAATGCTTTCCTTAGCTAATTGCACGGGGTGATGAATTGAACCTATATGTTCCGCAACATTTTTGGCATATTCTGATTCATCAAAAAAGTCATTTCCCACAAAACCTATTGAAAATGTATTCACCGAAGATTTAAAATCGGTGGTAATTTGAGAAACTATTGAGCTGTCTACTCCTCCACTTAAAAATGTACCAATTGGAACATCTGCATTTAACCTTTTGATTACAGCGTTTTCGATTCTCTTCTTTACCTCAAGAACAGCTTCTTCATATGGCATTTCAATTTTTGGAGCATTTCTAACCGAATAATATTCCAAAACATCCACATTTTTACCTTTGATTTTTAAATAGTGGCCCGGCAATAATTTATGTACACCTTCAATCATAGTGTCGGGTGCAGGAACATATGTAAACTGAAAATATGCGTTTAAAGCTGCATTATTTATTTTCGTTTCCTTCAACATATGTTTGAAAGGAGTTAATTCTGAAGCAAAAAGAATTTCATCTTCTTGAATTGAAAACAGCAGTGGGTTTATCCCTAGATGATCTCTAACCAAAAGCATTTCATCTTCTAATTGATCATAGAAAGCAAACGCAAAACAACCTTGTAAATTATTGATTCCAGCAGTTCCATTTTCAATAATATGGTATAAAAGAACCTCCGTATCTGAAGAAGTTTCAAACACATATTCTTTTTTTAACAAATCATTTTTTAATTCTGGATAATTATATATCTCTCCATTAAAAACAATAGAATATCGCTTTGACTTATCATAAAATGGCTGATTAGATCTTTCATTCAAATCAATAATTGCCAAACGGTTATGCCCTAAAATTGAATTCCCAACTACTTCTAAAGAAGTATTATCAGGTCCACGGTGATTTTGACTTAAAAGGGCCTTTTTCAAGCCATTTATATCGTTATCTTTAGGGGTTTCGGAAAATTTTTTCAATCCAACTATGCCACACATAATATTTTATCGATTTTTATAAAAATTTAAAATCTCGCCATGAAGATAATAGTTGTTAGTGTATTCTACTTGTTTTTTCTGAATTTATCATTTGTACAAGCGCAAAACAACGCTGTACAGCAAGCTATTAACAGTTTCAAATCTCTTGAAGCACTTGAAAACGCTGGGATTAGCTTTCTTGCTTATGATATTGACAACGATGAAATTATTGCTGAATACAATTCGAAAACTGCAATTATGCCTGCATCAACTGTAAAACTTTTTACTACAGCCGCAGCTTTTGAAATTTTAGGCAAGGATTATCGTCCGAAAACCACCATTTACAAAACTGGAACTATCGATTCTTCGGGTGTTTTGAATGGTGATATTATTATTAGAGGATTAGGTGACCCAAGTTTAGGAAGTCGCTATTTTAATAAAGATGAAGATGTAAATCTATTTCTCACAGAATGGGTTGATTTTATAAAAGAAAAAGGGATAAAAGAAATCAATGGTAAAGTTTTGGCCGACGGGTCCGCATTTGGATATCATGGTGCGCCTGATGGTTGGTCATGGTCCGACATGGGAAATTATTATGGAGCAGCTGCAAGTGGGTGTGCTGTTTTCGACAACATGACGTATTTACATTTTTCAACTAGTTCGAACTTAAATGGGCCAACCGCATTAGATTCAATGACACCGAGAGTTCCGGGCTATCATTTACACAATCAAGTAACAACTTACGCATCAAGTAGAGACAATGCATATATTTATGGAACACCGTTTTCTTATGAGCGTTTTGCAGTAGGAAATTTACCAATAAGCAAATCAAATTTCGAAGTTAAAGCAAGTGTTCCAGATCCAGAATTATTGTTGGCTCAAGTTTTTGAAGCTGCTTTGGTTCAATCCGGTATCAAGGTTAAAAACCCAGCATTTGGAATGCGATTATTGCTTCAAATTAATTCTGATTCAACAATTAATTACCAAAAACTTGAATCATTATTCACTTTCGAAGGAAAAACAGTTGAGGACATTGCTTATTGGACAAACATGAGAAGTGTGAATTTTTTCGCCGAGCAATTATTGTGTCTTGCCACATACGAAGCAACAGGATTTGGCGGAAGTCAAGAAAGCGAAAAATTTATCAATTCATACTGGGAACCAAAACTGGGAATCAAAATGATGCAAACTGACGGAAGTGGATTGTCGCGAACGAATGCATTTAGCGCTATGCATTATGTGCAGCTATTGAAATATATGCACAAGTCTGGAAATTTCACTGCTTTTGAAGAAACTTTACCCGTTGCAGGAATGAGTGGAACGCTAAGAAGTGTTTGTCGAGGTCAAGCCGCCCAAGGAAGACTAAAAGCGAAAAGTGGAACAATGAATCGCATCAAATCTTATGCTGGATACGTGGACAGTAGAAATGGTAAAAAAATTGCTTTTGCGCTGATGGTAAACAATGATACTTTGAGTAATTATCAGTTGGTACAGAAAATGGAGGTGGTTTTTAATGCTATTGCGAATTATTGAGAGATTGTGGATTTGTTTTTTGTTGATTCGTGAATTTGCTTAGAACGCACAAGCAGGATGAGCAGTTTTTAGATAAATCGTTCAATTGGGAGTGCGTTTTGATATTTCCTCCTATTTACGCTTGTTGGATCATCTCTTTGCTCTTTCACAGCACTCCTACTCAAACAAGGTTTATTACAGAAAGAGGGTCTCATCTTAAAACTTCAATTTTATCCGATACACACGTGATCATCAAGCTCCTTTCTGATGTTTCCGATTGAACTTATTTCACAACTCGTTTAACACTAATATTGTTGTTTATTGTATAGACTTTCAATATATAATTTCCTTTTGGGAGTCCTTTTAATGAAATCTCTGCTTCAGTTAATTTATCCAATTGCATCTGCAGAATTTGATTTCCCATAATATCTAACAGAATCAACAATTCAATTCGCTCACTACTACTGATGTTAATTCTATCTTCTGCTGGAATAGGCCAAACGCTAATTTCAACACCTTTGCTTGTATTCTCTTTTACATTCAAGTTTGACGCGCAATTTTCAGAGTATCTCGGTGAAATTAATCCATTTGCATTTGCCCAACCATCAAAAACAACATTCCCATCTATAGAAAAACACAGCGTTGCACTTGATTGCTCAAACGGAATTTGAATTGGTAAATTAAAACCCATCGTAGAACCTACACCTTCAAGAATAGATACGAATCCAGAATCATTCGAATTGGAACCCAAGGTCCATCTTTCATGATAAAGTCCATCATTCAGCATAACTGAATCGTAGGCCATAACTAAAATTTGGGGATAATTCATGTTGTTGAAAGTTTGAGGATAAGGTTGACCAACTACTAGATTTCCAAAATCATATAATATATGTTCTTGGTTTGTGATGGCGTCCCATTGATAAACAATTTTATTAGCAACATCTTGTCGGAAAACGACCCTCGTTTCATCCGAAATAAAATCAGTTCCTTCTTGATAATTTTGTTGACTTCCCCAACCATCAATCCAATCGGCATAGGCATGACCATGTAAAGTACGATAAACTTCCCCGTTGATCAAAGTATCATTTCCATAACTCAATGGCTGAGTTATAGTTGCATGTTCATGATTATTGTAGGCAGAATATAGAAATTGACCTTGTATCCAAACTGCGTTTGAAACTGGAATAGGAAGATATGACTGAGAATAAATAAAGTTACTCGTCATGAAAAGCGCAATCACATAAAGCAGTTTCATAATGTTATTTTTAACACGAATATAAGCACTTTAAATAAAATAATGATTGTTTGAGAAATTAATTAGAGATTCGCACAAACACCATAAACAACTGAATATAAAGCACTATTCTTCTTCACTTTCATTTAATTTATCTCCACAACATGAACAATAAGGTAAATGAGCAAAGTTTTCTTCACCACATTTATTACATTTTTTAAAAAGTTCGAGTCCACAGAAGCGACAAAAATCAGTTACAATTCCATACGTCGAAGTTTTGTCTTTTTTACCGGCAGATTTATCCCATTTTTTAACAATAAAATCTTTACCACAAGAAGGACACATGTGATCATCAAGCGCTTTTTCAGCTGTCTCAATTTGAACCTTTTTGGCTCTTTCTGTAGTTGAAACCTCAAGTTCTTTCTTTTTATTCTCAATAAATGCCTTAATTCGATTAATGGCATAAATCCCAAATAGGATACTTAAAATTATTCCGACAGTATAACGAATATAACCTCCGTAACTTGGAAGATAAGGAACTAACCCAACGAAGAATGCATAAAATGAGAAAAGTACAAACCCCAAAAACAAAGGCCAGTATTTGTGTTTTCTAAATTTAATTATGAATAGAATTCCCAGCAAAAGAATAGGTAAAATAAATAATAAACGGATTAGGAACACTTTTAAGTCATAGGCTCTGATGGCCTTTTCTCTCTCTTCATAAGCTCGCTCATTCTCTTTATTAATAGATTGTTGAATTGTTCGTCTCTGTTTCGACAATTCTTCTATTTCATTAGAGATTTGATTCAATTCTACTTTCCATTCTTGTTGCGTTTCATAAAACTCATCAAGTTCCTTGGCCCGCGACAGCACTTCTTTATCTTCTTTAGGAGAGCCAACTGTTTTTCTTGCTTCCAACCAATTATCATAGGACTTTTTGGCGTTTGTATAGTTACCATTAACAATCCTAATTGTGTTTTGAACACCTGAACGTTTTTCATCTTTTAGATCAATTAAAATCTCAATTTCTTTAATTTGAGCTTCCTTGGCATTCAGCAATTCGCGGTTTTGAAATTCCTCAACCAAAGGTTGTTCTTCCCACTCATCCACATCATCAATCAATTTTCCGGAGAGTGAAATCAAGAATCCACAAAGCACAATCGCAATGATGTAATTAATGAGTTTTGATGTTTTCTCTAACTTCTTGTTATTAAATTCCATAATATTATAGGCTGTACAAATTATTTTCAAAAGGTCTGATAGTAGCTAACTTCAGAGTTTATCCTTAAATATAGTTTACGAAGTTAAGAAAAGTTATATCATCAAAAAAAGGACAATTTTGCTTTAGAACTTTGATAGTCTAACTTTATTCGCAACACACCAGGTATCGGTTTTATGGCATCCTGGCAAAAACAAAACATAAGTTTTTCCTTCTGATTTAATTCTAATTGAAATATCAGATCGTTTTATTCCAATTTGACTCCTGGACTCTTCAAGTATTTTAACTATTTGAGCCTTTTCCCAATCCAAGTTTAATTCTTCAGAAATCGAGAGAACATGATTGAAATTTTCTTTTGATTGACTACGCAAATGAAATACAGCACCTTTACCCTGCTTTCTAAAAATCTGTTTCGTACTATCTTCTGCATCTAAGTTGTTTAGTATAAATTCGAATTTCGATTCAGACAACAAAAGAGATTCAAACAACTCCAAATCTGCAGTTTGGAAAGAGAAAAATACGGCCTCACCCAATTGATCAATATTTTGTAATTTTAAAGAATCTTGAGCAATCGAGCTTATAGTTGTTAAAACTAATAGGAATGTAAATAGTTGCTTTTTCATATTTTTAGCTTACTTTCTAGACATTTAGAACTCAACTTTCACTCTAAAATTGCACACATAATTTTCGATCCCAAAAGTAATATTTACTTTATAATTAAACCTAAGTTTAAGAGCTAAGTGTAATTGAACCACTATGGATTCAAAGTACCATAGGTTCAGGTGATAATAACAATTCTATAACTAATGAATAAAGTCTAAAATTAGTAATAAAGTTATTATAAAAGATAAAACAAACAGTACGAAAGTGAATAGATTTAACTCTATCTGAGTCCAATAAACAAGCACTATATTTCACGAATTAAAAAAGACTCCCATTCTAAAGCTTGTACTTTATTCAAAACCCTTGGAAACTTATGCTGAGCACCTAGCTTTCCTTTTCTATCCATGAATTCATAAAACCTTTCTACAGGGATCATTTTTACCCTTGGCGACTTCAATAAATACTTTCGAACAGATCTATAATCGTCATTTATTTCTTCAAGCATTTGATTGAGATAAACAGAATATTGTCGAGGGTCTACAATACTATTTGAACCGATATACCAATAATGTCTGTCGTCTTTTTTTGCGGGCAAAACACAATATTCTTCCGCTGTAATACCGAATCTTTCATTCGTCTTCTGAACTGCTTTATTCATATTTTCCAAAGAAAGATGTTCACCAACAACATTTAAAGTATGTTTTACACGACCAACTATTTTGATTTCCAAATTTTCAAGATCGGTGAATTTGATGACATCCCCCATAAAATACCTCCAGAGTCCGGATGATGTCGTGATCACCAAACCATAATTTGCATTTTCCTTTAATTCATTTAAGACATAAGTCGGAAATTGACTTAAATCACCATCAGTTCTCAAAAGATCAAAATACTTTTCGTCAATAAATTCATAATACACTCCGTGATTTGTTAAAAGTGTCATACTATTATTATTCGGATTTTTTTGATATGCGAAGAATCCCTCACTTGCTAAATATGTATTTTTAAAAAACACACTATTGGAACAAAGTGCTTTGATTTTATCTTCATAAGTTTCCAAAAATACTCCTCCGTGTAGAAAAATTCTAAAATTAGGCCATATCTGGTGAATACTATCCACTTTATAAGTTTTTACAATCCTTTCTAAAAGAATTAACACCCAAGAAGGTGCGCCTGCAATAACTCCAATATCCCATTTTTTAGCATTTTTGACTATCTCATCCAATTTAGAATTCCAATCGGTCATTTGAGAAATTTTACTTCCGGGTTTAGAAAACAAACGATACAGAAAACGCTTGTTCTTTTGTAAAATCCCGCTTAAATCTCCTTCAAAATAAGTGTTGATTTCTTTCAGTTTTGTAGAGCCCCCAACAGTTAAAACAGTGGATTGATAAAAACTTGAAGGCAAGTTTAACTCATGCAATTGAAGTAATTGTTCTAAGGTCGTTTTTTGAAATTGTTTAATCATTTGATCAGACACAGGAATTCTTTTCGAAGAATCTGTTGTGGTTCCTGACGAAAGCGCAAAATGATTGATTTTGTTTGGCCAGGCAATATTTGTTCCGCCCTCCAACTGCTCAACTATATATGGGTTGAAAAATGATTCATAGGTAAAAACTGGAACATTCTTTCGAAATGAATCACAAACATCTTCGTCTTGCAACAATCGGCTAAAGTCAAAATCGACACCAAATTTGGTTCTCTTTGCTTTGCTTAAAAGATCAATCAAAACCATAGATTGTTCAGTGTTATTTGCTTTTCTTTTAACACCATAACTATAGCCAACTCGTGTTGTGTTCTTCAAAAATGTTCCTACAAATGCCATATAATTGCTTTAGAATACAATTATAATTGCATAAAACGAAAATTAGATTATTGTAAGATTATCGAATAATTAATGATGTTTTTTTTGTTAAAACAGATTTAATCTATCGATAAAAAACATCAAATCATGTTCAAATTAATAGGAGAAAATTGCTTTAACTCATTTCGAAACTAATTGAAGATCTTAACCAAATGAAATCAATGCGGCTTCATTAGAAATAAAAAATGGAGAGCTAATGAATTATAATTTGCATATGTTGAGACATCGGTAAACAAAAGAAATTTCAAAAACCTGGAATGCAGAAGTTATTTGGAAATAAACTTGTAATAAACTTCACTCCTAACGTCATCATTACAAATCAATTCCGCAAATATAAATTTGAGTGTGCAATTTTTCATAACGGGATCGGGCTACGAAACGTGCAGCTCACTATCCAAGTTATTCTTTCGAAGTTAAGAATAGATTTTTAAACCAAAAACGATTTTCCGAAGCAAAATTCCACATGGTTTGTAGGACGTGTTATACACCTTATTTCAATCTTCGATTACTTAATCAATTCTTTCCATCTGGAAGGGTGATAAGAATTAAGCAGTGTTACTTTTGGTTCTGCATTAAATTTGTCTAAAGTAGGCTGAATTACTTCTGATAAGGGAGTTGTGCTTTCTAAAGGATCGAGACAGTAATCCTTTTCATTCTTTATTTGAAAATCAACAATCCGTTCTCTTTTTTTTGAAGGGCCACCAATTGTGCAAGCGTTAATGAAGTAGAAACTTTCACAGTTCGAATCTTCAAGTTTCGATTGAATTTTCGACTCGAATAAAACTTTACCGCCCAAATCCCACAAAAGCCGAAATAAGACTGTTCTATATTCATCAGTTGTGTGTCCTAAAGATGTTTGGAAGGAAACTGCATTGAGGATATATATTTCGTAAGTCCCATTTGAAAAGCACTTTTTGTTAAGATTAAACAAATCTAAAACGTCCAAAATAGATTTGTTGAAATTACCTCCCGCACTACCCGAAGATGTTCCATTCGCGGGTCTGATACCATTACCGGTCGAATCGTATTCATCCTTGTGCGGACTTTCCAATATGAAGAATATTTTCTTATTCTGTTTAGATTCTGGACTACTCTTAACCTTTGAAAATTTCGTACCGTCAAAAGTGACCAATAACCTTGGTTTTTTGTCGTCTGGACATCTCTTTGAACTGAACCTCTTAAAGGCTTTAAGTTTCTTTCGTTCTGCTAATTCCTTTGGTTCTTTTACTCCTTTTGTCTTATGAGATTTGTCTAGAGCAACTATCTCTTTTGAGAAGTTTTCTTTTTCGGCGCCCACAAAGGACGTTAAGAAACGGGATAAAACCGATTCAATGTTTGTGCTTTCTATCGTATTCAAACTCATCCTGTGTTTATCTTTGATGGCATACGTGTTTGTAAATGGTTTGTTGCGTGGTTTAAGCAACTAATTTAGTAAATAATTACCGACCAAGAAAGTCCGCGAGGACTTTCGTAAGTAGGCTAGAACTAGCAATAAATTATATACGGTGTTGCCAGTAGTGCTTTTTAAAATCCGTATTTTTCTTTTCGTAAAATGAACGCTTTTTCACCACCTTCCATAATAGTTGTTATTTCATTTTTGATTTCGGCATTATCTATTGAACCTTCAAATTTGATTTCTCCTTGAGTTTGCTGACTGGATTCTTTATAATCGCAACAAACAACTAATTCGGCATCTCCATTTACTACAAGGTTAGCATTATGACTAGTAAAAATTAATTGTCGCTTACTTTTAGCTTCCCAAATATTTTTAGTTATATCATTTATTGCTCTATTGTCAATATCATCTTCTGGTTGGTCTATAAGTAATGGAATTCCTTCTTGGTTAAGAAGAACAGATAATAATGCTGTTGCTTGTTGACCTGCTGAAGCCTCTGCAAAAGGAATTGTATCTTCCATTTCGTTTCCAGTTGAATAGAAGAAAGATGGCTCAAATTCTATTTCTTGTGTCATCATAGATAACCAATTTTCAGGCTTGAACAATTCTACTATTTTTTCTCGATTACCATCATTAAGCCCAGCTTCTGTCAAAATTTTTGTCTCTGGCAATTGAATTGGTTTGTCTTCAGTAATTTTATATTCAGCGAGTAACCTTAACTCTTCTAAAAGTGATTTCCAAGTTTCTAATGGATTTTCACTTTGAGTTATTCGCTCACATATCGCATCTATTTTATCTCTATTTATTCGAGAGCCTGTAAAGGAATTTACTAGTTGCTCTCTGATTACTTCTATGCTAATATTTTTAGTTACTTCTGCCTTAATGATACCATTTGATAGTTTGGTGAATTCTGTGGCTTGATTGTCTAATAAATCTACCTTATTTCTATGAAATTCATACCAATTTTCTTTCTGTTCAGAGAAATTAGTTTCTGGATTTCCAAGTTCTTTAATTTTAGTCAATCTTTCATTGACCGAATTAGTGATTTCACGAATTCGATTTTCAAGATTATTTATTTCTTTAATTGTGCTTTCGTTCGATGTAGCCTTTTCCTTTATCTGATTATAGCTAGCGTCATATGTCGTTTTAAGAGTTGTCCAATCCGAAACCAATTTGTTAAACTCAATTAATTTTTCATCTTTAAATTGTTCTAGTAATTCTGATAATTTAGACTTTATTGTGTCAAATTTCGCAATTTTCTCTTTTTCTATTTTGTCGATTAAATCTTTATTTTTAATAGCTGTTGCACTATCAAGTAAATTTGGATAATCCTCTAATGACGATTGGATTTCTTCAAACTTATTCTTGAATAAATTAATTTCGTTTTTAGATTCTTGAATGTATGTTTTTTCGTTTTCGTAAAGCTGTTTCGTTTGTATTACTTTTTTATCCTCCTCACTAATCCCTTTTAAAGACTTCCTTAGGTTCTCAACTTGTTCAGTTATTGATTTTGATTGTAGATTTAATTCCACATTCTCGGTCTGAATCTCTTTTTTTCTAATTAAGTTATTGTAAGCTAATTTGATGTTTTTAGATACCTCTCGCAGATTAAAACGAATATCATTTAGTTCATTAGAAATCGGTTGTTGAATAAACCTTTTGAGTTCATCTGTTCTTACACCAACGCTACTCAATTGTTTTTGACTGTAAGCCTGAATTGGAATCAATCTGCGAATTTCATCTTCTGATACCTTAGAGAATTCACTTGTACCCATTTTTAATTGAATCTCTTTAGTAACTGAATTTCTTTTTACGATGTGCTCAATACCATTTATTATACAACTAATACGAACTTCTCCCGAAAATGGAATTAATGTTTTGTCTATTAAAACTTGTCTTCTTTTTAATATTTCCGACTGATTTTCTAAATTTTGTGAACCAATAATTTGGTCACAAAGTCCCCAACGAATATATTCTAAAACTGTCGATTTTCCAGTTCCTCTACCACCAATGAAGGCATTGTATTGCTGATTTAATTCTAATTCTATTCTTCCTAAAAATTTTGAATTTGTTACGCTTATTTTATTAATGAATACTTGAGGAAGTTCAGGTTCATTAATAGACATTCTTGATTCTTTTGCAAGACTAGCTTGTCTTAAAGCTTCTGCTGTTGGTGTTGCCCATTTTACCCATGTAGTACTTGTTCCTAGGTCTTCAAAAGTTTCTTTTCTGTTATCAGATGTTTGAAATACAGCAACAGATTTAAAACCATAATTTCTATCCTTTCCATTGATTATATTTAAATAACCTTGGTCATTTTCTGGTATTGAACCATCCTTATATCCACTAACACAAGGCATTTTTTTATAATGTTCATAAAAATCACGTCTTAATAGACCTTTATGTCCTTTTGATATATGTGGTAGTACAATGTACTTTCCTTTCAGTATGTCAATTGTATTAAGCTTTATGTGTAAATCAGGAATTCCATTTATAACATCTGATGGAATTGGAATTGTGGGTTGCGTTGAAGGTTCTTCGACTGGGCTTGGTTCTAGAGCAAGTTTAAATAAGATTCTAGTAAATTGGTCTTCTGGAAAATCTGCATCTAAAATTAAGAGTGCTTGACAAGGTGGATTACTCAAAGTCAATTCTATTCCAGGAAAAACAACTAATTTCTTCGCTTCAGGAACAGGTGTTCCACTTGAATCAACTTCATTGTTCGAAGCATTTTTAATATATGTAAAAAAAGTTAAGTCGTGATGGTCTGTTATAGCAACTGCATTAACATTTTTATCTCGGCAAGCTAATACAAATCTTTCTGCATATGCATTTCGGTCTTCATCAGAACTTGGTTTTACTCCAGACCAATTTATATCTCTTGGCGAGTGTACTTGAAAATCACAATTATAGAATTTAGTTCCTTTGTTCATTGGTTAGTTTTTGCATTACTGGCAACAATTGGCTATACGCATTGCGCATAGCCAACATATATTCTTCACCCAAATTTAACATTTCAATTCAACTTTCGCAAGCTATAATGATTTTACCCTACTCCTTTATAAATTTCAACACTTTTACCTCACACCATCGCTCTAAAAGGAAAATTCGCAAACATCCGCCTGCTCCCCCACCCAACATTCTAAAAATAACCCTATTTTCGCTTTAAGAAATGACAGCAATACGAAAGCAAATAGAAGAATGGAGGGATGGTCTTTTGACACCTAATAAAAACGACGTTTTGTTGAATCTTCTTCCTGATGTCAATGCTTTTGCCATTGATGAAGTTTATCAAGAAGAAAAGACTTTTAGCCTGGAAGAGAATCCGTTTCTAAGAAAAATCTATAAACAACATCAAACTTCGATAAAAGAAAGTGGCTCTCCAATTTTTGGAATTGCAAAAGGTAAAATTGCTTTTGAATTTGAAAGTCAGAATTATGAAATGCCGTTTTTACTTGCGGATGCATTCATTCAACGCAATAGATTTAATGGCAACTTTGAAATTAAACAAACCGAAGATTTTTATATCAATCCTTTATTGCTCCACAATTTAGGAATTCAGGAATTACCAGATGAAATTGAAGCAGCCGCAAAAAAATTAGACGAACTAGGATTAAAATCGACTTTTGAAAATGGAATTTGGATTGCTAATTTTCATCCCCATCGTTTTGTTCTTCAGAAAGAATTTGATGCCATTTTAAACGCTCCTAAAATCAGTGAATCTCTAAAAAGTCTATTTGGTGAAAGCAGTGAAAATGTAGAATTGGCAATGGCAAACTACTGTTTATTCCCGTCTGATGTGACTCAACAAGCAGCAATTGAAAAAGTAAAAACCAACAATACGGTTATTCAAGGACCTCCTGGAACAGGAAAATCTCAAGTCATTACCAATTTGATTGGAAAATCTTTGGGTGAAAACAAAAGTACTTTGTTGGTTGCTGAGAAATCCGTAGCCTTACAGGTGATTTATGACAAGATGAAAGAAAAAAAACTTCATCATTATTCCATTTTTTATCACCACGAATTGAAAGCCAAGCAATTTGTTCGCTCTATTCAAAGTACTTGGAATTATATAGAAAGTTTGCAATCCAAACTAATTGTAGTTGGTGAACAATCTAATTTATTGGAAAAAGGTCTTGATTTAACTTTAGACCGATTACGTCAAAAAGATTTAATTGGAGGAATTTCTTTTAGTGCATTTAAATCGGAATATAATGCTCAAAACGTATCGATTTACGTTTACAAAAAGCCAACTATTTCAACATGGAAAAAGGATAGAATTGTGCTTGGAAAATTAGAGAAAGATGGATTTCCTGTTTTTGGAAGTTGGTTAAACATCAATTTTTTGCAGATTTCATTTCCTGACATACAACAGGCCGTTAAAAGAACAATTCAGCAACTAAAATCAATAAAAAATAAAGAAATCTCGATTTCCGATATTGAGCATAAAATCAAATTAAACGGATTGGTTTCTTTGTTTTATCACAACGATCAGGTTTTACCTGTTTCGGTATTCGAAAGTGAAAGCAGACTCCAAAAACAGTTTCTAAAACTTTTCAATTCTTTCATAACATTAACTGAAAAAGAAACCGAGTTAAAAGCCGAAGAAGGTTTATGGGACAAAGCTTTTAGTTTAACAGAGCTGAATGAATATATTTTAGCATTGTCCAACACAAAAAAGTACAGTATTAAATCTTGGATGACGAGAAACAAGCTTTCTAAGTTCACACATTTGAACATGTTGGATACCAAAAAGGCTTTGGAAAACCTCGTAGAATTAAACTCCGTTAAACGAGACCTTATTTCAACAAAAGAAAAGCTACGGAAGCTAAAACTTCCTGATGAAATTGCTGTTTTAAATCATATTAATTATGCGATTAACAGAATCAATTCAGTCGATAAAAATGACTTTCAGAACCTTCTTGAAATGTCAGAGAACGAAAGATTGATATTAAAAAATTCAGGTCAGGATTTAAGTGATATTCAATATTCATTGCGACATTATTTTTCACTAAATGATGGTCCAATTCTAGATCAATTAGAGGCGATCGAAAGTGAAATTCCATTAATGATTGAAAACCTTTCAGAGCTAAAAGAGATTTCAATTGAAACTAAAAGTGTTTTACAAGAAACACAATCAATAGCAGAAGCTAATTCTGCCATTTACAATTCCCATTGGAAAGATTTTAAAGGTCAATTTCCAACATTAGCTGAAATTTCAGGTAAAGAAATAAAGCAAAAAATTGAGAATATTATTGAATCTTTCATTCAAGAATCAATAGATTTTGGGGAATCAATCACACAAGAAATCAAAAGGAAATTTGAGCAATCCCATACCTTATTGCAAACTCCGGCTTCAAAATTATCAGATGAAGAAAAACAATTAAAAAAAGATTTACGAAAAGGGAAATCCATTTTGGTTAAAGCATTTGATAAAAAACGCGTTTTCCCAAGTGTTAGAGAATTATTGAAAAGCGAAGCAAGACTTTGGATCCAGCTTTTACATCCTGTTTTCTTGTGTAGTCCATATAGCGTAGCCAAAAGTTTACCTATTGATTATCAATTTGATTTGGCCATTTTTGATGAAGCAAGTCAAATTCCTTTGAGTCATATTGTGGGAACAGTACAACGCTCAAAACGAATTGTCATTTCGGGAGACCAGCAACAAATGGCACCACAGTTTTATTTTCAAAAGAAAGCGCTTCATCAATCTGACGCATTGCATCATGCAAGCTTCTATTGGCAAAATGTGATTTTAACCCATCATTACCGATCTGTTCACCCCAATTTAATTGAATATAGCAATCAATATTTTTATGAAAATCAATTAAAAACCTTTCCTACTCCATTTTCAAAAAAACCAATTGATTTAATTACCACAGATGGAATTTTCAACGAAAGAACGAATGAAAAAGAAGCGGAAATAGTTTCTAAAATCATTATTGATAAAATCAAAAATGAAGCATTTAATTTTGGACTGGTGGCTTTTAGTCAAACCCAATTGAAAGCTATTTTAGAAAAAATTCCAACGAAATATTTAGAGCAATTGGAAAACAAAGATTCTATTTTTGTTCAATCGCTAGAAAATGTTCAGGGAGATCAATGCGAACATTTGATTATTAGTTTGGGTTACGCCAAAAACGAAAATGGTGATTTTCATAAACGTTTTGGACCTCTGAATCAAGAACAAGGTCACAGAAGGCTGAATGTTTTAATGTCTCGAGCAATTTCAAAAATCACATTTGTTCGAAGTGTGACTTCAGCAGATTTTTCAATTTCTAGTAACGAAGGAGTTGAGAGCTTAAGAAAACTAATGATGTTTTTAGAGCAAGAGGAAAATACAGAAATAGTAACACATTTCAAAAATGGAATTGAGCGTAAAGAGGATATTTTAATAATAAAAGATATTGCTTCAAGTTTTAAAAGTGGAAATGAGGTGGTAGACTTTTATCGGACATCGGTGAGTAGAGGTTGGAAAGTGGAGATTGCTCTGTAATGGAACGCGGTCCCGAAAACTTTCGGGAACACGGATGCATCGACAAGCTCAACAGAACTGCAAGCAGCTTGGATAAACGCGGATTTTTTTTTAATCTTTCACTCTATCATAACTCTCCCAAAAAAGTTTCAAAAACTCTTCCATTTCCTCGAAATTCCAATGCGCAAAGCCTAAGCGAAGTGCTGTTTGTTTTTTGTTTTGATACATGCAAATTCTTGGGAGAAAAATGTCTCTAGATTTCATTTCCTTAGCGAGTTGAGTTAAAGAAATTTGTTCCTTAAATTCAATCCAAAATGCAAACCCATTCACTGGTCTTTCAAATCGGATAGATTTCCCAAAAAAATGCCGTAGCAATTCTTCAAAGTGCAACATTCTTTCTCGGTAGATTTTGATTGCTTTCTTCTGATAACGAAATAAATCTCCCTCTGCAATCATTTCTCCCAAGACTTGTTCCAAAACAAAATTTCCTTGCGGATTGAGCACTGAAACATGCTTTTTAGATTCCGCAATAAAATCTTGTGGAGCCATCATAAAACTCAATTGAAATGTTGGATGAAGATGTTTTCCGATCGATCCCATATGAATAATTCTACCATTCGAATTATTGGTTGCCATTGGTAAACCAACTTGTTTTTGGTAGTTAAATTCGAAATCTTCACTGTCTTCGATAATCACAAAATCATATTCTTCTGCTAAATTGCTCAATTCCCTTCTTTTCTCTTTTGACAAAACTGTAGTCGTTGGATAACTTTGTTGAGGATTCAAATAAATACAACGAATGTCTCCTTTTTTGTAATTGTTTCTGATGTACGAAATATCCATTCCATCTTCTTCTAATGGAACTGGTTTTACCTTCACTTTTTCTTGAGTAAATACCATATTCATCTTGAAGAAACTTAATTCACCAACCAATACAATGTCATTTTCATTGAACAACATTTTTGCAAGTGTATAAAAAATCATTTCTCTGCTTTTAGCAACAAGCAATTGATTTTTTGAAATATGAAATCCACGGGTCAAATTCAAGTAATAACTCAATTGCTCTTTGAAAAACTCATTTTCTTGAACAGCATAATTTCCAATTTTACTTTGGATATTCCTGCGCTTTAAAGCTCCTGTATAAAATCGAGATAATTCTTGTGTTTTTATTATCCTAAAATCCGGTTGACCATCATTACATACCAAACGATTGTTTTCTTT
Source organism: Brumimicrobium mesophilum (assembly GCF_003025005.1). Taxonomy (GTDB): domain Bacteria; phylum Bacteroidota; class Bacteroidia; order Flavobacteriales_D; family Crocinitomicaceae; genus Brumimicrobium; species Brumimicrobium mesophilum. The sequence goes on from NZ_PVSS01000005.1 coordinate 224,174, forward strand.
TTCAAATGGAGAAGTCAGGATAAATGACTTGTTAAATGAAAAATTTGCTTTTTCACCTGTTTTTTCAAGATTTAAAGAAAGATCAGCATCTTTTTTAGCCCTTAAATCGGGGTTTTCAACAAAAGCCCCCACTTTAGCGTGAATCCTTATCCAACTTTGCGCTTCCAATTCTTCAAAAGCAGCAACAATTGTTTTTCTATGAACACCCAATTCTTCACTCCAAACTCTTGTTCCAGGCAACTTAACACCAACAGGAATCAGCCCTCTCTGAACAGCATTTATAAATTGGTAAGCTATCTGAAGATAAAGCGAATCTGACTTTCTTCTGTCTATCCTGATAAATTGAGCTATTGAAATCAAATCTGGACTATTTAATATTTAAAAACTGGACTACTTAATAAAATACGAATGTAGCACCTTTGCACCGAAAAATATAGTTCAGAAATAAAAATATGAAAAAGTTTATTGCATTTACATTACTTTCGATAACACAATCTATCTCGTTTTCACAAGAAGATACCACCGTTTTTAAAGAAGTAATTATTCAACAAAATCGATTAGATATTCCAGTGAATCAAGCTACTCGGAATATTGAAATTCTTTCAGCAGAAGAAATTAAGAAACTGCCTGCAAGAACAGTTAATGAATTATTAGCTTATGTTGGTGGAGTCGACATTCGTCAACGTGGACCTTTTGGAAATCAAGCTGACATTAGTATTGACGGGGGTTCATTCGAACAAACACTTGTCTTACTCAATGGTGTAAAATTATTGGATGCGCAAACAGCGCACAACATGATGAATATTCCAATTCCATTAGACGCAATTGAGCGTATCGAAGTTTTGAGAGGTCCTGCTGCTCGGGTTTATGGAATTAATGCATTAACAGGGGCTATTAACATTGTAACTAAGAGTTCTAAGGAATCTTTTGTGGCCCTGAATACTTTCGCAGGATCTTCTTTTGAAGAAAAAGCAGACGGAGATGGCGATGGAATTTATGGTGGTGGTGGAGTTCAAGTTACTGGTAATTTCAACACTAAAAAACAGAATCATCTAATTACAATGAGTCAAGATTCGTACAATGGTCAGCGATTCAATACAGCCCAAAATAACACGCGCTTATTCTATGCTGGAAAGCATAATATAAACAACAAAAACAGCATCCAATGGATGGGTGGTCACACCTACAATGACTTTGGGGCGAATAGTTTTTATGCTGCTCCTGGAGATATAAATTCACATGAAACTGTAAAAACAACACTTTTTAGTCTTTCGTCAACTCATGAAATTGGTCGACTTAAAATTTCACCAAGAATTAGTAATCGCTACAATGAAGATGATTACAGATATTTAGGAAAAGACATCGACGTTGCCCGATCAAAACATTATGCGAACGCTTTGATGGCTGAATTAAACACAAGTGTTGAAACATCAATTGGTGATTTCGGTTTAGGATTTGAATCTAGATTTGATGAAATCAATAGTTCAAATATTGGTCAGCACAAACGAGACAATTATGGAATTTCTTTAGAATACCGCAAAGTATTTTGGAGAAAATTAATTCTTACCGCTGGAACTTACGTGAATTACAATACAGATTATGACTGGCAAGTTTATCCAGGAATAGATTTTGCATATCGTTTTTCTCCAAATTGGAAAATTTATGCGAGTGCTGGGTCAGGACAAAGAATTCCATCTTTCACAGATTTATATCTGAATCAATTACCGGGAAATGTTGGAAATCCGAATATTCAACCGGAAGATGCTTGGGCGTATGAGGCTAACTTTCAATATACGAGGAAAACATTAAAAATTAAAGGTGGATACTTCTATCGTTCTATCAGTAATTACATAGATTGGGTTCGAGATATGCCTTCTCTTCCTTATTCGCCTATTAATATTGGAGAGAATTTAGTTCATGGAATTCATGCGGATATTTCACAACAATTCGAGATTAAGCAAAAACATAAAATCGGATACAAAGTGAATTACACCTTTTTAAATCCAAGCTATAATTCAGAGGAAGAAATTCAATCTAAATATGTTTTAGAGTCTCTAAGAAATCAATTAATTGTCGGGGTAAACTATGCCTATGCCAACTTCTCTATTCAAATCAACAACAGATTTATTGAAAGAGAATTAAATGACCCTTATCATTTATTGAGTGTTCGTGCAAATTATGATATCAACAATTTCTCAATTTACACTGACGTTAGTAACATTTTTAATTCCGAATACATAGAGGCCGGAGCAGTTCCTATGCCACCTCGATGGTTTACATTGGGAGTTAGATATGTCTGGAAGAAAGGAAAATAGTTATTTGCTGTTGTTTTAGAACAAGTTTTAAAACAACTAAAACAGATTGGGCAAAATCAATTTAATATAGCAGGATGGAGACGTCCTGCTATTGATATATAATTTCAACCTAAACGAAACAAAAAGGCTTGATTCTAACAAATTCGTATCTACAATTCTTCTTAATTTCCTTATCTTCACCCCAAAATTTTGAATATGGCAAGTGCAGAATGGAAAACAGTAAAAGAATACGAAGATATAACATATAAGAAGTCAAATGGTGTAGCAAGGATCGCTTTCAACAGACCAGATGTTAGAAACGCTTTTAGACCAAAAACAACATCAGAATTATACGAAGCTTTTTATGACGCTCAAGAAGACACTTCAATTGGAGTTGTATTATTGTCAGCTGAAGGACCAAGTAGTAAAGATGGAGTTTATTCTTTCTGTTCTGGTGGAGATCAAAAAGCAAGAGGACACAAAGGATATGTGGGAGAAGATGGAATGCACCGTTTAAATATTCTTGAAGTTCAAAGATTGATCCGTTTCATGCCAAAAGTTGTTATCGCTGTTGTTCCAGGTTGGGCTGTGGGTGGAGGTCACTCTCTTCATGTTGTTTGTGATATGACTTTAGCGAGTAAAGAGCACGCAATTTTCAAACAGACAGATGCTGATGTTACAAGTTTTGATGGTGGATACGGTTCTGCTTACTTAGCAAAAATGGTTGGTCAGAAAAAAGCACGTGAAATTTTCTTTTTAGGAAGAAACTACTCGGCTCAAGATGCAGTTGATATGGGCATGGTAAATGCAGCAGTTCCTCACGCAGAATTGGAGGACACAGCTTTCGAATGGGCGCAAGAAATTTTGGCTAAATCTCCAACCTCTATTAAAATGTTGAAATTTGCAATGAATTTAACAGATGATGGAATGGTTGGTCAACAAGTATTCGCTGGCGAAGCTACTCGTTTGGCTTACATGACAGATGAAGCAAAAGAAGGGCGTAATGCATTTTTAGAAAAACGCAAACCTGACTTCAAAGACATCAAGTGGATTCCTTAATCAACTTATAGAATAATGATTCCTCCCGAAGTTTTACACTTCGGGATTTTAAATACATCCGAATTTCAGACGGTTAACAAGATAGAATGAGCGATTTAAAAACAGCATTAGAACAACGATTTGGCTCACACCGAGTAAGTGATTACCCGATTAGCGAAGAGGATTATATCGATTTATTAAAAATCGAAGTTGAAAAGAAATTTCCGCTTACCATTATTTGCACGAATGGACTTTCATCTTACGAAATGCCGGTTATAGACAGATATAAAGACAGAAAACATACAGAATTATTTTTCTGTCTACCTGGGTATTGGGATTTAAATGATGTTGAAAATGAAAGCATGATGTGGCCATTGAAAGTTATTCAAAAACTAACAAAAAACGTCATTGAAGGTGAAACTTGGTATGGTCCTGGTCATACAATTTCCAACGGAAACCCTTCCACCAATATTTCAAAAACAATGATGCAAGATAATTTCCTACTTTCAGAACCCATAGAATTGGAAGATTTTTTCTCGCCAATAACCGTAAACAGTACAACAGTTAATTTTTTAGCAATAATTCCAATATTCCACAAAGAATACGAACAAAAAGTACATCAAGGTTACCCTAAATGGATTAAGAAATTTCGCAGTAAAAACGGAAATGAAATTTTGGACGATTACAGACGTTCAATCTATAAGAGTAGATGGTTTAAATAATTTATTTTTAAATGTAGAAGTACAAAGCATAGCGCCTCTAGATAAAAAAAATTACATCGGTTCAAATGCTTCGTTTATTTCAGAAATATAATCCATAACTTCATCTCTTCCTTTTGCAGAAACACTTGAGGTTACAAAATGCGGTGGCATAACCTCCCATTTTTTCAACATTTCTCTTTTATACTTTGCCAGTTTTTTGTCTAGTTCAACCGCAGACAATTTATCCGTTTTAGTGAATACCATAGAAAAAGGCAAACCTTCAGTAGCGCACCACTCCATAAATTCAACATCAATTTTTTGAGGTTCTAAACGACTATCAATCAAAACGAAAGTATTTAACAAATTCTCTCTCGTAAGTAAATATTCTTCAATAAAAGTTTGCCATTTTTCCCTATTGGTTTTGGATGTTTTAGCATATCCATAACCCGGTAAATCAACTAAATACCACTCCTTATTAATAACAAAATGATTAATCAATTGAGTTTTTCCAGGTCTTCCTGAAGTTTTAGCCAACTTTTTATGGTTGGTTAACATATTGATTAAAGAGGACTTACCTACATTTGAACGGCCTATAAAAGCATATTCAGCAAGTTTGGGAGCTGGACACTTTTCCACCTCAGTATTACTAATTACGAACTCCGCAGAATGAATCACCATGACATCAAATTTTCCACAAAGTTATTTTTTTAAAATCAGCAAACATAAATTTGATGTCTAAAATCATTTTTTTTTCTATCTTTAACGCATTACTAAATGTTTTAGTAATAAAAATTATGCCCTAGAAGGCAACCATATTAAGTAAACCTTGGGTAAAAAAAGTTTTGCAAAGTATTATTTCATGTTTTAATTTTGAATTTAAGAACATAACTTATTTCTTTGCAGGCTGAAAATAACCCTTTAAAATAGAAAAAAATGTCTGATATCAAATCAAGAGTTGTATCAATTATCATTGATAAGTTAGGAGTAGAAGAAGCAGAAGTAACTATCGAAGCTTCATTCACAAATGATCTAGGAGCAGATTCTCTAGATACAGTAGAGTTAATTATGGAATTCGAAAAAGAATTTAACATTGCTATTCCTGATGACCAAGCAGAAAACATTCAAACAGTTGGTCAAGCAGTTACTTACATTGAAGAACACGCAAAGTAATCTATAAAGATTATTAAGCAAATTGTTATTATAAATTTAGATTTTATTCATGGAACTTAAACGAGTTGTTGTAACAGGATTAGGTGCATTAACACCTATTGGTAATACAGTAGAAGAGTATTGGAACGGATTAATTTCCGGGAAAAGTGGTGCTGCCCCTATCAAACAATTTGATGCTTCTAAGTTTAAAACCCAATTTGCCTGTGAAATTAAAGACTTCAATGTAGAAGACTTTATTGATAGAAAAGAAGCTAGAAAATTAGATCAATTTTCTCAATATGCCATGGTTTCCTCTTCGGAAGCCATGGCTGATTCTAAACTTATGGAATCAGATCCGAATAAAGACCGCATTGGGGTTATTTGGGGGTCAGGAATTGGTGGTTTAAAATCATTGCAGGATGAACATGAAAACTTTCTAGATGGCGATGGAACTCCTAAATTTAATCCATTCTTTATCCCTAAAATGATTGTTGATATCGCCGCTGGCCACATCGCAATTAAATATGGATTACGCGGACCTAATTTCGCTACAGTTTCAGCTTGCGCTTCTTCTTCTAATGCAATTATAGATGCTTACAATCTAATTCGATTAGGAAAAGCAGATGCAATTGTATCTGGTGGTTCAGAAGCTGCCGTGACAATAATGGGAGTTGGTGGATTTAATGGATTGCGTGCCCTTTCTATGCGTAACGACTCTCCAGAAACTGCTTCTCGCCCATTTGATAAAGACAGAGATGGATTTGTTCTAGGTGAAGGAGCTGGAGCATTGATCCTTGAAGAATATGAACATGCTGTTGCACGTGGTGCAAAAATTTATGCAGAAGTAGCCGGTGGAGGAATGTCATGCGACGCTCACCACATTACAGCACCTCACCCTGAAGGACTTGGAGCAAGAAACGTAATGATAGAAGCATTGAAAGATGCAGAATTAACCCCAGAGGATGTAGATTACATTAATGTACATGGAACTTCAACTCCATTGGGAGACATCTCAGAAACAAAAGCAATTAAAGATGTTTTTGGAGAAAATGCTTACAACTTAAACATATCATCTACTAAATCAATGACAGGTCACCTTTTAGGAGCCGCAGGTGTTATTGAAGCAATCGCTTGTATTCTTTCAATAAAAAATGATATCGTACCTCCTACTATTAATCACTTTACAGATGATCCCGAATTTGATAGCAAGTTAAACTTTACGTTTAACAAGGCTCAAGAGCGCAAAGTCAATGTAGCATTATCTAATACTTTTGGCTTTGGTGGTCATAATACTTCTACCATTTTCAAAAAGTTAAAGTAATAGGATTTGAAACCTTTGTTTTCATTTAGAAGAAGCCCTAAAAGCAAAAATGATCTTAAATTAATACGATTCATAATTAAGCAATTTGGTTATAGACCAAAAAAGTTATTACTTTTTAAAATTGCATTGACCCATAAATCGATTTCTAATTCTTCAGATAAACTCATCTCAAATGAGCGACTTGAATTTCTTGGTGACACCATAATTGATGCTATTGTAGCCGATTTCCTTTACCATAAATTCCCTGAAGAGGACGAAGGGCATTTAACCAAGGTAAAATCCAAAATGGTGAGTCGTAAAACTTTGACAAGTATTGCTCAATCGATGCAAATCTCCGACCACATCGTCTACCAAACAGGAAGAAGTATTAGATTAGCCACTCTCGAAGGGAATGCATTTGAAGCTTTGATTGGTGCTATTTATCTTGATTCAGGCTATGATGCCGCTAAAAAATCAATTAACCATTCTGTTTTAAGAACACATTTAGATTTACCTACGCTTTTAGAAAAAGAAATCGATTTCAAAAGTAGGTTATATATTTGGGCTCAGAAAAACCGTTTAGAAATTGAATTCAAATTATTCAATGAAAAGTTTGCTGACGGAAAATGGAACTATGGCATTGAAGTATTTATTAATTCTAATCCCTACGGAAGAGGTTCGGGAGATTCTAAAAAAAGTGCAGAACAAGCAGCTTCAAGAGAAACTTTACAATTGATGGGTATGATCTAAAACCCAATGCACCATTTCTATAATGGCTTGATTTGATGTAACTTTCCTACCGAACTAGCTTTTATTGTACTTATTAAAACACTTCCAGCATCATCTATTCTAAATATTTGTTAATTTTACAAATTGATAATTTCCAACCCTACTATGATGATTCAAAATCTTAGAAAAATTTTCACTTTGTTATTGCTTACTCCTTATTTGCTGGTAGCACAAGATAGTACATTCAACAACTTTAAGACTACCTTATCCTCAGGAGAACCACCAGCGATATTTGTAACATCTTTTAAAGATAAAATAGCTGCTAAAATTGAAAGCAAGTCCAACTTAGGAGAAGACGATATAGAAAATTTCGCACTCTATACCAATTACGCATTAAATAATTTACTTCAATCTGGCTCTGTTTTATATGGAGATCCAATGACACAATTTGTCCAAAAAATTGCCGACAAGCTTTTAGAGAATGATGCTAAATTGAAAAGCGAGTTACAGTTTTATGTAATAAAAACGAATATCACAAACGCACTTTGTACAGACCCTGGGGTAATATTTATCACTACAGGGTTAATTTCTCAAATTGAGAATGAAGCCCAATTGGCTTACATAATTGCCCATGAGATTGTACATTATCAGGAAAAACACCTTGAAGAATCTTATTCTAAATCTAAGGAGAATGATTTAGATCCAAACTCCTCCTATGAGGATTTGGTTTTACTTTCTAAAGACCATGAATTTGAAGCTGATAAAAATGCTTTAAAAATTTATCATTCAGCGGGTTATTCTCACAAGGAAATCAACACCGTTTTTGATGTACTAATGTATTCCTATTTATCTTTTGATGAAATAAATATTGATCAAAGTTTTTTCGGAAATCCAAACATTTATGTCCCAGAGTCGCTTTTCCCTGAAAACGCAAATCCAATATTGGCTTTTGAAGATTACGATGACAGGAAAAGTACACATCCAAATATTAGAAAAAGGAAAGACGCCATTGCTAAGGAAATAGACAAATATCAAGATTGGAAAAACAACACAAATTACATTTCTTTAGAGGAATTTAATCATGTGCAAAACATTTCTAGACTTGAGTCTGTTCGTGGTAATTTGATTACAGCCAACTATGTTAAAGCATTATATGAAATATATATTTTAGAAAAGATAATTCCAAATAATGAATATCTTCAAACTTCAAAAGCTTTTGCATGGAACGCGATGAGTCAAACGTCCATTTCAGGTAAAAAAAGAACATTCCTTAATAACTTAGACGAAAAAGAAGGAGCTATTTCAATGCTATATGGCTTTTTAAATAACTTGAGCAGGGAGGAAATGGCTTTAATGGCTGTTAGGCAAGCGGAAGATGCTTATCTAAAATTCCCTTCATCTACACAATTAAAATCCATCAGAAATCAAACAATCTCGAACTTAGCACATTTAAGAAATTTTGAAATCAAAACACTTGAAAAAATAAGTTTTAATGCTGCAATTGATTTAAGAGAAAATAATGATAAGGATTCAATCATTTCTGACACTTTAGAAATAGAAGAAGAAACAAAATATGATAGAATCAGAAGAATTCGTGAACAACAAAGTTCTTCGGGAAGCACAGCTGAACTAATAGATGAAAACTTCTCTACTTTTTTACTCTTCGACTTGGCGTCAAACCGCGAATTTTATGAACTATATGAAAAAGAACAAGAAGATTTAAAGCTTCAAAAAGAAAATAAATTAAGCAGTAAGTCAAAAAAAGAACGTAAGGAGATTGTCAAAATCGAAGAACAAAAATTAAAGGAAAGTGATATAATTTTAATTACACCTCATTTAGAGGCTTCCAAAAAGGGTAGATTTGATTTAGAACAAACTTTGACATTTTATGAAATAATGACAGAGGAAGTTTTAAAATACGCTCCAAAAGACAGACTCCATAATAAAGATATTGCGCTAGGAGAAAATTTCACTACTAAAAAGCATAATGAATCTAGTCTTATCAATTCGTTTTTAATTCAAATATCCAACCTTGAAAACAGCAAATTTGGAACATTAATTTTCGATTATGAAGAGTTTGATCAATTATTCGCAAATTATAAAAATCCTTATCTTCTATTAATAACAGGTAAAGCCAACAAATCATCGTCTCTCAGTAATAGTCTTTCAGGACAAGCACAATACATTGAAGTTTCAACAGGTGAGGTGTCAGGGTCTGGTTACTATTCTGTTCCAATGAAAATTAGAAAAGAATCAGTTGGTGGATTAGCATTTGAAATATTCTCTAAATTTAATTTGAAATAAAATGAAAATAACTTGTTTACTTAGCTTTGTATTTATTTCTACTGTATTTAGCCTTTCTGTAACGGGACAAGATTCATATTTTTTTAATCAAAAAAATATGTTTTCTGTTCGTGCTAGCTTTAATCCAAGGTTAATACCTATGCGACAAGACAATAACAGTTATTCGCAGGATGGGATAGGACGTGGAACGTACTATCAGTATTACGATGAAAGCAATAAACTTTATGAAAATAATCAGAGATATAACTTAATGTTGAATACTTCTTATGCTAGATTATATGATGGAAACAAAATAATCGGTGTTGAATTCAATTATCAAAAACACAATCTCACCATGAATGAGAATGCAAATTGGTACAGTTATCAAGAAATAGATGGTTCTTATATCACAGAGCCATTCTTAATTTCTACTCCAGTTTTTAACGTTTTTGATATTCAAATACTTTCTGGAAGATTTAATGGTAATTTCATTTCTCCCAATAAACACTTATGGACTTATGGTCTTGGCGTGAGAATATTTTCACTTGACCAAAATCAGAATTATCGCATGGATGTCGAGACCCCAATTACTGATTTGGAAAACTTAATAGAAGATTTTGATAGGGTCTACGTCTTCACTAGATTATCCATTAATTACACCTACCGTATTCTAATTACTAAAAGTTTAAGTTTAGATCTTGGTATTAATGCAAACTTTGGTCTGTACCAAGAAATGGATCCTGTTTATGGAAACCCGGGGCAATCATTCTATGATGGAGGAAATTCACCTATTTATTCAAGGTATTTTGTAAAGAACAAATTAGGACATGAAACTTTCTTCAATATCCTTTATTTCAGAAGTGGATTGTCTTTTGCATTATAAGAAGAAGCTATGTTAAAAAAGCTATTTACATTCCTTGCGGTCGTCTTAATTTCATTATCGGCTATATCACAAACTGTTATTTCAAGTGAAAAAACCGTTAAAAATAAACCATCAAAAAGGAGTTTATTGCATTTCCATAATGATTTAAGCATCTTTTCGAAACGTTCCCTTGTCGCAAATCCAGGAGCTACCGGATATATGCTTCAAGTGTTTAAAGGAAAGAAAAAAGAAATAAAACGCTTCAATGCAAGTACTAAATTCAATGGTGATTTTTCTAATGTTACAGATTATATTTTTAGAGAAGAGTCCTTCCTAACAATTAACGAGTCGAAAATTGAAAATGTAATTACTTTTCATTTACAAGAGTTTGACTACAATTTTAAAAAGATAGGTGAGCCAATAAAACTGGTAGAGATAGAAAATGAAACGAATAAACCTTTCGCAGCAGGAAATTATAATACTATTGGTATTTTTCAAGGTAAAACTTATGCTAAAAAATCTATACAATTCCAATACAACAAGGAGTCTAACCGTTATGTTTTGATTGTGGAAGTGGACATTTCTAATAGAATGGGATATTTGGAAATATTCGTATTTGATAGCGATTTTTCATTAATTACTTCCCACAATATTAAAGCAGAAAATGAGAAAGATAATATTACTGTTAGCGAGATAACGACATTACCACATGGCGAGATTTTGGCAATAGTTAAAAACATCAATGGAAGCCAAATTAATGAGTTTTATCTCCTTCATCTATTTGATGATGGTAACTATCAAGTTAATGATTTAAGACCTAACGAATCAACTTTAATCGATACTCAATTTAGCAATTATGGTACAAATGATAAAATCATAATTTCTATACTTTCTCAAAATTCAAATGGAAATTTAAGTGAAGGAACAATTCAAAATTACACCTATGACTGCATTTCATCTGAATTGACAGAAAAATCTATTGAAATCGACATTGAAGAAATAATCACAAGCGAATACAATAGTCTCACGACCATGGAAATTCAAAGGATTCATTATTTAAAAGATCAGTCTGTAGTGGCGCAATTATGTGAAACAAATTATAGTTACGGAAATGATGTAGCATCATCTCTTTCCAGCAAAAATATGGTAATTTTTAAAATTGAAAACGGGAATGATTTGGCATGGATAAGACCAATAGAGAGGTATGGCTTTTTTAATTGGACTGAGACTTTCGGTGCTAATTTAGATTATCTTACCGATGATAACGATCTTGAAATTATTTTTAATGGCTCAGAAAGAGACTTTAGAGATGGATATTATTCAGCCAATAATTACGGTGTATTCAATAAAACAGGTACGAACTATAGGGCAATTCCTGTAAAAGCAAAAATCAATTTAGCAAATGGTGAGGTTGAAATAAAACGCATTCTCCCTGATGAATATCTAAGTAACTTCTCTTTAGGGGACGCACAAAAAATGGATGGAATAGGAGTTTATAAGCTGTTTGTTAAAAACGCCGGAAAATATAATGTTTCAGTAATAGATTTTAAGAAATAAAGTGAACGCAATAAAAAATAACAAAATGAAAAAAACAATATCAGTTTTAACGATTTTGATGTTGTCCTTGTCAATTAATGCTCAAGATATCATATCTTCTAACAAGGCCAAAAGAGTAAAAACCCTCAAAGGAGAAGGCTTGATTTATGCCAATGAAAACATTTATCTACAAAAGGTAAAAAGTAATAAAATAAGCATTTATAAAGATGGAAATAAGGTTGGAAGTCAGAACTTCAATAAAAAAATTGATGGAGAACACACTAAGACTGTAGAAACCATTTATAGCAAAGAAGGAATTACGAGAATATACAGTGTAGAACAAGATCAATCTATTGAACTGTACACTCAGAAATATACTCTGGAATACAATCCGGTTGGCAGTCCGATGAAATTTGCTAATATTGAAATGGATCAAAACAACTTATCCACAACACAATACTATGCTGAAAACAATGAGCAAACTGGAAACACATTAATTTCTATTCATCTAAAATATCGAAATACCCCGAACCAATTACAACTTTTCCTCTTCAATCAAGATTTCCAAGAATTAAATGCTTTGCATGCAACTGGTTCAACAAATTTCAGTCAATTTGAAATTATCACCTCTAAAGTATTAACCAATGATAAGGCAGTATTTCTAGTAAGAGAGTATGAACAAACTACCTCTGGATATACGACTACAAAAAACATTTTCGCTTCAAACATGATCACTTTTAGTCAGGAAGAAGACCCTAAAATCAACGAAATACTACCTGATCATAGTAAAATAATTAAATACATAATTAGTGAGAACATAGCCGACAGCAAGGTCTTGATTGCTATTCAATCTCAACTAATCAATGATGACGCTGGGGAGCAAAACAACGAAAGAGATAAAAATATACTAGGAGTCTACACTTATAATTTTAAAACTTCTGAATTATCCCGAAAAGCATACCCATTAGATCTCGAAATTAAAAAAACCAGAAGAGGTATTGGTTCTATCGCAAAGGTCATCTATGATAAGGAGGCCTCAAGTTATTTTGTATTTACATTACCCGGTTCTATTGGAGGAGTAGAATATGGAGCGCTAACCCTTAAATTGGATGAAGATGGTAAATACCTTTGGGGAAAACCTCTCACTAGAAAAGATGTTGCTAGCGTCACCTACAATCTAAATGGATATTTGATGTACATTAATGATCAAAATGAGTTAGAAATGATTTTCAACAGTAAGAAAAATGTCTTTAAAAAAGGAGAATATGAACCCAATGATAGCAATGGAATATGGTTTTTTCATAAAATGGACGTAGGAAAAAAAATCGTTCCTATCAAAGCTACATTCAATTCTGAATCTGGAGAAATAGAGATTAATAGAATTTTCGAAAATGCAAATGTAAATTCAATTTCTTATAAAAATGCAATTGAAACTAATGAACAAGGCGTTTATTATACTATTCATAATATAGGAGGTAAAACATTTGTTTCAAAAATCAACTTTAAGAATTAAAAATATGAATAAAATAATATCAGTGGTTACAATAGTGTTGGTGTCAATATCAATCAATGCGCAAGAGATTAGTTCATCTCAAAAAACAAAGAGACAAAATGAAGTAAAAGTTCAATTCCGTCACTTCCACGACGATTTAATTATTAACGACTTATCAAATACTTTTATAGGAGGGGTTACAGATTTTAAAACATGGGGAACAACTCTTGGTAAGATAAATATAGTAAAAGGTGAAGAGGTAATAGTAAAAAAATTCGACCCTCTTTTTTTAACCAGTAAAGGAGATAAATATGCCCGAGGCTTAATATTTAAAGACGACCGATTTGGCATTTTAAATACAGCCATAAAGAGTGGAAGAATATCAATTGTAATGCAGGATTTTGATTACAAATTGAATAAAGCGGGAAGCCAAAGAGAAATTCTTGAAACCAATTTAACTATCGACGAGAAAACATTAGGTTTTGGTAGAAATATATCAACTCAAAACACTCACATTCACCACGATAAAAAAACAAATTCTGTTTTTTTAGAGTTAGAAGTAAAAAACTCTGAAAAAAGATCATTCTTAACATTGATGGTGTTAAATGAGGAATATGAAGAAATAAGCAGAATTACGATCCCTGCACAGGATCACAAAAAGGGTGTACAATTAGTAACCCATAAAGTGCTAGAAAATGGTGAGGCCTTTGCTATTGTTGAAGAAACTGATGGTTACGGTGACATTCATGCATATAATTTCATACATTTTGCAAATGACGGAAGTAATAACCACGTAATAAAAGAGATTCTACCTGCCAAAAAAAGTATAATTAATAGTCAAATCAGTGAGAATTCATTCGATGACAATGTAATCATTAGCATATTGTCTAGTGGTACTTTAAAGGATAAAGAAAGAGATAGTGGTGCATTAACAGCTTACAAATACAACCTAAAAACTGGTGATATGGATTATATCACTTACGCTCTAAACAAGAACCAAGTATTAACTGGAAATGATAATAACTTACAAAATTTGAGGGATATGAAAACTGAATTCCTTCCAGATGGTTCTGTTTTATTCTACATGTTTGGAGCTTACAAATCAGTAGCTTTATACCATGACAGAAGTATAATCGTAATAAAAGTTGATAAAAACGGAGAATTTCAATGGTTAAACACTATTGGCAGAAATTCTAAGAGTGTTGTGAAAAACAATACAGTAGGATATCTAACTTACCTTAATGGAGAAGGCGATTTAGAAGTTATCTTTAATACTTCAAAATCAGCATTAAAAGGAGATTCATACTCACCTAATCTAGACGGCAATCCAGATTATTTAAATTTGGGAGGAACAGTTAAACCAGCAAAAGCAAAAATTAATCTGGAAACTGGAGAAATGGAAATTAAAGCAATCAATTTTGCTTCAAATATTAATTCGTTTTCTTTTCCATCTGCAAGAGAAATGGAAGAAGTGGGTGTTTATAAAATAATGCACAGTAAAGGAAAAGATACATATATTTCAACAGTTGATTTTAAAGATCAATAAAACTATCATAGGAATGAATTACAATTTTTTAAAAACACTTTGCATAATTACGATTTTTATTCCATCGTTCTTAACTGCACAAAAGGATTCCTTTTCCAACTTTAAGACAACTCAATCTGTTGGAGAACCTCCTACTATTTTCACAACTTCATTTAAGGATAAAGTTGCAGAACGTGTTGAATCATCTAAGGATATTGAGAAAAATGACAGAGAACAATATGCATTATATACAAACTACTCTGTTAATTCTTTATTAAATTCTGGGCATATTCTATATGGCGACCCAATGACTAAATTCGTAAATAAAGTAGCGGATAAATTGTTGGAAAACGAACCGGGTTTAAAAAGAAAACTGCAGTTTTATGTAATCAAAACTAATACCACAAATGCTTTATGTACTGATCCAGGTATTATTTTTATTACAACTGGTTTACTTTCTCAAATTGAAAACGAGGCACAATTGGCTTATGTAATTTCTCATGAAATTGTTCACTATCAAGAAAAACACCTTCAAAAATCTTTTAAAAAATCTAAAGAACAAGAATTAGAACCAACTTCATCTTATGAGGACATGGTTTTACTTTCAAAAGATCATGAGTTTGAAGCTGATGCAAATGCTTTAAAATTTTATCATGCAGCCGGTTATTCAGACAAAGAAGTAAACGTCGTTTTTGATGTTTTAATGTATTCCTACTTGTCGTTTGACGAAATCAATATTGATAGCACTTTCTTTGCTAAAAATGATGCTTTTATACCTCAATCTTATTTCCCTGAAGCAGCGAATCCAATTTTAGCTTTTGAAGACTATGATGACAGTAAAAGTAGCCATCCAAATATTCGAAAGAGAAGAGATGCCATATCAGAAGAAATCAAGAAATATGACAATTGGAAAGCCAATTCTAACTTCATTGCTTTAGAAGAATTTAAGCACGTTCAAAATATTGCCCGATTCGAGTCTATTAGAGAAAATATATTGGTAGGCAATTATTTAAAAGCTCTTTATGAAATTTATATCTTAGAAAAAACATTTCCTAACAATGAATATTTGCAAACAAGTAAAGCACTTACTTGGGCAACAATGAATCAAATTTCTGTTGGCAGAAGCTTAAGAAGTGTTGTTAAAGATGATGATGAAATAGAAGGCCAATTATCACTTCTTTATGGCTTTTTCAAAAAGTTGAATAAAGAAGAAATGGCTCTATTGACTATCAGAATCGTTCAAGATGTTTGTCTAGAATTTCCAGCATCAGAAAGGTTAAAAGAAATTAAAAAAGAAAGCATTGAAAATTTAGCTCATGTTAGAAATTTCAAATTTGAAGAATTAAAAAGTAAATCTTATACACAAGCTAATTTAGATTTTGAACTTAGTTTGAATGATACAATTGCTGATATTGATACGATTGTTCCAGAAAATGAATCCAAATATGATAGAATTAAACGAATTAGGGAAGAGCAAGTAATTTCTGTAAACGAAAGCCATTTAGAAGAACAATTTTTCTCTCTTTTTCTTTTGCACGATCTTGTGAATGATGAGGAATTCAAAAAAACAATCGAGGAAGAAAAAGAAAAGCTCGTACTTTCAAGAACTTCTAGTTACAAAAAGTCTAATTCAGATGATGATAACAAATTGATAGGAGATATTATCTTAATTACCCCAAAATTGAAAGCTAAAAAAAATGGAGATTTTGATTTGGAATCTACTTTGTTGTTCTATGAATATTTAAAAGGAGGCGTAGATAGACATGCTCCTAAAGAACGATTAAAATTAAGAGATAATCTGGAAGTTGAAGATTTCACTACAGAAAAACACAATGAAGTAAGTATACTCATATCTTACATAATTCAATTTTCAAATTCGAAAAATAAAGATTTTAAAAATTTATTGGTGGATTATGAAGAAATGAAATCAATTATTGCCAAATATGACAATCCACAACTCTTATTGATTTCTGGAGATTATTATTACAATAAATTAACCGACAAAGCTATTTCGGGAAATGCCAGTTATATTGAACTCAAAACAGGTAATATTTATAGTACCCGAAATTACATTTCCAAATACAAACTAAATAAGATCTCTGTTGAAGGATTTACACACCTTATTTTCAACCAACTAAAATAAATATTGTGACTCTAAAAAAAATATTTATAGTATTTAGTCTAATAATATGTTCTTCACTTCAATTGTGGTCTCAATATGACTACTTTTTTGGTAACAGGAATATATTTGCTATCCATCTCAATGGAAACCCTCGTTTAAAAGCAACTATTATGGATAACAAAATCCCTTCATTTGTTAGCGATTCAGAATATGGAACATATTATTATGAACGTGATAATAACGATGAGCTAGTTGTTAAACAACAAAAAGTAAATTTGATGTTAAATTTATTTTATGGTCGACTCGTAAGAAATAGAATTTTATTGGGAGTAGATTTCAGTTATCAAAAACATCATATCACTGCTTTCGAACATGAACTTAACCCAGAATACGATATAGTTAACCCTGTATATAACATTATTGAAATTCAAGGTTCTTTCGGGATTTTTTTAGGACAATCTATTGCTCCAAACAAGCATTTGCTGCAATTCCAATATGGTCCAAGATTGTTTTTTATTAAAAATAATTATAACTCCGATGATGGAAATAGTGAAACAGAACTAGATCAACTTTACACCACAGTTGATTATAAAATACCCATGCACTTCATGCGTTTTTCAGTAAACTATACCTATCGTCAAATGCTAACAGAAAATCTTAATTTAGACCTCGGTGTAACAACCAACTTTGGAATATATAGTACATTTTTAGACCCATACTCCCCTTTTTATTATGATTATTATACAGGATCTATCAATTTTTTAACTTATAGCCCTTCTTATATGAAAAGTAGATTAGCCAGAGAAACCATGAGAAACATTCTATATTTCAAGGTTGGACTTTCTTATAATTTTTAAATCCCAGAAACAGAAAATAGAACTTTTTGACAATATTAACACCACGTTAAGATGGCAAGTAAAAAAATAATATTGGAATTCGAAATAATTTAATTACATTTGCACTGTTTTATATGTAAAATTAATAGAACGAGGGGACATTTTGTCCCCTCTTTTTGTAGGTATGCTGAAGAAAAAAGTAATAGAAGAGTTGGCCATAGAAAGAATAAACGAGCTTGATAAAGGCTTGTTCATTGTTGAGATTTCGATCTCTTCAAAGAATGTTATTCATGTAGAGCTAGACACCGAAGAAGGGCATGTAGCCATTAATGATTGCGTTTCCGTTTCAAGAAACATTGAGCACAATTTAGACAGAGAAGAACAGGATTTTGAACTTTCTGTATCCTCTGCAGGTTTAGATAAGCCATTTCGTGTTTTACAACAATACACTAAAAACATCGGAAACGAAGTTAAGGTACAGCTGAAAGAAAAAAACAATACTGTTGAAGGCGTGTTAAAACATGTTGATGAAAACGGAATTAAACTAGAGACTACTTCGAAAGAACGTGTTGAAGGTAAAAAGAAAAAGGAAATTGTTGTTCGTGAATACGACTTCACTTTCGAAGAGATTAAGGAAACAAAAATTGTAATATCATTTAAAAAATGAACTCATGAATAGTATGAACTTAATAGAAGTTTTCACTGAATTCAAAGAATTTAAAAGTATAGATAGACAAACAATGATGCGTGTTCTAGAAGACGTATTTCGTACTATCTTGAAGAAAAAATACGGTACTGACGAGCATTGTGACGTTATTATCAATATTGATAAAGGTGATTTCGAAATTTGGGTAAACAAGGAAATTGTTCCAGATGGAGAGGTTGAAGATCCTAATATCGAGATTGCATATTCTCAAGCTGTAAAAATCGAACCAGATTTTGAAGTTGGAGAGGATGTTTCTGAGGAGATTAAATTTGAAGATTTTGGAAGAAGAAATATTCTTTCTTTGCGTCAAAACTTGATTTCTAGAATTCTTGAATTAGAGAAAGATCAATTATACAAAATTTACAAAGACCGTATTGGAGACATCATCACTGGTGAAGTTTACCAAGTATGGAAAAAAGAAATCCTTATTTTGGATGACGAAGGAAACGAGTTGATTTTACCAAAATCAGAGCAAATTCCTTCAGATTATTTCAAAAAAGGAGAACCTGTTCGCGCAGTTGTGTCGAAGGTAGATATGAGAAACAGTACTCCTGTTATTATCCTATCTCGTTCAGCTCCGGAATTTTTAGAGCGTTTATTTGAATTGGAAGTACCAGAAGTTTTTGATGGTTTAATTACTATTAAGAAAATCGTACGTGTTCCTGGTGAGCGTGCTAAAGTAGCGGTTGAATCTTATGA
Source organism: Brumimicrobium mesophilum (assembly GCF_003025005.1). Taxonomy (GTDB): domain Bacteria; phylum Bacteroidota; class Bacteroidia; order Flavobacteriales_D; family Crocinitomicaceae; genus Brumimicrobium; species Brumimicrobium mesophilum. The sequence continues at coordinate 243,446 of NZ_PVSS01000005.1, forward strand.
TGATAGAATCGACCCTGTTGGTGCTTGTGTTGGAATGAAAGGATCTCGTATCCATGGTATTGTTCGTGAATTACGTAATGAAAACATTGATGTAATTAACTACACCAACAATATGCAATTGTATATTCAACGTGCGCTTTCACCAGCAAAAATTACATCGGTAGAATTACTTGAAGAAGAAGAACGCGCAAACGTTTATCTTAAAAATGATCAAGTTTCTTTAGCGATTGGTAAAGGAGGATTTAATATCAAGTTGGCAAGCCGCCTAACGGGATACGAAATAGATGTTTATAGAGAAGGTGCTGAGGACGTTGAAGATGTTGACTTAGAAGAGTTTGCAGATGAGATTGACAGCTGGATTATTGATGAGTTGAAAGCAATAGGTTGCGATTCAGCGAAGTCTGTACTTGAGTTGGATGTGGCAGAATTGATAAAAAGAACTGATTTAGAAGAGGAAACAATTCGCGAAGTCTTTAAGATTTTGGAGTCAGAGTTTGAATAGATTCAATACAAACCTTAACTTAGGCGTTTTATAAAGAATAATAGATTAATAGGAAGGACGTAATATATGGCCGGTAAAGTAAAAAGATTAAGCAAAGTTGCACGAGAATTAAACGTAGGAATATCTACGTTAGTAGAATTCTTGAAAACCAAAGAGATTTCAATAGACTCAAGCCCTAACACCAAGTTGGAGCCTGAGCACTATGAGATTTTGAGTGAACAATTTGCTGATGATCAATCGCTTAAACAAGAAGCGGAGAAAACAACAGTAAAACGCGAAAAAAGGAAAACTGTTTCTTTGAAAACAAAAGAAGAGGAAAGTTCTAAACAAGAGGAAGAAGACGATGAAGAAATCGTAATTCCTAAAAAAGAAACTGCACCTCCTAAAGCGCCTGAACCTAAACCTGAAGTAACTGAAGCTCCCGTAGCAGAGGTTAAAGAAGAAGTGAAGGAAGAGCCTGTTGAAGAAGAAAAGAAAGAAGAACCTGTAGCTGAAAAACCTGTTGAAAAAGAGGATAAAGCACCAAAATTAATTAAGGAAGACCCTAAGTCTAATGACGAAAGAAGCGGTGGACTTAATGTAATTGGTAAAATAGATCTTTCTAACATCGACACACGCACGCGTCCTGATAAGAAGAAAAAGGAGAAGAAAAAAGACGATAAACCAACTGCCAAGAAGCATGAAAATGTGAAAAAGCATAATCCGAAACCTACTCCTGCTCCCGAAAAGAAAGTTGAAAAGAAAGTTGAAGAAAAACCAGCTGCTGAAACTCCTGAACCTAAAAAAGAGGAGAAGAAAGTTGATTTGATTTCCGTTTCAAGAACAAAATTAGCTGGACCTACTGTTGTTGGTAAAATTGTTTTACCTGAGAAAAAAGAGCCTAAGAAAAAGGAACACGACAATAAAAGAAAGCGTAAGCGTATCAAAAAAGTTGATCCAAAGAAACCTGGAACAGCTTCAACTCCGAACAAAGGTCCAAGAAGAGACGTAGTACCTGCTAAAGGAAGAGGTAAGAAAAAACCTGAACCAAGAAAAGAGGTTACTGCTAAGGATATTGAAAAAGAAATTAAGGATACACTAGCACGTTTATCTGGTGGTGGAAAATCTAAAGGGTCTAAAAACAGACGTGCCAAAAGAGATTCTTATGCTGAAAAACGTGAGAAAGAATTAGAACAAGAAGAAAAAGAACAATCAATTTTAAAGCTTACTGAATTCGTTTCGGTTTCAGAATTAGCTTCAATGATGGATGTCGGACCAACTCAGGTTATTTCTGCTTGTATGTCACTAGGAATATTTGCTTCTATCAATCAACGTTTAGATGCTGAAACAATTCAAATTGTTGCAGAAGAATTCGGATTTGAAGCAGAATTTGTTTCGGCAGACGTTCAAGATGCAATTAAAGTTGAAGAGGATAATCCAGAAGATTTAGTTGATCGTCCACCAATTATTACGGTAATGGGACACGTTGACCACGGTAAGACATCTTTATTGGATTATATCCGTAAAGCAAAAATTGCTGATGGTGAAGCGGGTGGTATTACACAGCACATTGGTGCATACTCAGTAAAATTAAAAGGAAAACAATTAACTTTCCTTGATACTCCAGGTCACGAAGCCTTTACAGCAATGAGAGCCCGTGGTGCTCAAGTGACGGATGTCGCAATTATTATTGTAGCCGCAGATGATGACGTGATGCCACAAACAAAAGAGGCAATATCTCACGCTCAAGCTGCAAACGTACCTATGGTTTTTGCAATCAACAAGATTGACAAACCAGGAGCAAATCCAGATAAAATTAAAGAACAACTTTCTCAAATGAACATTCTTGTTGAAGAATGGGGTGGGAAATATCAATGTCAGGAAATTTCAGCTAAACATGGTAAAAACATCGAAGAATTACTTGAAAAGGTAATCCTTGAAGCAGATTTACTTGAATTGAAAGCGAATCCAAACAAAAACGCAATCGGTACAGTATTGGAATCATCTCTTGATAAAGGAAAAGGTTACATTACTAACATGCTTGTTGAAGCTGGTACTTTGAGAATTGGAGACATTATTTTAGCTGGTAAACATACAGGTAGAGTTCGTGCAATGTTGAATGAGAAAGGTAAAAACCTTGATGTTGCACCTCCATCAACTCCAATATCTATTTTAGGTATCAATGGAGCGCCAAGTGCAGGTGACAAGTTCTATATCATGAATGATGAGCGTGAGGCAAGAAATATTGCATCTCGAAGAGAACAACTTTATAGAGAGCAAGGTTTACGTACTCAAAAACACATTACTCTTGATGAGATTGGACGTCGTTTAGCAATTGGTGACTTTAAAGAATTAAACATCATCGTAAAAGGTGATGTGGATGGTTCTATCGAGGCATTATCTGACTCATTATTGAAGTTATCAACTGAAGAGATTCAAGTAAACATCGTTCACAAAGCCGTAGGTGCAATTACTGAAGCCGATGTGAATTTAGCTTCTGCGTCTGATGCAATAATTATTGGTTTCCAAGTTAGACCGACCGTTTCAGCTAAGAAATTGGCAGATGATGAGCAAATCGATATCAGATTGTATTCTATTATCTACAAAGCCATCGAAGAACTGAAATCTGCAATGGAAGGAATGTTATCTCCAGACATCAAAGAAGAAATTGTTGGTACTGCAGAGGTAAGAGAAACCTTCGACATTACAAAAGTTGGAACAATCGCAGGTTGTTATGTAACTTCAGGTATTATTCAACGTAATTCAAAAATACGTTTGATCAGAGATGGAATTGTAACCCACGAAGGTAAACTTGGTTCTTTAAAACGATTCAAAGACGACGTAAAAGAGGTGAAAAACAACTACGAATGTGGATTGAATATTGAAAAATTCAATGACATTAAAGAAGGTGATATCATCGAAGCTTACGAAGAAAAAGAAGTAGCTAGAAAGCTTAAATAACCAAAGTTTTCAAACAAATATTATAAGCTGTTCCATTTGGAGCAGCTTTTTTTTTGGAAATAATTTACACTTGTCAATAGCAATGTTTTTTCGTAAGTTTGGATAAATAAAAATTGAATTAATATGAAATGGTATTTTGTTGCAATTATGGGGCTTTCATTGACAGTTACAAGCTGTAAAAATGAGAACAAAAAAGAGCTATTGTCGGAAATTGACAAAATGGAAAACACATTAGATAGTCTTGAAACGGTTGCCAATGACACCACTAGATATGGATCAAAAGATATTGTGACCTCTGTGCGTGAAACCATTCTAAAAGTGAAAAATAATTACATGCCTGACACCATAGATTACGTTTTGGCAGACCAAATGAATTCTTATAAAGAGATAAGAAAAGCAATTTCAAAAAATTCTGGAAATTTAGCTAAAGCAAAGCAAACGATTCCTGAAGTTAAAATTAAACTTGACGATTTAAAACATGATATTGAAAATGGTGTAAATGATAGAGACAAATATGAAGAGTTTATTAATTATGAAAAGTCAAAAATTAGTGAAATAAAGCAGGTTCTCTCCTACTACATCGAAACAACTGCCTTGTATTATGACAGATATGACTCTTTACACCCTATAATCGAAAACATAGGTGATTCTTTACAGAACCTTCCAAATGATTAAACTATTCTTAAATATCGCTTTTGTTTTTTCACTTTCGATTGTTCTTAGTCAAAACACCGACGAACAATTAGCTAATTATTACTTTAATGAAGGTGACTGTGAAAAAGCAATACCATATTTTGAAAAAATATACAGTAACAACCCCAACGAATTCATTTACAAACGATATTTATCTTGCTTGAAAGAATCGGAACAAGACAAGGAAGTAATTCAATTAATAGAAAAACAGATCTCTTATCATCCCCACATACATAGTTATCAAGTTGAATTAGGTGATGAATATGAAATTCAAGGGAACTTAAAAAAAGCTGAGAAAACTTATCAGGATTTAATCAACAACTTAAATGCTAATCCGCGTGTGATTATCGATTTACAGAAAGCTTTTTCAAATTTAGGCAAGAATGATTTGGCTTTGCAAACTTTAGAAAAAGGGAATCAAGTACTAAATGGAAACTATCCATTGAATATTCAATTTGCTGAAGTTTATGGTGCATTAAATGAAACAGAAAAAATGATTCAACAATATATTGATTTGTTGGATTATAATCCTGGAATGATTTCTTCACTAAAAATCCTCATCCCTCGCATGATTGACTTTGATGATGAAAATAATGAAAGATTCAAAATGTTTCAAAATGAATTAATCCGAAAGATTCAGAAAAATCCAAATGACGCCATATACTCGGAACTATTGGTTTGGGCATTTGTTCAAAAACGTAATTTTCCTGCTGCTTTAGTTCAATCCAAAGCTTTAGATAAACGAACAGCCAATGATGGAAGAGAAGTTTTTAAAATTGGAAACCAAGCGAGTCAAAACAACGATTTTTCAACAGCAAGAGCTGCATTCAAGTATATAATTGACCTAGGAATAGATAAGCCATATTATTATGCTGCTGAGCAATTGCTTTTGAATACGCGTTACATGGAAATAACCACATTGAGAAATTATTCCTCACAAGAAGTTAGCGAAACAATTCAAGAGTATCAAACAACGCTTGAGCGCATGCCAGAAAACGGAAAAGCCCTTCCAATAATTAGAGAATTGGCATTTATTCAAGCATATTATGGTGAACAACCGGATTCTGCAATTTTAACTTTAGAAAAAGCTTTAGAATTGCCTAAATACAATGATGTAGAAGAAGCAAAGATCAAGTTATTGATGGCTGATGTTATGGTATTGATCAATAACGTTTGGGATGCTTCATTGCTCTATATGCAAGTTGAAAAACAATTCAAATTTGAACCAATTGGACAAGAAGCTAAATTTAAAAATGCAAGAATATTCTATTATGATGGTGATTTTATATTTGCTCAATCCCAACTGGATGTTTTAAAAGAAGCCACTACCCGACTCATTGCTAATGACGCAATGAATTTGTCTATTTTAATAACCGATAATCTGGGTTTGGATTCAAATTATGTTGCAATGTCTCAATTTGCTAAAGCTGACTTATTGTTGGAGCAACATAAATATGATGAGGCCTTTAAAATGTATGACTCCATCACAGATATTTTTCCAGATCACAATTTAAAAGATGAAATTTTAATGAGAAAATCTCAGGCATTTCGCTTTAAAGGGGAATGGAATACAGCCATTACTTTATTGCAAGAAATTGTTGAAAAACACGGAGATGACATTTTAGCTGACGATGCATTATACCAAATTGCACAGATATATGAAAATCATATTTTTGATAACAAAAAAGCAGCAGAATTCTACTTTCAATTGATGAGGGACTATCCTGGTAGTTTGTTTGTAACGGAAGCTAGAAAAGCATACCGGAAAATCAATTAATGCTAATTAAAACCTTTTAACCGCCCAATTATTACCTTAACTCTAATTACTTATTCTTTTTGGATTCAGAAATAAGCACAACTAATTATTGTTCATTTTAGTTCAACAAATGTAAAAGTAAATTGTGATATAAATAAAATTAAACATTGATCCTATCTGCTAATTCTGCAGGAACATATTATACAATTTATTTTGCTTCTAGAATGAGAATAATACAATTAAATTATGATAACTTAGCCTATGTTATAAATTTGGTTTCATAAAGTTGAACTGGTATTTACAGAAGCTTACGAAGTAAAAAATATTAGGAAGTAAATTAAAAATACACTTAACTTATAAAAGATCCATTCTTGTAAAAAATAGAATAGACAGTTGTAAATTACATAATTACAGATTAATTAAGTGTAATTATAGAATTATATAGATTAGAATCATAAAATTGAGCTTATGTCAAATTTAGAATTAATTATTGAAGAAAGGGCTGCAGATATTGGTAATTTCATGGTTGGCAGACTACTACCTTTTAAACGTAAACGAGCAATTGGACCATTCGTATTTATCGATCATATGGGACCAGAGCATTTAGGAAAGGACGAACACCTAGATGTGCCACCGCATCCACATATTGGACTTTCAACTTTGACATACTTATTTGAAGGATCAATCATGCATAAAGACAGCTTGGGTTCATCTATTGAAATTACTCCAGGCGCTGTAAACTGGATGACAGCAGGAAAAGGTGTCGTACATTCTGAACGAACTCCTAATCATTTAAGAACTGTAGAAAAAACAATTCATGGGTTCCAAATTTGGGTTGCTTTACCTAAAAATTTAGAGCAAACTGAACCTACTTTTGAACATATTGAAAAGGAAAATATACCGAACTGGACAGAAGATGGAGTCGACTATAAATTAATTGCAGGAAAAGCGTTTGGTAAAACTTCTCCAATTTCTGTTCACAGTGAATTGTATTTTATAGAAATCAAAAGTAAAGAAAAAAAGACCATAAATATAGGAGATGATCTGTATGGAGAAAGTGGACTTTATATTCTTGAAGGTAGTATTAATGCTGATGGTTATAATTATGAACCTAAGCAAATACTCATCGCCAAAGACAGCACGCTCTGTTCATTTGAGTTGGAACCCAGCTCAACAGTTTATATTTTCGGAGGACATCCATTCGAAGAGGAAAGATATATTCATTGGAACTTCGTTAATTCCGACAAAGCAATAATAGAAAAAGCAAAAGAAGATTGGAAAAATCAAAATTTATCTGCTTTTCCAAAAGTTAAAGGAGATGAAAATGAGTATGTACCTCTTCCCAAACCTACAGGATTTTAAGGGGATAGTTATTGGTATCACTGATTTTATCGATATGATCACTCTGTAATTAAACATTCAAGTTCAACAATTGAAATGTCAAACAATGAAATATAGACTTATTCTGCTTTTGCTTTATTCATTCAACTTGTATTCGCAAATCCTTGTGGAAAACTTTGACTTAAGTATTGAAACAAATCTATCTAGTGAACTTCAAGATGTTTATGGTAAATTTCTAAATGAAGATGTTTCAAAAATTTCAATAGTTCAAATTAAAAAGAAATACTTTCAAGGTGATTATTATAGGTTTTTGAAAAACAAAAAATTCTATCAGAGTAGAAAGAAATGGTTGAAAAAAAATTCAATCCATAGAGAGTCTATTATCATTGATGGTAGAATTGAAAATAAATCAAGTTCAGCATATAAAATTTTCCAAAGCCGCTTTTATAGAGTAGACATTGAATTCATTCAAAACGAGGTGTTTTTGGACAGTACTGAAACTAAAATAGCAATGAAAGAAATGTTCAATGGTGATGACAGTGATATCGTAAACATGTGTTATATTCCCCGACATGCAGTTATTTTCTACAACCCTAATGGAAAAGCTATTGGAGTTTATGAAATTTGTTTTGAATGTTCCAATGTAAAAATAGGAATTGTTGGAACTAAAATGTTTTCCAGGAATTCTCCTTATATTAGAAGTTTATTCTCAAAATATAAAATCTTGTTTGACTAAACGATTTCGAGAAATCAATTTAATTCAAGGAATTAACAAATTCAATTAGAATGTTTTATATATTAGAGGGTCTTAAACCTAGTCAACAAATATTTCTCAAAATTCTCTAATTTTTATTGTGCGTGCGTAATATTTTTCGTAGATTTAACATCAATGAAATATACGAAAGCAGAAGATTACGTGGATTTCCATCTACGACATGCGTGGCATAAGGTTTCGCGCATGTACAATCAAAAGGCGAAAGCCCATGACTTAACAATGTCAATAGGATTTATCTTATTGATAGTTGATAAAGAAGGTACACCAAGTACCCAACTTGGCCCAAGAATGGGAATGGAGCCCACTAGTTTATCACGTACCCTTAAAACAATGGAAACCAAAGGGTATATATATCGAGAAATTGATCAAGAGGACAAGAGAAAAGTGCTTATCTTTCTTACACCACAAGGTGTAGCATTAAGAAAAGAAGTGAAATCTAAAGTTGTAGATTTCAACGAAAAGCTCTTAAAATCTATTCCCGACAAAAAATTACAGGCATTTTTTGATGTTATGGAAATTTTAGATGAGCATGTTGAAGACGAATTAAAATCATTAACAATATAATTTAAATCTCAGTTTAATGGAAAGAAAAATAAATAAAGTAGCCGTATTGGGTTCAGGTGTAATGGGATCTCAGATTGCATGTCACTTTGCCAATATTGGCGTTGAAGTACTACTTTTGGATATTGTTCCTAGAGAACTTGATCCAAAAGAAGAGAAAAAAGGATTAAAATTAACAGATAAAGTTGTTCGCAACAGAATTGTAGATTCTGCCCTTGCTGCTGCCTTAAAAATGAGCCCTTCCCCTATTTACAAAAAGGAATTCGCTAGTCGAATTGCGACAGGAAATATGGAGGATGATATGGAAAAAATCAAAGATGTTGATTGGATCATTGAAGTGGTTATTGAAAGATTAGATATTAAGAAAACAGTTTTTGAAAATGTTGAAAAATTTAGAAAACCGGGAACTTTAATCACATCAAATACTTCTGGAATTCCGATTAACATGATGCTGGATGGTCGTTCTGAAGATTTCAAAAAACATTTCTGTGGAACGCATTTCTTTAATCCACCACGTTATCTACAATTGTTAGAGATCATTCCAACAAAAGAAACAGACCAAGATGTTGTTGATTTCTTTATGGAATATGGTAGTCAATACTTAGGGAAGAAAACGGTTTTGGCCAAAGACACTCCAGCATTTATTGCGAACCGAGTTGGTGTTTACTCAATTATGTCTTTATTCCACAGTGTTAAAGAATTAGGTTTAACGGTTGAAGAAATTGACAAATTAACTGGAACTGTTCTAGGTCGTCAAAAATCTGCAACTTTCAGAACAGCAGATGTGGTTGGTTTAGACACTTTGGTTTTAGTTTCTAATGGTGTAAAGGACAATTGCCCAGATGACGAAGAAAGCGAACTATTTGGCTTGCCAGATTTCATCAGTAAAATGGTTGAGAATAAATGGCTAGGTTCGAAAACAGGACAAGGATTCTACAAGAAAACTAAGGACGAAAACGGAAAGACAGAGATTCTTTCTTTGGACCTAGAAACTTTAGAATATAAATCTCAAAAACGTGTAAAGTTCCCAACTTTGGACATGGCTAAGCCAATTGATGATCTAGAGAAAAGAACAGCAATGTTGATTCAAGGACAAGATAAAGCCGCTGAATTCTACAAAATGATGTTCGGTGGATTGTTTGCATATGCTACGAATCGTGTTCCAGAAATTGCTGATGATTTGTACAAAATCGATGACGCAATTAAAGCTGGGTTCGGTTGGGCATTAGGTCCATTTGAAACTTGGGACATTCTAGGATTCGAAAAAGGATTGGAGTTAATTGAAAAGCAAGGTAAAAAAGCTGCTCAATGGATTCACGACATGAAAGAAAGCGGAGCAACTACTTTCTATAAAAAAGAAAACGGGCAAAAATTATATTACGATCTTTCAAGCAAAGCATATAAAGTTATTCCAGGAACGGAAGACTTGGTGCTGTTGGATGCACTTCGCGACGACAATACTGTTTGGAAAAATACGGACACAACTATAGTAGATTTAGGTGATGGAATTTTGAATTTAGAATTCCACACAAAAATGAACACAATTGGAGGTGGAGTTATTGAAGGAATTAATAAAGCATTGGATTTAGCTGAAACCAAATACAAAGGTTTAGTAATTTCTAATACAGGACAAAACTTTAGTGCAGGTGCCAATGTTGGAATGATTTTCATGATGGCAGTTGAACAAGATTTCGATGAGTTAAATTTCGCCGTAAAGTCCTTCCAAGATACAATGATGCGTGTTCGTTATGCTAATGCTCCAGTAATTGTTGCACCACATAACTTAGCTATTGGAGGAGGTTGTGAATTATCAATGCATGCCGATAAAGTCGTAGCACACGCAGAAACATACATTGGATTGGTTGAATTCGGTGTTGGACTAATCCCTGGAGGTGGTGGTTCAAAAGAGTTTGCTAAGCGTTTTTCTGACGAATTGAAAGCAGGTGATATTAGAATCAATACTTTAAGAGAAAGATTCTTAACGATTGGTCAAGCAAAAGTATCAACATCAGCTTACGAAGGATTTGATTTGGGTTATTTACGCAAAGGAACTGACGAAGTAGTTGTGAGTCGCGAAAGACAATTGACAAGAGCAAAAGCAGCTTGTTTAGAATTATCTAACAAAGGATATACCGCACCTTTAAGAGAGAAAAATATTACAATTTCTGGTCAAGAAGGATTAGGAATCGTTTACGTTGGAGCGAACTCAATGATGTCAGGAAACTACATGTCGGAACACGATAAAGTGATTTCAGAAAAATTAGGATACGTACTATGTGGTGGAGACATCTCGGAGCGAGTTCAGGTTTCTGAGCAATATTTATTGGATTTAGAAAGAAAAGCATTCCTCGAATTATGTGCAGAACGCAAAACATTAGAGCGTTTGGAAAGCATGGTGAAGAAAGGGAAAGTTTTGAGAAACTAGTTTTTGGACATTAGAGGTTGACAGAGGAGAGTAGAATAATAAAAAATTGAGAAAATGAGAAATGGACATCATAACTGTAGGGAATTGAACATTTGGAAGAATGGGATGGAGATTGTAAAATCAACATACCAAATTTCTGAGGGACTTCCTAAAGATGAAAGATTTGGTCCTGTCCCTCAAATTCAACGTTGTTCTGTTTCCATACCGTCTAACATTGCGGAAGGGTCTGGTAGAAGTACCACTAAAGACTTTATCAGATTTATTGATATCGGTCTCTCGTCTTCCTACGAACTAGAAACACAATTAATTCTCGTAAACGATTTATATAACTTAGAAACGAAGGTATTAATAACAGATATAAATGAACTTCAAAGAATGATTATTGGATTTAAAAGAAGTATTTCATCTGAAAGTTAATACGAATAAAATGAATTTTTTAAAAACAATCATAGACTCAGATTTTGACAATAGATTAGGCGTAGAACGTTTAAAATCTATTGTCTAATAATCTAAAATCTTAAAAAACTCGAAAAAATGAATAACAACAACGCATATATAGTTACAGGTTACCGCACAGCAGTTGGGAAATCCGGTCGTGGTGGTTTCCGTTTTTATCGACCAGATGATTTGGCTGCAAATGTCATCAAACGCATCATGGAAGATGTTCCTAACTTAGATCCAAAACGCATCGATGATGTGATTGTGGGAAATGCAAATCCAGAGGCTGAACAAGGATTAAATGTTGGACGTTTGATTTCACTAATGGGATTAGACACGGACAAAGTTCCAGGAATGACAGTTAACCGTTATTGTTCATCAGGATTAGAAACTATTGCTTTGGCAACCGCGAAAATCAACAATGGAATGGCGGATTGTATTATTGCTGGTGGTGTTGAATCAATGTCTGCAATTCCTATGGGAGGTTGGAGAATTGTTCCAAATCCTAAAGTAGGAAAAGAAAATCCAACTTGGTATTGGGGAATGGGATTAACTGCAGAAGCGGTTGCTCAACAATTCAAAGTATCTCGTGAAGACCAAGATAGATTTGCATTACAATCGCATGAAAGAGCTTTAAAAGCAATTGAAACTGGTCGATTTGTAGATGATATTGTTCCAATTGATGTTGAACACATATACTTGGATGAAAATGAAAAACGTCAAGTTAAGAAATATACTGTTGATACAGATGAAGGGCCAAGAAAAGGATCTACTTATGAAGCTTTGGCTAGATTAAGACCTGTTTTTGATGCACGAGGTTCTGTAACTGCAGGTAATTCTTCACAAACAAGTGATGGAGCTGCATTTACATTAGTAATGTCTGAAAAAATGGTGAAAGAACTAGGTTTAGAACCAGTTGCAAGATTAGCTTCTTACAATGTTGTAGGTGTTGAGCCTAGAATTATGGGGATCGGGCCAGTTGATGCTATTCCATTAGCGATTAAATCTGCAGGATTAAAATTGAACGACATTAGCTTATTCGAATTGAACGAGGCATTTGCTTCACAATCATTAGCGGTTATTCGTGAAACAGGATTAAATCCAGACATCGTGAACGTGAATGGAGGAGCAATTTCTTTAGGTCACCCTCTTGGATGTACAGGGGCAAAATTAACTGTTCAAATGATGAATGAATTGAAAAAACGTAACGAACGCTACGGTGTTGTAACAATGTGTGTTGGTACAGGACAGGGAGCAGCAGGAGTAATTGAGAGATTGTAAGCTTCAATAATGAAACAAAACTAAAATCCAAGCTTATGAGTTGAATCTCATTTGCTTGGATTTTTGCATTAAAGTCTGCAATGATTACTTTTGTACTACTGTGAACCCAACAATATGGTATTTAAATTTAAGCCAATCAAAACGACATCTGATACAAATCGTCTTATTTGGACTTATAAGTTTTAAACTATTTAAATTAGGTTTATTCGTTAAACAATCAAAGGGAGATTTCTCAATTTTAAAATCATCTAATGGGAAGTGTTTCAATTCATCTAATAAATCAGGACCGACAAAAACAACACCTTTAATTAGGTCATTTTCATTTTTAAAGACGTCAACATCACTACCTAAATCAATAATATGAAACTGTTCCCCAATATCTGACAATCCATAATAAGAGTAGATTTTACCAAGTAAAAGAACTCCAATTGTAATTGAGAGAATTACTATTACTGATTTTTTCATTCGGATAAAAGGGATATAATTCCTTCATTAATATCACCTAAGGTATAAACAATCTGTAAGAAATAATTGGGCTACCAAAATAGGTCATTAATTACTAATTCAGCTTTGTTCTTTCTCCAATTTTTTAACTTTTGAGTTAAGGTAAGTAAGTTGAAAAACAAAAGCTGATATTCCAATGGCCAATCCAATTAGACTTATTGTTGCACCATATTCATTATCATTAAATTTTAAATATGATCCAACTAATAAGAGTACCGCCCCTATTGCATACGCTATATTTATTAATTTCATTTTCGATATTTTAGTTTCTAATTCCTATTTATTATTCCGTTCAATTGAAAGTCCGATAGATTTCAACGAGCTTAATATAGTAAATTATTTTTGATTTCCATTAATGAATCACCAACTTCCTCACCTCACTCCCAACATTCACAAAGTAAACACCCGAAGAAAGTCCATTAAGATTAATTATCTTTTCCCCTTTTATTGAATTCTCGCCATTCAAAGGAATAACTTTTACAACTCGGCCATTGTAGGAAGTGATTTTGATTACATCCATCCTTACCTCATTCCAAACAATTGTGATTTGGTTTGTTGCTGGGTTTGGGAAGATGTTTATTGTTCCAATTTTAGGTTCATCACTTATAGACAACCAAATTTCATCATAAGGCACAGCATCCCAAGAAAACATTGGACGACCTTCATTCTGGTTAGATAGAATCTTTGTTTTAAATTCTTTATTGATGCGAATCCTCATTCTTGCTTCCGAAGAATTTAATTGTTCTCCTGATTTTAGCAGCGGTTGCATAACCCAAGATAAATTGGCATAAACATTTTTGTAGCCATCTGATGTTTGGGCTGAAAGCTCTTGGTGAATAAACGCTCCTTCATCGTAATTTGGCATTCCCATTTCTTCACCTCCAAAAATATAAATAACATGTTGACCTCCTAAAACATGGTTCCCGTTGTGATCATAAAGTCGCTCTGTTGGATTCCAAATCATATCGTTTCCGTTATCGCTTGTGAGAGTAGAATTTTCACAAAATGCGATATTCAATCTGCGTCCGGTTTCTACATCAATGGCATATCCAGGAAACCATCCCATCCCCACTCCTGAACCATCTGGAACACCTAATTTATTCACTGAAGAACTTTGACGTAAAAGACCTGCTTTACCTCCGTTTATCGAAGTAGACTCATCTTTATTTAGTTCAATTACTGGACTTCGTGTCCATTTAGAAGTGTCATCTGTAAAAACAACATCAATACTTGGATGATAAATTGGGGGCATATTTAAAACAGCTATTGAATTATAACTGTTCATCATTCCATTTGGCGCTGCCAGTGGGGAAAACAGACAATCGTTAAATCTCGCGAGTTTACTTGGTGCTACAATTCCATTCAATAAATTCGAATAAATATTATATGGATCATAACCGTTAGAATTGTAACAATGAACACCAAAAATACTGTCTAAAGGAGGATTTGAAGTCGAATTAGTATTGGGTCCAGACATTATCCAGTTGAGCGGTGTATTTTGATTTAGATTTTTAACTCCCGTAAGCCATTCGTTATTAGCATTTTCAAAAGTTAACGTGGTTTCCAATGGTTGGGCTATTCTATCTCTAAATGCGCATTGATTTCCAAGACTACCACATATATAATTCTCTTGTTTTATTCGAATAGCCATTCCCCATTGCGGAATTAACTGCTCATTTCCTATTTCAATAGTTGAAGTTGAATTAACCGAATCTATTAGCATCCCTCCGATGGAATCGTAATGAAACACGGTCCAATTCGCAGTATTTACATCAACATATTCATTGAATTTTAACACAAAATGTCCAACAGCATGGTTTATCGTATCGGTTAATCGTGCTTCAATTGGTCCTTTACCTCTAGCATAACGCACTTTATCCAAAGAATTATGAATTAAAATGTTTTCTTCAGTCCACTTATGAAATGTTACTGCACGAGACATATTTCCTTCACCGTCCAATCTTGTAATTTCGAAATTCAGATTTAAATTTTTCTCTTCCTCTTCAAAAATATCAGCTATTCCTGTACCTTGTTCAATACAAGAATAAGTGGCATTGTCGAAATAATTTTGAACCGAATCGGCAATATCGATAACACCTTGTACATTCTCTAAAGTATCACCACGACGATTTACAATAATCGCATAATTATAGACTAGTGTATCTCCAGGCGTGAATGACTCACTAACAGTAGACATTAAAATATTCCTATCTGTAGGCTGATTAGCGGTTCCGTTTCCATCCGTGTCTAATTCCGTCCAACCAGTTCCTAAATAAGGGTTTCCGTCATACAAATGTTGAGTTGGAACTGTTCCTCCAAAACCATCTCCTCCATAGGTCCATTCATCACCATTCATCCATTTTCCATTCATATAATTCCAATAATCAGCTGGTAGAGTTGGAGTTGATGGGATTGGACTGAAATCAGGCCTTACTATCGTTCCAGAATATTGAATAGATTTATTCAAACTCATTATACCAATCGCAGGAGGATTAATTCCATAGGTTGCCAAAACAGGTTGTTGACCTTGAGAATCATCTCCACCTTTATATGAATACATTAAATTTTTGGAAGGATCAGAACCAATATAATCGTGCGTATGGGTTCCGATATCTGTATCCAAATAAAATGTTGATTTAAAATCATTGAATGAATTTTGGCCTCTATTTATTACCGAAATTTCTATAAAAGTTGTTGAGTCAATATAATTATTTGATTGAAATTGATAAATCATCATGTGAATTTCAGCGCCAATTTTTTCACCACCACTCGCATAATGCATCCCGTCATCATGCATAATTTGATAAGATGCAACATCTCCCTTGATACACGGATAGTCTCCCAGATGCGGTTCGTAAACTTCATTGTTATTCACATCAACATAAGGTGCCAATTGCTCTGAAACTCCTAGAGTTGGATCTCCATTACCAGGCCAATTCAAAATAGCATTAGGGGCAACATAACCTTGTTGATTAAAATTATCAATATGATAAATAATTTCTGATTTCCTTACTGTCCAAATACCGCTTTGGTAACCATACATATATGCTGTGTCTAGGTAATTTCCAGTGGTAGAATATGGTCCGCGATAGAAATCTTTATTCACTGTATAGTATTGAGCAGCTAATTTCAAATCTCCATTTTGATTCGTTCCTCCAAACCAAAAACCGGCATTAAAGATAAGTTTTAATTGACTACCCGCCGGAAATTCATAGCCAGGTGAATTATTAATAAAATCTTGAAACAATCTACCTTCATCATTAATTAATGCTGAAATTCTATTTCCGCTGATCGTATCAAGCGTACTCTGACTTTTAATAGTTTGATTAAAACCAAAAAGCAACATCAATAAAAATAGGCCTACTTGTTTCATCTTATAAATTATTGGATTATTTAAAGTTAAGAAAAATAAAGAGTTCAATCAGCGATATAATGACTTATAATTTGACATTCTTAGTTTTTCATTTTTGAATTTTATTACTCTAAGTTTCCATTAATTAATCACCAACTTCCTCACCTCACTCCCAACATTCACATAGTAAACACCCGAAGAAAGTCCATTAATATCAATTACTTCCTCTCCTTTTAATGCATTGGCTCCATTTACAGGAATAATTTTCACTAGCCTACCATTGTAAGAATTGATTTTAATCATATCCACTTTTACCTCATCCCAAGTGATTGTAATTTTGTTTGATGCTGGATTTGGGTAGATGTTGATTTTTCCAATTTTAGGTTCAGCAATTGTTGACAACCAGATTTCATCATAAGGCACAGCATCCCAAGAAAACATTGGACGACCTTCATTCTGGTTAGATAGAATCTTCGTTTTAAATTCTTTATTGATGCGAATTCTCATTCTTGCTTCCGAGGAATTTAACTGTTCTCCTGATTTTAGAAGCGGTTGCATAACCCAAGATAAATTGGCATATACATTTTGAAACCCATTTATTGTTTCTATTGAAAGTTCTTGGTGAATGAAAGCTCCTTGGTCATAAATCGGCATACCAAATTCTTCCCTTCCAAAAACATAAATAACATGTTGCCCTCCTAACACATATTCTCCATTATTATCGAAAATTCGCTCCGTTGGATTCCAAATCATGTCGTCTCCATTGTCATTTGTTAATGTGGAATTTTCACCAAAAGCAATATTCAATCTTCTTCCTGTTTCAACATCTATGGCATAGCCCGGGAACCATCCCATTCCAGTTCCAGAGCCATCTGGATTTCCTAATTTATCCACCGAAGAACTTTGGCGTAAAAAACCTGCTTTCCCTCCTCCTATTGAACCTTGGTCAAAAGTATTGAGTTCAATTACTGGAGCTCTTGTCCATCTTGTGGTGTCATCAGTAAAAACTATATCAATACTTGGCTGATAGATAATTGCCTGGACAAGAGGTGTAATAGAATTGAAAACAGAGTTATTCCCTACAGACTCTGAAATAACCATTGGTGCTAAATAACATTCATTCGCTCTGGCTAACCAAGAAGGTGAAACAATCCCATCTGCTAGTTTACTATAAACATTAAAAGGATCGTATCCATTAGATGGATAGCAGTTTGGATCAAATATGCTATCATTTGGCGAGGTATTTCCTTGTGGGAAAAAGTTTCCTGATCTTATCCAATTTAATGGTGTTATTGCATTGGTATTCTTTACACCAGTCAACCATTCTATATTATTCTCAAAAGATAATTTTACTTCAAGAGGTAAAGCATGTTTTTCTCTTTCTGGACAAATTGACGGAGGTGATGCACAAACATAATTCTCTTGTTTTATTCTAATTGCCATTCCCCATTGTGGAATTAATTGTTCGTTCCCGACATCAATTGACGAAGTGGAATTCACGGTTTCTAATAAATTACCCCCCATAGAATCGTAGTGATAAATTGTCCAATTAGCTGTATCTACAACATCATACTCATTAAACTTAATTACAAAATGGCCAATAGCATGACTAATAGTGTCTGTAAGGCGAGCTTCAATTGGACCTTTACCTCTTTCGTAGCGTATTTTATCAAATGAATTGTGAAACAAGATATCGTTTTCAGTTACTGTATGAAGTGTAACTGCACGAGACATATTTCCTTCACCGTCCAATCTTGTAATTTCGAAATTCAGATTTAAATTTTTCTCTTCCTCTTCAAAAATATCAGCTATTCCTGTACCTTGTTGAATACAAGAATGAATGATATTGTCGAAATAATTTTGAACGGAGTCCGCATATTCTATTAATCCTTGGACATTTTCAAGATTTTCACCCTGGCGATTTACAATCACCGCATAATTAAAAGTCATAATGTCTCCCGGGTTAAATGTCTCCCCAATTGTCGTGGCAAAAAACCTTCGGTCACCTATAGGAGCTGAGTTTCCGTTTCCATCTACATTCAACTCTGTCCAACCAGTTCCTAAATATGGGTTTCCATTTTTAAAATGATTTGCAGAAATAGTTCCACCGTATCCATTTCCACCGTAAGTCCAATCTGTTCCGTCTTTCCATTTTCCATTCATGTAATTCCAAAAATCGGCAGGAGAACTAGGGTCATCGGTTGCTGGTGTTCCTAAATCACTTCGGTTAAATGTCCATGAATATTCAAAGTCTTTATTTAAACTCATCAACCCTATGGCTGGTGCATTTAGACCATATCCTGAAGCTCCAGATTGACCCTCATCAAAATTATCACCGTTATACGCGTAAACTAAATTTTTAGAAGGGGCTGAACCAATATAATCGTCTTCCGAAAAACCAATATCGGGATCCATGAAAATAGTTGCCTTAAAATCATTGAAAGAATTTTGACCTCTATTAATTACTTTAACTTCAATAAAAGTTGTTGAATCAATAAAATCAGTAGATTGAACATGGTAGAGCATCAAGTGAATTTCAGCGCCAATTTTCTCATTTGGACCAACTACATGATCGAGGTCTTCGTGCATAATTTGGTATGACGCCATGTCACCTTTTATACATGGATAATCTCCTAAATGCGGTTCATAAATTCCATTATTATTGATATCAACATAAGGAGCCAATTGCGTTGCAACACCGATAGAAGAATTTCCATTCCCAGGCCAATCTTTGATTACATCTGGAGCGATATACCCTTGTTGGTCAAAATTATCTATATGATAAATAATTTGTGATTTTCTAACCGTCCAAATTGCATTTTCGTAATTATAAATGAAAGCTGTATCAAGATATTGACCAGTAGAAGAAATTGGACCACGAGCAAAATTTTCTTTTGAATCGAATAAACGGGTTACCAGTTTGACCTCCCCATTTTGATTAGTTCCTCCAAACCATAATGCGCCCATAAAAATGAGATTATTTCCACTTCCTGAGGGAAATTCATAACCAGCAGAAGTGGTATATTCATTAAAAAATAGTCCTCCTTCATCATTAATTAATGCCGAAATACTATTTCCGTTAAGCGTATCCATTAGCTGTTGAGCATTCAGATATTGGAATGAGGATAAAAATATTGTCGCTAAAATAAATCCTAGTTTCTTCATGATTGTAGTTTTAAAGTAGAAGTGCATAATAAAATAACTCCTACTACAATTACGTATTTTCTTGAGAATGGGTTGAAAAAAATAGGAATTATAAAAATTGATATTTCATAATTCCTATATAGAACTACATTTAATGAGGTATTAATAACCTAGTTTTGCGTTAGTCCAACAATTAAAAAGATTAAGCCTATAACCAATAGAACCAATCCAATTAAAATAGAAACGAGCAAAAATAAAAGGAATCCAAGAATTAGTATTACTAAACCTGCCACAGCTAATGGACTCATCGAATTAGATTCAGCTGGTTGCTCAACTTTACTGGATTCAACAGTTTCTATTTTTACAACTTTAGTCTCAGCTTGAGTTTCCTTTTTAGCGTTAAAAACATCCTTTGTCCCATTGACATATTTAACCATGAATACTTCTGAAACACTTAAGCTGTATGTAGGACCATCTAAATTATCACATTTTTTATATTTGATTTTTGTTTCTTCAATCTCTAAAACTTTAGCGCTTATTTCGTCACCATTAACTTTAGTGATCACATCACACTTTTCGCTTTCTTGATCCACTCTAATGTTTAAATCTAAAGTTTCATTCGGAGTAAAAGTTAAAGTTTCATTAGAATTAATCTGATCAACATGATCTCTTGAACCAGTTTCATTAAGTTCATCCAAAGCTAAATTCGACATGGATTTTTCTTCATTTATAGAACTATTTCTATTGAATTGTTCATTACTTTCAATCAGGCTATATTTAGATTTAGCTGATGACTTCTCCTTGATGTTAGCGATATTCGATTTGGTGTTCTTATTTAATTTCACATGGTAACCACCAGTATGAAGTCGTTTTTCAATTGAACATGAGTTCATAAATGATACCATAAAAATAATAGCAAAACAAGTAGTAAGTTTGAATTTTTTCATAAGTGTAATTTAGTTATTTTCTTAAATATAGGAAATATTTCATTTTACACTCTAGAAAAAAATAGACTTTATGGGATGGTCTTGGATTCAAATTTGTTTTCTCCAACTTTCTTTAAAAATAATATCTTAATGCAAGACCTCCTCCAAAACTTGGATTTCTTCTCTCTAAGAATTCCCAGTTGAAATGAGATTTTAAATTTTGATTTACTTGCCCAAATGCCATTAGAGAGTATTTTCCAATTTTATATGCTATAGCAGGTCGAACAAACAAAGTAATTCCATAAGTTGAAATTTCAGGTGTTTCTAATTGTGAACTTTCATCTAATTCACTGAATTTTCCTACACTGAAATTACTCCCAGCGGTTAAATCAAGATTCCAATTTTGAAGCAGCACTCGATTATAGGTTAATCCAATGCCTACATTAATTTGCTGAAATTTATACTTAATATCTTCAGATAAAAAAGTTGGTACGAAAATAAAAGTATCTGGCATTGAAACTCCAATATCTTTTGGAATACTATCCCAGGTTGTCAACTCACCTCTTTGAAGAATGTTATGATGTGCAAATCCCAAACCTAAATTGATAGAAAATGAACTTGAAATATTCCTTTGATATTCTAATCTAAATTCGGAAGTATGGATGTGAATAGTTCCATTTTCTAGGTTCTCGAATCCTTCTTGAGATCTATTTGACCTACTGGATTCAAAAGCATAATTAACAAAACCGGTTAAGCTTCCATGACTTTGTTTTTTGCCTTCTAAACCAAGACTTGAAGTCTTATTTACGTGAACTAAAACTTGTCTTAAAGGACTTACCTCAATTGAATTGGTTAGTCCTTTCTTGGATAGAAAATTAACATTGAGTTTTGGTGTTATAAACAAATTACTTAAATTTTTTATCTCAACCGCTTTAAAACTGTTTTGTTGTTTATTAAATAAAATTGAAGGATTTATGACTGCTTCTTTTTCAATATTAACAGGTTTTGCATCAACATTCATCAGGTTATTTTGTGTCTTTTGAATAGCTTTCAAATCGATATCCAATTCAGTTTCAGTTTCATCCTTCTTGTCATTATTTACATTAATTTTCGAAAGATAAACTGGAGCATTTGAAACTTTTTGTGAGGAAGAAGGAGTAAAACAAATTCCAATTAGTAAAGCGAATAATCCCAAAAAAGAAGCAGCAAAAAATAGCCAAAAACCAATTTTTCGTTCTTTCTTATTTGAAAATAGACTTTCATCTATTGCCGATTTCAATGACGCATCAGGGGTAGCCAAAAACCCTTCGAATTCATCTTTAAAAAGGTCGTCTATATTTTCAAGCTCTTTCATCTTTTTTTCTTTCTTGAATTAATTTTTGAATCATCGATCTTGCTTTTGACAATTGAGATTTAGAGGTACCAACGGAAATCCCTAAATGTTCAGCAATTTCAATATGACTTAAATTGTCTAAAACAAACAAGTTAAAAACTGTTCGATATCCATCCGGCAATTGTTGTAACACAAGCATTAATCGTCCTTTCAAATCATCTTTTTGTATTTCAGGATAAGTCCATTCCACGTTGTTTGAGAAATCATTTTCATTACTACTGAGTACCATTTTCCTCTGTTTTTTTAAGAAATTTATAGCTGAATTGATAACGATGCTCTTTATCCATGGCGCAAGTGGCCGTTCTTCATTAAATGAATTCCTTGCTTCGTAAATTTTAATAAAACTGATTTGTAGAACTTCCTGTGCATCATCTTTGCAATGTGTGTAACGAATACAAACGGCAAACATAGCAGGAGCAAATTGCTCATAAATGCAATCAAAAGCTTTTTTATCTCCGTTTATAAAATCAGAAATCTGCTTGTTTGTCATTGAATTTCACTTAAATCTTTAGACTATTTCTCAGCCTTATGATTACATTAAAAAATGTTTGAGGCTATTTGATTTTTAGCGTTGCAGTTTCATATAAAATCCGCAAGCTCCTACTCCAAAAGATTGAGAATTTTCATCAATATTCATTGTATCTCCAACAATTACAAATTCCCCCAATTCGGATTGATCTATGGAAAGATAAGTATTGCCATTTGCCTGTATTACATCATATTGATAAGTACCAGTAGGTAATGAATAATAAACTGAGCTCGAACCATTGTTTTCTACAATCAAATCGTTGGCGCCAAACAACCAAGTTACATCACCCAATGCATATTGTTCATTTGCACCAACAATACCACCAAATATCTGCACTAAATTCCACTTTCCATGAAATTCTGACTTAGTTCTATTGATATTATTTTCACTAATTGAAGGCTTCTCTTTTGTGCATCCAACACAGATCCCAATAAATGCGATTAAGAAAAATTGAATAATAAAATTTGTATTTTTCATAACATTTAAAATTAATTAAAAATAACTTGTTTATTCGTCTTGTCTATTTTCACAACAATGTAAGGTTGTGTGATAACTGTAGTAGCATTTCCACCAGGAAAAGACTTGTCAATAGTGACAGCGATGTTATTGTTATTTTCAACAATATTTGTATAATTAATCGCGTGCCCACCAGACATTTTAATTTCATCGATAGAAACTAAAACCGTCCATTGAGAAAAATCTACATGTTGTTCGTTGAATCTATAGGTCACATCATTCTTGGAATCCATCTGTGCTTTAAGTGCATTCCAAGTAATGGAATCATTTATAACATAATTCTCCTCTATAAACCCTTCACTAGACCCTCCATATAAATTATCTTGACCAATTAAATGCATACTGATTTGGTTAGATTCTGGAGAAGTATTTTTCTTCTCACAGCTGAATAATCCAAAACCTAAAATTAAAGTTCCTAATATAAATTGTTTTGCTTTCATCTTGAATTGTTTTAATGAGTATATTTATTCTACACTAAATACAATTGAGATATTGAAGGGTTGTCTGAACTATTGTTGAATTAAGAAATTATTTTTCATACGTGAAATTTTGATTTAAACTTTAGGTTAAAATCTTGAGGAATTAAATTGCTGAATCAATGGCCTTTTTCAATATTTCAATTCTTAAATACTTAGAACCAAAACCTATTCTTCAATCTCAGGTTTTTTATTCTGGCCGTAATCTGGTCTATCCTCTTTAGACATGTGAATAGTTCTTTGAGGGAATGGAATTTTGATTCCGTTTTGTTTGAATAAGCGGTCTATTTCAAAACGAATTTCTGATTTATAATACTCAGCAAACCATTTCTGATTTGCCCAAAAAAGCAATTCCATCTCTAAAGCATATTCTCCGAAATCCAAAATCCTAACCATTACAGGTCGTTTTTTACTGACCTCTGGATGGCTTAATGCAGCTTGTTTCAAAAGCTTTTTCACCAATTCTGTATCTGTTCCGTAGGCAACCCTTAAGGTGATATTAAAACGTGTATGTCCAGTACTAAAAGTCCAGTTTTCAACTTGATCTTGAGTCAATAAAGAGTTGGGAATAATTAAAGTATTTCCATCACGGGTTTCGACTTTGGTTGTTCTCACATTGATTTTCAATACCCTTCCGATAATTTCTTCTCCAGTTACAGGACTAAAGAGCCTTACGATATCACTAACCTTAATTGTTCCTTCAAATAAAAGAACGATTCCAGAAATCATATCTCGAAACATTCCTTGCAATCCTAGGGCTAAAGCGGCAAAAATTGCTGCAGAACCTACAACCAATCCACTGAGGTCTGTAAATACAATCTGAAGTGAAAAAACAACAGCAAAAACATAAATAATATATTTAGCAAATTGTAAATAAACAAATCGTGTTCCTTCATCAAAGTCATCATTATCTTTAAATCTTCGGTCTATATAAAGTCTGAAAATATTAATAATAAAACGAGAAATTACAAAGATTAGAATGATAGTAATGACATCCATCATGCTGATATGGAATCTACCATCAGCTTTTTTTGGAATAATATCATAGCTTAAAAATTCACGAATGGAAATTACATCATTTTCGATTCTAAAAGCTTGAAAACCGACAACTAATGCTCCTAAAATCAACAATTGATTTAAAACCTTTAAAATGGTAATTCGAGTACCTTTTATTTTAATGTTAGGTTTTTTCAAATATCTTTTCAGCATCCTTTTGATGAACTTATTCAAAATAACTGTAAGAATTATTGTTGCAATCCAGATCAGAATAATCCAAAAAGAAGCGATATATGGCCCAACTTTAAATTCGAAAAACATTAACATAGTTTAAAATTAAATGATTATTCGGCCTAATTGATGTGCAAAAGCACTTTTTATTTTCTCAAGTAACATTTGTTCCTTAATTAAAACAGTTAACTTTTCAACGTCATTAGGATCGAGATTTTGCAATTCTTCTTGAATATCCTGAATTCTTCGCATTATCACTGAGTTCTTAAAAGCATATAAAGATTCCTTTACTGCTTGGGCCATTTTATGTACCTCTTCAGTGGTTTCAATTTTATAGGATAGTAACCACTGCCTGCTCAATTCATGACGAGGAGATAATATATCTGTTACGAATTTTACTATTTCATTGTCCTCATTTCTCAAAAAACGAGCTGGTTCATAAAAAACATCTTCTTTTAATCCTTGCTGACATAAAGAATAAATCTTTTGAAAAAGTGGATTATGGAATTGCAATTCATCTCTGTCTAATTCAAATATTATAAGCTCTGCAACACTCACATCGTAAGGTGCTTCTTCTTTGTTTTCAAGCGAACTTTCAATTTCTATTGCACGACTTCCGTATAAAACTAGAATTCTAATTAAGTCGAATTCTTGATCATAAAAATCTCGCTTATTTGAATCAATTTTTTTTACAACTTCATTCGGAATTTCTCCGAAAGCTTCAATAGGAATTTCTCCTTCGTCTTCGTAATTGGGAGGTCCTGTAAGTGAAGACGTGGAAGATGAGGTGGAAGATGGAGAGGAAGGAGGCTGAGTTGTTCTCTTCCTAGGATTATTCAATGCTTTCCGTCGAATAACATTGAGCTCATTCAGTAAAGTTTGTTCTTTAAAATCAAACTGAGCCGCCGTTTGTTTAAGGTATACCGATCGTGTTATGCTATCCGGAATAAGCGCAATAGAACCAACAATTTCCTTAATTAAACCTGCACGTTGAATTGGATCGTTTTCAGTTCCCTTTAAGAGTACATCTGTTTTGAATCCAACAAAATCTTTTTGATTTTCTTCTAAATATTTTTTTAACTCTTCGGTACTGTGACTTTTTGCGAAAGAATCTGGATCTTCACCTTCTGGAAAAAGACAAACTTTTACAGAGAGACCTTCTTCTAACAATAAATCAATTCCTCGAAAAGAAGCTTTTATCCCCGCAGGATCGCTGTCATAAAGTACAGTGATGTTTTGGGTGTATCTCTGAATTAACTTTATCTGGCCTTTCGTAAGCGAAGTTCCACTACTTGAAACTACGTTTTCCACTCCCGATTGGGCCATGCTAATTACATCCGTATATCCTTCAACCAAAAAACAATTGTCTTGCTTAATGATTTCACTCTTAGCAAAATAAATTCCATAAAGAACTTTACTCTTATCGTAAAGTATACTTTCAGGTGAATTGAAATATTTTGCAATTTTCTTATCTGTCTGAAGTGTTCTCCCTCCAAAACCAAGCACTTTACCTGACACAGAATGAATTGGAAACATCACCCTTCCACTAAAGAAATCAAATCTTCTTCCGTTACTTGTCTTGGTTAATCCAAGTTGTTCTAAATATTTTTGTTTATACCCATTTTCAACTGCAGTCTCGGTAAATGACTTTTCATTTCTAGGACAATATCCTAATTGAAACTTATCAATTGTTTGCTCGGTAAAACCACGTTCTTTAAAATATGAAAAACCAATTGTTTTACCTTCAGAAGAATTCTTAATACTGTTTGCAAAAAAATCTCTAGCATAGGAATTTATAATTTGCAAACTCTCTCTTTCCGAAAGTTCTGCTTGTTCTTCAGGCGTTAAAGGCTTTTCCTCAGGCAACTGAATATTGTAGCGCTCCGCCAACCATCGTAGGGCTTCAGGATAGCTAAATTGTTCTAATTCCATCAAAAAAGTTACTGCCGTCCCTCCTTTCCCAGTTGAAAAACATTTAAAAATCTGCTTGGCAGGACTTACCATAAAAGATGGTGTTCTCTCTTCGGTAAAAGGACTTAATCCTTTGAAGTTTGATCCCGATTTTTTTAGTTGAACATATTCACCGAGCACCTCCTCAATTCGAGCGGTGTTCATGATTTCATCGATAATATGTGAAGGAATTCTAGACATTAAAATTTATAACTTCGAGTAATCTTTAGTTTCAGTAAGTTGACCTTCTTCATTGTAAAATTTCCAAACACCAATCGCTTCATCATTTAAATATTCTCCAGAATAATGAACTGCACCATTTGGATATTTCACTACAGTATGTCCGTTTTTTATGCCATCACTATAAATTACGATTGACAACTCTACTCCTTGTTCTGAAAAATACCTCCAAATCCCTGTTCTTTTTCCATCTTTATTTTTTCTTCCAGAAATCTTTATTTGTTGATGTCCTTCATACCATTCTGTATATTTCCCATTATCATCTTCAACAATTAATGGCCTATATTCCATTTTTACTTCAGGTCTTTTAGGCTTTTCCTCTTCAGTGCATCCTGACCAAATCAATAAAGACAACACTATGAAAAAATATTTATTCATCATTTTTTAGTTTCAAATTAATATTTACAAAAATACGTTATTTATTGAATGAAATTGACCTAAATCACATCTTTCAAACTATGTCGTCCCGTCAGGACTTTTTAGTTTGCTATAATAATTAATCTAAGTTTTATTTCCCTGTGACTACATTTAGTGTATCCAAATACTATTAAAGGCAATTCACATTATTTCTTTGATTTGACTTTTCAGAATGAGAGAATCTCAATCTTCAAACAACAACTCTTTCATCCTCTTTTTCTCTTTTTGAAGTTCATGAAGCGTTTCTTTTTGGTCGAACATCAAAAACATATAACGCCATTTGTAGCTAATGTGTTTGAGGTATTTGAAAAACCAATAAGTAAATATCCCCATTAGAGGCATTAGAATTAGATATGCCATGATTCCTAGCCAGGAAAGATTAAACACATAATGAGCTGTAACTGCAAATCCACTATAGGTTAATGGATACAAAACAATTCCTACAAGGATGGCTAACGGAGCATAATATTCAATATCTTTAGATAGTTTTGGCACCAACCAATCGGTAAAAAGATATTGAAAAATGTTGTGAATCACTCCAAAAACAGCCATTGGAAGTGCAACTAAAATAAAAATTAACGAAGTTAAAATCTGTCTTAGAAACAATCGAGATCTAAATTTTCTATCCAGAAAATCTGCTCGCACTCTCATTTTCTCTAACTTCCAATCCATTGATTTGATGCTTTGTTTGATTTCATCAATTCGCCAAGGTTGAACAAGTTTTAATTCATCAATTTTACTTTTTATATCTTTCAGTTCATTCACTTGCCGTTGCACACCTTTGTCATGTGAAGCAATATATTTTGTATTCAAAACCTTATAGATCTCATCTAGCAACTCTTCTTCTTCTTTGGTTTCTGTTGTTACCAAAACTTTTTCAAGTCTATTTCTAAATTGATCTGTCAAATTACGAACAGCTTTTCTTTTATCAGTGATATAAAGTTCGTAATAGCTCATTACTCCCCTTGGTTGATCGATATCAATCAAAATATTACTTCTGAATTTTTCAGGTTGAGAATAATTAATTCCTACAGCTACAATTTGTAAATCTAACTTTCCCCCGTTCAACTTTTCTGTTTCTAAAGCTATTCTAGCAGTTCCAGTTTTTAATTCTCGAAGAATTTTCTCCTTGTACGAGGTACCTTCTGGAAAAATAACCAATGTTTTACCTTCCGCTAAAACCTTATAACATTCACTTAAAGAATCATTATTATCTACTCCTTCCGTAATGCCCTCTCCTTTACGATTTATTGGAATCATGTTTAAACTGCGCAATAATTTGAGTTTAAATTTCGAATCAAACAGCGTCGCTTTGGCCATATAATAAATGGGCTGCTTACAAACCATACCAATTACCCATGCATCCATCAATGTATTCGGGTGATTAGCAATAATTATCATAGGTTTGTTTCCATTGGCTAGATTATCTCTATTATTCACCCGTATTTCTTTATAATACAGTCGAATTCCAACACCAATTATGAATTTTAAAATGCGGTACAGCATGCAGTTGTTTTTGACAAGTTAATAAAAAATAATTACGGTCGGGAGAATTACGAAATATACGAAGGATAATCTAGAAACGTTTTGCAAAACGTTGGCTTCAATCGAAATTATAATTCGTAAAAATTCAATTGATTCAACCAAACCTAGATTGCCCAAAAATGGAAATCGCTAAAATTTGAACAAACAAAGTCAATCATAAAAAAACCTCCAAAAGTATAAACTCTCAGAGGTTTCTATTGTCTAAAATATATAAATCTAGCTTATAATATTAATCAGGTTTAAACAAATCCTTTAGAATTACCACTAATGCTTACTGCTTTTTTTCAATGAAAACGTAAATGTACTTCCTTCACCAATTCTACTTTTCACTGAAATTCTTTCATTGTGAGATTCGATAATGTGCTTACAAATCGCGAGACCTAAACCAGAACCACCTTCATTTCTATTTCTACTTTGTTCAACACGGTAAAATCTTTCAAATAAACGTGGAATATTTTTCTCTTCAATCCCAATTCCATTATCTGATATCTCTGTCATTAGGTTATTCTTCAAGGAGTAGAAACGGATTGTAGTATATCCTTTTTCAGTTGAGTAATTTAATGAATTGGCTATTAAATTGGTTAAAACTTGAGCTATTTTAGCTTTATCTGCATTAACGAAAATCGGTTGATATCTCTCAGCTAATTTAAGGGTAATTTCATTTTCTAGGCATTTTTCTTCAAATGAAAAAATGAGATCTTTCGTCAATTGTACAATATCAAATGCTTCTTTACGAATCTCAACTTTATTCACCTCAAGTTTCATAATCTGATCCAAATCTTCAAGAATATCAGCCATTCTTTCTGTGGAAAAAGCAGCACGCTCTAGAAATTTTCGATTTACTTTCTCATCTTCTAAACCACCTTCTAACAAAGTTAGAATATATCCTTGAATACTAAAGACTGGTGTTTTTAGCTCATGAGCTAAATTCCCTAAGAATTCACGTCTAAAATCCGCTTGCTCCCTAAGTTTGGTTATTTCAACTTTTCGGGCAGTAGCCCAAGCTACAGAAGCTGTAGAAGCATCTCCAATTGAGTCATTGTTCATGTCAATTTTAGGACCTTCACCCTTCATACTTGATCCATGATTTATAATACGGAAGATTAACTCCAATCGGTCTTGAATGAATTTTTTCAACAATACATAACTCACCAACATTGAAACGAGACCACCGATAGCCGCAATGATTAGAATATCTAGAACAGGAATTAAATCAATGAGACTTCTATAAAGAAATAAAAGAACAACAACCAAAATAAATTGTGTTATTGCTCCAATAAATACAACATGAATCGGTTTTATATTCTTCATTATGCTTTAAAAGTGTATCCCACTCCTTTTATAGTTTTGATATAATTCCCTCCTATTTTCTCTCTTAACTTTCTGATGTGAACATCAACTGTTCTTTCTCCAACAATCGTATCGTCTCCCCACACCTCAGCTAATATCTGATCTCTGTTAGCAACGATTCCTGGTTTTCTCATTAAGAAAGATAATAGTTCGAATTCTTTCTTCGGCAAATATAATTCTTCTCCCTTGAAAAGTAAAAGATAACGATCAGTATCTAAAACCAAATCTTGATTGACTTCTTGAACTGAATCTGTTGGGGTATTATTACCACCAGATCTTCTTAAAAGTGCTTCAATTCTACTTAATAAAACTTTTGGTCGAATTGGTTTATTGATGTAATCATCACCACCAGCATTAAATCCAGCAATTTGTGAATAATCCTCCGCTCTGGAAGTCAAAAATGCAATTAAAGGTTGACAATCTAATTCTTTTGAACGAATTGCCTCACACACTTGCACTCCATCCATCTTTGGCATCATAACATCAAGTAGAATTAAATCTGGCTTAACTTTTTCAGACAACGCTACCGCCTCCTCACCATTCACAGCTTTATGCACCGTATATCCATCTTTTTCCAAGTTGTAAGAAATCATTTCCAAGATGTCTGGATCATCATCTGCAAATAGTATTGTTGCTTTATTGTTCATATTTTCTTATTTTTCTAATAACAAAGTTACTCGAGTTAAGCAGAACAAGTATAAAGTAAACTTTACTCTTAGGTTAACAAATAGATACCAATGTTAAGTCATTGTTAAATCATATACCGAAAACCAACCTAATCATACTCCAAACACTATATTTGCCATCGAAAAGAACTTTAAAACTAACTTAAAACCTTATTAACAAAGGGATTAACAGAATAATATATTTTTAATAATAATTTATCATATGCTTAAAATAAAAAGGTTTCTACTCATTATTTGTGTTTGTTTTATCGCTTCTTCATCATTTAGTCAAATAGAAGACTATAGTTTTGGTGAAGGAATTCGTTACCAAGCAAAAGATTCTTCTTTTAGCATCAAAGCTTCTTTTCGCTTCCAAAATTTATTTATTGCAGATTGGAATGTAAATAATGATGACTTCAGTGATATTGGGAATCTCTCTACCAGCTTTATGGTCAGAAGAAGCCGTTTAAAATTTAGTGGATTTGCACATTCTCCAAAGTTGAAATATAAATTAGAAATTGGACTTTCAAATCGTGATATTAATCATCAAGGAGCAGAGTATTACGGAGAAGGTGGAAACATGATCTATGATGCTTATTTAAAATGGAATTTTTACAAAGCTTTTTCTCTTAAAGTTGGGCAATATAAAATGGCTGGAAACCGAGAACGTGTGATTTCCTCTGCTAATTTACAGTTTGTTGATCGTTCTGCCCTAAATGCAAGATTTAATCTAGACAGGGACATTGGCGCGAGTTTACATTTCGAAAAAACGTATGGGAAGCAATTCGGGGTACATTTTTTAGCTGGTTTTTTTCAAGGAGAAGGCAGGAATATTATTTCTGGAAATAGAGGGGGGTATGAAACCACGTTAAAATTAGAGGTGTTCCCATTTGGAAAATTCAGTGATAAAGGGGCTTACTTTGGAGCAGATTTGGCACGTGAACAAACTCCTAAACTTGCTATTGCAGTTGCATATGATCAAAATAATGGAGTGGCTAGAACAAGAGCCAACCTCGGGAGTTTTTTACCGGACAATGCCCTAACTAAAAACATAAGCTCAATTTTCGCAGATTTCATATTTAAGTATAAAGGTTTTTCAATGATGGGAGAATATGCTTACAAAAGTACAAATGACAATGACCCAAGAATAAATGATATCGGTAATAATTTTACAGGCTTTTCTTACTATACTGGTTCAGCTGTCAACCTTCAAGCAGGATTATTGTTCAAGAATGATTACGAGTTAGCAGCAAGATATACATTGATGAGACCACAAAATAATTTTGTTTCACCTACTTCCAACCATTATACTATAGGTGCTTCTAAGTATTTCAAGGGACATAGTTTAAAAGTTCAAACAGATGTGGGCTATATTCAAAACGACTTAGCAGATGATGGTTTAGTTTGGAGAATGCAATTGGAAATTGGTTTCTAGAGGACTACTAAACCACGATGGTTTAAAAGTAACATAGGTTTACGTGAGAATAAAATTCTATAACTATCAAAAAAATTAGATATTGGATGTAGAGTTTTATTTAGAAGCTAAATAGAGATGCAATAAAGTGCATCGTTTTAACACTATCTGAGACCAATAAAAAGTCTGAATTGATTAAAAGTTTTTTGACCTATATTGTCATCTGCATTAAAGTAATTCGTAAAATGTTTGATTGACCTTATACAAAGCCGTGTGACTTGTAGAATAGAAGGTCTTGTCAAGTTTTAGTTTTCAAAATAACTAACTTAGATCTCATTTCTAATGATTTAAAACTAGACTGAATCCATTTTATGATTTTCTGATAGCTCTTATTCTGATAGACCTTCTTATTGGGATATTATAACTTTCTTGATATTCCATTAAATAAGCAATCGTTTCATTTCTCGTTGGAAATTCGCTTTCCGAACTGAGCATTACCTAATTTGGCAATGACCTATCATGGATCACTTCTTTATTTATGGTAAATATGTCTCATACTTCAAAATTAAAAGAATTTCCACCGAGAATTAAATTTCAAGATTTGAATTAAGTCTATTTTGAAAGTTAATGCACAGTTGTCTCAAAAACATTATTCCAATAAAAAAGCGCCACTCAATTGAGTGACGCTTATCTTTTTTAAACTTAAAGCTATTTAAATTACAGAACGTAAGAATTACGTTTTAACAATTTATTGTTTCACAATTTTAAAGGATTTTTGACCTTCATTATTGTAAACACGTAGCGTATAAATTCCTCTTTCAAGGTTATCAATTGCTATTGTAGCTTCAGTTGCATTGAATAATGCTTTATTTTCAACAAGCACAATTCTACCATTCATGTCTAACATTTCAACTTTTAAAGATGAAGTATTTGAAGGATTCAGAATAGTTAAAACACTTGTAGCTGGGTTAGGGTAAACAGTGATGTCTACCATAACTTCTGTATCAACTGATAAATAATCACATCCTCCATCTGCGGTTATCGTAATATATGCAGTATCGGCTTGACAAGCACCTGTTGCTGCCGTGACATAAGAATAAACATAAACTCCAGGTTGATTTGAAACTGTAGTCATCGAACTAGCTAAAGGTGAATTTACTGGATTCAACCATGTTCCTCCCACATCAGCACCTGCACTTAAATATGTAGCTAAATCAACTGGTTCGTTTAAACATTTTGTATCTGCGTTATCCATTCCAGCATCGCTTCCTTGTTCAATTGTTAAATCTAATGTTACGATAGAATCACAACCGTTTGCAGCACCACCAACAATTGTAAATGTTGCTGTGTTATTATCAGCTGTGTAAGTCATTCCATCTATCCAAGTATATGTTTCACATGCAACCTGCATATCTGTTCCAGTAGAAGCATTATTGATTGTTAAATCTAAAGTTACAATTGAATCATTACCACAAACACTAGAACCACCACCTACGATTGTAAATGTTGCCGTGTTGTTTGAAGTCGTGTATGTCATACCATCAATCCAAGTGAATGTTTCACAAGCAACTTGGGTGTCTGTACCAGTAGCCGGAGCTGCCGCAGTAGTGAAAGCAAATGGACCAACAAAGGCACTCAAATTTCCACCTCCACAATCAGCTTGTACATAATACTCATAGTTAGTACATGGCGTCAACATAGTCAAAGTGTAAGGATTTGTATTGATACCTTGAATAGCAGTACCTGTACCTTGAGTAAATCCAGCAAGACCGTACTCAATATTCCATAAAGTTGCTGTTC
>NZ_PVSS01000050.1 GCF_003025005.1 Brumimicrobium mesophilum
CATGTGCCTATTTGCAAACCGTTGGGCTTAATTATTAAGAAACTACCTTTGAAAAATGAACGTACCTGAAATAAAGCATAGTGAAGTTGTAGTCTTTAAGCCTAGAGGTGGTCAGACCGAATTTCAGGTGGTGCTAGATGGTGAGCATGACACAGTCTGGGCGACTGAACAACAAATAATGGAGTTGTTCGGAAAAGCAAGAAGAACGATTGGAGAGCATATCAAAAATATTTATAAAGAAGGTGAGCTCGACAAAGAGTCAACTTGGCGGGAATTCCGCCAGGTTCAAAAAGAAGGAGATCGAGAAGTAACTAGGAAAGTATCGATTTACAACTTAGATGTTATCATTTCAGTCGGATACCGCGTAAAATCTCAAGTAGGTACGGAATTTAGAAAGTGGGCTACTCAAAGACTAAAAGAGTATTTACTCAAAGGATACTCTATCAATCAAAAACTACTTAGTACTGAGCAGCAGAAAGTAAAAGCATTAAAACAAGAAATCAATCAACTCAATGAAGAGCTATTTCAAACTAAAAAGACCTTGACCGATGGAATACTTTCAATAATCTCACACTATTCAAAATCATTCGAGCTACTGGAAAAATATGACAAAGACGAACTATCATCGGATAATCTTAATAAAGATTTAATCTACGTCATAAGTTATGATGATGTCAAAAACGCTATTAAACAACTCAAAACTAGTTTAATCGCCAAAGGAGAAGCCAGTGACTTATTTGGAAATGAGAAGGATGAATCATTCCAAGGGATTCTGGGTAGTATCTCACAAACGGTGTTCGGAGAACTTGCGTATCCCACAATAGAAGAACAGGCCGTACAATTGCTATACTCAATCATCAAAGGACATCCTTTTAGCGATGGAAATAAAAGGATTGGTTCATTTATGTTCGTATGGTTCCTTGAGAAAAATGGACATCACCTAAATGAAAAGGGCGAACGGAAAGTAAATGACAACACCTTGGTTACATTAGCACTTGCTGTTGCTCAAAGTCTTCCTGAACAAAGGGAGACTGTTCAAAAATTGATAATGAATTTGATAAAAAACTAAGCCCAATCGAGTAGACGGCTGACAGTC
>NZ_PVSS01000051.1 GCF_003025005.1 Brumimicrobium mesophilum
TTATCTCATCAAAACTACTGTTCCCATTCGGATTATATCATCTTCAGTTTTAATCTCATTAAATCTTATTTTCCAAAGATATGTTCCTGATTTAACTATTTTTCCTCCATAGGTTCCATCCCATCCAACGTTGTAATCATTTGATTCAAATATTACTTCTCCCCAGCGGTTGAAAATTTCCAGCTTATAGTTTTGAGGATCTACTCCAACTGTCATTACAGGTAAAAACGTATTGTTTACATCATTTCCATCTGGAGTAAATGCATTAGGAACATAAAAAATTGTTTGATCCACTACTGGTACTTCCTTTATAATAGAATCTACACAACCCTTATCTGAATATACAACAAGTAAAACTTCATAAGTATCTTCTATTCCTAATGGAAAAGTGAAACTTGGATTCGCTTGTGAACTTACACCTAATCCATCAAAATCCCATTGATTGATTGCATTAAGCTGAGATTTGTTATTGAAGTCAACTGTTGGATCATCTGAATAAATTGTTGCTGGAGAAAAATCAAAATCTGCAATTGGATCTGGATTCACACAAATCATATTTGGGTTGGTTAATGTTGCAGAACAAAAGTTATCTGTTTCAATTGTTAAATCGATATCATAACACCTTACTTCATCAAAAGTGTAAGTCATATTTTGATTCGTTCCAACTTGAATACCATCAACAAACCAAGTGAAGTTTGTTGTTCCATTTACTTGAGTTATATCTGTAAAATCAACTGTTAATGGACTACAACCTTCCAATAAATTTGATGTGAAATCAATATTGGCAATTTCAGTTATTTCAATAAATGCCAATGATGTATCATTATCACATGGCGAATCATTAGTCACTACATATTGGAAAGTATAGGTGTCTTTTGCTAAGTTATCCATTGTGAAAACACCCGTTGTAGGATCAAACACAGAGTTTGGAAAACCATCTAAAGAGGTCCAAGTTCCAGGATTATTTACAGTTAAAAAATTGTTTAAGTCTGTTGTTCCAGTATTACAGAAATGTTCATTCATATCTGCTCCGGC
>NZ_PVSS01000052.1 GCF_003025005.1 Brumimicrobium mesophilum
ATGGACTATTTTCGATTTAACGGTTCTCAACTAGGAGGCGCGGGCTTCTCTAATGTGGTTGTTTAGCCCGTGGCTTTTAGTTGATGTTATACGTACATTCATATTAGTTAGTCGTAATCATTTATTGTCCATCTTCGTAAGTTCTTAAATCTATCTTCGATTCTTTTCTTTTCGAATTTCGTTTTGCATTTAGTAAGCAAGTGATCTTTCTTTTCTTTAATCGATTCAGCATCTAAATATTCAGTGAATACACCTTTATCGTAGCAGTCTGAGCAGAATAGGTCCGTTTCTGAACCATCTGCTTTGGTGCCGAATAAAACTCTGAAGGAAAAATTTCTTGAACAACTTTGGCAATATTCAAACTTTCTTTTTTTAGGGAGCTTTAATCTAATTATCTCATCCTGTATAGTTTGAACTCTCCACCATCTTGCAATTCCTATGAATGCCAATATCGCTCCAAATATGCCTAAACCAGAATTGAAATCATTTCGATCTAACAATCTTTCTTCATTATCTCTAAAGTTGCTGACCGAAAATTCATGTTTATCAATCATATCATCTCTTGATTCCCTCTCATTCTCAATAACTTGCCAAAGATTGCTCAAAGAATCACTCACTCTCAATTCCTTGTCGGTACCAGAAAGTAATCTGTAAAAATCTAATTCTCCGTCTTTATCATTTTCGCAAAAATCTTTTACTTCTAGACTTAATTTATGCGCTTCTTCCCAACACGTCATTTGAAAATCAGTCTCTAAGCCCTTTACTTTAATTTTTTGAAAATAAATATCATCTAACATACCATTCACGGAACGTAATTCGTTTTCAATTTTTAAATCGTTCTGATCGTACTCATAGTAGGCGAATGCAACACAAATTAATCCAATAATGAAAAGTGATTTATGTAGGCTATCTGGTAAATTCGGAATATTCATATTTGGGTTAATAATTTATTGGATAGTTTTTACGACTTACATTATTACGTATAACGTCA
>NZ_PVSS01000053.1 GCF_003025005.1 Brumimicrobium mesophilum
CGACTTCGGAAATCCGCCTGACGTTATGCACAAGCGTAGAAAATGAGAAGTACTCGAGAAAAGTATAAACCTTGGATAATAGTTGGAAGTGGTTTTTTGACTTTACTTCTAATGAATTTATTTCCTGTAGACGGTGGGGGAGTTTCTTTGATTTTTGTTTTATCTGTTCCGATATTAATTGGGCTTTCAATTATTCTTGCCTTGATATATAGATGGCAAGCGAAAAAGATTGAAATCAGATGGAAAAGAAACGTAATATTTTCTTCTTCAGTTTTGATTATAGTTTTATTGACATTTTTGCTTTTTCCTTGCTCAAATTCAGACTCACCTTGTCCATGTAAAATCATTTACAAATCATCAAAAGTGATTGCTAATCGTGACAACATCACTTATAATGACTTGTTTACTAAAAAAACAAAAGCCAATTACCCATTAATTATTACGTCTCGTAAAAAGTACAAAAATAGACTCCCCGAAAAAATATTTTATGTGACATATGATTCACTTAGTTCATTTTCTTCATTAAAGCATTATGCCATTTATGTAATTAATGATTCGATAAAAAGCAATAATGAAAACTTAATGATTGAGCATTTACCAGATGACATTGTAAGATTTACAGAAGTCTTCGAGAATGACACTCTCACATTTATAGGAACGACAAAAGGATTTATTGAATTAGAAAATGAATATAACGGGTATAATGACAATGGGTACGGGTATATTAACTGGTATAAGGAGTTTTCAAATTACCAAGTTCGAATAAGGAAAGGAGTAGAAAATGATATTTATGAAAGTTACCTTTTTTATAAACTCTTATATTGGTTAACATAAGACATGCAAGTGCATAACACAGCCTTCGTCGCCAGCCTGTAAAAACCTTCGATTTTTACATTCATGTAAATAAAATGTTTGTATCTTCGATAAAACATTTAAAAACAGGCCGCCGCAAAGCCTCATCCGTTAATCGCAAAT
>NZ_PVSS01000054.1 GCF_003025005.1 Brumimicrobium mesophilum
CAGAAAACTGGAGAAAAACTTTAAGCATCATTAAATCAGCAACATAAAA
The DNA here is from genome assembly GCF_003025005.1 of Brumimicrobium mesophilum. Lineage (GTDB taxonomy): Bacteria > Bacteroidota > Bacteroidia > Flavobacteriales_D > Crocinitomicaceae > Brumimicrobium > Brumimicrobium mesophilum. The sequence goes on from NZ_PVSS01000054.1 coordinate 50, forward strand.
GAAACGACAAAGTCGTAATGGAGAAGTTATGGCTTAGAAATAGTGAAATAGACATAAAAACAATGGAACATCTGGTAAATACTCCTTTTTAAGAACAAAGAATTGTAATCAACCAACTTAAATTCGAAATGCACGCTCATAATCAAAGCGTAACACACTAAAATATTTTTTCAAAAACAAGGTATCAAATCGCTTTCCCCATACGTTCGGCAAGCTCAGTACAGGTGGGAAAATCCGGATNCCACCTTTTATTTTAATTTTATTTCTATCCTTTTATTATTTCTGTCAACTTTAATCCAATCATCTGCATTCTCGGAATAAATGCAATCTTCCAAGCTTAATCCCTGTTCAAATCTATAAATTGATTGTTCTCCGAAGAGGATGGTCATTTCATATATTTCTTGACCACTAACTCCTGTCCAAGCTCTTGTTCTTATCGCGCGATTTTGCTTTAATTTTTCAAGTGCCAGATTTTCTATATCGCTAGGGATCGGGTCAATCCCATCGCACCAGAATCCTCGTAAGCTCTCATCTTCTAATTGGTCAAAAGGCAGAGAAAATTCCAAAAGTGAGCAAAAGTCTTGATTAAAGATTGGTTCTTTCATATTGTAGTTAAATGCTCCACATTTTGGACATTCAATATTTTCTTTATCCAAGTCACTGTAATCACACCTTCCGCACTTTCCATATTTTTTGTTCAGGTGGTCCACAATTATTTTCGCCTCTCTATGGGCTATTTTTTGTTCGTCCATTAGTTGTTTAACAGCGAATAGCTTTAAATCTTGGTAAATAAGTCCATAAAGTTTAAGCCTTGCCTCTTCGGTCAAGTTCAAATCAGGGATTTCATTTTTGCATTTAGTGCAAGTTTTTGTCATTCAGTTTTAATTGGTGGTAACGTCCAAGCTACGTATTGT
>NZ_PVSS01000055.1 GCF_003025005.1 Brumimicrobium mesophilum
AGAAGACTTTCAAAGTTGTGAAGCAGTAGTGGATGAAGAAATATTCAATTGTTTTTAAATTACTCCAAATGCCTCTTTTCGAAGGGGCATTTTGCGTTTACTTAATTTAATGGTTATTATCCTCATTTTAGTCATTATTTATTCAATACAAAGACTAAATTATTGTGTTTTTGTAATTTTCTGTTTTCTACCTATATTTACAGGGAAAAAAATTTATCTAATTTAAACAAGTACTTATGAAAAAAGATCGATTTATGGTCAAGTATATGCTAATGCTCATTGCATTCTTTAGCATAAATTTGACAATGTTTAATAATGTATTAGGGCAGGGTGTTGTCGTAACAACTCCACCTATAAATGGAACTACAACTTGGGGAGGGATTACCTACAATCTACAAACAACACAGGCTATTATTGTGGATACTATTTATGTAAATACTAGTGGAACTGTAGGGTCAACTGTTAATTTAGAAGTTTGGTATAACCCAACTGCAATTAATGGACAGCCAGCAACTTTTACAGGTGCACCATGGGTTAATATTATTTCAAGTCAAGCTGTAGATGCTGGTGTCGATTTAGCGGCAATCACTATTCCAGGTGGACTTTCTATTCCAGCTGCAAGTAATTGGGGCTTTTACATCGGAGATCCAAATTTCACTAACACTGGAGTAAGATATGGTTCATCAGGATCGGTTTCAACCGTTACAGATGGGATTGTTACTATTGAAATTGGTAATAATGTAGGTTATGGTTGGGTTAGAAATTCCGCAACAACTAATCATCCTAGATATTTCGCAGGAGGTGTAAATTATAACTTTGCTGCTGCTTGTACTGGTGCTCCAACAGCAGGAAATGCTGTAGCGTCTACAAGTGTTTGTGCAAATGAGAACTTTTCTCTTTCGTTGGCGGGGAATACTTCGGCTACAGATTTAACTTACCAATGGATGTCTTCTTCATCAGCAA
>NZ_PVSS01000056.1 GCF_003025005.1 Brumimicrobium mesophilum
CCAACTCATTGAGTAGGATATTAGATAACAAAGGACTTAAAGGTGAACCTTGAGGAACGCCTTTTGTTCGTTTTTGCAACTTCCCATTGATTAGTATTGGTGCTTTAAGAAATGAACGTAGCAACTTCATAGTTGCTTTACATTTCACCTTTTTGTATATCAACTCTAACAGAATATAATGTTCTACTTCATCGAAGAAACTCTTCAAATCAATATCCAAAATATCTTGATAACCTGAATTGATGTTTTCAAGGCTTTGTAGTAAAGCTTGATGAGCATTACGTTCTGGTCTGAATCCGTAACTATGCGTCCGAAAATCTGGCTCAAAAAGAGGTTGTAATACTTGATGTAATGCTTGTTGATAAAACCTATCCACAACTGTTGGAACACCGAGTAACCTCTTTTCCCCATTGCTTTTAGGTATTTCAACTCCTTTTATTGGAGACACCTGATACGCTTCTCGTTCTATTTGCTCATTCAACAGCTGTCCTGTCGCTTCGAGTATTGATTTTAATTCAGTTACCTGAACATTATCAACTCCCCCAGCTCCTTTATTGCGGTAAACTTGCAAGTAGGCTTCGTTTAGATTCTTTTTACTTGTTAATCGTTTAATCATTAATACTAAAATTTGTTTGTTGTCTCGCTTAATCAAAGGCTACTTATTTACTAGAAAACTATCCGTAACGTAAATACGCTCCTTTGTCTATTAAAGACCATTATCGTTCAGTCCTTCATTAATTTATCAGGTAATTAATTACTATGACTTCTGCTGACTTCTTGACGCATAGAAAACGAATCTATTCCAAGACCTCCCCAGGTAATTGCATCTTCTTTCCCTCAATCCCTGCCGTATCTACATAATTACCCTTTTGGTATTCTTTTGGGCGTTACAATGATGTGCTTGCTTACCCAAGTAATTATGCCTCTTATACGGTTCCTGTTCGTCAGTACCGAGCTT
>NZ_PVSS01000057.1 GCF_003025005.1 Brumimicrobium mesophilum
CTACATTTTAAATGTGAATGGATGTACTGATACGGCAACAACGGTTGTTACAATTTCAGCAACACCACAAGCACCAGCGATTGCATCATCAGATGTAGAGCTTTGTGCAGGTGGTACATTTAGCTTAAGTACGTCAACAGTTGCAAGCAGTTATTCATGGACAGGACCAAACGGATTTAGTTCAACAAGTCAGTATCCACAGGCGATTATTGCTTCAGGTTTAACGGCAGGTATTTATAACTTAACGGTAACAGATAATGGATGTGTGAGTGAGGTTGCTTCAATAGAAATTGATGTGAATCCACTACCATCACAACCGACAATTACTGGACCAACGAGTATCTGTTTTGGAGAGCCAATTGTACTTACTACAAGTTCAACATGCGCGTCATTCAAATGGATTGGACCTGGAGGAGCAAGTGTAACAACTTTAGCTAATCCATTACTTACAACAGGAGTAAATACAACAACAATTCCTTCAACTGATCCAGCTTATGCAGCAGGTGATTGGAGTGTAGTTTGTATTTCGGCTGATGGTTGTGAATCTCAATTGTCTAACCCAATAAATATTACGATTAACGCTATCCCAGTTGCTCTAGCAAGTAATGATGGACCGATTTGTAATGACGGAACAGTTACTTTAACAGGAAACACAGCTGCAGGAGCAACCTATGAATGGTATAATGATAACTATACAACATTGTTGTCAACGAATGCAGTACATTCAATTAACAATTTGAGTGTTGGAACCTATACATATAATTATGTTTTAACTGTTAATGGATGTTCAGATACTGCAACTACAGTTGTAAATGTGTCTGCTACTTTACCTGCTCCAACAATTGCATCAACAGATGTTGAACTTTGTGAAGGTGGTACATTTAGTTTAAGCACTTCAACAGTTGCGAATAGTTATTTATGGAATGGACCAAACGGATTTAGTTCTACGAATC
>NZ_PVSS01000058.1 GCF_003025005.1 Brumimicrobium mesophilum
ACAATACGTAGCTTGGACGTTACCAGCAATAAAACAAAATGAGATTATCAGGCACAATATTTTTGATTTTAATCCTTAGTTCCAGCAGTTACTCCCAGACTAAATTTACTATCATAGACACCACAATTGTTGGGAATTATGAAGAAGCCATTGAAAATCTGAAAATTTTGAACGATAGCATTTTTTACGAAGACACTTTATATAGTGTGCGAAAAACTTGTAGTGGAGAATGGGGTGGTTCGATTTGGTTTAAAAATAAAAGAACTGGTATTGAATATTCATGCGCAGCAACTTGCCCAGTAGTAGTCAATAATGTAAACGGAAAATATTATGTAACAGCTACATTGGCGCACATGGTGGGGTCCTCTGAAATAATTGAGATTAACGATCCTGATTCTATGGAAATTTTTAAAATGCCTAAGCCTAGACAGAAAAAAAGAAAACAAAAAATTTATAATGTAGGCGATAATGAATCTAGATCAAGGCTTGGGACAACCCTTTTGGTTGATAGTATAGGTGTGTTAACTTTAGGAAGTTTCACCCATAGAAACCAACTGCTTCACATTGTATCTGATTATGACCATACATACTTGTGTAAAATAGAAGAGAGTCGATTTATCACAATTGATACAATCTGCATTGGAAGATTACCAATTTATAGGTCTGAAATCAACGAAACTGAAAATAACACATTGGTTATTCTATTTAATAGTAATGATACAAAAGGTTATTTAGAAATTAAGAATTCGAAAATTGAAATAATAAGGTATAAATAAAAGCTGGTAACAATGGCTAAAAAATCATAGCTGCCCTTCGGGACAGCAACGCTTTTTAGCCGGAACGTTAATCGCAAATAGTCCACCT
>NZ_PVSS01000059.1 GCF_003025005.1 Brumimicrobium mesophilum
AAACGGGCTGCCCATGAAGAGACAACCCGCATCACAATTATAATCTAAAACCGTGTGTTTATTATTGAATGTGTACTTTCTTAGTACTTACATATCCATTGTCTGAAATAATCTTCACAAAGTAAATACCTTCATTAACTTTAGATAAGTTGATTTTTGAAATAGTACTGTTGTAAACGTTTGTGTGTAGAACCGTTTTACCTGTAACATCGTTTACTTTAACTGTTCCAGTGAAAGATTGGTTAAATTCGATGTTGAACTCTCCGTTTGAAGGGTTTGGATAAAGTGTGAATGCATTTAAGCTGTTCTTGTCTAATCCAACATTTCCAATTGTTACACAATCACTTGTATCCGAACAGTTAGTGTTGTCAATGATTACTGCAAAATCACCATTGTAAGTTGGAATGAAATCTTGAGAAGTTTCACCCGTAATAACTGTATTGGTGTTACAGTCAATCCATTGGTAAGTTGCATTTGGCTCATTAGCCGTAAACATTCCACTTCCGTTGTCTGTAACTGTTAAGTCAATTGGGTTTATTGTTAAATTAAGTACCATTACTGAGTCACATCCGCTTGTGTTGGTGAATGATTCAACGTATTGACCAGAAGTCGTATAAGTTGTTCCGTTCTCACTCCAAGTATATTCATTACATGCTGATTCATTTAAAACAATTGAATCAGTTGCTCCTATTGTTAAATCTAAAGTGATAATAGAATCACAACCAGCTTGGTTAGTGAAACTTTCAATGTATTGACCTGAAGTTGTGTAAGTCATTCCATTTTCACTCCACGTATATGAGTCACAAGCCGATTCAGTTAAAGTAGTCATGTCAGCTTGGTTAATTGTTAAATC
>NZ_PVSS01000006.1 GCF_003025005.1 Brumimicrobium mesophilum
GTCTTTAAATTCCAAAACAACTTTTTTTCTTCTCCTTTTTTTTCTCAATCACCGCAGGTGAAAAAAACTCTGCGACCTTCGCGATACCTTTGCGACCTCCGCGGTTAAAAACCTCAATTACAACGCATTTGGAATTTAATATCTCACTAATTCGTAATTCTCCTAACAAACGCATTTGGAATTAAAATACCCCCCGAATTTTTCATTATTAATTTTTCATTTATTTCGCCCAATCCTCTCTATCCAAACTCCTAAACTGTATCGCCTCTGAAATATGCGCCGTTGTAATCACTTCCGTTTCCTCCAGATCAGCAACAGTTCTTGCAACCTTCAAAATTCTATCATACGCCCTTGCTGAGAGCCCCAATTTATCCATCGCTTGTTTCAGAATCGCATTACATGCGTCGTCTATATTGCAATATTTTCTTAGTTCTTTGCTCGACATTTGGGCATTACAATGCGTTTCCTCAGATTCTTCAAATCTTTTTTCTTGAATTAATCGTGCCTTGATTACTCTTTCACGAATATCTTTGCTCCCTTCATCAGGTTGATGAAAAGCCAATTCATCGAAACTTACGGGTGTAACTTCCACATGTAAATCAATTCGGTCGAGTAGAGGACCACTTATTTTATTCAAGTAGTTTTGTACAATCCCTGGTGCGCAAACACAGTCTTTGTCCGGATGATTGTAGTAACCACATGGACAAGGATTCATTGCAGCGATTAACATAAATCCCGCAGGGTATTCTACCGTGAATTTAGCTCTTGAAATTGTTACATATCTGTCTTCAATGGGTTGTCGCATGACTTCCAAAACAGACCTCTTATATTCAGGTAATTCATCTAAAAATAAAACACCGTTATGAGCCAAGGAAATTTCTCCTGGTTGAGGGTAACTTCCACCACCTACCAAAGCCACATCTGAAATCGTATGATGAGGTTTTCTAAACGGTCTTTCTGTGATTAATCCTGCTCCAGCTTTTACTTTTCCAGCTACAGAATGAATTTTTGTGGTTTCCAAAGATTCATTGATGCTCATCGGCGGTAGGATTGTGGGTAAACGTTTAGCCAACATTGATTTTCCAGCACCTGGAGGACCAATTAAAACAACGTTGTGACCACCAGATGCCGCTATTTCAAATGCTCTTTTGATATTCTGTTGTCCTTTTACATCGCGGAAATCGACTGTAAATTCATCTAGTTTATTGTAGAACTCTTGACGGATGTCAATTCTGGTTGGTTCTAATCCTGTTCCATCGTTTAAGAATGTAATAACTTCGTTAATGGTGGAAGCTCCATACACATCTAACCCGTCAACAATGGCGGCTTCTCTTACATTTTCTAGTGGTAGGATAATACCTTTGAAACCTTCTTCCTTCGCTTTGAGGGCAATGGGTAAAACTCCTTTCATGGGTTGTAAACTTCCGTCGAGTGATAGTTCTCCCAGTAAAATATAATCGCTTAATGATGCTGTATCGACTTGTTCGCTGGCAGCCATTATTCCTATACCAATGGGGAGGTCAAATGTGGAACCTTCTTTGCGAATGTCAGCGGGCGCCATATTCACAGTAATTTCCTTCATTGGGTATTTATATCCGTTATTCGAAAGCGCAGCTTTTATCCTTTGCTGACTTTCTTTTACCGCGCTATCAGGCAGGCCAACTAAAATAAAACTGATTCCTTTATCGATATTTACTTCGATAGTGATTGTGGTGGCTTCTATGCCAAATACGGCACTGCCAAATGATTTGACTAACATAATGATTTAGGTTTTTAAATTATTCTAAATTAAGATAGTGAAATAATTTACATCAAAAAAATAAATCAAAATTAAATAAGGTGATTTTGTTTGGATTATTGAGCACGGTAAATTGATTTGGAAGATTTGCAAATCACTCCTTTTATTATTATTTTTAAGGAAATCATTTAAAAATTTTAAATAATGGGTTATTATAAAACAATTGACGGTAATAAGTATGATGGTGAATTATTGGAATTGGCTGATAAATTAACAGCAGGCGCTAATGATGGAAGAATTTCAAAAGATGATGCTTCACAACTTTTGAAAAGCGTAAAAGACGGCGATTCTTACACAGATATCGAAAAATCAACTGTGGCTTACATAAGAGAAAATTTCAAATGGACAGATGCAGCTGACGAATGGTTCAGAACTGAAATTAGAAAATGGGCTTCTACAAAATAGAAGTTTTTCCCAAAAGAATTTATGAGGACGTTTTGCAAAATTAAAATCTGTAATCCGTCCTTTTTTTTGAACTAATATTTCGGTCTACTAAATGCTTTTAGATAGTGGTTACACTAGGTTATTAATCGTTAATCCTTATTAGTGAAACTTTGTACCAATAACAATTAGAAATTAACCACTAAACATTAATAATTAAATATTTAACTAAAGGTTTCTTTCCACATAATCAATCAAACTATGAATAACTTTGATGTGAATCTCCTGCGCTCGATCTGCATAATTCGCGTGAGGTGCTCGAATTTCAACATCACATAGTTCAGCCATTTTTCCTCCATCTTTTCCCGTTAATCCTATAACTTTCATTCCTTTGGATTTAGCAACTTCGATGGCGTTAATTACATTTTTAGAATTTCCGCTAGTCGAAATAGCTAACAAAACATCACCATTTCTTCCAACGCCCTCTACATATCTTGAGAAAATGTATTCGTAACCATAATCATTGGCAACGCACGATATATGTGATGGGTCAGAAATAGAAACAGCACCTATTGCTGGTCGGTCATTGCGATATCTCCCCGTTAATTCCTCTGCGAAGTGCATGGCATCACACATAGAACCTCCATTTCCACAACTGATGGCTTTTCCTCCATTTTTGAAACTTTCAACCAAAATTTCACCAGCTTCGGCAATGGCCATAAAATTTTCTTCAGTATTGAATTTCTTCAATGTTTCTAGTGCTTCATTAAATTGGTCTACTATTTGTTTCATGCTTTTCGCTTTAAATTTCAAAATTATAAAAAATTAAAGATAATCATCATCGGAGTTGAAGCAATTTATTATATTTGAAAACCTGAAAAAACTATGTTAAACTATATACCATGAGAAAAACTTTACTAATTGCGATTTCGACATTTTTTCTTTTGAACGCTGGAAATTCCATAGCACAAGAGGAGGAAGAGAAGGAGTTGAATTGCTTTGAAAAATATGAGGAGGCATTCAAAGAAAGAGGTTCATATACAATTTCTGATAATATTTACAGAAATGTTATGATTTCATTTTTTGAAGGCGAAGAGGTTTTTTGCGTTCGTGGAAAAGTGCGTGTGGAAAATGGATATGTAAGCGCTATTTTTTATTACTATGATGACAATACTGAAGAACTTTATGACAAAAATTTCCAAAGTTTATCTAGTGAGCCACCATCAATTGTGAATGGAATATCAGAAATGATTGTAAACGCAGATCGAGAAAGATTGAGGGTTGTTTTCATCGACAAACTTAAGCCAAAAAGAAAGAAACTTCAAAAAATGTCTATCCCAGACGATTTATAAGTATCATTAGTTTTAGCGAATAAAAGCATTGTAAGACTGTCAGAAATGGCGGTCTTTTTTATTGAGTAAAAAGCTTGACTTTAAATGACGAATGTTTTAAGCAATTGATTGCATGCGATTAGCAAGTCGATCTTTAGTGCAATTGCACATATACCACCTTCTTTGTTTCGAAAAATTCTTCTGCAAAAAACTCGGGAATATTGAAAGTTTCATGAAATGTTTGAACTGTACTCATTTCTTCTGTTAAATCTCCACCTTTTAAATATAAAATCCCATTCGGAAGCCCATTCTTATGGACTTTATTGATTTTATTTCTTACCCATGGAATAAAAACAGGCATTTTTGTAACAGCTCTACTCACAATAAAATCGAACTTGAAATTGATTTCTTCAGCTCTTTTGTGATTGAATTGCACGTTTTTTAAGTCCAAGGCCTCCACAACTGCTTCTACAACTTTTATCTTTTTACCAATAGAGTCAACCAAGTGAAATCTTGATTTTGGAAACATAATCGCCAAAGGAATTCCGGGAAATCCACCTCCAGTTCCAACGTCCATAATTGTTGTTCCAGGCTTAAATCGAATCACCTTAGCAATCGCCAATGAATGCAGTACATGTCGCTCATAGAATTGATCCATGTCTTTTCTACTGATCACATTGATCTGTTGATTCCACTCCTCGTATAGTGGTTTCAAACGCTCAAATTTTGAAATTTGATCCTGAGTTAAATTGGGGAAGTATTTTTTAATCAATTCCATACCGCAAAAATAGCATAATCCACCACTTGTAGTAAAAGATTTATCAAGAAAATGTATTGCTTATGTAGCGATTACAGATAACAAGCCAAGTTCTATTCAAAAAGCTGCTTGTTTGAGAATAGGTTGAGTTTTCGAGCCAAGTAAGTGGGTGTGTTTAGTTTTTAAAGCAATGCTGATCGGTTCCAAGGTGTAAACGCTTGCCAATGCATTGTCTTGAGTTTATAGATGTAACTGCTTAAAAAATTAGATGCAACGTGGGCAATGTACAATATAATCAGAAACTAGATTGTGTCGCGAGTCTTTTTCATAACATTAGCCAAAAACTCCCTCGCCCTAAATAACTGCGCTTTAACCGTTCCCAAAGGTAAATCCAACTCCTCAGCTATTTCGTCATAGGTAAGTTCTTCAAAATACCTTTTGACAATTAATTCTTTGTAACGTGGTTTTAATTTATCTACAACTTCTCGCATCGTTTTTACCTTCTGATTCTTAATGAAGGTTTCTTCTGGATCTAATAAGCCTCCATCCACTTGTAAGCCTACTGGTTCACCATTTTCATTGGTGTAGGCGTGGTCCATTGAGGTCATTGAAACCCTTTTCTTACGAATAAAATCAATGCAATTGTTTGAAGCAATTTTAAACAGCCAAGTACTGAAAGCGTAGCTTGGTGAATATTGATGGATGCGGTTAAATGCTTTTCCAAAAGCTTCGATGGTTAAATCATCAGCGTCATCTGTGTTTTTTATCATTTTCAAAAGCATAAAATATACAGGTTCACGATAGCGACTCATCAATTCAGCAAATGCTGCTTGATCTCCTTCTCTCGCACGATCCACGATAATTAAATCTCTTTTTCCTTTTTCAGATAAATTACTTCCTACTTCCATTTTGACCCTGTTATTTTTGCAGAGGTGAAATATATGATGGGTGTAAAAATTGCATACAAAATGTCCCAAAATATTATCCCCCAAACAAACGAGGTTTGCTTAAGTTTATTAAAAGCCTTTCCAAAAACAATCCATTTAGAAATGATAACTAATGCTATAACACCGAGTGTAATCCATGTTATTCCTCCAATAATTAACAAAGTAACTAAAGAAATGATCATCATAAGCAGTGATAAAGGATATATTCCTAACAATAGCTTCTTGAAAAGTGGATAGCGCCCTGAAGTAGAGTAGTGTCTGGATTTTTGAACCAACCAATCCGACCATGAATTTTTGGCTTCAGAATAACAAAAAGTTTCTGGCGATAATACGATAGAATAGTTTCTTTTTTGTACTACTTCTTGAACAAATAAATCATCATCTCCTGAAGAAATAGAGTAGTGTGTTTTAAATCCACTATTGTTCATGAATAGTTTTTTTGTATAAGCTAAATTTCTTCCCACTCCCATATATGGAACACCAGCTTTGGCAAATGATAAATAATTCAAAGCGATCATCGAAGTGTCTAACCGAATTATTTTATTTAAAAATCCAGGAACTGTGTAATGTGGTCCATAACCTAAAATAATTTCTTTTTTGTCCACGAATTCATTCGCCATTGAACGTAGCCATTGGTTTGAAGTTGGTTTGCAATCTGCGTCAGTCATTAATAAATGCTCATATTTAGCACCTTTTATCCCTAAAGTTAAGGTCAGTTTTTTTCCTTGAGCTAAGTGATTGCTTCGTTCTAAATTAATGATTCTTAGGTGAGTATATTTTGCTTGAAAAGCCACTAAAATATCTGCGGTGTTATCAGTCGATTGGTGGTTGACTACAATCACTTCAAATTTAGGATATTCTTGTTCCAGAATGAATGGAAGCAGTTCAAAAAGGTTATCTTCTTCGTTCCTTGCCGAAATTATGATACTTACTGGCGGTAAATTTTCATTTTGAGAATTTTTTTCGCGATGAAATGCAATTCTACTGTAGAAGAAAAAGATCCAAAAAAGCTGCGTTAACGCCATGCTCCATAACAAAATAGAGACAAAGGTTTCATAGGGATCAGAAAAATTAGGAATGAAATCCATTTGTATAGTTTTCTACAAATATGGCACACTTGTTTAAATACAGTTATCTTTGTGTTTTTATTTTTCAACATATTTATGCACTTCGAATTATTACATCAAGATAAAAGCTCTCAAGCACGAGCAGGAAAGCTAGTTACAGACCACGGTGAGATTGAAACTCCAATCTTTATGCCAGTAGGAACTGTGGGTTCTGTTAAAGGAATTCACCAACATGAAATCGAAAATGAAATTAATGCCCAAATTATTTTGGGAAATACTTATCATTTGTTTTTGCGTCCAGGAACTGAAGTTTTGGAAGCGGCTGGAGGTTTACATAAATTCATGAATTATAATCGTCCAATTCTTACAGATAGTGGAGGTTATCAAGTGTATTCTATGTCGGGTTCTCGTAAAATTACAGAAGAAGGTGTAAGATTTCAATCGCATGTGGATGGTTCTTATCACTTTTTTACGCCTGAAAGAGCAATAGATATTCAGCGTTCAATTGGAGCGGATATTATCATGGCCTTCGACGAATGTACTCCTTATCCTTGCGATTATCAGTATGCGAAACGTTCCATGAAAATGACTCACCGTTGGTTGGATAGGTGTTTTGCACAAATGAATAACACAGAGCCAAAGTATGGTTATGAACAAGCGTTATTTCCAATTGTGCAAGGAAGTGTTTATACAGATTTAAGACAAGAATCAGCTAAATATATCGCAGATACAGATTCTTTGGGGAATGCAATTGGTGGACTTTCAGTAGGTGAGCCAGCAGAAGAATTGTATGCTATGACTGAAGTGGTTACGGCAATTCTTCCAAAAGAAAAACCACGTTATTTAATGGGAGTAGGAACGCCAATCAATTTGTTGGAATGTATCGCCCTAGGAATTGATATGTTCGACTGCGTGATGCCAACAAGAAATGCTCGTCATGGAATGTTGTTTACGAGCGAAGGAATCATTAACATTAAAAATAAAAAATGGGAGAAAGATTTTTCACCTATTGATCCTAACGGAACTTCATCAGTGGATACTTTTTATACCAAAGCTTATTTAAGGCATTTAATAAAAACGAAGGAGAGTTTAGGTCTACAAATTGCGTCAATTCATAATTTAGCTTTTTATTTAGCGTTAATGAAAGAAGCGAGAGTAAGAATCATCGATGGAACTTTCACCGAGTGGAAAAATATGATGGTTGTGAAAATGGCAAATAGATTGTAGATAAATATTCTAAATAAGATTGTAAGTGACTTATGCTTAAAATATTAGATCGATATATCATTAAGAAATACTTGATTACCTTCTTCTTTATGTTGGGAGTAATAATGATTTTGGCCATGGTTTTTGACCTTGCTGATCGATTAGGAGATTTTATTGAGAAAGAAGCTCCAATCAGTGCTATATTTTTTGACTATTACCTCAATTTTATTGTCTATTTTGGAAATCTTTTCTCTCCATTGATCGTTTTTGTTGCTGTAATTTGGTTTACCGCAAAAATGGCTCAAAACACAGAGATTATTCCCATGTTAAATAGTGGAAGACCATTCAGGAGAATTCTTAGACCGTATATGATAGGTGCAACAATTTTAATGTTGATATCCCTAGCTTTGAATCATATTGTTTTGCCAGAATCGAACAAGGTTAGGCTACAATTTGAAGATGATTATTATAGAAACGTTAGAACAATTTCTGATTATTTTGCTGAGTTTCCAGGGAAAAAAGTAGTGTATTTTGACTCTTACCGTTCTGATAAAAGTCGTGCCCTTGGTTTTGTAATGGAAAATAGGAATGAAAAAGATCAACTGGTTTCCATAATGAAAGCTAATCAGGTGTTTAATCCAGATAGTACAGATGTTTGGCGATTAAGTGATTATCATATCAGATATATTGGAAGTCCAAATGATTCGCTGGTTCATCCTGCAAATAGTGGTGTTCAATTAGATACCATTTTACCTTTTAAGTTAAGTGAAATGGCACAACGAAATTCAGTTGTTCAAACCATGGGATATGCTGAATTGAAAGAATTTATAGCCTTGGAAAAAGATAAAGGTTCTGCGGATATTGCTTTCTACGAAATTGAATTCTATCAAAGAACTTCATTTCCTTTTGCAACCTATGTTCTTACTTTAATTGGTATGTCGGTATCCTCTAGAAAATCACGTGGAGGAATTGGTGTGAACATTGCTGTGGGATTACTGCTGGCATTTATCTACATTTTTGCTATGAAAGTTACTTCTGTAGCAGCAGAGAATGTTGGTTTCCCCGCTATTATTGCAGTATGGATTCCAAATCTAATATTCGCTGTTTTAGGGCTGATTCTCTATAGAATGGCACCGAAATAGAGTCAATTATGAATTAAAAACAAGACCACGAGTCGCAGACTCGCGGTAGTACCCGGGTCTTGGTTTTAATTCGTAATTTAAAAATTCGTAATTAACTCTCAGCTATTACCTCAGTAACCTCTGGAATATGTTGTTTTAATATTTGTTCAATTCCGCCTTTCAATGTGTTTGTGGATGAAGGGCAACCAGAACAAGCTCCTTTTAAGATTACAGTAACGACACCATTTTCAAAGTTTCTGAATTCAATTGCACCACCATCTCCTTCTACGGCTGGCCTAACATATTGGTCTAATAAATCCTTAATTGCATCATCAAACTGCGATGGAGAATAATTAGTTGTATCAATTGTCTTGTCTTCTGCAACTGGCGCTGGTCTTTCCTCAGGAATCTCTGTTATTACAATGTTTCCTTCTGCAATGAAATTGCGAATATAATCGCGTAGCTCAGTTAATACATAATCCCACGCTAAACTGTCGTCTTTAGTTATCGAAACAAAGTTGTTTGCGATATAAATTCCTTTAACAAATGGAAAATTAAAAAGTTGATCTGCCAATGGTGAAAAACCTTTAGTTTCTTGTTGTGATTTAAACTCTGCTGTTGCTGAAGGGTCAATCAAGTAATTGTTGGCTACGAATTTCATTGTATTTGGATTCGGAGTCATTTCAGCATATATAGTAACCGGTATTTTTGACATAATTGTTGTTTTAATATTGCAAAAGTAGCAAGGAATAAGTGAATAAAGTTTATTTCATGGAAAGAATCCTTCGATACAACTCCATAAACTCTGTTTCGAATAATTTTATAAGCAACTCTTTTATCCTTCACCCTTCCTTTTTCTCCTTAATTAACCGCAGGTGAGGCTCCGTTTTCCTCCGTGAAAAAAAACACAATCACTTTGCAGAAGAGATTCCAGCACCCTACAATTTACAATTATCAATTCTCTGCAATTTCAACACCGCAGGTGTCCTATTCTGCCTTCAGCCAGAACCTCCCCGGCCTTTGCGGTTAAAAAAAACACAATCACTTCGCAGAAGGGATTCCTACATCCCGGCATTCAGAAGCACCCATAAAATTGTTAATTACAAGTTATATGTTCTCTTTTAAACTAAGAATTGCTTATTTTTACCTCGTGAAACAGAAATCAAACATATTTCTTCTCTTTCTAGTTGCGCTGTTTTTTGTTAGCACAACTGGTGTAACCATCTACAAGCATCATTGTAGTCATGGGGGAGAATTTTATGGAGTTTATGTGGATGTTGAACATGGTTGCGAACCAGAGGTGATTGAAGAGGTTGAAATCGCTCATGAATGTTGTTCTTCGGGTAATGAAAATACCCTTCAAGTTGAAGATGATTGTTGTGATAATGATGTGCAAGTTTATCAAATTGACACAGACCTAGCTACTAACGATGTTAAAATTGATTTCATCAACAACTTTGCTTTACCTTTCTCTAATTCAGTTTTTGTTTCATTTCCTGAATATAAGAATATATCGACATCCAATAAGGCGCCGCCTTCCCTAACTACGCTTGAGAGACTTTCCTTGTTTCAATCCTATTTGATTTAGAATAAACTATTGTATATGTTGGTTTTCTTAATGAATTCCACCAGAATGTAGTCAGTATTTTATCGCTGATGATTTAATCAATAGTAATAAGTCAAATAATATCAAGAATGAAAAATAGTTTAATATTAATAGTAATCCTGTTCAGTGGATTCTCTTTTGGTCAAAAGTTAAGTATTCAAGGAACAATAAATAGTTATATTGACGGCAAGACAACAGAACCTTTATTTGGAGCTGAGGTTTTTATGAAAAATGCCCGAGAAGGTGCTATCTCAGATGAAGAAGGTAAATTTTCTTTTAAAACGGAGGCAATTTTACCCGATACGCTAATAATTCGCGCATCAGGTTATTATTCAGATACAGCAATAATTTCAGACCGTGAATCAGTAAATTTTAAAATCACACTTTATCCAGAATTTGTTACAGACGAAATAAGAATTATCGCCAAAAGAGATAATTCTAGCATCATGCGTCTTGATCCAAGAAACGTGGAAAACTTAACGCAAGGAGAGCTACGTAAAGCAGCATGCTGTAATCTTTCAGAATCTTTCGAAACAAATGCTACAGTTGATGTAAGTTTAGCGGATGGTGTTTCTGGTTCTAAAAGAATTCAAATGATGGGGTTAAATGGGAGGTATACACAGCTTCAATTCGAAAATATACCTTTTATGCATAATCTCGATCAAGCATTTGGATTAGCATCTGTTCCTGGAACTTGGATTTCTTCAATTCAAATAACGAAAGGTGCTGGGACCGTAACAAATGGTTATGAATCTATGGCAGGGCTGATCAATTTGGAATATATGAAGCCAGATAATGTGGAGCGACTTTTTGTAAATGGATATGGAAGTATTCAAGGTCGTGCAGAATTAAACCTTCATGGAGGAAAGCAAATAAACGACAAATTAAGTACAGCTTGGTTTGTTCATGGTGCATCTGTTAAGGCAGAAAACGATAGGAATAAAGATGGTTTCAGGGATATTCCTCTGGGTGATAATTTAATTTTAATGAACCGCTGGAAATATTCATCGGAACTTTTTAGAGGTCAAATAGGAGTGAAGGCTAGTCACACTGATCAACAAGGTGGTCAAATTGGATATGACCGATATTCTAATCAGTCTGCTCAAAATTTGTATGGTGTAGGTATTAGAAATACTAATGTTGAACTTTTCGGTAAAACAGGTTTCTTATTTAAGGAAGATTTGTTTAGTTCAATTGGAGTTGTGTATTATATGAAGTACAATAAATTGAATACAGTTTTCGGCAATCGAACTTTAGATGCATCGGAAAAACGTGGGTATGTGAATGCAATGCATGAAACAATTCTTGGGAATACCAATCACAAATTAAAATCAGGATTAAGTTTTGTGTATGATGATTTAGTCCAAACAATGGAAGATAATCTACCGAATGATACAATTCAAAGAGATTTTAACAGAACAGAAGTCGTTCCTGGAATATTCTCAGAATATACCTATACTGGATCGCGTTCAATTGTAGTTTTAGGAGCAAGGGCAGATTATCATAATCTTTATGATTGGCAATTTACTCCACGGGCAAATTATAAATATGATTTGACAGAGCACATGGATATTCGTTTAACTGCTGGGAGAGGTTTTAGAGTTTCAAATTATGTAACAGATAATCTTTCTCTAATGGCTACGAATCTTCCTTGGTATGTTGATAATGATATTCAACCTGAGGTTTCATGGAATTTTGGAGGAAGTTGGTTGTGGGATTTTAAACTGTTTGGAAGAGATGCAACTTGGACAGCAGATTTCTATCATACTTTCTTCGAAAATCAATTGGTAGTGGATAGAGATGAGTCTTCAGAATATATTAGAATGGGGAACCTTGATGGTTCATCATTCTCAAATGTTTTTCAAACAGATATAAAGTTTCAGCCAATCAAGAGATTTGAAATTAAAGCAGCGTATAAGTTTTTAGATGTTCGTGCCACTACTGGAGGAAACTTAGAATCAGTATTAATGGTGCCTACTCATCGAGGATTTGTCAACTTTGCTTATGAATCAAGAAATCTAAGGTGGAATTACGATCTAACACTTTCTGTTTTTGGAGCACAGCGTTTGGCAAAAGTTATGCGTCCTGATGGAACATTCACAGAAGACAATGTAAGTAAACCATTCCCAATGTTAAGTGGACAGATCTCACACAAGTTTAAGCATTTTGAAGTTTACCTTGGAGGAGAAAATCTATTGGATTACAGGTTGGA
The DNA here is from genome assembly GCF_003025005.1 of Brumimicrobium mesophilum. Taxonomy (GTDB): domain Bacteria; phylum Bacteroidota; class Bacteroidia; order Flavobacteriales_D; family Crocinitomicaceae; genus Brumimicrobium; species Brumimicrobium mesophilum. The sequence goes on from NZ_PVSS01000006.1 coordinate 12,427, forward strand.
GAATCCGATAATTGATGCAGAGAATCCATTTGGAGAAAGATTTGATGCTACTCGTGTATATGCATCTATTTTTGGTGTAAATGTTTATGCAGGATTTAGATATGCTTTAGAATATAAAAAGAAATAATATGAGTCTTATTCTTTTATAGGAATAAGAACAACGAAAAATAGAAAATTATGAAAAAGGGAATTTTATTAATAGTAGTGTTTATGACTTTAATAACAAGTTGTGCTACTACCAAGAATAGCGAGCCTACAAAATTAACTGCTTTTATAGAGACAAATGCAGAGTGTGGACAATGTAAAGAAAGAATTGAAGGATTAATGAATTTTGAAAAGGGTATTTATTATTCAAATCTAAATGTTGAATCAAAAATTTTAGAGGTAAAGTACAACTCAAAGAAAACCTCATTAGATAAAATAAAAAAAACAATTTCGGAGTTGGGGTATAATGCTGATGATGTTAAGGCGTTGGATTCGGCTCAGAAGGCGTTACCCGCATGTTGTCAACCAGGAGGGATGTAAAAGAATAAATGTCAATTGAGCAAATGAATTCATGAAAATAGGTGTTATTTTCGGAATCCATTTGCTCACTATTTTACATAGATTTAATAAAGTAATTAACAAACATATCGCAATTGTGGAAAAAAATAGATTATAATCCGTCGAGTACGAAATAAATAACCTATCTTTGCGCCCAAATTGAATAACTTAAAAGACAGAATAGATGTCGGGAATTAAAGGACAAGTTTTACAGGTGATCGGTCCTGTAGTTGATGTAAGCTTCGATAAAGGAACAGCTTTACCAAATATTTACGATGCGTTATATGTGCCAAGAAAAGATGGTACTAAAGTCGTTTTAGAAGTGCAATCTCACGTAGGAGAGAATGCTGTTAGAACTGTATCAATGGATACAACTGATGGTTTTACTCGTGGTATGGAAGTGATCTCTACAGGAGATTCAATTCAAATGCCAATTGGAAATCAAGTAAAAGGACGTTTATTTAACGTAGTAGGGGACGCTATTGATGGATTGCCAGAAACTAACCGTGAGGTTGGAATGTCAATTCACAGAGATGCACCAAAGTTTGAAGATTTGTCAACATCTTCTGAAGTTTTATTTACAGGTATTAAAGTTATTGACTTAGTTGAGCCTTACTCTAAAGGAGGTAAGATTGGTCTTTTCGGTGGTGCTGGTGTTGGTAAAACTGTATTGATTCAAGAGTTGATTAACAATATTGCGAAAGCATACGAAGGACTTTCAGTTTTTGCTGGAGTAGGAGAGCGTACACGTGAAGGGAATGATTTACTTCGTGAGATGTTGGAGTCAGGAATTATTTGCTACGGTGATGAGTTCATGAAATCAATGGAAGAAGGAAAATGGGATCTTTCAAAAGTAGATGTTGAAGGAATGAAAGAGTCTAAAGCTGCTTTCGTTTACGGACAAATGAATGAGCCTCCAGGTGCACGTGCACGTGTTGCTTTGTCAGGACTTACTTTGGCTGAGTACTTCAGAGATGGAGATGGTGAAGGTTCTGGTAGAGATATCTTATTTTTCGTTGATAATATATTTAGATTTACACAAGCTGGTTCAGAAGTTTCTGCATTACTTGGACGTATGCCATCTGCAGTGGGTTACCAACCAACGTTGGCTACTGAAATGGGTGCGATGCAAGAACGTATTGCTTCTACAAAAAATGGATCAATTACATCTGTACAGGCGGTTTACGTACCTGCAGATGATTTAACTGACCCGGCTCCAGCAAATACATTTGCTCACTTGGATGCTAAAACAGTATTGTCAAGAAAGATTGCAGAACAAGGTATTTATCCAGCGGTTGATCCATTGGATTCTACTTCTCGTATTCTTTCTTCAGCTATTTTAGGAAATGAGCACTATAACTGTGCACGTAGAGTTCAATCTACATTACAACGTTATAAAGAACTACAAGATATTATCGCGATTCTAGGTATGGATGAGCTTTCTGAAGAAGACAAATTAGTCGTTCACAGAGCACGTCGTACGCAGCGTTTCTTATCTCAACCATTCCACGTTGCTGAACAGTTTACAGGATTAAAAGGAGTATTGGTAGATATTCAAGATACGATTAAAGGATTCAATATGATTCTTGATGGTGACCTTGATAAGTATCCAGAAGCTGCTTTTAACTTAAAAGGAGATATTAATGATGTAATCGAAGCAGGTGAAAAAATGCTTGCAGAAGCTTAAAACGATATAAGTATGTGGTTAGAAGTTATTACTCCAGAGAAAAAAATGTTTGAAGGTGAGGTTGATGCTGTTCGTTTCCCAGGAATCGATGGCTCATTCCAAGTTCTTAGAGGACACGCTCCAATTATATCTTCACTTACTGAAGGTAAAATAAAAGTTGATTTGGCAAATCATGAAACAGACTTTGATGAGTTTTCAGGCTCTTTTGAACCAGATGATTCTTCAAACTCTCGTGTGATTCGAATTACAATCAGCGGTGGAGTAATGGAGATGCAAAATGATAAAATTATTGTACTTGCAGATTAAACTTATAATAAATTTGGTAAAAGGGAGTTGTATAAAGCAATTCCCTTTTCTTGTTATACTAGGTGAGGATTGCTAAATATTTTTTTTAATAGTTAATAAAATAAAGTATGCTATTAAAAGTTATTGGTAAAACATTAAGCTTGATGTAAAATGATCAAATTATAATCTGTTAAACAACGTTAAGGATAATGTGATTTTTAGGCATTAATCCTTTTTGTTATTGTAAATTAGTCGACGTATAAATTATGAGTCTTTTAAATAAAATAAATCTTGAAAAATGTCCGAAGCATATTGCCATCATTATGGATGGGAATGGACGTTGGGCTAAACAACAAGGTGAAGTTCGATTGTTTGGACATTCTATTGGTGTGGAAGCAGTTAGAGAAGTACTAAAAGCTTGTGTTGACCTAGGTGTTAGACACTTGACCTTGTATGCTTTCTCTACAGAAAACTGGAATAGACCCCAAGAAGAAGTAGATGGACTTATGAATTTAATGGTAGAAACTATTGCGAATGAAGTTTCTGAACTAGACGAAAATAATATTAGACTTAGAAGTATTGGTGATAAATCAAGACTTCCTGATGCCTGTAGAAATGAGCTGAATAGAGCCATGCATGCTACAGAAAAAAACGATTCACTAGATCTTATTTTAGCATTAAACTATAGCGCACGCTGGGAAATAGTTGATGCAGCCAAAAGATTAGCACAAAAAGTAGAAGCAGGAACATTGAAATCAGATGATATCGATGAAAATGCGCTTTCTAATGAGATGTGTATTAATGATATACCCGATCCAGAACTATTAATTAGAACTTCTGGCGAATGTAGAATAAGTAATTTTATGCTATGGCAAATCGCTTATTCAGAATTATATTTTACTGAAACTTTATGGCCTGACTTTAAAAGAGAAAATCTTTTTAAAGCGGTTGTAGATTATCAAAATAGAGAAAGACGTTTTGGTCAAGTATCTGAACAATTGAAAAATTAATATGAGACATATAACTGCTGTATTTTTATCAATTTTATTGTCTTCAATCGCTTTTGGACAAACCATCAATTATGAAGCTCCTGAAACTTATGAAATCGGACCGATTGCTGTAAATGGTGCAGATAATTTTGATCATCAAGCAATAAAATTAATTGCAGGATTGAAACAAGGTGCTAAAATTGTTATTCCTGGTGAAGAAATTACAAAAGCAATTAGAAATCTATGGGCGGAAGAATTATTTTCTGATGTCAAAATTAAACTAGTTAAAACTGTTGGAGATATAGCTTATTTATCAATTGACCTTAAACCAAGACCAAAGCTATCACGATTTAAATTTGTTGGAGCTAAGAAAAAAGATGCAGATAAAATTCGAGAAGATATTAATTTATTCTCAGGAAAAAGCATTACGGAAAACTTGCTTTACAATACACGCGCAAAAGTTATTGGCTTTTATAGAGAAAAAGGTTTTTATAACGTTAAGGTAGATATTCAACGTGTAAACGATTCTTTAATGAATAACTCTGAAATATTCATAATTAATATTGATAGGGGAGAACCAGTTAGAATTGCAGAAATTAATTTCTATGGTGTTGAGTCTTTAAAAGAAGGTAAACTTCGTCGTAAGATGAAAGATACTAAACAAAAAGCGTTTTGGAGATTTTTCAAAAGATCTAAATTTACAGAATCTGCTTACAGTAGAGATAAGGCTTTAATGATGCTTGAGTTTGAAGAAATCGGACTTAGGGATGCAAAAATTACTAGTGATACCGTTTACAGTAGAGATGAGAAAAATTTAATTATCGACTTTACAATCGATGAAGGTGAAAAATACTATTTCGGAAATATTACATGGGTTGGGAATGCAAAATATTCGTCAGGCTATCTTGATACAGTACTAGGTATTAAATATGGAGATCTCTACAATAAGACATTGTTAACCATGCGACTGGAACAAAGTATGGATGGTAGAGATATTACTTCCTTATATATGGACAAAGGTCATTTGTTTTTCCAAATTAATCCAGTTGAAATTAATGTAGAGAACAATCACATCGATTATGAAATTAGATTGATTGAAGGAAAAGAGGCACGCGTTAAAGATATTATAATAAAAGGAAACCTTAAAACGAATGATTATGTTATTCGAAGAGAAATAAGAACCAAACCTGGGGATCTGTTTAATAGAAACGATATTATTCGTACGCAGCGTGAATTGGCCCAATTAGGATATTTTGATGAACAAGCATTCCAAATTAATCCTTTACCAAATCCTGCCGATGGAACTGTTGATATTGAATATGTGGTGACAGAAAAATCTTCTGATCAAATTGAACTTTCTGGTGGTTATGGTAACGAAAGAATAATTGGGACTTTAGGATTGACATTCAATAATTTCTCAATTCAGAATATGTTTAATAAGGATGCTTGGGCTCCACTTCCAACAGGAGATGGTCAAACTTTTTCAATTCGTGCACAAACAAACGGTCGCCAATACCAATCTTATAACTTGGCTTTTACTGAACCTTGGTTAGGAGGTAAAAAACCAAACGCCCTTTCATTATGGATGAATCATTCAACTTTTAGTAGCTATGCAGATAGAAGTTCTGAAGCTTATTACAACGTGGGAATTACTGGTTTAGGACTTGGTTTACAAAGACGAAAGAAAATTCCTGATGATTATTTTAGTGCATATTATGAAATGTCTTATAGCTACTATGACATTACAAACTATCCTCAATTTGTTTTTGATGAAGGGTATTCTAATGATATTGCATTTAAATATATTTTAGCAAGAAACTCTGTTGATTCACCAATCTATCCTCGAAGTGGTTCAAAATTAACTTTCACAGCAAAAGCAACATTACCTTATTCTTCTTTTGATGGAGTTTCTGACTATAGTGGTTTGAATGCTCAAGAAAAAAATAAATTTGCAGAATACTATAAATTGAAATTCACAGGTGAATGGTATTTACCATTAACACCAGATAGAAAATTGATTTTAATGCCTAAAATTGGTTTTGGTTTCCTTGGAGCGTATAATGATGCAAAAGGGTTGTCTCCGTTTGAAAGATTCTATTTAGGTGGAAATGCATTAACTGGAATTGGTCAGTTGGATGGTCGAGAAATTATTTCACTCCGTGGTTATGATAATGAGGAGATTTCTTCTACTGCCGGAGATCCATTAATTTCAAGATTTACAATGGAGTTAAGATATCCAATTTCATTAAATCCATCAGCAACTTTCTTCGTATTAGCATTTGCTGAAGCTGGAAATACTTATACAGGCTTCGATACATTTAATCCATTTAATGTAAAAAGAACTTTAGGAGGTGGTGTTAGAATTTATCTTCCAATGTTTGGAATGTTAGGATTTGATTATGGTTGGGGATTCGATGCACTTGATCCTCATAGTAAAGGTCATGCTGGAAACAACGATTTATTAAGACGAACAGGAAAACCAGTAGGGCAATTCCAATTTATATTTGGAGCAAATCTTGGTGATTTATAATCATATCGATAATTAATTGTTGTACAGACTTGATCTTTAATTATATACATTGAAATTTAATAAATAATACGAACATGAAAAACTTACTTTTAATATTAGCCGTAGTTTTTGGTACATCATTTGCTTCACATGGTCAGAAGTATGCGTACATAGATTCAGACTTCATTCTAGAAAGTATGCCTGAATATAGTGACGCAAAAGATCAGTTAGATAATTTAGCCACAAGATGGCAAGGTGAAATAGATGAGCGCTATAATCAAATTAAAAAAAGGAAAGACGAATTTTTACGAGTGGAGGCAATTCTTCCAGCTGAAGAAAGAGAAAAAAGACAAGAAGAAATTGAAACAATGGAATCGGAAGCTTTGGAAATGCAACAGTTAAGATTCGGGGTGAGTGGAGATTTATTTGCAAAACGAAAAGAATTAATTGAACCAATTCAAGATAAAGTTTTTGAAGCTTTAGGAAAAGTAGCAAGTGATAGAAATTTTGCCTTCGTTTTTGATAAAGCAAACCAATCAAATCTTATCTTTGCCGATTCTAAGTATGATATCAGTAAAATGGTACTTAGAGAAATGGGAATTAATGCACGATAATTATAAATAAGAATAACAACAAGAACAGAATCATGAAAAAATTAATGTTAATATTATTAATGGCAGTTACAACTTTTGGTGCTGCTTACAGTCAAACTTCTATTGCACATGTAAATACTCAAAAAGTATTAGACACAATGCCATCTCGTATGAGTGCTATGAAAGAGTTGGAAAACTTTGAAAGAAGAGCAGTTAAGGAATTGCAAGAAACACAACAAAAATTGCAAGCTGATTACAGTAAACTTCAACAGGAAAAACCAACTATGAGCCCTACAGCTTTTAAGTTTGAAGAGGAGCGTTTAATGAAAAAATCTCAAGAATTTCAAACACGTCAACAAGAGTTAGATGAGCAAATTCAGATTTTAAGTCAAGAATTGAACGCGCCTATATTAAAAACGGTTCAAGATGCAATTGCAAAAGTGTGTAAAGCAGAGAAAATCAACTACGTTATCGATGAATCTTCTTTGTTGTATAGTGGTGGTAGAGATATTACTACTATAGTTGTAAAAGAAGTATTAGAAATGGAAAAAGCTGCTGCAGCTAAAGCAACATCAGGTGAGTAAAACATTTTTGTCAACGATTATATAGAAACGGGCCGTTATGATTTTCATAACGGCTTTTTTTGTACTTTTGAGTATGAATAAATCTAATCCAATTGGTTTTTTTGATTCAGGATACGGTGGATTAACTGTTCTTAAAGAAGTACAAAAAATATTGCCGACTTACGACTATTTATATTTAGGAGATAATGCCAGGGCGCCCTATGGAGCCAGAACTGCTGATGTAGTTTATGAGTATACATGGGAGGCTGTAAAAACATTGTTTAAATATGGTTGTGATTTGGTTGTTTTGGCTTGTAACACAGCCTCGGCTAAAGCTCTAAGGAGGATTCAGCATGAGAATTTACCTGAATATCCTGGTAAAAGAGTGTTGGGTGTTATTCGTCCAAGCGCCGAAGTTGTTGGAGACTTTAGTAAATCAAACAATATAGTTGTCCTAGGTACAGAAGGAACAATTGCTTCAAATACTTATGTAGATGAGTTTAGCGTTTTGAGTCCAATCACAAAAGTAAACCAATATGCATGTCCTCTATGGGTACCTTTAATAGAAAATAAAAAATACAATTCACTTGAAGGGAAAGCATTCATAAAAAATGATGTTGAAATGGTATTGTCCTCTTTTCCACGGGCAGATGTTATTTTATTAGGTTGTACACATTATCCTATACTTCAGTCTTTTATCGAAAGTATCGTCCCAAAAACTGTAAGAATTGTGAGTCAAGGTGAAATTGTTGCAACTTCATTGAAATTGTACCTTGAACGACATGAAGGGTTGGATCAGAAAATTACGAAGAATAGTTCATCTCAATATTTAACAACTGAAAATCATGAGGTATTTGAAGATTTAGCTTCAACTATTCTAGGGATTGATGTTAATGTTGAGCAAATAAAATTTAAATAATGGCACTTATATTAGAATGCAGAGGATTTACACCTCAAATCGCAGAAAGTTGTTGGATAGCTGAAAACGCAACAATAGTTGGAGATGTTAAAATGGGGGAGGGGTGTTCCGTTTGGTTTTCGGCAGTAATCCGAGGTGATGTAAATACAATTGAATTTGGAGAGAATTGCAATGTTCAAGATGGAGCAGTAATTCATTGTACTTATGAAAAGTCAAAAACTATTATTGGCGATAATGTTTCTATTGGTCATAATGCGATTGTTCATGGTTGTATTGTGGGAAATAATGTTTTAATAGGAATGGGTGCAATCGTGATGGATAATGCTGAAGTTAAAGATAATGTTTTGATTGCTGCTGGTTCGGTTGTGCTTGCAAACACTGTTTTGGAACCGAATTCTATTTATGCTGGAGTACCTGCGAAAAAGGTGAAAACCTTATCACCCGAAACTTTTAAGGGGGAAGTAAAAAGAATCGCAAATAATTATGGAATGTATGCAAGTTGGTTTTCTGATAAGTAAATATAGACTTGTATACTTACGAAATACTTTACGTATTAACAAATATTGTATTTTAAATAATCCTTATATCTTTGTTTAAGACAAAAGTGAAATTAGATCATATTTTTCGGGAGATGTTAAATAACCTAAATGAAATTTTTCTATATTTACACTTTTTGATTAAAATAAGTAAGAATAAATAATATAAACTTATGACACGTAGACTCTACCTTTTGTTTTTAAGCATCACATTGTCAGTCGGTACTGTTTTTGGGCAAGCCGGTAACGGATCCATTAAAGGTTCCGTAATTGACAGTGAATCAAGTGAACCAATCCCTTTTGTGAAAGTCGTCCTATATCAAGGAGGTATAATTAAAGGTGGTACAGAATCAGATTTTGATGGTAAATTCCAATTTCCTTCAATTTCATCTGGTACATATGATGTGGAATTTCGTTCGCAAGAATACCAAGCGATGAAAATTGAGAACGTTGCGGTTTCGGCTGAACGTATTACATTTATGGATAAAACTGAATTGTCTAAGCCAGAAGATGTTCAACAAATGGATGAAGTGCAGATTATTGCCTATAAAGTTCCGTTGATTAACAAAGATGGTGGAGCACAAGGTTCTACTGTAACACGTGAAGATATTTCTAAGCTTCCAGTTCGTTCTGCAAGTGGTGTAGCTTCTACTGTTGGTGGTGTTAATGAGTCAGAAGGTTCTGGTGAAATTAGCGTTAGGGGTTCTCGTGAGGGTGCTTCTTACTATTATATAGATGGTATTAAAGTACGTGGTTCTTCAAACCTTCCTAAATCAGCGCTTGAAGAAGTTCAAGTAATTACTGGTGGTGTTCCAGCAAACTACGGTGATGCAACAGGAGGGATTATCTCTGTAACTACAAGAGGTCCTTCTAGACAATTTTTTGGTAGTTTAGAAGCAGTTACTTCTGGATTCTATTTTCAAGGAGAAAACGAACTAGGATATGATGGTAAAGTAATTGGTTTAGATCAATTCGGTTATAATCTAGTTGAGGGAATGTTCTCAGGACCTTTATTAATGAGAAAAGATTCAACAGGAAAGAAAACGGAGCCGATTTTAGGATTCTTAGTTTCTGCAACCTTTAATGATTTAATTGATCCTCGTCCAGTGGCTGATGGTTCATGGAGAATTACAGAAGAAGCAAGACAAACACTTATTGATAATCCATTAAGACCTTCTTCAGATGGTCAAGGTTATTTCAATAACTCTGACTTCCTGAGAAAGGATAACTTTGAGAAAACAAATTATAGAATGAATGCTCGTCGAACAGTTTTTACTGCTGCAGGGAAAATTGATGTGAATACAGGACCAACTGTGAATTTAACTTTTGGTGGTTCGATGAACTACAATGGAGGTAAAGCATATAGTTATGCTAACTCATTATATAATTTTGAAAATTTTGGTAATACAAGTCAATTTGACTGGAGGGTATATGGTCGTTTAACTCAACGTTTTAGAAATGATACTGAAGGTACAAGTTCAAAAGTGAAGAGCTTTTACTATAACTTAATGGTTGACTACTCTAAATCTTCAAGTAAATCATTTGATGAAGATCATGAATTTGATGTATTTAATTATGGACATGTTGGTTATTTTAACTCAACGTTTAGACCAACTTATAATTTCAATGAAGGTCAGGATAGTTTAATTCACAATGGATTTGAATCTGTAATTGTAGATTTTACTCCATCTGATATTAATCCTACATTAGCTGCAATTACCAATCAATACTATGAATTGAATCCTAATCCAGCAGGAAGTTACCAAAATATTGAACAAATTAATCTTGGTGGTGGACTTAGAAATGGTGATGCCCCAGAAAGTGTTTATGGAATCTGGAGCAACTTTGGTACGCCTTATAATGGTTTTGCAAAATCAGATGCAGAGCAATTGCGTATTACAGGATCTGCTTCAATCGTAATTGGTGGTCATAACATTTCTTTAGGAGTTGAGTATGAGCAACGTTGGGATCGTAGCTGGGGTTCAGGTGCAAGTGGACCAATGAGTATTTGGACAATTTCTCGTCAATATATGAACAGTCACATTACTGGTTTAGATTTTAATCAACCAAACTATGACTTTTATGGAACTTACCCACGTGTTACTTATGAACGTTTAAATACTGGTTTTGCTGCAAACGGAGGTAATGGTGAATATGGTGGAGCTGTGGAAGGAGACAATCAATATTTCTTTGATTATAACTTCAGAAAGGCACTTGGTCTTGATCCAGCGGGAACAGATTTAGTAGATATCGATAGTTATGATCCAAGTTTATTTACTTTGGACATGTTTACTCCAGATGAGTTGTTTAACCAAGGAAATAACATTATTACTTATTATGGATATGACCATACAGGAGAAAGAGTTTCTGGTGCTACTGATATCAACAAGTACTTTAATGAAACAGATGAAAACGGAAACTACACAAGATTTATCGGTGCATTCCAACCTACTTATGTATCGGGTTACATTATGGATAAATTCTCTTTTGATGACATCGTATTCAACGTTGGTCTTCGTGTAGATATCTTTGATGCAAATCAACCTGTGTTGAAAGATCCTTACTTATTCTATAATGCAAATTCTGTAACAGAGGCAAGAGCACTTAAAAGTGCTGATCCAGGTACATATGACTGGGTAAATATTCCAGAAAGTATTGGTGATGATTATGTTGTTTACGTTAACGATATTTCAAACCCAACTCAAATTAATGGGTTTAGATCTGGAGAAGAGTGGTTTGACGCAAATGGAACAATAGTGCAAGACCCAACAACTTTAAGAGGGCCTGCTGGAATTGCACCATGGTTGTTGGCTCCTAATCAAACGACTCCAACTGCAGATGCTTTTGAGGACTATAAAGCGGCAATCAATTTAATGCCACGTATCGCATTCTCTTTCCCGATATCTGATGAAGCTAATTTCTTTGCTAACTATGATATCTTAACAAGACGTCCACCATCAGGAGTTCGTTTTGACCCAATTGACTATCAATTTGCAACTGCAAGAAGTTCAATTATCAATAATGCAAATTTACGTCCAGAAAAAACAATTGATTACTCGTTCGGTTTCCAACAAGTATTAACACGTACTTCATCTTTAAAGATGAGTGTTTTCTACCGTGAGTTAAGAGATCAAGTTCAAATTCGTAATATTTTCGAAGCTTATCCTGTAACTTACAGAACTTATGGTAACCGTGATTTTGGTACTGTAAAAGGTTTAACTTTAGAATATGACTTAAGAAGAACTGGTAATTTAAGAATGACTGCTAATTATACTTTACAATTCGCAGAAGGAACAGGATCTGATGCAAACTCTGCATTATCTTTTGTAAACTCAAACCAACCAGATTTACGAGTTGTTTATCCATTTAGCTATGACCAAAGACATGCATTCTCTTTCTCTGTTGATTACCGATATGGTTCAGGAAAAGACTACAATGGTCCAGTAATTAAGGATATCAATATTTTAGAAAATACAGGTTTAAACATTATTACATTAGTAAATTCAGGAACTCCTTATTCTGATCAAAAGAATATTACTAGTCTTATCGGTGGAACACCACAATTAACAGGTGGATTGAATGGATCACGTAAACCATGGACTTACCGTCTAGATATTCAATTGGATAAATCATTTAATTTAGAATTCGGTGATGAAAATGAAAAGAAAAAACGTGCTAATTTGAATGTTTATGTAAGGGTTACCAACCTTCTTAACCAATTCAACGTAATTAATGTATATAGAGCAACTGGTAATGTTGATGATGATGGTTATTTAGCTGCGGCACAATGGCAATCGACAATCCAAAATCAATTGGACGAACAATCATACAGAGACTTATATAGTATGTACATGAATAACCCATACAACATAAGTCAACCAAGAACAATAAGACTAGGTGTTAAGTTTGATTTTTAATAGAGAAAAAACAGTAAGATTATGAAATTATTTTTATTAGTATTAATCGGGTTAAGTTTCACATTTGGAACGAGTGCCGCGATAGATCCAACTGCGAGTGCAGGGAACAAGCCTTTAGGTGGAAACCAGGATTACAACAAGGCCAACTGTCCTCCATCAGATGCTAGATTATTTATGGATTTCAATGATGTGCGAGCATTGGTTGAAGTTGGTGGATCTCTTTGGCAAAACAGAGCTACTACTTCTGCTTCATATGAAGTGCCATTGGGAGGTGGAAATCACGTTCTTTTCTCTGGTTCCATTTGGATGGGTGGAGTAGATGTTAATGGTCAATTAAAAATTGCTGCTGTTCTTTTTAGAACTCAAGGTAATGATTTTTGGGGTGGACCTTTAACTGTAAGTCCTGGAAGTGGTAATTATGACCCAAGTCAATCTGTTAGTGATAACGCTATCAGGCCTTTTGGTCCTGCTGAAATTGATCCTGCAGTTTGTATTGAATATGACAAGTTTTTCCCAATAGCAAAAGCTGAAGTAATCAATTATACTTTGAGATTTGAATGTAGTTTAGACCCAACTTGTACTGATGAATTTCCATTGACAAATGATGCAATTCAACGTATTAACAACTGGCCTGCACATGGTGATATTACTAAGCAGCAAGATTATTATTTAGCTCCATTTTATGATTATCCATCTGTAGGTGGTGCTGGAGATGGTAACTATGACCCAACTCAAGGTGATGTTCCATGGTTTGATGACATTCTTGGAAGAGATGATGTTAAATGTGGATTTGATAGACGTGTAACATTGTTTGGTGACAAAACCAACTGGTGGGTATTTAACGATAAAGGAAATATTCACACTGAAACTGGTGGTGATCCAATTGGAATGGAAATTCGTGCCCAAGCTTTCTCTTTCGCTACAAATGATGAAGTAAATAGAATGACATTTTATAATTATGAAATGATTAACCGTAGTACAACTACTTTAGAGAATACATACTTTACACAATATGCAGATGCTGATGTGGGATTCTCTGAAGATGATTATGTTGGTTGTGATGTTTCTAGAGGTTTAGGTTATGCTTATAATGGTGACAATGACGATGAAGGTCAAAGTGGTGCTCCAGGTTATGGTAAAAATCCACCAGCGGTAGGTATCGATTTCTTTGAGGGACCTTACCAAGATGCTGATAACATTGATAACGTTGGTCCACGTTTTGAAGAACAAAATGGCGATATGGTATATGTTGTTCCAACTGTAAACGAAGCAAGAACAGGAAACGGTATTGTATACGAAGGTATTGGTATTGGGTATTCAGATGGTATTATCGATAACGAAAGATTCGGAATGCGAAGATTTAATTACTTCAATAGAGGTGACTTAGGAACTCCAGCAACGGATGACCCTTCTACACCAAGTGATTTCTACTTATATATGACTGGATTCTGGAAAGATCAATCTCCTTTCTATTACGGTGGGACTGGTTACACAGGTTCTCCTGGAGTAACAAACGTGCCTGCTGCATACACTTATCCTGACAATACTGACCCTTTACACTTTGGTACTAACGGACAAGATATGGGATGGAACTGGTCTGAGTTTAACGTTGATGGTAATGGAGCATCTAATCCAATTGGAGATAGACGTTTCTTACAATCGGCTGGACCATTTACATTAACACCAGGAGCTGTAAATAATTTAACAGTAGGTGTAGTTTATGGACGTGCTTATGAAGGAAATGGTTTCGCATCAGTTGAAATTTTACGTAAAAATGATACAAAAGCACAAGCATTATTCGATAACTGTTTTGAAATTCTTGATCCTCCATCAGCTCCAATATTGAGCGTTGTTGAATTAGAAAATGAATTGGTTCTAATGATTGAAAATCCTTTCGGAAATAACGTTGATGAATCATACGCTGAAGAAGACAATATTAATATTGTAGATCCAATTGATGGAAGTGTTATTGATAAAGTTTATTCTTTTGAAGGTTATCAAATTTATCAAATTAAAGATGAAGAGTCTGGAGTTTCTGATATAGGAGATAACGATAGAGCTAGATTAGTTGCACAATGTGATATCAAAAACGATATTTCAAGAATCATTAACTTTGAATTTAACGAGGAACTTGGATTTGCCATTCCAACTGAAAAAGTTGATGGGGACAATACTGGGATTCGTCATTCTTTCCAAATAACAGAAGATTTGTTTACAGGAAATGCATTGGTAAATCATAAGACTTATTATTATATAGCAATTGCTTATGCACACAATGAGTTTAAAGAGTATGATCCAACAGATGCAGCGTTATTAGATGGACAGAAAATTCCATATATTAGTTCTCGTTTATCTGCTGATGGAACTGCAATTAAAGCAACTGCTGCAATTCCACATTCTCCTAAACCACGTTTTGATGGAACAATAGTTAAATTACCTTATGGTTCTTCTCCAGAAATTACAACATTAGATGGTAGAGGAAATGGAAATAGAGTAATTGATTTAACAACTGCTTCAGAAGACTTTATTGTAGCAAATGGTTCTATCGATACTCCTACTTACCAAAGAGGTAAAGGTCCAATCGATGTTAAAGTAATTGATCCTTTAAACCTTGTTGATGGTTATTTCACATTAGCGTTTGATGATTATTCATTGATTGATACTGCTAGTTGGACAATTAATCGTTATACATCGAAAGGAGGTACTTTGATTGAGTCTATTACATCAGACAGAACAATTGGTGAAAGAAACGAACAGTTGATTCCGGAATGGGGACTTTCAGTATCTATCTTCCAAGATATGTACCCTTGTGCTAGTGAGGCTGCAACTTGTGTGTTCAGAGAAAGGATAGCATTACCTATTGAAACAACTCTTCAATTTGCAGATAGTTCTCAAAGATGGTTATCTGGAATAAGTGATGTAAATTCATTTAATCCGCAAAACTGGATTGCCGCTGGTGATTATTCTGCTGGTGAAAATGAATGTGATGATGCATTTGGTTTGAATAATCCATGTTGTTATAATGACATTATTGGAGTTGACCCTTCACAAGTGTTTGCCAATTTATTTGATGGTACTGTAACTTTAGGACAAGTAGCAAGAAGAAATGATTGTGGATTTATGACAATTGGTGTACCAAGTAATATTACAATTTCAAGTGCTTTTGGTAGTATTGAGAAGTTGAAAATGCCTTCTGTATTCCAAACGAGTGTAGATGTTGTATTAACAAATGACAAATCAAAATGGACACGTAGTCCAGTGATTGAATTAGGAACAGATGAAAACCTAAATATTAATGGTGGTATTCCTGGTTTCTTACGTCAAAGTCCATCAATCGATAAAAACGGTAATCAAGTAGGTGATGCTGGTTATAATGCTGCTGAAGCAGATCCAAATGGAACTACACCAGTTGGGATGGGTTGGTTCCCAGGATATGCTATCGATGTAGAAACTGGTCGTAGATTGAATGTTGCTTATGGTGAGAATTCTTTCTTAGTTGGTGAAAACGGTGCAGACATGGTTTGGAATCCTACTTCAGCAATGTCTAATTCTACAGGTAGTCCTTTATTTGGTGGACAACATGTTATTTATGTATTCGGTAATGAAGATGAAGAGATACCTGCTTATGACCAAGGAGCTTATATCTACGAACAATTGGCTTTAGAAAACGTAAGTGGTTATAGATCTGTATATGGTGGTTTATCATGGGTTGTTAATCCATTGTTAGCTCAAAATAGTACGCTTCTTGCAACTGATGTTCGTATGAGAATCAGAATCAACAAGCAATATGATAACTATAATCAAACAGCTGCTTTTGGTGGAAAACCAACTTACGAATGGTCTATGGATGATTTCAGAACTATTAAAAGTGATGAAGAAACATTGGCTGAAGCACTTGACATGATTAATGTAGTACCTAATCCTTATTATGCATTCTCTGAATACGAAAGAAGTAAATTAGACACTCGTGTTAAAATTACAAACTTGCCAGAACGCTGTAAAGTAAGAATCTACAATACTTCAGGTAAATTGATTAGAGCTTACGATAAAGATAGTCCGATTACTTCAATTGACTGGGACTTGAAAAACAGTGATAACATTTCAGTTGCGGGTGGAGTTTACCTAATTCATGTTGATGTACCAGAAATTGGAGAACGCGTTATTAAGTTCTTCGGAGGGTTACGTCAAGCAGATTTAGAGAACTTATAAGCAACAGACACTTAACTTTGTAAACGATGGATATGTTAAAAACAATAATAAAAGGATCAATGATTGTGGGAGCTCTAGCTATGAGCTTCACAACTTTGGCCGGTAACGAAGATAGAATCGGTTCAGCAGGAGCTAGTGAAATGTTAGTTAATCCTTGGGCTCGTTCTACAGCATTTGGAACAGCAGGTGTTGCTTCCACGAATGGTTTGGAGGCTCAATTTACAAACATTGCTGGACTGGCTTTTACAGAAAAGACTCAGATAAAGTTTAACTATACCAATTGGCTTGGTGATGCTGATATATCATTAAACTCTGCTGGTATAGCACAACGTGTTGGTGATCAAACTGTAATCGCATTGTCTCTTCAAGCTTTTGGATATGGAGATATTGACATTACAACTGTTGATCTACCAGAAGGAGGTATTGGTGAATTTAGCCCGAGAAAAAACATTATTAATATTGGTTTTGCTAGAGAATTTTCAAACTCAATTTACGCTGGTTTAAACGTAAAAGTGATGAATGAGAATATTTCTAATTTAAAAGCGACTGGTGTGGCTTTTGATGCCGGAATTAGATATGTAACTGGAGAGCAAGATCAAATGAAATTTGGTATTACTTTGAAAAACGTTGGTACTCCAATGACTTTTGAAGGAGACGGAACTTCGCAAGAGATTTTGTATCAAGGAACTGGTGGAAATGCTACATTAGTTCAGCGTTCTGCAACTTTTGAAATGCCTTCTTTATTAGCAATGGGATTCTCTTATGATTTCATTTTTGATGAATCAAAGAAGTTAATTGTAGCTGCTGCATTTCATGCTAATTCATTCACGAATGATCAATTCAATATTGGACTTGATTATGGAATGGCTTTTAAAAAGGCAGCTTTTAATGTAAGAGCTGGTTTTGTAGGTGAAAAAGCAATCTTTGATCGTGAGGAATCTACAACTTCTTTAACTGGATTGACTGCTGGTGTGTCAATTGACGCATTATTAGGAGATAAAGCAATTCCTTTTGGATTTGAATATGCTATTCGTACTTCTAATCCATTCGGTGTAATTAATACTTTTGGTGTTACACTTAGTTTGAAGTAAGATAAAATTTAATTATATTTGTTGGAACGAGAGAGTCTTATGGCTCTCTTGTTTTTGTTTATTAATATTTTTATTATGTCGAAAATTAGTTATTATACAGAAGAAGGTCTTAAAAAACTGAGAGATCAGTTGCAAGACATGGAACGTGTACAACGTCCAATTATATCTGCTCAAATTGGTGAAGCTATTGATAAAGGAGATTTATCTGAAAACGCAGAATATGACGCGGCAAAAGAAGCACAAGGTATTTTAGAAATGAAAATTGCTAAACTACAAACTGTGATAATGAATGCACGTGTTATTGATGATAAGGATATTGATGCCACACGTGCACTTATTTTGTCTACCGTTAGAATTAAAAATCTTTCTAACAACGCAGAAGTGACTTATACACTTGTAGCAGAAAACGAATCTGATTTAAAAGAAAAGAAAATTTCTGTAGATTCTCCAATTGGAAAAGGTTTGTTAGGTAAATCACTTGGAGACATTGCTGATGTAGAAACGCCTAGAGGGATTATTCAATTTGAAATTATGGAAATCACAAGATAATGAGCACAATTTTCACGAAAATTATTAACGGAGATATCCCAAGTTATAAGGTAGCAGAGAATGATTCATTTCTTGCTTTTCTGGATATTCAACCAATTACGAAAGGACACGTTTTAGTAATTCCTAAAAAGGAAATCGATAATATTTTTGATGTTGACGATCAACTTTTGAGTGATTTTATGGTTTTTACAAAATCTGTTGCAAAGAAAATGGATAAAGTTTTCGATTGTAAAAAAATTGGAATGACTGTCATTGGATTAGAAGTTGCGCATGCTCACATTCATTTAATGCCGATTAACGGTATTGCTGATATGGATTTTAGTAAATCAAAATTAAGCTTATCTAATGATGAAATGGAAGGAATTGCAAATATGATACAGGAAGCTTAATTATTTCTTATTTATCTCTGGACTCTTATTTCGGTCCGGGTTCTGACTAACAAAGGCCTTCCAATTGGAGGCTTTTGTTTTATTGTGTTCACCCACTCCTTTGGAATAGTAATGACAAATTGCTGCAGCTAGACCGTCTGTTGCATCAAGTTGTTTAGGTATTTCTTTTAACCCTAGCAAACTTTGTATCATTAAAGCAACTTGTTCCTTACTGGCTGATCCTTTTCCAGTAATGGCTTGTTTTATTCTTCTTGGCGCATATTCCTCAAAAGGTACATTTAGATTTAGTGAGGCTGCAATACAAACCCCTTGCGCACGTCCCAGTTTTAGCATAGATTGAACATTCTTACCAAAGAACGGAGCTTCAATTGCCATTTCGTCTGGTTTATATTCTTTGATCAATCCGTCAACACGTTCGAAAATTCTTTTCAATTTGTCAGGATGAGTTGCTAACTTAGCCAAATGAATAACTCCATAAGTGACAAGAGACATTTTCTTGTTTTTTATATGAATAATTCCATATCCCATTATTGTAGTTCCGGGATCTATTCCGAGAATTATTTTATCTTCAACCATTGTAAAAAGTGAACGTGACTAAAAATATAAAGGTACAAAAGTCTTTGGTGTGGACATTAAAAATGGTCCTGTTTATCTTCGTATTGTATTTTTTTATTCGTCAAATTTCTCAAATTGAGTTTAATCAGTTTAAATCTCTTGAAGTACGAAATCCTATATGTTTTGTAGTGGTTGTATTACTGTTGCCTGTTAATTGGGGATTAGAATTACTAAAATGGCAAAGTATTTTAAAAGTTAATTCTATTAGATTCAGCGTTAAAGAATTAATCTATTCACTTTTTTCAGGTGTGAGTACTGGGATTATAACACCTAATCGGATTGGAAACTTCATAGGAAGAATGATATTTTTTAAGGGTAAAGTCAGAGGTCAATTAATTCTAGGAACCCTTTATAGTAATTTCGCTCAATTCTTAGTGACTTTATTATTTGGTGCGGTAGCATTTCTTTATTTTTTTGATTTTGAATTTTCATCATTTAAAGATTCTGGTAAGCTTCTTTTAATTTCAATCTTATTCCTTTCTATTCTGTTTTATTTTTTAGTTCCTTTTATTCCTTTATCAAAAATTAGAAGGCTTAATAGGAAACAGAATATTCTCGTTCTATTTCAAAAACAAGCTACAAAAATATTTCTACCTTTAATAGGCTTAAGTTCATTACGTTATTTTGTATTTTCTATACAATTTCTTCTAATGTTAATGACTTTTGGGGTTGAGCCATCTTTCATGCTTTACTCTGGAATTTTAACAGTGTATTTAGTGAGCACTTTAACACCTAGTTTACTCTTTGGTAAATTGATTATCCGCGAAACAGTTGGATTATTAATTTTGGGCTTTGTATTAGAAAATGATTCTATAATTGTGGCTTCATCATTACTTTTATGGCTAGTTAATCTTGGTGTACCGTCTCTATTGGGCTTGTTCTTTATTCTTAAAAAGAAAACTTATGTCAATGCCTGAAATATATTTGGTTTTCTTGCTTTTCAGTTTTCTGTTATTTACAGGACTGAGAATCTTTCCAATGTGGAAAAAGGATTCTAAACCTGGGAAAATAACCTTGAATCAAATATCAGTTGTTATTCCTTTTAGAAATGAAGAGAAAAATTTACCTGAATTGTTATCATCCATCTTATTGCAGGATCAATTTCCAAACGAAATTCTATTTGTAAATGATCATTCGGATGATGAATCAATAACTATAATTCAAACATTCATCGATAAACAGAAATTAGGAAATCTATTTTCTTTGCCTGTAGAAAAAACGGGTAAAAAGTCGGCTCTTGCTTATGGAGTCCAAAAAGCTGAATCAAGATATATTTTGACTTTAGATGCAGATGTCGTTTTAAATATTGAATATTTTAATTCTTATCATTTATTGAATTCTACTGGTTTATCTTCTTTACCGGTTAAAATGAAAGGTAAAGGTTTTCTTGGGAAATTGTTTAGTACTGAATATTCATTTTTCAATGCATTTAATTTTTTAATATCATCAATTTGGCCAATTTCTGTTAGTGGTGCTAATCTATTATTTGATTCAAAATTGATGAATTATGACCAACAATTAGAATCTCATCAACATTTAGCTTCAGGGGACGATTATTTTCTATTAAAGAATTTTAGAAACAATAATCTACCAATTCATATTCGAAACGATCATTCATTGAGTGTTGAAACGGCTGCTCCGAATTCATTAAAAGCCTATTTTGATCAAAGGGTACGGTGGTTAAGCAAGAGTAAATATCAAGTAGATTGGGTTGATTCATTGATTGGTTTGTTTGTTTTGCTTTATTTCGTTGGAGGAATTATTGCTTTATTTTCGGCTTTAATTAATGGTCTGTGGCTAATTTTAATTTGTGTATTTGTATTAAGATTTTTAATTGACGTTTTGGTCTATTTGAATTATTCTCAAAAATTAAAGTATTCTAAAAATGTATTAATTCTACCTCTTTTTCAGATTGTTTATCCTATTTTGTTCATTTTAGTAGCTTTATTGGCAGTGTTTTATAAACCAAAGTGGAAAGGCCGATTTTGATGATGAATTCTACAATATTTTTTTATTTTTCAAAATATTTTTCAAAATATTAATTACATTTGGTTCATCGTAAATTTTATTGTTTATTATTAAAGTTGGAGTTTGATAAATAAAATGATCTTTTAATATATCGTTGTTGTCGAGCATTTGATTATGAATTTTCACAGAGTTGTAGTCCTCAACAAATTTATTTATATTAAGATTTAATTTTTTAGCATAATCTATTATGAGTGAGTCGTTTATGGTTCCTTCTTTTACTTTTTCAAACACGAATTCATTCATTTCGTCAAAGGAGTTTTGCAAGTTAGCGGCAATTGGAGCTTTAGAAAATTTCAATAAATTATTGCTTAAATAAACAAACTTGAATTGAGCAATATCTTTGTATTCATTTACTAATTCTTTTAGTTCATTATGCATTTTATAACAATACGAACACTCATAATTAGATACAATAATAATCTCAACACAGCAACCAGTATTGGATTTGTATAAGAATGGACCTTCTAATTTTTTATTGAAATCTCTATGAAAATCTTTTTCTAAAGAAATTGAAATTCTATTATTTTCTAAAATATTATTCCGTAGTCCCTTGATTTTAGCTTGATAAACAGCTTTTTTGTAAATTATATTAGCCTTTATAGAATCAGTTTTTACAATATTGGTGTAACTATTATTTGCTAATTCTATTTTTAAATACGGATCATTATCTTCTAGTTTAGTTGCGTTTACGTAGTCGAATCTGCTTAGGTTATTATTTTTAGATTCTTTATCCAAAAGTAAGTTTGAAAAGTACTCGTTTATGGCATTTAACTTAACTTGATAAACCATATCAGAAATCATAGAATCTAGTTGATACTCAAGAAGCTTATCATCTTCAAATTCAGCAACAATTAAATCTTTATTTTTAATTGAATTTATTTCTTTAGGTGTACAGCAATTAAATAAATTCAATATCAAAAATATAATTATAACTTTTCTCATAAAAGTATTTTTTAAAAGGAGAGATAATTATCTCTCCTTTTAAGTTTATAATAGGAAATTACAGTTCACTTAATTTATAAGACTTTATCAGCAAATCTCTTTGCCAAACATATTGCTTACCAACTGCATCATTTGGTATTTTGACAACTTTACAATGTGCTCCATCAAATCCACTTCCAACTTCAGGTAGCCAAGGACAAACATTTCCATTTATAGGAGTATATAGGAACCATGTCCCACCTGAACCTCCATAATTAAAATCAAAAGCATTCGTTCCTACTGGTACAGTACCATAATAACATTCAGCGTAATTATTGTTATTATAATTTCCAATTGGACATTCTTTTGAATAGGCATTATTCGCATCGAGGCTATATATTACATAGTAGTTAATTCCGGTTTGTCGATTGTCGCTTTGCACTATCATCTCTACCTTACGAGGGTTCGAATATTCGTACCACCAATATCGGAAGTAAGAACTAGAGCCAGGTGTAATATACCATGCATTGAAACCACCTGAACTTAAGTGTTTCCAGCTAAGATTTAAACCGCTTTTATAACGAAATCTTACCAAGTTATTGTATCCAGTTCCGTTGTGAATAGCACCGATATGAGTTTGAGTATTCGTATTAGCTGTCCAAGTAATACTAATTCCAGGTACAAAAGATTTTGTATTATTTGTACTTTCAATTCCTAATGTAAAATGTTTTTTAGTTGTATTAAAATTATGTTTTATAACTTCTATTACTAAACTTGATTCTTGATTTTCAGTTCCTTGAAAATCATCTTTTACTTCATGGTTGTTCAATAATTCTTGTTTATTATCAATTATAGAGTTTACACCTTTTTCTATATTAGTATTGGAAGGGTTAATTATTATTCTATTGTTCTTGTTAAATTCATTAATAACATCCAAATCATCTGCGTGCAATGCAATCATAATATAGCTTTTGTTGTCATCGTCGTAAATAACTAGTTCATGTTTGAAGTTTCGAGTCTTGGATTCTTCATAGTTAGAAATACCTTTAGTTTCATTTGAATTTTTTGGAATTAATTCTTGTTTTTGACATGATACAATTCCAAAAAATAAAATGGCTGTAATTAATAGTAGTTTTTTCATAATAGTTTTTTTTAATTAGAAATTAGTCAAGCTTTATAAATAAGGCTCTGATACAAAGATAATAAAAATTACTACTTCCTCATATTTTACCTGTAAATCTTAGAAACTGCTAAGTTAATCTTTATAAAACCCTGTTGCAGAAGTTTCTGCGCTTAAGTTTGGGACAAAACTCATTCAGATATGATTGTAAATATTTTCCTTTTATTTTGTGAAACTCACTCAGCAAAGTTCTTTTAGCATTGCTAATTGCAATATAAACCCACTTTAAAATAGTTTTAGTAAATTGATTATTAGACTTTCTCTGTTATATGTGTTTCTAAATAATTGGCAATATCTAAGTAACTACTGTTTTTATTGGAAAGAACAATTGCGGATTCGTCAAAATTTTCCTCAACCAATTCTGAATTTGTATAAGCATTGTGATAAGTAAATACTTGCATTTTAAAAAATCGGCATTGGTTACTTTTATGCCCTGTTTCTATATATTTGAGAGTAGGTGACTCAGCCATAACTGCTACATTTTGACACTTATGGGCACCCTACCTCGTTTCAATTTAATCTTTTTTGGGGTTGCCTTAGCAAAATATCCTTCATAAAATTCAATAGAGCCCTCCAATGGGTGTAAGTTATCACGTTTCCCTATTACTCCTCTAAATTTTATACCTAAATGGCCAGATTGAATAGTACTTTGGGTGATCCAACTGTCGTTGAAGTCCATTCGCTGAAATTTTTTTATTATTGTTAGTCATATAAGCCATAGCTTGGTACCAATAATAAAAATTGACTTTAGAACCATGCTTACTACCACTTTTAAGAGTAGTCCTAAAAGAACAGTTCTTGTATTCTAATTGAATTTTACTTAGAAGGCAATAATGATCCATGTTGTCCACTATTTACATTTTACAACTTCCTTTTCTCTTTTAATTCTAAAATGAGCCTTGCAAGTTTCATTATTCGGGAATTCTTCCATAAATCTTAGTAAATTCATCTTCTTTTTTTCTTCAAAGGTAGATGTCAAGCACATAATTTATTTATGCACTGGTATTCTTAGGGGGAAGAATATTAAAATATATAATATAATTTCAGATCTATTCTGTATCTCACATGATCGATTATTTTGAATGAGATCCAGAATTATAGGGATTTTCTGCCATCTCTAGTGAATTTATCGTTTTAGTTTTTACCATTTTTTTAATATAATATAAGCAATCCCAATTACAATAAAAAAGCTGGCAAACAAGAGAAACTAATCGTACTTTGGAATTATAGGGGAACCTAAAATTAATTCTGCAGGCTTATAGAATATCACGAATTCAGTTATTGCGAACCCTAAATCATAGTATCTTAAATCTATTTTATTCAATCGAATAAGTTCCGTTTTGTCAAGTAATGCCAATAAACCCATTATAACCACTCCAAGAAAAAACCAATGTAGAAATCCAATAGTTGAACTAAACCGATTTGAAAATCGGTAATTCCCCCTACTCATCTCATTGACATAAATTTATGGAAGTATTAATCCATAAAATTTATTGAAATGAAAAATCAATTTTCAAAATGTATCGACAAACTCCAACTCGAATTGGAGTACAGAAACTTCAGTCCAAGTAGTGTTAAAAGCTATTGTACGACAATGTCAGCAATGGAAAAGCGTTTAAATAAAGCGCTTTCTTCGATTACCACAGAAGAGTTTAAAGTCTACCTCCATGACTTAATTTTTAATCAAAAACGGTCAACCTCGTTTATCAATCAACACATCAGTGCTTTTAAAATTTTCTATTCAGATATTTTAAAAAATGATTGGGAAAGAATTAAAATTAAACGACCTAAAAAAGTTCAAAAACTTCCTGTGGTTTTATCAATGGACGAAGTCGAACGTCTTATTTCTGTAATCATTAACATTAAGCATAGAGCCATGGTAATGTTACTATACTCGGCTGGTTTGAGAAGATCTGAACTTCTTCAAATAAAACCATCTGATATTGATTCAGAAAATATGAAAATACATGTTAGACAGGGAAAAGGAAAGAAAGATCGATTTACTATTTTATCTTCGAAATGTCTTGAGTTATTGAGGTTGCATTACAAACTAAACCGGCCTAAAACCTATCTTTTTGAACCTCAAGGAAACGAAGGAAGTACAATAGCTCCTACTTCTTTAGCAAATATTCTAAAGAAAAATGCTCAAAAAGCCAATATTAAAAAGGAAGTATCTCCCCATACTTTAAGGCA
This sequence comes from Brumimicrobium mesophilum, assembly GCF_003025005.1. Classification (GTDB taxonomy): domain Bacteria; phylum Bacteroidota; class Bacteroidia; order Flavobacteriales_D; family Crocinitomicaceae; genus Brumimicrobium; species Brumimicrobium mesophilum. The sequence continues at coordinate 38,143 of NZ_PVSS01000006.1, forward strand.
TTCTTTTGCTACTCACATGTTAGAACAAGGTGTGAATATTAAACTCATCCAACGGTTTTTAGGGCACACCACACTAAAGACAACCTCGGTTTATTTGCATCTAACAAATATCGACCTTACAAAAGTGAAGTCACCATTAGAAAGTATGAATGTTTAAAATCTTAGCTATGGAAAATAAAAGACAAACAATCGAACTTTCTGACATTTTTGAGGAGAATAAAGAGACCTTTCTTTCATCATCGAAATTGGTAAGTACTCAAAAAAAGGCTTTTAGAGATATTCTAAGTTGCAGAACTGAAAAACTAGGTGGACATGTGAGAGAATGTAATAACTGTGAAACAAAAGAGCAAGCCTACAACTCTTGTAGAAATAGGCACTGTCCAAAATGTCAGTTTACAAAAAAAGCTAAATGGGTAGATAAACTAGCTTCAAATCTTCCTCCAGTAAAGTACTTTCATCTTGTATTCACTGTTCCAGATAGCCTAAATGCTTTGTTTTATCTTAATCAAGCACAGGCCTATAATTTACTTTTCAAGGCTGCCAATGAAACAATAATGCAAACTGCCGAAAACATCAAGTATCTTGGAGCAAAAGCAGGAGGTGTTGCAATACTCCATACACCTGCCCCGTTAGAAATGGAGCTGATGTTTTAATCTATTCTTTAAATACCTTCTACCCATACCTGATTTTAGATACTTTTCTCGTGCTATTACATCTGCTTTACTGAAGGAAACTTCGTAGTAAATAACTTTCCAGGGCATTTTTCGACTTGTTGTAATCGTTTTCCCTGAATTATGTTGAATTATGCGACTTTCTAGGTCTGATGTATACCCAATGTACCAAGAATTATCTTTTTTTGATGAGAGAACATAAACATAAAATCTTTCCATTGTACTAATATATGAATTTCTAACGGGGTGTGGGTCAAACATTAGTTTACCATCCACATATTCACATGATCGTTCCAGCGGGTGGACTTTCTGAAGATGGTAGAGAATGGATACCTGCTCACAATAAGTTTTTTATCCCTTTTAAAGTTTTGAGTGCCATTTTTAGAGGTATTCTTTTTAAACACTTCGAGAAAGTCATTCAAAAAGGTGAGATTAAATTAACCAATGACATTAAAGATGTAGAAACATTAAAAGGAATATGGTACAAGAAAAAATGGGTAGTTTATACCAAAAAACCTTTTGCAAAACCTAACAATTTGATCAATTATTTAGGCAATTACACACACAGGGTGGAGATCTCCAATCAACGTATATTAAAGCACACTGATGGCAAAGTTATCTTTGGTTATAAGGATTATAAAAATGCTGGTTTAAGAAAAACAATGTCGCTTTCAGAAGAAGAGTTTATTAGGCGTTTTCTACAGCATATTCTTCCTTCAGGTTTTAGAAGAATACGCTACTTCGGGTTTATGTCCTTGCGGTTCTTAAAAGATAAATTAGTAAATGTGTTGAAATATTAAACAAAGCGGTGTTTCTACCAATCTTGGAAGGTTTAAACGCATTAGAAGTAGTGAGTTTTGTCATCAATAAGGACATTACTTCTTGCAAAAAATGCAAAAAAGGAAGAATGAGAGCAAAACACAAAATCATAGCTTCACCTACATGAGGCACTTGATTTTATTGAACGTTCTTTTACTTATTGTAATGATCGCCAAACGCTAAAAAAGTGTAATGGGATAAATATGTCTTTTTACAAATGAATTTATATGAAGAGGGTTTTATTACATATCGAAATCATTTTAGTCCTTCATTTTACCACTCCAAAAATGAAGGAAATATCCATCCCAATCAAATCGGCCCTATAGTTTACCCAAAGTGCGGCATAGTCCAACTCCGTTTTATCAGTTGTTTTCTACTCGTCAATTAATCGACTGTTGGGTTGGCAATTAATTTTTTACGATTATCTTTAGCTACTGAAAGAAAACAACTGATAAAACGCTATTAAGTTAGGTAGGTGTTGTTACTGATTATCTCGGCTGTGTATTGAAATGAAGCTAAGAGTTGCATTATCCTTTTAATCAGAAGTAACAAGAAGGACCAACGCAGAAGTTGCCATGCGATTTTTCCGAAAACAAGTCCAATATCAATATAATAATTTCTAACAAAATTAAAAAGGAAGAGCAACCCTGTTAATTGAATTAATGAACCTAAAACCGAAATTACGTTTGCAATAATATGAGGTTCACTAAATAGAATAGAAATAAAGTGAGTATTATTCCGATATTGAAAGTGATCGAGAATCGTTTAATTAGCGTTTTATCAATAATGATATCATGATTTTTCAGAACTTTAAGGAAAACACTTATCACACCTAAAATCATCCAAGCGTTATACTGAAAATGAAGATATAAAATAAATTGAGGTACGGTACCAAAGCTATTCAGGACCTAAAGTTGCCATCACTCCACCAATTGCCCATGGTCCGATACTTGAAATCAGTAAATAGATTATCGCGTATTTTATTGTTTTGAAAGCAGGTGAACTTCTTTCTTCTAGAGTTACGTACTTAAAAAACGGCCATGCATAGAAATAGCTAGCAAATAGAGATAGGTTGGAGAAGATAATAGAAAACAATGCTTAGCCCGTAAAAGGAAAAGTGACCATCATTCCGATTAGCGTAACTAAAGTAAAATTGAAAATTCTATTGTAGACTTTCGATGGAATTGAATCTTTTAGGAAGTAGTAAGCAATGAGTGTAATTAAAGCAAAATATACCCAACCCAAAAGGGCTTCATGAGAGTGTGCATGAACGACATATCAGTATTCAAAATCAATTGACGAAACTGCAAAGTGGAGCAATACAATCCTAATAACGCCGCAGCTAAAAAGAAAAGTAACGCAATAATAGTGTGTTACTTAAATCTAATCACTGATAATCAGTTTTGTAAAAAATGCTTAATTAAAAGTTTTGATTTATTTTAATTATATCGAATCAAAACAACATTGCTGACAAGATTTACTGCTCAATTTACCTACTTAATATAAAAAAAATCATACATCTATTTTTGAATTGTGTTTCTTACAAAGTTCTGATGTATTCTAATATCGCTCTTGCTTCATCCTCTGTGATACCCTGATTGGTCATCGGAGAACCATGAAATTCAATCAGTAAATCTTTAGCTAAAGGATCTTCTTGAACCATTTTGTCAGGATTGATAATCATGTTCATAACCCATTCAGGACTTCTTCTTTTAAGAATATCCTTTGGTGCGGGGCCAATGAATTTCTTATCAACTTTATGACATGCTGTACAATTTTTTTCGTAGATTTCTTTTCCTTTTTCCGCTAAAGCTTCATCAATGGTTTCAGGAATGGTGACGCTCTTTATAGGCCCAACTCCTTTGTTTTCTAAATCCACGCGTTGAGATGCACTAACTTTTTCATCTTCATGTTCTTCTGCGCCAGATTTAGAGGCTGAATTGTTAGGGTTGTTAGGATTAACAAGTACTTTTTCTTCTTTTGCGCTTTCTGCTTCTTCGCCTCCACAGCTGTAAAGTGAAACGGCTAAAAGGAGCAATCCAATTTTAAAGTAATTTTTCATAATTTGTTCTTTTAGTTAATTTATGATTCAAAAATAGACGTATGAAATCTATGCAATGGCAAAATAATGAAAAACTATGGCTTTTATGATATAAGTCATAAAAGACTATTATATCTTTTATCAAGCTGATTCTTTACCATAATTAGAAAATAGATATCTCATGTATTATATGGTCTAGGTGACTGCAATTAAGGATAAGAAATGAGTTAAGAAATAATTATAGATGATAAATAACTAGTCAATTTTTCTATTAAACAAAATTGGAGTTGCCAAAATCAGCCTTTATAACTTTTCAAGGTTTTTAAGAATTCGCTTCGTTTTATTACGAAATGAAATACCGTTTGAATACACAGAAGCTTTGAAATATTCATGAATTAAATTGCAGGGCTATGCACTAATAATAAAGAATAAGAATTAAGTAAGTATGTTTATTGGATTTCAAACTTTACAATCGACTTGTCAATTTCTAAGCTTTAGTAAAGTTATTGTTTTTGATAAATTTAAACTAAATTTGAATTCTTGAATTTCAAATAAAAAATATAAGGATGTTTTCTAAAGCGTGCGAATATGGTATTAAAGCAACCTTGCATATAGCAGAACAAGCTTTGAATAGCAATGAGAAAACAGGGGTTAAAGATATATCAAAGCACATTGACTCACCTGAAGCATTTACAGCCAAAATAATGCAAATTCTATCTAAAAATAATATTGTTAAATCTGTAAAAGGGCCATCTGGAGGATTTTATATAAATAAAAAGGATTTAGAAAAAATTAAATTAAGCGCAATCGTTAAGGCTATTGATGGGGATAAAATTTATGTTGGTTGTGGCTTAGGCTTAAGTCAGTGCAATGAGGCTAAGCCTTGTCCAGTGCATGATCAATTCAAAGTTGTTAGAGATGAATTGGCTAAAATGTTAACAAATACCACTTTACTGGAGCTAGCTACTGGATTAGATTTTGGTTTAACATTTCTGAAAAGATAAATTTCCACGTTTTTACAATTACAAAATAATTTAACTAGATTTGAATTAAAAGATGAAAAGGTCTTTTTTTGCTTTGATGGTTATTTATTTTGAAAAACTTCTGGCATCATTTGAATAGTTTAGGCTAAAATTATTAGTATTCACTATTTAAGCATTTTTAAGGATTTATTCGATGCATAATCACTCAAAACGATCAATTCGGAATATTACATTATATTGAATTAATAAAAGTTGTTATTTTTAGCGTGTGATAAAATCAAGCTATTAAAATTTTATTTAGACTATGAGCGAAGAAAACAAAACAAAGGATCTATTGAATAAACTGGTTAAGAAGTATGAAGATTTAGGAGAAAATCCAAATTTATACTTAGAAGGTTTATTGCAAGCTTCACCAATTTCATATTGGGACTATATAGAGGTTGATACTTTGTTCTCACTCCAAAAACCAAGAACGGATTATAAGGATGAAAAAATCTTTATCATGTACCATCAAGTAACAGAATTAGTTCTAGGAATGATGATGCATGAATTAAAGCAATTGGTAAATGAGGAGCTAGCTGATGGTGTTTGGATTGATAAAATAAATAGATTGAACAGATATACTTCAATGTTGATCACTTCATTTAGCGTTATGAGTCAAGGAATGAGTTATGATGATTACAATGTATTTCGTAAAACGTTAGCTCCTGCAAGTGGTTTTCAAAGTGTTTCTTTCAGAGAAATTGAAATTTATTGTACTGAGTTAAAGAATCTTTTGAATGAAAACGGGAAAGCACGTATTTCTGAGAACCCAACCACAGAAGAATATTTCGAACATATTTATTGGAAGGACGCTGGAATGAACCGTGAAACAGGAGAGAAGAAATTGATGTTGAGAATGTTTGAGGATAAGTATCAAGAAGATTTGATTGCTTTAGCAAATGATTTAAAAGGGAGGACCTTGCAGGAAAAATTCGATAAAATTGAGAATCCCTCTCCAGAATTAGTAGAAAGTCTTCAAGAGTTTGATCAAATGTATAATGTAAAATGGCCTATGGTTCATTTAGATACTGCACAACATTATTTAGATAAAAAAGGTGAGAATCAAGCAGCTACTGGAGGAAGTGAGTGGAAGAAATATTTACATCCTAAACATCAACAAAGAAAATTTTTCCCTCAGATATGGAAGGAAGAATAATAAGTTGAGAAGCCACATAGGAATTAAATAAAGAAATTTATAGTAGAGAAATGAAATTAGCCTCAATAGATAATAACACAAGAGATGGTCAATTAGTTGTCGTAAGCAAAGACTTAACGAAGGCGGTAAGAGTACCCGAATTAGCAATTACTATGCAGTCAGCAATTGATAATTGGAATGCGCTTGAAGTTGAGTTGCAAGCTGTATATAAAAGGTTAAATTCGAGTGGAATAGAAGGTTCATTTGATTTTTCAAGCAAACGTGTTTTAGCAACTTTGCCTCGCGCTTATCATTGGGCTGATGGAAGTGCATACGTTACTCACGTGGAATTGGTAAGAAAAGCTAGAAATGCGGAGTTACCTGAGTCATTTTGGACAGATCCTTTAATGTATATGGGCGCTTCAGATGCTTTTATTGGAGCAAACGATGACATTGAGATAGAAAAAGAGGAATGGGGAATTGATTTCGAATCAGAAGTCGCTGTTATTACTGATGATGTACCGGCTGGAACGGACTCAAAAGATGCTTTGAGCCACATTAAATTAATTACCATAATTAATGACGTTTCTTTAAGGAACTTAATTCCTAATGAATTATCAAAACAATTTGGTTTTTACCAATCAAAACCATGGACAACATTTGCTCCAGTGGCTGTGACACCAGACGAATTAGAAGGCGTTTGGGAAGAAGGAAAACTTCATTTACCTTTAGAATCTACATTAAATGGAGTTCTTATTGGTTCTCCAAATGCTGGAGTTGACATGACCTTTAATTTTGGGCAATTGATTGCGCATGCTGCAAAGTCTCGTTCATTGATGGCGGGAACAGTAATTGGATCGGGAACAGTTGCCAATCAAGGTAGTCCAGATGGATCAAGTTGTTTAGCAGAAGTAAGATGTTTGGAGATTATTAAAGATGGTAAGCCGACTACTTCATTTATGAATTTCGGCGATAGAATTGAAATTGATATGAAGAACAAGGAAGGCCAGTCAATCTTTGGGCGAATTAATCAATCAGTAAAGGAATATAAAAAGTAAAAGTCTAATTAATACTATCGAAAGCCTCTTAATAATTGTTTGTTAAGGGGCTTTTTACGGGATTGAAAAATTGAATCAACCAACCTGTATTCTTTTATTAATCAAATCAATTTCTAAGGCTTTGTAATTAATAATTCATAGTTCAACTTTGCAGGAACTATTGCTAAATATGAACTTTGAATTTGTTACTTTTAGGGAAAATTTTTTACGTGGAAAATCAAGTATACGACATCGCAATTATTGGAGGGGGAATCGTTGGAGCGGCAACATTTTACAAGCTACAAAAACGTAACCCAGAATTAAACATCATTTTAATTGAAAAAGAAAAGCGTTATGCTGATCACCAAACAGGTAATAATTCTGGTGTTATTCACTCGGGTTTATATTACCAACCAGGTTCTCTTAAAGCAGAAAATTGTGTAAAAGGTCGTCATGAATTGGTTCAATTTGCAAAAGATAACAAGGTTCCTCATGATGTTTGCGGAAAAGTTGTTGTTGCCACAAAAGAAAGTGAGCTTCCGTTTATGGATAAGATTTTTGAAAATGGTTTAGCCAATAACACGGAAGGAATTGAAAAAATAACTGGTGAACAAGTAAAAGAGCATGAACCTTTCGTTGAAGGAATTGCAGGTATTTGGGTTCCTTGTACAGGTATTATTGATTACCGAAACGCCACTGAAAAAATGGTTGCAAATGCCGAGGGGATGAATAGCAACTCAAAGACCGTTCTTGGTGAAGAAGTTATAGGTGTTGAAAAAAACGACGATTATTCGACAGTTATTGGAGCAACTAAAAAGTTTAAAGCAAAACATTTGATTTTCTGTGCAGGATTGCAAGCTGACCGTTTGGCAAGAAAAGATGGCGTGAAATTGAAAGAACAAGTGGTTGGTTTTAGAGGAGATTATTATGAACTCACAGATCAAGCGCAACATAAAGTGAAGAACTTAATTTATCCAGTTCCGAATCCAGCCTTCCCATTCTTAGGTGTACATTTCACAAGAATGACGAACGGACATACGGAATGTGGACCAAATGCGGTATTTACTTTCAAGCGTGAAGGTTACGGTAAAACCGACTTCAGCATGAAAGATACTTTTGATGCTTTGGCGTATAGCGGAACTTGGAAATTATTCTTTAAAAATATGAAATTTGGAGTGGATGAATACAGAAGAGCATTTTCTAAGAAATTGTTCTTAAAAACACTTCAAGGTTTAATTCCTTCATTAGAAATGGATGATTTACGCCCAGGTGGTTCGGGAGTAAGAGCTTTGCTTTTAGGTCAGGATGGTGATACAAGAGATGATTTCAGAATCGAGTACCACGGACACTCCATTCACGTATTGAATGCGCCTTCTCCAGCAGCTACAGCTTCTTTGGCTATTGGTGGACAAATTGCAGAGAAAGCGGAGAAACATTTTGCATTGAAGTAGTTTTTGTATGAACAATCCGAATTCTGTGTTAATGAAATACGGTATCGTTGTTAACAATGTTGTTTTTGAAATAGAATTATTAAAATCAATTGGAAAAAAAAACTAAACCACGAGGTAAAACCTAGTGGAAGAACTCTTGTTTAATCTTAACTTATTCCAATAAGCCCACATTGATATACTTAATCAGTGGAAAATATCGAGGATGTTAGAGTACTCCGTCCAATTTAAGTTATTACTTTCCAACAAGTAACAATTGTTACACCCTATATTTTTAAGCTTAGTTATATTCAACAATTAATATTAAACCGTATTATAGCGATGAAGAAAACGATTCAATTTTTAAGTTTAGTAGTAGCAATGATATTTTCAACAGTTGCGTTAGCACAAGATGCCCCAAAATTTATAGGTAAATCAGTTGTGGAATCACTGAATAAAACACCCAATTATGGTTTTGGAGTTTCCGCTGAGCGTGCAATGCGTTCTGCATTTATGATGTATGATAAAATGAAGAAGAGCGGTGTGGAAATTAATAATTATGAGATTGTTATTTGGGGAATGGTTGTAAGAGACATCAAAGAAGACAAGGAGTTGTTCGATTTTTTAAGCAAATATAGTACCGATGGACTCAAGGTAACAGTTTGTTCTGTGGCAATGAATAGGTTGGGAATTGAAAAGGAGGATTTACCAAAAGGTTTTGAAGTTGTTGATGATGCTTATGTTAGAATATTTGAATTACAAGCATTGGGTTATAATGTTTTGATTCCATAAACTTATTAGTTGGGTTCAATAAAATTCATTTTATAGAATCCTATCATGGCAAAATATTTGCATTCATTCTTTCGTTAATATAATTAATGATGAATATATCTCTAAATAAAACTTTAAAATCTTTAACAACTTTGTTGTGTGGAATATTGATTTCTGGTTTTTCTATCGGTCAAGAAACTCCAGCAAACAACAGTTACAATGATTCTATAATCAGTCGACTTCAAGTTTACGAGAGTTTTGATTTACCAAGTGATTTTAAATCACAATATAGAAATGCTTTAAGAAGAGTAAGGAAAGTTTACCCTTTGGCATTGGAAGCGGCGCGCGTAATTGATTCTTTGGAGAATGAATTAGCAACGATAGATAAAAGTCGAAAGCAACGAAAATTAATGCGAAATACAAAGAAAGAGCTGGTAAGCGATTTCAAATACCTTCTAAAAGATTTGTATATTTCTGAGGGAAAAGTATTAACCAAATTGATTTATCGTGAAACAGGAATGACAGCTACTGAGATTATTTCCAAATACAAAAACGGATTTGAAGCTTCACTTTATTCTGGAATGGCAGGATTTTTTGAACAAGATCTAGATGCCAAATACTACCCAAACACTGAAGACTTTGTTCTTGAATGTGTGATTAACGATATTAAAAGCGGGAAGGTTGATTTCGATCCAACATTTGAAATTTTGAGTAAGGCAGAATACAAAAAAGAAAAGAAAGAGTATAAAGAAAGTAAGAAGCAGAACAAGAAGAAAATTAAACAATTAGAGGAAATTGCTAGGCAAAAACAATTGGAAAGTAAAAACAATTGAAAGCCAAAAAAACCAGTCTAACAATTAATGTTAAGACTGGCCTTTTAATTTTTCTACGAGAAATTAGATAGTTTCTAATTAGAAAATCTATTTACCGGCTTGTGCCAATTGTTGCTCATCAGCTCCTGTAGAAACAGCAGATTTTTCAACACGAATTTTTGCGCTTCCTTCACAACTTAACAAGATAGTTGTATCAGCAATTTCTAAAACTTTTCCGTGGATTCCACCGATAGTAACAACCTTGTCACCAACAGTTAAAGTTTCACGAAATTTCTTTAATTCCTTTTGTTTCTTCATTTGTGGTCGTATCATAAAGAAATAAAATACTCCCAAAATCAGCAATAACATAACCAATTGCATTCCTCCTTCACCCATAACTTACTTTTTAAATTTATTATTAATATTTATTCTAATCAATTACCGTTGCTTGAAGCATGATAACCGTTGACGAAGGTCTTGTGTTTGCCGATACTGTAATCGGTTTTTTAATTACACCTTTCCCTGTTTCGTCTGTATCTATCGTTGCATTTATGATTGTTGTTTCTCCAGGCTGAATAGGGTCTTTTTCGAAATTAGAAACAGTACACGCACATGCTGCTGATATGTCTGCAATCATAAGTGGATAATCACCAGTGTTTTTCATCTTGATGTCAAACTCTACTTTTTCTCCTTTAGCTACAGATCCTGCATTATGAAAATCTTGTACTTCTACTGTTGTATATTGTCCTATTTGACCTTCTGATTTTGCTCCATCTCCACAAGAAAATAGACCCAAAGAAATGGCAGCCAATAAAAAAACTTTCTTCATCGTTTAAACTTTTTACTTCATTAAACCTCGACCAACTTTTTGAATTTCACCTTGACTTTCAAGTTTAGTGATCGCTTTGTCTAATATTCCGTTGATAAATAGATTACTTTTTGGAGTACTGTAAAATTTAGAAATTTCAATGTACTCATTCAATGTAACTTTTGTTGGAATGTTGCTGAAAGTTGTTAATTCAGTAATCGCCAATTCCATCAAAAGAACATCCATTTTTGCAATACGATCAAGTTCCCAATTTTGGGTTAAATCATCGATTACCTTCAGGTTTTCAGGACGGTTTTTTATCGCTTGTCTCAAAAGGTCAGCAATAAAATCTTCCTCATCATCATTCGGCTTAAATAAAGGCAATATTTTATGGTCTTCGCTATCTTCTTTAAAAGATTTGATTGTTTTAATAACCATAGAACAAGCTAAATCTATATCATCCATCCAGTAAACGCTTCTTTCTTCTAAAAAGTCGTATAGCAGTGGAAAATTCGCTATTTCTGTTTTAAACAATTGAACAATAAACTCTTTATCCTCCTCGAAACCTTCTTTTTCATTATTCATGAACTCAAAGTAAAGTTCTGATTGGCGAATGTGATTATACATTTTACGCATCAACTCTTGTCTGTCATCACCAATCCAATTGGCTTTATGATCTTCGGCTTGATGGCGTAATTCTGCATTTTCTTCAAGAATTTGAATAATTTTATTGTCGATAAACTTCATGTTGGGATTGATATCCTCTTCCTTCGGTAACATCTTCTTCTTATTCTCATCAACTCTGTGTTCTCCCTTCAATTTTAACTCAGGGAAAATCATTAGTAACGAAATGTACAATTCATACATTTGGTCAACAGCTTTGAATAACTCTTTTTTTGCCCACAAAAATTCTTTGTCCTCATGCTGTGAAAAAGCATATAAGGTTTGTAGTACTTTTATACGTAAATGTCTTCTGTTTAACATCGATTTTAATAAGGTAATTTAACTTTACCAACAGCCTCAATTCTTTCCTCAGCTACTTTATTTGCAATAGCATAAGCAGGAATATTTTCGTCTGATGAACGTTTTATGATTTCGTAGATAGTATTGTAAATTCCTTCTGCTTTATGTAAAGCCCATTCAGGAGTATTGTTCGTTAATTCAGCATATACGTTTATTACACCACCTGCATTAATTGCATAATCTGGAGCATAAACGATACCTCTGTCAAGCACAGCTTGTCCATGAATAACTTCATTTGCCAATTGGTTGTTTGCAGAACCTGCAATGATTGAACATTTTAATCTGTTCAAGGTGTCATCATTTACTGTAGCACCTAGTGCACAAGGAGCATAAATGTCCATGTCAATGTCGTAAATTTCATCTAAACCAACAACTTTTGCACCGTATGTATTAGAAACATGCTTCAAGCTATCTTGATCAATATCTGAAATGAATACTTCTGCATTCTCTTCACGCAAATGTTTTACAAGGTATTCACCAACGTGTCCAACTCCTTGAACAGCGATTTTCTTACCTGCTAAACTATCGCTACCGAATTGTTTTTTGGCACAAGCTTTCATTCCAACATAAGTTCCCAAAGCTGTAATTGGAGAAGGATCTCCACTTTTACCTGGTAAACCAACAACATGGTCTGTTTCCATGTTTACCCAAGTCATATCCAATGGGTTAATTCCAACATCTTCAGCAGTAATATACTTTCCTGCAAGACTGTTTACAAATTTTCCAAAACGGCGGAATAAAGCTTCCGATTTCATTGTTTTAGAATTCCCAATGATTACAGCTTTTCCACCTCCAAGGTTCAATCCTGAGATAGAATTTTTGTAAGTCATTCCACGTGATAAACGTAAAACATCGTTTAAAGCTTCGATTTCATTGTTGTACATCCACATTCTGGTCCCCCCTAATGCAGGTCCTAATGTAGTATTGTGTACAGCGATAATCGCTTTTAATCCCGAATCATTATCATTACAAAATAATAGTTGTTCGTGATTGTACTGACTCATTGCTGCAATGACTGGATTGTCTACCAAATCCTCAGCAGTTATTTTTCTAGTTTCTATCATTGTATTAAGCTTTTTATACTTCTTCTAAAATCAAATGGCTATTTTTGTAGAACAAAAAATGCACATATTCAAGTGCAAAAATAGGAAATTAATAGATGAAGTCTCTAAGCTATCTCAACAAATATTTATTTAAGTACAAATGGCGCCTTTTACTCGGTGTTGCCTTTATTATTGGTTCTAACTTTTTTTATGTTAACATGCCTTTGATTGTGGGTGATGCGGTAGATCAATTTAAGTCTGGATTTGATGCAGATAATTGGCTGAGTTTTGCTTTGAAATTGGGTGGAATGTATGTTTTACTCTCGCTAGGAAAAGGCTTGTTTTTATTCATGCAAAGACAAACAATCATAATTGTATCGCGGTTCATCGAATTCGATTTGAAAAATGAGATTTATGAGCAGTACCAACGCTTATCTTATAATTTCTATAAAAAAAGCAATACCGGCGATTTAATGAACAGAATCTCTGAAGATGTTTCTTATGTTAGGCAATATTTAGGACCTGGAATAATGTACACCATCAGTACAACTATTCTTTTTGCTTTTACTGTTACATATATGGCGAACATTAGTGTAGAGTTAACAATTTACACCTTAATTCCTCTTCCTTTACTAACTTTTATTATTTATAAGGTTTCAAGCATTGTAAATAGGCAAAGTGTGGAGGTTCAAAAGCAACAGTCTAAGATTTCTACGATAGTTCAAGAATCTTTTTCTGGTATTACTGTGTTAAAAGCTTATGGAGCGGAAGAAAAATTTCAAAAAGATTTTAATGTTGATGTGAAAGGTTATTTACAAAAACAAATGAGCTTAGTGAAAACCAATGCTTTCTTTATGCCAACAATAACTTTCCTAATTGGTCTAAGTACGATTATGGTGATTTATTTTGGGGGGATTTTATCTTTTGAAACTCAAAATGGATTGTCTTCAGGGAATATTGTTGAATTTATTTTTTATGTTAACATGTTGACTTGGCCTCTGGCAAGTGTAGGTTGGGTAACATCTATGATCCAAAGAGCAGCGGCAAGTCAAGAACGAATCAATGAATTTCTGAATGAAGAGCCAGAAGTGAAAAACACAAACCTTCAACCTTTCGATTTTAATGGAGCGATAGAATTTAAAAACGTGAGTTATACTTTTCCGTCTTCTGGGATTCAGGCAGTAAAAAACTTGAGTTTTTCAATTAAAAAAGGTGAAACCTTAGCGATAATTGGTAGAACAGGTTGTGGAAAGACGAGTGTTATTAATCTTTTAATGAGACAGTTTGATCCAACATCAGGAGCGATTGAAGTTGACGGCAAAGATTTGAAAAATATTAATCTAAATGAATATAGAAGTCATGCGGGTGTAGTGCCACAAGGGGTTTTCTTATTTTCAGATTCTATTCGAAATAATGTTCGATTTGGTTTAGCAGAAAATCAGGATGCTACTGAAAAAGAAGTAATTAAAGTGTTGGAAACCACTCATGTTTGGAACAATATAAAAGACTTTAAACAAGGTCTGGATACTGTTTTAGGTGAGCGAGGAGTGAATTTGAGTGGTGGTCAAAAACAAAGAATAAGTATTGCAAGAGCTTTAATTAGAAATCCTAAATTGATCATTTTTGATGATTGCTTATCTGCTGTGGACACAGAAACAGAAGAAATTATTCTGAATAATTTAAAAGATACTCTTGCCGAAACAACTTCTTTAATCGTAAGTCATCGTGTATCTTCAATCAGAAATGCAGACAGGATTTTAGTGTTGGATGATGGTGGGAAAATTGAAGAAGGAACGCATGATGAACTTTTAGCTTTGGATGGTGTTTATTCCGAAATCTACAATAAACAATTGCTGGAAGAACAGGAGGATTGATAATTGACAAATGATAATTCGTAATTTATCATTCGTAATTTTTTTTAATGATGAGAAATGAATACATACATATAAAAGGAGCAAAAGAACACAATCTTAAAAACATTGAAGTCAAAATTCCACATGGAAAAATGACAGTAATCACTGGATTGTCGGGTTCTGGGAAATCCTCTTTGGCTTTTGATACTTTGTATGCTGAAGGTCAGCGCCGTTATATTGAAAGTTTATCTGCATATGCAAGACAATTTCTTGGAAAACTAGATAAACCAAGCGTTGATTTTATTAAAGGAGTTGCTCCTGCTATTGCAATTCAACAAAAAGTTACCTCTACCAATCCAAGGTCAACAGTTGGAACAGTCACAGAGATATATGATTATTTAAAGGTTTTATTTGCCCGAGTTGGTAAAACTTATTCCCCAATTAGTGGAAATGAAGTGAGAAAACATGATGTTACAGATGTTGTGGATTTAATCAATAAACGTGAAGTTGGTGAGAAGTTTATGGTTTTGTCACCAGTTAAGAATTACGAACGCTACGGAATAGAACGTCAATTGACCATCTTTAAAGAACAAGGTTTTGCGAGGGTTCGAATTGATGGTGAAATTCTAAAAGTTGACCAAGCAATTGAAAAGTCTTTAAAGAAAATTAAAAGTTTAGAATTAGTTATTGACCGTCTTGGTGTGCGTTTAGATGATGAAGATCATCAATCAAGAATAGCAGATTCTGTACAATTGAGCTTTGCAGAAGGAGATGGAGAATGTTGGATTTACTTTCCTAAAACTGATGAGATTTTTCCGTTTTCCAATAAGTTTGAATTGGATGGAATTCAATTCGCTGAACCAAACTTGCATTTCTTTACGTTTAACAATCCTTATGGAGCTTGTGATACTTGCGAAGGATTCGGATCTGTGATTGGTGTTGATGAAGACTTGGTGATTCCAGATCGTTCACGTTCACTTTATGATCAAGCTGTTCAACCATGGAAGGGAGAAAAAATGGGACGTTATTTAGACACTTTTATTAGCCAATCGGCGTCAATCGATTTTCCAATTCATCGTCCAATAAAAGACTTATCGGAGAAAGAATATGATATTCTTTGGAATGGAAAAGGGAAAATAGAAGGAATTAATGACTTTTTCGAATATTTAAATACTAAGAAATATAAGATTCATGTTCGTGTAATGTTGGCACGCTACCGTGGGAAGACAAAATGCCCAGATTGTAAAGGTACTAGATTAAGAAAAGATGCGAATTATGTAAAACTAGGAGGGAAGAATATTTCAGAGATGATTTTAACTTCGATCGAAGATAACTTGACATTTTTTAGAAATATAGAATTAGATGACCAGCAATTAGAAATTGGAAAACGAATTTTAGTTGAAATTCAAAGCCGATTAAATTGGTTGAACGAAGTTGGTTTGGGTTATTTAACTTTGAATCGTCAAGCGAATACCTTATCAGGTGGTGAATCTCAACGTATTAATTTAGCTACTTCTTTAGGGAGTAGTTTAGTGGGTTCAATGTATATTTTAGATGAACCAAGCATAGGATTGCACCCAAAAGATATTGAAAAATTGGTGGGTGTTTTGAATGAATTAAAAGATTTGGGAAACACCGTGATAATTGTGGAGCATGAGGAAGCTATCATGCAAGCGGCAGATGAAATCATCGATATTGGTCCTTTGGCAGGAGTAAATGGAGGGGAATTGGTTTTCCAAGGGACACACAAGGAGTTGGTGAATGCCAAAAACAGTTTAACGGCAGATTACTTAACTGGAAAAGCTAATATTTCAGTACCAAAGAAAAGAAGAAACTTAAAAGATGCGATTCACATAATTGATGCATCAGAAAATAATTTAAAGAAAATCAGTGTAAAAATCCCTTTGCATGGAATGGTTTGCGTTACAGGGGTAAGTGGTTCCGGTAAGTCAACATTGATTAAAGATATTTTGTATCCGGCATTATCGAAAGAATTAGGAATTCATGGAAACCCGATTGGAAAACATGGTGAAATAACTGGAGATTTCTCTCAAGTTGAGGCAATTGAGTTCGTTGATCAAAATCCAATTGGACGTTCTTCAAGAAGTAATCCTGTTACTTACGTGAAGGCTTTTGATGAAATCAGAACTTTATATTCACGCTTGAAAATTTCAAAAATGAGAAATCTCAAGCCTGGTTTCTTTAGTTTTAATGTTCCTGGAGGAAGATGCGAAGTTTGTGAAGGAGAAGGTTTAATTACCGTTTCAATGCAATTCATGGCGGACATTCAGTTGACGTGTGAAACTTGTAATGGTTCAAGATATAAAGATGACGCCCTTGAAGTAAAATACCAAGATAAATCGATAGCTGATCTTTTAGCAATGGATATTGAGGAAGCATTAGAATTTTTTAAAGCACAAGAAGGAAATTTAGAGAAGAAAATAGTTGATAAAATTCAGCCTTTAGTGGATGTTGGATTGGGTTATTTAACCATGGGACAATCTTCTTCAACTTTATCTGGAGGTGAAGCCCAACGTATAAAATTAGCATCTTTCCTTGTAAAAGCGAAGAATCCAACGAAAACGATGTTCATATTTGATGAGCCAACCACAGGATTGCATTTTGATGATGTTAATAAATTATTGATTTCCTTAAATCGCTTGATTGATATTGGTCATTCCGTTGTGATTATTGAACACGATATGGATGTGGTAAAAAATGCAGATTGGGTAATTGATTTAGGTCCGGAAGGAGGAGTGAATGGAGGGAATCTTGTTGCACAAGGCACACCTGAGGATTTGGTGAAAATTAAGGAAAGTTTTACAGGTCAATTTTTGAAGGGAAAGCTTTTGAACTAATGATGAACGAAAGATAAAAAGTGAAATACGAAAGGGTTAGGCAGATGAGTGTTTAATTTGAGATTTTTAGGGTAGGGATGTCAGTATATTGGAGTAACTTCTCACTTTCGAGAATTTTAATTCGTTCTAGAAAATAAATAAGAGACTTTTAATTTTGATGTTTGGGTTCTAAACAATATTTTTGGGAAACATTTTATAATACTTATAATGAAAAATAGCTTTAAAATTATCCTTTCTGTTCTAACTCTAGCATTTGTTCTTGGAGGGTGTGGTAAGTACGAACAAGGTCCTGCTTTCTCTTTGTTAACGAAAAAAGCCAGAATAACTGGGTTGTGGGTTGCTGAATCTTTAACTACTCCATCAGGTGATGTTACTTTTTATGATGAAAAGCACACTTTGAAAATTAATAAAGACGATTCTTTTTTAAGACAAAATCTAGTAACTGATGAATTAGAAGAAGGGACTTGGACATTTACTTCTGAAAAAGAAAGTATAATACTTACTTATAAAAAGAGTGGAAACCCTTATGTTGAAGAATTAGAAATTGTAAAGTTGAAAAACAATGAGTTTTGGGTTAGAAACTCGGGTGGAGATCAAATCAATTATAAAAGCGACGGGAGTAATTAATTCTTGATAAAATATATTTTAAAGGTCGTTGTTTCAACGGCCTTTTTTTGTGCTTAGTTTTCAAGCATTCCGTCAATCTTCGCTAAAAAGCTGTCGCTATACCAATCATGTGCACCAACTTCTTCCATAATTATCTTTCCTTCTTGGTCTAAAACATAAGTTGTGGGTAAGCTATTGGATTCAAATTCTTTTGGATAATTGCTTCCAGGAATATAAACTGGGAAAGTATATTCTTTCGCCTTCAGGAACTTATTTAGAGTGCTTGGCTTTTCATTGCTTACAAAATAAAACGCCAATTGATCATCATATTTGTCATAGAGTTTCTGCAAAGAGGGCATTTCTGCAACACAAGGAGGACACCAAGTAGCCCACATATTTACAACAGTTATTTTTCCATGAGCAGCAGAGAAATTATGCTCTTGTCCTTTCAGATCCAATAAAATCCAGTCAAAAGAGCTGACAGTTTTTTGATTTTCAATCGAAATTTCGGAAGGCGAACCAGCGAATATTCTTTGGATTGTTGACATAACAAGCATTCTAATGCTTGGGATAAACATCAGCCCAATAAATGCGATAAAAAGAATATCCCACTTTCTTTTCTTTAACCAAGTTTTAGTTTTATCGTTCATTTCTAGTAGCTATTTGTGCTCAATAGCACAAGTGTACAAGCAATTTCAGATTCAATTCCATTTTCTTTTAACTGTTTTTCGAAAGCGAAATTTTCTGTACCAGGATTAAAAATCACTCGTTTGGGCTTTAAATCAATGATCTTATCATAATATTCTGTTTGATTTCGAGCGGAAAGATACAAAGTCACTGTATGAATATCTTTGTTAGTCGGAAACTCAGTTGAAATTAAAGTTTCATTGATTTTCCCTGCTCGGTTTCCAAAAGCAATTACCGGAACGCTATGATTTTGCAACATTCTAACTGCTTTGTTCGCATAACGATTCGTCTTTTCACTTGCTCCTATAACCAAAGTTTTCTTTGTTTCCATAGTTACAAAGATAAGTAAAGGTGGTCAAGAAACCCATTCAAAATTCTTTACAAATGTTAAGAGTGATAAAAGTTACATGAGATTTAGGGAGAGGAGAAGTCACTGCTCTCTTTCTCTTTCTCGCTCTGAATTCCATCATTCTTTACATAAACCAAAGGAAAAGCCTAAAATAATTTTAAATTTGCCTATTAAATTAAACTATAAGTTGAATGGTACAATTATCTGATCGTTTGTTAGCCATGGAGGAATCGGCAACATTAGCAATGTCTCGAAAAAGTCGTGAATTAAAAAGTCAAGGACTAGATATCATATCTTTGAGTTTAGGAGAACCAGATTTTCCAACTCCAGATTTTATTAAAGAGGCTGCTGTTGAAGCGATGGAACAAAATTATACTACTTATACACCTGTTCCAGGTTTCGATGATTTACGTCAAGCGATTGCTGACAAATTCAAGCGTGATAATGGTTTGCATTATGATTTGGACCAAATCGTTGTTTCAACAGGAGCAAAGCAATCCATTGCGAACTTAATGATGAGTTTAATTAATCCTGGAGATGAGGTTTTAATTCCTGCACCTTATTGGGTTTCATATATTGAAATTGTTAAAGTGGCTGGAGGAGTTCCTGTAATTATTGATTCTACAATAGAATCTGACTTTAAAGTTAATAGTGCTGCGATAAAAGCAAAGATTACAGATAAAACAAAAGCGATTATCTTTTCTTCACCTTGTAACCCAACGGGATCGGTTTATTCAAAAGAAGAATTAAAAGATTTTGCGAGTGCATTTGTAAATCATAAAGACATCGTAATTATTTCTGATGAGATTTATGAACATATTAATTTTGATGGAAAACACGAAAGTATAGCTCAATTTGAAGAGGTTTATGATCAAACTGTAACCATCAATGGAATGTCCAAAGCTTGGGCAATGACAGGATGGAGAATTGGATATATAGGTGCGCCAAAAGCAATTGCTGCGGCATGTGGTAAAATGCAAGGTCAATCAACAAGTGGTGCAAATTCTATTGCTCAACGCGCTTCGATTGCAGCATTGAAAAAAGATCCTGCTTATTTAAAAGATATGTTGGCTGCATTTAAAAAGAGAAGAACTTTAGTCTTGGATGCATTAAGGTCAATGGATGGAGTAGAAGTGAATGAACCTGAAGGAGCGTTTTATTTCTTCCCTGATGTTTCTAGCTTTTTTGGAAAGTCATTTGAAGGGAAAACCATTAAAGACGCTGATGATTTAGCACTATATTTATTGGAGGAAGCCCTAGTTGCTATTGTAACGGGAGGAGCATTTGGAGACCCTAACTGTATGCGTATTTCTTATGCTACGGATGAAGCAACCTTAACTAAAGCAATGGACCGAATTAAATTAGCTTTACAAAAATTGAAATAATGACATTGGAAGCGCTCTTCGAAGAGTTTAAAACGAAAAAAATTATCGTTCTGGGAGACGTCATGATTGACGCATATCTCACTGGAAAAGTAGAACGTGTGAGCCCAGAAGCTCCTGTTCCTATTGTGAATTTTTTGAAACGTGAAGAGCGTTTAGGTGGAGCTGCCAATGTAGCGCTAAACTTGATAAGTCTAGGGGCACAGGTTACAATGAGCACGGTAATTGGTCAAGATAAAGAGGCTGAAACGCTGCTTGAACTTTTAGAAAAACGATCAATTTCTACTTCTGGAATTATTCGTTCTAAATCCCGTCAAACAACAATTAAAACGAGAGTTATAGGCAATCATCAACAATTGTTGCGTGTGGATCAGGAGCAAACAGATGATATTTCCAGTTCGGAAGAAGAAAGGCTGTTGAAAGATCTTGAAGTTTTATTGAAATCAGGTTATGACGCATTAATTTTCCAAGATTATAATAAGGGAGTGTTGACAGCTTCCTTGATAGAAAAAGTGATTGCTTTAACCAAGAAGTATAATGTTTTAACAACCGTAGATCCAAAATTAAAGAATTTTTTGGCTTATAAAGGTGTAACATTGTTTAAGCCAAATTTGAAAGAATTGAGTGAGGGAATGCAAATGAAAATTGATTTTGCCAACGACTCAACTCAGTTTAATAAAGCTATTGAAAAGTTTAAATCTATCGTTCACCCTGAAATTGTGTTTGTTACGCTAAGTGAAAATGGGGTTTTTATTGAAAACGAAGCCAATAAACACCACATTCCTGCACATGAACGAACTATTTCAGATGTTTCAGGAGCAGGGGATACGGTAATTAGTGTTGCAACATTGTGTTTATGCGCTGGTTTAAAAATTGAAACTTTGGCATCTATGGCTAATTTAGCGGGCGGAATTGTTTGTGAATACCGTGGTGTAGTCGCAATAAATGCTGAAGAACTATTTGATGAAGCAAATAAACTAGACATTAAATGTTAAGCGGTTTTAGAGAGAAGGTTAATTTAAGCCTGTACAATTCTAAAAACACAGTGCTTTCATTATTTCGATGGTTGCATATCATCATTGCATTAGGAATGATAAGTGTGCTGATTTATTACTATGGATTTCCGCAAACTGATGAGTCTCAAAAGTTTTTAACCAGAATTATTCAGTTTAGTTTTCTATTCTATATCATTCGATTTTTCATAAAACTGATTTATGATTACGATCCCCTTCATTACATCAAGAAAAATTGGGTAGAAAGCGCCATCGTCTTTCTATTGGTTATAGAGGGTGTAATGTATAATCTGTTTGGAGTTATTTTATTTTCTAAATTCTTTGAATCTATTGGTTTAGAGGGTTTTAAAGATTTTTCTAATTTAACTGTTCAGTTCTTTTTTGTGGCGTATGTTTTCATGGAAATATTTAAGAAGCGAGATTTTAGACAGTACTTTAAAATCCATCCAGGGCTCTTATTTACTTTGTCAATTTTAAGTATAATACTCATAGGGTCAGGACTTTTGATGCTTCCCGAAATGACTCAAACGGGATATGATATTTCTTTTATTGATAGTTTATTTCTCTCTACTTCGTCAACAAGTGTAACAGGGTTAGCCACAGTTGATGTAGCCAGTATTCTTACTGTGAAAGGTCAGGTGGTTGTGTTGTTTTTAATTCAGGTTGGTGCCTTAAACACAATTGCATTTGCAGCACTTTACTTATTGGTAGCTAAATTTGGTGTTGGAATTAAACAACATGATGTAATCGAAGACTTTGTAAATAATACGTCATTTTTAGATACGGAAACAATGTTTTTCAAAATTGTAAAATGGACATTAGCCATCGAACTTCTGGGTTTTATATGTATATTTATTTTACTGGAACCTTCAGGAATGTTTGCAGACAATTCCGATAGAATGTTCCATGCTTTATTTCATTCGATTTCTAGTTTTTGTAATGCAGGTTTAACAACTATTCCAAATGGATTAATGAATTCGCTGGTTATAGATAATTATTTACTGCATATAATTACAATGGGACTTTTCTTTTTAGGAGGTTTTGGAATGATATATTTGTTCGATATTTTTGGGATCAGAAGTTTGAGGAAGCGAATGAAGTATCCGTGGAAAACCTTGAGATTCGATACAAGAATAACTTTATACACCACATTAACTTTGTTGGTTTTAGGGGCAGTAGTGTTTTATGTATTTGAATACAATAAAAGTTTAGCGGGCCAATCTGGATTTGGAGCAATGGTTACAACTTTGTTTAGTTCCATGACTACAAGAAATGCAGGATTCAGCACGGTGAATATTTCAACCCTAAGTCTTCCTGTTCTTGTGTTTTTCTTGTTTTTAATGTTTGTAGGAGCGAGTTCTGGGTCTTCTGGAGGAGGTATTCGAGTTTCAACATTCGCAATTATGGTGAGTTCGGTTGTTTCAACCATAAAGAGAAAGCCACATGTAGAGTTGTTTAAACGAACAATCGACAATGATTTGGTATTAAAAGCATATTCTATCTTCGTATTTTTCGTGGTAGGAAACTTAATTGGTATTTTTGCACTTTTAATCACAGAGTACCAAGCAATAGAAGCGGGGAAATTTGAATTGATTGATATAATTTTTGAGCATGTTTCTGCTGCCAGTACGGTTGGATTATCAACTGGAATAACAGCAGATTTAACGGAACCAGGTAAAATTGTGTTAATTTTCGCGATGTTTATTGGTCGTGTTGGAACATTAACAATAGCATATTTGTTTGGTAAACAAGTAATGAGTAGAAGATATAAATACCCAAGTGGGCATACAATGATTGGTTAGTTATGGCAGAAAATAAAGTTGTTAAACCGTATTACAAGGACGATAAGTCCAAAAAAGAGGAGGTTGCTGAAATGTTTGATAATATATCAGCAAAATATGATTTCTTAAATCATTTTATGTCTATGGGCATTGACCATCTATGGCGTAAAAGAGCGATTAATATGTTGCAAGCAAGCAAGCCAAAAAAGATAATTGATCTTGCAACAGGAACAGGGGATTTCGCTTTAGCGGCATTGAAATTAAACCCAGAAAAAGTGGTTGGAGTAGACATTTCTAATGGGATGTTGGAAAAAGGCCGCGAGAAAATGAAGAAAAGAGGGAAAGAAGATATCATTTCAATGATGTACGGAGATTCTGAAGACTTGCCTTTCAAAGACAATGAATTTGATGCCCTAACAGTTGGATTTGGTGTAAGGAATTACGAAAATCTTGAAAAAGGATTGGGCGAAATGTTACGTGTAATTAATCACGGGGGTACAGCAGTTATTCTGGAATTCTCAAAACCAAAGAAATTCCCGGTGAAACAATTCTTCGGGTTTTACTCAAAATACATCATCCCAATGCTAGGGAAAACTATTTCTAAAGATAATTCGGCTTACGAATATTTACCGGAATCAGTAGCAGCCTTTCCAGAAGGACAAGCTTTTCTTGATATATTGACGAAAGTGGGATACAAGAATGTGAAAGCGAAAATGGTTTCAGGCGGGATTGCAACTATTTATACTGGAGTAAAATAAATTAAGTCGTTTAGCGTTTGTAAAAGCCATGATGAAAAAGTTAATCTTCATATTGATATTTACCTTTCTTGGAATTGAATTTGGATTAGCACAACGAATTCCACAGGCAAGAAACTATCGAAAATTTGACCGTAATCTTTTTCATTTCGGTTTTATGTTGGGAGTAAATACATCTGATTTTTCAACACAGTATAAACCAAATATGGTTAACGAGTTTGGAACTTATTCTGTTACGAATAGAAGTCAACCTGGTTTTCAATTGGGATTAATTAGTTCTATGAAAATAGGAACTCCTTTGATTCGATTGCGTTTTATTCCTTCATTGTCTTTTCAAGAAAGAATTTTAGAATATAATTTTGTTCCAATTCAACCAAACGAAGATTTTGAATTTCAGGAAGAAAGGGTTGGATCCACAAACTTGGACTTTCCTCTTTTATTGAAATTTAGAACAAAAAGATATAATAATTTTGCAGCCTACATTATTGCTGGCGCTCAGTATTCGCTGGATTTACAGTCGAAAGAAACCAATTCTCAAAAATTTGGGGATCCCTTTATAAAGCTTTACAGAGATGACTTTCAAGGTCAAGTTGGTGCAGGAATGGATTTTTTCTTGCCTTTCTTTAAGTTTGGAATCGAACTTAAATTGTCTCACGGATTTAATAACGCATTAATTCAAGATAATTCTCGATTATCACAACCAATTGAAAGTCTGCGTAATAGGGTATGGTGGTTCTCTTTAACTTTTGAAGGATAATGGAAAATTTAATTCAAATTCAAGTTCTGCCAGAACAATTGCATGATGAAGCATTTATTCTTAAAACGGCAAACAATAAAAACAGAGGGAGTAAATTTGATTACCCTTACTTTTATATTCGTAAACGTTCTATTGACGCTAGAAGAAATCCTGTAAAATATAATTTACAAGTTGTTTTATCCGAGGTAAAACAAGAATTGACAGTTCCTGAAGTTCAATATGGTAATGTTGAAAATGGAACGCCGGTTCATATCATTGGTGCGGGACCTGCAGGTTTATTTGCTGCACTTGAAGCTGTTGAATTAGGTTTGAAACCTATTGTTTACGAACGAGGAAAAGATGTTCGAGAACGCCGAAGAGATTTAGCAAAAATTAATAAAGAACATATCGTAAATCCTGAATCAAACTATTGTTATGGTGAAGGAGGAGCAGGTACATACTCAGATGGTAAATTATATACCCGATCTAAAAAAAGAGGAAATGTACTTAAGGTTTTAGAACTTTTTGTTCAATTTGGTTCTCCTTATGATATTTTAGTAGATGCACATCCGCACATTGGAACTAATAAATTACCAGCGATAATCACAGCAATGCGTGATCAAATTATCGCATCAGGAGGAGAGGTTTGTTTTAATTCCAAGGTTACCGATTTTATTATTGAGAACAATAAATTAAAAGGGCTAGAATTAAATAACACTGAGCAAATTGATGCTGAACATGTTATTTTAGCTACTGGACATTCGGCAAGAGATATTTTTGAACTTCTACATCAAAAAAATGTAAAAATTGAAGCGAAAGGATTTGCTCTAGGTGTTCGTATTGAACATCCGCAAGAGTTAATCGATAAAATTCAATACCATGGAAGGTTGAATGATGAGTTTTTACCACCATCAACTTATAGTTTGGTTACACAAGTAAATAAAACTGGAGTTTATTCATTTTGCATGTGTCCGGGAGGAATTGTAGCGCCTTGTGCAACATCACCTGGAGAAGTTGTGACGAATGGTTGGTCTCCTTCAAAAAGAAATAATCCTTATTCTAACTCGGGAGTTGTGGTAGAACTTGATCCAACTCGTCTTCCCAATTATGATCCAAATAATCCTTTTATTGGATTGGAGTTTCAAGCCTCTGTGGAAAAAGCATGTTGGGAAGCAGCAGGGAAAACTCAAGCAGTTCCAGCACAAAGAATGGTTGACTTTGTAAATGGGATAGTATCTAGAGATTTACCAAAAAGCAGTTATCAACCAGGAATGGTTAGCGTTGATTTGAATAAAGTTCTACCTCCATTTATCGCAAACAATTTAAGAAAAGCTTTTAAAGATTTTGGTAGAAAAATGGATGGGTACTTGACCAATGAAGCTGTTTTGATGGCTCCAGAGTCCAGAACGTCATCTCCAATTTCCATTCCACGTGACTCAGAAACATTACAACATGTTGAAGTTTCGGGATTGTATCCATGTGGCGAAGGTGCTGGTTATGCTGGAGGAATTGCTTCTGCTGCAGTCGATGGATTGAATTGTATTCAAGCAATTGCGAAAGTGATTGAAGGGAAATGAAAAACGAAAAATTAAGAATGAAAATCGCCCAAATCATCGATACAATGTAAGTACGATTGGCAAGTCGTCCATTTACATTGACGATGTTTGGTTTGGTTCAATGATTAATTATTCAAGTATTCAATGATTTGATGGGACCTTTGTTCGTTATTATTCCACACCTCACGAATTCACAACTTTACAAATCAACAAATTCACAACAAAAAATTACCTCGGTCGAGAAAACTCAGACAACAACACAGCTGTTGCCATTGCTACATTTAAAGATTCTCCTTTTCCGAATTGAGGAATTGTAATTGGATCTGTGATGAATTTCATGATTTCTTCGCTAATTCCATTTCCTTCATTTCCCATGATCATGATTCCTTTCTTAGAAATTTCCGTTTCGTAAATATTCTCGCCTTCAAGTAAGGAGCCATAAATTGGTAATTCAGTGTTTTCTAAAGCTTCTTTTAAGTCCACATATTCCATATTAACATTGAAAATTGCACCCATAGAAGCTTGAACAACTTTTGGATTGTAACAATCTACTGTTTCTTTCGATGCAATAATGTGTTGAACTCCAAACCATGATGCTAGCCGAAGTATTGTACCTAGATTTCCTGGGTCTTGGATTGTGTCTAAAGCAATATAGAAATTTGGTCGTGCAGTGTTTTTTTGTAAATAATTACATATAGCGACTTGTTTTTGGGGATGCTTCAAAGTAGAAATTTGTCCAAGAGTTTTGTTGTCAATTTCTTCAAAAACAACATGTTCTGGCAGTTTTTCTTGCGTAGGTTCTGTTCCGAAAACTTGAATCAAGCTATCTGGAGCGTATTTTATTGCTTCGGCAATCATTTTTGGACCTTCAATAATAAACTGTTGTCCAATATCACGAAATTTTTTTCGGTGCAATGAGCGGATAAACTTGATTTGTTCTTTTGAAATCATAAATGAAACTGTCTTGAATGGTAAAAATAGAAAATGTTTGTCTGAATTGACAATTGTTAAATGATATTTATCAAATAGCTCCTGAACTCTAAAGATTAGTGGCACTAAAATTGGAGTTTTTTATAGTTTTAAACTTAATTTGCTATGAAAAAATTCTTTTTAATTGCTCCGCTTACTTTTCTGTTGTTGATCCTTAGTTTTCAGAGTATTGCTCAAACCGAATCAGTATTAGTTACTGGTCAGAAGGGCAATCGCGAGTTTGTGATCAGCGTTGTGAATCCAGATAATGTTGAGACTTACAATAGACATAGCTATAGTGCTCATTCCTATGCAGTAAAACTTAAAATAGAACTTGATAAATGGTTGACAGAAGGGTTTGAAATTGTAGATTCTAGCACATCTTTTTCACAGGATGAATCTGGTATGAGACATGAGGTGATTTATATTTTAGTGAAGGAAAGTTTATTGAAAATTAAGGCATCAAATGACAATTGAGAATTAAGAAATAATAATTAACAATTAATACCCAACTGATTTGTATTTTTGCTTACTGTGAAGCTATTCTATCGCTATATTTTCTTTTTGGTTCTAAGCTGTTTTTTAGCAGCGTGTAATATTACTCGGAATGTTCCGGATGGATATTTTATGTTGGTGTCTAATGACGTCGAAATGCCTAATAGCACAAAGCTTAGTAAAAGCGAGGTGGAGAGTGTTATTCGTCAACGACCGGCGCACAGAACATTAGGGTTTCGATTTAAACTACGGGCTTTCAATAGTATTGATTCCACTAAAACTGAAATAGGAAAAAAGAAGCGCTATTTAAAATACCGTCAGAAGAACAAAGAAAGAATAGCCCGTCAAAAAAAAATAAACGATCGCCGAATCGCAAAAGCATTTAAACGAGGAGAGGATTTTTACAAACCAAAGAAGATTGACCTTAAGGATACAGTTGAAGTAAAACATACATTACGTGAAAGGGTAAAATATGATTATGGTGAAGCACCTGTGATTTATGATTCCTCTATGATGATTACTTCAAAAGATCAAATTCAATTGCTGCTTCAGAAAAAAGGTTATTTCGGAGCGGAAGTAAGGGCAGAAGTAGAATTAAAAGCGAAGAAAAAATACGCGTATGTAGATTACTTTTTGACGCCTGGTTATCTAAGTTATGTAGATTCCATTTTTTTACGAACTGAGAATAAGGCAGTTCAGCAAGTATATAAAAAATACATAGAGAATGGAGAAAATGCTTTGATAGCCCCGTTTCGTTTTGATTCTGAAGCATTAAGTGTTATGCGTAAATCTATGTCGGATTATATGAAAAATAGCGCTTTATATGGTTTTAAAGAAAGTTATATTACGTTTGAAGTAGATACTTTAAAGCAAGGGGATTCAATTCAAATCGCTATAGATGTTTCTAAAAGATTGATTGGAAAAGACCAAACGGAAAGGGAGAAGCCTTTTGCATATACACGAATCAGTAAGGTTTATTTTCACCTGATGGATACGTTAAATTATCCTGGGAATTTCACAAAAGAACAACTCGATCCGCGTGGTATTGATTTAGGACCTTATGATAATATTCCAACATATGACACCCTTAGGTATGATTGGTATGATGGTAAAAATGAGCGAAACAGAACTGCAACCTTCTTATATAATGGAAAGTTAACTACGAAAGCTGAATTAATAGAGTTTCAGAATTATTTAGAAGAAACAAATTATTACAAAGGTGACTTTGTTGGACAATCTTATTCCAGGCTCATGAATTTGAATATTTTCAAGACTGTGAAACCCGAGATTATTGAAAACGAAGATAACTCAATTGATGTACATTATTATTTAACAACTTTAGAACAAAGAACTTTTAGTTTTGAGCCTAAGACCACACATTCCAATAGTTTTTTAGGGGTTTCTACCTCATTAAATTACATTAATCGGAACCTATACCGTACTGGAAATAAACTGAAAATTAGTTTTAGTGGTGGTTTTGAATCTCAACCTGATATATTTTCTAATGAAGAAACAACTGTTCTTAAAGATGGAACACGTAGTTTGAATACTATAGAATTTGGTCCATCGATAGAGTTAGATATCCCAAGATTGTTTCCTCTTAAAATGTCTAGGCTGTCTAAAAATCAAAATCCAACTACTACTTTTTCTGCGGCTTATAACTATCAATTGCGACCGGAATTTAAACGTCAAACCATTCAATTGAATTATTTATGGAAGTTTTTTGACATTGATAGAAGTCAAGTTTTTACTGTAGGAATCCCTTTAATTGGTGGTATTCAATTTGTAAGGATTGATAAAACTGAAGATTTTAAAGATAGGTTAGAACAACAAAATGATTTGTTTTTGATTAATGCCTACAGCAATCAAGCCATTTATAAGGATGCCGCTGTGACTTATAGTTATGCGAATCCAACCTTAAAAGATGGTAAAATTACTTTTAATTACGGTTTTAGTTTTGATATGGCTGGAATGGCCATTAGTTTGTTGACAAAAGACAATGCATTAAACGAGGACGGTTACAAAGAATTTTTAGGTCAGCGCTATTCCCAATTTATTCGATTAGATAATGAATTTAGGTTGCATCAATATTTCAATGAAAAATCTTTACATTATAGATTACAAATTGGAGCTGGAGTTCCATTAGAAAATAACGGCCCGAGTTTACCCTTTGATTATAGCTTTTTTGGAGGTGGTTCAAATGATAACAGGGGTTTTAGGGCCAGATCTTTAGGTCCCGGAGTTTATAAATACTATTTAGATACGAGCAGAACCGTAACAGAAATGGGGGATATGCGTTTAGGAGCATCATTGGAATACCGATTTAAGATTACAAATTTATTTGAAGCAGCTGTATTTAGTGATGTAGGAAATGTTTGGACCTACAACGAGGATGAAAACAGGCCTGGTGGACAAATTACAAACGATTTTTATAAGCAGTTAAGTGTTTCTGCTGGTGTTGGATTACGTTTAGATTTTTCATTTTTGATTGTTCGTCTAGATTTAGGTTTTCCACTAAGGAATCCCGCTTTGCCTAAAAACGGAAAATGGATATTCCAAAGCAGAGATCCTTTTATCGAAGAAGCAGAAAATCAATGGGGAATTGATCCTAGCACAGGAGATTATTATTATAAAAACGATGGCGTTTTACCTAATCCATTCCAGCCACAGTTTCACATTGCTATTGGTTATCCTTTTTAGATGAGTTACACTTTTAAAGGTGGATTAAAAGAGGATGCCTTTTTTTAAGAAATAATTTGAGTTTCCCACCTACCTTTTGTCTAAAAACTTAAATAACATTCTTTGGCTCTTCGATTCTTGAAATAACCAGATGATTTATTCGATTTAAGGCTTAATTTCTGCTAACTTTGTTGGTCTTAAAAATAGGATTTTATAAAAAAATAATATAGAGCTATGAATAATTGGTTTACGGTAAAAGTAAAATATACAAAACAGCTTGAAGACGGACGTTTAAAACGTGTAACAGAGCCATATTTGGTAGATTCTGTTTCATTTACTGATGCAGAAGCACGCATGTATGAAGAAATTGGTCAAAGTGTAACTGGTGAGTTTTTGATTACCGGAATTACAAAGACAGAATATGCTGATATCTTTTATTACGATGATTCTGATGATTGGTATAAATGTAAACTAACTTACGTTTCCATTGACGGAGACGAAGGGAAAGAAAAGAAAATTACAAGTAACTTTCTAGTTACAGCGAGTAATGTAAAAGAAGCTTACGAAAGAATAAAAGAAAGTTTGAGCGACATGACGGTAACTTTTGAAGTGCCATCAATCATGCTTACTCCAATTGTTGAAGTTTTGCCTTACAACCCTGATATGGATGTTGAAATCGATAGACGTCCGCTTGAAGAAGGAGAAGTAGTTGATACTACACCAAGACCTTTACCTAATTCTGAGGAAGAAGATGATGAATATGAATCTTCAAACGAGGAGGAAGAATACGAAGAAGAAGAGGAGAACGACGTTTCTTTTGAAGACGAAACAAAATAAATTATGAAAGAGTTTCTTGATATTTTACGTAATGATCATTCAGATTTTGATCAGGGTAAGTTGGATGACAGACTGAAAAGTATTGATCCAATGAAGCTATTTACAAAATGGTATCAAGAAGCTTTTGAAAAACAATGTATTTCTCCAAATTCTATGACCATAAGTACGGTTGGGAAAGATTTGATGCCTTCCTCTCGTGTTGTTTATATGAAGGAATTAATGGAGGAAGGGTTGATTTTTTATACCAATTACGAAAGTAAAAAAGGGCAGGATCTTGCGGAAAATCCTCAGATTTCTGCCTTGTTTTATTGGGATGAATTATCACGCCAAATTCGTGTTCAAGGTAGCGTTGAAAAGGCACCAGAATTTATGTCTGATGATTATTTTAAATCTCGTCCTCGTCCAAGTCAGTTGGGTGCATGGGCTTCAAAACAAAGTGAAGAAATTTCAAGAAGAGAAATCCTTGACCAGGAGTATAAAAAGATAGAACAGCGTTTTGAAAATCAAGAAGTACCACGCCCTCCATTTTGGGGAGGATACTTGATTAGGCCAATTTCTATTGAATTTTGGCAAGGTCGACCAAGTCGTTTACATGATAGAATTTGTTTTGAGAAAAACGATGTTGATAGCAAAGAATGGACGGTAAAACGCCGCAATCCCTAAGGAAATTTTATGAATATAGAACCATCAGTTTATCAATTAGATAATGGTATGCGTGTTGTTTATCTACACGATCCATCCATTGTCGCTCATCTTGGAGTAACTGTTCGAGCAGGATCACGCTATGAAAGCGAAAACGAAGAAGGTTTAGCTCATTTTTTAGAACATTGTATTTTTAAAGGTACAAAAAACAGGAGGGCTTTCCACGTTTTATCCCGACTCGATTCAGTTGGAGGTGAATTGAATGCATATACAACTAAAGAAGAAGTCTGTGTTTACGGTTCTTTTACGAAAGAGCATTTGAAAAGAGCTTCGGATTTATTGGCCGATATTATTTTCAATTCCACCTTTCCTGAAAAGGAAATTGAAAAAGAAAAGGAAGTTATTTTAGATGAAATCAATTCCTACTTGGACAGTCCTTCAGACAGAATTTTTGATGATTTTGAATCTTATCTGTTTCCAGAAAATGCATTAGGGAAGAATATTCTTGGAACAGTTGATTCGGTTCAATCTTTTCAGAAATCTGATTTGGAGCGTTATGTTAAGAAGTTTTTCTATCCAGAAAACATGGTGATTTCATTTATAGGGAATGTAAAAGCAGAAGATTTACTCAAACAATTGAACAAGGATTTTGGTCATTTTTCGCACCGTGAAGAATTGAGTCATCCAATTGAACCCAAGCCGCTAGTTCCGTTTAATATTGAAAAAGCAGATGCCAATTACCAAGCGCATATCATGATTGGAGGTAGAGCACCTGGATACAATCATCCTAATCGCCGTGTTTTCACATTGCTAATTAACATTTTGGGTGGACCAGCTTTAAATTCTCGTTTAGGACTTTCAATTCGTGAGAAATATGGATATACTTATAACATTGACGCTAGTTACACACCTTTTGAGGAGGTTGGATATTGGAATGTTTATGCAGGAACAGATCCTAAATATCAAAAGAAAACAATAAAATTAATCCTAAAGGAAATTCAACGTTTTATTGATGAACCCTTAACTGAGAATCAATTAAAGAAAGCGAAGCAACAAATGAAGGGACATTTTGCTTTAGGAATGGACAGTAATGGAAGTGTGATGCTCAATTTTGGTAAAAGTTTATTGGTTTTTAATCAAATCGATACACTTGCCGAAATTTATGAAGCCATTGAAAGTATAACTCCAACTGAAATTCAAGAAATGGCCAAAGAGTTTATGCGTCCAGAACAGGTTTCTAGTTTGGTTTACAGTGTTAAATAATATAATAAATTACACTTATTAGCGTAAGATTCTAACTTCTAGAATTTTTAAAAATGGATTATTGATGAAAGAGAAACTAGAAAAATTGAATCTTGAGATAGCGAGGTCTGAGGCTAAATTAAAAGAGTTGAAAAAACAATACTTAGCGTTAAATTCTTCAAATGTTAGTGAACAAAATGATTTTGGGACCGGTATTAGTGAAGAGAATTGCTATAATCAAATTTTAATTGAAAAGGATAACCTCATTCAACAAACACAAGAGTTCTCTGAAGTAGGAAGTTGGAATTATAATTTTTTAGAGAATAAATTAACTTGGTCTGACGAGGTTTATAAAATGTTTAATTATCCAGAAAATTTTAAAGGCAGTTTATTAGATTTTTATAAGAGTTGTTTAGATGAGTTAACAGTTAATCGTCTGCAAGAAATAAAAAAATCTATTAAATCTATTGCAAATATGAACCATGCGATAATTACTCCAATTGGAGAGAAGAAACTATTGTCGTATACATCCCGACCAATTCTGAATGAAGAAGGAGAAGTAATTGCTGCTGAAGGATTAGTTAAAGATATTTCAGGGGATATTACCGGTTCAAATGGATTAAATAATTTTTTTAACCTATCCTTCGATTTACATTGCATTGTACACTGGGATGCATATTTTGTCAAAGTAAGTCCATCTTGGACAAAAATTCTAGGGTATTCGGAAAAAGAGTTATTTGCGCAATCTTTTTTGGAATTTGTTCATCCTGATGATATGGATCATACAGTTGAGGTCATGAAGGAAATTGAAACAACAGGATCCACTGCTACCTTTGAAAATCGCTACATAACCAAATCTGGTAAAGTGGTCCATTTATCTTGGAATACACATTTAGACAAAGAAACTCAATTGGCATACTGCACAGCTCGAGATGTTACAAAGTCTAAATTAGCTCAACATGAATTACTGAATGACTTAAGTGAAAAAGATTTACTCCTAAAAGAAATTCATCATCGCGTTAAAAATAATCTTCAAATAATTTCTAGTTTATTGTCTTTGCAATCAGGTGCAAATAAAGGAGAAACAAAGCTTGCAAAGTTATATCAAGAAAGTAAGAATAGAATTCAATCTATGGCCTCAATTCATGAAATGTTTTATCATTCTGATGAACTTGATAAAATTGAGTTCGGGAAATATTTGGATAAGTTGGTAGGTGACTTAACAAGTACTTTTTCTTCAAATAGTATTAGAATAGATTTTTCAATGCAGCTTACGCCTATCCAAGTGAGTTTGGATACGGCAATTCCTTTAGGATTATTAATGAATGAAGTGATAACAAACTCCATTAAGCATGGTGGTGATTCGAATGGACTTGTTAAGATTTTGAT
Source organism: Brumimicrobium mesophilum (assembly GCF_003025005.1). Taxonomy (GTDB): domain Bacteria; phylum Bacteroidota; class Bacteroidia; order Flavobacteriales_D; family Crocinitomicaceae; genus Brumimicrobium; species Brumimicrobium mesophilum. The sequence continues at coordinate 72,584 of NZ_PVSS01000006.1, forward strand.
AGAAATTGAAGATTTATCAGATGGCAAGTTTCAATTTACTATGGGTGATGAAGGTGTGAATAGTCCAAGAAATATTTTAACAAACTCATGCGAAAGTTTAGGAGTACTCCTTATCAATAGTTTAGTTGAGCAAATTGATGGTGAGATCGTTCAATTAACTGACCTTAGCGGAGTAGTGTTTAGGTTGACTTTTGAGAATAAACTGAAAAGGTAGTTACAAATGAAAATCGAACGTTAAATGAATTATCTCCCTTGTTTGATTTTAAATTGTATTCTAATCATCTAAAACATGGATATTCGCTAACCTTGAGATGAATTACAGAAATATTTGGCTTCTAGAATTAAAATCAGTTCCAGAAGTTAAAATGAGGAAATCGTTCTTTTATCTTTGATTATGTGCTATCCTGAAAAACCTTATTAAATTCAATTGTGAAAGTGCAGATATTTAGTGGGGTAGCTTATCTTTTACCACGCCATAAAGGAATGTTCCAAATAGGGCGAAAATAAAAATAACACCAAAAGACATGAATCCATAACCGATATTTACAACCATTGGACCAGGACATGTTCCGCTAAGCGCCCAGCCTAATCCGAAAAGAATTCCACCTAATAAGTAGCGGACTGTGGATTTGTTTTTAGGGAAAAAAAGAATTGGGTTTCCTGCCATATCATGCACATTAAATTTCTTGATTAAAGCGACAATGATTGCAGACGAAAATACTGCAACACCAATAATACCGTACATGTGAAAAGATTGAAACCTAAACATTTCTTGAATTCTGTACCAAGAAATCGCCTCGGATTTAGACATAACAATTCCGAATAGTGTTCCCACTATTAAATATTTTATAAACTTCATGTTTTGTATTTTTTAGAAAATAAGGGGGAATATTCCGAAGGTCATTATTAAACCTCCAATAAAGAATCCAACAACAGCTATCAAAGATGGAAGTTGAAGGTTGGAAAGTCCGCTGATAGCGTGTCCGGATGTACAACCACCTGCATATCTTGCACCAAAACCGACCAATAAACCACCTATTGCAAGAATGAAAAATCCTTTTAGGGTGAAAATCGCTTCGAAAGCAAATAACTCGGATGGTTGAATAGAATTTGGAGCTGAAAAACCGAGCTCTTGTAAGTCAGAAATTGTGTTTTCGGATAGGGCAGGAGTATAGCTTTCAAGACTAAGAAATTCACTTGTTATGAATCCGCCTAATATTGAACCCACAAGAAATACGAGGTTCCAAGTTTGTTTTTTCCAGTCGAAATCAAAAAACTTAACTGTCTTCCCAGCTCCTCCAATAGAACAAATTGTACGTAGGTTGGCAGAGAATCCAAATGAGTTTCCGAATAAAAGTAAGGAAAACATTATGAACGCGAGAACTAACCCTGAGAACCACCAGGGCCAAGGTTGCATTAAAAAATCTATCATATTTTCTATTTAATTTTGTAAGAAATAACGGGTTTATACAGGTGGTTAATTAATGTCTCAGTTGGACTTTTATGGAATATACCACCCTTACCATGCGTACCAATACAAACAATATCCATGTTGTGCGTTTCCACGAATTTATTGATTCCAACTTCTATATTGTGATCATACATAATGTGCATTTCATAATTATGAAGCTGATTTTTTTTGGCAAAAAGTTGCATGCTTTCCTTAATGTTTTCTTCATCCTCATTCTTCTTAGCAATTTGTAAAAAGTGAAGTTTTGTATCAAAAATTTGAATGAAGCTTTTAACTAAATCTAATTTTTGTGGCTCGTTCTCTTGAAAGTTATGCACCAAGAGAATGTCTTTTAATTCCAATTCTGAACGGTCACACATTAATGACAAAACGGGAACGTTGGAATTTCTTGCGATAAGTTGAGCATTACTTCCAATAAATCTTTCGGTAAACCCAGATGTACCTTTGGTTCCCATTGCGATGAGATCAAAATTGTGATCTTCGGCGTATTGAGTGATACCAGTTGTAGTATGGCCAAAAATAAGATCAGTTTTAACTTCAGGATTTTTGGCTTCTAATTCAGCTAATTTCTGTAAAGCCAAATCACGTTGAATACTAACAAATCCCATATCTATTTCCCCGCAAGTGTTGATCATACCGTTTACATCAAGGGTGACAGTATCAGGGACATTCAAAATATGTAGAAAAGTGATTTCCATATTAGCTTTATTTGATAGGTTATTTACCATTAAATAAGCATATTCCGCTTCCACTGAAAAATTCGTGGGAATTAAAACCTTGATATTATTCACTTTTTCCATAGTATTTATTTTTGATTAGCCTTTAGTTTAAGTAAATGGACTTCATTAATAGCATTGATCACGTTATGATAACCATTCTTTTCCAAGATGCTTTTTGCGTTTCCAGATCTTCCGCCAGTTCTACAGTAAACTACTATCTGATTGTGACCTTTGAATTGTTCAAGGTTTGACTCAACCGTATTTAAAGGAATATTTACCGCACCTTCATAATGTCCAATTGCAAATTCTTGTGGTGTTCGCACATCCACAATAAAAGCACTCTCGAAATCAATCGTTTCAACTTTTTGCTTTTTTTGAGGCGTTTGTTGGGTCGTGGTAGTATCACTGGTTTGTGAATTTGAACAACTTGTGATAATCACAGCTCCAAACATTATTGCACTTAATCCTATGTTTTTTATGTAACTCATTTGCTTTGGTTAAAATTGAGAACAAATCATATTTTTAATTCTTGTAAAACTCTCCGTTTTTAAAAACAACAATGGTTCAAACAATTCGAACCATTGTTGTTTGGTATGATTTCAATCCTTATGACATTGTCTTAGATTGACAAACAAAGTCAGTTTTTGGAATTCCTGTTTTTGAAATTTTTCCCATTCCTCCTTCAATTTCTGTGAAATTTCTGTAGCCTCTAGATTGCAAAATACTTGCTGCAATCATACTTCTGTACCCACCAGCACAATGTAAGAAAAAATGTTCCTCAGGATTAATGTCTACAATCCATTCATTTAAACTTGCCAAAGGACGAGAGAAAGCTTCGTCTACATGTTCTGCAGCGTATTCTGTATCTTTACGAACGTCAACAACCTTATCTTCACCAACTTTTAATCTGCTTTCAAATTCTTCTGGTGTAATTCTGTCTACTTTATCGATATCACGGTTTTCTTTGGTCCAAGATTCAAATCCACCTTTCAAGAATCCGATAACATTGTCAAATCCAACACGACTTAAACGAATTACAACTTCTTCTTCCTTTCCTGGTTCACTAACCAATAGTAATGGTTGTTCCACATCGCCAATCATTGCTCCAACCCATGGTGCAAAATCTCCACCGATTCCAATGCTAATAGAATTTGGAATAAATCCTTTAGCGAAATCTCCGTTTGATCTAGTGTCTAAGATTAATGCTCCAGTTCCTTCTGCAGCTGCTTCAAATTCTTTAGGAGATAATTCTGTAAGACCAGTTTTAATTACCTCTTCAACATTTTTATATCCTTTCTTATTCATTGCAACGTTTGCTCCGAAATATGCTGGAGGTGGGAGCAATCCATCTGTTACTGCTTCCACAAAAGCTTCTTTATTGGGTTGGTTTAAAGCGTAATTCATTTTCTTTTGATTCCCTAAAGTATCCACCGTTTCTTTCATCATGTTTTTACCACATGCTGATCCTGCACCGTGCGCGGGATAAACGATAACGTCATCAGCTAAAGGCATTATTTTGGTCATTAGAGAGTCGTATAGATGACCTGCTAATTCGTCTTGTGTCATGCTTGCAGCTTTTTGAGCTAAATCTGGACGACCAACATCTCCTAAGAATAATGTGTCTCCTGAGAAAATAGCGTGATCTTTTCCATCAGCATCAATCAATAGATAAGTCGTACTTTCCATTGTGTGACCTGGAGTGTGCATTGCTTTGATTTTAATATTTCCAATTTCGAATATTTGTTCGTCCTCAGCAACAATACAATCAAACTCTGGATCTGCATTTGGTCCGTATACTATATCTGCTCCAGTAGCCTTTGCTAAATCTAAGTGCCCAGAAACAAAATCTGCGTGAAAATGTGTTTCAAGAATATATTTCAATTTCACCCCGTCATTTTCCAATCTATCTAAATAAGGTTGAATTTCACGAAGTGGGTCGATGATTACTGCTTCCCCATTACTTGTGATGTAATAAGCTCCTTGCGCTAAACATCCTGTATAAATTTGTTCTATGTTCATATCTTTATTTTTTTCTTTCGACAATACAAAGGTCGTGATTCATTTGTGATTTTTTAGTTACAATTGTTACAGTCTTTGCACGAGTTGATCAATTCCAGACTTATCCTTGTTTTAATAGTCAGTCATTCATAAAAATTAAAGTTAATGTTTTTGAAGATTAATCCATAATTCTGAGCCTTTTCTTGCTGGATGAGAATTGTAACACATCTCCATTGTTTTGATGTTTAATTCTTCGTGAAACAAGCCCAAATATTCTTCCTTATCTCCCTCAAATGGTGGTCCTCCATCAAATTTTCTATTAAATAATAACCCGCAGAGTTTTCCTTTATTCGCTAAAAGTGATATCATTTTTTTAACGTATTTTGGACGTAATGAAGGGTGGATTGCACAAAAGAAAGTCTGCTCGAGAATTAAGTCATATTTTCCTTCATGTTCAAAAAAGTCACCATGAATTAATTGAATTGCTGAATTCCCTTTAAATTCTTCTTTTAGATTTTGAATTAGTCGAGGAGCGATGTCAATAATTGTGACATCTGTAAACCCATTTTCAATTAAGTACTTTGCTTCGTATGCATTTCCTGCGCCTGGAATTAAAATCTTTAAATCCTTACGCTCTATTTGATCAATGTATTCTTTGATAGGAGGGGAGACCTCTCCCAAATCCCAACCTGTTGAATTATTCTCGTATTTTGAATTCCAGAATTCTTGATTTAAATTCTCTAATGATGGCGATTCTTTCACTGTTTTGTAAGTTTTGTTTAAAGATAGAAAGTTACTAAAAAATATGAGGAAGAGATATAGGCTAAAAAAGAAAATAGGTTTTGGAAATAAAGATTATGGGCTAGTCTAACAGAGAGCTATTTAGTTTTCTCTTTGTGAAAAGTATCCCATTTAATCTTAATAAAAATATTTTGATTGAAAATCAACTTATTCAATGGCGTTTCATTATTTTTGCACCACATTTAGAAAAATTATTAAAATGGCAACGAATAGAACTTTTACAATGATTAAACCAGATGCAGTTAAAGCTGGTAACATCGGAAACATTCTTCAAATGATTACTGACGGAGGATTTGAAATTAAAGCGATGAAATATACGCAATTGACTGAAGAGCAAGCAAAAGAATTTTATGCTGTTCACAGTGAGCGTCCTTTTTACGGTGAATTAGTTGAATTCATGACATCAGGACCTATCGTTGCTGCTATTTTAGAAAAAGAAAATGCAGTTGCTGATTTCCGTACTTTAATTGGTGCTACTAATCCAGCAGAAGCAGCTGAAGGAACTATCCGTAAAGCATATGCTACTTCAATGGGAGAAAATGCAGTTCACGGTTCAGATTCTGACGAAAATGCAAAAATCGAAGGTGAATTTCACTTTGCAGCTGAAGAGGTTGTAGCGTAAGTTACGTTTAAGATATATTATTGAGAGAGCTGTACCGAGAGGTATGGCTTTTTTTTGTTTTACTGTGAATTTTAACCGCAAAGAACGCGGAGGTTTCGCAGAGGTCGCGGAGGAGTTAAAGGGTGGCGGAAAGCGCCTGCGGCACTTGGTGTTTTCTCAGAGATTCACAGAGGTTTTTCACAGAGAGCACCGAGGAGAAGAGAAGAGTTGTTTTTTATCGTATTATATTAATACCGTACTGGTTAAGCGTATTTCTCGCGGTAGCAGATTTTAGTGAAATAATCAAAATAAAAAAAGTCCAAACATTATTGTTTGGACTTTTGTAATATATTTTATGGAATCAGAAATCCAAAATTTTGAATTAAAAATTTCATTTACAAGGCGCTTAAATTTTACTAAAAATGAGTTGACTAATGTCAATGATTTTTTAATCAAATATATGCAACGCTGAAAATGGGGTTTTTAATCAAAATTAAACCAGCATCATCATTGGGTTTTCCATGTATGACTTAAAAGTATTCAAGAATTCCGAACCTTTCACACCATCAACAACACGGTGGTCACATGAAAGTGTTACTCGCATTACATTTCCTGGAACTACCTGACCATCTTTCACAACAGGAACTTGTTTAATCGCTCCAATTGCAAGAATACAGCTATCTGGTGGATTTACAATTGCAGTAAATTCCTCGATATTGTACATTCCAAGGTTAGAAATCGTAAATGTATTTCCTTCCCAGTCCTGTGGTTGTAATTTCTTGTCTTTCGCTTTTTTCGCAAATTCTCTAACTTCAGCACCGATTTCCATCAATCCTTTTGAATCAGCAAAACGAACAACAGGAACCAATAATCCGTCTTCAACTGCTACAGCAACACCGATGTTGATGTGGTCATAAGTACGGATTTTGTCTCCCAACCATGCGCTGTTAATTGCAGGGTGTTTTCTCAATGCAACTGCACATGCCTTAATTACCATGTCGTTGAATGAAATTCTAATATCATCGTTTGCATTAACTACTTTACGTTGGGCCATCGCATTATCCATGTCGATATCCATCGTTAAATAGAAGTGAGGAGCAGTGAATTTACTTTCAGCTAAACGTTTCGCAATGGTTTTACGCATTTGTGAAATGTTTGTATCCGTGTAAGATTCTGTTTGAGTTGAACCTGTTTTTGAGTTAGAAGCTGCTGGAGCTTTTGCACTATTTTTAGGTTTATCCTCAGGCTTATAATTTTCGATATCGCGTTTAACAATTCGTCCATTTTCTCCTGAACCTTGAACATCGTTCAAGTCAATATTTTTGTCTTTAGCTAATTTCTTTGCTAATGGTGAAGCGAAAATTCTATCTCCATCATTTGATTTTGAAGAAGATTCGGATTTATCATTAGACGCTTTCGATTCTTTAGCTTCTTTTGGTTCATCGTCAGAAGATTTATCAGCTGCAGATTTTTTTTCTGTTTGCTTTTCTTCTTGTTTTTCCTCTTCTTTTTCTTCATCAGAAGATTCCTCTTTCGGCTCAGAAGATTCTTTTTCATCACCACCACTTTTCGCGTCAGCAATAATTTTGTCGATATCTTCACCTTCTTCACCGATAATCGCTAAAATATCGTTTACAGGAGCTGTTTCGCCTTTGTCAATTCCTATATATAGGAGTTTACCATCATAGAATGATTCAAACTCCATTGTTGCTTTATCAGTTTCGATTTCAGCAAGTAATTCACCAGATTCAACATCGTCTCCAACTTTCTTGTGCCATTCTGCAACGACACCTTCCGTCATCGTATCCGATAATTTTGGCATTAAAATAACTTCAGCCATTTTTCTTAGTTTTTAGTATTCTTTAATAAATGGGTAATCCTCAGATTTATATACATCTTTGTATAATTCCTCTGCAGGTGGGTAAGCCGAATTTTCAGCAAATTCAATTGCTTCTTTTATTTCATTTGCAACCCAATCTTGGATTTCTTTTATCTCATCTTCAGATAAATAAGAATTATCCTTAATCACTTTTAAGCAATGTTCAATTGGATCTTTTGATTGATATTCTTTTACCTCGTCTTTTGTTCTGTATTTCTGAGGGTCAGACATTGAGTGTCCTTTGTAACGGTATGTTTTAATGTCCAATAAAGTTGGACCTTCACCTTTTCTTGCACGGTCAGCGGCCATTGCAACAGCTTCATGTACATCTTCTGGAGACATTCCATTAACCTCAAAAGAAGGCATTTCATATGAAGAACCTAACTTTGATAAATCCATTACGTTTGTCGTACGTTCAACAGAAGTTCCCATTGCATAATTATTGTTTTCAACAATAAAAATAACCGGAAGTTTCCATAACATAGCCATGTTGAATGTTTCATGAAGTGCACCTTGACGTGCTGCTCCATCACCAAAAGAAACCATTGTTACATTGTCTGTTCCATTGTATTTTTCAGCGAATGCAACACCTGCACCCATTGGAATTTGTGCTCCAACGATTCCGTGTCCACCCATGAAGTTTTTCTCTTTGTCGAAGAAGTGCATTGATCCACCTTTTCCTTTAGAAACACCAGTTTCACGACCATATAGCTCTGCCATAAGATTACGAACATCTGTTCCTAATCCAATAGGATGTGCGTGATCACGATATGCTGTCATATGAAAATCGGTAGGTTTTGTAGCACTAACAGTTCCCGCTACGATAGCTTCTTGCCCGATGTATAAGTGACAAAATCCTCCAAACTTTTGTTGGATATATAGTTGACCGGCTTTTTCCTCAAACTTTCGCATCAAAAGCATATCCTTATACCATTTGATATAAGTTTCTTTTGAAAACTTTTGTTTTTTTGAAGAGCTTTCTTTCTTCGTAGTTTTTTTTGGCTTTTCTGATGCTTTTGCTGCCATAATTTAATACAGTTTAATTCGATTAGACAAATATAGAATTTATATTTTTTTAAAGTAGTAATCCATTAATAGAATTGATTAAATTCCCAAATAGGGTATGGAAGAATACTAAGTATTAATTAATATTTGAAAAGAAAGCTTCAAAAATAAGGCTTGTGTCGTTATTAATTGCAGGTGTCTATTTTTATAGATGACTACTATTTAAAACGAGCATAACACAGTTTTTGGAGTTTTCTATCAATTATTATTTGCTTCCAAAAATAAAAGGTAGTAGCTGATGAACACCTTCAAATACGAGTATACTCCCATCACCATTTTTTAAAATGATCTCAAATGCTTGTTCTTGCATTTCTGTAAATTCTGCCATTGCCTGACGACAACCACCACAAGGAGAGAAAACATCACCTTCTTTTAATAAATCACCTTCACAAGTGATGGCGATCATTTTAATACCTTGCTTGTTTTGCTGAGCCCCGTAGGAAAATAATGCAACTCTTTCTGCGCAAAGTCCTGTTGGGTAAGCCTTGTTCTCTTGATTACTTCCAATCACAATTGTGTCATCGTTCAATAATAGAGCAGCTCCAACCTTGAATTTTGAATAAGGAGCATAAGCATTTAGTGTTGCTTGTTCTGCTGCCTCTAGGGTCTTTTTTTGATCTTCATTTAGTTCTTTTACAGATGCCAAATGATGATATGAAAATTTGAATTCTTTTTTCATACTGAAATTTTTATTCCATACGTAGAATTTCAAAACCTAGTATGGGATGCTAAAATAAGAGGATAATCTTATGTCAAAAGTTTTCGCTTGTTATTTTATGTTTAATTGTCATGAAATAGCGGAAATCTTTAGTTTTAAGCTTCGGAATCCTGGTCTTTAACTCGATTTAGCTTTGTTTAGTTTCGCATGTCTTTTCAAAGTTTTTACAATTGTATCTTTTGGAATTTCTTGAGTAAATTTTATCTGAACTGTTCCTTTTACTGTCTTGAAGCCGGCTTTTTCAAAAAATTCACGTTCTTCATCGTTTAATCCTCCTTCGCTAAATCCTAGGCTAATATGCTTGGTGTAAACCGCGAAACCTGCTAAGACTCCATTGAGTTTGTAGTTAGGAACTTTCCAAGCGATTCTTTCTTCTGCTTCGGGAACTGTCGATTTAATAATCTCTCGCAGATCTTCCATAATTGGTTGGGATTTTTTGGGTGAATTTGCAATGTATTCACTAACGTCTTTTGCTATTTCCATGATTTTATTTTTATCAATTACGGAATAAAGTTGATCTCAATCGATTTTTTCAATCATAAATATCACGGACGAAAACTTCTGTACTGTCTAAATTACTCCAAATTGTTTGAATATTCCGAGATACATAACTTGAATATTCATAAATGATTACTGAATCTCCCAAGAATTTTGGATTAAACCACTTCATATATTCTGAATTCGTAAAACTTAAACTTTGATCGCTCGTTGAAATTTTCTCTGAAGAGTACTCTTGTTGAGATAAGATCCGTTTCATTTCGCTTGGACAAGTCTCAAAATGCATCCAAATTGCACCATCTATTTTTGGAATAACCTGATCTCGGTGTTGAATCACATTTACACATTCGCTTTCACTTTTGTCGAACAAAGCATCGTAAATTTCATCGCCTGTTCGGAAGGTTGTAAGCTCAGAAAGTTGTTCAAACGATTTGTTGAATACAGTGTAAATAGTGTAAGTTCCCATGCCTATTGAAACAAAGAACAGAACAGTTGCGGAAATTAAGAGTTTCTTATTGCTTTTTATGAGTCCAAGAATCAATATTGTTACAAATGCAAAAAGACTTATAGAGGTGAGTGTTGCCAGGAAAAAAAATCTTTCATTTGGGTTGTGGTATTATTATTCTATTTGTTTTCAGTTGTTCAGTAATCCTTAATAACTGAATTTCGCCTTAATTTAATTAAAATAAGTGCTGTATGGTTTGAAATAATAATTTTCATACGAAGGTTACAAAAAATGCTTTTCTAATGCTTCCTTCAAAATTTCTGGTTCTGCCGTTCCGATCATCACAGATTTACTTTTGCCATTGCTGATGTATTTTATTTTCACAGCTTTTAATCCTTGAATATTGTAAAGCATTCCTTGTGCTGTAAATCTAATTCCTAAACCATAGTGCAAAGGAATTTTTATTGTTTGGATCTCTTCTAGTTTATCAATTTGGAATTTGAATTTTATGAGACCGATTCCATAAGTTAATTTTTAAACTTGACCTTCGATTTCAACCTTTAGCTTGTAAAATAACACGGTTATTATAACTAAAATAGAAGTGACAATCAGAAATGAGCTTAAAGTAAGGGGAGTGTTTCCCCATTGATTTAGATAGGCTAATCCAAAGAATAACCAGAAAATGAGCATTACGCTGATGAGAAAAGTCCCTGTTTGAGAATTTTTGTAGGGCATGGGGGATTATTTGAAAGAGATTCGTCTCAAATTTAAGGAATATTTCTAAAGCGTCACACATGATTGCGGAGTTGAATCCATAACCGTTTGGATTTTCCGGATATTGATCGTAAGCATATTTCCCTACGATGTTGATTTTATCTTCAATCCTTCTTTCTCACCCTCATCCAAAGGTGTCTGACCATCATGGAAAATTAGTTTTAATCCCATAATGACTTCCTCATTTCGCGCTTTAAAACCTCGGTTAATTCTTCAATGTTATTATCAATTTTATCACCGTAAATTCCTTGATCTTCTAGCACCATGTTTTGATTTGTTCTCATAACTATTTTAGTGGCTAATTCTTTGGCTTTTCTATCAATCAAGTTTTCTATTGTTCCATCTTTGGGAACGAAACCGTAAACTAACTTTAGATCCATAGCTTCGCCAAACTCTCTTAATGTATTTAGAGTAATAGAACCTTTAATTTCACTTTCTTCATGGTATTTTACTCCCTGTCTAGTCATGTTGAGCTTGTCTCCGAGTTGCGCCATAGTCATGTTTATTGCGTTTCTAATAGCAGAAATCCAACCTACATTAGGAATTATAACATTGTTCACCTCTTGGAAAGGTGCTATTTTTCTATCTATTTGCTCGACTAAAAGTTTCTTATTATTTCTCATTTTATAAAGTGTTTGAGCGTACGAATCTCGATTTTGTAAAGTATTGTATTTACAATTTCATACAAATGTAAAGTAAATGATTGACAATTTAGGATGTTTGTAAAGTAATTATTGTACAAGTTCTTAGTTTTGTAAAGCTATTGTTTTACGAATAAGGTGGTTTTTTTCGAATTTGGGCAGTTCTTAAGAATTACTTAATAACTGAATATTTTCTTAACTCTCCTGTTTTTAATATTTTGATGATGTGAAGGCTTGTGTTTTGATTATTGGAGCAAAATAGTTAATTCATAAATCTCAATCACAATTTTAAATCTTTCTTTCTAAACTTTCGACTTTTCTTTATTTCTCTAGAAATTTCCTCCGCTGACTTCTCCGACCCAAAAGCTCCTAAAGATTTGGAAAATTCTTTCTCTTCTATATTAATTAGTTCAATTCCCAATGCTTCTTGTATATCAAATAATGTATCATGAGTAAAGTTGTGAGTCCCAGAAAACCATTTTGTGGCTACAGAAGCATTTTTTTGACCAGTAGCTTCAAGTAATTTCTTCTGGTTCCAACCTTTAGCTTTCATTGTATCTTCAATTTTTGCTGCTAATAGCATTTTTGATCTAAGTTTTTTTTCCTCGAGTGGAGAGATTGATTCTAATATTTCATCAATTTGTGAACTGTTGTATTTTTCTTGTTTAGTCTTCATAATCTTCTATTATTAGGTTTCCTTCAAAATTCATATAATCTGAGGAAAATGATAATTCACCATTTTGCATGCATTCTGTTATTTTGGCTGAAAGCCACCTCAAAATGTAGTTTTCCTTTTCTAGTTTTTCGTCACCTTGCAATGCTCTAACATTTTTTTGACCTCCACTGCCAATAATTATTAGTTCCTTTCCGTATCTAATACAATAAAGTCTTAGTTTCTTATCTGGTGTATCGTACAATGCGCAAACACCATCACCGGGAACACCTTCTTTGGTTTTAAAGAAACTTTCTCTTGCTCCAGTTTCATTTCCAATGATTTTTAAACGCAATAATATGGTTTTATTTCACTTAAAAGTAAAATTTTATTTTCTTCTATAAAAGAATCGAAGAAAGATTCTTCAAAGTTTCCAGATTCATTTTCTTGAATTACACTATATATTGAAGCTTTAGCTCCGCTTAGGTTGTCGATTTTAACTAATTTATATTTCATTATTAAGGTGGTGGTTGAACTAATCAATCCTACTTTAAAGTAATAATTATTAGTCAGGTTAATATTGAATACAATGATTTTAAACATTGTATTTTTTGTTTTAAAATTTAGGTTACTAATAAAGATAACGAAAAAATAGAAACCAATCCCTAAAAACCATCACAAAAAAAAAGGAGCTTCATCTCTGAAACTCCTCTTCAAAATAGTCTTTGCAAGAAAACTCAAATACTGCTTATGCTTGTTTTAAATTGTAGTCATTTATAAAAATAAACTCCTGACAATTAAAATTCCGGTAGCTATCGGAATCCCAAGCCTTGTCTTTGAAGTATTTGATAAGAATACTTCAAATTGATTAGTTTTCTTGGGGTTAATAAATTATCCTTTTACTTCGTTTCAATCCACTCTCTGGCATTAACAAAAGCTTCCAACCAAGGAGTAACTTCGTCTTTGCGACCATCAGGATAATTCGCCCAGTTCCATTGGAAAGTCGAACGCTCGATGTGAGGCATTGTTACCAAGTGTCTTCCTGAAGCGTCACACATCATTGCCGTGTTGAAATCAGAACCGTTCGGATTTGCTGGATATTGTTCGTAAGCATATTTTGCTACGATGTTGTATTTGTCTTCTGCGTATGGTAAGCTAAATTTACCTTCACCATGCGAAATCCAAACTCCTAATGTTGTTCCTTCTAATGAAGATAACATCACTGAATTGTTCTTTTGAACTTTCACAGATGTAAATCCACTTTCGTGTTTCTGAGAATCGTTGTGAATCATTTTTCCGTGAACTTCGTGGTCTGGATTTACTAAATCTAGTTCCATCCATAACTGACAACCGTTACAAATTCCAACTGAAAGTGTGTCTTCTCTGTTGAAGAAGTTTTTCAATGCTGTATTTGCTTTTTCGTTGTACATAAATGCTCCAGCCCATCCTTTCGCAGAACCTAAAACATCTGAGTTTGAGAATCCACCAACTGCACCAATAAACTGAATGTCTTCTAAAGTTTCACGTCCTTCAATTAAGTCGGTCATGTGAATGTCTTTCACATCAAATCCAGCTAAATACATTGCATTTGCCATTTCACGCTCACTGTTACTTCCTTTTTCACGGATGATTGCCGCTTTTGGACGTAATTTCACATTTTCCATAATTGGAAGTTTACCTGTGAATCCTTGAGGGAAAGTGTATTCTAATGCTTGATTTTTATAGTTTTCGTAACGTGCTTTCGCCAATCCGTTTGCTGTTTGTTTTTGGTCTAATAAATAAGATGTCTTAAACCAAGTATCACGCAATTCAGAAACTGTCATTGTGAAGGCATCCGTTCCGTTGATAATGCTTACGAAGTCGTTTTCTACCACTTTTCCAATTTCATGGAATGTGATATTGTTCGCTTCTAAAACAGTTGCTGCGCTTGCATCTTTCGCTTGAAATACAATTCCTGAATTCTCAGCGAATAATATTTTAAATGAATCTGCCTCATTCAAAGATGTCAAGTCGAATTCTGCTCCAACGTTGTTGTCAGCAAAACACATTTCTAATAAAGTAGTGATTAATCCACCTGAAGCCACATCGTGACCTGCAACGATTTGTTCGTCTTGAATTAAATCTTGAATCGTATTGAAAACCGTTTTAACATAGCCAGCGTCTTTAACATCTGGAGCTTCGTTCCCCAATTGACCCATAACTTGAGAGAAAGAACTTCCACCCAATTTGAAATCATCCTGAGAAATGTTGATATAATAAACTGGTCCAGCTTCTTTTTTGAAAACTGGCTCAATTACTTTGCTAATTGAGTTACAATGTCCAGCCGCGGAAATAATCACCGTTCCCGGAGAAATTACCTCTTCATTTGGATATTTTTGTTTCATCGATAAAGAATCTTTTCCTGTTGGAACATTGATTCCTAAACCGATAGAGAATTCTGAAACCGCTTGTACAGCTTTGTATAAACGAGCATCTTCTCCTGGGTTTTTACAAGGCCACATCCAGTTTGCAGATAAAGAAACGCTTTTCAAACCTTCTTCTAACGGCGCCCACATAAGGTTGGTTAAAGATTCAGTTATTGCATTTCTACTTCCTGCTGCTGGATTGATCAATGCTGCGATCGGAGCGTGTCCAATTGATGTTGCAACACCCTCTTTTCCTTTGTAATCCAAAGCCATTACCCCAACATTGTTTAAAGGCAATTGAAGAGGTCCAGCGCATTGTTGTTTGGCTACTTTTCCACCAACACAACGGTCAACTTTATTCGTTAACCAATCTTTAGATGCAACAGCTTCTAATTGTAATAATTGGTTTAAATATTTGTAAAAATCTTCTTTTTTATAGTTTAAATCAGAATAAACACGTGAAACAGTGCTGTCAGTCATGATAGTTTTTGGTGAACTACCGAACATATCTGTCAAGGCTAAATCCATTGGTTTTTCACCGTTGGTTTTCGACTCGAAAGTGAAACGATTGTTGTTAGTTACATCACCGACAGTGTACATTGGAGAACGCTCACGATCTGCAATTTTCTGAAGCGTTTCAACATGTTTTTCGGCAATCACAAGTCCCATACGTTCTTGAGATTCATTTCCGATAATTTCTTTTGCCGATAGGGTAGGGTCTCCAACAGGAAGTTTATCTAAATCGATTAATCCTCCAGTATCTTCAACCAATTCACTAAGGCAATTTAAGTGACCACCAGCACCATGATCGTGAATAGAAACGATGAAATTTTCGTCACCTTCAACCATCCCACGGACAGCGTTTGCGGCACGTTTTTGCATTTCAGGATTAGAACGTTGCACAGCATTTAATTCGATTCCAGAAGAGAAAGCTCCAGTGTCTGCACTTGAAACAGCAGCTCCACCCATTCCAATACGGTAATTTTCACCACCTAGAATAACGATTTTGTCACCACCTTGTGGTGTGTCTTTTAATGCTTGATCCGCTTTTCCATAACCAATTCCACCAGCTTGCATAATCACTTTGTCGAAACCTAATTTTCTCAAATCGGCATCGGCGTGTTTATTGTCTTTGTCGTGGTGTTCGAAAGTTAAAATTGAACCTGTAATTAAAGGCTGACCGAATTTATTTCCGAAATCAGAAGCACCATTCGACGCTTTGATTAAAATATCCATTGGTGTTTGGTACAACCATTTTCTTTCTTCGAAAGCTTGTTCCCAAGGACGTTCTTCCTCTAAACGAGAATATGAAGTCATGTAAACCGCTGTTCCTGCAAGAGGTAATGAACCTTTTCCACCAGCTAATCTATCTCTAATTTCTCCACCTGCACCAGTTGCAGCTCCGTTAAAAGGCTCAACAGTTGTTGGGAAGTTATGTGTTTCAGCTTTCAATGAAATAACTGAATCGTAATTTTTTAAGTCGTAATATTCTGGAATATCAGCACGTTTTGGAGCAAATTGTTCAACCTTTGGTCCTTTTACGAAAGCAACGTTGTCCTTATAAGCAGAAACGATTCCATTTGGATTTTCTTTCGAAGTGTCTCTAATCATGCTAAATAAAGACTTTTCTTTTTCTTCTCCATCAATAACAAACGTTCCATTGAAAATCTTGTGACGACAATGTTCTGAGTTCACTTGAGAAAAACCAAAAACTTCAGAATCCGTTAAAGGACGTCCGATTTTCTTGGCCATATTTTCCAAATATTCCACTTCCTCATCATTCAAAGCTAAACCTTCTTTTAGGTTATAAGTAGCGATGTCTTCAATATCAAGAATTGCTTCTGGTTGAATCTCAACATTAAATGAATCTTGGTGAAGTCCATCGTATTTTTCAGAAATCATCGGATCAAAATCCGTTGTGTCTTTTTCAACTGCTTGAAATTCCTCAATTCGAATGATGTCAGAAATACCCATGTTTTGGGTGATTTCAACTGCATTTGTACTCCAAGGGGTTATCATCGCTGCACGAGGACCAACAAAAAAAGCACCTAAAGATGCTTGTTCTATTTTTGACTGGTCGCCAAATAACCACACTAATTTAGCAGTGGTTTCCGTTGATAATTCTTTTGTTGTTTGAACAGCAAATACTTTACCGTTTACGTTTCCAAAGAAGTGAATCATATATATGGTTTGAATGTTATTTTTATGGGTGCAAATTTAAGCTTTTAAAATGAGATTGGGGTTAAAAAATGGGGTGAATGTTTGCTTTAATGATGTGTTACCCTCGACAGGCTCAGTCAACGGATTACTCTAGTTAGTAAGGTTTCACTTTTCCGTTGACTGAGCCCGTCGAAGGCACACAGAAAAGCATCGAAGGCGTCGAAGTCTAATTAATCAACAATTACAGGTAAAATATATTTTTCGAAAATCGATTCAGGTTGCTGCGTTTTTCCATTTCGGAAGTTTCCCGATGTGATAACTGAGACTATATTCAGTTCAGGAACAATAAAAATATATTGACCACCGGCACCTCTGGCTTCGATAGATTTGATGGTTTTGCCGTTGACTTCATAAATGTGGTGCCACCAAAAATACCCATATCCATTTTTATCTTCGGTGTTTTCTAAGGGTCGGTAATTTTTGAATGATTCTTCTATCCATTCTTTTGGCAGCACTTGTTTTTCATTCACTTTCCCCGAGTTTAGATACATTTCTCCAAATTTCAGCATGTCTTTTGGTGTGAGATACATTCCACCACCGAAATATGGCTTGCCTTTTAAATCGGTTTGAATGATGTAATTTGAAATTCCAAGTGGTTGAAATAAATTTTGGTCAACAAATAATTCAAGTGGAATATCGACCAAGGAATCCATGGCCAAACCTAGTAAATACGGATTTGCAGAACCATAATTGGCTTTTTTGTTTGGAGGGTGAATCATTGGGGCTTCCAATACGGATGCTGTCCAATCTTGCGACATCTGATAATTGTCTTCTGTAGCTGAAGATTTAGAATTCGAATTGATTCCATAATCAATAGCATCTAGTCCCGAACTCATCGTTAATAGACTCTTTATATCAATTTTCGACTTCAAACCTTCGTTGTGTTTTTGGTATTCTTCTGGAAGAAATTCAAAAATTGATTGATTTACATTGTCAAATAATTCATGGTCTTTTGCCAATCCAACAAAGGCCGAGGAAATACTTTTGGAAGCTGATTTCATATCATGTGGCAGATTTTCATTGTAACCGTGAAAATAATTCTCGTAGATTATTTTTCCATTTTTTGAAATCAAAACAGAATGTGTGTTGGGTAGTGAATCGCTGTGGATATGCTTTTCTAAATTTGAAAAGCTGTCATCATAATCCACTGGTTTTACATTCATTTGACCAATTCTCCAAGGTGAAGTAGATTTTTTGAGTTGAATTTCGGTGAGTAAATATCCTTCTAAAAGTATTTCTAGATTGATTTCATTTGAAAGTAATTTTCCTTTGAATTGTAATCCAGTTTTAAAATCTGAGAAATGAATTTCGTCGTTTTCTTTTTGAAAATTGGCACACCATGTTCCAGTGAATCGATTATCTGCTAGAATAGGGTAGGCCTGATATTCTTCGCTATCTCCGTTTTCTAAACTTAGGTAAAAGTGTTGTGATTTTAATTCATCGACCATCAAAATGTTCCAATTTCCGGAATAAGTAAGAGGATCCGATTTCGACAATTTCAAATGATACAAGAGCAAACCAGATTTAATAAACCCATTGATTTCTTTTCCATCGTCGGAAAGTATTCCTGTAAAAGATGAGTTTTCCCCGATGGGAACCTGTATTTCTTTACTATTATTAGCTTTAATTTGAGTTTCGAAAATATCGTTTTCATTCGAAATTTTAAAAATTGCTTTATCTAATTCAATACTTGAAATTTCTACTTTTAGGGAGAAAGTCTTAGAATTTTCTAAGCTTCCTTCCCAATTATCGGTATAGTCCGCCATGTTTTGAGCATAAACAGCAAACGAAAATAGTATAGAAAAGAGAAATAGAGATTTTTTAAAGTTCATTGTTTTAGATTTAAAGTGGTTTCCATCTTCCTTTTTTGAAGAAAACGTTATTGAAATGAGAGGAGTAGAAAACTAAATAAAAACTCCAAGGACTTCTGTAAATAGTTGGATTTTCTGCCAAAATATGATGGGTGGGTTGTTCCATATTTAATATTAAACGTTCGGAAATATAGTTTTTTGTAGTCGTAATGGTTCCGCGATAAGTTTTTACAATTTTCTCTTGATTTGTGACATAAAAATAAATTGAGTCGTTTTGCTTGATTTCGAATCTATAAGTTTCATACTGCCAGTCTGCTTGATGGCCTGGGTAATGTAGCCGATTTACGATATACTCGCCGTAGTAATCTTCTTTTTCTAATATCATAGTTGATGTCAATTTGTGATTGATCACGGCAATTATAAAAAGGCAAATTGCTCCAAGCCACATTAATCCAAGAATTTTACCAAAGACAATATTTTTAGAAAAAAGCCAGATAAGTAGGAGAAGACCTGATAAGGGAAGGAATATAAATATTAAGAATAGATTAGCACCGAATCCCATTTTTTTGATTTTAAATTTTTTAAAATTAAGATAATTCAATTTACCTTGTCTTTTCTCCTTCTCCAATGCGATAAGTAAATTTTTGTCCCATTCCAGAGCTTACGTACCCCATTATGGTTTCGTTAACCAATTCTCCATATGCGTTGGTATATGATAAATGGATTGAGCAATCATTTGGAATATTAATCCAAGTAATTTCACTGTCACCATTTTCTAATAGTTTAAAAAATTTCTGTTCACATCCAGAAATACTGATGTTTGAAATATCACTTCCTGTATTATTTTCAATTTTTATGCGTACTATTCCAACGAAATAAAAACCAATTCCGAAATAAAGAATTGCAATTGGAATGTTGGCGAGCATTAGTTTAACACTCCAATATATCTGCTTGGAATTTTCTGCATTCGATGCTATAATTAATAGTGAAACTAGAATCAGAATATTTATTAGGAAAGCAATTAAGAGAAACATGAAGCCATAAAAACCAAAGGTTAAATCTCCTTTATAAATAAAGCTGAGGCAAATTATTGTTGCAATGGAAAATGTTGATATGGCAGTCAATTTACCAAACCTTTCATAAAATGTATTTACTTTAATTTTTGACATTCTTATTTCTAAATTGAGTCCTTTATCACCTTCGAAATCCTTTCTCTATGCAACCTCTGCAATAAAATCGGATACAAATTTCCAATGATATTTATTATTGTCATGGCAATAACTATGTTATAATAACCATGAAAAATTAGAATTATTGAAATTGTGATAATTCCAATAAAAGCTCCAAAATGTCCAAATTCTGATTGTTTTGTTTGGTAAATGAAGTTTTTTAAGCCTGATTTTGTTCCATCGAAGTACTTTTTTCTGTTTTTCTTGCTTCCCCAAAAAGCGAGCATAAGAAGGATTTGAAAGTATTTGACTCCAAGAGTTCTACTTACTTTCTTTAAGGTCACGGGATTTTTAATATTGTAATATCTATAGGGTAGAAGTTTATTTGTGGGATAAGCAAAACCAATGAAAGCGAATATTCCAGTGATGAAAAGTGTGATTAAAAACGAATAAAATAATTGAAATCCAAACAGGTGTTCTTTAGGCTGAGTTGAAATTAAAAGTTCAATCAACTCCTTCGTTCTAAATATTAGAAATAAGGACAATATAGGAAAGATGATTTTTTTTAGAATTTTCAAAGAGGTGTTGTTTTATTCATTTTCAGCTTTACTGGCTTGCCCTCTTTTATATAAGATGTAAATCATCATTATTGCTCCAATAATAATTTGGATGTAGGCTTTTATGTTGTCTTCAAAAGTAAGATTATCAAAATCTAGGTAAGTTATTCCGAAAGTCAAAAATAGTATGGCAATGAAATCTATTGTTTTTAATTTTTTCATAGTTGTGTTTATTTACTAAAGTACTATTATTTTGATTATTTGGTAATTAAAGTTGAGTACAATTTTTGAAGTGGAGTTAGGAGTTTATTGTGATATTTTAGCGATTCAAAATTCAATAATTGGCTTTTCTGGCATCTTAATTGAATTAATCCAATTGAATCATTAAAACTAAATATCATGAACACATTAAAATTAGCAATCGTAGGATTAGGAGTATTAGTTGGAACTGCAGTTTTTGCACAAGATGACAAAGAAAGATTAACAAAAGAAGAGCGTATGGAGAAGCGTATGGATAAATTCTCTGAGGAACTGGAATTAACGGATCAACAAAAAATGGAGTTCATTGCTTTGCATAAAGAAAAGAAGGAACTTCATAAAAAGTTGAAAGATGATGCTTCATTGGACGAAGCTGCTAAGAAAACCGCAATAAAAGAATTCCGTAAAGAGCAAAAAGCAAAAATGGCGGAAATTTTAACTGATGAACAAGAGTTGAAATTGAAGGAAATGAAAAAAGAAGGTGCCCATAAAGGTAAAGGTGATTTCGCTGAAAAATTGGATTTAACAGATCAACAAAAAGTTCAAGTAGAAGCCTTACATCAAGAAAAGAAAGCAGCGCATAAAAAGCTAAAAGAAGATGCTAATATGGATGAGGCTGCGAAGAAAGCGGTTATGAAACAACTTCGTGCAGATCAAAAAGCTAAAATGGCTGAAATTCTAACGGATGAACAAATGGCGAAAATGAAAGAAATGAAAAAGGATCGTCATGAGAAGCATAAAAAAGGAAAAAACGGTAAACAAAAAGAAATGAAAAAAGTGAAGCAAGTTCCTGCTGAACGTCTTGAAAAAACTCCGGTGAATAAATAATAATGTTTGTTACAGTTGAAAGCCACTTGTCATTATGATGAGTGGCTTTTTTTATTCTTTCAAATTTAATTAATAATTAATTGGTGTTGTTTTTCTAAGAAAACGTCTCACTTTTCGAACGCTGAGCAAATGTACTTCACAATAAATTATCTTTCGGATGCTCAAAAATTATATATTTCTAAACCGTTTATAATTTAAAAGTGATAAATTAGTATGTAGAAAGCATAACTACTTTTAAATGAAATCAGAATATATATTCTTTATATTGGTAACGCTCCATTTTTTTGGTCTGATTGGATTAGTGATTTGGAAAATTTATAAGAGTAAATAGAAAAGTATACCGCTTCTGCTATGCAACGACATGAATACTCAACTTATCGGAAGAATGCTCAAAAAAAATAGGATAACCACTATTTTAGTACTCTAATTAAACTTTTAAGAATGAAATTACCTTACATTATTTTTATCATTGTGATGCTTCACATTGTAATCGGTTTGGGTTTTGTATTTTGGAAAATATACAAGAAAAGAGATTGAGTTTAATTTTAACTTCGATTGTTAAATGGATTACCATTTGTTTTCTGTTCCAATTTCGTGGGTGATTTTCTGACCCATTCCAGAGGTAACATATCCCATAATGGATTCTGAATGTTCCTCTCCAGATTCATTTTTATAGAATAAATGAATAGAACAATCAGAGGGAATGTCAATCCAAATAGTTTTAGAGCTCCCGTTCTTAATGAAATCAATTTTCTTTTCTTCACAGCCTGAAAACACAAGTTGTTTTATATCTTTTCCTGTGTTATTTTCCAAAGTGATTCGAATAATTCCAATGAAATATAGGCCGATTCCAAAATAGATAAATGCAATGGGGATATTCAATAACATCAATTTCATTCCTCGGTAGATAGCTTTTGAATTTTCCACATTCTTTACCTTGAACAACAAAAAAACAAGTAAGATAAAATTGAACACCAGAGCAGCCAAGAAAAAGAAATAACCTATAAAACCATACTTTAAATTCCCTGTTAATACAAAGGTTAAACAGATTACGCTTGCAATTATAAAGGTGAATAATGCGGTGTATTTAGCTAATTTTGAGTATGAGATTGGTTTCTTCATTCCTTCGTTTGTCCAAAGTGATCTTCATATTTTGTGATCGATTTTCTTAAATTGGAAGACAAGGAGACTAACCAAATGAGTTGATTACTTACCAGGTGCGCTTCTTGAAGTTCATGTAAGTCCGCTTTTTTAATTTCCAAATTACCTTCTTTAATGTCTGCATCTCGCTCTTCAGATAAAACTTGATAACTTTCTAAAAGTTTCTCCTTGGCTTCTCTAATATTTCCATGAGGTTGAACCTTGAATTCATGCTCCTCATCCAATAAAATCGCTGTACGGGATAATGTATTGGTGATTTTAGCGAATAAAGCATTGGTTTCCTCTGAAATCGGAGTCGTTTTGTGACTTTGAATAAAACCTCCTAATGATGCAATCCCTGATAAAATAGTTTGATTCAATGTCACAATATTATAAATCAACCTGAATTCAATTTGCTTCGATTTTGGGTCTTGTGTAATTCGTTGTAAGGCGGCACTCAATTCACTTAAAGCCAGAAAGGCTTCTTTCCGTGCTAATTTGTAGGAAAGCTGATTGATCGCTTTGTCAATGTAAAGTTCTTGGGTGGCTTTTAAATATGAATTATTTTTGTTTACCGCTTTTAACAAAACATTTTTCAAATTCAAGGCTTCCCAACTAGGAAATAGGGTGTAGATAGCAAGGAATGAAATTACACCACCTATGATCGTATCAATGATGCGATACTGAATAACAGAAAATGCATTTGGGGTAATAAATGAATAAATGAAAACAACGTTTAGTGTGATGAGCGCCGCTGCCCATCGGTAATTTTGTTGCATTAATGCGAAAGCCAAAATTAAAGATATTACAGCGAGAACTCCATAAACAATCTCATTTTGAGTAAGAATTACTATTCCAAATGCAATTGCCCCACCGATAACTGTACCAATGATTCTGTCTTTTGCACGTTCTTTGGTTAAACCATAGTTTGGTCGGAGAATCACCAAAACTGTAAGCATTATCCAATACGCATTTTGAATTTCAAAAATACTACCAATAATGTAGGCAAAAGCCATGGCGATGGTTAAACGCAAACCATGTCTAAGAATCACGGAGTCAGTGGTGAAATGTTGGAGTAGAATTCTAGGTTTGTATTCTTGTAAGGTTAAGAATTGACTTGTTTCACTCCTTTTAGTGGTGACTTTTGATCTTTCATTAATATTGGCCAATGCATATCGAATGGCTTCAACTTCTTGTAATATTTTTTTCTGAAAGTCATAAAGATTACGCATCATTAGAGCACCTTCTCTCGCTTGAGGAAGTTTATGTATAGAAATATAATCGGCTATTGTGTTATTTGCTTCCTGCAAGCATTGATCAATTTTTTTATTGTCAGGAATATCATCTTTCGTAATCATTATTTGCGAAAGGTGAATCAATTGCTGACTCAAAGATAAATTGAGCTGACTAAATTTCTCTATATGTTTTTTATCATCACTGAATAAATTGTCAAATTTCTCGTAATCCCAACTGTTGGCAATTACCAATTCATAAATATCGACCAAAGAAATAAAAATCAGTAATCTCTTTTCATCAAAATGAGATCGTCCAGAGCGTTTTCTATTCGTTAAAAGTAGCTCTCTTAAAGTTTCGTGCTTTTCATTGATTTGAGCTTGTAAGGCATACGTTTGTTTAACCAAAGTTTCACGCTCTGAATCTGAGGTTAATAATTTGGCGCGTATCTTTAAATAGTTACCAGTCAGTTTTAAGGTTTCCGACAAAAGTTGGTCATCATCTTTTTTTGGACTTAATTTATGGAAAGTAACGGATGCAAAAAGATACCATAATCCACCTAAAAATATATAGAATCCATGTGTCCAGATTTCAAATGCGGTATTTTTTTCAACTACCAAAGCTAAAACCATCGCCAAGATTCCTGAAAAACCAGCTAAAGAAGCTCTAAAGCCATAGGCTGAGAAGAGTGAAATTATAAATGTGACAATGGCAATGAGGAAAAGCGTTAATAAAAAATTATGATCAACGAATAAAAATAACACGGTGATGAGCACTGTTAAAACAATACTAACAAGTGTTCCATTTACTTTTCTCCGCAAGCTTCCCGGAACATCACTAGGAGAATTTAAGAATGCTCCAAAAACAAATGATGGCGCTAAACTCATGTAACCAAGTGCATTGAAGGCTAATAATGGAATGATTAATGAAAAAGTAATGATGACTCCTCGAAAGAAGTGAGAGCTTTTTACAAATAACTCAAATTGTGTGCGTTTACTTTTTGTCATTCTTATTTCCTAAGGTACAAATGTAAGGATTCCCTAAAGTAAAACTACAAAGATTTTTACCAATGAAATATAAATAATTGGATAGCCGTTGATGGATTATCTAAAATTAGATATTTTTAAAATCTCTATTGAAATAAAATGAAAGGAGAAGTATTGATTCACTTCAAAATCTTCACCAAATGCTTAATTCGATCTGTTTGAATAAAATCTACATTAAATTCAATTGCTTTGATATTTCTTTTTTTTGAATGTGTGTTGAAAGTAGAAACCAAAAGACCTTCTTGATGCAGTAAATCCACTCGTTCCGAGGTCAACTCATCATAAGAGATTGTAACTCCCATTAAGTTGTATTGTTTTGCTAAACTTAAAGCATAATCAAAATCTGTGAAAATAAATTGTTTGACATTTGGATTTAACTCTCTTAGAGATTGAATATAGAGTTCGTTTTTAGATTCAACAAAAGTATGGTCAATTAAATCATATTTATCAATAATGTCTAATAATTGCTCATTAAAATTTTTATTAAAAACCGAATCCATATCAGGATTGAAAAGTTTGATGTCTAGAATATAGGTGTATTGATTTCGATTTGGAATGTGTTCAAATAGTTCATCTAGTCTTGTTACTTGATAACCTGCAAAATTAGGGCTAGAATATTTTGTTCCTTGAATTTCAGACCAGGTTTTAGTATAAAGCTTGCCCGTTGAATTTGTTCTACTGTCTAAATATTCATCATGAAAAGCGACCAAAACTCCATCTTTTGTCATTTGAACATCTATTTCTGTTCCATCAGCACCAAGATTTAAACAATTAAGAATAGATTCTCGAGAATTCATGGGATAAATACTACCGATTCCCATTCCTCCATGTCCGAATGCAGATATTTTATCTCCATTTAAATTTTTGATTTCAAAGTCATTCTTTCTGCAAGATGCTGATAGCAATATAATTCCAATAACCAGGAGAATGTTTTTCATTATTCTTTTAAAATGAATATCCAATTGTTAAGCCGCCCCAATGACGAAATGTTTCTTGAAACTCTATAAATGGGGTGTAATTAATACCAAATAAAAATCGAGCCCCTTCTTTTTGATAGCGGTATCCTATTGAGAAATAAGTGTGGAAATTCGTCTGTCTAACCATTTTTTGAGTGTCTGAATCAGACCTCACAGTATTTGCGAATACTTGTCCAATACCTAGTTGAATTTTGTGTTCTACACCATAAAAAGCTTTTAACCCAAAAGGAATCAATACATCTGGATTTAATTTTTGATTGTAGTCCTGGATTTTTATTGTGGTTATTCCAATTCTACCAGAAACTTGAAAATTATTTTTAAATGGAAGTAACCTTTCGAAATTTAAAGAACCGTATCCACATGTTCCTCCAGCTTCAAAATAGATGATATTTGGGTGAACGGGAAAACTAGGCGTTTGTGACAAAGCTCCAAACGACAGTGCAAAGAATGAAAGTATTAGAACTATTGTTTTCAATTAAGCATTTTCCAATAAAGATAGCTATTCTACTGACAACAAGAAATGCTTTTTATTTCTTTAAGTTATTCTCTCCATTTTTTATAAACACAAACATTTCTAAATCCAGTGTAAGCGTTTATTAAATTGTCATCACTCACGACTTTATCAGAATCTTCTTCACAAGAATCAATAAAACTTAAGCCATAAAAATTTCCCTGAATGTCGGTCATTTCTCTAACATTTCCTTGAAGGTGGTGAATAACGGTCTTGTTGCATTTTATTGAAGTTGCCAATGTGGGTTGCTTCCCGAAAGGAAGTGCTTTTGTTTTATCTTCAATACAATTCAACCTAATGGATTCAGACGAATTGTCTCCTTTGCATGATTTTCCATTTATTTCATTAATCGAGTCAGCAAAAACACTGAGTTTTCTGAAGTTTTCAGGGGACGGCAGGCGATATTCTGGATAAATTTTAACCTGTTGACTCGGTTGGTGATTCAAGTATTGACCTTTAAAATACTTCTCAATTGTGAAAATAGAATCCTTGTTCTTTGAGGAGTTAATGGCAATTACACCTTCTTGGATAAGTATATATTCCATTACACGATCAGACCTCCACTTTGAATAAGCGATAGCTTGCTCGTAAGAAATCCCAACTATAGGATGAGCACGGTAGGAAGGGTGAGTAAAATAAGAATTATCAAAATCACTGTAATTTTCATTGAGTGTCGACCATACTTTTTGATTAGGAAGCGCATTTTTATATTCTTCGGATTGTTCTCCATAAACTTTCTTTAGCCAGCTCGTGTATTCCAACCAATGAAAATTATTTATTTCGGTCGCATCAAAAAATAAATTTTCAGAAATTTTTGTTGTTCCAGGAGGTGGGTTTAATTCTTCATCAAAATCCAGAGAAACTGATTTATAAGAACCACAAGAAAATAATACAAGAGGAATTAAAATGAATAAGTACTTCATAAATTTATTTAGTGTTTGATATGCAGTTATAACTCAAAAGTAAGAAAAGGTTACAGTTTGTAGTTAAATCTTAGGGGGAAATAGCCGGCAATTTTTCCAATATCTATATCAAACTCATTTTAATTGTTAAACCTGTTTATTAAGGAATATAAAGAAGCGATGAAATGTAGAATTGGGTGTATAAACTTCCGGATATATCATTACTTTTGCGCCACATTTCGGTTTCACTTTGTGAATGAAAAGGGAATTCTGTGAAAATCAGAAACTGTTCCCGCAACTGTAAAAGTTCGTATTTAATCAAAAATACCACTGATTGTCCCTTGACGATTGGGAAGGTTGATTAATGAGCTAAGTCAGGAGACCTGCCAGAATGTAAATAATTCGCTTTCGGAGAAAAAGTAGAATGAGAGACAGTCTGGCCAGATGTCTGTGCAATCTATCGTTTTTCCATTTTATTAATTTTTTAACCATTATTAAAATGAGAACACAATTTACCTTTTTATTATTCGCACTTTTTGCGACCTTTAGTTACGCACAAACAACGTACAACCTCGAAATCGTAGCAGAAGGTAATTTTGGTACAACAAATGGGGACGTTTTTAATGTTTCCAATTCAACAGGAACAACTACAATTTCATCTGGAGTTTACCAAGCAGCAAACAATTCAACAGGTTTTGATATCCTGCAAGATTTTCAGGTTTTCGGAGATGTAGCCATGATTGTTGAAAAGCCAGCATTTTCAGGAAGAATTGTAATTGTTGATTATCCATCTTTAACGGAGGTGCATACTTTCACAACTTCAGATGCACCACAAACTATTTCGTTGGTGAGCGAAACAAAAGGATATGTAAGTACTGGAAATCCTGCAACAATTCAATTTGTAGATATCGCTAATAATACAATTACACCAGTCACTGATGCAAATAACGATATTTCATCCTATTCATTGAATATGGTTCATGCAAATGGAATCGTTTATGCAGCAATGGGATCGAAGGTCGTCATGGTGGATACTTTAACTCAAGCCGTTTCAGGTGTGATAAATCCTGGAATTGGGTCAATTAATGGGTTGGTTTATGATGAACTAACAGATATGCTTTGGGCAATGAATGGAACAGGATCTTTGATTTCAATTGATATCTTAAACAGTAATTCCCTAGGAACAGAAATTCTTACAGGTGTGAGCTCATCTGCTTTATTGCGTATTTACGATTCTAAATTGTATTTCTGGAATTTGTCTTCTCAGTCATTATTTATTTATAATTCTGCAACACCTTCAACACTGCCATTAACATCTTCTTATACAAGTACAATGTCTGGAAATGCTTGGTCATTTGGATACGGACGATCGTTTGATGTGGATCAAAATACAGGAGATTTTGCAATTACTTCAGCTGATGGATTTATGATTCCTTCTCTTTTTGAAGTGGTGGATGGAGCAACTTTTGCTTTAATTGATTCAGGTTCGGCGACAGGAGTTGCAATTGCGAATAGATTGAGATTGGAAACTTTTCCTGCTGGAGGAACGATTCCAATTCCAGATGTAGCAACTTTACCTATGATCAACGAAGAATGTGAAGCAACTTTAACGGCTCCAACTGCTGATGGAGGAACCGTTGTTGCGACGACCACAGATCCAATTACCTATTCAACTCAAGGAATGTTTACTGTAACTTGGACTTACACCAATGCGAATGGAACTGAAACGCAAACGCAAGATGTAGTGATCGAAGATGTAACAGCGCCAACGCCTGATGTTATGAATTTAGCTGTAATTGATATTTCATGTGATAGTTCAATCTCGAGTATTCCAATGGCAACAGATAATTGTGAAGGAGCAATTACAGCAACAACAGTTGATCCATTGACATATTCCACAGCTGGAACATACACAATTAATTGGGTTTATGCTGATGCAGCAGGAAATGAGACAATACAAACACAAACAGTGGAAGTAACTTGTTCTAATGTAGGTTTAAATGATTACGCCGTGAGTAAAATAAGTATCTATCCAAATCCAACAACCGATGTTTTAAATATTGCAACAGATGAGGTGAACTTTGAAGGGATTTTAATGAATACGCAAGGTCAAACTGTGTTGAAATTCAATAATGAAAAAATGATTCACGTGGGAGATTTACCTATTGGAGTTTATTACTTACAATTGAGTGGTGCTTTGGGTATCTTGACTAAGAAGGTCGTTCTTAGATAAAAGGAGGAAAGGCTTTGGCATATAAAAATTCACTAAAAGTTTTCCGAGATTTTTCACAGAGATGAAGAAGAAATCTTGTTCCTATATCTAAAAATTAAAAGGACTGATTCTGTATTTATAGAATCAGTCCTTTTCCTTAATTGTAATTGAACAATTTATTATTAACCCCTTTTTTTTCTGAAAAAAGCATTTACTTAGATTAAACAAAAGAATGTTCTAATAAATCCATAATCTCATGTATATCGTATGTATTTCAAACAATAAATCATGAAATATATAACACTCTTATTCCTTTTTTTCTCCTTCACAGCGCTGTCTCAAAAGATTGATTGGAGAGAATTGTCCGCAGATGTTTTGACGCAAGCCAAAGCTGAAAACAAAATTGTGATGCTTAATCTCAAAGCGAATTGGTGCCATTGGTGTCACGTTATGGACGATTCAACTTATGCGAATTCTGAAGTTCAAGCTTATATTTTGAAACATTTTATTCCAGTGAAAGCAGATCAAGATGCTAATCCAGAATTATCGGCTCGTTATAAAGAATATGGATGGCCAGCCACGATTTTTATTAATGGAGACGGAGAAGATGTTGTAAAACGTGCCGGATATATTGCTCCCCAACCTTTTTTGCGTTTGTTAAAAGCGATTGTTGCAGACCCTTCTCCAGAATATGAAACAGCAGTTTTGACAAATATTATTACTTCAAATTCTTCGGACAGCACTGTATTAAATGATTTACAAAATGCTTTTGAAAATGCTTTGGATTATAAAGATGGTGGATTTGATCAAGATCAAAAATACATTGAAAACGATACTTATGAATATGCCTTATTCAATTCAGTAGATCCGAAAGTTAAGGATTGGATTACCACAAGTGTCAATGGAGCAAAGCAATTATGCGATCCAGCTTGGGGCGGAGTTTACCAATATTCTACGCATGATGATTGGAAACATTTACATTTTGAAAAACTGCTGAGTATTCAAACAAGATATTTGAGAATCTTTAATTACTATCAACTTTATCATGAAAATCAAGCCTCAACTCAACAAAATATAGATGGAATAATGAGTTATATAAATCGTTTTCTGAAACAAGATAATGGTCTGTTTTCTAATGCGCAAGATGCCGATTTAGTTCAAGGTGAACATGCAGAAGAATATTTCAAATTGTCGGATAAAGAAAGAATGAAGTTAGGAGTTCCGAAAATTGATAGCAATACCTACACAGAAAACAATGCGCAATTGGCCTTTTCACTATTAAAACTAAGTTATACTGCTGAGAATTCAGAGTATTCTAGCGTTTCTCAAGGAATTACAACTGCTTTATTAAAACGAAAAGCATCGAATAATTTGTATTATCACGCCTCAAGTAAACGTGCCGTTTGGAGTTTAAAAGATCAAATTGGAATGGCATTATTGATGACGGAAAATTTAAAGGTGAATGATGAAAATGCAGAAATGAAGCAAAATTTAGGTCAGTTATTGGGTGCAATTGAAAAATTATATATCACTAAAAATGGAAGCGCAAAGAGTTTCGTTGGTGACAATGGATTGCCAGCTCAACCTTTAATAGAAGAGAATATTCAGTTGGCTCGAATCTATAATTGGTATTCTCATTTTACGAAAGAGAAAAAGTATGCTGATTTAGCTCAAAATATTTACGACTATCTTGTTCATCCAAAAGTTGCGGAAGAATATTACTCTCAACCTGCTTTATTGATGTTGGCCAAAGAATTAAATGAAGCGCCATTTGAATTCAATTTCCTTCAAAATATGGATGGTTCAAATTTGGCTAATCATGCAAAAGCGTATGCTCCATTCTTTAGTTTGTTCGCAACGTATTCGAAAGGAAATTTGCCGAAGGAAAAACAAGAGTTATTTGGGAGTTTTGACATCAATGTATTGTTTGTTTGTACAGCGAATTACTGTTCAAATCCAATATATGATAATGGTGAAGTGGTAGCGTTTTTTAAGTAGGACAATTACAGTCTTTCCGCACATAATAAAAAAACATGTTCCTCTAAATCGAGAAAGAGAGTAGATTAGTCTGCTCTCTTTTGTTGTTTGAGACATTTTGTGATTCGACATAAAACATCAGATTTTATCCAATAATGTGTTAACTAAGATAGTTTAAAGAAGTAATTTGGATTTGATCATATTTTTTTGTGAAGGTGTATTAAAGTAAAATGGACTTTTAGATCGCTTGTATTTTCTGATAGAATTTAAATTGGTTAAGAAGCCATGTCGTAGTAATTTAAAAAAGAAATTAATGGTTGTTCCGATGGTTAAGAAAATCTTAGGTTTTAACAACTGAAACCCCTTTTTATTTTGAGGAAATTTAACTTTAAATAAATGGAATGGAAACTGTTCTTTGTTTAAATTATTGGAATAATACAATATTGAAACTAGTAATTTACGATCTAATCTGGTAACACTATAATGAGTTTGAGAATTGATATCTTTTAGACTGAAAGCCTAACTATTCAGTAGAATGTAAGTGACTTACTGAAAAATGAGACTAGTTCTTCGCTCTGAAAGTACAAGTCAATCAATTGGTGGTGAAGGGGTTTGTAAGCATGTAGGACGACTTGCAATCCTTATTTCAAACTATATCTTAAACCAGTCAACTCGAACAACTCTATAAATTTTCACAAAAAAAAGGAGACTGTTAATTCAGCCTCCTTTAAAAATAATCTTGGAAAGTTAGATTATTTTTTCTCACCACATTTTTGTTCACTACTTTTTCCTTTTTCACCGCATTTAGCTTCACCAGCTTTTCCTTTCTCTCCACATTTCTGTTCTCCGGCTTTTCCTTTTTCACCACACTTCGCTTCAGAAGCCTTACCTTTTTCACCGCATTTCTGTTCTTTGGCTTTTCCTTTCTCACCACATTTTGCTTCTTTGGATTTCCCTTTTTCTCCGCATTTTGCTTCAAAATTGATTGCTCCATTGATGGTATTATTCACTAATTCTGTTGTAAGGTTTGTTCTGATTTCATTTCCTGAACCCAATTGATTCACTTCAAATAATTCAGCTGCGTTGCTTCCAAAAGAGAAAGATGTTGCAATTAATGTCCCTGTAACTAATCCTAACGTTTTTAAATTTTTACTTGAGTTCATAATATTTTGTTTTGAGTTTATATCTGAAATACATACGCTGTAGATTATGTTTTGGATTTCAGAATTTGAAAATAAATCTAGAATCTCAGTAGAATTGTGCTTTTTGTGAGGATTTATTGATTGTTACTACCTAATAAATAGCAGTTTGATGGGGTTGTCAAATTTTGAAATAAACATAGAATTCCTTTGGCCTTATTTAGATGGTAATCTTGAATTTCACCAAAAGACGTTGTAGTACTTAGTATTATCGAAAGGATTATCTGATCTTATATCCAACTAGGCGTAAAGTGTTTTACAAGCATTAAAAAGAAAAAGCTTCGATCATAGTTAAACTATAATCGAAGCTTTAATTAAAATTTTATTGTTGCTTAAAGAATGATATGCTTTAGTTCTCATCTTTTCACCAAGAATAGAGTTGATTATTAAATACCACGAACTCCCAAAATAATCCCCAAATCAAATAATTTTGCAATGAAACCTTTGGCTTGATCAAAAACAGTTTTTTGAATTTCTTCACTCTCTGCTTTTAACATTTCATTCATTAAATCTGTAAATGTAAAATTCGATTCCATAAGGTTATTTACAATCTGACATGTCAAAGCGGTTAGTTGAATATATTGAACCGTTCCGTTGGGCTGACGATAAATTAAGTAAAAGTAATCTCCAACTTTATTCAGAATATCTCCTTCCTTTAACGCGTGAACTGGATAATTCAAATGTAGAATTTCAGTGTAAGGTAAAAAGAAAAGTGGGGCATTGAAAAGATCTTCTTGAACTTTATAATCTAAGAAATCAACATCTTCTGCGGAGTGAATTGCAACTTCTACCCATTCAAATTTTAATAAATCAATGAGAAAGGGGAGATTGAATTGCTCAGCATAATTTTTATGAATTGCGAAATCAATAAATTCTCCAGGCATGAGAAAAAGTTGTGGATTTTTACATTTATGTTCTGCAATGAATTCCACCAACATCAATTCCCAATCGTATTCACTCAGCTGTTCTCTGGTAATCGGATAAGAATTTTCCAAAGCTTCCGTCATTATGGAGTAAATCAATCGCTTATAATTCTCTAATCTCTTTGGTTTAACTGCTGGAACATCACGAAGTTCTTCGCCTAAGCAAAAAGCTGCAACACGTTCCTGAATATTTTTAGTTTCTTCATTAAGCATTTTGTAAGTTTTTAGTCCATTGAAGAATAGAAATCTCATCTAATTTCGTCATTTCATCTTTGATTTCCTGCATTTCTGGAAAGTTAAAATCTCGTTCTAATAAAATAGGAACAGGTTTTATTTTCGGCAATGTCCATTCATACAATTCGAAAACATCATCGATAATTGCTTTTCCATGTGTATCAATAATTAAATCTTCCTCCACCTTTTCATGTCCAGCCATGTGAATATAGGCTACAGAATCCAATGGCAAATCCGTGATGAATTTCTTTGCGTCGTAATTTTGATTAAAAGCATTGACATAAACATTGTTGATATCGAGTAATAAATTACAACCAGATTCTTCAACGATAGATTTGATAAAAGTCGCTTCATCCATTTCTGCCGCGACAGAAGTGTAATAAGAAACATTTTCTAATGCGATAGGAATTTCTAAAAAGTCTTGAACTTCTTTTATTCGTTTTACAATATGTTTTACTGCATCTTCACGAAATGGAATTGGTAAAAGATCATATAAATGTGCGTTATCACTTTGACTATAGCTCAAATGCTCAGAGTATATTTTGATGTCGTGGGTTTTGATAAAATTTTTAATCTTCTTGATAAAATCCCAATTTAATGGATCTGGACTTCCAATAGAAAGTGATAATCCGTGGGTTGTAATTGGATATTTTTCAGAAACTTCTCGAAGTACTTTCCCCCAATATCCGCCTAAACCAATCCAGTTTTCTGGAGCGATTTCAACGAAAGCAGGTTTCTCGGCTCCGCTTAAATCTAAAGTTTCTTGTGATATATCTTTTCTAAATCCTAGTCCTACGTTTTTCATGTGATCTCAATTTGAAATTGTATTCCCAAAGTGTCGGGATATTTGAATTGCTGGTGAACTTTATACTTTAAATTGTGTTGAAAAAAAGAGACTGCTCATAACAGTCTCTTTTTTGAAAATATAGAATGTTATATCATTTCTTTTCACCACATTTTTGCTCGTTACTCTTTCCTTTTTCACCGCATTTCGCTTCAAAATTTACTGCTCCATTGATGGTGCTAGTAACTAATTCCGATGTAAGGTTTGTTCTGATTTCATTCCTGAACCCAATTGATTCACTTCATATAATTCAGCTGCGTTGCTTCCAAAAGAGAAAGATGATGCAATTAATGTCCTTGTTATTAATCCTAACGTTATTAAATTTTTACTTGAGTTTACAATAATGTATTTTTTGTTTATATCTAAAATACATACGCTCTGGCTCTTGTTTTGGATTTCAAAAAGTGAATTTAAATTGCTAAACTCCACCATAAACATACATCTGTTCCATTGTTGGCGATTCACTTCCTCCTTTTGGTTCAAGCGTTACAGCATAAGCTTGTGTATTTGGAAAGTATGTCATTTCAAGCAATTCTTCTTTATTTTCGGTGTTAAAGACACCCAAACTTTCTGGTTTTCCATCCACGATTGCCCATAATTGGTAATCATTTTCTTCTGTAATGTCTGGAAGATTTCCAACTTGTAAGAATACATTTCCTTTTTCTTCACTCACAAATACATTAGCCAATGAAGTTGGTTGAGCTTCCGTTCCTTTCATTTCAACTTTAGCAGTATTTGGACTCGTGATTAACGCAAATTGCTGATTAATGGCCTCCTTTTCTGAAACTATTTGAGTTTTGTCGTCTCTAAGCTCATTAATCTTGTTTTCATTATCAGCCATGGCAACTTTCAAATCATTGTTTTGATTATTTAAGTAAAAACCACCAGCCAATAATAGTACCATTCCAATAGAACATGCCGCTGCTAGATATTTGTAGATATTCTTGTTCGTTTTTTGAGTTTCTCTGTTAATAGGAATGATTTTTTCATCCACCTCACTTGAAGTAGAATGGGCTTGTGGTGTGTTTTTCACCTGTAAAAGAATCTTTGCTTTTAATTCTTGCGGCGGAGCAACAGCATATTTTGAAACCATTTTTTCAACACCTACTTGGTGTGCAAACAGTTCTTCTTTAATCTCTGGGTAAATTTTGGAAAGACAAGCCACCTCCTGTTTCTCTTGGGAAGAAACATCACCCAGAACATAGCGTTCTAAAATGCCTGATGAAATATAGTCTTTTACATCCATAGTATAAATAATTTAAAAATTTCTCTTAAAGATGCAAGTGCAGTTCGCGATCTTGTTTTTACAGTTCCTAATGGAATGTTTAACTCGTCAGAAGTTTCTTGTTGGGTGTATCCCTTAAAATATAAGTATTCAATCATTTCTACTTGTTCATCAGGTAATCCATTAACTAGGTCCTTCAGTCCAATATGATGAATTGGAATATCCATTTTATCATCCTTTAAGATATATACGGATTTTTCACTGTTTTGGATTGGAATAGTTTGATGTCTTGTGATTTTTCTGTAGTTATCAATAGCAAGATTCCTTGTTATATTCAACATCCAGGTGAAAAATGAACCCTTATTTTTATCATAAGAATCTACTTTTGACCATATTTTAACAAAGGCTTCTTGTAAAATATCTTGTGCTATTGCTTCATCTTTCACGATTTTTAGACACAATCCGTATAGGGCAGGGGAATAATTATCGTAAATGATTTCCAAAGCATTGTGATCCCCTAATTTTAGGTTCATAACATTTTGACTCAGTTCTTTTTCGCTCATCGGAATTAAAAGTAGTGTTTTATTTTCGTTTAGGTAGTTTATAGGAGTAGAAAACCAGTAAATAACTTTAAGTTCGTTTCAAATATGCAATAAAATTGAACATTTCACTATATCTATATCTATTTTTATTCAGTAATCTCCAAAATTCCTCGCTCCAAAATTTCGTCTGTTTCTAAATCATTCCAATCAAAGGCAGCATCAATATCTGCGGGAACACCATCTTCAGCGTAATTCTCTCCATTTAAATCCAGCAATTGACTCACGCTAAAACGATAAGTCCAACCGTTAGGCAATTGGCCTCCATTTGGTAATCCTCCACCACCGCCTGTTGCATCACCAATAAGCGTAATGTTTGAAAAAGCTTTTGTGGCAACAGCAAAAAAGGTCGCTGCACTGTATGAACCTCTGTCTATTAAAACAACTACGGGTTTCTGAAATTGAACATTGCCAGTAGGTGAGATGTAGAAATCTTCTTTTTCTCCAAATTCATTATGTTCTTCGCCATTTCTCGTAATACTGTAGCCAACCAAAGTTTTAGATGATACAAATCTCCCTAATAATTTCGGAATATTGAAAATAGCACCGCCACCATTTTCTCGCAAGTCTAGAATGATTCCTTTGGTGTCTTTAAAACGATCCAATATCAAATCCATTTGGGAATCGCTAAAACCTGAAGAAAAGCTGCCATAACGAATATATCCAACTTCTCCATTGCTTAAAAAGTCATTTTTTAAAGCTCCCGTTCTCCAAGGATCAGTCAAATAAAACTCATCAATCGTTCTTGCGCGATAGTTCTGTGGACTATTTAAAGCTACATTATAAACAGAAACGTTAAAGGGTGAAGTTAAATTGGTATGATCATCTCTTAATTCATTTAACATAGAGGCCAAAACACTAAATAACTCAACTTCGGTAGAATTTTCATTCAACATCGGTCGATATGTGTCTCTCATTTCATCCCAATCTATATTCTTCAACTCGAAATAACTGTATTTCTTGTCCACTTCATTCCATAAATAATCGAAGTTTTCCAGTGGATTCGCAGAACCGATATCCTTTTTGAAAAGTACCTTTTCACAAGACGTCAAAAGTAAAACTGATAAGATTAAAAGTAAATGTTTCATGATTTAACGCGTTTTAGTGATAAAGTAAATAGTGTATCTCAGTTGGTGACTCGCCATTTGAAAACCTTCAAATTTCCCTGGAGCAGTTGTTGCTTCCCAAACATAGGACCAGCTTCGGGCATTTCCATTGGACAAGTATTTCACATATTCAAGCTGTGTTTTCAATCGCCAGCCATTCAATGACCATTTGTAATTTGCAAAAGACCACTCAACTGGATTCGTTTCCACTCCATTGATTTCACTATCGTATGCATAAGCATAACCTGGTCGATAATTGAAATTAAGAACTCCCACATTCAACAGAAATCTCAAGTCTCTTTTCGCAGCTTTAAGCGTTGGTTTAAACAACCACAGGTCTAGGGTTTTGTCTTTAGTTCTAGAAATATCCCTTGTCCATTGCGCGGAGGCCACTAGATTCGAAATGTTTTCTAGACCCATCGTGTTATTTTGCAATGCAGGATTTGCTCTCACATTTTGGGTGCTTAAAATCGCTCCACCAATTTTTGTGTTGTTTTTATTGTCTGAAAGTGCATCAATTTTCCATAATTCTTGGTAGAATATTTCAAATTTCCCATATCCAGCAAAACTTCCAGATTGAATGAAATTACTTTGAGGTACTCGTGCATTTTGGGCACTTATTCCAAATCCTAAATTGAAAATCCGATCTCTCAAATCTGATGTTTTCAGCCAGGAAGCGTTTAATTCTATTCCTATTCCACTATAAAATAGGGGAGAAGTTGCGAAATCACGATATATTGGGTTTGTCAAACCAAAAGAAAGTAGGGTGTAGTTATTGGTAGGTTTATACTCTATAATGTCAAATGGTTGAACACGTCCTTGTGTGAATGTAGTAGAACTTAAGCCGACCATCAATAGGATGAGTAAATATTTATTTAATTTTTTCATGCTTTTTATTTGAATACGAATGGTCTAATGTAAAATAAAATTGATTGGGAAAGAATGCTCGACATTAACTCTTTTTCCATTTAATTGAGCAGGATACCAATTGTTCGGAATCAATTTGATTACTCTAATTGCTTCTTCATCGCAACCAGAACCAATTTCTTTCAAAACTCTGTGGTCACGTGCTATTCCATTCTGGTCTACAGTAAAAACCACATTGACAGTTCCTTGTGTTCCGTTTTCCATTGCTAATTCAGGGTATCTTATGTGACGTATGAACTCGTTGTTCATTTTGATAGACCCACCAATGAATAAAGGCGGATTATCTAGCGTATTTTCCACCGTGTCACGCTCGTTAATGATTTTATATGTTTTTTCATGGTTTTCTTTTTCCTCCTTGAAATAAACGATTTCATTTTTTGAAAAGTCATATTTCTGCTCAAGTTCGCCTTTGAAATTATAAAATTCCCAATCTCCAATTTGCTCATCTTTTAAATAAGTACCACGTGATTTCAAGGATTTGCTATTGAACTTGTAGTTTGTCCATAAACTGTCTTTAAATCCGTTCTTGTAATATCCTTCAACGACTAAAATACTCTTATCAACAACCTTTTGATAGAGGCCATGTTTTATATTTTTATCAGATTTTAAAACATGATAAATTTCTAGAGAATTGGTATTCTTATCCTTATTAGTGATCCTTGTTATTTCTTGACTAAATAAATGGATTTGAAATAATCCGATAAGTAGTGCTATGATAAAGTATTTCATAATTATTCTTTTCTTCCTTCTGGTGCTTTTCCTCCAGGGTAATTTGTTCCTTTTATTTCCATTAAATAAGTTACAACTTGTCCAATCTCAGTTGTAGTAAAAACACTTTTTGAAGCAGGCATTCCTTTCTGTGTTCCATTGATTATTATATTAGAAATATCCTTGACTTCACTGCCATAAATCCAGTAGTTATCTGTTAAATTAGGTCCAATCATTCCTTCTCCGTGATCGCCATGACACATTGCACAGCGGTTTCCATAGATTTCTTTACCAAGAGAAATGGTCTTCTTATCCTTGGTAAACTCTTGTACAACTTTGTCACTTTTATCAATGAATTTTTTTTTCGGTTCTTTTTCAATATTTCTGTTTTGAATGTTATTGATTTCTTTCTGAGCCTTACTTGTTGGAATTGATTGTAAATATCCGATCAGTGCAACCGCTTCTGAACTTTGAATTTCACGATTATCATTGTTTTTTATCTTTTTGGTCATGGAATCTGCTTGAAGATTTAATTTTTTCCAAGCCAATTCAAAATCTACTTCGGAAATAGCTTCATTTTTAAAGGATTCTTTTAAAATTTCTTTTTCAAGTGGAGTTTTTAATAAATGCTTAAATGAAGGCATTCGAGTTCCAGGATTCACATTCTCAGGTTCAAATAAAAGTTCTGCGATAAAACCTGACGTTTTTGATCCACCATATCCATCGAGGCTTTTTTTACCCCATTTTTCATCTTCGATATTTAAAACATGACATCTCGAACATTTTTCATTTTCAAAGACTTGTTTTCCATACATCTCAAGTAATGCACTTTCAGGTTTTCCTCCGTATTTAGTTATTTCTTCCGTTGTTGAGTTGAAATTCTGAGAGATGAAAAGGATTCCTATCAAAAAGAATGAAAAGTTGAAAGTAGAATTTGATTTTCTCATTTAGAAGTTATGAATGAATTTTGTAATCCGATTAAGAATTATAAAACTACTTCTTTGGTTGGAGTTGTGCAAATTATAATTAATAATCAAAAATAAGATTTTAGAAGTTTCACTTTAAAATCCACTTGTAAACAACCCTTGAGCGCCTTTAATTCCACATTTTTGATAAGTATTATAAGCCTGGGCAGCTCTTTCATCAATTTGGATTCCTGTTTCATTTATAACATAACCATTCAAAGCACCATGTAAAACATAAGCTTCTGGAGCCATTAAATGTGTTGTCCAAAGAATTGGATTTGCGTTTGCATTTTTAACATGTTCTTTAAAATACGATTTGGAATAACAACCCAAAATCATTACGTCTTTCTGGATTTTCGTTTCTTTGAATTTCGGATTCACATCAAAATCCATTAACCCATTGTGTCCAATGTAAACAAATAAATCAGCGCCTCCACCAAATTCAAATTCTTGATCTTTATAAATGATTTTCTCAGGTTTTTGTCCATTCGAATTCAATAAGAAATTCTCTGTACATTCTCTAATATTCCATCCGTTATAGGCTTCTGCGAGTAAATAAATGTCTTTGGTTTTGTGTTTAAAAAGAATTCTATCCAAAATCATTGGATTATTTGATTCTAATTCAGCGACTAATACCCAATCTGTAGTTTTCTTGTCAAAAAAATGTCTCATTCCATATCCAGCTCCCCAATAAAGATTTGAATTTGGTTTCGTTCCATCTCCAATCGATTTGGGCACAGGTACAATCCCCTGGGAATCGTTGTCACAAAGCGCTACAAAAACGTGAATGAGTTTGTCTTGGGAGAATAAGCTACATGAGAAAAGGATTAGCGAGATGGACAATAGAATTAATTTCATAATCGTGCAGAACTTTCAGGTTACAATTCATTTATAACCAGAAAAATCAAGTTTTATTATATGAATGATGGTCCTAAATCAATTTCTCACCAATGATTCCCACCAAGAATCCGACAGAAGCACCAATTGAGGTCAAATAGTTTCTGCTTAATTTACTTTCTGGAATAATATCTTGGATGAGCAAATAGAGAATTCCTCCACTTGCAAAATTCATTAAGTGTGCCGTTAATTCTTGATGGTCGCTCAAAAAATAATGTCCAATTAGGGCTCCTCCAATTCCAAAGAAACTTAAGAAAAAGAATATGATAAGTGTCTTTTTGGGTGTAAATCCGCTTTGTACTAAGTCTCTGAATGAATTGAAAGCTTCGGGTAAATTTTGAAGGCCAATGAAAACGGCCAAAAGTGTTGCCATGCTTGGTTCAATTGCGAATACTGCTCCTAGAGCAATTGCTTCGGGAATGAAATCCATCATCATTGCTAACAAAGTCGCGGTTTGACCTCCTTTTTTAGCCAAATAACGGTCTAAGACCATGAAACTTAAAGTACCTGCAAGAAATGATAAAATCAGGGGAAATAATTCTAATTCTTCCATCGCTTTTGGAATAAGTACCAATGCCAAAGCCGACAAAATAATTCCAGCTCCAAAGGACTTTAACGTATGAGTGATTTCATACTTTACAGGAGTTTCCTTAATGTGGTGATTAAATAGATTCGCTAAAAGACCACCGATGAAGACCGTTATTCCAGCAAATCCTGAGAAGAAAATAAGGTTTTGAATCATAAGGGTATACTTCTTTATTTTAATATAAATTTACAAATAAAGATGAGTTAAACAATTTTGAATAAGGAGTAAAATAGAGGAGTATGCGTATTAAAGTGCGATAGGAAAAATAAATATCAATTGGGGTTTACCATAATATTCATAGCATCTGACAATCTTAAGCTAATTGCGAAATCATTTAATCGAATAGCTATTGGATCTCCAAATGGAGAAATAGAACGGATTTCAAAGGAAGTTCCTGGCGTTAACCCCATTTCAATTAAACGTTGGGATACAGCACTGTGTTTGATTTCAGTGATGATTCCACTTGCGCCTTTTCTTAATTTGGTAATGCTCGTACTTTCCATGTAACAAATATAGAGCAGTGAGGTGGCTTATACAATACCATTAATTAGGTATTTTGAATGAGTCTAAATAAGGGTGACCTCACTGCAAAAGGTGATACAAAGATCTGTGAATATTCAGGGATGTACATAGGGAAAAAGAAGAATTTTTTCCTGTCTTTTGAGTATATTCATTGAGTGGGATGATTTTTCATTCCCTAATTTTTTTCTAAAATTCTACCTCAAACATAAATTTTCACAAATTAAATCCATAGACTAAATTTTGATTTACATTTGCGCTGTGAAAACGACTCTTAAAAATACATTTTTAACTCTTTGTTTTACTGTTTACTGTCTATCAGTATTCAGTACGGTAGCGTTGCCTTCGTTAGACACAAATTTCGATGTCCAACAAAATTCGGAGGGAGTTCATTTCACTGGATTGTCCAAAATACTCTTTCCTCAATCTATCAGCGCTGAGGGTTATGGTTTTTCTCTCTCCCTAGCTACTCCTGATGTAGATGGTGGACATGATAAGTCCATTATTGCAACTCAATTATTGAGTAAACTGATTGTTCAAAATGATATCAGTTCTTTCAAGGAGTCTAAAACCTTGGATCTGCAATTCAGGGCTGTGGACATCATTTTTCCATTTCATAATTTCTGGTAGAATTCTTATGCTTCATTGAATTGATCAATGCGTTGATCATTGCTTTTGTACCTAAATAATAGGTCCAAATAAAAATACAAATAAGAAATTCACCCTGTTTTCTTAGGCATTGAAATAATAGCTATGACAAGAAAATAATAGTCTAGCATTAGCTAAGAATCAGATTTAAAACAACAAAAATGGAAACTGGAAATATTTTAATTGGAGTAATCTCCATGATGGCAATCATTATACCCTTTTTTTTAATGTACAAAAAAAGTAAAAATACAGAAAGAGGTCTACTCAAAAATTTGAAAGAATACACCCAAAATAATGGTTTGCAACTAGATAAATGGGGATCTGTTGAAAATATTATTCTTGGAATAGATCATATAAATAAAATAGCTTTTTTCTCTGAATTGGATGGAGATGCTTATAAAACTATGCATTTGAATTTAACTGATTTAGAAATGTGTAGAGTTAATCGTGAAGGTCGCGAAGTTAAATACCATGGTGGAAAAGACATTTTAACCCATAGTTTAGAAATTTGTTTTTATCCTAAAAATCGAAGAGAAGGGATTGAGATTTTCAAACTTTATAATGAAGATAAAAACAAAAGTCTTAATGGTGAAATTCAATTGGCCAATGAATGGGTTTCTATTTATAATGATGTTATTACTTCATTAGCTTCAACTTCAAAAATGCCTGAAGAATCAGAAATGGCTGTGGTATAATTTTAGATTAAAAAATCAGTTAAAAATAAATCCCTAGGAGAAATCTTAGGGTTTTTTTTATGCGTTCATAACTTTTTTTTATCTGTAAGCCAACCTTTTCAGCCTTTACGGCGTCTAATAAGAAACCAAACATCATGGAAGCAAAAAACATCAAGTCGTTAAATTCAGCTGTATATGTAATGCGCCATTTTGTAGAATTAAGCGCTACATTACTCCCTATTTATGAAAAAATGACTCGAAATGAGCCGCATAGTGTTCATTCTGAGGATGATAAAAAACGCATTGACGTCGTTTATGAAACCTATAATGTCAATCCAAGAACAAGTGAATTCTTGTTGGGGTCCAACATAGTGGCATTGATAAAGGACACTTATAATGAATTGAAAAATCGTTCAAAAAGCAACGAAAAAATAGCCCAAGAACAATTGGAAGCTTTTCAAGAGGAATATGCCAAACTGAAACAGGATTGGTACATTACTTTAATGAATTAGAATCAATTACGAATTTTGAAATTCATGATTCAATAATTATTGCGCTATCCTATTTTTATTCTGCAATTAGGAAATTTTTAAAAGCACTTTCTAATTTTTATGGATGACAGTCATTTCTAGAAAATTAAGATAAAAAGGATCGTAACTTATCTAGAACTCACAATTATACTGTCAATTTCGGATTTGTATTGAATTCGTAATTCCTTATTGATAATTCTTAATTAAGTTTAAAAGGTTTTCACTACTTTTGAAGTAATGGAAAATAATATTAAATCAAAACGTACTTCTTGGCCAGTAATGGAATCATTTTATACTATTCAAGGGGAAGGACACTACTCAGGTAGAGCGGCTTACTTCATTAGAACTGGAGGTTGCGATGTCGGGTGTGTTTGGTGTGACGTGAAAGAAAGTTGGGAGGCTGAAAATCATCCTGAAACTTCTCTTGAAACATTGCTTGAAGGCGTGAATTCAACAGCTACAGATTTTGTGGTAATAACAGGTGGAGAACCAGCAATGTATCCCATCGAGACGCTTGTTACTGCACTTCAAGATGATTATAAAGAGGTTGCAATTGAAACTTCTGGATGTTATCCTTTGGATGCTAAAGTAGATTGGTATTGTTTTTCGCCTAAAAAATTCAAAAAACCTGTAGAAGAAGCTTATTTCAAAGCGAATGAACTCAAAATCGTAATTTTCAATAAAAATGATTTTAAATGGGCTGAAGAA
The DNA here is from genome assembly GCF_003025005.1 of Brumimicrobium mesophilum. Taxonomy (GTDB): domain Bacteria; phylum Bacteroidota; class Bacteroidia; order Flavobacteriales_D; family Crocinitomicaceae; genus Brumimicrobium; species Brumimicrobium mesophilum. The sequence continues at coordinate 117,384 of NZ_PVSS01000006.1, forward strand.
CACGCCGATATGGTAAATGATGATTGTTTGCTTTATCTTCAACCCGAATGGTCAAAAGAGGCACAAATGTTGCCATTGATTATTGAATATGTGAAAGAAAATCCTAAATGGAAAATCTCTTTACAGACGCACAAATACATGAATATACCTTAGAACATGACGAAAAATATTGGTTTACTTTTCACGCTTTTATTATTGCTTTTTTCTAGTTGTGCAACCGCTCAAATGGGGTATGGTACGAAAAGTAAAAAGGCAATTAAACTTTACGAAGAGGCTAGAAATGCACCTCAGGAAAATTTTAATGTTAAAACTGGCCGCCCCAATTATCAGTCTGGGATTGATTTGTTAAAAAAGGCCCTCGAAAAAGACAATAACTTTTTAGAAGCGCATCAATTAATAGGTGAATTTTACCGCATTACTAATCAACCTAAAGAATCCGTTTTTCATTTTAAAAAATCTTTATCTATAAGACCTGACGCTAATTTGAACGGTCAATTATATGTTGATATTAGTGAACAACAATTTAGAAATGGTGAGTTTGAAGACGCTATCCTATATGCAGATAAAGTGATTATGGGGAACAATAGATCAACTCCTCAACACTTGATTAATATTTCACATAAAATTAAAACGAACGCTGAGTTTTCAATATTTGCCATTAATAATCCAGCCAAAATTAACCCTGTAAATATTGGGAAGTCAATAAATACAAAGTATCCTGAATATTTCCCTACAATAACGGTTGATGGAAAAACTTTACTCTTTACTAGAGAAGTTCCTAATAACGACGGTTCTCCTAGAGGACAAGAGGACTTTTTCTTTTCTACTTTGTCAGAAGATAATTTATGGTCAACGGCTGTTCCGATGCCGGCAAATATCAATACTGAACAAAATGAAGGAGCTCCAACTATTTCAGCTGATGGACGAACTTTAATTTTCGTTGGTTGTCCTGATGTGACAGGAAGGAATTATGGGCGAAATAGAGTAGGTAGAGGAAGTTGTGATTTATTTGTGACCGAAAGAATTGGTGGACAATGGACAAATCCAAAAAACTTACCTGGACGTGTAAATACAGCTAATTGGGAAACTCAACCTTCACTCTCTGCCGATGGAAAAACACTGTATTTCATTAGACGAGTGAATGACCGTGAAAGAAAAAGAAGCGACATTTTTGTTAGTGAAAAATTACCTGATGGCTCTTGGGGAGCGGGAGTTCCTTTGCCAGATCACATCAATACGGAAATGTCAGAATCTTCTGTGATGATTCATCCAGACGGCCAAACCTTGTATTTCGCATCGAATGGTCACGTTGGAATGGGAGGAACGGATATTTACATGTCAAGAAAAGATCCAAAAGGGAACTGGGGAAATCCCATTAATTTAGGTTATCCGATTAATTCGGAGAGTAATGAAAATTCTTTACTTGTAGGTCCAGATGGTGAAATCGCCTTTTTCGCTTCGGATAGAGCAGGAGGAGAGGGTGATTTGGATATTTATTATTTCGAATTACCTAAGGAATATCAACCAATCAAAACAACTTATTTTGAGGGGTTAGTATTTGATGCTCAAACCAAAGAACCGCTAAAAGGAAATTTTGAATTGTTTGATTTAGAAACGGGTGAACAAATTATAGCTTCGGAGGCTGATGCAATTACTGGAGAATTCCTTGTTGCACTTCCAACACAAAAGGAATATGCTTTAAATGTTGATTTCCCTGGTTATAGTTTCTTTTCGAAGAACTTTAATATGATTGAAAGCAGTGATGAAGCAATTCAGATGGAGATTCCAATGGTACCACTTAGCGATGAACAACCTGTTTTATTGGCCAATGTATTCTTTGATTTAGGAAAATCGTCGTTGAGAAAAGAATCTTTTGTTGAACTCAATAAGTTGGTGAGTTTATTAAATATAAACGCAGCGATCAAAATTGAGATTGGTGGTCATACCGATACCAGAGGAGACAAGGATGACAATTTACGCTTATCAAAGGAAAGAGCGAAATCCGTTTATGATTATTTGGTTAAAGAAGGAATTTCTTCAAGCAGGTTGACTTTTAAAGGATATGGTGAGCAAAAACCTATCAATACAGATGCACAAATAGATATGTTGGGATCTGAAAAGGAAAAAGAAAAGGCCCATCAAGAAAATAGAAGAACAGAATATAGAATTGTAAAATGATTCATTTTTTAAGATTAATTCGTCCCATTAACTTGTTGATAATTATACTTACCATGTACAGTATTGGTGGGTATTTAGATTTTGTTTATCAAGATTTCAAAAATGGAAACATCCTTGTTTTATCTTTCAATTTTTTCTTATTGGTAATTTCTACTGTTATGATTGCGGCAGCAGGAAATATTATCAATGATTATTTTGATGTAAGGGCAGATAGAATAAATCGTCCAGAACGAACAATCGTTATGAAGCACATCAAAAGAAGATGGGCCATTGTATTTCATTGGGTTCTTAACTTTTTAGCATTCGGAATTGCGATTTATTTAGGATTAAAACTGAATACATTTTGGTATGTTTTCATTCATTTATTATCCATCAATTTCTTGTGGTTTTACTCTATGCAGCTTAAAAGAACATTAGTGATTGGAAATGTTGTTATTGCTTTATTAACGGCATTAGTTCCAGTGCTCGTTGGAATTTATTATCAAGACTTTTTTAGAACTACAATTCTTGACAAAGCACATCCTTTCAGTTTAAATAATTATAAATTCTTCCCAATTTACCTGAGTTTAGGACTTGGACTTTTTGCATTTTTACTCAATTTCACACGAGAAATTATTAAGGACATGGAAGACATAAAAGGAGATTTAGTTTTAAAAGCACGAACAATTCCAATTGTTTATGGATTAAAAAAATCAAGAAATATTGCAATCTTATTCTTGTTAATTACAATGACTTTAACCGTACCAATTGTGTGGTTTTGGGAAGCAGGGTATATAAATGGTTTTGCACTGTTACCACTGGTTCTTAGTGCAATCTCTGCCTTAATAACTTTGGTGATTTTATTGAAGCCTATCAATAACAAAAATCTTAAATCCGCTAATTTAAGTATCAAATTAACCATCATTTTTGGAATGATTCTTCCGTTGTTTTGGGTTCTTCAGATGATGTAATAAAAAGTGTTTTATGTTTACAAAAAAGATAATCCTAGGTTCAGCTTCACCGCGCAGAAAACAACTTGTAGAACAACTCGACATAGAATGTGAAATTCGCAAAAAGGAAGTAGATGAAGTTTTTCCTGATACACTTTCACATTATGATGTTCCAGAGTATTTATCGAAATTAAAAGCAGAACCACTTAAAAAATCAATCAAGAAAGATGAGGTTTTATTGACTTCAGATACTGTGGTAATTCACAAAAACCAGATTTTAGAGAAACCAAAAGACTTTCAAGATGCTGTTCAAATGTTGGAGAAATTGTCAAACTCAACTAATGAGGTTGTTACAGGAGTTCATTTGTTCAATCCAAATTATGAAAAATCTTTTTCTGTTCGCACCAAGGTATTTTTTAAGGAATTAACAGAAGAAGAAATTGAGTATTATGTAAACAAATACGAACCATACGACAAAGCCGGAGCATACGGAATCCAAGAATGGATCGGAATGATTGGTGTGGAAAAAATTGAGGGTTGCTTTTATAATGTAATGGGGTTGCCAGTAAATGAACTTTGGAAAGTTTTAAACGAAGAGTTTTCAGGAGAATAATGAATTTGGCTCTACTTGAATTTTTCATTTAATAACCCAAACTCTCACTCTCTCCCTCATCATGGCCATGTCTTTACCCCAATAATCCTAAAGTTAACAAGTGCGCCCATCTGTCATTGGAAAGTAAAAACAATATTAAAATGATAGGCATTATGTAACTTGAGATATTAAATAATAAGCTAAAATAAAATGTTTTGGCTTTAATGAAAAAAGCGAGTAAGGGAAGAAGTAAAACCATTGGGACCAAAGGAAAAGTACTGATTAAACTGTAGTCTGGAGTGTATTGATACCAATTGTTGTTTCGCCAAACTTTCACATATTTGATGTCTTTAAAGAAGAAAGTGCGTTCCAAAAACATATAATTCGTTTCTTCCATGGCAATGATATCGAGAGAAATCCATGCTTTTTGACCATTATTAAAAATAACAGGAGAAGTAGTTTCATAATGAGCACCGGCATAATTAATTCTAGTATTTTTTTCCACGATATAACTACCTATCGTTTTGGTAGGTAAAACAAATTGGTCGAGCGTAAAGAGTAAAGCAAAAATAGTACAGGTATACATAATAATTTTAAACTGTTTCCATTTTTTTCCTGTAGTTATTTTTTGAAAGTAGCGGTCATTTTCTAAAGCTTCCTTGCGCTTCATATGTTCATATCGCTGCTGAGCCTGCTTTGCTCTTTCTTCTCTGGTAGAAGTCCGTGATGTACGTTGCGAATTGTTATGTTCAGTATTTCTTCGACCCTGTGACTGATTTTGTCGGTTGTATGTTTGACGAGAAGTTGATTGACTCTGACTTGTGTTTTGCTTATTGCTTGAGTAAGTAATAATTTCAAGCAATCGTTCATAGGCTTCAGTAATTTCAATGAATTTATCCTTTGCGGCCCCAGAAGGGTTCCTATCCGGATGATATTTCATAGCCTTCTTTCGATAAGCTTTTTTTATGATTTTCTCATCTTTAGTAGGCGATATTCCTAATATTTGAAAATAGCGCTTTGTACTCATAGAATTTCTGCAGTAGTTTTATTTCTGTCAATTTTACCCGAAGGGGTTTTAATCAGCGAAGATATAAAAAAGTAAGCTTTAGGACGTTCATATTTTGTCAATACCAAATCAATAGTCTTTTTTAGTTGAGCTGTTGATAAATGGTTTTCGCCAATAAAGACAACTTTGCTTCCTAATTTCTGATCTTCAATTTGACTGATTATAAAATCTGAGGAACCAATCACATTTGCAATTTTTCGCTCCACTTCTTCCGGGTGTATTTTAACTCCGCCAGAATTAATAACAAAATCTGCTCGCCCTAACCAGTGAAAGCTTTTCTCATCAATTAAATCAACAATATCTGTTGTTTTCAATCCTTTAATCTTTAATTCTTCGGAATCAATTGTCAAGCACTCATTTTCGACTGAGAATGTGGTGTTTCCTATTGCTCGGTAAGGTTCGTCATCATTTTTTAAATTTCTTAATGCAATATGGGATACTGTTTCAGTCATTCCAAAAGTAGAATAAGCATTGCATTTAAATTTTTTAATTTTCTCAATCAATTCATCCGAAACAGGCGCTCCACCTATAATTAAATGTTTGATTAAATTTAGCTTTTCTGGGTTTTCCTGTAGCGTTTCTTCTACTTGTAAGGGTACCATTGCCACGAAATCTATTTTATGAGAGAGATTTTTTAAAGGGTTCCGTGTAACATTTGTTACGTAGAGCTGAAGGTCATATAGCTTGGAGCGTACAAGCATCATTTTTCCTCCAATAAAATTCGTAGACATACAAAGAAGTGCTGTTTCACAGTTGTCTAAGTCTAAAAATTCCCCAGTCATTTTTGCTGAAGCTTCCATTTTCCATTTTGGAATTTTAATGCTTTTTGGAGGTCCAGTTGAACCGGAACTTAACTGAGTAATAGATTGATTTTCATCGTTCCATGCTAAAATGAAATTTTGAACGTCGTCTATATTGTCAGTTACATTGTCTAATTTTTGTATGCGCATGCAAATCTTTTAAAGGGCACGAATTTTGATTCTGTTGTCTTAATATTAATCCAAATATGCTGATTATATATCTAGATTTGTAACTTTAGCATAATTAAAATTTTGAACATGAAATATTTGAGTATTGTAACCATTGCGCTTGCTTTAATTACATCTTCTTTTGTTTGGTCACCCGCTGAAAATGATGAACCGGGAATTAATTTTGAAACCCTTTCATTTGAAGAAGCACTTCAAAAAGCGAAAAAAGAAAACAAATTAATTTTCCTAGATGCCTATGCAGTTTGGTGTGGTCCATGCAAAATGATGGACAGAACAACTTTTAAGGATGAAAAAGTTGGAGAAGTATTCAATGAAAATTTCATCAATCTCAAAATTGATATGGAGAAAGGTGAAGGTCCTGCAGTTGCTAGAAAATACCAAGTCAGAGCTTATCCAACAATGATGTTAATTAATGGAGAAGGTAAAGTTGAAAAAAGAATTTTAGGAGCTATGAATGGAGAAAAGCTTCTTTCTGAAGTGAATGATTTTGTAAAGTAAAAAATAGATCCCTTGTCGCTGTGTTCTTTCGGGAAGAAAGCTTAAAAGGATGGCATTTCTCCCTTTTTTGACTTTTGAACGACTCGATCGTCATTCCGAACATTGCTTAAAATCTATGGTTTTTAGTTATGGAGGAATCTCTTTTTCTTTTTTAAAACATCCATTTAATGTCATAAAGATTTGATTTAAAGCGATAAAAACCGAATTAGAAGCTTACTTCTAGATCGGTTTTTTTTATGTTTCTACTTTTCTATTTTGAAAGCAATTCCACTCACACGCTTGGTTTCAATTCCGTCAATCGTCTCATTTTTCACCATCGCTTGAGCAAGTTTAGTCTCAAATACAGCCTTTAAATTTTTTATCTCACCGCAAGGAACAAAATGTTCGTTCATATAACTTAATGTTTCATCTGCTGAATGTTCTGCAACTTTTGATTTTAGAATTTCAAATAATTCTGTCCTGTTTTTCACCCTGTTTTGAACTGTCGAAAACCTCTCCATTTCTGTCAATTCTAACAAGTCCAAAAACTCACATAGTTTATTGAAATGCGTATTACTTCCAATAGCGAAAGTGATAGTTCTTTCGTCAGAAGTATTGAAAAGCTCACCATACGGCGCAATGTTAGGGTGTAGAGAACCAATTCTTTGTGGAATTTTATTATTCATCAAATAATTAGACGCTTGATTCGCCAATGAACTCACAGCGGCATCATAGAGTGAAACGGTCACACTTTTTCCCGTGTAATTTTCATTTCCTTTTTTGGAAAATAATTCAATCAATAAACCTTCTTTTAAATGATGAGCAGCCAATACATCGATAAAAGCAACAGGCATTTTTACAGGACCGCTTTCTGGCGTTCCGTTCATGGACATTATTCCAGACTCAGCTTGTAAGATGAGATCATAAGCTACGCGATCACTATTGGTGCCAAATCCATTTATTTTCCCAATGATAAGTTGAGGATTAACTGCCCTCAAAATATCATCCGTAATTTTTAATTTTTCCTGGTCACCTAATTTAAAATTCATTAATAGAATGTCGGCTGTTTTTACTTCTTCCAAAAGTTGAACTCTCTCGTTTTCAATTTTTAGATTTAATTGCTGATAACTTTTCAAGTAGTTGATACTCGAAAAATAAGCAGAAACAGAACTTTCTTGATTTTCATTGGGTAATTTCCAAGATCTTGTGATGTCTGGATAAATCGAATTTTCAATTTTTAGAACCTCAGCGCCCAACTCAGCAAAGAATGTTCCTACGGAAGGCCCCGCCAAAACTGTGGACAAATCAATTATTTTGAGATTTTTGAAGATATTCGAACTTAACATGGAAGACTTACTTTAATAAAAAGTAAAGTTAATTAAAATTGTTTTGTAGTAGGGGCGATTTGAAAATCGCCCCTACTACAAAACAAATCGCGCAACAAATCAAATGGCCGCCCTCTAAAACCAAAGCTTCACACCACCATAATAATTTCTTCCTGCCGCTGGATTGAAATATCTTCCACCAAAAGCATTGATGTCATTTCCTAAACTGTAGCTTTCATTCAACAAGTTATCTATACCTGCGAAAAATTGAATTTCTAAGGCAGATGAAACCTTCCAATTCCAAGTTCCTTTCAGTTGAACTAAATGAAATTCATCCGAGAAGACGGTGTTTGCATCATTTAATGGCATGGTAGAAGTGTAATTATGAGAAATGTTCAATTCTATTTTTTTAGGAAAAGTGAAAGTCAGGGTATTCGTCCAAACATAGTCGGGAACAGCGGTTACGTTATTGTTTGAATAATCGTTTTCATCTACGCGATAATCACCAAAACGATAGTTGTTATATGTTGCCGCAGTTTGAAAATTCAACTTTCGAATAAATCGGTCTGTATCTGGAGGTAAAACATAAACCCAAACTGATGCTTCAATTCCTTTTTGGTCGATTTCTCCAGCATTCACATAAAAGTCAGCACCATTTTCGTCGATTTGTCTTACAATACCGTTGGACATATTGTATTTGTACGCACTTACGTCAGCAATAAATCTTCTATTGGGAGTTTCATATCGCAATCCAACTTCGTAATTGATGCCTGTTTCAGGTCTTAAATCTGTGTTGATGATGTTATTTGAAGAACGGACTTCTGCGATTGTTGGAGGTGAATATCCTTTTGAAATACTTCCTCGAACAGCCAATTGTTTCGAGAGAAGATAAGAAGTTGCGACTCTAGGCATCAAAATATCTCCAAAATCAATTTCTCCACTAGAATTTGTTGTTTCTGGAAAAAGTGAATTGTATTCAATTTTCGCTTGATTTATTCCAATCGAAGCTTCAATTGTCCATTTTTGATAGAATTTCATATTCGCACGATAAAAATAACTCGCTTGGGAATTGTCCAATTCATCTTTGGCTTGTGCAGCTCCGGGAGTACCTTGATTGTTATCAAAATTGTCTATGTCACTCCAACCTTTTTGACCTTCAAATCCCAACTGCATTTGCCATTCAATATTGTCTTTGAATTTATCTTGATAGGAGAGATAGGTACGAATTCCCAAGTTCTTTTCTGTTCGAAATTCGTAATTAGTTATGAAAGGATTTTCAAAATCTGTATAGGAACCAAAAATGCTAATTGTATGACTCAGTTTGTTGGTGATACGTGATTCATGTGCAATTCCTCCGAAGAAAGTTGAGTTATAAATCCCTGCTTTTTGTTTAACTGCGGAAGGATTTGGCCCCGCAGCCTGACGCGCCATTGTTGGGTCTTCTAACATTTGAGCTTCTGTTAATCCACCAGGGGTTTCATAGTGTAAATCAGAAAATAAAGCCAATACTTTCAATTCATTCTTCTTCGAATATTTCCATTTATGCGCTGTTTGAAAGGTCATTTTGTTCAAAGCAGAGTTTTCTCGATAACCGTCTGAACGCATAAAAGATTGGTCAACCGAAAAAGAATATTTATCATTTACTTTTCGCTGAACTGAAAGTTGTTCTTGGAATAATCCGAACGAACCGGCATTTAATAAAAGAGAACCTTTGTTTTCATTTACATTAAATCCTTTGGGCTGTATACGAATGACACCACCAGAATTAGCGCCGTAAAGCGAGCCATCTGGACCTTTTAAAACATGAATTGAAGAAATTGAAGCTGGATCAATTAAATTGAGATAGGTATTTCCACCGGCATCGGTCAATGGAAATTCATCCATATAAATCTTCGTGTTTCGAATTCCAAACGGAGAACGAATCAAACTTCCTCTCATGGCTAATCTGTAACTTCCAGGTGAACGCTCTTCCATTCTTATTCCTGGAACAGTGTTTATGGCAGGAAGTAGAGTAGTGCTTTGTTGTTTTTCAATTAATTCTGATGAAATAGTATTCGCAGAAGAAGTTAATCCTAAAAGTGGTTGTTTGGAGAAATAAGCGATGATTTCTACCGCTTCGAACTCGGATGATACAACTTTTGAAGTATCGATTTGACTATAAAGAATTGAGAAGGAAAAAATGGAGAGTATTAATGAAAGGGATTTGTACATTTAAACTGAAGATTTAGAAAAAAGATTAACCGCAAAGTTCACAAGGGAGTCGCAAAGGGAGCAGAGTTTTGTTCTCAACGCATTTTTATTTTTTTTTGTAGCGTCGCACGGTCGTTCGACGCTACAAAAAAAATATCGTTAATCATTATTCCCCAATCCGATTCGTAATCCGAAATTAACTAATTCGTAATTACTTTGAAATTGAATACAATTTCCCTCCGTCAGTTACAGTATAAAGAGTTCCGTTTGTTCCTTGCGTAATATCTCTAAAACGTTCTCCTTGGTCTGCTAAGATTCTTTCTTCTCCAACCACTTTTTTTCCATCTAAAACAATTCTTGCAATGTGATTACTGTTTAATCCAGTAATGAATAAATTGTTTTTCCATTCTGGAATATTATCACCTTTATAGAAAGTCATTCCACTTGGTGAAAGAACAGGGTCCCAATAATAAACAGGTTGTTCCATTCCTTCTTTTTGTTGAATAACAGGATCACCGATTTTTCCGCCAGCATATTCTATACCGTAGGTAATTGTTGGCCAACCATAGTTGTTCCCTGGTTTGATGAGGTTTAATTCATCTCCACCTCTAGGACCGAATTCGTTACTCCACAATTCTCCAGTTTCAGGATGAAAAGCCATTCCTTGAGGATTACGGTGTCCATAACTATAAATTTCTGGAAGTGCATCTGTTCGTCCTTCAAAAGGATTCCCAGCAACTGGTTCTCCATCGGTTGTAATGTGAATTATCTTACCAAATGCCGATTTTAAATCTTGTGCTTGTGGTCGAGTAACTTTATCAGAACGTTCTCCAACGCTTAGAAATAAATTTCCTTCTTCGTTAAATAAAACACGACCACCATAGTGTAATTTTCCATCATAAGTTGGAGTAACTCGGTAAATTACCTCTGCATTTTCTATCGTTTTTTCATTATCTGCTAATCTACCTTTCGCTACAGCAGTGTGATTTCCTTCCTCAACTTCTTCAACAAAAGCCCAATAAACCATTCTACTTTCGGAGAAGTCAGGTGCTAAAGTTAAGCCTAAAAGCCCTCCCTGTCCACGGTCGTCAACTTCTGGAATTCCAGTAATTTCTTCACTCAGATTACCATTTGAAACGTCCACAATACGCATAGTTCCTTCGTTTTCTGTGACAAGAAGTCGGCCATCAGGGAGTTCTACAACACCCCAAGGTGAATTTAATTCTTCAGTAATGACATCCACTTTATAAGGAGTTGTTGTTACCACTCCAGCAATTCTTGTTTGACCTTCAAAAGCTGGTTTGTAATCTGTATTTGCATTTCTTGTTTCAACGGGTGGAATCGTATCACTTGTTTTTTGATTGTCAACAACTTTCGGTTTATCCGAAGAATTAATTGCATTACTGCAAGAAATCATAGATGTTGCGAGAATTAAAGAGGCGTAAATGAGCTTCATATTATTTAGTTTGAGATGAATATATCCGTTTTTACGAATATAAAGTTAAATACTGTATAGTCCATATTGATTAAGTTCCTTTCACATTTTTTAATATATGCTTAACCTCTAATCGCTTTTTCTTGATGGAAACGAACTCATTTGAGTTGCTACACTATCATTCTTTATGAAGAATAATCAATTGCCAATATACTATTTTATTACTTTTACTTTTCGGGATAGATAAATCAAAAACCCAGTAAATAAAAAATGCAACTGACTCATTATAATACAACCTTCAATAAGCGAAAATTCCCCATCACTTTAGTTTGTGATAATGTAACCAACGCTGCAAATGTGGGGAGCTTGTTCAGAACCGCTGATGCATTTGGAATTGAGAAGCTAATCTTATGTGGTGAAGTTTCCGTTGGTCGAAAAGTGACGAAAACATCGCGTTCGACGGAAAAATCTGTGCCTTTTGAAATACAAAATTCCGCTATAAATGTGGTTGAGGACCTTAAATTGAAAGGCTATCGTATTATTGCCGTTGAGATTACAGAGACGAGTAAACCCATTCATTCTTTTCATTTTTCCTTAGAAACTCCGATTGCTTTTGTGGTGGGAGATGAGATTTTTGGTGTTTCAGAGCCAGTTCTTAATCTTTCAGATGAGGTAATCCACATTGAAATGTTTGGCGAGAATAGCAGTATGAATGTAGCCCAAGCCACAAATATTGCCCTTTATGAATTAACAAAGCAATCGCTTTAACTTTTATTCTCTTCATTCGGATTATTCAATGTTTATGAGCTTTGCCACATATTTAGAGTTTTATCCATTCTACATTTTATTATTTTTACCTTTTTCAGATTTCAAAAAATAGCATGCAAGAAGTACAATACATAATCAATCAAACGCAACTTCAATCGAAGAATATTGAAGCAACTTTAAAATTACTGAACGAAGGAGGAACTATCCCATTCATTTCACGTTATAGAAAAGAAGCAACAGGAGGACTAGATGAAGTTCAAATTGCACAAATTCGTGATGTTGCTGATAGCTTCAAACAGATCTCTCAACGTCAAGAAACGATTTTAAAAGCCATTGATGAGCAAGGTGAGTTAACTGATGAATTGAAAAAGAAAATCAACTCGTGTTTCAATATGAATGAGTTGGAGGATATTTATTTGCCATATAAGAAGAAGCGCAAGACAAGAGCTGAATCGGCAAGGCAATTGGGATTGGAAGGTTTGGCAAAGATTATTATGTCTCAGGGAAACCAATCTCCAGAAAGCGCAGCCAAAAGTTTCGTGAAGGGAGAAGTGAAAGATGCTGAAGCGGCTTTGGCTGGAGCTAGAGATATTATCGCAGAATGGATCAATGAAAATAGTGCGGTGAGAAGCCGATTGAGAAAAGCTTACCAAAAAAATAGTTCATTGACTTCAAAAGTAGTGAAGTCGAAAGCAGAAGAAGCGGAGAAATACAGAGATTATTTTGATTATTCTTCATCCTTAAAAAAATGTCCATCCTACCGATTTTTGGCGATTTACAGAGCGAACAGTGAAGGGTATTTAAGAATGAAAGTAGCCGTTGACGAAGATTCAATTTTTGACTTTATGAATCGCTTTTATGTGAAGAATAATTCACTGATGGGGCAGCAAATTGAGTTGGCTTACCAAGATGCTTACAAGCGTTTATTACATCCTGCTTTGGAGAATGAGGCACTAACTGAAAAGAAAAAAGAAGCCGATAAAAGTGCCATTGATGTATTTTCAGAAAACTTGAGACAATTATTGCTAGCGGCACCACTCGGAAAGAAAAGAATTTTAGCTATCGATCCAGGATTTCGTTCAGGCTGTAAAGTTGTTTGTTTAGATGAAGCCGGAGAATTATTGACGAATGTCACGATTTTTCCGCATGCGCCTCAGAAGGAATTAGACAAAGCGAAAAGTAAAATATGGCAATTAGTTGAAGCATACAAAATTGATGCAATTGCGATAGGAAATGGAACAGCAAGTCGGGAAACGGAATTCATGGTAAAAAACATTAATTTCAAGACTGAAGTAATGGTTTTTGTGGTTTCGGAAGATGGAGCTTCAGTTTATAGTGCGAGTTCAATTGCTCGTCAAGAATTCCCCGATTTTGATGTGACTGTCCGAGGATCAGTTTCTATTGGAAGAAGATTAATGGATCCCTTGGCTGAATTGGTGAAAATTGACCCAAAATCCATTGGAGTAGGGCAATATCAGCACGAAGTGGATCAGAAATTATTGAAAGAAAGTTTAGATGATGTCGTGATTTCTTGCGTAAACGAAGTGGGAGTGAACCTCAATACTGCTTCTCCTTATTTAATGAGTTATGTTTCTGGTTTAGGTCCACAATTAGCAGAAAATATCGTTGAATACCGCAGAGAAAATAATGGGATTAAATCGCGACAAGAATTAAAGAAAGTAAAGAGGTTAGGAGAAAAAGCCTTCGAACAATGCGCAGGATTTTTGAGAATTGTCGATGGCAAAAATCCCTTGGACAATTCTGCTGTTCATCCAGAATCTTATTCTTCGATTGAGAAAATGGCAAAACAGTTAAAAATGACGGTTCAAGATTTAATCGGAAACGCGGAGGTCTTGGAACAACTCAAAAAAGCAGACTTCCCTTACATTGATGGATTTACATTTGATGACATCATCAAAGAAATTAAAAAGCCCGGTCGTGACCCACGTAAAAAAGTAAAAGTGCTAGAATTCGACAGTTCAGTTAAATCTATCGATGATTTGTCACTAGGAAAAAAACTAAATGGTATAGTTACGAATGTTACGAATTTCGGTGCTTTTGTGAACATCGGAATTAAAGAAAACGGATTAATTCATAAATCGAATTTGGCAGATGTGTATGTTGAGAATCCAGCGGATTATATTAAACTACACGAACATGTGAAAGTGGAGGTGATTCAATTGGATGTGGAACGAGGACGGATTGGGTTGAGGCGATTGTAGGGGCGTTTGCAAATCGCCCATGCAATCTCCCATGCAAACGCCCCACTTCATGTAAAATCTTATTTTTGATTAAATATGGCTCAATTCAATAAATTCTTCAAACCAACAAAGTCAAAAAACACCTTATGGATTTTAACGAAAACCTATTTACAAACTTCTCTATTTTGGATCATTTTCTTGATTATTTTACCTTTTGGAATAAGGTTTATTGAAGCTGAGTATTTCGGCTTTGCATTTTCTCCACAAAAAGTAATTGGAACCTTATTATTTATTGGATTTAGTTTGCTCGCTTTGTATAGTGCATTTTTGATGAGCAGTATAGGAAAAGGAACACCATTACCTACAGACTGTGCGGTGAAATTGGTAAAATCAGGAACTTATAAAGTTTGGAGAAATCCTATGGCTGTTTCGGGAATTGGTCAAGGAATTTCGATTGGTATATATTTTGGTTCGACATTTGTGGTTTTGTATGCGATTTCAGGTGCAATTCTGTGGCATATTCTAGTTAGACCTTTGGAAGAAAAAGATTTGTTGGAACGCTTTGGAGAAGAGTATTTGAAATATAAAAATGAAACAAAAAATTGGATTCCGAACTTTAAGAGGAATAAGTAATTGGCTTAATTGAATTCTTTTATTCGATGAGAGGTATCAAAATAAAACATGCTTATGTATAAATTAACGCTTTTCTTATCACTCATTTTTATATTTACGGGAATCACAAATTGCTACGCTCAAGAAAATCCATATCCCAAAAACTTCTTTTTGAATGATGACAACACGATTAAGGAACTGTTGAAAGGTGGACTGAATGTAAATGACGAAATTTTATGGGATGCCAGTACCCAACAATTCGTATCGAGATGGCCTGTTCAACTAATCTACGAAGCTGGTAAAAATAAGACCGCTGATGTTGAATTTAGTGAGGTTTATTTATCCGAAAATCAATTGATCAACTCAAGTTCACCACAAGAATATTTATTGAAAGAAATAGCATTTTCTTTAAACCATCAAGACAATAGTCGAGATAGAGGGTTGCTAATACTTCGGTTTGATACTCTGGGAAGATTGATTTACTACGAACGTTTTAGAACGGATGGAGATACAATGTTTAAGGAAAACATCAATCGAGATATTGTTTACCATTCTCATGATGACAACTTAAATCAAATCATTGTTGACACGGATTTTAAAACGGAGTTGTTTTATTCCCCGGAAGTCGTAAACAACAGACGAGTTCTTCCTCAAATTAAGCGAGGTAATTCCCAAGTAACGGTTCGAATGAATGAAAACTCACTCATAGATGAGGTCAAAATAGTTAACAGTCTTGAATCTGACGACGAAATTGAAAAGAATGAATGGTCGACTTATTATTTTTGGGATGATTTCGGCAGACCGACAATTTCACGGAGTTCTGAAAAGCAATTAACCCATTATTCTTACACAGACACTAGCTTTAATTTAAGTCAAGTCGCTGAAAAATATCCTCTAGTTAACATTCCATGCGTTATGAGTTGGCTCGAAAATTTTGATTCGAATCGTTTGACTCTTACCTCGTGTAATTCATTGGATTTTATCTTGTTGGACAAGCACAAGCTTTTAATGCAACTCAACCCTCCAAACTCGAAGATTTTAGGAAAACTATATTATGAAATTTCAGATTCATTAGGATTTTCAACCGTAGTCGCAGAAATTGATAGTTCCGTGAATTTTTCCGCAGATTGCGTCGATCTAGTGACCAACGAAAATGAACCAGAACCAGAATTTGCTGGAGATTTTCATTTTGACTACAATTCTAAACATTACTTGAGAGGAGGGACGGCAACACAAACAGACTACAATCATTATCGATTAAAAAATGGATGGCATTTCTATGTTTACAAGGAAGGTGCTGCTGACTTTAGAAGTAGATGGTTTTCAATTGGCAAGCGAGTAACATCACAATTTAGAACTAAAACTTATGTAATTACCAATGAAAATGGCTTAGTACAATATGTTTCATTGAATAATATTCTTTATAGATTCCAGTGGAAATAAGCTAAACAAATGTTTTATAAAACTCCCATTGATAATGGGTTGAGAAGCATTCAGAGAATAATTAACTTGATGTAGAAATTACGCTGAAATAACATTTTTACAGGCTATTTTATTATCTGAATAAGATGGTATAAATATTGGTGTAATCTTTCAATTATGAAACTATTTAAACGCTTTGTATTTTTCATTTTTTGCATGAGTTTTCCTCAATTCTCACAGGCTGGAATTACAATAAAAAAAGCACTATCCGAAAGTTATTATTCTATCGAAAATTCAAATAGGAAATTTCAATATAATTCCGTCAATATTGATGAATACGACGATGAAATTATTCAAATTATCAATAAATACAGTAATTTAAATAGATTTGGTGGTATTTATGAATACGCTAAAGTGATAGATTTAATCCTCGTAGAAATTAATAAACTGGAATTTGTATCCGATGCTTTTTATGACAAATGTGCAGTGAAAAATTCGATATTCCCTGTTCCATTCAGGATAGGTGTTAAACTTTTAGTAAACGACTTGACCATAGAAAAATGCTATGATATTGTGGTATGTCCAGTTGACGAGAGAAAGCGTTTTTTCGGAAAAAGCAGGAAAATCTTGAGTAATAGAGTTGATTATTTAAGCAATTACATTAAAAATGGGTTTATAGATGAGCAAAGAGCGATTTGCGCAACTATTTCGAAATATGATGATGTTTGGAAAGTGAGAGATGAGTTAGCACTAAATATGGTTTTTATGGATACCCTCAATTATTTTGTTGTTGACTCTTTAACACATAATTTGGGACTGATTTCGGATGACCAATTAGTGATTACCAAATACATGAAATATATTGGGGAAGAAGAAATCACTTTAAAACGCATTAATAATTTACCATTTTACATTGCCGTATTCCCACAAACGACGCTCATGAAAAATCAAACTTATTTGTTTACAGTAATTTTTCCATTTGAAAATAACGTCAGACCATTTCAAACTGAACTAGGATTTGAATTATCCAATGGAAGTAGTTTAATGTTTGAATTTAAAGGGAATAATCAAATTAAATAAATCATCATGAAATTAAAAAGAATAGCCCTTATCATTAGTTTGATTGTATTTGCAAATTTTTCAATGGCACAAACTCCTGATGCTGAGTTTAGCGACGATGTGTTGGGAGGTTTTATAATAATGCCAATTGAAATTCCTGTAATTGACAACAGTGATTTGAACACTGCTTTATCAGAATTCGGATTCCCCTCTTTAAACCATCCTACTATCAATTTTGGAATCGGACTTCAATTATATACCAACAGATGGATTACAAATTTTTCCTTTATTAAGACTGCGCAGAGAAAAAGCAGTGAAACGTTTAGCACTGAGGCAGAATATCGATCGACTTCCTTAAGTATTGGATATGATTTGATCAAAAATTACCGCTATTCTATCTATCCATATATTGGTTTCAAAGGTTATGGTTTAAATTATTTATATCGTGAAAAATCAGCTAGCGAAACGAATTTTAATGATTACTTCAATAATCCACTTGAATACAAGGAATTTCATTCTTCAAGAGCAAATTTAGATTTGGGAATAGGTGCTTCTTTCCAATGGTTCTTTTTAATTAATTTAAGGGCAGGATATTTATTGCCGTTTGAGAATGCAAGTTGGAGGATAAATAATAACAATGATAAATTAGGTGATTCACCTGGGTTGGATTATAATTATTATTTTTCTTTAACCATCGGACTTGGTGGAATTACAAGCGATGCAGAAGCAAGAAGACCCGTGTATGAGTCTGAACTATAAAGTAATACAAATTTTATCCATTAAATGATAGGTTTTCAACACGAGAAAGCAATAATTATTTCTATTGTGGTGTTGGTCATTCTCATCAATTGAATGGCTTTGAAAATGGAAAATGAACAATTCAGCGCTTAGAGCGTTTTATTTGTGGAAACAATTGATGGTTGGGAAATGTACATCACTGCTCATGTGTATGAAACTAAGGGTAAGAATTCTTATGATTCATTAATCAACTGCTAGATTACACCGTTTTTTTGTCTCCATTGTTCGTTTTATTCACATAGCCGATAATTGTTATGACAACTAAAGATTATTGGCACTACATTTAAAAAAACATTACTATGATAAAAAAATACCTACTTATAGCTGCTCTTGGTTCAGCTACCTTGACATTAATTTCTGCGGGACTATCAGAAACAACAAGCAAAATTGAGTCCTACATGCCGCTACCAACCTCTTCAGGTGGTGCCGGATCAAATGGATTAGGTGATCGAACTGGAAGTCCTTTGTCTGCTGCAACATGTGCTGCTTGTCACAATGGTGGAGCTTTTGGAGCTTCGATTTCAATGCAACTTTTGGATAATGGAGTTCCAGTAACTACTTATACGGCTGGTAACAATTACACCATTGAATATACCGTTTCAGGATCATCTAACGGATTTGGTTTTCAAGGTGGAGCACTAACAAGTGCAAATGCTGCCGGTGGTTCATTTAGTTCTCCTTCTGCTGGAGCTCAAACAGTAAGTATTTCAGGAAGACCTTATGTTGAACATTTAGGTTTATCAACTAGTGGAACTTTTCAAGCAACTTGGACTGCTCCAGCTGCTAATACAGGATCAGTTAATTTTTATGGGATTGGAATAGCTGCAAACGGTAATGGAGGAACTTCTGGAGATCAAGTAACAGCGCCTCAATCAATGACAATTACGGAATCTGTTCAGCCATCACTTACTTACCCTGGAAATCCATTTTGTTCAGATGAAATGAGTCAAGCTCCTCAAGTAATTGGTGTTTCCAACGGAACATTTAGTGCAGGATCAGGATTGGTAATCAATGCAGTAAATGGAGAAATTGATGTTGCAGCTTCAACACCTGGAATGTATACCGTTAATTATGTTTATGCTTCAGGTACTTTAACTACAGGCGTAACGATTAATCCAAATTATACAACAACTGCAAATGCAATAATTTGTGAAAATGAAACTTTAACTTTTGGAACACAGACTTTGGATGCATCAAATGCCGGTTTAAACACTGAAATCTTCCAATCAATTGATGGTTGTGATTCCACCGTAAACTTAACTTTAGCTGTGGAAACAATTGATAATACAACTTCAATTGTTGGTGATACACTGACTGCAAACCAAACTGGTGCAACTTACCAATGGGTAGATTGTGACAATGGAAACGCA
The DNA here is from genome assembly GCF_003025005.1 of Brumimicrobium mesophilum. Classification (GTDB taxonomy): domain Bacteria; phylum Bacteroidota; class Bacteroidia; order Flavobacteriales_D; family Crocinitomicaceae; genus Brumimicrobium; species Brumimicrobium mesophilum. The sequence goes on from NZ_PVSS01000006.1 coordinate 136,795, forward strand.
GCAATTTCTGGAGCGACAAGTATGACTTTCACTCCAATGGTGTCAGGAAATTTTGCCGTAGAAATATCCCTAAACAATTGTGTTGAAACTTCTAATTGTACTTTTGTTGATCTACTTGCAATTGATGAATTTGAAATCGAATCAATTGTAGTTTATCCAAATCCTGTTAATGATATTCTTGAAATTAAAAATATGAATCAGTTTGGTGAGATTAATACAATCACTTTGATTGATGCAAATGGAAAAATAGCCAAGCAAATAGCTGTGAATAGCACTTCAGTAGATGTGGAAGGTTTAGAATCAGGAATTTACTATTTAAGAATTAAAGGGAGTCAAGGAATTTCAACTATTAAAGTTGTCAAAAAATAGTTCTGTGACATTCAATTTTTTGAAAAGCATCGTCAATTGGCGGTGCTTTTTTCTGAGTTAAAGGGAAGATAGAAAGGAAGAGGGAAGTGATAAGTTTACAAATGATATTTTAGCGGCCGGACATCAATTGGTGGCAAATGAGCCATAAGACAGGATAAACGCTTTCTAAAGGTCTGTTTTACCATTCCTTAATCTCAGGAATGATTCGGTCAGTAATACTGCTTATTGTTCCATCGGAGATCTCAAAATCATAGAGCTCTTTTAAATGACTTTGGATGTCTGAATAACTCATCCCTAAGCCATATAAACCCAGTATTTTCTTGTCTATATCGCTTGATAATGTGACTTGCCTTTTCCCTACTGCAGCGGGCTCAAAACTACCATTCCTGTCTCGAGGTGTTTGTAACTCAAAAGTACCTAAACTGCTCTCCATATTCTTTCTCCCAGAGCCATTGCGCCTGTTCTTAGCAGGTTTAGTCTCTTTTACATGTTCTGATATTTCCGCTTCCAAAGATGCTTCTAACACCATTTTAATTAATGGAGTGAAAACTCCACCATGCCCTGTTAAAGGCTTTCCGGTTTTGACACTGGCCACCAGGTCTTTCGAAAATTGTTCAAAATCGAATTTCTCTTTCATAATCGTCAAAATTTACTTCATTTTTATTTAAAAAATAAATTTTGACACAGTTTAATGAACATACTCCTTTGGAATGAATTAAAATCAAAAGCAGGTAAAACTGTAATTGAAATCACAGAATTCTTCGGAATATGCTTCAAAGCCGAAACCATAAAACACTCGCTAAAATTCCTCAAACTGCAACTTTGTACGTAGTTTTACACAAAACTTATAATCACTGCGAGCATCTCTGAATTCAGAATAACCAAAAAATAGTTCATAGAATTTCTATATGAGTTTAGAAAACGAATTTTGTTAAATGCGGATGATGTAACAAAAGTTGAAGGTGGTGGTAATTATGAAGAAGACATAATAAAAAACTAAGTTTGACATGTGGTATCCGACCCAATCAAAAAAACATTCAATTTGCAATTAGAAATAGAAAATCCAAGAATCAAATGTTACAAATGCTTAAGGCCTGCAAGCACTTGTATTTGTAAACACATCAGTCCTTTGCACACCAAGACGAGGTTTATTATTCTTATGCACCCGATGGAGTACAACAAGGAGAAAAACGGAACGGGACGTATGACCAATCTTCAGCTTGAAAATTCAGAAATTATTGTTGGTGTTGATTTCACCGATAATAAACGTGTGAATGAAATACTGAATAAAGAAAATAGTTCTTCTTTTTTGCTTTATCCAGGGAAAGATAATTTCAACTTATCGACCAGAGAAAGTTCAGAAATCATTTTATTTATGGGGGATGACCCGCACATCTTCCTGCTTGATGGAACTTGGCCTTGCGCTCGAAAAATGCTTAAAATGAGTAAGAACTTACAAAAACTAAAAAGAGTGAGTTTTGACAATAAAATCAAATCGAAATTTATTATCAAGCAACAACCAGAAGCTCTTTGTTTGAGTACGATTGAATCCGTATTTACTGTCTTGAATTTACTCAAGAAAGGTGACTTTGAACAATGCAACACTGAGAATTTCCTTTTGCCTTTCGAAAAAATGATTGAGCATCAACTCGAATTTATCCTTCACCCAGATAATGAAAGCTATCATTCAAATGCGAACAGAGAGTACATACCGAAGAACATGTACAAGAAAGACTCGGAAAGAAATATTTTTTTTGAACAAGAAGGTTAGCTGTTTATAATGTTGAAATTGATTAAGTTCAACCGGAATCATATTTAAAACGCTATCACAAATCAATAAGAATAATAAAACAAATGACAGCTGAAGAATTCATAGAAACTTTAGAAATGATTGATCGGGATTATCCTGGAGCAATTCCTAAAAGAGAAATTTTTGCTTTGGCGAAAGAATATCAGCAAATGCCAGTCGATGAGGTGGTGAAATTATTGAAAAGTAACTCAGATGATCAAAAACTCAGTGCTGTTTCAATTTTAGATTGGAAAGCAAGAAACAAGAAAACTTCCGAAGAACAACGGAAAACCATTTTTGAAGCTTACATCGATAATCATGAATTTATTGTTGATTGGGGAATGGTTGACAGAGCAGCGCCTTATGTTGTTGGAGGATACTTGCATGATAAGAACAGGAAGCCTTTGTATGATTTAGCGCATTCCAAAAACCCAATGGAACGCCGTACAGCCATTGTGAGTACATATTTTTTTATTCGCAAAAATGAAATTGAAGATACTTTTAAAATTGCTGAAATTCTAGTTCACGATACTGAACATTTCGTTCAAACTGCAGTAGGAAGTTGGGTGAGAGAAGCTGGAAAACGAGATGAAGAAAAATTAAGGAATTTTCTTGATCAATACGCTGCCGAAATGCCTAGAATTATGATACGTGGCGCGATAAAGAAATTAGATTCCGAAACGAGGAGGTATTATTTGAGTTTGAAAAGGTAATTTGTTTTCAAATTTTAGTAAAATAAATAACTTAGCTATTCGGAAAGGAAGAATATTATTATTATTAAGTGGAATAAAATGAACTTCAATCAAAAAGTTACAGACTATATAAGCAATGCTTCAGACGAGCAAGTTGAAATCTTGGATCATTTGAGAAAGTTGATTCATGAATCAGTATCTGGAGTTTCTGAAGAAATAAAATGGGGTTTTCCTGTTTTTTGTAGGACCAAAGATTTTGCTTACTTCAGATATGCTAAAAAACATTTAACGCTTGGTTTCTATAACATAGAAAAAATCGAAGATCCTGATGGACTTTTGGAAGGGAGCGGAAATACCTTGAAGCACATTAAGATTAAAAAAATGAGCGATATTAATGAAGAGCTATTGAAAGAATGGTTTAAATCTATATCGGAGTAGGTGATTTAAAAAATAAATGAGAATGAAAGTTACAGAAGAACATAATAAACGTGTGGCGAAATTAACTTTTGCTTCAGTATATCCACATTACGTTACAAAAGTTGAAAAAAAAGATAGAACACAAGATGAATTGCACCAGGTAATTGAATGGCTCACAGGTTTTGATTTAGATAAAATAAATGAGCTTATTAAAGAAAAAGTTACATTTAATACTTTTTTTGAAAGGGCTAAATTAAATCCAAATGCCTCATTAATAAAAGGTGTAATTTGTGGATATCGTATTGAGGAAATCGATAATGAACTTACCCAAAAAGTTAGATATCTGGATAAGTTAGTGGATGAATTGGCCAAAGGTCGAAAAATGGAGAAGATTTTACGTGAAGGATAGGGTTTACTCAATTGCTGCTTATAACACTATTTTTTGAACAAGTTTTATTTCCTATTCTCAGTAGGTTTTCCTATATTTACTTGAAATGAAGTTTGTAAAATGATGATTTTCTAAATGTTCACTCAAAAACATAGAGCAATGAAAACGAAAGAAAAATGGTATAACAGTCCACAGTTGGTTGGAACTTTATTGATGTTTTGGCCTCCGTTTGGTTTGTATGGACTTTATAAAAGCGAGAATATTGATTCTAAAATGAAAATTGCCATATATGGAGTTTTTGTCTTTATAATTGTTTTATTTTTAGTGATTCATTTTGGGTAAAATGTCGTCATTTTCTTCAATTATAGATTAGCTACCTTATAATACTACAATTAATACTACTGTCTTTATGAAAATTACCATTTTATCAGTATTAAGTGTTTTCTCAACTCTAATTTGTTTTGGTCAGTCTGAATTGGTCTATTTCGATACAGATGAGCATTCCTTAACAAATGAAACCAAATTAAAACTAGATGCTATTATTCAGGTAACGAAGAATAATTCAAAGATTAATGAAATTGGCATTATTGGGCACACAGATGCGGATGCTTCTTTCGAATACAATAAAGAATTATCCTTGAAGAGAGCAAAAAGCGTCAAAAATTATTTGATCTCGAAAGGATTAAACAATAGGTTTCATGTTTTTTCAAAAAGTGAAAGTGAAGTTCTTAATGAAGGACTTACAGAAATAGAAAAAGCCAATAATAGAAGAGTAGAAATAATCTTAGACTATGACACTAATAATTCTATATATGAAACCTTGGATAAAGATTTTCAAGTTTACAAAATATCATCACAAAAAGACACTTTAATAACCTGTCTAGAAGGAACAGTTTTAGACATAGGAAAAGATGTTTTTGCACTGAAAAATAAGTCTTCTGATCTAATCATCAAGGTGAAGGAGTATTATAACAAATCTGATTTTATTTCCGCTAACTTAACTACCCTCACCAACAATAATGAGTTGCTCGAATCTCGTGGAATGATAAACATTGAGGCTTATCAAGACGGTGAAGAAATCCAATTAAAGGAGGATAAATCATTAGGCATCTTTTTCAAAGACAGAGAAGTAGATGATGGAACTGGAATTTTTATAGGTTCGGAAGATAATAATGAAGTTATTTGGAATCAATCATGGAGTGGATTTACTGACATCTCGTCTTACGGTTGGTCTGTTACTTATTATGAAGGTGGAGATACCATAAAAAAATCACAATGGTGGTATGAAAAAATTGATACTGTTACTTATAAAATAAGGCATACTATTCAAAAAGGTGTAGAAAAGTATGACACTTTAAATGCAGAAAGTGAGATGTTAATGAAAGATTTAATGCTTTCTTCATCTTCTTTGGGATGGATAAATTGTGATAGATTTTACAAAAGTGATGGGCCAAAGACAGACTTTGTGGTAGAAATTAATGAGGATTTTTCACCTGATATTTCCATCGTTTTTTCGGAAATTAACTCTGTGCTTCCCTATTCATATCGAGAGGACAATAAATTTATTTTTAATAATGTTCCTCAAGGTATGAAAATTTCAATTGTTGGATTATATAAAAGTACTCAAGACGACCAAATCTATTTTGCAAGCGAAAAGTCATTAACCAAATCAAAATCGCACGATAATTTAGTTTTCAAATTAGTAGAAGAGGCTGATTTAAAGGAAAAGTTTAAATCTTTGTAAGTAAACAAGTTTGTCAAATAGTACTTTAAATCTATAAAATTGGTCATACAGAAGAATTTGAAATTTTATGGTCACCATGTAGGCATATTGCATAGATTTCGGATCAAAAACTAAATTAGAAAAAGTATAAATGCTATATTTCCATATCGATTAAATTATTGAAAAACGAAGGATTTCAAATGAGTCAAGTTACAACGTGCAGTTTTTTTAAATTAGACAACTTCTCCGCTAAATGGTGGGCTTTTAAGCAAATGCAATTAGGCCGTTTAGCAATGAAAAAAGTGGATGGATTAACTTTTTATAAAATTCTTGGTTCAGGGGCTAAAGATGGTTTTAGTGCTAAACCAAATTTTGGAACTTACGTATTATTATGTGTTTGGAATTCAGAGATTGATGCCAAGAAATTTTTCATGGAAAATGCCTTCTACAACAAATACAAGAGCAAGAGTTCAGAAAATTTTACAATTTATGCCAAGGCTGCAGAGACACGTGGCTTGTGGGATAAAAGGCAGCCCTTTGAAAAGTCAGTTTCGCTGGAAAATGGACACCCAATTCTGGCTATAACTAGAGCAAAAATCCGCATGTCTAAGGTAATTTCATTTAAGAGGAAGGTGGGTAACATTAGTGATGATTTACAAAATTACAAAGGTGTTCTTGTTTCAATAGGAGTAGGTGAATGGCCAGTAATTGAGCAAGCAACCATAAGTATTTGGAAAACGAAAGCTGAAATGATGGATTTTGCTTACAAAAAAAATGGACCCCATTCAAAAGCTATCGAATTTACAAGAAAATACAATTGGTTTTCTGAAGAGTGTTTTGCGCGATTTGTACCTTATAAACTCGAGGGCCGATGGAATGGTGAAGATGTTGGCGATATGTTGAGTAAGCTTAAGCTTGAACAATCTTAATTTTTCTTTTTGACAAGTTGTGTAATTCGTTTTACAATTATCGCACGGAGACTTATTTTCATAAGACAATTTTCGAATCAGTTTTTTTAAATATATTTAGCATCTAATACATTCCTTATGAAAAATATATTTGACAAAGCTGTTGCACAAGAAGTTATTGAAAGAATAAACAAATTAACTGTCGCCTCGAAACCTCTTTGGGGAAAAATGACCGTTGATCAAATGTTGGCACATTTAAATGTTACTTACGAGTTCCTGTATGAAGACAAACATCCTAAACCAAAAGGAATTACCAAATGGATTCTCAAAACGTTTATCAAAAAGATAGTTGTAGGTGAAAAAGCTTACGCTAAAAACAGCCGAACAGCTCCTGAATTCTTAGTGACAAGCGAAAAAGATTTTTTGTTTGAAAAGGAACGTTTAAATTCTAATATCATGAGAACATTAGAATTGGGTACTGAATATTTTGACAATAGAGAAAGTCACTCTTTCGGTAAATTAACTATTTCTGAATGGAATATAATGTTTTACAAGCATTTAGATCACCACTTGAGCCAGTTTGGGGTTTGATTTTTGAAAATTTTGAAATAAAATAATAAAAAATTCTATCAGAAATTAGTTACGGAAATAAAGAAGCAAAATTTAGAAAATCAGCTTTTTAGGCTATCAATCTAAACCATCTATAACGCTGACAATTAACTATTAAAGATTATTTCAAAAGTTTCCTTCTGTTCCATTCTCTTGATATCAAATTCAACTCTCTTCCTGTTTGACCAGCAACAGAGGTGTTTTCATCTGCTCTTCGCAATAAGTAGGGCATTACTTCTTTGATTGGTCCATAAGGCACGTATTTAGCAACTTGATATCCATGGTGTGCCAAATTGAATGAGATATTATCAGACATTCCTAACAGTTGTGCGAAGTATATTCTTTTATCATCTTTAGCAATGTTTTTTTCTTCCATTAATTCTGCCAACATATGAGAACTATCTTCGTTATGCGTACCACAACATAATGCACAATGTTCAATTTCTTCAACCATAAGCTTAATGGCTGCATTAAAATCTATATCTGTTGAATTTTTGTCTGGTTGAATAGGTGAAGGGTAATCCATTTCTACAGCACGATCACGTTCTTTTTCCATGTAAGCGCCACGAACAACTTTTCCTCCGTATTTGTATCCAGCTCTTTTTGCTTTTTCGATTCCAACTTTAATGTGTTCCAATCTATCATGGCGATACATTTGGAATGTATTGTAAACTATACAAGTCTCCTTATTGTACTTGGCCATCATCGATTCAGCTATTCTGTCTAAAGTATCTTGAATCCAAGATTCTTCCGCATCAATAAAAATTGGAACAGCGCAAGCATTTGCGTGCATACAGATATCATTAATACGGTTGATTACTCTAGCAAATTCCATTTTTTCAATAACCGTTGGTTCTGCATTTTCGTCATTTAATTTTTCAAGTAATCCATGACGTGAAAGACCTGTAACTTTGAATACAGAGAAAGGAATACCTTTGTTTCCTTTGGCTTTCTCAATTGTTGCTAAGATTTCATCACGTGTAGCATCAAAATCTTCCTCTTCTGTTTTTCCTTCAACTGAATAATCCAAAATTGTACCTACATTGTTTTCATAAAGGGTTCTAATTGTATCGTCACAATCGTCAATTGTTTCACCTCCACAGAATTGCTTGAAGATTGTAGCTTTTATAATACCACTAATGGGTAATCGCAGTTTAAATGCAATTGGAACCATGAATTTCCCAAATTGAACCAACCATGATTTTCCTACAAGTTTAAACATGGTATACGCGCGTTTCAAATCTTTAGTAGACTTGTATTTGAAAGCGATTTCTGTATTATCGAATGATATCATTTCGCAAATTTAATTTCTAAATTTTTATTCACAAGCTTTTTTATACCTTGTTAAGACTTTTTTTCACAATTCTATTTCCAAAAGTTAAAAAGTTTCTGTTGCTTTGTTGTCCGACATTAAAAAATCAAAGTCATGATAAAGCAAATCGTCTCTAAAAATAACAAAATAGAGCTGGGAATGTTGACGAGTTCAAGTTTTAACTTTCTTCTCTCATCAAAGTATAAGGACAGCAAGAAAATTATAATTGTAGACGAAAACACTGAACAGGAATGTTGGCCTTTCGTATTAACTTCTTTTGAAGCTTTAAAAGATGCTGAAGTAATTCTTTTGCCTTCTGGTGAAGAGAATAAAGTTATGGAAATTTGCTTTCAAGTTTGGGAAGCTTTTACAAATTATAAAATTCAACGCAATGATTTGGTAATTAACCTCGGTGGAGGAGTAGTTACGGATATGGGCGGATTCATCGCTTCAGTTTATAAGCGTGGTTTAGATTTTATCAATGTTCCAACAACGCTTTTATCAATGGTTGATGCCTCAGTTGGTGGAAAAACGGGGATTAACCTAGGTCCACATAAAAACCAACTGGGTGTTTTTTCAGCTGCTGAATTAACTGTTTGTGATGCTTCATTTTTAAAAACTTTGGAACCAAAAGAAATTTTATCCGGAAAATCAGAAATGATTAAACATGGGTTAATTGCTTCTAAATCATTGTTTAATGACTTAGTAAATGACAAAAATGAAATTCCTTCTGCAGAACTGATTGAGGCAGCAATCCTAATTAAATCTGATATCGTTGATAAAGATTACAAAGAAGAAGGGGATAGAAAAAAATTGAACTTTGGACACACTATTGGACACAGCATTGAAGGGTGTTTATTGGAAAAACAAGTTGAAATTACGCATGGTGAATGCGTCGCTTGGGGGATGTTAGTAGAATCTTATCTTTCTATTTCTTTGGCTGGGTTATCATCAGAGGAATTTTCAATTATTGAAACTTATATTCGAAATACATATACCGCATTAGCAATAGACGAGGCCGAATTTGGAAATCTAATTCAGTTAATGTTTCACGATAAAAAAAACCAAGGAGCTAAAATTAATTTTACCCTTTTGAATGCCATTGGAGAATCAACTGTGGATTATCAACTAGAAGAAGACCAAATCTTGGAAGCTTTGAAAAAAGTTTTTATGTGATTGTGAGTGCTTCATATTGAGAGGCGTTAACTGCGGTTCAGCATTATATAGTAAACCATAATATGTTTAATTGAAGTTATTCCTAAAACAATATCGATTCAAGTTCGTTCGCTATAGAATGGTAAAAGATTAAAACAAATAAATTGAAGCAATTAAAAAATAAAAATTTAACGGAAGGAAGTATTTTAAGTTCTTTGATTAATCTTTCTGTGCCCATTATATTGGCTAATGCTTTGCAAAGTATGTATCAATTGATCGATACATTTTGGTTGGGTCGATTAGGAGTAAATGCCGTTGCCGCAGTGAGTTTAAGTTTTCCAATATTATTTTTAATTTTATCGTTAGGAGCTGGATTAACTTTAGCTGGTTCCGTGATTGTAGCACAAGCCAAAGGAGCTAAAAATCAGAAAAATGTCAATTATAGTTCTTCTCAAACAGTTTATGTCATCTTCTTTTTGTCGATAATATTGGCTTTTATTACCTATTTTACTTCAGAACCTCTCATGAAATTAATAGGTGCTGGACCAGAAATATTAAGTGATTCAGTAATTTATTTTAAATATTCTTCCTTTGGTTTCGTGTTTTTATTCATGTTTTACGTTTTTCAATCTCTTATGCGCGGAATTGGAAATGTATGGCTTCCGATGTATATTGTTTTGGGGACAGTTCTTTTAAATTTAGTTTTGGATCCGTTACTGATTTTTGGTTATGGTTCTTTTGAAGGAATGGGAGTTGCTGGAGCAGCAATAGCCAGTGTAATAACGCAAGGAATTTCAGCAGTAATAGGGTTGTTTATTCTCTTTAAAGGAAAACGTGGAATTAAAATTAAGTTTCCACAAATGAAGTGGGATTTAACTTGGACCAAAAGAATGTTTGCTTTGGGAATTCCTTCTAGTTTAGAAATGTCAGCCAGAGCTGGTGCAATGACCTTGTTGGTGGTTTTAGTTACAAGTTTCGGAAGTGAAGTTGTAGCAGCATACGGAATAGGTGTTAGGGTTTTAAGTTTAATTGTCATTCCAGCTTTAGGGTTTTCTATCGCCACTACAACTTTAGTTGGACAAAATATTGGGGCCAATCAAATAAAACGAGCGGAAAAAGTTGGAGATTTAAGTGCTAAAATAGCTTTTTTAGGTCTGACGGGAATAGGGATATTACTTTTTATTTTTGCAGAACCAATCACTGCTTTTTTTGTTCCAAATGATCCTCAAGTAATTAAAGAAAGCGCTTTATTTATTAAAATTATGGGGCCAAGTTTTGGACTTTTAGGATTGCAACAAGTTATGAATGGTGTTTTTAATGGCGCTGGTTTTACAAAAGTTTCTTTACTTATTTCAATTTTCGGTTTATGGATGATTCGTTTTCCTGTGGCATTTTTACTCTCAAATAATACTTCATTAGAGGAAGTTGGTTTGTGGTGGTCTTTCCCTATTTCAAACTTTTTAGCTGCTCTAGTAGGGTTTATATATTATAAAACTGGTCACTGGAAAGGAATGTTGGTTAAAGGTAGGCATCTAATGGAAAGATAATTGAAAAAATAGAGGTAAAAATACTATTTTTGAATAAAATATGAAGTATGAGAAGTTTAGTCTTTATTTTGGCTTTTGCATTAACAACAACCAATGGTTTTGCACAATCTTATCACTCTGAAATAGGTCTTGAAATCCAAGCAGCCAATTTCTCAAATGTGGGTGGTTCATTCGGTGGAGCACTAAAATGGGCTTTCGTTGAAGAAGATGCATTGGCTTTTGGTCCTAGTTTTAGATATCAATATATCTTTAGTCAAGATAAATATTTAGGAACATCAGGTAGTTCTTCTATTTTTGGTGGTGGAGGATTTTTACATTATCGTTTTTTAGATTGGTTTTTTATTGGATCAGAAGTTGAAATGCTTAAAAATCCATATAATTTCATTCAACCAGATAAAAGGTGGACCTTAACTGCTTATCTAGGAGGTGGGATTTCAAAAGATTTAGGATTCGTGAGATTAAATTTAGGAATTTTGTATGATGTAGCAGATGCTTTGAGAGACCCATTAATTTCTAATCCTTCTCCATTAAGTAATGGTTATTTTTTGAAGATTAGAAATCCTAATAATCCAAATATTGGCGATTATGTCCCTATGATATACCGTGTCGCATTTTTCTTCCCTTTGAACAGAAATAAAGAAAATAAAGAAGAGTAATATGTTTAAAAAGAAAATCCCCTTAATAGAAGGCGATACATATAAAACGGATGAAGGTTATATCGTTTTTACTGAACAATATCTTTTGAGAAGAGGATACTGCTGCAAAAATAATTGCAGGCATTGTCCGTATGGCTATGATCCAAAGACAGATCGTTTGAAGAAGAATTGATTTTTGAATTACAAATTGTCCTCAACCACCACCAGCAACTCTGATTCAAACATAGCTGCCGGTGAAATTACTTTCTCATTTAAAGGAATATTATTTCCGTAGCGCTCTTTCATTTTGTCTTTCACCACCTTGTTGGATAAGTCAAATTCTGATAGTTTTTGAAGTTGACCAATTTCAATTCCTAAAGCATTTTTGTAAATCTTCCACACCAATTCAGAACAATACAATTTCCTATTAGACCATTCAAAGTGAATATCATAAGGCTTTCCTGCGAATTGCTTACCGTATTCCTTCATCTTTTCAATTGCGTTTTCGGTCAAAACTTCTTCAGAATTGATTAACCTTTTAACTACGTAGTGAGAATTCTCCCCTCGTTCAATCCAATCATTTAAATGAGTTATTTGTACAGGTTGAATGGCTTCATAGACAAAGAATTCATCATTAATTTCATAGATAATTCCCATGTGACTGTATTTCGAGTTTGTTGCCATTTGAATCGCCTTACTTTGACTCGATTTTGAGATCTGGAAGATGATGTCTCCGTTTTGAAGTTTGGTTTGTTCTGTAGAAATAATTGAGAGTTCATCCAAAGTTTTAGATTCAACCTTTGGAATTTCAAATGAATATCTTCCATAATTCATCAGAAATATTAAGTAGCCAGAAAATATTAAAGCAATTGATGTAACAAAGATTCTAAATAGCTGATGAGTTTTCTTTCTTATTAGATAATATCCACAATAAAAAATTAAGCCTGAATAAATTGTTAAATAGATAATAATGTCCGCTAATGCATATCCAAATTGGACTTCACCAAACAATATGAGAATGGTTAGGAATGTTAATGCGAGTAATGGGAGTATCTCAAGAACTCGCTTTAAAATCTTTAATATTTTAATTCCTAAATTTTCCATCCACTACCGCATTTTTCATCCGATTCCTATCGGATCTTCATTTTATATTCTTCATTACTTTACTTCTCCATCGGACTACAAATCTCAATCAGAAAACCGTTATTGTCCAATACATATCCAACTTTCTGCCCCCAAGGTTTTTCAGTTAAACTTTCATATTGGGTTGCTCCAGCTTCAATTGCTTGTTGAAAGTCGGTTTCTATGTCTTCACTTGTAAATGCCATTTCTACTCCAAATGGTTTTTCCGATTTTGATATATGCTTAAAACCAGATTTTAGATTGGAATTTCCCAACTCAACAGAAGCAAATGAAATTGTTGTTTCTCCTGTAATTAGTTCACCATAATCATTTTCTGGTGTGATGAATTTTCTTTTAAATCCAAATGCTTTTTCATAGAATTCAACCGTTTCTGCTACATTCTGAACGTAAGTAATCGTGTAAGCGTATTTCATTTTATTGATTTTTAGTTTTATAATGTCCTTCAACTATCCTTAAAGCTGCTTTCAAGCCGTCTTCCATCTTGACTTTTTCTCTCAATTCTAAAGCCTTGATTTTCAATTCTTCACTTTTTAAACCTTCTATCCCTTTCAAAAGAGATTTAATCTTTAATTTTTTCAAAGGAATTGGTTTTACTCCAACTCCTTGTTTCTGCAATTGTTTTCCCCAAAAATATTGATCACCAAATGGATGTAAAACAGGACAAACCATTTGAGGAATTCCAGCGGTTATTGCTGTAGCCATTGTTCCGGCTCCTCCATGGTGAATTACAAAATCTGCCATAGGAAATAGAGAATCGAAAGGAGCAGAGTCAATTGCTAAAACATTTTTATTTTCTTTGATTCGAATATCCTTCAATCCCCATGCTTTTACAACTAAGATTTTAATGTCGTGTTCCTCTAAAATCGCAGCAATAAAATCATTGATATCAATATCAGATTTATAAGGCATACTTCCAAAAGTGATGATTAAAACTTGCTTTTCACATGAGGTGAAATCAACTATTTCTTGTAATAAATCCTCTTTTTCATCTTTTTTTATCCAAAATCCTGTAAAAAAGTGATCTTGTGGATAGTCATCAGGTCTTTTTAATAGACTAGAACTAATGCCATAAATCGTGGGAGTATCCAACAAGAATTTACTTTTTGGTAAGTTATTTCGTTGCTTAAAATTGTTAACAGGTGTCTTGACAACACCAATCATAGCATTCGTAAATTTAAAAGTTAATTTATTGAGAAAATGTGGCAATGGGAGGAAGGTCAACAAAGGATTTGCAAATTCCGATGTTGGTGTAAAAGCAGGAACAACATAAGCCTTAATCAACTTGTGTTGCATGTCTTTCGAAATACTGTCAATCATTGTTTTCGGATGGTAAACCACAATGTCACACCACTTCACCATTTCATAAAAAGTTTCCAATGAATTTTCCATTATTGGATACACCTTTTCTTTCAACGCTTTTCCTATTGTAAAAGGATTTTTTCCAATCTCTTTTTTGAGTGCATCATTGTCAACAATAGCTGTGTAATCGCCTGGAAATGGAACGTAATCAATTTTGTATTTTTGTGCCATTTCAGCATACATTTCTGCAGATGAAACCTTAACTTCATGACCTTGACTTTTAAAGTATTCAGCAAGCACCAAAAATGGTTGAATATCTCCACGAGAACCGATTGAGCACAATGCTATTTTCATTTAATTCCGTTTTTCTTGAATACAATAAGAGCTGATTTCGATTATTTCCTCATTTTCATTAAAATGATAAAAATCGCAGGCTGAAATTAAGTTTAATATTTCACCTCCTTTAGAAAATTCAGCAGTTCCGGTAATGATTACTTTATTTTCTAACACTAAAACATCTTTTGTTCTAAAATCAGTGTCAATAGTTTTAAAATAAGTAGCAGTTTGATTACAGTTTTTGATGACTGCGTTTTTACCTTGAAATTTATTTTCTCCAACAATATTCCAAACTACATTTTCACTTAAGAAATCAGTTACTCTTTCAAATTCACCTTTAGAAAAATTTTCTGCTATTTCTTTAATTGAAAGTTTCATGATTTCTTAATAAAGTATTGGAATAATTGTTTTTTGATTTTGAAGAATAGTAATCTTTTCAGGAATATCTCCTGTAATCTTTTCATTCGGATAAAGATGATAAAGTCCAATTTTTTTAGCATCTATTTTAATACCCTTTTCTTTAGCATCTATATAAATCCAAGAGGGAAGAAATGCCATATCCATATTTTTGATTTCACCAATAGTTTCAGCACTTTCAGTATCTCCAGAAAGAAAAATCTTTTTCCCATGCCAAGTGATCAAATAAGAATAGTGATTAAACGAAAATCTGTGCTTGGTTTTAAAAGTTTCAATTTCAAAATCATGAGTTGATTCCGCAAATTGCTTTAGTTTTTTGATATTCCATGGACCATATTTTTTTCCACCTTTTGACCTTAGGGTTTTCCTCATATTCTTTCCAGAATAGTGGTCGGCATGTTTATGTGTGAATATAAAAATTGAATTTTCTCTAATACTATCTATTTCTGAATCGTCAAATTTCATATAACCGAATGCGCCAGATTTATATGGGAAATCAGAATAAATATTCAACTCTCCATCGGTCATGTGTAAACCACAATTCCCAATAAATTTAATTTTGATTTCATTCGATTGAGCAATCCCAGTAAATGAGAATATCATCCCCAAAACGAAAATTAGTATTGTATAGCTCAGTTTCATAGTTTTAGCACTAATTTAGTAGAATAATGTCTGCAATCGGGTATTAATTTCAAATTTTCTCCATGTCCAAACCAAGAAATCCAAAATCCGAGACTATCCGCGTTGCTTGAGATCTTTATGCGGTGACTGAGATTGTCGAAGGACCGCGTGCCATTACAGCGCAAACCATTAAAACTCCAGTCTCCAAGCAAAATTTAGTCTCAACCTTCACTCAATTCCATCAATTTCAAGACCGTTTTCCAATTCCTGGTGGTAGCTCGAACTTTCAGTTTCTTTTCAAAAAGGTTATTGGTCAATTTTGATTGGTGATATTTTCCTTCGCAATAAATAAAAACGTCCTTCTCCTTAATTACATATTTATCTTCTTTAGAATCTATAGGTTTTAACGTTTCAATATCCTCATTCTTTGGTGTTTCTTTAAGAAAAGTGAGCACCAACTTGGTAATATCAGTTTCGTCATCATAAAAAGGATTTGATTTTATAGATTGCTTGAGTTCTTCTGCTGTTCGAACAATAGCAGGAACTTCAAAGCCAAATTTCTTAAGAATTGCCACTTCAATTTGATGAGAGATTGCTAGATTGTCTTTTTCAGATTCGAAAATCACATTTCCACTTTGTATATAGGTTACGGCATTAGGAATACCAATGTCACTTAACATTGATTTTAAGTCGGCCATTAAAATCTTCCTTTTTCCACCAACGTTTATCCCTCTTAAAATTGCAATTTTTTTCCCCATTTATCGCTTGTTAATTAATTCGTCAATTGCATCCCACAATGAAATTCTTTGAGTTAAGGCTTCTTTGGCAATAGTAAGTGTTTCTTCCCATTTTTCTTCATCATTTCCACAAAGTTCGGCAATCATTTTTAATGACAAAGGACCATGTTCATCACCATCTAGTTCAATATGTCTTTGGAGATAATAGTTCAATTTATTGAATTTGATGTTTTCGGCATCAGCTTCTTGTAAGATCTCAATAAACATATCAGGAATAATATCCTCTCTTCCGAAGGTAAACGCAGAAGCAATGAGGTGAGCTTTATTGGTAGAGGTAATGGAGAAAGTATAGTTAACAAATTCTGCAACTCTATTATCAATTTTTATTTCATTAATTGCCTTTTCTACGCTATTTCCTTGTCTTAATGAATCTATAAAAAGTTCGACTTGTGTGCTGTCAGCTCCTATTTGGTGCATCGCGTCTAAATACATCTCGTAGTGACTCTTTGGCTCGCCAAGTTCATTAATATCACTTTCTTCCCCATGAACAATCTCATTAATGAAGCGCGACAATGTAGCATTTGAAGCAGGGACCCAAGGAACATCAATACATGTGAGTTTTTGTTGAAGTGCTTTTAGTAATGACATGAAATCCCAAACGGCAAATACATGATTCTCCATGAAGATTTTTACATCTTCAATTTCTTTAAGGTTTTTATATAGTTTATGATTTTGTAGTTCTTTTCTTAATCCTGAAATTTCGTTCTCTATCTTTTTTATATTTTCCATCTTTATTCTAGTGAATTCGTTTTTTTAAGGTAAAAATAGAACTTTTTATTCTTTTGATTTGAAGAAGTAAGTAAACATCCTTATCTTTTATATAATTCTTCAATTACTGAATAATTTCCATTCACAAAGTGGGTTAAATATAGAATAGATTCATCTAAATTAAATCCCCAAACATCATCAACCTGCATGCGTTCATATTCTCCCAATATACCGAATAATACTTTTACTTTTTTTGGTCTGTTAAACCATAAAGAAAAACTAAGTTTCCCGTCATCTTCGTGTGCTGTTAACTCCAAACCGTGTTTTGAATTCGTGTTTGTAAATCCGATGGATGGACTAAAATGAATTTTTTCTTCGGGTAATTTTAAACACAATTCGTTTTGTTCTTTCCAAGGGTGTTTTTTAAATAACTCTAGAACTTGCTGAGTATCCAAAACAGTGGAAGGATATTCGATATTTTCTTTATCTGGATAACAATTTGAGTGTTTGAAAGTCATAAGTAATTCTTTATAAGTTTAAAAGCAAGTTTTATTAACTGAAGTCTTAATTTCAAACTTATACTTTTCTGAAATGGATTCCTAAGTTTAAAATTTATATCTAATAATCCAACCCTAAAAATTCACCATTTAAATCGAAAATTAACTCTAAACCGCTATCCAATTCAATTTCTTGATATTTTTTTTCTAATTCCCATTCAATAATCACATTGTCCGGATAATTTATTGCAATGAAATCAAGGATTTTAGAAGGTATTACTGAATTAGGTAACTTTGAATTTCCTTCTATTTCGATAAGTTGACCTCTTTTATTAAACGCTAGACGAATTTCTCCATCCAATAAAACTTCATAAGTTCCATTAAATAGTTTTCTGTGTTGAACAGCTTTTAAAATTCGTCGTGTAGAAAAATGTAATTTTACAAATTCATGAATAAATGAAGGAAGTTGGTCTAGGTAAACTAGCTTGACTTTTTTAGACCTCAAAACAATAATTCCTAGGGCGGTTGTAATTATTGCGTTCCCTATTATTTTTTTAGAATCCATATATTTCAATATTTAATTTTTTGTAATTCAGAGTTTTATTAAAAGTATGAATAAAAAATAGCAATAGCTTTTGTTTTAACAGTCTTTTGGAAATGATACGAGGGTTGAATATGATTTGAATTACAATCTAATCATTTTTGATGATTAAAATAAATGAGGTAGCTAAATTAGCTACCTCATTTTATTATTTTCATGAATTATACTCTAAAAAAGAAATATATAAAATTTTTAATTTGTAATTTCTTTTTTCTCACAAGTACCAGCTGTGAAGTTTACTACTCCTGATTGATATTCAACTCCTAATTGGTTTTCAACGCTATAAGAAAAGGTTTTACTTTTTGAAGAACCTAAATCTTTTGTTACTGTTATTGTAGCGTTCGCACCACATTCAGGTGCAGAAGCCCAAAATACAGTTGAAGGTGATGATCCAACTATTTCTCCATCTACATAGTAAGTAAGGTCTGTAACTAAATCAGCCTGTAATTCGTCTGATGTCTCTTCATCAATCCAAAAAACGACCTCTCCTTGGTAAGTACAACTTCCATCATCTTCGGTTGCATCTGAATTATAATTTGAGCTACTGATGTCAGTACAACCATCTTTTTCACAACTTGTTAAAGTGGTTGTTCCAATAATCGCTAACCCAATTGTTAAAAATTTTAATACTTTCATTTTAAATAAGTTTAGTAAATAAGTC
This sequence comes from Brumimicrobium mesophilum, assembly GCF_003025005.1. Lineage (GTDB taxonomy): Bacteria > Bacteroidota > Bacteroidia > Flavobacteriales_D > Crocinitomicaceae > Brumimicrobium > Brumimicrobium mesophilum. Next base: position 155,419 of record NZ_PVSS01000006.1, read on the forward strand.
TTTCCTACTCGTCTGGCTTTTCGGTAACGCCCTTGTTTAATAAATGGATTTAGATTCCATATTAATCTGCGCTATTTCTCCAACTATTAATGCTTTAATCTGGATTTCATCTCAATGGAATGAGTTGGTTTTATAGCGTCAACATGGACGAATTTAGAAGATAATTATTTCTTCACAAATGAATGGATGTTAAAAATCCTTATAACGGAAACTAGAATAGATACTTATTATTAGTGCCTTTCTTTGCATTAATTAAATATATGTTAGTTTATTTCATTTGTTACAAGAAGATGGAAAAATCAATACCTTTACCTTCTTTTTTTAAGAACAATAATAAGTATGAATAAAGGATTGATTGCGTTAGCTTTCGGTGGATTGGCAATAGGAATGACAGAATTCAGCATGATGGGTCTGCTCATGAATATCGCAGAAGATATCGATATCAGTATTCCAAAAGCCAGTAATTTAATTGGTCTTTATGCTCTTGGAGTTGTTGTTGGAGCACCTACTTTAGTCATCTTGACCGCTAATATGGCTCCAAAAAAAGTTCTTTTTTATTTTATGTTGATGTTTTTTCTTTTCAACGGAATTTTCTCATTAGCTCCAAACGAATGGAGTTTATATATCTCAAGATTTGTTTCTGGATTGCCACATGGTGCTTTCTTTGGTGTTGGTTCTGTAGTTGCAGCTAAACTTTCTAAACCAGGGAAGGAAGCAACAGCCATTGCCATTATGTTTACGGGAATGACAATCGCAAATTTGGCGGGAATTCCACTAGGAACCTATATCGGTCAAAATTATTCATGGCGTGTTACCTATGGAATAATTAGTTGCCTGGGCTTAGTTACAGCGACCAGCATTTATTTTTGGTTACCAACAATAGAAAAACCAACCATAAATATTCGTAAACAAGTGAATTATTTTGTTCGCAAGGAAGCCTGGTTGATAATTGCTGTTATTGCCGTAGGAACAGGTGGACTATTTGCGTGGATCAGTTATATAGGACCTTTGGTGACCAAAGTATCTGGATTAGCAGAAAGGAATGTACCAATTATTATGTTTTTGGTAGGTTTAGGAATGTTCTTCGGAAACCTAATTGGTGGAAAATTAGCAGATACTTTCATTCCAACAAAAGCAGCAATGTACTCTTTTATGGCTATGGGAGTTTGTTTGGTGTTGGGTTATTTTGTTTCACCAATAGAATGGGCGGCTTATCCAATGGCTTTTATTACAGGTGGTGTTGCATTTAGTATTGGTTCTAGCCTTCAAATGATGCTCATTAATAGTGCTGAAGGAGCGGAAACAATTGCCGCATCTGCTGGTCAAGCCGCTTTTAATATCGGAAATAGTCTGGGTGCATACTTTGGTGCAATCCCAATTGGACTTGGTTTCGCATATAACACACCAATGCTTGTAGGAGCTGGACTAGCATTCTCAGGAAGTATTTTGGCACTCGTCTATTTGGTCTATTATCGAAAAGGCAAGAGCAGGAGTGAAGTGGTTTAAACTATCAACTCTCCCTCTCCCTTTTATCGCTCTCCTTAATTCCGGCTACCGCACGGAATTACTTCATATATTTCAAATGAATTCCATACAAAACGGAGAAAATAGCACCTAAAAGAACCAACATTACGATTGTCATTGGTAAAATCAAACTCATTGGAACAATTGCGTAAGTAATTACTACAGGCAATAAACTATAGATTACATAAAGGTGAAAGCCTATTTTATTCAATTTAAACATCATAAAGATGGCCATTCCTCCAATTATAAAAGAAACTAAGTTGAGGATGTTTGATGAATAAAATGCTTCATTATTCAAATATACAGAATTGTCAATCATCACTTCTACAGTGTTGCTAAATTGACCGTCTGGATCATTTTCCACCATTCCAGAAATAGTTCCGTACAGCTCAGACATTTGCTCTTCCATTTGTTCTGGACTCAATGGTCCGCTGATTAAAGCTTGGGTAGCACCAAAAAATCCTGAAACAATATACAATGTACTTAAAACAAGTAGGATCGTTAGAAATGTAGGTCTCTTTTTTGCTTCATTCGGATTGTTATCCAAATCTATGTTTTCTAATTCTTGATTCATAAAAATGATTTATTGTTTTGTTTAACGAAATCTTTACTCGCTCTTAAATGACTAGACATATAAATGTCTTGATTAATATATGGAATTGATTTTCTAAATTCTTTGTGCAACCCTTGTAGCTTTTTACTCGTTTTTTCAACGCCTTTAAATTCTAATCCTTGCGCTGCCGACATTAATTCTATACCTAAAACTTGCCAAACATTTTCTACAACACGATGCAATTTTGTTGCTGCATTTGCACCCATGCTCACATGATCTTCTTGTCCGTTCGATGAATCGATAGAATCTACTGAAGCTGGTGTACACAATTGTTTATTTTGACTTACAATCGATGCTGCGGTATATTGTGCAATCATAAATCCGCTGTTTAAGCCTGGTTTAGCAACCAAAAAAGCTGGTAAACCACGCATTCCACCCATTAATTTGTAAATTCTTCGTTCAGAAATATTTCCTAATTCTGCCAAAGCAATCGCTAAAAAGTCCAATGCCAATGCCAAAGGTTGACCATGGAAATTTCCTGCTGAAACAATTAAATCTTCATCTGGGAAAATAGTCGGATTGTCTGTAACTGCATTGATTTCTCTAGTTACAACTTGCTCAACATGATCTAAAGTGTCCCAACTAGCTCCGTGAACTTGTGGTACACAGCGGAAACTGTATGGATCTTGAACATGAACTTTGTGTTGCGTCACAAATTCACTTCCTTCTAAAATTTCTGAAATTTCAGCGGCAGTTTTTATCTGACCAGCTTGATTTCTTATTTTATTTACTGATACAGAAAATGGATTTAACCTTCCATCATAAGCTTCCAAAGACATAGCTGCATTTAAATTCGCTTGCTTCAAAATGTTTTTCCCTTCGTAAACACAATGTGCTAAATAGGCACTCATAAATTGTGTTCCATTCAATAAAGCCAAACCTTCTTTTGATCTTAAATGGACAGGAGAACGGTCCAATGAAGCCAAAACTTCAGCGGTATCAACCTTTTTTCCTTTGTAGTTCACTTCGCCTTCACCAAATAAAGTCATTGCAATATGTGCAAGTGGCGATAAATCTCCTGAAGCTCCTAAACTTCCTTGTTCATAAACTACTGGAATTATGTCGTTATTGTAAAAGTAAATCAGTTGTTCAACCGTTTCTAATTGAACACCAGAATGACCATAATGCAATCCAATCGCTTTGAATAATAACATTGTTTTTACGATTGCGGATGACACTTCAGCACCTGTTCCACAAGCATGCGAACGCACCAAATTTACTTGTAATTTGGCTAAATCAGCGCGTGAAATAGATTGGTCATACAAAGATCCAAATCCAGTATTGATACCGTAAATGTTTCCTTCTGTTTTCTCCATTTTTTCATCCAAGTACTCACGGCATTTTATGATGGCTTTTCGCCCTTTTTCGCCCAACTCCAATGTGTCGCCTGAAGCAATAAACTGAAATAATTCATCAATTTCGAATTGTTGATGGTCTAATATTAATTTACTCATTATGAACAGTATTTTTTAGTAAATGAATCAACCGACATCGTTTCCTGATCTCCAGTTTTCATTTCTTTTAAGGTGATTTCGTTATTTTTTAATTCACTTTCTCCAATAATTACAGTGTATTTCGCATTTCTGTCATCAGCATACTTAAATTGTTTTTTCAATTTAGCATTGTCCGGATATAACTCAGCAGTGACTTTGTTATTTCTCATTTTTTGTAAGATAGGCAAAGAATATTCTACCTCTGCTTCTCCAAAATTAATGAATAAGAAATCCAATGTTTGATTAATATCGGTTGGGAACAATTCCAACTCTGTCAAGACATCGTATATTCTATCTGCTCCAAATGAAATTCCAACTCCTGACAAGTCTTTCATTCCGAAAAGTCCAGTTAAATCGTCGTATCGACCACCTCCACAAATAGATCCCATGTTAACTCCATTTGCTTTAACTTCGAAAATAGCACCTGTATAATAGTTTAATCCACGCGCTAAAGTTACGTCAAACTCTAATTTCGCATTTTTCAATCCTAAAATTGATGTTGTTTTAAAAACATTATCTAGTTCGTCAATTCCTTTCATCCCAACTTCACTGTCGGCAAGAAATTCACGCATGAAGTCGAGTGTTTTTTCTGTATTTCCAGTTAAGCTAAACAATGGACGAATTTTCGAAATTGCAGCTTCACTCACACCTTTTTCAGTCATTTCTTTTACCACACCATCTTCACCAATTTTATCTAGTTTATCGATAGCCACAGTAATGTCAATGATTTTATCTTCCTCACCAGTAATTTCTGCAATTCCAGAAAGGATTTTTCTATTGTTGATTTGAATAGTAAAATCTGGAACTTTCAATTCCGAAAGCACTTCATCAAATATTTGAATAAAATCTGCTTCAAATAGGAGGGAATCACTTCCAACAACGTCAGCGTCACACTGATAAAATTCTTGGTAACGTCCTTTTTGCGGACGATCGGCTCTCCAAACTGGTTGAATTTGATATCTTTTAAATGGAAATGTCAAATCATTTTGGTGCTGCACTACAAAACGCGCAAATGGCACAGTCAAGTCATAACGCAAGGCTTTTTCCGAAAGTGAATTTGCAAACCTCGGAAGATTTCCTTCTTCAAGTGCTTTCAAATCGGCTTTCTTTACCTTGTCACCAGAATTTAATATTCTAAAAATCAAACGGTCACCTTCTTCTCCATATTTTCCTAGCAAAGTTGAAGAAAGTTCAAACGAAGGAGTTTCAATAGGAGCAAATCCATATTTTTTAAATACATTTCTGATCGTATCGTAGATATAATTTCTTCTGTTTACCTGAAAAGGAAGAAAATCTCGCGTTCCTTTTGGAATACTTGGTTTTTGAGCCATTTTTTAAATTTATTTGAAACAAAAATAGGAATTTTCTACGCTTAAAGAGAGGTAGAGTCCAATATCTTTCTTTTGGGTGTGCCCCAGTCATTTTTTTGACCTTGCTTTAATAAAATGAATTTCTGAAAAGGCCCAAAAAAATAACTGCGTCGGGCTATCCACTGTATCTTTTTATTACCGCAATAAAGTTGGCTGAACTTATAAAAGTCCAAAGCGCGGTAATAAAAAGGATGCCGTTACAATTGCGCAGCATTCATGAGTTCCATTTTTATATAATTAAAGCCACGAGTAATCCCTCACACGGATCTACCTTTGAGAATTGGTGTTGGCTTTATTTTGGATCATTTAGAAATCAAAAAATGCACACCCCAATCAAGGAATGTGCATTTCAAATTTTAAACTATTATTACTTCTCCTTATTCACAATTAATTTAGAATTCAATTTCATGATTCCATCGTTGTAAATATTGATAATGTAAACTCCATTTGTGAGATTTCTTGTATCAATTACTTTCTCGCCTTCATTTGCATCAATTGTTCCTGCCCCATTTCGCGACCATTCAAATCAAAGATTTTAAATCGCTGGGGAAATGTAGTTTTTGAAAACGAAGATAAGCTTACAAAAGGACACACAATTTGTGGAATTGGATCGCAAAAAAAAACGGTGAAAAAGTCACAGATGGAACTTATTTTTATAGGATTTCTTTTGAGCTAGACAACTCAATGATGGATTGCGCATTGACAGATTGTGAGGTTGCAAAGCAAGGTTTCGTTCAGGTTTTTGGTGAGTAATAGATTCTAGTAATTGAGAAACTTGGTCACTTACTAAAATAATAATCCTGAAAAATCTGGATCTCTTTTACTTGTGATTTACCGTTTTGAGCATTTAATTTTTTCTGCTTTTCGAGCTAGCCATTCTATCCTACAAAATAAATCTACCCAAAAAATCTTCTTTATATCAGCAAAATCCTTAATTTACGTCTTATTCACTACGAAAAACGCAATATTTTGATTAAAAGTTCAATTTTTGTTGCTTTACTGGCTTTCCTTTTTGGAATATTTATTGGCGATTTTGTTGATATGCATTGGATATTGACGTTTACCCTTTGGGCTACAGTTTTTATCATTTTTATCCTTCTCGTAGGTTTTGGTGAAAAAATGCTTTTCTTTAAAAAATGGATCAGTTTGAATATTGTCATTCTTCTATTTTTCTCTGGGATGTTGGGCTATCAATTGAAAATGCCTACTTCAGCTCAAAATCATTTTAGCACATATTATCTGAATGACGATTTCGTGATAGGTGAAATAATCGATTACCAAGTGGGTAATGGAGATTATGACAAGGCAATTCTGTCTGTTCAACAAGTTGTAAAAGCACATAAGAAACTTTTTGTTCAAGGAAAAATGTTGTGCTACATTAGAAGATCAGATAACGGTTTTTCTGAAGGAGGTGTGGTTATGTTTCAACCAAATTTAAAGCCCATCGAAAACAAAAATAATCCTGGAGAATTTAATGCCGTGCAATACTGGAAAGTGAAAGGAATAGATTATTTCTCATTTATCTCTGAAGAAAGTATGGGAGAAATAGAAATAGTGAATAGCTTTTCAAGCTTTTGGTCAAAATCCCGTGCGAAATTAGTGAATGTGGTCAAGGATAAAATTTCCAAGGAAAATCAGGGTTTAGTTGTTGCATTGTCTCTGGGAGATAAATCGCAATTATCTCAAGAGAAAAAGAATCATTTCGCAAATGCTGGAGCAATGCATGTTTTGGCTGTTTCAGGTATGCATGTTGGGATTTTATTGGCGTTTCTTCAATGGATTTTCTTCCGGTTTAAACCTTTAAGGAAACGAAATCTTTATTTGTTCTTCGCGTTAATTTTCATTTGGGCGTTCGCTTTTCTCACTGGAATGTCAGCATCCGTTGCACGAGCAGTAACAATGTTTACAATTTTAGCTATCGGACAATTATTAGGGAAGAAGTTTTTTAACGTTCAAGCTATTTTTGCGTCTGCGTTTTTTCTACTCCTTTTTAATCCATTATTTCTTTTTGATATCGGCTTCCAACTTTCTTATTTGGCCGTTTTAGGCATTGCTCTTTTTTATAGACCTATAGCGAATTTGTTTCACTCGAAATACAAGGTAATTAACTATTTCTGGCAAGGAACAGCAATTGGAATCACTGCGCAAATAGGAACGCTGCCATTAACTCTTTATTATTTTAATCAATTCCCTAACTATTTTTTTCTCACCAATATTGGGTTGTTAATCTTGGCTTCTGTGGCTTTAATTAGCGTGGTGCTGCTTTTTATGTTACATGCAATTCCATATATTAGTGATATTATAGCTTACATCGTTAATTTTATTTTTGATACCCTAACCAATTTTATTAAATGGATCAATTCTTTGCCAGGAGAAGTAAGTACAGGATTTTCTCCAAATATACTTCAAGTGGTTTTGCTATTTTTATTCACGGTTTTGACTTTGTTTTTCTGGAAAAACAAGAGAATTAAAGCCTTTCGATTTGGAATAATTATCCTTTTCATTTTAGGAACGAGCTTGATTTTCAACAGAGAATATAATAAATCCAAGGAAGAACTCGTTGTGCTCAACCATTACCAAAAATCGATATTATTGAAAGCGGATCATCAATTGTATCTAATTTACGATGAAACAAGCACTGCAACAGAAAAATCCAATGATTATTTGGTTCGTGGTTACGAAAATTCAGTTGGTTTAAAAGCAGAAATTGTCTCACTACCAAGTGAAAGTGAAGTGAAAATTAAGGATGAGATTTTTGTACAAAGTTCAACCGAAGGGTGGGAAATCAATTATTATGGTCAGCGCTTTTTTATGGCCAACAGAGTTAAAAAGAAAACTTTAGAACCAGGGCTTACAATTTTAAAAGGAGCGTGGAGTCCTTACATTCCAAACACAAACATTGATTTAATTACAACGGATAAAGCTTTGATTGTAAGGAGACCTTAAAGATATATTTTATTGAAACACAGTACTAATGGAAGTTATTTGGAGGTAAGGATCAAAACTAAACATTGTTCTTTTTTTAACAATATTTTCTAACCCATCAGATTCATCGGACCATTCTACAGAAAATTCATAACCTATCACTTCTTCATTTCTATTCAATGCCATTAGCTCTCCAAATTCATCAATGGTCATTTTTTTATCTAATTCCTTAAAATGCTTGATGATAAGTAATTTACTTACTTTTCTAAAATCTACGGTTGAAGCTTTTTTGGCTGCTTCCATAAAATTCATTGTGTGGTCCATAAATGGTTGAAGCTCTTCACTACCGATCAACTGAATTTCTCGTCTTTTGAAAAAGCGTAAAAACTCCCATTCTGACTCGGTAATATTAAAGTTTCTATTCGATACAAAATGATAATTGAATTGATATGCGTAATAAAAGTCTTTGTGTTTAGGAATTATCTTAAAATCATAAAGAGGGGAGACATTAATCAAACTGTCTTTATAATCAAATAAATAAAATGAATGATGAATTTCAAGAGAATCCATTTTGTCTATTTGATAAATGTGTTCAATTTCGTATTGAACTTCATCAAGATGTTGCATTGCTTCGGCACGATAACCAGGGATCAAATCTTCTATTCCAGATTTATGCAATCCTCTTAAATCTTTAGCGTTGATGTAATTTTGTTTAATTGTATAAATCGAATCCAAACGAACAAATGCTTCCGGTTTAAAAACTTTTAGCTTTCCAAATGATAAAGATTGGTAACTTTCTGAACCGTGTTTCTTAGTATTTTCTTTTTCAATGGCTGCGTGAAACCCCGCTGTTTGTTCTCTGATTGTCGTTATCGGAGTATTAGCTGTTGTTCCACAAGCACCAAGTAGTATGCTAAAGATTAACAAAACTAAAAAGAATGAAAATTTATTCATAGTAAGGGTCAAAATGAAATTAATAAATACTATTCCATGTAATTAGCAGGAAATATGTCCGCAGATTAATTAGAATAGAAACTAAAAATAGCAAATTTCATTCCGAATTCTAGCAGAATGTATAATATTTCACTGAGATGATTTATTCTCTGTTTTTGGTAGGAAGTTTACTCCTTAAGAATTCACCATAACTGGCATCACCAACATCAAAATATCTTCATTTTCATTCTCGTTCGTCGCAGGAACAATTAATCCAGCTCTGTTTGGTTGACTCATCATCAATTTAATCTCATCTGAAGAAATATTGCTTAACATTTCAATGATAAATCGAGAGTTGAATCCTATTTCCATGTCTGCTCCGTCATAACTACAAGTTAAACGCTCCTTTGCTTCGTTTGAGAAATCAATATCTTCAGCAGAAATTGCCAATTCAGACCCTGAAATCTTCAATTGTACTTGATGAGTTGTTTTATTAGCAAAAATAGAAACACGTTTAATCGATCTCAATAATGATTCACGATCAACCGTCAATACATTAGGATTTTCTTGTGGAATAACTGCTTCGTAATTAGGATATTTACCATCAATTAAACGACATGTTAGTTCGATATCTTTAAAGGTAAATACAGCATTTGAATCATTATAATCAATTTTCACCTCATAATCTGCCTGAGCACCTAAGTTGTTCTTAAGCATGTTCAACGCTTTCTTAGGTAGAATAAATGAAGAATTTCCTGATGCTTTTGAATCTGTACGTTTATATCTAACTAATTTATGAGCGTCCGTAGCTACGAAAGTCATGTCATCAGTTGTAAATTGACAAAAAACACCGCTCATAACTGGACGTAAATCATCAGTTCCTGTTGCAAATAATGTTTTGTTAATAGCATCAGATAAAACTTCACCACTAATTACGGTATTGTTTGTATTTTCTATTTCTCTAATCTTTGGAAAATCGTCACCGTTGTAACCAACCATTTTAGATTTACCATTCGTATAAGTGATTTCAATTCCATAATTGTCATCATTGATAGTAAAGGTTAATGGTTGATCTGATAAATTTTTAAGAACATCCAACAATAACTTTGCAGGAATACAAATCTTTCCAGATTCATGTGCATCCACCTCAAAAGTGGTTTTCATTGTTGTCTCAATATCTGAAGCTGAAACTCTTAACGTTTTGTCATTGATTTCAAATAAGAAATTGTCCAAAATTGGCAAAGTATTACTTGTTGTCAATACACCACTAATCGTTTGAAGGTGTTTTAATAAGCTTGAGCTTGAAACTACAAAATTCATTTTTTCTTTCTTAAAATTTATAAGGGCAAATATAGCTTTTATCGTGTAAATTTGGAACAATAAAAGAATTAATCTTAGTTAGGCATTTGTAGTTGGTCTACAAAAACCGTCTTCCCTTGAATGATTGGTCCAATAGTGTAATATTGAACCCTCACCAATTCTCCATCTGGTTTCACTCCCCATAAATAATTCGGGTCATAAACTACAGTGTCGGCTAAATTGTATTCTGGATCAAATCTTCTGTAAAGATCTAATTCATAGTTTAATGGAGTTCCTTTTATAATTAATTCATAATCAGGTGTGGAGTTTTTTATACTGTCAATTTCCTTAGGTGAAAGTGTGAAATTTGGTTGATTGAAATTGATGTTTTCAAAACCATTTAAATAAAATGTCAAGTTGTCTTTATTGATATTGGTTATCTCTTTTCCTTGGGAAGAAACAAAAATATCATCCGGACCATTTATTTTAATTTTATAGCTATCGTCTAAAGTAACTCTGTTGATTACTTCAATCTCATTTAAGTTAGCTCGTTTGTAAGAAAACATATTGACACATTGAAATCTTCTTGGATCTGCGAAAAAACGAGGTTCTAAAATCCCGTAAAATCCTTTCATTCCCATAATTACAGGATTGTCACTTTTAATGTCTGGCGTTTCTAGCAACATGTGGGTTCCCATGTGATCTTGTGTTGAATGACCGATATACCATGTTTTTGACCATTCCCCATTTTGATAAATCTTTACCCTTTTGTGATTTGCCATCAAAACCCTTTTCATGTTATCCATAGCAGCCTTAGGAACATAACCTTTCAGGGTGATTTTGTTCATTGTTTCAAGCATCATCTGGGTGATGTTTTGTTGTACACATTCTCCATTTTCACCTGTCCAAATACCTTCTTTATTTCGAACAACACTAAAAGTTTCGTCACTAAATGAGTCGTAAATTTCGATTTTGTCCACAGTGGAGGTGTCTTCAACGGCAAATGCGATTAGACTTGTATCAGTGGCTTTAGCTCCTGTTTTAAGGTTCATAGCCATGATTGAAAGTACAACGATAAGGGTAATTCCTAAAAGAATAATGATTATTTTTTTCATAAAATTTTATTTTTTGACGTATTTATATCTTCGTATAATAAATACGACTACCGCCATAACGACAATAAATAACAAAGGGATGGCGATATTGATAAATTTATAAAATCCACCATCTCTTTCAATCTTCAATTTATCTGTCGGGTGCAAATCTATAGTTCGACTTCTAATTGAAAGCAAGGTACTTTCACCAAGCATATAGTCAACACAGTTTTCGAAAAATTCAAAGTTCCCAAATCCTCTACCCGCAAATAATTCATCAATTTCTCTTTCGCGTGGTAGTCTAGGAATATATCTATAAGTGTTTTCCTCAGGAACCGCTACAGAATCATAAAATGTATTTTTAAAGAAAGTTCCATTTCCTATAACCATTAATTTTCCTGGAGCAGTTGAGCGATCTAACATTTTTGAATTAGGGTTGTCGGAATAGGTCGAAACAATTCTATTTTTAAATGCTGATTCAAATTCACCTTCAACCATTCCACCTAACATTAATCGATTGTTTTCGTCATCGGGGTTTTCTTGAAAAATCGGATTCTCTCCAAACTGACTTTCCATAGCAATAGAAAGTAGAGGAGCATTTCCAAAAGATTTTGAATTTGAAGAACTTGTTAATATTACCGAAGGCTTCGTTTTGTTTTTAGTTTGTACAAACTGTAAACTTGATGCATAAGGCAATTTGACAGGATTCACCATGCTAGAAATCGGGTGGTCTGTTCCTGCAGCACGAACATAAAAATACCAATTCACAAATCCTTTTGGAATTCCAGGCATCGCAAAAATATCGTAATTAGCATCTAAAACAAGGTCTTCATTTACTTTGATACCATAATCGAAAAGCAAATCAGTTATTCCTGTTCTTTTACGTGTACTGTGCGTTTTTCCTGTTCTTCTAATAGTATCATTGTTAATTTCTAATGGATTATTGAAAACCATGATGTTTCCACCTTGCATCAAATATTGGTCAATAATATATTTGTCTTTACCGTCAAATTTCTTGGTTGGTTCTGCAATGATAATTCCATCATATCCGTCAAGCGCGTTCAGTTTTCCATCAATTGTGATGTCCTCAATGATATAAGAGTCTTCAATGTTTCTTCTAGCCCCTTGTGAATAAGGAATTCCCAATTCCCCGTGTCCATGAACGAAAGCTAACTTCTTTTTCTCATTTCGTGTAGCTTTTGCTAATACACGCATGAATTTATATTCTAAACTGTTAATTCCTTTCTGAACCAAGTCGTTTAATCTAGCATCAAGTCTATATTGTCCTCCTTCTAAAAAACGGATATGTTCAACTGTAACTCCTCGATATTCAACTACCGCACCTGGGAATACTTCAATTATGTTTGAAGAACCTTGACTTCTGTAGGTAATATCGATTGGTCGAATTCCTTGACCTTTATTGAAAAGTTGTTCTTTTAAGGCTTCTTGATCCTCAATTGAACCTTTGTTTGGATTGATAAATTCATATTGAATGTTTTCACCTGCATAATATTTGAATTCATCCAACTTATCTCTAACTGCCGTTTGCAAACGCTTTATTTCAGCGGGAAATTCACCTTCTAAATAAATTTTAAAGAGAATTTTATCCGTTAATATAGTATCAGATTTCAAAAAGTCGATACTTGAATCTGTTAGAGAGTATCGTTGGTCACTTGTGAAGTCTACACGAAAATCAACAAATGAAACAATGATGTTTACTAGAATCAGTACAGCTAATGCTATTGCAGTAATGATTCCATAATACGCTCTATTTGAGGCTCTTTTTAATTTTAATCTGGCCATATTTATTTACGTATTGCGGTTAAAATATTGTGAGATGCAAATAAGAAGAAGATAATGATACTGAAGAAATAAACAATATCACTCAAAATAAGAACTCCTTTTTTGATTGATTCATAATGGTAATCTAAACTGGCATAACGAATGATGCCGTCAAATCCTGCAAAGGTTGCATATGAACCTAAAAGTGATAAACCACTAAATGCAAACCAGCACAAGAATAATGCGAAAATAAATGCAACAATTTGATTACTGGTTATTGTACTTGCAAAAATTCCAATTGCCACAAAGGAGGAACCTAAAAGTATTAATCCAATAAATGAAGTTATTGCAGCTCCATGATCCATTACACCAACAGGGTCTCCTAAGTAATGCATAGAAGCGTAAAATGTGAGGGTGGGAATGAGTGAAATCACTACCAAAGTTACACCAGCTAAATATTTAGCAATTAATATTGACAAATCTGATATTGGTCGAGTATAAAGTAATTCTATAGTTCCTGTTTTTCTTTCATCTGCGAATGAACGCATTGTTATTGCAGGAATAAGAATGATTAAAATCAGTGGGGCAAGATTGTAAAATGGGATAAGGTCTGAAATCCCTCCATTCAATAAATTGTAATCATCGTTGATAATCCATAAAAACAACCAACATGTAATAATAAAAATAAGGATAAAAACATAGCCGATAATCGAACTCAAAAAACTACGTATTTCCTTTAAATAAAGTGCTCCCATTCCTATGAAATTTGTGTCAAAAATAATGCTTCTTTAGCTCAGTTCTGATTATAAACGCTAAAGATTATTAAAATTAAACTGTTAATGAACCTTTGTTGATTGAATGGCTTGTTTATTTGATTGAAAAGCCATCAAAGTAAGTTTCTGTAGACCAAGCTTCCGCTTTTTGGTCGAACAATAATTTTACAGTTGGCCAAATTGAAGCAAATAGGTCAGATTTTCTATAGTTTTCTAAATCTTCATCCGATTCCCATTCACTAAACGTAAAAACAATCCCCGGCGTATTTTTGTCACGTAATAATTTCATTCCTTTACATCCAGGGAATGCATTGATCTTCGTTTTTACAGTGTCAAAATGAGATATGAAATCTTCAATTTTATCTTCCTTTAAAGTTAACTTAACTAATCTGGTCATTTCTTTATTTTAGAATAGTGAATCAATTGTAGTTCTGGAACCACGAGGTGTGAATTCAATTCTGATGATATCTCCCACACGGAGTCCAAACAATGAATTGGCGCCCCCTCCATTTTCAGGAGTTCCTTTGTTTATGGCTATTTCTAGATAACCACTGTCATTAAATATCGCTATTTTTTCACCCGCAGGAACTTCATTGTAACCCAATGAGATTACGTCAATGTAGTATTCTTTTTGACGGAAATAAATTACAAAAGGAATGTTTTTACCAACACGCTGAAAATCTTGTTTAGAGATGTTGGTGATAATGTTTCCATAATGGTCAATGTAGGAAACTGCTCCTTTTAAAGTATGCCCATCGATGACAGGAGAAAGGGGGATGGCTTTCCTAATGCTTTCCACAGGACTACAAAAATTTTCAAATGGGGTGCCATCAATTATTTTACATGCTGCTGGAACTAGTATGTTCTTGGTTGGGAAATTCATTAATTCAGGTCGTGAAAGAACATCTTCCAATCTCCACATTCCCTCTGGTTTTTTACTTCCCAATAATAAACTAAAGAAACCGTTGTCTGCACCTAAAAAGTACTGACCTTTAAATTTTATTATTGTGGGGTATATACTTTCCTCTGGTTGATTGAAATTTATTAATGGTTCTGCATCAACACCTATAATGTGAACCGTATTTTCTGGGAAGTCGTTAATACAATTTTTTAATAAATGAGCGGCTTGAGTAATCTTAAATGGACTTACAAAATGAGAAATGTCAATTATTTGGACCGTTGGTAATAAACTCAATAGTTTTCCTTTTAAAGAAGCGACATAATAGTCACTTAATCCCATGTCTGTTGTAAGAGTGATTATCCCCATTTTTATTTTATCCCCATTTTGCTTTGTATAGTTTTCAAAATTAGCTTTAATTTCGAGAATACAGAAGAGTTTAATAGGTAAATTCTTTGTTGATTTAAATTTTAAATAATGAATAAAAAAAACTAAGTTTAAAATTTATTTTTCACTACTTTTCAAGGGATATATTGATGGATATTAATCTAATGTTGTTTGTTGTTAGTGGTTGATCATCGGGTGTTTATTTAAGCGTGTGGTAGAACATTAATCGGAATTTCTGTAAATTATTAAATTCGTTTGTTTTCGATCATGCACTAATTACCATTAATTATTTTTTGAATTTCAATTTTATTTTAAAACAATGAAAATTACATTAATTTTGAGAACAGATTATAAAAACTAAAATATTGCTAGAACGGAAAATTGAAATTGAAAGGATTAATCCTTTAGAGTTACTCGGGATTAATAATTCAAAACTTAAACTGATAAAAATTTATTTTTCAGATTTAAAGATAAATGCACGTGGAAATGTGATTACTGTTGAAGGTGAAGAGAGCTTGGTGGAGATTTTCGAAGCTAAACTTTCTCAATTAATTCAGCATATTGAGAAGTATGGAGGATTGACTGAAAACAATATTGACAATATGATGGTGGAGGATCCGCTAGAAATGATGTCTGGAGACGGTTCTGAAATTATTCTTCATGGGGTGGGAGGTAATAAAATAAAAGCCAGAACTTTTAATCAACGTAAACTTGTAGAGTCAATCAACCAAAATGCAATGGTTTTTGCGGTTGGACCAGCAGGAACCGGAAAAACTTATACTGCTGTTGCTTGTGCTGTGAGGGCATTGAAAAATAAACAGGTAAAGAGAATCATCTTAACCCGTCCAGCTGTTGAAGCAGGAGAGAACTTGGGTTTCTTGCCTGGAGATATGAAAGAAAAGCTTGACCCATACATGATGCCTCTTTATGATGCGCTTCGCGATATGATTCCTCCTGAAAAATTAGTTGATTTTATAGAATACGGTACAGTGGAAATAGCGCCATTAGCATTTATGAGAGGTAGAACTTTGGATAAGGCCTTTGTTATTCTTGATGAAGCTCAAAACACCACTGTAAATCAAATGAAAATGTTTTTAACCCGTATGGGAAAGACTGCCAGTTTTGTAATTACAGGGGATGCATCTCAAATTGATTTGCCATCAAGACAAAAGTCTGGATTAATCTATGCAATTGATACCTTAGGGGAAATAGATGGAATTGGCGTGGTGCGTCTAAATAAGAATGACGTTATCCGACATAAATTAGTGAAACAAATTATTGAAGCATTCGAAGAACAAAAAAACAATGATGAAAAGTCTGACAAAAACTGATTTTAATTTTCCTGAACAAAGGGAAGTGTACAAAGGTAAGGTAAGAGATGTCTATTTTATAGGTGAGGATCATTTAGTGATGATTGCATCTGATAGAATCTCTGCATTTGATCATATTTTACCAGTAGGAATTCCTTATAAAGGACAAGTGTTGAATCAAGTAGCAACTCACTTCCTTAAAGCTACGGAAGATATTTTACCAAACTGGTTAATGGATGTTCCTGATCCTAATGTTGCAGTAGGTTACAGATGTGACCCTATTCGTATTGAAATGGTAATTCGCGGTTATTTAACAGGTCATGCTTGGAGAGAGTATAGTGCAGGAAGAAGAATTCTTTGCGGTGTTGAAATGCCAGAAGGAATGAAAGAAAATGATAAGTTTCCTCAACCAATCATAACTCCGTCAACTAAAGCTGTTGAAGGTCATGATGAAGATATAACAAGGGATGAGATTCTAAGTAAAGGTTATGCAACTGAAGAAGTTTATTCGCAACTGGAAAAATACACTCATCTTTTGTACGAAAGAGGAACTGAAATGGCTGCGGATAGAGGGCTTATTTTGGTAGATACGAAGTATGAATTTGGAATGAAAGATGGATCCATAATGTTGATGGATGAAATTCATACCCCTGATTCATCTCGTTACTTTTATGCTGAAGGCTATGAGGAAAGGCAGCGTAACAATGAACAACAACGTCAATTAAGTAAAGAGTTTGTTCGTCAATGGTTAATCGAAAATGACTTTCAAGGTCTTGAAGGGCAAAAAATGCCTGAAATACCTAAAGATTTTATAGCGTTAATCACGGAAAGATATATCGAACTTTTTGAAAAAATAACGGGAAGTGGGTTTGTAAAAGCAAATACAACGAATATTAATGAGCGTATCATGAAGAATACTGTAGATTCTTTAAATGATAAAAAGATTATTAAATAGAAATATGTAACGCTTGTTTGATTACAAGTTATGCACATCGAACATAGTTTCAAACAAGTATTTTAAATTTTGATCACCCTTTTTTCATTTATTGAGGAGAAAGGGTGATTTTTTTTGATAAGAATAGTTTTTAAAGGATTCTAATTGTCAAAAAATGGAAACTTATGCAGATTCTAATAGTAAGGAAACACCCTGAAAATCAATAAAATTAAAATCTTTCTGTTTTAAGAAGTTAAAAAGTAAAAATTACTTAGGTGTCGATTGAACGGTTTATTATCTTTGCGCCATGCAAGACACGATTTTAATTCTAGATTTTGGTTCACAATATACGCAACTCATAGCAAGAAGAGTGCGAGAACTGAATGTTTATAGTGAGATTCACCCATGGGATAAATGCCCAGAAATCACAAGTAATATTAAAGGTGTAATCCTTTCAGGAAGCCCGTTTTCTGTGAGAGATGAAAAATCACCGAAGATCGATTTATCAAAAATCAAAGGTAAAGTTCCACTTTTGGGAGTTTGTTTTGGTGCTCAATTTATGGCCCACAATTTTGGGGGAGAAGTAGCAGCTTCAGATACAAGAGAGTATGGTAGAGCGAATATTGTTTCTCATGACAACACAAGTGATTTATTGAAAGGAATTTCTGAAAATTCACAGGTGTGGATGTCGCACGGAGATTCTATTAAACTATTGCCTTCAGATTTTGACGTGATTGCGAGTACAGCAGATGTGAAAAATGCGGCATACTCAATTCAAGGAGAAAAAACATACGGAATTCAATTCCATCCAGAGGTTTATCATTCAACTGATGGAGCAACAATGATTTTTAATTTTGTAGTAACAATCGCAGGTTGTAACCAGGATTGGACTCCAGATGCATTTGTAGATTCTACTGTTGAAGCACTGAAAGAACAATTAGGTGATGATAGAGTGATTTTAGGTTTGTCAGGTGGGGTTGATTCATCTGTAGCTGCAACATTACTTCACCATGCAATAGGAACCAACCTTCATTGTATTTTTGTAAATAACGGTTTATTACGTAAAAACGAATATTCTGAAGTTTTAGAAAGCTATAAAGGGATGGGACTTAATGTTAAAGGAGTTGATGCCTCAGAGGAATTCTACTCTGCTTTGAAAGGATTAACAGATCCTGAAGAAAAAAGAAAAGCAATCGGCAAGGTGTTTGTAGATGTCTTTGACCAAGAATCTAAATTAGTTGAAAACGCAAAATGGTTAGGACAAGGAACAATATACCCAGATGTTATTGAGTCTGTAAGTGTAACAGGAGGACCGTCGCAAACTATTAAATCTCACCATAATGTGGGGGGATTGCCAGATTATATGAAATTAAAAGTTGTTGAACCTTTAAAATCTTTATTTAAAGATGAGGTTAGAAGAGTAGGAAAATCATTAGGTATTTCTCCAACAATTTTGGGAAGACATCCTTTTCCTGGTCCTGGTTTAGGAATTAGAATTTTAGGAGAAGTAACCCCAGATAAGGTTGCGATTCTTCAGGAAGTAGATTCAGTTTTTATTGGCGAATTAAAAGCCGCTGGCTTATATGATGATGTTTGGCAAGCTGGAGCAATTTTCTTACCTGTAAACACAGTTGGTGTAATGGGAGATGAAAGAACTTACGAAAATGCTGTTGCGCTTCGTGCTGTGACTTCAACTGATGGAATGACTGCAGATTGGTGTCATTTACCTTATGAAGTATTAGGTAAAATATCAAATAAAATAATTAATCAGGTCAAAGGAATTAATCGTGTAACATACGATATCAGTTCTAAACCACCTGCAACAATTGAATGGGAATAATGAGAATTTTAATAGTATTAGTTATATTTTTAAGCGCCTCTTTTGCTGCTTTGTCTCAAGAAATTGGACAAGAAACTAGAGATGGTAAATTATTTAAGGTTCATGCTGTTGAAGCAGGGAATACTTTATATGGATTACATATTAAATATGATGTAACTATAGAGTCTATTATTAAATTTAATCCTACTGCAAAAGAAGGTTTGCAGGTAGGACAAATTCTTTATATTCCAACAGACGGTAGCTCCGCAAAGACGGAAACTCAAGATAAATTCAGAATTCATACGGTAAAGCGAAAAGAAACACTTTACGGTATTTCTCGTGAATATGGAGTAACTGTGGCTGAGATAATTCGATTGAACCCAGGTTCTGATCAAGGTCTAGATATTAAACAAGAGCTTAAAATTCCTTTTCCATCTAAGGAAGAAGAAAAACCATTAATTGCAGAAGATAAAATCAAGGAAACTAAGGAAGAAAAAACTTCAGAAGAAAAAACTAAACCAAAAGATTTTGAACCACACAATCCGTTCAAAAAGGATTCAGTTACCGTGATCGATTACAAAGTTGACTTCAAGGACAGTATCGTAAACTATAAGGTTCAACAAGGGGAGACGCTATATTCGATTTCTAGAAGATTTATGGTTCCTGTTGAGCAATTAGTTGAACAAAATAATTTGTCTGGTAGTTCAATAAGTCCAGGACAAATATTAACAATTAAATTAAAACAGGAGAGAATTGAAGAAGTTGAGGTTCGAGAATTGGTGAATTTGAATACAATCAAAAAATCCAATGTCCACTTGGTGAAGAAAAAAAATAAATATAAAGTACTGGTTGCTTTGCCGATGAAGTTGGGTTCAAATTCTCAAGCTATATCTGGAATGTTTACTGAGACTACTTCGCTAAATACGCTAACCAATTTATCAGTTGAATTTTTAATGGGCGCTCAATTAGCCTTAGATTCACTAGAAAAATTAGGTTTGAATGCTGATGTTGAGTTTTTTGATACTTATGGGGATTTAGATAAGTTAAAAGAAAAGTTGGACAGTAGAAATGCAAACGATATTGATGTAGTGATTGGGCCATTTTATCCTCAGCTTTTAGACTATGCGGCGCAGTGGGGAATGAATAATAAGGTTCCAATTGTGGCCGTTACCAAAATACCAACTAAAGTCTTAGAAAATAACCCTTACGTTCTTTCTATGGTTCCTTCAGAATTAACTATGATCAGTGCAATGGCAAGATATTTAGCTAAAAATCATGTAAATGACAATATTGTAATTATTGATGGTGAAAATACAGAAGTAAGAGAAAGAGTTCAATATTTTAAGGATGCGTTTGAGAAGAGTCAACCTTTGGTAGGTAGAAAATCACTAAAGTCTTCAGGAATGGGTGATGCCTCAGGTAGAACTTTAGTGAACCTTATTCAAACAGATGGTAATAACTTTATTATTTGCCTTTCTAATGATGTACAACAAGTAATGAAGTTTGTGAATACACTTAATGCTGCGAAAAACTACAGTGGTAGTTACGGACGAGCATCTGTTACTATGGTTGGTTTAAATAATTGGTTAGAAATTCCGGCCTTAAATAGTTACTATAGAAACCGTTTTGAGTTCCATTTTCCTGCTGCCAATTATTTGAATTATGATTCTCCAGAAGTAAAGGAATTCACGAGAGAGTACCGTTTAAAATATAAATCTGATCCATCTAAGTATGCCTTTCATGGTTTTGATGTGATGTTATCACAAGGGTCTTCACTGTTACTTGGATATAGCAGAGATAATGGATTAATGGATAGTTTTGATGTTCAGTCTCTCGGAGGAAATCACGGTAGTGAAAATTCAAGCGTATTCATTTCAAAACAAAGTGATTTTGAAATTATATTGTTAGAAATCATTTCAAATACCAATAAGTTTGATGTTAAACAAAGAGGAGGTAATTAATAGGTTAAAGTCAGTTCAAGATTATATTTGTAAAAAACTTGAAGAACTAGATGGTGTAGCGAAATTTCATGAAGACAATTGGGTCCGTGAAGAAGGTGGTGGCGGAAGAACACGAATCCTTTCCGATGGAGCTATCATTGAAAAAGGCGGAGTAAATTTCTCGGCTGTACATGGACCGGTCTCTGAAGTAATGAAGAATCAACTTGGGCTCGATGGTAATGATTTTCTTGCTACAGGAGTCTCAATTGTTATTCACCCAAAGAATCCTTTTCACCCAATAATGCATATGAATGTTCGTTATTTTGAAATGGATACTGGTGTTTATTGGTTTGGAGGTGGTATAGATATGACGCCGCACTATATTGACTTTCCCAAAGCTCAAATGTTCCATCAAGAGCTGAAAAAAGTATGTGATAAATATAATTCAGAATTCTACTCAAAATTCAAAACTTTGGCAGATGATTATTTTTACATTCCACACAGAAACGAAACAAGAGGAGTAGGAGGTATCTTTTACGACCATTTAACTGATAAAGATGGTTTATCGAAAGAAGGGCTTTTAGATTTTGCAATAGATCTAGGAGAATTATTTCCTAAGGTTTATGCTGATCAAATTGAATTTGACCGCTCACCTTCTTTTACAACTGAAAATGAAGAATGGCGAAACCTGCGAAGAGGACGTTATGTTGAATTTAATTTAGTTCATGATAGAGGAACAAAGTTCGGATTAAAAACAGGTGGTAGAATTGAATCTATTCTGATGAGTTTACCTAAAAATGCATCTTGGTTTTATGATTTTAAAGCTGAGAAAGGCTCTAAAGAACAAGAAACCCTAAATTGGTTGAAAAAGGATGTTGATTGGCTTAATTTGGCTTCTAAATAGCTACTGTTGTTCCTAAAACTATAATTTCTAATTCCCGAGAGTTGCTATTACTTGAATTGTATATTATCTGAACTTTTTGGTAGACCAAATCGTCATTATGAAATTCATTGTTGGTTTCCTTTATTGTATGCAGAATGTTATTGAAGGATCTTTAGACGGGTGAAAGGATGTTATGAAAGCAATGCTTAATTGTGTAATTAATTCAAAACTTAGAGCCTAATTGAATTGAACAGCTCACGAAAGAGGTACATTATTACGTATCTTACGTAAATGTACCTGAATTTTCTGAATTGTACTTTTCTTTATAATGTCTATCAATATGGCTTAGAACCTTCAATGTGTAAACTAAAAAATCGATATACATGTTAGTATTTCCTTAACATATATATCGATTTTCAAATAAAAAGGTATTCAGAATTGTTGGTACATTTTTATGGTCTAAATGTCAAACCAACTGTAGTACTAATTATCCCAGTTACATTTTTTGAACTTATTAAGTTATCAGTATCATAAGTAACACCTTGACTGAATTGTGTGAAGTGACTAACATCTAAATTAATTGACCATTTTTGGTTTAAATGAAATTGTGGAGTCAAACCTAGAATTATGTGTCCAATATCATCTTGGTTTGTAATGAATTTTTCAGAATCTGCAATACCATTTTCCTTTCTAAAGTCTATAAATGATGGATTACGCAAGGTAGTTAACCCCGCACCTGCATGAAAATTCAAAGAGAACTTTCTCGATTTCTTTTCTCCTAGCAATTGTATAAGTCTCAGCATTACTTCTGCGGAAGCTCCTACAGAAAACGATCTGTCAATAACGCCATTGTAAGTGGCTTTAAACTGGTTGTAATCTAATCTACCTTTAACACCTATTATGTCATTGAAGTAGTAACCAAGTCCTGCGTTAAAGCTTTGTCCTGCTGACATTTCTGCGATTGCTGACGTTTCTCCTAAGTATCTTGCTCCAGCATTTAAATCTAGGAACAGGCCAGTTTTGTGCCAATTAACAGAATTATTACTGTTTGAATTTTCTCGGCCTGACTGCGCTACAGCAGAGAATGCAATGACAGATAGAAGTAGTAGAATAGCTGTTTTTTTCATGATTAAAAAAATTTGATGTGTTTTATTTAAAGTTATTGGTTTTCTTGTTTAACATTTTTGTAAAGTTAATATTCTTTTTTGTAGAAAAATGAGAAATAACCTTTAATATCTTAGATTTCAATTATTTTGGTTATCTTTTATAGCATGGACCATTTTTTCGGTAATAATCTTTGCTCCAGCTCTATTGGGATGTGTTGGATCCACAAAATATTCATCCTGAAGCAAATTAGTATAGTCCAAAACCTTTACACCAATTTCTTTTTGGAATTCCTTTATTTTCTTACTGTAATCTTTAGGTAGATAGTCAAAACCTATTGGGGAAAAAGGCATAAAGACAATTACGAACTCCACGTTCTTGGACCTAAAATATTGGGAGGCGAGTATTAGTTTTTCAATAACCTCTTTGTTTATTTTTAAAGTGTCTTTAATTTTACGATTTGAATAATTCCTCAGAAATTTATCATACTCTTTTTGGGGAGCTCGTTCATAGTTGTACAAATATGGATAAGTTAAATCATAAATATTTTCAGAAAGTGCATTGGGTTCCAAAATCGTTCGTAAATAGGTGTGGATACCTTGTTTCAAAAAACTTTTTGAATTGTAAGTAGCTAATAATTTGTTTGCGCTTATCGTGTTTTGTGCTTTTTCAGATAGTAGGCTGCTATCATTTGGATCGTATTCAAAACCAGTTAGAATTAGACGACTCGCTTTTTTATTATTTAGTTTGAGAGACTTTGAAATTTTATTAACGTCAAGACATTGTATTACAACTTTAGTTCCTTCCTTAAGTTTTGGATAGAATAGTGCTGATTCGGAAAGGGACTGTCCAAGGCTTGTAAATGATGCCACAGATGCATTATTGAATTTTTTAGAAATTAAATATCCATCAATTCCTGTCATTGCCTTACTGTCTCCAAATATTACAATTTCAGGAATTAAATCATCATCATTTGACCATTTATTAATCAATGTTAAACGTTTAGTATCATCTGTAACTATGGGGATTATTAAAGTAGTAATAAAATAACTAATTATTAATCCTAAAACGATATATCCTATTTGTAAAATTAAGTTTTTCATTTTATTAAAATTGGAAATAAATAAAATCAGAAGAACTGCCACTAAAGTAATAGATTGAAACTACAATAAATATAGTGCTGAACATCATAGAAACTTGTGATTTAGAAGATTCAAAAACGAAATGATCTTTACGGTATTTCCATTCAAACAAGATCATGATTAAAATATAGAATAGTGAAATCATAGCTGTAGTATTGTTTGGTCCGACAAAGGTTGGAATTGAAAGAATACTACTAGAAAACATTCTAGATATATACATGTATGCATCGTTAATTGATTCTGATCTAAAAATTATCCAACCAATAACAACTAATAGGAAAGTACATAATATCTGCATTAATTCCTTGAGCGTTGGAAAAGTTTTATTTTCGGCTACAGGGGTTAAAAATTTACGGTTTTTATTTAGGAGTACTAGAGGTAAAAATAGAATTGCATGATATGCACCCCATACGATAAAAGTCCAATTTGCTCCATGCCAAAACCCACTTACCAAAAAGATAATTATTGTATTTCGGAAGGCTTTATTCTTACCATCCCTTGAACCACCTAATGGTATATATACATAATCTCTAAACCATGTTGATAGTGAGATGTGCCAGCGTCTCCAGAATTCTGCTATATCTCTTGATAAATATGGATAAGCAAAGTTTTTCTTTAAGTCAAATCCAAATAATTTCCCTGTTCCTATTGCGATGTCAGAATATCCAGAAAAATCACCATATATTTGAAATGTAAACATGATGGCACCGAAAAATAATGTAGAAGCACTTACATCATTATAATTGGAAAATACGGAATTCGCTATTACGGCACAATTGTCAGCAATAACCATCTTTTTTAGAAGTCCCCACATAATTTGCCTTATCCCTTCTAATGCAAAAGAACTATTAAAGATTCGTTTGATATAAAATTGTGGTAGCAAATTCGTAGCTCTTTCGATTGGTCCAGCAACGAGTTGAGGGAAGAAGCTTACAAAGGCCGAAAAAGCAATGAAATCTTTTGTTGGTTCCAGCTTTCTCTTGTAAACATCTATTGTGTAGCTCAATGTTTGAAAAGTATAAAAACTGATTCCTACTGGTAAGATAATATTCAGTGTATTCGCCTTTATTTCTGTTCCGAATAATGAAAAAGCAGTGATGAAATTATCTACAAAGAAATTGTAGTATTTAAAGAAACCTAAGAATCCTAGATTTACAATAATACTAATCCATAAGAGCAGTTTTCTTTGAGGAATTCGTTCTTCTATTATTAGTTTACGACCTATTAGGTAGTCAATCAGAGTACTGAAAATAATTAGGGATAAAAACCTCCAATCCCACCAGCCGTAAAATACATAGCTCGAAACTACAATCAATAAATTTTGTAACCTCAAATTATTGTTGGTTACAAACCAATAAAGTATAAAAACTATTGGTAAAAATATTGCAAAGTCTAACGAGTTAAAAAGCATGTTAAATAGATTTTTTCTAAAGGTGCTATTAAGAACAACTAGCGATTATTAGATCAATATTAAGTAAAAAAATTCGGGATTAAATGTAATGTATTTTTCTGATATATATACGTTTAGAATATATGAATTAGAAAGTAATTGCAATTACATCTTATTATTTTACCATCTACTGTGCTAATTGTGCTAAAGATATAGTTTGGTTTCATTACATTCTAAAAAGACATTTGCCTTTGAATAGTTGTAAGCTTCAAGTGTTAAATTGACTTTGGTTAACTTGACAATAAAATTCCTACCCTATATTAACCGTATTTCTTACCTTACTTATGAAAGGTTGTCCTTCTTCTAATGTGTTATGCAGCTATTTTGAGTAATACTTTTTATAGACTGTCATGATCCATTCCTTCATTTAATTACTTGTAAATAGATCAAATAAAAAAATCGATATCAGAACTTCAAATTAATTTGTCGTTCTAATATCGATTTTATTGTTGTAAATCTTCTTTTGAAGATCTCAATTATATTATGGTCTGAATGTCAGTCCTATTGTTGTAGAAACTATTCCAGTTACACTCTTAGTATCAACATAGTTATGTTTATCATAAGTTTTATGTTGTTTGAATTGAGAGAATTGGCTTATATCCAGGTTAATAGATAATCTTGAATTAAAATGATACTGAGGTGTAATACCAACAATAATGTGCCCCATGTTATCCGCAGGGAATAATTTACCTTTATAGTCATCATATTTTGATTCAAGGAAATCTTTGTATGATGGATTACGTAGAGCAGTTAAACCAGCTCCAGCATGAAGGTTTAAAGAGAAATCACGAGCTCTTTTATTTGCAAATACTTGTAATAATCTTACCATAACTTCAGCAGATCCTGCAATAGATCCTGAACGGTCTGTTACATTTCCATAGGAGGCTGAAAATTGGTTGTAATCTAACCTTCCTTTAAGTGCGATTTTATCATTGAAGAAATACCCTAAACCAGCATTGAAACTTGGACCTGCAGACATATCTGCGATATCAGATGTTTGACCTAAAAATCTTCCTCCTGCATTGGCGTCAAGGAACCATCCAATTTTATACCAATTTACTTTTAGGTTACCCATAGCCATTTGAGGACCCGTTTGTGCCTTTGCTGTAAATACGAAGATTGAAAGCAATAATAGAATAGAAATTTTCTTCATGGTTTTTTTAATTAATATTGTTTTTTAAACTTTTTGGTATAACGAGCTTTGTAATTATAGCTTTTATACTGCGCAAAATTAGTATTTTTTTCTTTGTACTACCTAATACTATAGTATTATTCTTTATTCCTTACAAATATATGTTAATAAACCTAGTTGTCAAAGCTGATACATCAAAATAATTGAATAAATATTTCAATTATTTTATAATCAATTGATAGTAAGAGGTATTAACGTTTGAAAAATTGATACCATTTTTTCTCTTCCTGATTGGATCCATAAGTTTGTCCATATCCATACCCATATTTACCATAGCCGTACCCTGCCTTTTTGCGATTACTTCCATTGAAGATAAACGCGATATTTCCTACCTTTTTTTCTCTTTTAAGATTCAAAGGAAGATTTAAAGAATTTTTATGGGCAAAGTCAGCCTTTACAACATATAACAATAAGTCGGCATGATCAAGAATAGATATTGTATCGACTACTAGAGCCATAGGAGAGGTATCAACAATAATGTAATCGTATTTTGTTTTTAATTCAGCAAAAAGATCTGTTAATCTTGGTCTAGTCAATAACTCACTTGGGTTAGGAGGAATATCTCCCGAGAAAATATAATCAAAATTAATATCACCACTTCCCGGGTAAATTATTGAATCAAGATCAATGTCTGAATTTGCTAAATAGTTAGAAACTCCTAAAAGGGTCTCTTCGTGGTTTAAATATTCAGATAACTTAGGAGCACGAAGGTCTAAACCAACTAGAACAACCTTCTTGTTTGTTAGTGATAAAGAGTTAGCTAAGTTTATAGAAGTGAATGATTTACCTTCACTCGGTAATGTTGAACTAAGAAAAATAACATTTCCTATATCAGCCTTGTTTTCCAAAAGAAACTTCATATTCGTTCTTACCATTCGATAGGCTTCTGAAATGATCGTTCTTTCTCCTTTTTTTGTAACTAAGTTATCCTTGGTTTTATTAAGTGGTATATCTCCAACAACTGAAATTTCTGTGGCTTCCAATTCTTCAACACTTCTAATTTTATTGTCGATTAAGTCTCTAATGTAAATAAATAAGATAGGTACTAGCAAACCTAATATTAAGGCAGAAATGAAAATGATTTCTCTTTTAGGTCCTACAGGTTTCGAATTCGCATAAGCAACATCAATAGTTTTTACATTACCAATTGTAGAAGCCATTGCAATCTCATTTTCCTCTCTTTTTTCCAAAAGATATAAATATAAGGTTTCCTTAAGATTTTGTTGACGTAGAATTTCTCTATATCTTCTTTCCATTTCTGGAATGTCAGACAACCTGCTATTATATTTTCTAGACTCCTTCTTTAGTTCTTTTAATTCTAACTGAAGGCTTCTTTTGGAATTGTTTAAACTTTGAGTCAAACTGTTCTTAACAGAATTAATTTGGCTTTCAAGTTGAATGGCAATTGGATTGTTTTTACTTGAATTTGTAATTATTTTATTTCGATCTAAAATAAGCTTGTTATAATCAGATGACATTTGGTTAATGGACAAGTCACTAAATCCTAAATTGGAAGGAAGTAAAGTTGTATTGTCAGAATTCTTTTCAAGATATTCTTTTAAATATTCAGACATACTTAATTGTATGTTTGATTGTATAATCCTGTCCTCTATAATACTCTCTTGTTGTAATATAATAGAAGCGTTTTTCTCAACGTCTACGAGTTGATTATCTGTTTTGAATTTCTCATTTACACCTTCTACTTTTGATAACTCTTCTGACAGAATTATCATTCTTTCAGCAATAAATTCACTTGTATTTTTAGTGATTTCGTTTTTGTCAGCAATAGCATTTTGTTCATGTATAACAATAATCTGATTAAGGAAATCATTGTTTGCTTGTTTCATTAAACCCTGTGCCGATAAGGTTAATACAGAAGCTTCTTTACTTATGGAAGGTGTAACTTCGAATTTAGACTTCCATCTATTGGTAGCTGATTCTAAAGTTGAAACCTTAAAATTGAAGTGCTCTCCTTTATGGATATCACCGAAATTTTCCGTTTTACTAACGTTTATTTTCCCTCCTATGGTTTCAAATGCTTGATTAAACTTGAATTCTCCTAAGAGTTTATTTACTAGCGATCCGTTCTCGTTGAAATTCTGGTGAGCAACAAATGTTTCATTATTAACTTGTGATATATCTATAGAATAATTTCGAGTATAATGATCTACAGTAGAATCAATAAAATTAAATTTGAAAGGAGAGTCATCAGTATAGTAATATGTATTAGCACTTAAGGGTCCTCCAGTCTTTGTGATTTGTGTGTTTAATTGTAGTGATTGGACTACTTTCTTCACCAAGTCTCTAGATTTAAAGACTTCAATTTCATTATAAAGATTTGAATATCCTCTTGATCCGCCAAGCTCTGCAAATAAGTCAATATCTGTAACTAATCCACCTCTTTTATCATCCTTTACCAAAACTGTTGAAGTACTTTGGTAGATAGAGGGTTCACCTTTTAGGTATAAAAAGGCAATACCAACAAATAATATTGTAATTGCTACGATCCATTTCCAATGTTGTAGATATTTACCTACTGTTTCCTGAAAATTGACATTGTCATCAGTTTGTTGTTCAAAAATTTGCTGTTGCATTATATTAAGTTGCTAATTAGATAAAATCTTATTAATTAAATACTATTGTGTACGTTGTTAGTATTAGAGCTACTAATGATATAAATATACCACCTGATGTTCTCCATACCGTTCCTTGAGTCCTTTTTGCTGTGTTAGGCTCTATATATACAACATCATTTTGTTGTAAGTAGTACACTGGTGAGCTAAAAACTTCATCGGTTTTTAAATTAATTCTGTACTGCGCTCTTTTACCATTTTCTTCTCTTATAACTAAAACGTTTTCACGTTCTCCTGTTATATCTAAATCTCCAGATAAACCTATAGCTTCTAGTAATGTAATTCGCTCATTAGGAATATTGTAAGTACCTGGTCTATTAACATCTCCAAGAACTGTAATTTTATAATTCTGAATTTGAATGTTTACAACAGGGTTTTTAAGATAAAGTGCATATCTCTTTTCTAAAATATCTGTTGCAACAGTTCTACTTAAACCTCCTAGTTTGATTTTTCCTAAAACAGGTAGGTTAACGATTCCATCAGGGTCTATTAGGTATCCGGATTTTGCTGCATTACCAGTCATGTAACCTTGATTTAGAGGTCTTCCTCCACCTGATTCAGGGTAATTAAAAGGAATAACACTTTCAGGATCGTTAGCTGTTATTACAACAGATAAGAAGTCATCAGGTTTTAGAGTTGGGGTAAATTGCATGTTTTGTTTTACACTGTCTTGTGCAAGACTGTCTTGATTACTTGTTTGGAAGTATATCATTTTTTCACGTGTACCACAAGATCCAAGCAGGATAGCAAAGCCAAGGAAGATTAATATAGAGGGTATTTTTAACATAGTATATATATAAGTGGGCAAATATACTTAATAAAAGTTGAATAAATCTTATTTATTTTCTTATGTTTTTATTTGATTTATATAAGAGTCTTCTAAATTATTTCGAACTGAGATTAAGCTCACTTGAATTTTGATTTTAAATTTAATCTCTGATGATTTGATAACCAGGGTTGTTTTGAGGGTTGTAAACAAATTTACTGTCAGGAACCGACTTGTTTTTTTCAAAAACATCTATGGAGTATGTCATGGTACTGCCATCTTTGGTTTTCATAATGGCTTTTTGTAATTCGTTGTTGTCGGTAGCTACATAAAGCATAATTGTGTGATAATTAACTTCGTTTGGATTAGTTGGGTATAAACTTATTTGATGAACTTTTTTGCCATTTATTTGAGTTTCCTTGTCGTACTTATTTTTAAATCCATCCTCCCAAATAGTCATCAATTTTTTTGGGTTCATTCCCTCATCATCGTCAAGGTCAACATCACTTTGGTAAACTACTTTCTCTTCTTTGACAACTGTCCAGTTTTTAACAGCATTAGAGATCAATATGTTTTGACCTAATGAAGCATAGTATTTATTACCCTTAACAAAACCTTCTCCTTTTTGATTAGAATCTTCGCCTGTAGCCGAATTTTTAACATTCATGGTGAACTCAATATAGAAAGAGCTCATGCTTTTAATTTCAGCAGACATCTGATTCAAGATTTTCTCTGACTTTTGGTCTGATTGTGCAAACAAATTAGTCGCTATAAATAAAATTCCGATAATTAAATATTTCATCTGTTATATTTTTGAATATGTATTTGCACAAAACGTGCCAATATATATTTTGCAAATGTAATGATTTATATTGTTTATTTTAAGCTTATCTTAATCCTTTGGAGTTCAAATGTTCGTTTAGTGCTTCGTCTGTTGGGATGAGGACATCTCTTGCTTTACTTCCTTGAAATGGTCCAATTATACCATGGGCTTCAAGTTGATCCACAATTCTACCTGCGCGGTTGTACCCTAATTTTAATTTTCGTTGTAACAAGCTGGCTGAACCTTGCTGGTGTGTAACAATCACTTGTGCTGCTTCAAAGAATTTACCGTCTAACTCATCGTCAACATCTAAAGAATTTCCTTCTGAAGTTTCACCTGTATATTCAGGTAGCATCATGGCGTCAGGATAGCCTCTTTGTTCACCAATGAAATCACATATTGCTTCTACTTCAGGGGTGTCAACAAACCCACATTGTAAACGAATGACTTCATTACCTGTAGAAATCAACATATCTCCTTTTCCAATTAACTGATCAGCTCCAGAGGTGTCTAGAATTGTACGTGAATCGATTTTTGATAAAACTCGGAAAGCTATTCTGGCAGGGAAATTGGCTTTTATCATCCCTGTAATTACGTTTACTGATGGCCTTTGAGTAGCGACAATTAAATGTATTCCAATTGCACGAGCTAACTGAGCGAGTCGTGCTATAGGGTGTTCTACTTCTTTTCCAGCAGTCATGATTAGATCGGCAAACTCATCAATTAATACCACGATATATGGCATGTATCTGTGCCCGTTCTCAGGATTCAATTTACGATTGACAAATTTTTCATTGTATTCTTTAATGTTTCTTGTTTGTGCCAATTTCAATAAGTCGTAACGGTCATCCATTTCAATACATAAGGAGTTCAATGTATTTACCACTTTTGAAGTGTCCGTAATAATCGCTTCTTCCTCGTCTGGTAATTTAGCTAAGAAATGACGCTCTATTTTATTGAAGAGTGTAAGTTCAACCTTTTTAGGGTCAATTAAAACGAATTTCACTTGAGATGGATGTTTCTTATATAATAAGGAAACCAATATCGCATTTAATCCTACAGATTTACCTTGACCGGTAGCTCCGGCGACTAATAAGTGGGGCATTTTAGCAAGGTCAAAAGCAAATGTTTCGTTTGTTATTGTCTTACCTAAAACAATAGGTAGTTCAGCTTTGGAGTTTTGAAATTTTTCGGATGCGATTAAAGAGCGCATGCTCACTATTTCGGGATTACTATTCGGTACTTCAATTCCAATCGTTCCTTTTCCTGGAATAGGTGCAATAATTCGTATTCCTAAAGCGGCTAAACTTAAAGCGATGTCATCTTCCAAGTTTTTAATTTTGGAAATTCTAACACCTGGCGCAGGAACTATTTCATACAAAGTTACCGTTGGTCCAATTGTCGCCTTGATTTTAGCAATATCAATTTTATAGTTGGCTAAAGTGTTGACTATATTGTCTTTATTTTGTTCTAATTCTTCTTTAGTTACACCGCCTTGCGTACTTTCAAACTTTCTTAGTAAGTCAATCGTTGGGGGAGTGTAACTTGATAAATCAAGTTTTGGATCATATGGTCCAAAATCCTCTACCATTTTATTTAAATCAGTGTCAGAAATCTCCTTTTCGCTTTTAGGTACTTCAACTAAAAAGTCGTCTTCATCATTGTTTTCTGAGATAACACTTTTGGGAGTAACTAAAGTTGGTTCAGGTTCTGCATTTGGTTTTACTACTTCGAAATCATCGTCACTTTCGGCTTCTTCCTGCTCGCCAACAGAATCCGAAGGGTGGTTGTCATCTTTGAAAGTTACTTGAAATTCTTCCTCTTCCTCGCTTTTTTCATCCTCTTCGAGATTGATATCATCAGAATCATCTTCATTTTCTGATACAGTGAGTTCCTCATCTGTCAACAACTCTTCTTCATCTTCTTTTAAGAAAGCGTTGTTATTTTGATCTGATACGGCTGATTTGGAGCTGTCTTTCTTAGGGAAATATCTTTGGAAAATCTCTTTAAAATCAGGGTTAAATAGTGCTACAATAGCCACAAAGAGCAAAACTAGAATTAAAAGTACAGCTCCGAAAATTCCTAGGACAGCGCTTAGCCATTCCTTTATTGCATAACCGAATGATCCACCAAGATAGTTGACTCTGGATGTCATTAATCCTAAGAATGCTGAAAACCAGATGATAGCAATAAATGTTACAAGGAATGTTCTCCTCAATGGAAGTAGTCTAATGTTTAGCAATAGTCTAACGCCAGATAGCATGAGTAAAAAGCTGAATGCGAACGAAGCTAAACCGAACCATTTAAACATGAAAACATGGGCAGTCCATGCACCAAATTTCCCTAACCAATTAGTTACTTCAATATCAGGGCTGCTGAAAATGAATTCAAAAAACGTAGTTGAAACGATTAAATCTTGGTCTTCTCTCCAACTAAAAAGATAGGAAGTAAAGGCAATGAATAGATAGATTGAAAGTAAAAGGAGTATAGCGCCACTAATCGACTTGGCTTTTCTGCGGTCAATTTTTGCGTATAAAGTTGAGAAAGATTTACTTTTACCTGATTTGGTTTTGATATCTTTTTTCTTCTTTTTGTCTTTCTGTTTTAAAGTATTCCCTTTTGCCATTCGTTTGCTACGGATTAATTCTGCTAATATAAGGAATGCTTCCGTTGGTTTTAAAGAAAATCTAGAAGGCTATTCACAACTAACTGTTAGTTCTCGATTAGTTCAATAAACTCATCTAAAGTAATGATTTCATAGTCGGAAGGAATTCCAAATAAATCAATGCTTAATGGTCTTTCTTCAATCGAGTAAAGTTTATAAGTAACCCACATTCCACTCACGTTCAATGAGTAATTTACAGGTAGGCCAGGTATTCCATCTATAGCGGTTGAATATTTTGAAGGGATTTCAGGCAAATAATTCATCACCATTGTGGTGTCGTAAATTACATCGGTGACTTTAATGTTTTTTGCTTTGCGTCCTGCAAGGATTTCTTTACCCATTTTCTTTTTGAAAATATATCTGGTTTCGTTTTTTGTTGTATCTTCTACCGTTTGAATTGCTATCTTTTTAATACCGATATCCATCAAGATATAGGCCTTGTTTTTAGGGATATGCTTAATGTAAATTTGTTTTCCAATTGCCGTAAAACTATCAATTCTCAACATCGAATCTTTCGCGTAGACAACTTGGTAGTTGATACTGTCACTTTTATCAGGGTTGTTTAGAGCTGAAGATACGGAATAGACTAATTTTCCCTCAAAGGATTCAACAACCTCTTTCTGGTTTGAGCACGCAAATAGAAAGAGGGATAAAAATAAATATGTAAAAGTATTTTTCATTAAAGACTGAAGTTCAAAATTCCGTTACAAAATTAAGACAAATTTTCTCCTTAGAATGAATTCATAAAAGAGATATTGTTCTGTTTTTACTTTTATGAATATTAAGTATGATTTTTTATCTTTGCTCAATTAATATTTAAAGAAATCTATTGTGATGGGAAAATCTATAGCATATATAATTAACGATTCAGAAATTTCTGCAGGAACACGAGGTGCAAGCCTTGGGCCGGGAGCTTTACGCGTTGCAGATGACAATGCAGGGAATTTCTTGTTTTCAAAGTATCCAATTCATTATGTGGTAACCATGAATCACATGTTGGATCAACCTACGAAATATCAATGGGGGAAAAGAGCTGATGGTTTAGCAACAGTTTATAAAAATGTGGCTGAAGTTGTAAGCAGGGAAAGAAAAAAGAACGACTTTATTGTTGTTATTGCTGGAGACCATGGCTCTGCTGGTGGTACAATTGCAGGGCTAAAAGTTGCGAATCCAAAGAATAGATTAGGTGTTTTATGGGTTGATGCGCATGGAGATTTACATACACCTTATACTACACCAACAGGAAATATGCATGGAATGCCTTTGGCAACAGCATTAAATGAAGATAATTTAGAATCAAAAATAAATGATCCTCACCCCGATACCATCAAGTTTTGGAATGAAATGAAAAATACTGGTGGAATTACACCAAAAATTAATGCAGAAGATCTTGGTTTTATAGGACTTCGGGATCTAGAAACCCCAGAAGTTGAATTGATGGAGCGTTTAGGAATTAAGAATATTTCTGTTTATGAATTACGTGAAGTAGGGGTTCGTCCAATTCTACAACGTTTGGATGAGAAATATGCTGATTGTGACGAGATATACCTTTCTTTTGATGTGGATTCTATGGATCCTAAATTGACATCTCACGGGACAGGAACTCCAGTTCCTCATGGAATATCAATTGAAGAAGCAGGAATTATTTTGAGGCATTTTGCTAAGCACCCAAAGGTAAAATGTATAGAGTTTGTTGAAATTAACCCTTGTTTGGACGAAAAAACTAATCGCATGGCTGAAGTAGCATATGGATTGATTACTGAGGTAATTCATGTTGCTGAAAGAAAAGCATAAAATTGAAAACAATGTTGTTCTTACGTAGGAATGTAACAGGTTAAATCAAGTATAAAATTTAGAATGGAAAATAAAATTAAAGCATTATTGCTTGAAAATAGTTTGTCGATTTTTGGAGTTGAAATTGAAGAGAAATTAATTCAGTTTCAGAAGACAAGAAAAGATGTGGAAGGGGATATGACTTTGGTTGTTTTTCCATTTGTGAAAATATTAAAATCTTCTCCAATTAAAGTAGGAGAGGATATTGGTCGTTTCTTGACTGATGAAATGGACGAAGTTGAAGGCTACAATGTGGTGAGTGGGTTCTTAAATCTGAATTTAACAAACGATTTTTGGAAAAATGAACTTTTCAATATGACTGAAGATGAAAACTTCGGATGTGCACCATCGCCTTCAGGAGAAATGTATATGGTTGAATATTCTTCACCGAATACAAATAAACCTTTGCATTTAGGACATATGCGTAACATCTTTTTGGGATACAGTGTTTCTGAAATTTTGAAAGCAAATGGACACGAAGTGGTGAAAACACAAATCATTAACGACCGTGGTATCCATATTTGTAAAAGTATGGTGGCTTGGGAGCAATTTGCTGCTAAAGATGAAAATGGAGAAAGAGAAACCCCTAATTCTACAGGATTAAAAGGAGATCATTTTGTTGGGAAATACTATATTGAATTCGACAAGCAAGTAACTCTTCAAGGATTTGAATTGGTTACTGAATGGAAAGCAAATGACTATTCAGATAGTGCTATTCCAGAAGAAGCAAAAGAAAAATTACCTGGATTGTTTGCAGCCTTTGAAGCAGCAGATGATGACAAGAAAAAAACTGGAATTTATCGTAAAATTGCTGCTTTTGGTGTGCCTTTCACACAGTTGACCAAGGATGCAAGTGAAATGTTGTTGAAATGGGAGTCAAATGATCCTGAGGCAAGAAAACTTTGGGGAATGATGAATAACTGGGTTTATGTTGGTTTTGACAAGACATACAACCGAATGGAAGTTGATTTTGATAAAATTTATTATGAATCTGAAACTTTCTTGATTGGTAAAGACCATGTTACAGAAGGCTTGGATAAAGGTGTTTTCTTTAAAAAAGATGATGGTTCTGTTTGGGTGGATTTGACGGAAGAAGGTTTAGATGAGAAATTGGTACTGCGAGCGGATGGAACAGCTGTTTACATGACGCAAGACATCGGAACAGCAATTGATCGATTTAAAGATTATCCAAAATTAAATGGAGTTATTTATACTGTTGGAAATGAGCAGGATTATCATTTTCAGGTTTTATTTTTGATTCTGAAGAAATTAGGCTACGATTGGGCCAAAAATTGTTACCATTTATCTTATGGAATGGTCGATTTACCAGATGGTAAAATGAAATCTCGTGAAGGTAAAGTAGTGGATGCCGATGACTTGATGGAAGAAGTTGTTTCAATGGCTAAAGAGAGTACGAAAGAACGTGGGCACATTGATGGAATGACAGAAGCGGAGCGTGACAATCTTTATGAATTGATTGGAATGGGAGGTTTGAAGTATTATTTACTGAAAGTTGATCCACAAAAACGCATGAAGTTTAATCCGGATGAATCTATTGAATTAAACGGAAACACTGGACCTTTCATTCAATATGCATATGCAAGAATCAATTCATTAATGACGAAAGTTGAATTGGTGAATCCTGAAAAAGACATGGACATTGATCAGGCAGAAAAAGAATTAATTAAACAATTGAGTGAATTTCCATTGGTGGTTAAAGAAGCAGGTCAAAATTATAGTCCAGCTTTAATTGCCAATTACACCTTCGATTTAGTAAAGAATTATAATTCATTTTATCAGGCATTTAGTGTGATGAAAGAAGAAAATATAGCATTGAAAAATGCGAGAATATTAATTAGTCAAAATACAGGTAAAGTTATTCAAACAGCAATGCGTTTGTTGGGAATTAACGTACCAAATAGAATGTAAAAAGTAGAATCATGAATATTATCCTCCACGATTTATCGAATCATTTAACATTTGCACCACTGACACTCACACGACCGGTAGGGAATCTTCGTATTGGAATGTGGACAAATGATGAGCGTTGGCAATTTTATTTACCAGAAGCTTCAGTTTCATTTAAAACGGAAGACTATTTATCTGATAAGTTTCCGATGAAGCAATCAAAGGATAATATTTGGATTAATTCTGCTGTGATTCCTAACGCTGAATTAGTGGAGTTGGTTCAAAAATTAGAGGTGAATCAAAGTTTGTATATGCAGGGCGTTTTTTTGGCGCACAGAGGAGAATTTTTTGAACCTAAAAACAGTGTTTCAAAAACGATTGAAGATTTAGTTGTCTTAGAAAACCGCTGGGATTTATTTCAAAAGAATGATATTGCACTTGCAGCTGACTATAAAGCTTATACTGAAGGAAAAGAAAGTGCCCAACTTTCAACAACGAATACTTTGATTGGAGATGCAAGTCAACTTTTTATTGAAGAAGGAGCAACTGTAGAATGTGCAATTCTTAACGTTAAATCGGGACCAATCTATATAGGAAAGAATGCCGAAATAATGGAAGGTAGTGTTGTTCGAGGTGGTTTAGCCATGGCAGAAAGCAGTGCTTTGAAATTATCAACTAAAGTGTATGGGGCTACTTCTTTAGGACCACACTGTAAAGTTGGAGGAGAAGTGAATAATGTGATCTTTCAAGCATATTCTAATAAAGGTCACGATGGTTTTTTAGGAAATTCAGTGATTGGAGAATGGTGCAATCTTGGAGCTGATACGAATTGTTCTAACCTCAAAAATAACTATGGTAATGTGAAAACCTTTAGTTATTTATCGGAAGGAATGGAGCAAACGGAATTGATGTTTATGGGAGTTTCTATGGGAGATCATTCCAAAACGAGCATTAATACCATGTTAAATACTGCAACTGTGATAGGTGTTTGCGCCAATATTTTTACATCTGGTTTTCCTCCAAAGTATGTTCCTAATTTCTCATGGGGAGGTGAAGAAAATTCTTCAGTTTATGATTTAGATAGAGCAATAGATGCTGGAAACCAAATGATGATTCGAAGAAAG
Organism: Brumimicrobium mesophilum; assembly: GCF_003025005.1. Taxonomy (GTDB): domain Bacteria; phylum Bacteroidota; class Bacteroidia; order Flavobacteriales_D; family Crocinitomicaceae; genus Brumimicrobium; species Brumimicrobium mesophilum. The sequence continues at coordinate 194,036 of NZ_PVSS01000006.1, forward strand.
AAGAAAATTACCGAGGGAGACTTGAAAATATTAAATTATTTATTCCCGAAGAAATAAAATTATAAATTTTCAGGGAGAAGGTATACCAACCAATTTAATCTATAGAAGTTAATTTGCTCTTTATTTATAAGATTCCGAACTTTTATAGATGAAGTTGTAAAAATTGAAAATCGATGTATTGGCTTCAGTTCAGTTGCTATTGTTTTCAAAATATATTACCTATGAAATTAAGTGTCATAATATTTTTGTTATTCTATCTGTTTTCTTGCTCCGAGAAATCAGAAAATACGTTGATCAATTCCGAAGCTTTGGAGTTGAATTCTATTGAGTCAAATGGAATTTACCTCGACACAATCAATTCTACCTATCCATTGCAGATTGGTAACAATAAAGGGTTTGTAAAAGTATTTGGTGTTGGGACATATAAAGATCAAAAGTTAATCAAGAGTGATTTCCTTATTTCGCTTGTTAACATACCAAACTTTTCGATATCCAAGAAAATAGATAAAGCTGTGATAATTGACTCTAATGAAAATTTACTTTTAAAAGATACAGTTAACTATGACTACCTAGATTTAGCGATTATTAAAAATGTAGAATTCAAATTTGTAAGAGCTAATACATTATATTTTAATGCGATACTTGAAAATCCAATTGATGGGAAAATAATCAGGGGGAGTTTTAATTTGTTCTACCGAACCAAGAGAAAAGGTGAAGTCTACGGTTGGATTACGGATGAAATAAATGAATATTTAAATTTTACAAATTGAAAGCAGTGAGAAAAAGAGTTGTTTTTGCATAAAAGGTTCTTCTTCGAATATTCTAATTTAGCTCAAATCATGTTTTTTCTAAATTTCATCTCCCTGAAATTCTTGCCCTCTCCCTACTAATTCTCTCCTTTTCGATTTTTATCGATATCCTCTCCCTTGTGCCATAATAAAAAACTGTCAAAACTGACAGTTTTTTATTATGGCACAAGGATTGAACAATATCAACCTGCAATTATTGTTGGGGATTTAATAAATTTCTTTAACTTAATAATAAGTACTAACTGACACATTGACGCAAAAGCGCATATAAGATATGAATGATATTTTTGATAAAAGCATAATAAGAGTTGGATCACCAGATGATCAAGATGCAGAATTCATCCCTTTAATCACACAAGAAGAGGAGGAAGATATGAACAATGCAGAATTTCCATCGGATATTCCGATTTTACCCTTAAGAAATAATGTATTGTTTCCTGGAGTTGTAATTCCAATTACGGTTGGAAGGGATAAATCCATTGATTTAATTAAGCACGCCAATGGGAGTGATAAAGTAGTTGGAGTTGTTTCACAAAAGAATCCGGAAGTAGAGGATCCAGAAGGAAAAGACCTTCATAAGATAGGTACTGTGGCAACGATTCTTCGTTTGTTAAAAATGCCTGACGGAACTTCAACAGTAATCATTCAAGGGAAGAGAAGATTTGAATTAGAAGAAATTACACAAGAAAAACCGTTTTTACGCGGTAAAATTAAATTGTGTAAAGAAGCTAAAGCACCGAAACGCAGTAAAGAATTTACAGCGATAATTCAATCAATGAAAGAATTGTCATTGAAAATCATCAAAGAATCTCCCAGCATTCCATCTGAAGCTCAATTTGCAATTAAAAATATTGATAGTCCAAGTTTCTTAATCAATTTTATTTCATCAAATATGAACGCTGATGTTGCTACAAAGCAAAAGATGCTGGATGAAATGGATTTGAAGAAAAGAGCAATGTCTGTTCTTCAACATTTAACTATTGAAGCGCAGCAACTTGAAATGCGTAACGAAATTCAAACACGGGTAAAGGTTGATTTGGATAAACAGCAACGTGAGTATTTCTTAAATCAACAAATAAAAACGATTCAAGAAGAGTTAGGTGGAAATCCACAAGAACAAGATGTGGAAAGAATGCGTGAACGAGCCAAAAAGAAAAAATGGTCGAAGAAAGTGGAGGAGATGTTCGAAAAAGAACTGAATCGTTTGCAGCGTTCTAATCCACAAGGAGCTGAATACACAGTTCAATTGAACTATTTGGAAATGCTTTTAGATTTACCTTGGGATGATTATACAAGTGATAATCTTGACCTTAAACGTGCAGAGAAAATTTTAGAAAGAGATCATTATGGTTTAGAAAAGGTAAAGAAGCGTATTCTGGAATATTTGGCTGTATTGAAGTTGAAAAAAGATATGAAATCTCCGATTCTTTGTTTTTACGGACCTCCGGGAGTTGGTAAAACTTCATTAGGAAAGTCAGTTGCAGAAGCATTGGGAAGAAAATATGTAAGAATGTCATTGGGTGGAATTCACGATGAAAGTGAAATTCGTGGACATAGAAAAACTTACATTGGTGCAATGCCAGGACGTGTAATTAAGAACATCAAAAAAGCAGGAACATCGAATCCAGTTTTTGTATTGGATGAGATTGATAAAATAGCACGTTCTAACCATGGAGACCCTTCCAGTGCAATGTTAGAGGTTTTAGATCCTGAACAAAACAATGAATTTTATGATAATTATTTAGAAACAGAATATGATTTATCGAAAGTGTTGTTTATTGCAACAGCGAATGATTTATCAACAATTCAGGGTCCATTACGTGACCGTATGGAAATGATCGAGGTTTCTGGATATACTGTTGAAGAGAAAGTCGAAATAGCTAAAAGACACTTACTTCCAGACCAAATTAAGGAGCATGGAATAAAAAAATCTGATATTTCTATTGGAAAAGCCACTCTTGAAAAACTAATTGAAGAATATACAAGAGAATCAGGAGTGAGGGGATTAGACAAGGCCGTTGCCAAATTGGTAAGAAATCGTGCCCGTCAAATTGCAATGGAAGAAGATTTTAAGAAAACCATTTCAGCTGAGAATCTAGTTGATATTATGGGGCCTGGAAGAAAGAAAACAATGTATGCAAACAATGATGTTGCTGGAGTTGTTACAGGATTGGCTTGGACTTCAATGGGTGGTGATATTTTATTTATCGAATCTTCTTTGGCTAAAGGAAAAGGTAAATTAACGTTGACTGGAAACCTAGGAGATGTAATGAAAGAATCTGCAACGATTGCTTTGCAATTTTTGAAAGCACATCCAGAATGGATAGGATTAGAGGCAGATGTTTTCAATAATTATGATGTCCACATGCACGTTCCAGAAGGAGCAACACCAAAAGATGGTCCATCAGCAGGAATTACAATGTTGACGTCTTTGGCTTCTTTGTTCACGCAAAGGAAGGTGAAGAAGAATCTTGCGATGACAGGAGAAATTACTTTAAGAGGTGATGTTTTGCCAGTTGGAGGAATCAAAGAGAAGATTTTAGCTGCAAAACGTGCAGATATAAAGGAAATCATTCTAAGTGATCAAAACAAGCAAGATATTGAAGAAATAAAAGAAGATTATTTGAATGGTTTAACTTTCCATTTTGTGAGTAACATGAAAGAAGTTTTGGATATCGCTTTGACAAAAGTTAAAGTTTTGGACGCAGTTTCGGTGAACTAATTACGAATTAGATAATTACGAATTACGAACGGCTTTAGACCTCAGCGTAGCTAATTATTGGTTTATGTTTTAATTAAGAAAGCCACTTTCTATTTTGGTAGGGAGTGGTTTTTTAGTGACTGGTTTTTTCTGAAATTATTTTTTAATTATTTACTCAATTTTAAAATTCTAAACGCTCCTTGAATTACTAAAATGAAAACGATTGTCCCTATAATCAAATCAGGTTTGCTAGAATTCATCCAATTCACTAAAATTCCAGCGATTATTACTCCTGAGTTTATGATTATATCGTTAGACGTGAAGATCATGCTGGCTTTCATGTGAGCTTCTTCTTTGCTTTTTGAAGTTTGTAATATTATTAAACAAGCTGCATTTGCAACTAATGCAAAAATTGAAACAATTATCATTGTCTGGAAGTCGGGGAGCTTTTCTGTTCCTAAAGTTCTTCTTAGGACTTCTATAAAACCGATTAGCGCGAGTAGTATTTGAAAATATCCAGCTAGTTTGGCTATTTTTTTCTTTTTGATTATTGATCCTCTAACGGCCAATAAACTTATACCATAAACGAAGCTGTCTGCAAGCATATCTAAACTATCTGCAATAAGTCCCATGGATTTTGATAAAATACCAGTAGATATTTCTATGGTGAAAAATAAGAAATTGATCCAAAGTACTACCCAAAGTAATTTACGCTGGCTATTGTGTTCTTGAAAACAGGTTTGATTTGATTTTTCATTCGAAATTATCTTACTGCCTAGATTAAGCGAGTTAATGGAATCTTCTATTTTATCTGAATGACCTGTGTGGAAAACGGTTAATTTTCGGTCAGCAATATTGAATTCTAAATGTGCTATACCGGAGAATTCAGCTAACTTCATTCTGATCAGACTTTCCTCGGATGGGCAATCCATTTTAGAAATTTCAAAAATTGTCTTTTGCATTTGTCTATTCTATATTTATGAATAGAACAATAATAGCACAGTTTCAGTGCAACTCGATTGCAAAGATTATTGGTTGCAATGATTGCATAGTCCTTTTATAACAAAATTAGCTTGCTGTAATTTGAAGTTTTCAGGGAGTTGGATATTAGGAATTGGAGTGTCTAAAAGACAGAAAGTTTTGCCGCAATTGGAGCAATAGAAATGAAAGTGTAAATCTTCTGGATCGCAATTACAATCTTCCGAGCAAATTGCATATTTAATCATGCCCGAACCATCTTCAATACTATGAATAACTTTGTTTTTTTCAAAAGTCTTTAAAGTTCTGAAAATAGAACTTCTATCTGTGTATGTTAATTCGGCTTCAATGTCTTTTAATGAAACCGCCTTTTCTTGACTTAAAAGATGCTGTAAAACGACAATTCTTATCGAAGTGCACTTTACATTTTTAAGTTCAAGAATTTCTTCTGGGCTTTTCATGTTTGAAACTTTAACTCTAATCAACTTAGTTTATTTCTATAATTTTTTTAATTATCAATTACCTAAACCCTTTTCTCATAAAAAATTGTCTTCAAATAATTGCTCTGCGGAAAACCAATTGGGTGATCGTCATCGTGTAATTTGAAGTGTAGATATTTCCAACCATTTCCTGCTGTTATGCTCGCGCTTTTATGAATTTCTTCAAATTCTTCTAGACTGATGCGACTAGAACATGAGCCTAGAATTAAAGTTCCATGTTTCTTGGTTAAATCTCTACCCAGTCTTGCTAGTCTTTCATATTGGTTAGATGCACTATTTACTTCACTTGCTTGTTTTGCAAATGATGGCGGATCAATAATTACAATATCGAATTCTTGGTTTTTGTCGATTAATTCTTTCATGGCCAAAAATGCATCTTCTGCAACTGGAGTCCATTTAGATTTGTCGAGCTTGTTAAGTTTGATGTTTTCTGCAGCTACATCCATCGCTTGTTGACTAATGTCGATTGATGTTAAGGATTCTGCACCTCCTTTTAAAGCATGAATTCCAAATCCGCCAACATAACTAAATACATCGAGTACTTTTTTGTTTTTGGCATTTTCTTGAACCCATAATCTGTTTGGACGTTGGTCTAAAAAGAATCCAGTTTTGTGTCCAGACTGTGTGTAGGCGTAAAATTTCACACCATATTCTTCAAATTCTACTTTTTCATCTTCTAAAGGCTCACCAATAACGTGACCTTCTTCATAAGGAAAAGTGTTTTTCTGACCAATTTTTCTACTGAATCTGATGATAAGAGAATCTAATCCGTATAAACTTTGGATTTCTTCCATTAAGATTTCTAAGTAAGGTTTCCATATCTCAGAATATACTTTTAATACACCAGCTTTCGCATATACATCCAATATTAAACCTGGAAAACTATCATTTTCACCATGAATTCCTCTAAAACCTGTGATGCCTTTATTGATTAGCTTTTCTCTTTTCGAATACGCTTTTTTCAATTGAGCTTTCCAAAATTCAGTATTCAACTGTAAGCTATTTCCCTGAAAAATAATTTTAATTCTAATGATTTCTTTAGGATCCCACAATCCAAAAGCCATTGGTTTGTTGTAACGTTGGTCGAATATCACACACAAACTACCAGCCTCAGCGTTTTTATCTGGAGCTTTTTCAATACTGTTTTCAAATATCCAAGGATGACCTTGTTTTACGGCTCTCTCTCCGGCTTTATTCAGTTTTATTGCTAATGTGGGGATTTTCATTTTATTCGTTTTGGAATTGCGAAAGTAGTGATTTTTGAGGGAGTAGGGTGGTTTTTACTTACGGACGATTTGCTATTTGTTCTAACTAGGAGTGGTTGAATCGACGAAAATTGAATTAAAATTTCTTAGTCGTTTTTAATTGTGAACCTCAAGCCCAAATATTTCCTGCTAGATTTACAGGATGGACATTTTAAAGTAACGGTGTGAACAATAAACACATCACCATTTTCTAGATTGATTCTTTTTTCTAGATTTCGAAGACTGTAAATATTTGAATAATGAAGGCTATCGCCATTAGCCTTTTCAATAATTATGTAGCAACTCTGCACGGAAGTACAAGGATTTAATAGTTGAGGTGTATAAGTAACTTCAAAATAAGGGTTGTTGAACAGTTCTAGTGACGAAACAACAGAGTCTCGAAGACCTGCTAAGTACACTTGAATAGGATTTAGAGTTTCAACTCGGATTTGAAATTCTTTAATAATCTTTTTTCCTTCAAACAATTGCAATGTTTGCACTCCTTGCGTTTTTGGCGAGTAACCGAAAGAGTTTGTCGAATTTTTAGAAATCGTATCCCCACTACAAAGTAGAGTGTGCGTTTTTTCTTGATTAATTCCAGTAATTTCTAGGCGATTATAAGTGTGAGCATAAGCCACAGCTGAGTCGGGTGATACCAAACTCATGTTTTTCATTTGAACTTGTGCTGAAATTCCAAATGAAATTAGAATGCATATTAATGTTGAAAAAAGCCTCATAAAAATAGAACGTTTTGTAGTTGTTAGGTTACATAATCAAAAGTGATTTATTTATTATCAATTTCGTAGTCAAATATTTTGAGCCATTTGTGGGTGTTTCTTCTGGAATTAGCTTTTATTTTTCAATGTCGATTATCGCAATAGATAATTAGAGAAGGCTCTTTATTTCCTATAAAATCTATACTTGGACAACCGAAAGAAAGCCATAAAAATCCGTATAGAATTGTAGGTTTATTTTTAAATATTTTTCCCGTCCATTGATTGTTTTCGGATTCTGAAAATAACGGTGAAAGATCTGTGCCTTCTGTATACATAAATGCTGAATTATGGACAATTTCTTTAGTCTCTTTGTGCCTTATAATAAGGTGCCTACCTTCAGTCATTCCTTTTAGAACTTCTAAATTCTGAATAAGATACTCGTGTTCATTAGTTAAATATTTATAAGTTTCGCCGGGAGAATAAGTATCTTCCCAATTTTTATTGATTGGAATTTCAATTCCTGAAGGAAATTCAGACTTATGAACCTTTTGCCATTTTATTTGATGAATATTTCCAGTTTGAAATGGATTTGACGAACCAATAAATACAAATGAATTCCAATAAAATGTTCCCATCGATTCAAGATCAAGATCCAGAATTTTTAAAGCTACAACTTCTCCAAAATAAGGATTTTGTTTACGAATTAATTCTGTTTTGTCAACTTGAAATTTAAAAACAGTATCAAGAAGCATATTGTAAATAAAAATAGAATCAGTTTCCTTTATTTTTACAAAATTTAAAAAATCGGACTTAATATTTTGGGGTAAAGTTTGAATTTCATCCTTTTTTAATTCATTTTTCTCGTAAAAAACTTCGGCAAATGGCCACGTTTCTTCATTCCAAAGGTTCATGTCTGTAAGTGGAATAAAAGCGCCCTTCTGAACAGAGTCAAAAGAAAAAAGTTGGATATTAAACAACCGAAGTTCTTGCGAACTCCCGAGTAAAGGTAGGATAAACGTCAAAATAAAAAATAGTTTTTTCATCTTTAGAAATTGATTTTAAATAAAGAAATGCAAATCATGACATTATAATAGCAGATAAAGAACACATAAAAATCATATACTTAAATGGCAATTATTTCATATTCATCAAGTAAAAAGACAATTGAGATTAAAGATATAAACAGAAAGCGCAGTTTTAAAGTTGGACTAAATAGGCTCATATTAATTTTATTATCCTTATTAATCGCTATAATTCCTAAAATGATCATTACAGTAGTACTACCAACAATAACTAACATTTTGGAATTTGGAAAATCCAAAATATTAAATAGAATTCCGATGATTGCAATTCCAGAAGCAATTCCTCCTAATTTGAAAAAAAAGGAGTTCATTTCTTTGGCTTCTTCCTCAGGGAAACTTTTCTGAGCAGCCAAAACATAGGCTAATGATACAGTGGACAGTAGGACAATTGTTATTAGATTGGAGTATTGAATGTTTAAGGGCTTTAGTGCAAAAGCAACTACAGTGAGAGAAATGAATAGGTATTCGTTTTTTAATACACGCGCACTAATTTTATCAATAGGTTTCAAATTATTCATTTTTATTTTTAGGATAAAAATAATTGAAATACGGGATTATGTGATGAAATTAAAAATTCATTATCCATTTTTTCTGCGTGAAATTACCTTATTCTTGCTATCACTCCCATTATAAGTCACTCTTTCAATCCAATCAGAATTCCCTTTTTCGTAAGTGACTTCTGTTAATTCTAATAATTTAATGAATTCAAAATAATCTTTGGTGGTTTCTCTACTGTGAATTTTTCTGTCGTTAATTTCGAACTCAATAGAGTTTAAATCCCAATTTTGGACAATTCCAACAATCTCTCCATCTTCAAAAATGCATTCTGCCAGTTTTAGATTGTTATACATTCCAAATCCAACGAGTTGTCCTGCAAGAATTCCCCTTCCTTGCATCATTCCATTTACGCAGTCGCCTCTTAAAATTACAGTGAGTTCTTTTGATTCGTAATAAGGTTTCCCATTAAGGTATCCTCGGATTTTATCGGGAGTAAAGCTGATTAATATTGTATCTTCGACTCTTCCCGTGTAAGGTTTACCATTTACATATTTAAAGGCCTTTAGATTGCTCGACATTTGTTTATCGAATCGAGTTGATTCAATAAATGGATTATCATATATTTCTTTGTTAAAGCCACCGTTGATTGTATCTTTTCTCCAGCCATCGGCAAGATGATAACCTGCTATGGTTTCACCAACATATTGATTATAGGTTAAACCATCATTTTTTGGATAATTGGTTCTTTCATCTACAGATGGCAGGAAATCATGAAGTTTGGCTTGCCTGTTCGGACAGCATGAGCAACCTACCTGACAACATATATGACTATGTGCGCAATCAATAATTTGAATTTCTTGATGAACAATTTTCTCTTTGTTTAAAGTGTCTTCTTGACCAAAAGCGGTAAATTGAAATAATAGAAATAAGAAAATGATGTAATTTTTCATTAGAATTAATGTTTTAATATGTGTGAATTTAAGTTCTATTTTTCCTTTTCCTCATTCAGAATTAAACTACTGCTTTTTATCAATTGTATTCCTCCATTCATATGATGAATAGAATAAACTCCCAGACTTTTGTTGGGTTTAGAATTGCCTTCACACATTCCATTTTTAGTTATAGTTTGTAAAAATAGGGTGAGGTGAGTTGTATTTATGATTTTATATGTTCCAGAAGTATTGGTGAAACAATCATTTCCGCAGGGAGCGGTGTAGTAACTTTCAAATGTTCCATCTTCTTTGAAAACGATATTATTTCCATAGTGGAATCTATCTGCTTCAGTTTGAAAGAGACGATATTCCTTGGTTTCTGAATCCGTAATGAGTTGGTTTATTCCCCATTTCCCTTGGATGGATTGGGCGTGTAAGTTTTGGAATATAAGCAAAATCGGAAGTAGAAAAAGTAATTTCTTCATGATGAAATGTATTTGTTTTATGTCAGTACATTCCAAGATGGAAAGGGTTCATTTTTAAAAAATAGATATATTTTCCTCAACCATTTTACCTCTCCAAATGCACAAATCCATGTTCCGTTCTTTCAGAACCATCTCTTTGAATTCCATTAATAATATAGAAGTAGACACCATCAACACAGTAATCTCCGTTTCTTTTTGTGCCGTCCCACAAGAAATCGTCTTCAATCACGATTGACTCATTCACAATATTTCCCCACCTGTTTAGAATAGTGACCGTATAGTTTTTGAAAGGATTATCAATCAAACGGAAAACGTCATTTGCATTATCTCCGTTTGGTGTTAAAATGTTGGGTATCGTTAAATTGGTCGTTACATTTACGATGACTTCATATGATGCCTGACAACCTTCGGAATCTGTAACAATTAAAGTCACAACGAGTTCTCCCGCGGAATTAAACAAGTAATCAAATGGAGTTCCATTGTTGTGGAATTGCTCTCCGCCAGTATCCCAATACCAATCTACAATTCCTCCAAAACCACCTGTGGAATAATCCGTAATTGTTGCCTGTTCTCCCCAATTCATTGTCAATGGATTGATTTCAAAATAGGGTGTAATTGGACTGACTTTTACTTCAATGGTGTCAAGGATATAAAGAATATTGCAATCGTCTTCATTGATTAAAGTTGCTGTTGGATAAAATGTTCCAGCCGTTTCATAAATGTAATTGAATTCATCAAGTGAATTTATAATTTCACCATTTCCTAAATCCCATACTATATCTGAAACACCTTCAAGATTGTATGGTGAAAATTTGTATTCATTTGCGCATTTGTCAAAGAGGGTCCATTCAACTTCACCAACCGGACCTCCAATTGTTAAATAATCAACGTAGGTTATCGAATCAGTGCAACCAAATTCGTCAGTAATAACTAATGTTCCTGAATAAGTTCCGGCAAAAACATAAGTATTATTTGGATTTTGAAGTGTTGAGAATTTTCCATCACTGAAATCCCAATTCCAATCAGTGATATTCCCATAAGATTCTGATGAATCAGTGAGGTCTGTGAAAACTGGCGGACAAATAAAATTACCATTTTCATTTATGTTTGCTCCGCTAAACTCAAATTCGAAGTTAGCATTAGGAGTTGAAGTGATGATTTCTTGTTTCAAAGTGTCTTTACAACCATTGATATCAGTAACAATAAGAGTAATGCTGTCTACAAAAGATAATTCGGTTGGTGATCCAAAGTGGTTAAAACTTGTGGTTAAACTTTCACTTGTAGATTCTTGAACATTGTTTATTAACCATTCAGATGATGTGAAATCAACGGAAGTGTTATTTGCTGTAAAAGTTTCATCATTACAAACCACAGGAGGGAAGTCAAAATCTGCGATTGGTTTGGTGATTTCTGTTTGAACAGAAGCAGTGGGAGAAACGCATCCAAAATCGTCAATAATATTCAGCTGTGTTTCGAAAATTCCTTCGTTTATGAAAGTGTAATTTGTAGTTTGATTGACACCCGTAGTTGTTTGCGTAGTTCCGTTTTCAAAAGTCCAATCAAAATTAGAAATAGGAACTCCACTTTGACTTACAGAATTATTGGTGAATGTAACTGTCAATGGGCTGCATCCGACGTTTTCTGATGGATTAATACTAGCGGTTGGTAATGCTAAGACATCCAACAAGAATTCAACCGTATCTGTACAACCAACATTATTGACAACGGTTAAAATAATCTCAGAAGTTCCAGGATTATCAAAGGGATAAGTGAAATTATTTAAGAATATGATGGTATCATTATTAATGTTGAAGTTACTACTGAAAACCCCATGAGTTGAGACGATATTATTGTTCGAAAATGTAACATAATCATTATTACAAACAGAATCATTAGAAGCGGTGATTACACCTTCGAGTTCTGATAAATGAATAATGGTAGTGATACTGTCAGAACATCCGGTGGTGTAATTATGAACCACTTGCTTTACATTATAAGAACCTAAATTATCAAAAGTGTGGGTAATTTGACCCGGGTTATTAGCGTAAACATTGGGTGAGAAATATTCTTCATTAGTACCATCACCCCAATCCCAAATCATCTTCGAATTATCTGTTACTTCACCGATTATTGCCAAATCGTTAAAAGTGACAACTAATGGTAAAGTTGGAGAGCAATAAACCTCGGTCACACTGAAATTGGCAATTGGAGCAATTATATAAACTGCATCCGTGTAAGAAATTGTATCCGGACAGCCTCTGAAGCTAGTGATAAGTTGAACATCAAAAAAACCCGTATCTAACGGGTAATCGTATACTGGGTCAACAAAATCTGAAGTTCCTCCATCACCAAAACTCCACAAATAAGTAAAGTCATTTGGATTGCTAGGTATTGAAACTGTTGATGTGTTTGTAAAGTTGAATGGTGATTTTGCACAACCAGATGAAGGTGTCCAAGTGAAATTGGCATTTGGTGGAATTCCTACTTTAATATATTCTGTGAGGGTAAAAGTTTGACTACAGCCTGCATTGGTAGTGACTGTTAACTCTACATCATACACTCCTTCGGAATAGGTTTGTGTAGGTGGATTTTGACCGTTAAAAGTAGAACCATTACCGAAATCCCAATTCCAACCTGTAATAGGATCATTTGTATTTGGAGATGTAGATAAATCTGTGAAATCTACATCAAGATCTTCACATCCTTCGCGTATATTTGCTTCAAATTCCGCAGTGATTGAAGAAACACTGATGATGTTATATTGTGCCGTAGAACCTGAGCAACCATTTGCATCTGTTTGGGTTAATGTAACAGAGTATACACCATTATTCGTGTAGGAATGTGGGGGTGGATTTGTGTTTGTAATTTGCGTTCCATCTCCAAAATTCCAATCAAAAGTTCCGCTACCACTACTTGTATTTGTAAAAGTGACAGGAAGAGGAGCACAGCCAGAAGATGGATTGAAAGTAAATGATGGGTTTGGAGTAGGGAAGACAGTAATTGTTTCTGTGTAAGTGTCGGAACAACCATTCACACTATTTGAAACTGTCAATGTAATAGTAAAAGTCCCAGTTGATGTATAAGTATGGGATGGATTGGGAACAGTAGATATTGTTCCATCACCAAAGCTCCAATTCCAACTATCTGTCCCGGGTGATGAATTATCTGAAAAAACAACTTGATTTCCTTCACAAGCATTTCCTGATGTAATGTTAAAATCAGCTTGATAATCGTAAATATCAATAGTTTGAGTCACTGAATTTTGACAACCTGTAACAGTATTAGTATTTGAAAGGGTAATGTCGTAAGTTCCTTGATTGGTATATGTTACATTTGGAGGATTTCCACTCGTAGAATTTGTACCATTTCCAAAATCCCAATTATATGTGACACCAGAACTAGGTTGAACATTTGTAAATGAAACATCGTTTGGCAATGTGCAACCACCTAAAATATTGGTGTCAAATCCGGTATTCGGAAGTGGATTTATAGTAATGTAATTTATCTTTACTTCTGGAGCGGCTCCGTTGGCGTCCACTGCTGTTAAAATGATGGTGAAATTTCCTGAATTTGTATATGCATGTGTTGGATTTTGTACAGTAGAAGTTGAACCATCTCCAAAATCCCATGTCCAAGCTGTAATAGTATTTGATGAGGTGGATAAGTCTGTAAATTGAATTTGTTCACCAACACAAACTTCTAAAGGTGATGCTGAAAAGTCAGGGTTTGGTTGCGCATAGGTAAAACCTATATATAAGAAGCTGACTAAAAATGTTAGAAACGATCTCATAATGTGTAGTTCAAAATAAGTACTTCATTCTCAAATACAAATACTTAATTGAGATAAAAATAAATAATTACTTTCATTTAAACTAATCCTAAGACTTTAACTAAGGTTTCTCGTCTAGTCCAATCCTTTTTTAGCAACTTCGCATTCAATGTGATATGTGTTCGCATTCGACCCTATAATAATTGATTTATTAGGTGTTGTTCTCAAGCTTATTGAAGTCCTTGCAAATATTCATAAGTGATATTTTCTTTTGGAATTATTTGCATTGTGAAAGTATGTTTTACGGCATTAGGATCAACATCTAATTTAGCGAATTCTTTAAATGAGAGGTAGGCTAATTTCCCATCATTTACAGCAAAAATCATGTTTTCTAGCCCTTGTGCAATTTGAATTTTAGTTTTAGGGAATCTTCGAAGTCCATTAAGTTGCCTGGCTGCAACAGCAACATTGGTGAGTTCAAGATGATCTCCGTTTACGTCAATAAATTTTGCCACTATCCATTGCGGATTTCTTCCAAAAGGTCTGTCGCAGTTCCAAGTACCAAAACTTTGAATATTGAAACTTCTCATTACTTCATCGGTTAGTTCATTATCTTCAACTCTTTGCGCTAACCTTTCTTGATACTGAATTTGTTGTTCTTCGTTCAATTGAATTTGTTTTTCAATATCTCTTCTTATTTCATCATTCGCTGCTATTCTACTTTCGATTAATTCGTTGATTTCTTTGATCTTTTCGTCATTTAAATCACTTAATCTTTTATTCTCTTCCTCAATTTCTTTGTTGGTTGCGATGTTTCTCATTTCTAATTTTCGGTTCTCTTTTTCGAAAGCTTTATTTCTTGCTTCGACTAGAGTGTTCAACCTTAGTATTCTGTCATATTCTTCTTTCGCTAAACGGCCTCTTTCAACCCTGTTTTTAAGTTTTCTTTTGTATTCTGCATTTTTTCTTTCAAAGACCAAAAGCGCTTTTTCATAGTCATCTCCTTCTAAAACGGGTCTTGCGGAGTAGGAAACACTTTTATTTATATTTTTGAAATTCACAGTGTATAATCCATTCTTATTTCTTTTTACTAATTCGACTTTATGCCAAAGTTCATTGGCATCACTTGGGTTGAAAGCTGTTTCGTTGTGATCCAGTTGAAACTTTAAATTGTTAAAAATCATTAGTTCCTCAAAAGAATTAGGATCAATTTCGATTTCTATAATTGGACTTTTATTGTTGGCTTTTTCAGGTTTTAAAGGTTTTACTAAATTTTTAACATCTTCTTGAATAGGAGAGTTCAAAACAGTAGCGGTACTCATTTCTTTGAATTCCCAGTTTCTCTTAACGGTGTCTAAAAAGTAGATGCCATGTTTGTTTGATGAATTCTTACTCGCAAGATTGATTTGAGGATTACTGTTGGGATTCACAAATACAGGATTTTCATCTTGGAAAGCCAATACTTCGCACATTCCAGATGATTCGAAATCATATGATACACCTGCAGAGTCATATTCGAGGGGAATTCCAGATAAATAAAAGTCCATTGGATTCGAAAATTCGCGATATTTAATGTCTACTTCTCCTTCGATTACGTTGCCGTTTTCATCAACAAATGAGTTTGACGGAAAAATTAAAATACTTCCAGATTCATGAAATACTGTATCTCCTTTAAATGCGTCTACAGCAAATTTTGAAAATGGCACATCTGCATTAGGGAATGGTGGCTGAACAAAACGTTTGATTTCAGTTTCGGAAACTACTACAAGTTCCTTTTCATTTTCTTGAACACAACTAGTGAAGGTTAACACTGCAATACAGAATAAAAAACAATTAGTTTTCATACATTAATAGTTTAGCTCATGTTCATGAAGTTGAACATAAATGGTTTTGAAATGTGCTTTCATTAAATGAAAGACTTTGATAAATATTGGGTTTGTTTTAAAAGGTATTATTCAATTGGAACTGTTCTTCTGCCACTATAAAAATAGAAGTAATTTTTCTTTTCATCTTCTTCGGCTTGATCAAAACTCTTTAATGCTTTTGGTGTTTGGTAATCAAAATCGCATACCACAAAACAGGAACGGCTCTTTTTAGCAGTTTTTCTTAGCATTTTGATTTCTTTTTCCGTTAAATCTTCATATGAATTTACACCTTCTCTTTTGGGAATTCTATCATAGGTTCTAGGGTTATACATAAAATCAACTTCATTATAAAAAGTGATTTCTTTTGAATCACATTGAACTTCGCGAAAAGTTGCTTTCTGTGAAAAGGTTTGGAAAATGCAAAAAGTAATTAGGACTAAACTTAAAACTGCTTTTTTCATAAGATTGTGTTTTTTAAAATAACGCTACTTTAATTAATTGGTTACAGTTTTTAATACAAACTAAATTTATCTTAATAATTGTTCGTTGGAAAGCTTTAATAAAAAGTTTTTAAGCCATAATCTAATTCAGTAATTTCCTTATCTCCCTATAATTATTGAAGTTAACATTGAAAACTCTTATGTATGCATTGAAAATTATTCAAGTCGCTGTATTTCAATGAAAAATAAATTAAAGATGTATCCTTACTTTATTGTATTATTGTAAAACTTTTGAGCAATCGATGTGTTAATACAGCATTAAAACCCTCTTACAAAACTATGTTAAGTTATTCAATTTATCGAAATGAAAACACCACCAAATGGGTGACTTTTGTTCATGGAGCAGGGGGAAGCAGTTCTATTTGGTTTCGACAAATTAGGGCTTTCAAAAGTGAATTCAATATTTTATTGATTGATTTACGTGGACATGGTGAGAGTCAGGTTCCAGTGAAGCAAATTAGTAATGAAAAATATACTTTTCAGGTTATTTCGAATGATGTTTTAGAAGTACTGGATCATTTAAAAATTGAAAAATCACATTTTATAGGAATTTCTTTAGGGACAATCTTAATTCGTGATCTGGCAGAAAGAAACCCTGAAAGGGTTGAAAGTATGGTGATGGGTGGTGCGATTCTCAAATTGAATGTACGTTCAAAATTCTTGATAGGATTTGGTAATGTCTTTAAATCAGTTGTTCCGTATATTTTCTTGTATAAACTCTTTGCATTCGTGATTATGCCAAGAAAAAACCACAAAGTATCTCGTTCGTTATTCGTTAAGGAAGCAAGAAAATTATATCAAAAGGAATTTAAAAGATGGTATAAATTAACCACTGAATTAACGCCATTGCTGCGATTATTCAGAATGAAAGACATCAATATTCCAACACTTTACATTATGGGAGAACAAGATCATTTGTTTTTGCCATCAATTAAGGAAGTGATTTCAAAACACATGAGCGCCCAGTTGCACGTTATTCAGAATTGTGGACACGTGGTGAATGTTGACCAACCACTTGAATTTAATAGTAAGGTCATTTCATTTTTGAAGTTGCAAAACAGTAATCAGTAGAGAGTAATTTGTCTTGAGTTTAGAGCGTCAAAAGCTCTTATTCCTTTCAGTTTATCGTAATTGTCTTTTTCTTTTGTTCGCAAAAAACAAGATGAAATAAATAAGTGGGAGAAAAGGGAAGACGAATGAAAAGAGAATCCATAGAAATGATTGAAACTTAGAACTTGAGCTTTCTAATTCTGTTTTTATTAGGAAAATGAGCAATGAAAGATAAATTAATCCTCCAAAGATCAAGATTAAATTGCTTGTTGTATCACTTAGTATGAAATCCATTTTCTAGTTTTATCGTTGATTACAAAGGTAAACAAAAAAGTACTGAGTATTGAGTTTGGAGTAAGAAGAACTCAAACTGTCTCCTCAATACTCTCTCCTCAGAACTCTCTACTGACTTAACGCATTTATCTAGCCATTGATCTTGTTCCCACAATAAATGAAGGCTACTTTCTTTTGGTAAAATCACCAATCTTACTATTATTCCCAATCTATTTAAATCATTTAATAAGTGGTTGAAACCACTTTTGGATAGCTCATAGTTTAATTTAGTGAGGGATGAATCCCTCACCAATTGATTTTAGGCAAAGAATGGAAGTCCTTAAAAATAAATAGATTATTAGAATTTAAATGCTATGAAATAGTGATAAAATATTCTCAAATTTTTTTTGAAAAGAAATGCAATTGATGCGGGATGAATCCCGCATTCAAAGGAATCCAGAACTAGCCTTCTAGCCGTTTCAACGGCTTGAAAATGACGTTGTATAAATTATAAATAAAGTAAATGCTGTGGGCGTTTAAAGTTTGGTATACTACAGGAAAAGTAAACAATTAAAATAAAAAACCTCCAACTATTTAAAGCTGAAGGTTTTTAATTTTAGAATTCAATTATTAATTATTCTTTACATATTTCTCTAACCACTGATCTTGTTCCCACAACAAGTGAAGAATGCTCTCTTTTGATTTATAACCATGACTTTCTTTTGGTAAAATTACTAATCTAACGGTTGCTCCTAAACCTTTTAATGCATTAAAATAACGCTCACTTTGCATTGGATAAGTTCCTGAATTGTTGTCTGCTTCACCATGAATTAATAACAATGGATATTTCATCTTATCAGCATTCATAAATGGCGACATTGTATTGTAAACTTCTGGAGCTTCCCAATAATTTCTCTCCTCACTTTGGAATCCAAATGGCGTTAATGTTCTGTTATATGCTCCACTTCTTGCGATTCCAGCTGCGAACAAATCACAGTGAGAAAGTAAGTTGGCTACCATAAATGCACCATAAGAATGTCCACCAACAGCAACTTTGTTTCTGTCAATATATCCCATGTCGTCCACAGCGTCAATTGCAGCTTTTGCATTGGCCACGAGTTGTTCGATGTAAGTATCGTTTGGCTCTTCATCTCCTTCACCAACAATTGGGAAAGAAGCATTGTCCAAAACAACATAACCTTTTGTTACCCAATAAATCATTGATCCATAATACGGGAAGGTGAATTTATTTGGGTTTTGGGTGTTTTGTCCAGCATTTGCTTTGTCCTTGTATTCTGTTGGGTAAGCCCAAATAATCATAGGCATTTTCTCTTTACTTTCTTTATCATAACCAATTGGTAAATATAAAGTACCAGATAAATCTAAACCGTCAGCACGTTTGTAGTCAATTACTTCTTTTTGAACGTTTTGAATGCTTACGAAAGGATTTTTGAAGAAAGTAATTTGCTTTAATTTGTTGCGTTTAACATCTCTAAATGAGTAGTTTGGGTATTCCGTTGGAGATTCTATTCTCACCAAAAGTTGATTGTTTTCTAAATCATAATCTTGTAAGTTTTCAATTTTATCTGTGTATTTAGATTGGTAAACTCTTTTGGTTTTAAAATCTTTCAAATTAAGTTGGTCCAAGAATGGAAATTGACCTTCTTCAGAGTATCCATCACCTAATAAATAAGCGTTATCTCCTGAAAGCGCGATTACACTTCTTCCTAATTCGTTTCTTTTCGTTACAAAACTTCCTGGATCGCTATATCTATCTTGGTAACTTCTGTCTGATAAAATTCGCGGTTCAACTGATGCATCAGAAGGGTTGAAAACATATGATTTCGTATTTCGAGTGTTAATCCAATAATCACTTGCTACGGCTACAGAATTACTCGCCCATTGAATACGGCTCAATCTGTTTATTGTTTTAATTAAACTTCTTTCACTTCCATTAAAAGGGGCATCCATTTCGAAAGTTTCATCTCTGAAAGGAACTTCATTTTCAGGATCTCCTCCATCTAGTGCTTTTGTGAAAATTAATGTAGCTGGTTTGTCACCTCTCCAAGAAAAGTTTCTTTTTCCTGTTCTTACGGCCATGAATCCTTGAGGTAGATCTTCGATTAATGGAACTTCTAATACTGTTTCCACCATTTTTCCATCTTTGGTGTAAATTGTTGTTTTTGATGGGAATCTGTAATAAGGAACTAAGTAGGAGAATGGTTTTTCTATTGTTTCAATCATTACGTAGTTTCCGTCTGGTGAAAAATCAACAGAAGAATATAAATTACTTTCTAGCCATTTTACTGCGCTTCCATCTAGACTAATTTTGTAAAGTGTTGATAGCGCCAATTGCTCGAAATTATGTTCATCATTTTTATTGCTCAATAAATCTTGGTAAGTTCTATTTTGTGCTTTTTTCCCGTCATTTACTGAAATAGTTGGACCTGTAGGAACCGCTGTTTTCGTATTGATGAGGTCTTGCTTTTTTTCTGAAACTAGTTTTACTAATAATGAATTTCCGTCATCAAACCAGTTGATCACATCACCAATATTAGCATTAACATTGTCTTCTGTTAGTTTCTTAGCAGTTGCAGAGACTAAGTCCATAACCCAAACTTCAACTCCATTTGAAGTGGTGTTGGTAAAGGCCATTTTCTTTTGATTTGGCGACCATTTGAAATTTGTGAGTTTAGCATTCTCAGGTAAGTTTTTCACCTGAATGATTTCACTGTTTTTATCCTTTAGTTTTTTTACTTGAAGATTATTGTAATAATTTACACGACTTCCAATGTTCGTTTTTGGGTCGATACGTAAACCTCCCAATCGTAATTCCTCTTGAGAAAGTTCTTCAATAGAACCGTACATGTTTCGAGAAATTAAAATCATGAATGTTTTTGATTCGTCCATTAAAACGCTTGGCGCAAGTGACACATCGACTAAATCTAAAATTTCTTTAGATGGCTTTTGATAGGTTAATCCTTCTTGTGCGTTAACGCTTAAAAATGAAAGGAATACAAATAGAAATGAAAATGTTCTCATAGGAGCTGAATTTTTGTTTGTGATAAATTTATTGTGGTTCTAAAATAGTGAATGTTAATTGATAATGGTGATTTGGAATTGATAAATCATGTTTGGATTATTCGAGGAGAATTCTGCCGACCCAGTAATATTTCAATTGATTTGCAGTTAAATCAAAGCTGGTAAGTCTATTTTTGTATTTGCCATTTCGCTTATAAGGATTGTTTCGATTATAACCATGACCATTTATAATGATAGAATGAGGAACCTCAATGAGCTTTAGATTAAATTTATACTCCTCATTATTGATAGTTAAAGTAATATTCTTAGGTGGAGATTTTATTTTTTTAGTTTTCAATTTTCTTTCAATTCTATTCGGTATGGAATCTCGTTTATCATTTTTCAATTTGTAGGATAATCGGGTTTCAAAAGTTGAATCGGGTGGTTGAGTGTTGAAATATTCGAATTTTTGAATAAGGAGCGTATCAATCTTATAAACGTTTTCAAGAACAATATAACTCCCTTTATTATCAACAGGTATTTTAACTTGTGATGAATCTGAATCAATGTATAAATTCCCCGTGAAATTTGGAAAGTCATTTATCTTGTAAGAAGAAGTTGAATTATCATGAGATTCATTAAGTTCTTCGACTTTGAATTTTAGAGATGTTTCATACTTATCAAAAGTCACAATAGTATCAATTTGAATGTAAATTGATTTCGTTTGAGAATTAGAAAAGAAGCTGTACGTAGTAAAGTTGAAAAGAATGAATGATATTTTGAGGAATGTTTTCATGATAGTTCAATTTATAAATTTAGCTCTCTAGTTTTAATTTGATTTATTCTTGAATCTTTAATTTTACCTACAAAAATGATATCGGTAGATTTTACAATCTTAGCGAAACGTTCTCATACTCAATGGGAATAAACATCAATTGTTTTTATAGTTTTTTCTTAGCGATTTATATACCACCAAAGAACTCAGCAAACTTAGTGAATTCTTTGTTTCCTCAGGGGATAACCTTACAAAACAAACCTTTCAAAAATATCCTCCAATTCTTTTTTAGGATCTACACAAACACCAGTATGAGTAGGAGAACTGTGAATAATCGTACTTCTTGTGGCAACTAACCATCGAAAACGATCGGGCATTTCCATTTGTGCAATGGCATTCTTTTTCGGATTCGCATTGCAAATATCTACCCAAGCTTTTAAGTATTCTTCGAGTTCATTTTTACTATATTCACTTTTATATGCTGCCAACTTATCTTCGTCTATATGAAAACGAAGTTCAAGAAATTTCTTTGGTTTAGAATAAAGAATAGCTCCAATATTGAAGAATTCTCCACGTTCAACGAGTGGTGAAAAGCGGATGATGGCATATTCGTATATAAATTTATCTTGCATCTTGAGCTTCTTTTACGAGTACATCAATTAATCCCAATTTTGCCATCATATATTCCAAATAAGCTGCACGTTTTTCATCTGGATTCAAGGTGTCTTGTTCATCTTCTAACCATTCTTCCGGAATAGCTTGAATAATTTCTTTAATCCTTTCTTCACTCAAATATTTTAGAATTTCCTTCGCAGCTTCATCAAGTTTGCTTGCTTTTTCCAATAAAACATGGTCTTTTATCATTGGGAAACTGCGGGTAAGATGGTTTCGCCAATTTTCCCAATTGTGGTGGAAATAAAAACTAGCACCATTATCTATAACCCATAATTCTTTCTTCCAAATCAATATATTTGGATTTTTAGTTGTTCTGTCAATGTTTGAAATCAAACTGTCCAGCATCACGATTTTAGAACAAGTCATTGCGTCAACTATCGAAGCTAAAGGATCGTAAGTGATGGCAGCAGGTAAGAAATGCATTCCCAGATTTAATCCAACACTGAATTTCAGTAAATCTTGAACTTCTTCATCTGGTTCCATTATCGAAAATGAATCATCGAGGTTCATAAAAACCAATTCCGGCATTTTTAAACCAATTGCTCTTGCCAATTCTCCTCCAAGAAACTCGGCAATTAGTGCTTTTTTACCTTGTCCTGCACCTCGAAATTTAATGATGTAAGTGAATTCATCATCGGCCTTTACGAGTCCAGGCATTGAACCACCTTCTCGTAAAGGACTTATATATTGGACGACATCAACTGTGCGAATATCAATTTTGTGCATAAAACGATTTGTTTTGGAATATTGATTTTAACTGAGCGAAGATAATGAAAAAGTAGGAGGATAGTTTTGAGAATATTTAAATTACTTTTTTAACAATGATGAAGGACGATTTGCAAATCGTCCCTACATTGGTAATTATTTACAATTCGTAAATCATAATTGACCTATCTATATTTCCCTGCGTTTTTTTCTAATTTCGACATATATTCCTCCCATCTTTTGTCGCTATGCAAAGGTTTTAACCTTTCGTCATTGATAAAAGAACCATTTCCACCTAGTTTAAATTTATTGGCCAATAAATCTAATTGCTTGAAGGCTTCTTCATTGTTTCCTGCTTGTACTAAAATAGGAACAGACCTCATTCTAATGTTATGAGTGGCTCTAATTAAACCTAAATCAAAGGCTTTTAAATAAAGTTCGTTGGCTTCTTTAAAACGTTTCTCGTTAGCTAATTCTTTTGCTTCGTTGGCTAATCCGTTAAATTTTGAGCGTAAAATTTGATCTTCAATTCTCTCAGTTAATTTTTTCTTTTCTCCTTTTGAAAGTTCTTCAGTTTCTAACAATTCAAGGGCGTTTTTACTTAATTCATTGCTGCTTTGGTATTTTCCATAACGACTCAAAGTCGAAGCGTGATTTAAAATTAATCCTGCGTTAATGTTTTGTTTTTCCTTAGTGAAAGCTTCTAATTCCCTGTAATAATTATTTAAATTCTCAACAATATTAACATTTGTGTCAGATGCTAATTCTATGAGTTTATCATCCAATAAAGCCAATTTGGATGACACAGCGAGGTAACCTGCATCAAATGTTTGAACAAAGGTCGTCATGTGATTGGCCTTCTGTAGTAAATCATATTTCCAATACATGTTTTGTAAATTCGCCTTTTCAACGATAGTATTGAGGTTGGCTAAACTGTGTTGAAAACTTTGCTCCATTTCTCCTTCAGTTCCAACAGATGTATAAATAAAGCGATTATTTTCCGGGTTTTCATCAAAAAACACCTGTGCATCTTTAAGAATTCGCTCATTTTCCATTCTTAAATTTGGACTAACCGCTATCACTGCATCAAAAATTGAGTTTTGCTTTATGACTTCATTGATTACAAATGTGCCACCAAGGGAATGACCGATACCGATATTGAGGTCTTTCGTTCGGTACATTGAATCGACCATTGGCATTACCTCTGATGCTAAAAACAATGATAGTTGGTCGGCATTTTCAATTTTATCAGACCGTGATTCTTTTTCCGTAGGAACAAATTCACCCCAGCGATTTTCTGAGTGAATTCCAACGATAATCATTGGAACACCTTCGTCTGTTTGTTCATAATAACTCATGATTGAACTCACCATTGTGAAGTAAGGTTCAAATTGACCATCGAAAATATAAGCTACAGAAAATTTCTCGGTTGACTTTTCTTCAAAATAGGCATTTGGATGAAAAATAGAAATGGTTCTTTCTTTATCGAAAACTTTTGAGTCAATTTTAAAGTCAAGTGGTTTGCCTTGTGATTGTGAATAAGCGAAATGTGAAAATGAAAAAATGCAGGCCAGGAGTAAATATCTCATAAAAGTAGTTTTGTAGTCAATAACCCAAATATAAGGGTTTGGTTACACTAAAAAAGATAAAAACTGAATCATATGTAAAGTTTGTTTGACATATTGTAATAATTGTTTTACTTTCGTCGAGAATTAAATTAATAATTATGAAAGTTAAATACCTGTTTCCCAGTAAATACAAGAAGATTGGATGGATTATTCTAATTCCATCATTCATTTTTGGTCTAATCTCTTTTATCAATGGAGGATTTGCACCAGAATTTTTAACGATTAGCGTTCCTTCAATAATTTCATCGGAATTATTTTCAGAAATGAAGTTTTTTAGTTTGGTAAAGAACAATATTTTGGACGAAATTTTATTAATTCTCGTTATTGTAAGTTCTCTAATGGTAGCATTTTCTAAAGAAAAGACAGAAGATGAATTCATTGCTAAAATCCGACTAGAGTCTTTGGTTTGGGCTGTTTATGTAAATTATGGAATTCTATTATTGTCCATTTTGTTTATTTATGATTTGGCCTTTTTAAATGTCATGATTTTCAACATGTTTACGATTTTACTTTTCTTTGTAATTCGTTTCAATTGGCAACTTTTAAAACTTAAAAAATCGGCTAGTTATGAAGAATAGTATAAAAGTAGAAAGAGCCAAAAAGAATATTACGCAAGCCGAATTAGCGAAGCTGGCCAAAGTAAGTCGACAAACGATCAATGCAATGGAGTTGGGGAAATATGTTCCATCGACAGTTTTGGCGTTAAGATTAGCACAAATTTTCGAAGTGGAAATAAGTGAAATTTTTGTTTTGGAGGATAGTGATTGGGAGTAGTGTAGTTATGTTTGCATAATGGGACGCGGACGACACGGATACTACGGCGGGCTCAGTAGAACTGCAGGCAACGCGGATATTCACGGATTTTTTGTTTGACTCTTATTGTATTGCGGTTTTGTGGAAGTCTCTAAAGAATATCTTCTTGTCAATCAACAGATTCCTTTATCGCCTCAAAAGTCTCAATTGCTATCACCTCAGCATCTTTCACCATGTCTTTTCCTAACCATGATGTCATTTTGAAACCAATTCCTGCTGCAATGACCTGACCAACAAATGGAACCCATTTTGATGCAGATTTTGTTGCCAATGTGGAACCTACTTTCTTTAGTAAAATCATAATTGCCTCTTTTCCTCCGTATTTTGTAGAATATTGAAGAACGATCGAAGCGATAAACTTGGCGCTTTTCTTATCTAAAAATTGAATATTGAAAGCTTGTTGTTCTTTGCCAAGACCGTAAATGGATTGAACTTCTTTTGACATTTTTACAACTAGTGCTAAATCAACACTAATATCGAGTCCTGGAATTGGATTTAATCCGTTGGCCGCCGCCAGAGCTGAATGTCTCATCACTGTTTTTTCAGCGATTCTTTTTTTTTCGTCTAGAATTTTTTGACTCGTAATGTTGATGTCCGCAATAAATCGTTCTTTTTTAAAGCTATTTAGAGAAAAAAAAATATCCTCCAATAATCTACTGAAATCGAATTTTTTCGGATGGTCGGCAGAAGTCAAATAAATCCCATTGACCTCCAATCCTTTGATGTTTTCTTCAATATTTTCGAAAATCTTTTTGTAGGTTGCACTGCCCAAAACACCTCTTTTTAATCCTCTTTCTATGGAAAAGTCGATTTTCGTTCTCACTATGAAGACAGGTTTTTTTATGGCAAGGAGTTCTTTGATTAAGTACAAATCATCTTCAAAGAAGCGATCTGCGGTGACTAAAATTACGCAATCAAATTCATCAATTTTGAATTCTTTAATGTAATCTTCTTTCGGAAAGTTTGATGTTGAACAGCCAGGTAGGTCATAAAATAAAAGTCCATTGCTTTCAATTGGATCTTCGAGGTTAACCGTAGTTTCTATTTCACCAACCTCTGCGATTTCTTCACCAGCAATGGCATTAATTAAGGAAGATTTACCCGTTCCACTTCGTCCAATGATTCCGCATTTGATTTTAGCATTTTTGTAGCTTTCTAAGTCTTTATTAATTTTATTGAGTACCTCTTTTGGGTTCATCTTGTCGATTTCCATATTCATAAAGATAACTAGGATTTGTTTAATATTGAAGTGATTTTGTGAATAAGAGATTTCAGAAATCTTAAAAAAACCTAAGTTGCCATAAATTTCAACTATTTACGCGAAAAGGTATAAGTAAATCCGTCGTAGTGATTGTCGCTTATGTAGAGTTTATCATCTTCTATCGTAAACATTTCATAATCACCATTTAAGTAAACGATAGCTGGTTTTTCTTCGCTAGAGTAAATAGACTCTTTCATTTTTATGCGATACTTCTTTTGACTTTCTTTGTTTGAACCTTCATAAACTTTGAAGAATCCTCTTTCGGTAAATTCTATCCAACTGTCACTGTTGTATTTTGTACTTCCTCCGGCACCGGAAAAACCTCCAGAATCATATTCATACTCCCATGAACCAAACAATTCGCGTGATTCTTCATTTGGTGTTGAGATTTTCTTGCAAGCAGATGTCATAGCCAGTAGTGAAGCGGATAAGAATATAATTAGAAACTGTTTCATGTTTTGTATTTAAAGCTTTAATTGTCAAGTTTGAAGGATAGAAAATTACAATTTTTCAATTGACTTACAAAGGATAATATTTGATTTAACATTTGTGAGTGTTATTAGCTTATGTGTTGATTTCAAATTCTTTTTCACCTTTAGTGAAATTAACAATCCAAGTAGAAATTAAGAATGATGAACAATAAAACATTGTAAATTCGTTTGCAAGAGCTCCATTTATTAATTTGAATGTTATTAAGATCCCTAGAACACCTGCAATTGATAAAATGCCTTTGGTAAGATATGAAGACATTATTTTCTTTGTCAAGAATTTAAAAAGCAAAACGTAAAGTACAAGCCAAGGGAGGGAAAAAAGCACACCAAAGAAAATGAATACTGGCAAATATTGGAAATCAACCCATCCAAAACCTTCATTGAATAATATATGATAAATTAACCATAATAAAGGTCCAGTACATACAGTAAGTGACCATGCATTAAATGGATAGTTTTTGGATATATTTTTTTCTTTCATTTAATTTACTTACAACTCCCATCCATACTAGTGATTTCCCCTTGAATTCGGGATTTATTGTTTAATTCTAATTGATGCGATTCTAATTTAAAAATTTCAGAAGAAAAACAGATTCTATTCATATCACATCCGAATTCTTTTAGTTTATTTTCAAAAAACTTCATTCTTTCTTCAGCTGTTTTTATCCTTTCATTAGGATGAATTGACTGAGTAAACTTTAAACACATTAAAGGATATTCATCCATTAAATCTTTAAACCATCCTATTTCAATATTCGAAAAGCTATCAATGACATTCATTTCATAGTAGGCGCTATTGTCGAATTTATCATATCTATAACTAGTCAGTTGAATATCTATGAAGTATTCAACATTAATTGTAGTATCAGTAGCTTCTCGAAATATATCCAAGGTAGCTTCGTGAAAGTCATTGTGATGGTAACTGGAGGAATATTCTAATTTAGGTTTAAATTCAATTTTGAAACTATAATTCCCTAATGAATCCGTAAAAGTTGAGTCAATGGCTATATCATTTTCATAGATAACGACTTTTACATTTGGAAATGGTGCATTTTCCTTGCTTGTAATGGTACCTGAAAATGGACCAGTATATGATTGGGCGTAAAATTGATTATAAAAGAAAATGAATAAAAAAAGAGTGAGTGCTGATGTTTTCATTTTAGTAATCAAGTCTTGGTTTTACAATAGCATTTAAAAAATTAATTCTACATTAAAACGGCAACACTTATTAAGTATTGCCGCATATCATTCTGAGCATATAATCTTATTAATTTTAGCCTTTCAGTTCGCTGTCTCTCAACTGCGCAACAAGTTCTAATGCTTCTGGAATCACATCACTGCTAATGACAATTAATGAACCATCTTTTGCGTTTTCCACAGCGTGAATAATAGCATCTTTTTCTGATGGAATAATTGCTGTTTCCATATTTGAATTTTCTTGGTTAATTCCTTCAAGAACCATTTCGATAATTTGATTTTCAGTTTTTCCACGTAGATTTTTGTCTTGTCGAATAATGATTTTATCAAACATCGTTGCAGCAACGCTCCCAATTTCTCTGTTGTCCTCCAAACGTCTGTCACCAATTCCAGATATAATACCCACTTTTTCACTTGAATCAAATGAATCTACGAATTGTTTTAATGCACGCATTCCGGCTGGATTGTGAGCGTAATCAAGTAGAACATTGAATTTCTTAAATTCGAAAAGGTTTAATCTACCTGGTGTTTGAGTTGGCGAAGGAATGAAAGTTTCCAAGGCTGCTTTTGTATCTTCAATGCTAAACCCTTGAATATTCGCAGCTAAAATTGCAGGTAAAACATTCATGATCATAAATTCTGCTTTTCCTCCGTAAGTCAAAGGAATATTTTCAGCCTTCATGATACGCATTTTCCATTCTCCTCTACAAAGTGTAACATAACCGTTTTCATAAATGGCTGTAATTCCACCACGTTTTTGAAGGGCTTTAATGTGACTATTGTTTTCGTTCATTGAAAACAAAGCCAAATTACAAGTGATATTTTTACGCATATCATACACCAAAGGATCATCGGCATTCAAAATAGCGTAGCCAGATGGTAAGACAGTTTCCGGAATAACTCCTTTCACTTTCGCCAATTGTTCAATTGTATGAATACCTTTCAAACCAAGGTGGTCAGCAGCAACATTCGTTACAATTCCGATGTCACACTTCTTGAATCCTAGACCAGCACGAAGTAAACCACCACGTGCACATTCTAATACAGCGAAGTTTACGGTTGGATCTTTGAGAACGAATTCTGCGCTGGAAGGACCAGTACAGTCACCCGTCATTAAAAGTCTGTTTTGAATATAAACTCCGTCACTGGTTGAGTATCCTACACGTTTTCCGTTCATTTTTGCAATATGCGCAATTAAACGGGTTGTGGTTGTTTTTCCATTTGTTCCTGTAATAGCAATAATTGGAATTCGACCTGTTGCTCCTTGTGGAAATAACTTGTCGATTACTGGAGCTGCTACATTTCGTGCTAAACCTTTGGAAGGAGCTAGGTGCATTCTGAAGCCAGGACCTGCATTTACTTCTAATACCGCTCCACCCGTAGCATCAAGTGGTTGAGAAATATCAGTTGTCATGATATCAATTCCACAAATATCTAAATCAATCAATTTAGATATTCTTTCGCACATTGAAATATTTGCAGGATGAACAATATCTGTTACATCTTCTGAAGTTCCTCCAGTCGAAAGGTTTGCAGTATCCTTTAAAATTAACATTTCGCCTTCAGGAATTACACTTTCTAATGTGTAACCTGCTGCTTTTATAATTGTTTTTGTAAGTTCATTTGTGGTGATTTTGGTCAGAACATTTTCATGTCCATAACCTCTTCGGGGATCAGCATTAACTTCATCAATTAATTGTTGTACGTTTTGTTTTCCATCTCCGATAACATGAGCAGGTGAACGCAATGCTGCGGCAACAAGTTTGTTATTTATTACTAGAATACGATAATCAACGCCAGTAATGAATTTTTCAACAATTACTGACCGTGATACTTCTTTGGCCGCATTAAAGGCTACTAAAGCTTCTTCATAATTTTGGATATTTACTGTAATTCCTCTTCCATGATTTCCATCAATAGGTTTAATTACTAAAGGAAACCTTACATAATCACATGTTTCTTTTAATGATGATTCCTTCCTAATGATTTCACCTCTTGGAACGGGAACTTCAGCTTGTTCGAGAATATACTTTGTGTCTTCTTTATCGCAAGCCAATTCAACTCCAATACTACTTGTTTCGCTGGTAACCGTTGCTTGAATTCGTTTCTGATTAGCGCCATAACCCAATTGACAAAGAGAATATTTGTTCAATCTGATCCAAGGAATATTTCTTGCTTCGGCTTCTTCGATAATAGACCCTGTGCTTGGTCCAAGTCTCACAGCTTCGCGCAATTCGCGCATTTCTTGAATATCAGCTTCTAAATCATACGCTTCACCACTTATTAATGCTTCGCAAATCGCAACAGAACTTTTGGCAGCGAAACGCCCAACTTCCTCTTCCATGTAATTAAAAACCACATTATATACCCCTTCTTCACCATAACCACGTGTTCTTCCAAAGCCTACATTCATCCCTGCAAGAGTTTGAATTTCAAGGGCGATATGTTCAATAACGTGTCCCATCCAAGTCCCTTCGTCAACACGTTGAAAGAATCCTCCTGCAGTTCCTATAGAACAACGATGACTATACATGTCAGGAAACATGGATTCTAACCTTTCACGAAAACCTTCTACTTTGTTGGTAGGTTTTTGTTCCATATCTTCTAGGTCGAGAACCATAACTATTAATTTATGACGACGAATTGACCAATAATTTGGTCCGCGCATAGCATTTATACTGCGTATATTCATAAGTGTAATTTTAGTATTTTATCGAAGATTTGTTAAGTATTTCTTAAATATATGGTTTTGATTGAATAAATACATCTATTTTTGACCTTTTGTAAAATATTTTTTTGAATGGACGATAGTTGCGTTAAGGGTATTCTTATTCCAATTGGTGGAAATGAAGATAAAGGCAGTAGAAATGAACTAGAAGAGGCTTATAGTTTTGATTTTGTGGGTGATGGAATACTTTCTCACGTTGTTAAACAAGCAGGAGGATTAGAGGCTAAAATAGTTGTTATTCCCGCTGCATCAAGCATTCCTGAGGAAGTTGCTCAGAATTATATTGATGCTTTCGAAAAATTAGGATGTACTAACATTCATATTCTTCACATTTTAAAGAAAGAAGATTCTGAGAATCCTATAAACATTGAGTTAATTCAATCTGCCAACGCAGTGATGTTTTCTGGTGGTAATCAATCTAAGATTACCAAAAAGATGTTGGGAACAACAATTCACCGTGTGATGCTGGATAAATTTATAAATGAGCCATTTGTAATCGCTGGGACAAGTGCCGGAGCAATGGTTATGTCGCATCAAATGATCGCTGGTGGAACAAATAAAGATTCTTTTAGAAAAGGGGTAGTGGATATGGGGAAAGGATTAGGTTTCATTCCTGAATTGATTATTGACTCCCATTTTATTCGTCGCGGTAGATTTGGAAGATTGACTGAAGCGGTGGCAAAATTCCCAGATTTAATTGGTGTTGGTTTAGCTGAAGATACCGGGATTATTATTAGAAATAAACGCGAATTTCAAGTTATTGGTTCGGGTATGGCAATAGTTTTTGACTTAAGAGAAGCAACCCACAATTACCATGAAATTTTAGAATTTAATACACCAATGACTGTTGTAGGAATGAAAACTCATGTATTATCTAACGGTGATAGATTCGAAATTGATACAAGAACGATTAAGGTTTTGCCGATGAATGAAGCTTTTGTTTAGAGCTGGTGTAATTTTGTAATGTTTTCGGATTTTTACCTTGTGCCTTCGGCGAGATTAATCAACGAATCAAATAATACTTTAATAATGGAAAGGACGATTTGCAAATCGTCCCTACATTATATCTTCGATTTATGTTTTACTATTTAAATCATCGAATCTTAAATATATCATCCCATTAACAATTAAATAATTCTAAAACAAAACCTTACCCATAAATCAATACCTCTTTTCTGCCATCTGAATCTCTACATCCTCTGTACATTCCTTCAGTGTTGAAAGGCATTGCGATATCGCCTTTTGCATTTACAGCAATTAATCCACCATCTCCACCAATCTTGAGGATTCTATTGTTGATGACTTCGTTGGCTGCTTTTTCTAAAGAGTAGTTCTTGTGTTCAATTAAACATGCGACATCATACGCAACAACTCCACGAATGAAGAATTCACCACTACCAGTGCAGGAAATTGCGCAAGTTGCGTTGTTGGCATAGTTTCCGGCACCCACCATTGGACTATCACCAATTCTACCAAATTTCTTGTTGGTCATTCCACCAGTGCTAGTGGCAGCAGCGATATTTCCATTTTTATCACAGGCTACTGCCCCCACAGTTCCAAATTTTGAATCTTTAGATTTTGAATGATCCAATTGAAAATCATCTGTGTCTTTTATTTCTAGCCATTGTTTGTGACGGAGTTCGTCATAAAAGTAGGAGTCAAGTTCTGTTGTGTAGCCGTTCATTTTGGCAAATGTCATAGCTCCATTGCCTGCCAAGAAAACGTGTTCGCTTTTTTCCATTATGTCACGCGCAAGGCTAATGGGATTTTTAATTCCAGAAATTAAAGAAACTGCACCTGCATTTAAATCTTTACCTTCCATAATAGACGCGTCCATTTCATGTGTTTCATCGGCAGTGAATACACTTCCTTTTCCGGCATTAAAAAGAGGAGAGTCTTCTAAAATATTGACAGCGGTTTCTACAGCATCAACAGATGATTTTCCGTTTTCAAGTGCGGAGTATCCCGCGTCAAGTGCCTTTTCTAGATCCGCTTTATATCTTAACTCTAATTCTGGAGTCATCATACCTTTTACGAGTGTACCAGCACCTCCGTGAATTGCTATGGAAAATTTCATTTGTAGAATTTATGTTATTGTATAACAAAGTTAGGAAATCGATCGAAAGTATTAGAGATCATTTCCGAAAATTAGTTGCTAAATTAAAGGCATTGAAAACATCAATCTTGACTTTCATTTGAATTGTCTTCATTGCGTAAGTCATCAATTTTCTCATATTTTACTTGCCTGTTTTGCCAGCGGTCACGTGCATATTTCTGCATATCGGGAACGGTATCTTTTTCGTCCATAATTTCCAAACCGAGCAAAGTTTCAATTATATCTTCCATAGAAACAATACCATCCACACCTCCATAGTCATCAACTATTAGTGCGATATGGTCTTTTTTCTCCAACAAACTTTCCCAAAGTGAAAAGAGAACAGTTGAATTTGGAACTTGTAGAATCGGGTGTTTTAATTCTTTTAGCCTTAAGTTTTGCTTTCCTTCAGCCAAATGTTCAAAAACTTCCTGTCTCATGACATAACCTGTGATGTCCTCAGTGTTTTCAGAATAAACAGGAATTCTTGAGAATTTTAGATATTCCTTGTCTTTCAGAAACTCTTTCAAATTCATTTTTTCATCGGCAAAAGCCACTACAACTCTTGGAGTCATAATTTCTTTAACTTTTATATTTTTCAACCTTAAGATATTCTGAATTATTTTATTCTCTTTCTTAGAAAACAAACCTTCTTCAGTTCCAATACTCGCTAAAGCAGCTATTTCTGCTCTACTTGTAGTGCCCTCAATTTCCTTTTTAGAAAATAATTTTGTAATTAATGCAGAGATAATCACAAATGGGTAGGTAATGAAAATTGTTACTTTAATGACTTTGTAAACTGGTTTTGTCAATTTATTCCAATATTGAGCCCCAACAGTTTTTGGAATAATTTCCGTTAAAAACAAAATCAATAAAGTTAAGACTGCAGAGATAACACCAAATGCTGCTTCCCCAAATACTTTTCCCGCCTCGGCTCCAACACCTGCTGCACCTACAGTATGTGCTACAGTATTTAGGGTCAAAATAGCCGACAATGGTTTGTCGATATTCATTTTTAGATCGATAAAAGATTTTGCCCAAACTTTTCCCTCATTTTGTTTCACAATAAGGAATGATTGAGGAGTGGAGAGCAATACCGATTCCATGATTGAACACAAAAATGAAATGAATAAAGCAATGAATAAATAGACAAATAATGCTACCATGTTGAAATTCGAGTTTCTTTTGTTTAATAGTTTAGAATAATCTAAAAATACAAAATCTATGAAAGCAAGGACTTAAACAATGTAGATAATCTTAAATAGAAGTAATTTTTAACAGAATTAAATGTTTTAGAGTTCGCTTAAAAACTTCTTTCAACCATTCTTTTGGGTTCCTTTTCTACATCCATAATGATTTCGAAGTCAATGATCCCTAAAACCAAATTTTCTTTAGTGACCACATCTACTCTCCAAAAACCTGGTTTTATATTGTTCTTGTATGTGTAACCTCGGAAACCATCATCACGACCACCAGTTATTCTGTAACTTATGTTATCTACAACTTCCCATTCCTTAGAAGTTTCGTTAAACCATTGCCAACGGTGAAAAATTGCTTTCGATATTTTGGTGGGTGCAAAAATTGAAGTAAATACAAATACACTTTCATTTTCTTGATGGATGTATTTTATTCTGTGATCTCTCCAAAATACAAACCAATCATCTCGTTCGTAAGTCACCAAAAAATCGCCGTTTTTACGTTCTACATTATGAGCAACGATACCCGCTTCTAATGCTAATGGAACAGGAGGGATGAGGTTGGTGAAATAAAACAAATTGATGGTTCCATACATTACAAGAATTATGGTGATCAATTTCCTGATACGAATTTCCAATCTTGTGCTCGGACTTTTCCTATAAATTATGGTGATTAGGGTTAAAGTAGTGATCAAACTCACCAACCCAGAAATTAGAAAAACAGTTGTATTCATCTGTTTTATGAAAACGGGAATCATAAAAGTGAAAAAGGTGAAGCTGACAAAAAAATAGACGCTAAACTGCAGGTATTTATTTGAAATACGTTTTTTTAGTAACTCATTGGCGAAAAGTAAAACCAATAGAATAACAAAGAATGCTATGGTTTTCGACAAAGAAACGCTCCGTGAAAAGTAAATTACATAAGCGCTAGATAGTCCTCCAAAGAAAAATTGAATTGCTAAAGGCAAGTAAAGTTGATAAGGTTCGAAAAAGGTATTTCTCCATCTTCTGTCACCAACTCTGTTATAGAGATATAGCGAGATGGTTAGTAAGAACATATATAAACTTAACACCGTTATGTCGTACAATCGATCAATTCTTCCGAGAGTCAGGGTGTCAAAAATAAAACCACCGACAAAGAAAATTACTGGTGCATATTTACTATTCCTTCGAACGAACTTTCGAAAGCGGCTTTTCTTATATTTTTCTATTACTCTGCTCATGCCTATATTGAAGTGGTTGAAAGTAGGTAAAAAGAATGTGATTGTGAGAAAACAGAAGTTGATTTTATCAGTGTTTAACAACTATTTCCCGAACCATTTAACGGCATACTCTAAAACATTTTCTTTCACTTCAATATTTGGAGATACTGGTTCAAAAATATCTGGATTTCCATTTGCCCCAATATCGTAGGTAGAACTAACATAAATTGACGAACCAGAATGAGGTAAAATAAAAGTTAATTGTTCGCCAAAATCATTTGTATATTCTCCTGTTGACGTCCCAACCAAAGTACTTAGCTTATATGTTTTTACGGCATCAGCTAGGA
This sequence comes from Brumimicrobium mesophilum, assembly GCF_003025005.1. Lineage (GTDB taxonomy): Bacteria > Bacteroidota > Bacteroidia > Flavobacteriales_D > Crocinitomicaceae > Brumimicrobium > Brumimicrobium mesophilum. The sequence continues at coordinate 229,572 of NZ_PVSS01000006.1, forward strand.
AATTTGCACTTGAAAAGGTACTGGGACCAATTAAGAAACACGTTTTTCCGGAAAAGTAGTTTTTTGGTTTTTCTGGATGAACCATTTCATCGGAAAAATCGTTCAAAATAGATTGGTTTTCTAGGGCATAATACGCTGACATGAATTCCTCTCCAAGAAATTTTTCGTAATTGTTTTCTTTGTACGCTTTCTTAGATTGTTCACTTACTTTCCAATATCTTCCGCTTGATTGTCTATATTGTTTTTCGGTAATGTAAGACAATAAAAGATCATTTAAATCCGAATTTCCTCCACCATTTTGACGAATGTCAATAATGAGCTTGTTGATGTTTTTCTCTTTTAATGCTTTGAAAGTTGATTTTGTGAATTTTTCAAATGCTTTGTAGTCTTGACATTTATTGTAAGTGATTAATCCAATATCGTTTCCTAAAATTTCAAAAGTATAGTTCTCGATAATTGACCCTTCATTTATAAGCTCCAAAAGTTCAGAAATTGCTAGTCCAGGGGATATGTACTTTCTTTCTGAATCAACAAAATCTATAGCATAAGGAGCTGAAATCTTTTGGTTATAAAATAGAAGCAAAGGAAAGATTATTTCTGTATTTGCATTTTTGTATGTTGGTATTCCTCCAATATATGACATGCATTCGTTGTATAAATCTACAATGGAAATTCCGTTAATCGATTCTATTTTCTCTCCTATTTTTATTTCAGATGTCGCTGATTTAGTTACGATAAAACTTTCTAAATTATCAGTTAGTTTTCCAGTGAATGGAATATAAATAAAGTTTTTTAATTCGGGAATAATGCTTTCATTCTTCCAACTCATCGAAGTGTGTCCTCCGCTCATGAGTGCCACTAATTTCATTGCTACGGGAATAAATTGCCGGTAGGGAATAGAGTCAGGTGCGAATTTATTTATTAAATCTTTTTTATTTCTATTAAAATACTCCTTGCTAGTCATGAAGTAAGGATTGTAATGAATTTCTTCAATGTTTTTGATTAAAAATTCAATATCCTCAATTGCTTTTGAAGTAGAAATGTAAGTCATTTTTTGACTCAAAGTTAAATTTGAGATGAAAATAAATGAAATTACAATTGAAATTACGGTTTTCATTTCTGCTGATTTAGATTTATGAAAAATATGCTATATCAGATAGACGATAGATTTATGATAAAGTATATTTTAATGATTGAAAAAATAGGATTATAGCTTGTCTCTCTTTTATCATTAAGGTTTAATTAAACTCAATTACGAATTTTTAAATCCACGAAAGTCGTTTATAATCCGATTCCTATTGGATAATATTTACTAGCTATTTCTTCAAAAATTGTTTCCTGAAATTCAAACTTCCATCCTTAGCATTCAATTGCAGAACATACATTCCGTTCGATAATTTACTGACATCAATTTGCTTTGAATGTAAATCTCCTTGGTTGATGAGAACACCTTGCATGGAGTAGATTTTATAGTCAATATTTTTCTGGTCGGTTTCTATATTTAGGAATGAATTGGTAGGATTTGGATAGATATTCACTTCAGGGATTTCATTTTCGTTAAGTCCAACATATCCTACTGTGATGCTTTTACAAAATTCATCATTCGAAATATTCAAATCTGTTGTGTAATTAGGGTGGCTAGTGAAAACGCAAATGTCCTGAGTAATTGCACCACTTGGAGACGAACCCAATGCACTGTGCATATTACCTAATGTTATCCACATAGAATCGTTTGGTGCAAGGTTTAAGTTTGAGAAATGATTAGAATAAGTGTGGTCACCACATGTAGCATGTTCCATGAAATGATTTATCCTGCACTCATTGAGTATATTGTTTCCATAGTTTTTTATCAAGACATCAGCACTTACGTAAACAGTATATACATTAGGTGTTGAAAGAAAGGGGATTGCAGCGACACTGGTTTCCTGAATATCAATAATTCCAATATCAGTTGAATTTACACTTACATTCTGCACTGAATTTCTTGAAAAGTCTAAATGGCGAATTGACGTGTATTTAGTTAATGAAAAATTGATTGTAGTTGTAAAATGCAAATCATTAAAATCCTTTGGTGTATTTTTTTCTTGGGTAATCGGAATATTAAGAATATTAGTAATGGTAAATTGACGATTCAGAGTTAGTATTTTTTGTTCTGTTGCGCTATGACTAATAAATTCTATCTTATTTTTATAGACTTTAAGATTGGAATAGTCTGAATGACCAGGAATATTTGTGGATTCTATTCCTGCTAAGCTGCTATCAAAACTAAAGATGCTGTCATTGGTTAAAATGAAAATCGTGTCGTCATAAACTTTTATATTTTGAATCTCTGAACTGAAATCAAGTGTTCCCGATAAACTGCCGTTATTATCAAATTTGAAAATTGAATCTTGTTTATAAGCGATTTTTTCTAAATTTTGAAGTTCAACAATGCCTTTTAATTCTTTTTGATTGATGAATAGACTGTCAATTAATACACCTCCAGAGTTTAATGTGTATATTTTAGATTCGGTTGGGGTGCTATAATTTACTAAAAAATCATTGTTGATATTAAGTGATATTCCACTTAAAATTATTTCACCGCATTCTTCTTCAGTCCAATTTTTTGACCACTCAATATTACCATTTGAGTCATATTTTTGAATAAATGAAAAGCATTCATGACCCGCATCACATGTTGGCATACCTAATCCAATTAGATATACTCCTCCATTTTCTGATGGTGTTAGTTCTTGAATAGTTAATCTCTCAGCAAATTGTGGTGAAATCGTTTTACTCCAAATTACATTGCTTAGCGTATCAACTTTTACCAGTTTTGAGGTAGAAAAATAACTTGAAGCTATATCCTCATAGTTAATAAAATAGGAAAACTCATCAACTGTAATTGCACCATGTGAACTCTGCCAATATTCATCATTAAAACCAATTTCTCCATTTAATCCTTGAGAAAAACTTGAAAATGAAATAAGAAAAGCGGTAATTAGGGTAATTTTTTTCATAGTATTTGAAGTTCTGTTTTAACTGAACTAAGTTAAGATGAAAATTTTGAAAAGCATAATATTTACTAAGTTTTAGATATTCGTTGAATTACAAAGCAAGTTTTAGAATCTTTATTCATTTGATAATGAATATTATTAATAGCTATAAATGAACTAATCTATTTCTTTTTTCTGTTCTCTTTCTTTCCTTTTCAATCTTCTTTTCACGTTCCTCCTTATAATAATCTTTCACTTTGTTCTTGTTTTCTGCATCCATAACTTGCCACAGGTAAGAATTGTGATTATGAATATAAAGTAAAACCACATTCTCATTAGAATCCTCGATGTATTTTCTAACTGTTTTGATCAGTTTTTTTGAAGGTTTGATGTAAAAGTCATTCCATAAAATAACGCCGTAATAATCTGCTTCTGGTAAATCTTCTAGGGAGAATTGTTTTTTATTTAGAGTTGTTGAATTGGAGAGGAATAAATCGATTCCAAAATTATGTACGTTTAAACTTTTGATGTTGGTTTGTGCGGGAAAAGTATCAAAGCAGCCATCAACATTCCAACTCATTGGGATTGGTGGGTCAACATAACAATTTACCATTTTAAAAATTTCAGTTCCTTGCTTGTCAAATAATCTAAATTGCACTGGCTGCCCATCATCTTTAAGAACATTTCTTGCTTTAAAGTACTCAGTAGAATCTCCATCTTTAATGTCTAAATTTGCAAATATGTTTTTATAAGTTGCTCTTAATTCACTGTAGAAACCAACAGTGTCCATCACTAAATTGAATTCACTAGGAATTTTATATTTTTTGGCGTCCTTCGCAATTCTTTCATCCGTCTTCCAATTTGGAGAGATGTCAACTCCTAAAAGTACTCTGTAAACTGTTCCGCAACCAGCGAACAAAGTCAAAGTTGCAATAAGAAGTAAGATTCGGTTTGTGTTTTTCATGATTTTTTACAAGGCTTTAAATTAATTTTAGTTTTCAATAATTGAGGTCTATATTGTTTTGTTTGAAAGTAAGAATTTTTCTCCAATCTTAAATCAAACACTGGTAGAATTATTTAGGAATCGGACAGGGGGGACTGCTCAATTTGTAACATCTCGATAATGGACAATGTGACACATTTTCTAAAGAAAGGGAAGCAAACTAGTTTGGAGAGTTTTTCTTCGCGTATTCCGTAAGTTTACTATTCCAGCAATCTATTGGTTTACCAGAATGCCTATTTTCCAACTAATCCCTCACTTATTGAAAGTGAGAATTATCCTAAAATGATTTTAACCACTTGGTTAACTTCACTTCGGTGAGTCCACGGTATCATATTGAGCTAGCAAGTTCGGTTTGTTGAAATATTCTACTTATAAAGTATCCAATAAGCAATTTATATTTTTACTCCTTTAAGTTTATTTTTCTGGCTAAATACTGATGTTAAAGTAGTTATGTTTTAAATCTTGTTAGCTCAGTTTTTTTGAAGGATTAAGTAGTAAATAGACAAGAATAATCTATTATATTGCAGGCTTTTAAACAATTTATGAAAACTAATCAAATGAATATTACAACAATTTTTAAACAAAGTTTATTCCTATTAGGAATGGCAGTATGCTCAAATATTTCATATGCACAGGATGCAACTATTGATGGAATTAAAATTTTCGAAGGAGTAGGAGAAGTAGAAAATGTCGGATACTATAATGTATATCAAGAAGATGGTGAAAAAGGGAAGTTTAGAGATTACACAATAAATTTCTTGGATTATGAATACAACACCATAGGTAAAGAGAAGATTCAACTTTCTAAAAGAGCAGGTGTAATTCATTCTGAGAGTAATGACTCACATTTGGCCATTACTTTTGGAGATTTAAAAGAAAAGAGTCATCTAGCGTATAGTTTTGATAAAAATGGATCTATTGCAGGAAAAATAGAATTAACACCAGGAAAGTTTTTTGATTCAAAAATTTACAAGTCATCCAACGGATTTGTTATTTCAAACACAATAAGGGAAAAATTGATGTCTGCTAAATCAACCATCGAAATCATCAAGGTTAATAATGAGATGAATGAAATATGGACAAAAACATTGGAAGAAGGTAAGGCTATATCCATAACTGATATACTTTCTACTGAGAATGGTGTTGCTGTAGTTTATACTTCTGGAAAAGGAATGAAAAAAGAAAGTTACAATCAAAACTTAATGCGTTTAGATAATTATGGAGAAGTTGTTTTTGATGAGGCTTTCGCAAATAATTACTACTATTACCCTAATAAAATATTACTAGAGGATAAAAACACTTATGTTTTTGGGTCGTACCCTGAGGAAGGTAAGTCAAGGCCAGTAGGTGTTTTCGGAATTGGTTTTTCTCCTGAAGGTGATGTTATTCTAAAAGAAGAGGTAAGTTTTGAAATGGATATTCTTCCAGCTTCAAAAGGTATAATGACAGAAGAGCAATTGAATGTTAAGGATGCACCTCAATTTGTTGTGAATGATGCCATTAAAACAGACGAAGGTTTTTATTTAATTACAGAAACTATTCGATTACGTCCAGCAATAGGAGGTTCTGTGAATGTTGGTACTGGAGGAAGCGGAGGTTCATTATCTATGAATACAGCTTTTATTATGGGGGATTTCATAATTTTAAAATTCAATAAAGAATTAGGTTTAGACCAGGTTAAATTTGTAACCAAAGAGGAAAACAAAATTGTTGTTCAAGGAGCAGTGTTTAATGTTAATGTGTACGCACACATGTTTACTAGTCAAAACATGAGTAATTACCAGTTCTGTGTAGAAAATAGTGAAGGGAATCCAGCTATGGTTTATACAATTATTGAAGGTTACAGAAATAAGGTAAGGGTTGGAATAGCTGATATCACTACTGAAGAAATGGTTACAAAATCAGAACCTATTGAATCAGAAATGGGCAAGATTAAGAATGTTGAGGCCTACAAAGTGTTAAAAAATGAAGTAGGTAGATTATCAGTTTTTCTTTATAAAAGTAAATTAATTTCTTACTATAACTTAAATTACTAGGGAGTTTATTTAGTTCACAAACTAATTCTTTTTAAATAGAAAAGTGCCTAAGGAAAATATTTCTTTAGGCACTTTTTTTATTATTTAGCTCTTGGAATATCCGCTATTGCAATCCAGGAATTTCAACTACTTCTTCAGTGTCTTTGGTATAATCTATTTCATCAAAATTAAATCCGAACAAATGGAAAAACTCATTTCGGTAGCCTTCTAAGTCACTTATTTCCATTACATTTTCAGTTGTTACTTTCTGCCAAAGCTCTGAGACCTTTGCTTGAATATCATCACGCATTTCTAAATCGTCAATACGAATTCTTCCTTTTTCGTCTACAGGAACTTCATCAAGGAATAATCTTTCAGTAAATAAACGTTGAATTTGCTCAATACACCCTTCATGAACGTTATGGTCCTTCATTACTCTATAAAGAATTGACATATACAAAGGAATTACAGGAATAGCAGAGCTAGACTGTGTTACTAAAGCTTTGTTAACTGAAATATAAGCCTTACCATTAATGTCTTTTAATTTATCTGAAATTGTGGATGATGTGGCTTCTAAATGATCTTTTGCTTTTCCAATTGTTCCGCCTCTATAAACTGCATCGGTTAAGTCTGGACCAATGTATGAATAGGCCACAGTTTTAAAATCATCAGAAAGTAGATTTTCTTTTTTCAAAGCATCAATCCACATTTCCCAATCTTCACCACCCATTACAGCAACTGTGTTCTGGATTTCTTCGTCGTTACAAGGTTCTATGCTCACTTCTGTAACCACACCAGTATGGAAATCGACAGTTTTGTTCGTAAAAGTTTCACCAATTGGTTTTAAAACAGATTTATAACGAACTCCTGTATCAGGATGAGTTCTTACAGGTGATGCAACACTATAGATGACCAAATCTATTTGACCTAAGTCCTTTTTGATTAATTCAATTGTTTGATCTTTAATTTCGTTTGAGAAAGCATCACCATTTATACTTTTTGCATAGAGTCCTGCTTCGTGAGCAGCTTTTTCAAATGCAGCAGTATTGTACCATCCTGTTGAAGCAGTTCTTCCTTCAGATGGTGGTTTTTCAAAATAAACTCCAATTGTTGAAGCATCCGATCCAAAAGCGCTTGTGATTCTTGAAGCTAAACCAAACCCCGTAGAAGATCCAATTACTAAAACTTTGGTAGGACCATCTATTTTCCCTTTCGATTTAATGTATTCAATTTGATTTAATACATTTTGCTCACATCCATCAGGGTGAGCTGTTGTACAAATAAATCCACGAGTTCTCGGTTCAATTATCATAACTATTATCTTTTTAAATGTTTTTTCAATGTTACTGATTCAAGGAGCGACACCTTGATGAGGCTACTAATTTAGTAATTAATAAATTAAGCGAAACTTATGAATTGAAAAATAGTGGGATTAATAAATAACCAAAAAGTTCTTTCCATTTCTAGATTTCTAGATTTCTACTTTTCCAATTCTTTAAAGAACCCCATTTTGATATATTCCTTATCTCTTTGGTTAATTTCCTTTCCTTTGAATTCGGAATATGTTTCATAAGCATCATCAACTTCATTTAGTCCGATTTCATAACAAGCACGTCCCCATTTATAAAGAGCTATACCTTGGTTAGTGGTGAAAACGCCCTGCTTTATTTGAACAGCGTCATATTCTTTACCTTTTATCTCTGTAAAAAAGTCTAAATCACCACCCTCTTTAGAAGCAGATACAATATAGCTTTTAATTTGACTGTTAGAAGCCAAGAAAATATCAGATGGTTTCTTTTTGTCTAATTTCTCGTTTTTTATTAAATTCAGTACAGCTTTTTCTATTTCTTTATTTGAGATTATCTCCAACTCTTTTTCGTTGAATAGCAATTTGTTATTTTTAATTGTTGAAGTAGAATCGTATTTGTTATCGATTATTTCATTTGCCCTATATTCAGTAATATCACCTTCTAAATTACATGGATAAACTGATTGCTTATTGGTTTTCATTTCCATAACCATAAAATTCCTTTCAGGAGAATGCTGTAAAACAATCATTACTACCATATGACTTTCTTTAGTCAAAATAAAGAATTCAGAAGGTAGATTTGTAGCCGCAAGTTCAATTTGATTTAGTGAAGGATTCTCATCAACAAATACTGAAGAAAGTTTGTTTTCGATATTGTTTTTAAGTGTGTAATAATTTCCAATCAAAAGTGAATTTCCAACTGAAATTTCATTTTTAGAAACAGAATTGAAAATTGGATTTCCGTTTTTATCGGTTTGGCCTAAGGCGTTAGTAAATAGAATGATTGTGAAGAGAAGTGCAATGATTTTTTTCATAGGATCTTTATTGTGTTTTTGGCTTTAAAAAACCTAAAGATATTAATTTTTCAATGATTGTGGAAACCGTATTGACCAGGTATGTTTTTTTAGAGAACTGGTAGTTCCATTCCTTTCAGCTTGTGATTTACTGAATGAGATAATAGGTTATTCGTTCTTCTTTAGAAATTCGACATTTAAATTTGTTACAACTTCACTACTTTCATAGTCTTAAAATCTTCACCTTTCCAAACATTTAAAAAGTACAGTCCTTTTGAAAGCACTTTTAGTTCAATTTTTGTTTCTTTTTGAAGGTTTTCATGACTTAATACAACTTTCCCCAAATGATTAGTAAGTGTAAATCTAGAATTTTGTTTGAGTGAGAAATCAGTTAATTCTAAAGTTAGAATATCGTATGTAGGATTAGGATAAACTTTCAAATTGATTTCTTCTTTTGAAATTTCATCGATTGAAAGTGCATTCACGTATTTCCAAGTTTCTTTTAATCGCGTATTTGAGGGATCTATTCCAGCCGTATAATAAACATTTGTTCCATTATTGAAACTCATTCCACCTTTTCTTCCTATGGCTGGTAACTCTGTCAATTCTTCCCATGAAGATAGATCAGTGTTAAATCTCCAGATATCGAATGCGTATTGACTTTGACCATCAATTCCACATACAACAATTAATTTGTTCGATAAGCTGTTTAATGAAGAATGCGTTCTTCCATTCACAGGAAAAAATGGAAGTTCCAACCAAGAATCTGTTGTTGGATTGTATTCATAAAATTCTTTGAAAAAATGATCATTCTCGTCACTTCCAAAAATCAAATATCCTCTGTTGTGTGTTGCAGCACCTGAACCACGATAACGTGGACCAAAAGGGAAGTCGTTTTTCTGATGCCAAGCATCGTTATTTATATCATAGGCCCAAACTTCAGCAATTGCAGGGTCTGTAGAAGTTCGTCCGCCAATTATATAAGCAATGCCATCAATCACGAAAGAAATACAACCTCTTCTTCCAACGGAAGGTAAACTTGTTTTTTCTGTCCAGTTATTTTGAGTAGGGTCATACATCCAAACGTCATTGTAATAGTTACTACCATTCAATCCACCAAATATAAATCCATGATTTCCATGTGAGAAACCTGAAGCGTATTGCCTTTCTTCTCCTGCCGGTAAAGCTTCAATTGTAGACCACGTATCAGAAATCATATCAAAAGCGTAAAAATCTCTAGTGGCTGACCAGCCTACTTTATAACCAGTTCCACAATACGCTATGTTTCCGATAGTAAAAGTTGTTCCGTCGTCTCTTTCTGTAGCTGGAAAATCATCAATTTGAATCCAAGACTGAGCATTAGTATTCAATAGAATGAAGAATGAACAGAAAGTAAGGAGGAGTTTTCCTTTTAAAAATTGAGTGAAAGTCGGTATTAAATGTAGTGATATATTCAAATTACGTCAATTTATTAAAAACCATGACGTTCTCGTTCAATGATTTAAGTTAAAACGAATATAAAACAATTTTATTTTATAACAGTCTAAATTTTAAGTTGTTGAATTTCAGTAGGTTGAATATTTTTTTTAAATAAATCTACTTTTTAAAAATCCAAAACACAATCCAGTGCGTATGTCTCGGCAACAAATAGAATTTAAATAATAAACTAAAAAAGTAAACATGAAAAAGTCAATGAAAACAATCGGATTAATCGTAGGATCAGTATTCTTAATGGGAACAGCATCTTTCGCTCAAGAAACAGTTAATGTAGGAGGAGAGCAAATGTTTCCTAAGAAAAACATTGTAGAAAATGCAGTTAATTCTAAAGACCATACGACTTTAGTAGCAGCAGTAAAAGCAGCTGATTTAGTAGCAACTTTAAAAACTGCAGGTCCTTTCACAGTTTTTGCACCGGTAAACGATGCTTTTGAAAATCTTCCAAATGGAACGGTTGAATCTCTTTTGAAGCCAGAAAACAAAAAGACTTTGGCTACAGTTTTAACTTACCACGTGGTAGCAGGAGCTCTAGACTTTGATGCAATTGCTGGATTAATCAAAAAAGGTAAAGGTTCAGCAAAAATGACAACAGTTTCTGGAGGTACATTGACTGCTCAAATGAATGGAAAGCACAACATCACTTTAAAAGATGAAAATGGTGGAGTAGCTAACATTACAACATACGATGTATACCAATCAAACGGAGTAATCCACGTAATTGACAAAGTAGTTTTACCAAAAATGTAAAACCTAAAATCTAAATTTGGAGTTGGTAAAAGTTACTGGCTCCTTTTAAATGTTTAATTAAAAATATAATATGATGAAAAATTTACAAAAGATAGCAATAGCTGCCATTCTTACAGTTTCAACTTCAGCAATGAGTTTTGCAGCCCATTTGGGTGACCAGCTAACTTTCTCTGCTAGAATGAACGGAGCTCAAGAGGTGCCAGCTGTTACAACAACAGGACAAGGAGTTGCAACGATGGTTTTAAACGGAACAAGAGATACTTTATGTGTTTCTATTTATACTGCAGGAGTTCCAGAAACAATTATGGGTCTGCATTTACACAGTGGTGTAGCAGGAACAAATGGAGGAGTTGTAGTTGATTTAACTCCATATATAATCGATGGAAATGTAAAAGCTGTTCTTACAGGTTCTGCTTTAACATCTTCTTTGATTTCAGATATGATTACTGGTGGAATTTATGTGAATGCACATACAGCTAGTAATATGGATGGAGAAATTAGAGGTCAAGTTAAATTGGAAACTGATTTCCCATACCGCGCTACATTAGACGGTAGTCAAGAGGTGCCAATGGTTTCTACTATGGCAACTGGATTAGGAGTTTTTAATCTTTCTTTAGATAAGAAAAAACTAATGTACTGGGTTTCTGCTGATGGTTTAAGTGGTCCAATAATGGGAGCACATTTACACATGGCTGCAGCCGGAGCAAACGGAGCAGTAGTTGTTGATTTAACACCAACTATCATGGGGAATGCAATCGTAGGAGTTGCAGATGTTTCAGGAGTTGCTGGTTTTGCCAACGACTTAGAAGCTGGTGATATTTATATTAATGTGCACACAGCTGCCAATATGGATGGTGAAATTAGAGGTCAATTGACTTATGACAACCAAGTTGCTTTTGATGGTGTTCTTTCAGGTGATCAAGAAGTTCCAGCTGTTTCTACAATGGCAACAGGAGTTGTTAAAGTATCATTAAGTAGTGATTTCTCAACAATTAATTATTCAGCGCAAGTTGAGGGATTATCTGGTGCAATCATGGGAGCTCACTTTCACAATGAAGCAGCAGGAGCAAACGGTCCAGTTGTAGTAGATTTAACAGGAGATGTTAATGGAAACATTATTTCAGGAACTATTACAGGAGCTGCTGTAACGCAAGATTTAATAAGAGAATTTTTAGAAGGTAATATCTACTTAAATGTTCACACTGCAGCAAATATGGGCGGTGAAATAAGAGCACAAATTAGTAGAGTTGCTCGTGAAGGTTATTCAGTAAACCTAAGTGGTGACCAAGAGGTGCCAAGTGTTTCAACAATGGCAAATGGTGGTGGAATTATCACTATTTCGAGAGAAAGAAACAATGCGCACGTAATGATAGTTGTAAAAGAACTTTCTGGAACAATTGATGCTGCACATATTCACAATGCAGTTGCAGGAATGAATGGTGGAGTTGAGTTTAACTTATCTTCTTGGTTCTCAATGACTGAAAATTATGACGGAGCTTTTGGTTACCTAACATCTGACAGTCCAATGCCAATGAACGCAGCAGCTGAAACAAAATTCAGAAATAATGAAATGTATGTTAACATTCATACAGCTGCAAATCCTGATGGAGAAGTTCGTGGTCAAGTATTGAGAGGTTCAGAATGTTCACAGGAGTTTTTAGGTCTTTCAGACAATGAATTAGAAGAAAACAATTTGACTGCATACCCGAATCCAACTACGGATAAAATTACATTGTCTTTTGAAAAATTCAATGGTGAAATGAATGTTCAAGTTGTGGATATCTATGGGAAAACAGTTCAAACAAAATCTATCAAATCAAACAATACAACGATTGATATGTCTGGATTGCCAAGTGGTGTTTACATGATAAAAGCTGAGAGTCAAATTACAAGAGTAATTAAGAAATAAAATTACCTCTGCCTAAATCTTTTTGGTTCAAGCCCTGTCTAAAACAGAAATGTTTTGGGCAGGGTTTTTAGTTATTATTATTGAAAGTGTATGTAATTCCAAGAGCAGCATAGTGAAAAAGAGAGAAATTATAAACTTCATCGTTATCTGCGCCACCTTCTAAAATTCTGTAACCTAATCTAAAATCAAAATTATCATTGAATTTATATGTTGCAGCAAGTTGAATATCCTCAGCTCTTCCTTGTGGAGCGGCTAATGCATCACCTTCAAAAACAAGACCTAATTTTTCGTTGTGTTTATAGAATAATCTGAAATTGATAATAGGTACAAATCCAACATTCGTTTTAACAGTGTTAAGGTTTGGCGAACTGATTGCTATGCTCGCATCTCTAATTTTCGCAGTAAAACCCAATCCAAATTCTAATTTTGGTCTGTCTACAATTTTATATCGATAGGTTAATCGGTATGAATTGAATTTATAAGTGCTGTTAAGTGTAGTATTGGCCATAAATGTTTCGCCATTATAGACTACATCTTCACCCACCGTTCCTGCTCCAATTGTTTTTAAGGGAGCATACAAAAGTGAGAATGTATGGCGAGATTTTAAAGTGTAATTGGCTCTTATTCTTATAAAGGCGGTTGTCTCTGATTGAACCTCGTCTTTTAATGAGAATAATGTTCCTTGATCTCCTGAAATTCGCACATCATTATATCCCGTAAAAAGTGCCCCTGTTTCAACATCGATAAAAGCTTGAGCATTAACTATTTTACCTACAAATACCGAAGTTAGAAGCATGCAAAATGTAAAAAAAAATGATTTCATATTTCTAATTTTAATTTTTAGATTTCTCATGAATTGTTTGTACTAAACCACTAAAAAGATAAAATTGTTTTCTTAATAGTCATAAAATATCAGCTAAGTTATTTTTACTCTAAATTTTTCATAAAAGAAAACACTCATTGAACCATTTTGAGTATTTTTCCCTTAAAACTAAAATTTATGGGACTTCTTCCTGATCAATACGATAAATACGTACGCTTTTTTAAATTTATGATGAAATACTGGAACAGTGATGTATTCAGTATGCCTGATGGTAGCATTCCTGAATCAAATCAAGATGAAGCGAGCAATGAGTTTGATCATACACCAGAAGAATTAACTGAAGATTTAAAGAAAATGGGACCAACTTATGTGAAGTTGGGTCAACTGCTTTCTACGCGTCCAGATTTACTTCCACCGAGCTTTATGGATGCTTTAGCAACTTTACAAGATGATGTTGAAGAGGTAGAATATGAAGTTATCGAAGCAATATTTAAGGAGGAAGTAGGGGAGCGCATCTCAAAAGCATTCAAATTCTTCGATAAAAAACCGTTGGCCAGTGCTTCAATAGGTCAAGTGCACAAGGCAATTATGCACTCCGGGCAAGAGGTAGCGGTCAAAATCCAACGTCCGGGAATTCGCAAGCGTTTTATCGAGGATTTGGATACTTTAATGGATATCTCTCAAAGAGCCGAGAATATTAGTGAAGTTGCTCGAAATTTTGGCGTGCATAATGTGATTGAAGAGTTGCGCTATATTTTACTGAAAGAGTTGGATTATACTTTAGAAGCACAAAACCTGCTTACTTTAAAAGAAAATTTAAAAGATTTCAATCAATTGTTTATTCCAGCACCAATTCTAGATTATTGTTCTTCTAGGGTATTGACCATGGAATTTATTGAGGGAAGAAAGATTACAAAAGTTTCTCCTTTGAAATTGATGGATCTGGATTTAGAGCATTTAGTCGATGATTTAATTAAAGGTTATTTGAAACAAATAATTATTGATGGATTTGCCCACGCCGATCCTCATCCAGGTAATGTATACTTAACGCGTGACAATAAAATTGCTTTGATGGATGCCGGAATGGTAGCCAAATTCAGCAATGAAATGCAAGATACTGTACTGAAATTAATAATAGGATTAAGCAATTATGATAGTTCCCGTGTTTCAGAACTTTTGCTTTCTATAAGTCATTACGATCCAGATAAAGTTGATTTAGTTTTATTTAAAAAGAATATAGAACGTAAAATTCAAGAAAGCGAAAATCAAAAAGCCAAAGATTTACAGACTGGTCGAACATTGATTGAAATTAATCAAATGGCGGCAAAACAAAATATCCAAATTCCAGTTGATTTGAATGTTTTGGGTAAGATTCTATTAAACATGGATCAAATTGTTGCGCATCTCACACCAGATTACAATATGCAGGAAACGATGAAAAGTTATGTGCATAAATTGATGCAGAAGAAATTGAAAGAGGACATGAAGCCTGCCAATTTCATGGAAATGTTTTTGGAATTGAAAGATTTGGCTTCGAGTTTACCTTTTAGAATCAATAAGTTCTCTGAAAACCTCGCCAATAATAAAATTCGAGTAAAAGTTGACACAATAGATGAAGACCGTTTTACAGGAGCTTTTCAAAAAGTAGCCAATAGAATTACAGCAGGATTAATCATCGCCGCTTTAATTATTGGAGCAGCCATGTTGGTTCAAATTCCGAGTACTTGGAATGTATTCGGATATCCAGCTTTTGCATTTGTATTGTTTTTAATTGCGGCTTTTATTGGACTGTATTTATTGTATCAAATATTGTTTAAGGATGAAAGTAAAGGAAAATAGGAGAGACAATAATTACTTAAAATTCAAACATAACCCTATACTATGAAAATAGACTGATTTTAAGGATGGATTTTGATTTACGCTAATTAGACCATAAGAATACTTCAGTTCCGGGGCGAAAATAAAATAGCTGAAAGTGTTTTCAAGCCCTAATCCAATGTCAATTGCAAAATTATAACCAGACTGATACGCTGTATTTAGTTCTGGTTTATTTTGAAGTGGAATATTTAAATTTGGTCCGATAAATAGATAAGGTTCCGCTTTTTTACGTGAAATTTTATACTTGAAATGAGTCATGAAATTCAAGGTGATAGGGAGTAGATCATATTCATATCGACTTCCGTCACCATTTATAATTTCTATGTAACTATTATTAAAAGCCAATTCAGCTTTTGGTGAAAAAATAAAATTCTTACTGATCGCGTAATCCATAAGAATTCCCATATTCAAACCAAATCCATTAGAAACTTCATAGTTGGATGGATGTACAGTTTCAGGTTGCAACATGGAATAATTGGTTCCGATATTAAATCCGAAATTTAGCTTTCGATCTGTGATTGAATTATCGGATTGGGAAAACAAGAAGGTCGTAGAAAACAATAACAAGGTAATTAAAGCAGTGTTTTTCATAATAATTAATTGAATTGGTAAGGTAGTTTTATGTCATAAGTTTTCTTTTTTGATATAACGTCTGCATTTTTACTTTATTGTTATGTGAGTGGAATAGGCCAAATGTAAATGTCACCGTTGCTGGGATTTTATTTTGCAACTTTATTCTTGTTCTCTCCCATTATTAGCGACTTCTAGCACGCTCCATTTTCAAAAAAATATAAAGCGCGACCAAAAAATGACAGATTTCCTAAAACTCAGTTGTTTTGGATTTCCTGTTGAGGCATTTAAATTTTTAGTTCTCCAATAAAATTAAACTTCCAATTTACAAAGCAAGCCTGATAATCGCCGTATAAATAATTTGGGGGTAAAGAAGACGATAGGCACTTTTAAGAATATTAAACCTGAAAGGCTAAAATTATTATAAAAGTACATGAGCATGGTACAAAAACCTCGAAGAGGTGATATTATTTGTGTCTAAATTTTAATGGCATCCCTACGGGATTTGTAGTACATTGTGGTTGGATTCTTAAATAGATTTAAACAAAATTGCTAATTACGATAAAAATCGATAACCATTATCCTTAATAAAGATATCAATTCCTTTAAAATTGAACTACAACACTTCCTGTTTTATTACCAGTTTCAACATATTCATAAGCTTTAGTTATTTCATCAATTGAAAAGGTTTTATCTATAATAGATTTGAATTTCCCCTGATCTACCATGTCGCTCATAAATTGTAAAGATGTTTTAATGTCACTGGGAATAGGGAAAATAACCTTTTTATTACTTTTAAGCTGAGTTGACATGGCTAAGAATACGTTTTCAGCATTTTTCCCAAGTTCTGAAGAAATGTAAATTCCATTATCTTTTAGTAAGTGTTTACATTCTGAAAATCTGCTTTTTCCGACAGCATCAAAAATAAAGTCATAAGTAGATTCAGGTTCAGCTTCCGTAAATTTTTCGACTTCATAATTAATGATTTTATCTGCTGCTAAGGATTGAATTAAATCTATGTTCTTCGTATTACAAACCGCCGTCACTTCCTTCGCTTGGTACTTTAATATTTGCAATAATGAAGAGCCAATTGCACCTGTTGCTCCATTGAGTAAGATTTTAGAATTAGGTTTTACTTCAACTTTATTCACGAAATTCAAAGCATAATGGGCACCTTCGGCAGCACATACAATTGATGCATAATCTGTGTTTGGAGGTATTTTTATGACTTCTTTATTTGCATCGATTGTGAGATATTCCGCATGAGAATTGAGTCCTTGGTCATTAAACCCCCAAACCTTATCGTTTACCTTAAAATTTGACACTTTATTGCCAATTGCAACAACTTGACCTGCGAAATCTGTTCCCATTATTTTTCTCTTCGGACTAAATAAACCGGTAGCCACTCTGGTCAAAAGTGGTTTCCCTCGTAAAGAGGCACAATCCGTTCTATTCACTGTGCTTGCAAAAACTTTAACCAAAATTTCCTCCTCTTTTGGAATTGGTTTTTCAACTTTTTCTATTCTTAAGACTTTCGGAGAACCATATTTTTTTCGTGTTAATGCTTTCATTGTTATATAAGTTTTGTTTTAGTTCGATCCAAGCTCTTTTAAATTTTTAATCCATACCTAATTTAAAAGCACTTTCGAAAGTTGAAATATCATTGAAATCAAACTTGATTTGTTTGGTATGTGCTAATGTTGAATCCAGTTCATTTATTTTTCTGACACCAGAAAATAATTCCAGGTTGTGGTTCAGTTTTTTTTAAGATGCTAAAGATCCAATTCCAACATTCCCAGTAGCACCAGTGATTAATACTTTTGTCATTCGTTTTAAGTTTTATTCAAATGATTGGCCAGCGCAAATCCCATACTAAAACTTCCTTGCAATAAATAGCCGCCAGTAGGAGCGTACCAATCTAACATTTCACCAATTACAAAAGTATTTGGGTGTTTTTTAAGTTGAAAATTCTGATCAACTTCATTTAAATCAATTCCCCCCAAAGTTGAAATCGCTTTGTCTATTTCATCCGCAGATTTTAATATAATGGGAACAGCTTTTATGATTTCACAAAGTAAATCAGGGTTTGAGAAGCTTTCTTTGCTCGAAAATTGTTTCAAAATTCCAATGGCTGTACGGTCGAGTTTTAAATCTTTATTTAGAATATCTGTCGTCTTAGATTTTTTCGAATTCTTGTACTTCGACTTTATTTGACCAATTGATAAAGTTGGTTTTAAATCCAAATATATTGTCGCGCTTTCCTCTAAAAGCAATTTATCTTGAATTTTCTCACTCAAGGCATAAATTGCATTTCCTTCCAAGCCAAATTCGGAAATAACCAACTCACCATTAGCGAAATGATTCTCATATTCTAAAGCAATGTTTTTCAAAGGTTTTCCTTCATGGGTTGAAATGAAATTCTTATCCCAATCGACTTCAAATGCACAATTTGCAGCTCTAAAAGGATTGACTTTTATTTCTCGTTCTTCAAATAAATCTTTCCAATTACCATCAGATCCAGTGACTTTCCAACTTGCTCCTCCAAGTGCGAAAACTGTAATGTCTGAATTTATAACCTCATCATTCTCAAAACATAAATCACCTTTTTCATTCCAACCTTTCCATTCAGTCGAAAACTTGAACTCTATTCCTTTAGCTGAAATATGTTCTACAATTTTGTTGAGTACTTCGATAGGTTTAATGCCAATCTCAGGAAAAACACGACTGCTTGACCCTATAAATGTTGGAATTTTGATGTTATTTAGCCATTTCATTAAGTCCTCGTTGCTAAATTCACGCAAACAAGAATCCATAAATTCACTTGGCGAATATTGATTAATGAGTTCTTCAATTGAAGAATTGAAAGTTAAATTCAATCCTCCTTCACCAGCCACCAAAAATTTCCTACCAAAAGATTTTTTCTTTTCACAAATCGTGACTTTATATTTTGTGGTGTCAATTTCAGCGGCCAACATCAATGCAGCAGCGCCACCTCCTATGATTGTTAAAGTTTTCATTAATGAAATAATTGAATCAAAAGCTTATTCAAAATAAACTCCTTCTGTAGTAAATGAAAAGGATTTACTTCCTAATCCACCTATCATAACCGCTTGAAATAGAGGGTTTAGTTTCTGATTGCCATACCATTCAATTACGAAGTTTGCACCTGAACCTCCAGTGTCATCTTTTTCATCTACCACATATTCGATGGTTTCAAAAGTGTTGACGTAAATAGGGTTTTCTAGATATTTCTTGACTAATTTTCCTTCAGTATTGAAATAATCAATGCGCGTAATGAATAAAGTGTCGGTTTCGCTGGTGTTATGGATACTCAAAGTTGAGGTCAGCGAAGTTCTGTCGTTTCTTGTACTTTGGTAAATATTTGAATAAACTGGAACATATACTTTTTTTGTTTTAAAAATGCTATCGGTTGAATTTTCCAAGTTTTTCAGCGCGTGATCTTCAACAATAACTTGAGTTTCGCTATTTGGTACATGGTTTTCACAGCTGAAAATAGCGAAAAGCGGAAGAAAAAGTAAGCGTTTGAAATATTTCATATTTTGAAAAATATTGATTGTTTTATAATCCAAATATAGCAAAGAATGAAAACATTCGTTGTAGTTCGATTAAAACAAAGTCTTACTTCAAATGAAAATTACGACAGCGAACATTTAGTTATTTTGAAAAAGTGAAAAAGGAGTGGTTTGAGGTAGTTGATAAAAAAATCGGTAGAATGATTGAGAAAGAATGTATCTTTTGTCATCTTAGATTAGAACTTATGTTTTAAAATGTATTCAATAGTACTATTCAATATCAATTAATTCAAGAATTTTTTCCAGGCTGACTTGTCTTGGTGTTACCGTAACCATATTAGGTCCGGAATAATAACGCAATGAAAATTTTTGGGATTCCTTGATTTTCTCCATTATAGGCAAAGGAATGGCGTATTTTATTCTAACGATTTTTTTATTTTTTTATGTATAGCTCGTCACCACAGAAACATTGGATGAATCCGCAGTTAAAATATCCGATTTATTCTCCTTTGTTTCTCTAATGTTGTCCACCTCAAGTTCTTTAACCACCATTGGAAATGCAACTTCATCAATTATGATAAATACTTTCTCCTCTAACTTGTAGCTTGTCGCTGATAATTCGAGATAATCATAAGCTGTAAAAGTCGTTTTCCCTTCTGAATCGACTTCTTTAATGAGATCTTGCACCATATATTTTACTGCATTTCTATCACCTTTAGGAAAAACAAAATGCTTTAGTTCATATCGTTGCGTATTATAGACTACATCCTTCGTGATAAAAATCTCATTATAAATTTTTTCATTAAAGCAACTGTTGAGAGTGAAGGGAAGAATGAAAATCATTATAAAATATAGCAACGCTTTCTTATAAAGCGATTTTGTGAATTTTAGTTTGTTCATAGGATTTGGAAATTTATAGTGTAGCAGGTTAAAAGTAATAAACTTTTCGAAATAATATGATGAGGAGGCTTGAGGGGTTAAATAAATTATTTTATCCTTCAAAACTAACAATCACTTTCGATGTATCTTGATTCCAAAAACAAATAAAATGCAAGAATTCTATCAATACATCTTATTTGCATTCGCCGATTTTTCTGGAATCTGCTGAATAGAATCCCAATGTTCGCAAATCTTCCCATTTTCATCAAATCTAAAAAAGTCCATCGTAATGTATTGATCATTGTCTGGCCAAATTTGATACGTATGCAGTGCTACTAAATCTCCTTCTGAAATACACCTGACGAATTCAATAGATTTTTCTGGATATTCTACCTTCATTCTTTCGAAATAGGCAATAAATCCTTCTGTTCCATTGGCTACATCTGGATTGTGTTGAATGTATTCACTGCCAACATATTTCTTTACTGCCTCTCTTGGATTTCCTTCATACGCCATTTTGTAAAATGAAATAGCGTTTTCCTTGTTCTGTTTTATGTTCATTTTATTTCTGTATTAGAATAAGCGTTCAAAGGTTTGATTATTAAGTATATAAACACCATTAGCAATTGAAAATAGTAAGTTTCCGTCTCGATCAACGTAAATGTACCAAACCATTTTTGAGGCGATTTTATCATTAATGGTGTAATTTTTCATTGTTTTTCCATCGAATTTCCATGCTCCTGTATCTCTGTCGCCAAACCAAATGTCTCCATTTTTATCCTCTTGAATCGCAAACACGTGTTCAAGCGTTCCTTCGGGTGACAAGTCTCCGCTTTTTTTGCTATTTTCATGAATTAATCCTTGCTCTAGTGAAAAATTAGTGACAGAATCACCTGTTAAAAGTAAAACACCAATTCCATTATTTCCTATCCATGTCCTTTCTTGAGAATCAACAAATACACTGCGAATATGTAATTCTTCTCCTGGGTTAAGGTTTAATTTTTTATGATCAAAAATATGGAGTTCATTTCCATCAAATTTAAACAAGGCTGAATAAGTCGCTATCCAAACATTGTCATTTTTATCCGTAGTAATTCCCGTAACTTCCAGGGTATTGTATGGATTAACTTTCGTTGTTGTTGGAAAAGTTAAAAAATTAAGCTTTTGTCCATCAAATCGATTTACTCCTTCATTTCTTCCCGCAGTGAACCATAAATCACCATTTGAGTTTTTCCATTCTTCTATAGGATTCTCTGTTTTTGTATTGAAGTTTGTGATGTTTTTTCCATCATACATACTCACTCCTTTGGCTGTTCCAAACCAAATATTCCCCTTTTTATCTTCTTGAATAGTGCGTACTTGGTTGTCAATTAAGCCGTCTTCTTTGGAAAAATATTGAAAAGATTTTCCGTCAAATAGCGCTACACCTTCATTGTGACTACCTAACCAATAATTTCCTTTGCTATCGTGAAAAATGGACCGAATTTCTGATGTAAATTTTAAAGTGTCACTATTACTGTTAATTTCTAGTTGATTTTCCACCCTTTCATTTTCTGAAGTTTTATTTTCAACGCACGAAATGTTAAGTGAAAAAATGAGGGTAAGTGAGAGTACTTTTATTAATTGGATCATTTTATTTTGAGTTTTTCGTTGCTTCCTTATACTTTTCAATTCCTCCAACAATCGGTAAAGTTAAAGTTGTTGAATTCGGATCAATAATCAATTTTGTTCCAGGTTCAGGTCTTATAGTGAATTCATTGTCACTAGAAAAAATCATTAATCCAATTTGTTGACCTTTTGGAATAATTTGATCGTCGGGCATTAGTTCAAATGAAACTTGATAAAATTCACCTTCTTTCAGTGCTTCGCCTTTGGTCAATGATTTGTGATTTTGTGGATCCGCCCAACCACGATTGATAATGTTATCGTTGATATCTGCACGTTTTTCATCATTCCAAGGCAAAGAAACCAACCAAACGGAAAGATTTGCAGCTGGTTTGTCACTTCCCAATCGAATGGAAACTTGAGGAACACCGGAAATACGAATGTCTTCTTTTAAAATTGGTGTGACAAAAAGTAATCTGTGTTTTGCATTTATGGAATCTATCAAATCTTCTCCTTTAATTGATGAATCGTCAATTAAGGTGTCCAATTCTTGTGGAGTAGGCATTTCAAATTGGAGTTTTCCAACTTCATTTTTATCATTTTGAATGTGTAAAACAAGATCTGAAGCTTCCATATCAGGATAACTAGGATAATAGGCTAGGTATTTATTGAGTACTCTTTCGATTAAAACTTCAGGTTGATTTTCTACGTTATTCTCAATTCCGTGTAAATACTTTGTAAACCAACTGTTCATCATGTGAAAAGGAGGTTCTCCACCATGTCCCTCTTGATGATAGTAGAGTCGCACGGGTAAACCTTTTTCTTTTGCAGCTTGATAAAATCTAAAGCTGTGTTCTGGCATCACGTTCCAATCATTAAAACCATGTGCCATTATCATTGCTGCCTTCATGCTGTCAATTTTGTTCAAATAATCGCGGCTAGGCCAAAATTCATTGTAATCCCCTGTAATTCTGTCTTGATTCTTTTTTAGAATTTCATCTCTTACTTTAGCATTATTCTGTTTACGTTTTGATTTTTCGCCACTGTTGATCATGTCGTAAAGTACATCCATGTCCTCACCTAAGTAACCCCCAGGCGACCTCACCAAACCATTGGATCGGTAATAAGGATAAAATGAAGTGACTGGTGCCACAGGAATAATTGCTTTTAATCCTTCGACTCCGGTCGTTGCTGCAGCAATACATAAAGTTCCGTTGTAAGAAGTTCCGGTCATTCCCACTTTCCCTGTACTCCAATAAGCGTGAATTTCTTCATTTCCTTTTCGTGTGGAAAATCCTTTTTCGCGACCACAAAGCCAATCTATTACTGCTTTTGGAGCGAGGGATTCGTTTTCTCCTCCTATAGTTGGTGCTCCATCAGAAAGTCCTGTTCCTGGTGAAGAAGAATATACCATAATATATCCTCTTGGAACCCAAGTTCTGTCCATTGAAGTTGAATAAAATGGTCTTTTCTTTCTGGTGTTAATGTTTCTACTTTTATGTGGTTTTCCAATTTCACCAATTTCATGGTCAACGTTCCACAGGTATTTTTTCCTCGAATTGGTTAGTAATGTCCAAATTCTTAATCCAAAATAAGGACTAGAATTATAAATCACTGGAAGTTGAAGCTTTTGACTGTCTGTTTGATATGGTCGGGTAACAAAAACATGCATTCTGTCTTTTTTGCCATCATTGTCCGAATCAAAGTCGGTTTCTACCCAAAGTTCTTCTTTGATCCATGCTTTTTCGTCTGAGAATTCAGGTACAACTTGTGCTGCTCCATCTCTAAAAATTGGACTTGCCGGCTTTTGATTTTTAGAATCTTGGTCTTGCGCCAAAACAAATGGAGATAAAACTAAAAAAAGAAAGGCTGTTGCAATGGTTTGTACTTTCATTTTCTGAAAATAACACTTTATATTTTTTTCGTGAATTTACAAGCTGTTTTTTTGAAATCATTATAGTCAAAATGAATAGTTGAAACAGTGTGTGTGAATTTTGTAATGATTTGAAAAGTAGTGATTAAAGAGGTTGGTAAAGTTTAAAATAATATAATATTAGGGTAATATTTAAAAAAAAGTAAATGCATTTATTTGCATAGTTCATTTGAAAATTAGAATTAACTATGGAGATATTGATAATGTATTTAGGGTTTTTCTTGGCTGCTTACTCCGTGGTTGGAAATGATACTATACAAACATTAGGAACTTTTTTAAGCTCAAATGAACGTAAAAAATGGTGGGTTTTATGGATTTTCGCAGGAGGAATTCTAGCTCTGACATTGATTTATGGTTACTTGGAGTACGATGGTGATGTTTCTTATGGCAGGTTGGTTAAATATCCTTTACCTGAACCTTTCGCATGGTATTATTTATTGCCTCCGATAGTTTTAATGCTCCTTACACGTACTGGAATTCCTGTGAGTACCTCATTTTTAATTCTTACTTTTTTCAATGAAAAGAATTTAACCAGTATGGTTTCAAAATCAATTTCTGGTTATTTGGTTGCATTTATAGCGGCAATTTTTTTATATTTAATTATCTCTAAGGTGGTTGAAAAGAAATTTGTTGAAAATCCAATCACCAGAAAACAGAGAAATATTTGGACCGTTTTACAATGGTTGTCGACAGGTTTTTTATGGTCACAATGGCTGATCCAAGATTTTGCTAATATTTATGTTTATTTACCTAGACAGTTAAATGTATGGGAACTCTTGGGTTCATTGGTGATTATATTAGTTCTATTGGCTTATATAATCAAATCAAAAGGAGGGGCAATTCAAAGTATTATTCGCTCCAAAACCAATACGGTTGATATCCGTTCTGCAACAATTATTGATTTTACCTATGGAGTGGTATTGTTCTACTTTAAAGAAATGAACAACGTACCGATGAGTACAACTTGGGTGTTTATAGGGATTTTAGCAGGTAGAGAAATTGCGTTAAACTTCGTGTTGCGTAAGAACGATGCGCGTAAGGATATGTTTAAAAGCTTAGGAATGGATTTACTCAAAGTTTTCATTGGGTTAATCGTAAGTATTGCGTTGGTTTATGGGGTGAAATTTATTGCGACTTCAATTTAATTAGGAATTAGATAAAATTTAATATTATGAAACATATTTTATTTCCAACAGACTTTTCAGAGATTTCTCTAAATGCTTTTGCTTATGCCATGGAATATGCTCAAAAGCTAGAAGCTACTTTAATTGTTTACCATGCCTACAATGAAAAAGCAATGGTAGATGAAAATATTAAGTCCGTTTACGATAAAATTGATATTGATAATTTTAGAAATAAAAAGGATAAATTTCCGCCTTTTCAAAAGCTGATTAAAGAAAGTGAAAAAGGTGATTTAAAGGTGAAATATATCGTTGATGAAGGTGTTTTCGTAGATTCATTGTTTCAATATGTCGCCAAACGAACTGAGAAAATTGAATTGATTATCATGGGAACTCGAAAAGGTGGAAAAAGTAGTCTTTTCAATATTTTCATGGAAACAAATACCATAAGAATTCTAGAAGAAATCGATAAACCTATAATTGCAGTTCCTGAAAAAGCAAAATTTGACGGAACAATTGACAATCTAATGTTTTTGATAGATTATAGAGATGAAGAGGTTAAGCCATTGGAAAAAATCACCAAAATTGCGAAAGAATTTGATGCGCAACTTCATGTGGTACACTTTGATTTAGCTCACGGTGAATCCATTTCTCCGTTGATGGATAACTTTAGAAAAAACTTAACTTTAAAACACAAGAACACTAAGTTTATCTCAATCGACACCATACATTTAAAGTCCTCACTCGTAGAATACTGTATGGAAAATAAAATTGATATTGTTTGTTTGTTGAACCAAGAACGTAACTTATATCAACGTTTATTTACTTATAGTTTAGCAGAAGATTTGATCAATCATATCGATATTCCGGTAATGGCGGTTTATAAGGAGTAAATTGCTTTACCAGTTTTCTAGATTGAATTCAACAACTACGCATTTTGAGTTTGTTGCTGAAATTTTATCACAATAAATTCTGCGGGTTTAGTTAAAGCAACGCCAACTTGAATTTTTATAATGCCATGTATTACATCCTGTGATGTCATTGTCGTTCCCAAACCAACTGCTACAAAAAAAGCTTCTTCTGACTTTGCACCTGCCAAAGCGCCTTGTCGCCACAAATTATTTAAGAAATTGCTAATCAATGATTTAGTGCTCGACCAAGTAGCCGCTGTATTGGGCATAAAAGCCAATTGCGTAAGTCCATTATTTATAGATTGCTCAATCATTATCATTGTACGTCTAATTGGAATATATTTCCACTCATAATTATTCCCGTCCAAAGTGCGTGCTCCCCAAACCAATGTTCCTTTTCCTGTAAACAAACGAATAGCACATATCGATCTTCCTGAAGTTGGAGCGTTTAATTCATTGTTTTGAGCTTGATCTATCACAACTGTAGGAGAATCCACAAAATTGAACGACCTATTTGCGGGCGCTTTCCAAACTCCTCTCTCCGAGTCAACTTTTGCGTAAATTCCTGCCATTGCAGCAGAAGGAGGTAAAATATTTTTTTTCTTTAAAATCGCCTCCATCAAGATGTTATATTCTGGAATTGAGGTAGAAAGAATATTGTGAATTTCTTCAGTTTTGGTCTGGTCTTCATTCTCTAAAACAGATGCTGATGAATTTGTCTCTGCTATTTTTTGTTTAATTTCATTAATCTGTGATTTACTCATAGAATTTTCGAAAATGCCAATCAAAGTTTGTATACTTTCAAGGTTTAAAGACTTAAAGTTTACTTCATCAATATCAATTATATTGGTGTTTAACCACGGGTAATAAGCCGCTCCATAACTGAATGAATTTGAAGAAACATTGTTCCTGAAGTTTTCTATTGGGTTAAAATTAGGGTCATCTAAGTTTTTATAGCCTTCATGAATATCTAAAATAGCGAACCTGTTTTTTTCTTGTCCACAATGCATCAACATATATTCTTGTATGCGATAACAGTCATTACTTTTAAACGCAACTGCGTCCGGAATGACCAAAATTGAGGATTCTTTTTCATTTTTTAGTTCATCAATACCTTCGGTAAAAGGTTTTATTGATTTGTAATGCATGCCTTTTCTTGTACCCGAATAAGTTCCCACAGAAACGATGTAGCAATTTCGTCCACCGTTCATAAAGAAAAGTTTAATTGAATCATAAAGAAGGAAGTAAGTGTCGGGATCTTCTTTAAGCGCATATGAAATTCCATTTAATGCGAAATCTTGTTCTTGAGGTGACGAAGCAACACTCAAACTATAGGTCCTTGAATAACCTGTTCCAAATATTTCTTCGAATTCTAAAAGCGATTCTATACGATAGGGGACATTAGTTAAATTCTTTCCATCAAGAATCACTTTTTCGGTAAATCCGATAAATGCTGGGATGGACGTCTCAACAGGAACAATTGCATTCGGAACCGGATTGATTTCTTCTATGTAAACTCCGGGCGTTTGATTTGGCATGACGACTAATTTTAGTCTTAAATATACACAGTTGAGAGAAGAAAAGCAATGTTAGGGGAGTCAAAAGTATAGTGATGGGTGTTTAATCAAATGAGATCTGGAAATCATTCTTAGATATTAAATGTTTCAATTTCAATGTTTTCCCTTCAAATAAGTTTCAGGAGTAAGCACCGCCAATTTACTTTTTGAAAAGTCCTTAAGGTTTCTAGTTAAAATTATTTTAATGTCCATATTTTCTTCAGCTGAAAAGTTTTTTAGGGCATCTTCGAAATCCTTGAATTCTGAATTGAGTGCATTTAAAACAACTTTCTTATCCATCTTTACAATGTCAATGATCTGCAGCAATTGCTTTAGTTTTTCAATTATATATTGATGTTTACCAGCTTTGCTAAGTAAATAATAAACATTCGCAATTATTACTGGAGTTGTGAATCCATTCAATTTGTTTTGCTCACAGAGATTTAAAATCTCGGCAGAAAATTCAACAAAAGGTTCTCGGTTAAAGAAAGAATCTAGAATTACATCTGTGTCAATTAATACGTTATCCATCTATAAATATTTTTCTTCGATTCGTTTTTTAAGCTCCTTTTTGTAATCCATGCCTTTTGGCATTTTAAATGAACCTTTCAATGATTCAACGATTGGACTAAGTTTTTTTACATCATCTTTTTTGTCCTCCATTGTGATCATTTTTAGATAATTCTCTATCAAATCAGATAAGCTGCGATTTTTTTCTTTCGCATAAATTTTAGCCTTCTCTATTATTTCTTGCTCAATTGTTAATGTCAATTTAGTATTCATAATAATTAGTTTAAAATATTTGAATAGCTAAGTTATGAAAATAAAATGTAATACGTGCTTTTTATTAGTGTTTTATACGTGTGATAGATTTGTTGTTAATCTTCAATTCCATATTCATTCTTCACCCAATTCAAATAGAAATCCTTCTCGCCAAAACTTCCTTTTGAGAACGGTTTAGCTTTAGGTGTTCTGTTATTAGAAACAGTCATTACAGTAGTGAAAATCAAATCATCTTTTTGTTCGTCGTAACATTCAGGACATAAATCGGTGATAAACCTTTCTGTTTTCTTTAGAAATAAAGTACTTTATTTTTGGGTTGATGGAATGATGTATTGATTTTTATTTTCAAGATTGTTCTTGATATTTGTTTCTTTCATTCTTTGAGGACTGTATGTTGCAGAAACTAATAAATAAGGAATTTCTTGACTTTCGGCAAACTTGATTATTTTAAATTCTTTTGTTGAAGGACTACTGCAATCGGGATTGTAAAAAACAATTAATAAATCTTTTTCAATGTTATCTAAAATTAAATGAATGTCTTCAGCGAATAGGAATTGAACTCGTTTGTTGGTATCAGGGTTCAAGAATAATTTTAAATCAAATGCATTTTTTTCTAATTCTGCTGTTGTGAATGTATTTTCGTCTTTTTTTGGTGTAAAATCTCTAAATTTATCTCCATCTGATAGATTGTAGGTGACACAGCTTGAAAATAGTATGAAAGCTAAAGTTGGAAGAAAAGCTAACCTAATTTTTAGAGTATTGGTTTTCATAGTTTTAATATTTGAATTTTCTAAGTTAAGAATTCCTACGTAATAAAAAAACGCTCAATTCATTCTAGCCTGATATGAAATTGATTCTGCATCAGTTAATCTTCGACCTTCTTCAAAACCTAAATAGTCGTCATTTCCATGTTTTTCCGACCAAAAACCAGTGAGAATTGTCTCATTTAGAAATTTGTAAACGACAACTCCTTTGAATATATGCGGTTTATTTTCAAGTTCGCCTTCGTATGAAAAGTTAATGGCTAATGTTTCGTTGTGATAAAATCCAACTCCAATTTGTGTTTGTTCACCGCCAATAACCCATTCTGCTGTCACTCTGTTTTCTCCTAATTTAATGAGATGTAAAAAACCATTGTATGGATTCTGTTCCTTGTTTTGATTCAAACCAATGATACTGTATGTTCCTTCAATCTCATCAATCGTAATCTCTGAGTTTGCAGAAGAGTTAGAAAATTCATAATTCAACTTTTGTCTCTTTTTAATCTCTTTTTGAATAATTTGAACTTCATATTCAGGAAGGAACTCCATGTTTTGTAATACTTTTTCAGAATTATCAAACCATTGATTGACTTGAGCTTTTGAGGATGATTCCATATGTTTTATTTGACCTTTGAATGAATAATAACTGTTTTTTATTCATTGTAAAACAATGATACTAAAATGAATTGATTTTTAATTATTCGACGAGGTATTTGTATTGATTTAGGCTTTTATGTAGTCATTGAGATTGGTCTAAATTTTTGATTCTATGGTTTGTTCCCATAAAAACAGCCCATATTCCAAATATAAGGAACATGGGCTTAGTATTAATTGTACCTGTATTTTTTGGTACATATTTTTCTGAATTGAGATTATTTGACCACAACTTTTACGGTGAACATTTTTCCAGTTGTACTATGAATATTGGCAATGTATATACCAGAAGACAATTTCGAAAGGTCTAGCTCTGCTCTTTTAGCATTAATCACCTTAATGATTATTCTTTGGCCCGAAAGTGACGAGATTGTAACATAATCAATTGGATCAGAAAATTGATTTTCATTGATTAAGTACAATTGAATCGTAGAAGAAGTAGGATTCGGAAAAGCAATAACTTCTACAGATTCGTTCTCATATTCTGGACTAATCATAATTTCTGTATTGTTTGTTGTAATGAAATCATTGTAGTCAAATTGAATATCAGCATCGTTGTTGATAACCTGAAAGGGAGCTAATCCTTTTTTAGAGCGAATTTGGAATTCAACATATCCGTTACTTCCTTCAGGATTTGAAGTAGAGTCTGGCAGTTCAATATTGTTGTTGATCCAGGTAACTTTTCCATTTACAACGGAAACAGAGAAAGGATGCGAAGAACCTGTTTTCTCAAATGTACTCCAATCCAAATGTTCTGAAAGTTGATCTTCAATTTGAACCCTTTGAGCGGCGTAATTACCTAAATTTTGGAATCGAATTTTGTAGACTAATATTTGATCATGTGTCGCTTCTGCTGAGAATCCAATTCGGTCAATTAAAACCAATTTGTCGTTAGGGTCAATAGATCCCACAACGATATCTGTCAATGAACGATTATTATTTGTGGTGTCGCATTCCATACCAGCGTATGTCAGTTGGGCATTAATTGTAATCAATTCGTCCAAATCGCTGTAAACATCCACTGAATCTTGTAATTCTAATGTTACATTAGACAAAGCAGGGATTCCAGTTATGTTGAAGGTATAAACTCTATTATCTTGATTTTCGACAACATAATCCCACTGGTTTCCTTTTAGAATTACGTTGTTGGATAGAGTAAGGTCTAAAGTCAAAGTTTCCGTTGCATAATAAGCTCCTTTGTTTTGGATGACAATATTAAAATCATTTGTTAAACCTCTTCTGAAAGCAGCTGCACCTAATTCTATATCAAATTCTGGCGCGTAACATGTAGGTTTGTTCCCAAAGTTATTTCCACAGTATTCTGTTTGAAGATTTTTGTCAACGACTAATTGATAACCTGTCAAAGGAGCTGTTGCTTCCCATGAATTTGAAATCACTTGTTCTAATGAATATGTTCCATCTTCTAGGTACATTTCGTATTCCCCGTTTTCGTTGGTGAAGACTTGAAAGTTGTTAGGACTCACAAGTAATTGTGCATTAGCTATACCTAATTCTAATGAATCTTGAACACCATTTTCATTTTCATCAAAATAAACAACACCACATACTTTTGAACCACAAGACTCTGTAATAATCAAAGTTTGATTAATCGTAGGGTTTGCAATGGTTGTTACTACACCTGAAGGCCAAAGTACAATTAAACTATCGATAGCAGTTGCATCTGAAATTCCAAATAAAACTTTTGAAGAGCTTTGACCTCCCATTGAAGAGCTCTGACTAGAAACGTTTTTAGTCTGCCATATGGAATTACCGTTGATTGTCGTTTTCACTTTTATAGTTGCACCTATTCCAAAACTGTTGGAATTACAACCACGTAAACGCAGGCTGATATGATTTGTACAGGCACCTTTTTCATTCACAAATAAGTCATTGGTGTTACTTCCCACATTGGCTACCAAAAGGTCATAATCACCATCGTTGTCGTAATCAGACCATGCCATACTGTATGAACTACTAGTTTCTTCTGTGATGGCGTTATCAATTTTTGTAAAAGTTTTGTCACCATTGTTTGAGAACAAAAAGTTTTTCTTGTTTTGATCATTAGAAACTACCAAATCTAAATCACCATCGTTGTCGTAATCGGCCCAAGCAGCACCATTTGAGTTGGAAACATTCGTCACAATTGATAAGTTGGTCAATTTAATGAAAGTGCCATTTCCTGTATTCTCATAGAAGAAATTTGGTTCAGTACTTCTTGAATTGCTTACAAATAAATCCAAATCGCCATCATTATCATAATCTCCCCAAGCACCACCAACAGAGTGACCGCCATCATTTGCAACGATGCTTGAAGTATCTACAACTAAAATACCGTTCTCATTTTTAAATAATTGGTTGTTTTCTCCATTTGTATTCGCAATGAATAAATCAGAATCGCCGTCTGTATCATAATCTGCCCATGATAGTCCAACAGCTGATGTAGCAGATAAACCAACAACGCTAGATTCGTCTACTGTAAATCCTCCGTTTCCATCACCGATGAATAGGTAGTTGAAATTAGTTGGGTGATAATCTGAAACAACTAAATCTAAGTTTCCGTCCTTGTTGTAATCTGCCCATGCAGAGAAGTGAGCATAAACAGGGTTGTCAATCAATGGACTGTTTTGTACGGAGGTAAAGTTCCCGTTTCCGTCGTTATGGTATAATCTGTTGGATGAATTTTGATTGTTTGCTACAAAAAGATCTAAATAACCGTCATTGTCATAATCTCCCCAATTTCCTGAAATACTAGCGCCTAAATCGGTTGCGATTGGACCAGTTGTTAATTTTGAAAACGTTCCATCACCATTGTTGTGATATAATATACTTGGTTCATCTACAGCATTTACAGGAATAAATAAATCATCAAATCCATCGTTGTCGTAATCGCCCCAGGATGCACTCCATGTATTATCAAAATCCAATTGAATTCCAGAAGTGTTGTCTTTCTCAAATTTTGAGTTCGGGTCAATTGCCAATGAAATAGTAGGAAGTGAGTCGCCACAAGCGTCTTTCCCATTGATTTTTACCAATAAATAATCTCCTGGTTGGAAAGAGTTACCTGTTTTTATTGTTGTTTTCAATCGGAAACGATTGTTGTTGATATCGGTGATTCCAGGAATTCCTGTAATTGGAAAAGAAGGATCGTAATCTGGAATTACAAAAGTATATACTGAATCATTTAACGCTGGATCTGCGATAGCTGTATAAATATTGTTGATGTTGTAAAGGAAAAATGAAGAGTCTTGAACAATACTGATTTTATCGGTTTGAGGTGTAGTCAATTCAATTGTTAGATCATAAACATTACCCATTTGAACACTTGAAATATCAAATTCTAAATTCATCAAAGGAACACAAGGGTCTTCCATTAATTCTGTAGCGATTCTTGTTTGAAAAGCAGCTTCATAAGGTTCAACATATAGGTCTAACGATTGCGAAGGACATACTACATTTTGCAAACTGGTTGGATAATTTGTGCAGTCGAAACCCGAAATAGCAGTAATTTGAACATCATCACAATTTAAAATTAGTCCATTGATCGTGAAATCTAAAGTAGATTTTCCTAATTGGTCACCCACTAAATAGAAACCATTTTGTTCTACTAGATCTTGACCTGTTGCATCATTCACTATAGAAGTGATGTTGAAATTGCTTGGTGAGTCCATATATATCCATGTATTTATAGCCTGTCCGCTTTTTGTATTTTTTAATTTGAAATCCCATGATACACTTTTTGAAATTGTGTTTTGGTAAGGATTGTCAGATTTCAACTGAATATTAGCTGGGTTATACTTGATTTTATCTGGATAATTAGCTGAAATTATCCCTGATGTTAAACCATCGATAGCTGCAGATTTTTGGTAATCAAAGGTCCAATTTACGTTTTCATATACGTTTTTTGGTGTGTTACAGTTAGGTGTTAAATCTATTTGAATATAACCATGAAATCCATCATCACTGTATTCTAATTGGTTACTCGTGTAATATTGATCAATGTTTAGGGTGATGGTATTTCCTGAAATGTTGTCTGCTACCACATTATTAACAGTTTGTGTAACATATGCATTGGTGTTTTTTGTACGGAATTGTACAATATTGGCTCCTGAGAAGGTATAATTACTTGGAATGTCAATGTATGTTTCTTTTAAATTCCCCCAAGATCTATACTCGAATGGAAACAGGTTTCCTCCTGCATAATTTGAACTTAAATTACCAATTGACAGACCAAAATATTGTCTAACACTCTTTGAACATGTTGTTGTATTAACATTGTTGTTCCAATCATTTCTGAAAGTGTATCCGATTATTGTCATGCGACCATTTCTAAAGTTACATGATTCTTGTTCGGCTGGAGTAGGAGAGGATACTTGACTTAAAAAGAAGTCGTTAAAGAATGTTGTTTCTTGTATCAAACCATTGATAGATTCTTCTACGCGATAGGAAAACTCTAAGTTTAAAATATCATTAGCGGCATAAGTATATCCTGTTAAATTTGAATTTAAGCTGGCAAGATTAGATGCACTCAAATCATATTTAAAAATACGAGAATAAGTTCCGTTCGTAATGATAGAAGGCGTAAGTCCTGTAACAGTATATTGATTTCCTGTACTTGAATCTAATATTGATAATTCTGCAGATACGAATGATAATACACTTCCATAGTCAATTGTTGAATTGTACTGTGCGTAAGCAAAATTTTCACTAGTAGACCCAATTGTTGCATTTGCAATTCCCATTATTGTGTCGCCTACCATCGCTCGATCTGCCCTTACTTTATTCATGTCTAAACTTCCTGAGTTGTCAGCAAGACCATTAATGTCATTGTCTGGTGAACCAAAATTAGTTCGTTTTAAATCAAAGCTGTTTACAGATAGTGTGTTACAGTTTCCTGAAGGACAATGTAGGTAGGTTGAAACTTCTTTGTTACATTCTAATGGTACCACATTCGTATTGTTACAAGTGGTATCGGCTACGTAAGAAACATCCATTGAAATATTTTTCCAACCAGATGTTCCACAAGTTCCTAAAATATTCAAAACGAATTCGCTTTGCACCATGTTGAATGGAGCAGGTGAATAAAATTTAGCAACTACAATTCCTGTATTGGCATCATAAGTAATTGAATTATCAGTCCATAATACGTTGTTACTTTTAAATTCTAAACTTTGATACACTAAGCCTTGGTCAAGTGTAAAAACCGCTTCGTAATGTGCTCCGGGTCCTTCCGGTAAATTATTTTGAAAACTAGAAACCAAAAATTTGTAGTCTTGTGATTGACCTGCGTCCAAGTCTAATGGTGTTTCTGTAAATATGTTTAAGTTTTGGCTATTTTCTTCTTGACCAACAATGTCCGTATCGTAGCTAACCGTGTTACATACATCTGTGTATTCTACTTCTGCTCTCCATCCTTTCACAGCGTCATTGTTACAAGTTTGAATAGCACATGGAATGGCATCCCAACTTACATAAACAACTTCACCTGGAGCGATAGCTGGAATGGTAAAAATTAATCTTCCTTTTGGGGCATTGCCTAAGCATGCATAAGTGGATGAACTTGTTGTAGCGATTGCATTCAAATTGCTCGGGTAAATTGGTGTTCCATTAATTCCAACACGATAATTCAACGTAGTTTCGTCAAAACGAGAGTAGATTGATTCGTCGTAATTTGTTCCCAATGACTTGAAAATGTCTATTTCAACTTGTGAAGCGACCCCACTTCCAGTGTTAGTCACAATCAATTCCTGTAAAAATGTATTTCCATTTCCGAAACAAGTTCCAAAAGAATCTGTTGCGGCTATGGTTAAATTAGGACTTTGAAAATCGACTGAAATGTTAGCATAGGTTGTAGAACTTGTTGAGATTAGAGGGGAAACACAACCGTAATGTACTTTTAAAGCAGAACTAATGGTTACATCTGTACAACTTATACCAGTAAGTGTTTCTTGAATCACTATCGATTCATTTTGATCTAAGAACGAATCTCCATTTCCGATTGTGCTGAAGTCCGCTCCAGAAAGATAAATGGTGTCGTTGATTAGGGTTCCAATATTAACACTGCTTAATGTTAAATCAGGGTTGTTGATGATATCTGTTATGTAAAGATGGTCTGTTTTTCCGTTTCCTCCATTGATAATGGTAATGTCTCTGGTTGTGGATGCACCACTAATAATACTTTGATTTGTTGGTGAAACATTAAGTATACTTAAAGCAGGTGCTAAGATGTTAAAACTACTGCTATTGATGGATTCAGAACCTCCTGTGTAGTTCACAGTTAATTCATGTCTGAATATTCCACCGTTATTTTGAAAAGTAACAGCTTCGTTTGTAGCTTGATACCCCAATTTAAAAATTAAAGTGTCACCAGGTTGTAGGTCGTTTGATTTAAAAATCAATTGGCTACTGTTAGAAACATCATAGGCGTAGAGGCCAAAATTGGATATCTCTGACAATGTGGGGGATGAATAAACAATTCCATCGGGTAATGCAAGAACATATTCAGGTGAAATCAAATTATTGGCTGTACCATTGCTGATGCTTATTGTTACGGTATCGATGTCTCCGCAAACTTCTATTTCTGGTGTATTCTCGAATGTAATGTCAATAGATTGAGCAGTGAGAACAAAACTAGTGATTAAGGATAATAGTACGAATAACGATTTCATATTTCTGTTTTTTTTAACAAGTAATTGAAAAGTCGTGCCATTAAATTAAATAATTGATTATTAGGTCGTTGTGAGTTGTGCGGTTTGCTATTTATTCCAAATTTTGGAAAGACATCCATAATTTGGATAAGCAATCTTTATTGAGCATAGATGTATAAATGAGTAAGGAAGAATGCTTATTTTTTACGTGAATTAATGTAGTATGTCATGCAACATAGGAGTTATAGCCAAAAAGATTTAATCTACACCTTGAATCCATTCATTCATGTAGTCTACAAATAACATTTGTTTCTTTTCAGGGTAGTCATTAAAAAAGGTTACGTAGTAACTCCAGTTTAACTTATGTGTATTTGAATTATCAATTTCAATTTCTCTAGAGTGGATAATACCGACTAAGTTTTGTTTTTCAAAAAGTAATACAATTCTAAATCCTGGCGAAGGGTCATCTATTGTATTCTCATAATTATAATACGATTCAAACCCATCATAATCTATTGCGTCATCATCTAGTTGAAATGATTCAATAAAACCTTCCCAATCTGAAAATTTACGACCGTTTTCTACCAAATTCTTCTGGAAAATGGTTTCAATTATTGTTTCGGGTTTTATATTATTCTTGTGGGTATAACCAAAGAGCATCGCAAAAGCAAAACCACCACCTCGCCCAGAACTAATTTCATGTGATTTGTGAACCATACCAATTGTATCGCTATCTGCCATGATTGGACTATTTTTCTTAATGGAGTCCATTCCAAATTCGGTATAGTCTATATCTGAATAAACGAGAACTTGATACCAATCATTTTCTGGCTTTGCTGCTACTTCAACCAATACGTTGTCATAAAGTTCAAAAAGAAGATCACCATTCGGGGAACTGCGAATATTTGCTGGCCCGTCTATTCTTTCGCCAATAATCAATTCTGTTTCATGATTATCAGATGCTACCGTGGTGGTGTTTTTGGATTCACTACTACAACTCCAAAGGGTGAAAAGAGAAAGTGTAAGAATTAAGTGTTTCATATTCAAATGTAGAGAAATTT
This sequence comes from Brumimicrobium mesophilum, assembly GCF_003025005.1. Taxonomy (GTDB): domain Bacteria; phylum Bacteroidota; class Bacteroidia; order Flavobacteriales_D; family Crocinitomicaceae; genus Brumimicrobium; species Brumimicrobium mesophilum. The sequence goes on from NZ_PVSS01000006.1 coordinate 266,752, forward strand.
TGGAGAATAGGAATCGGTGTTATTTCAATGCGTATAACTTATTATCAATATCAGCCATTAAAAATACTTTGCTAAACTTAATCGGTACGACGAAGATTTAGTTATTGGCATTTCGGTTTTTTTATTTCGTAAATAACTCCTGATTCCCCCTCAAAATTATAATCCTCCAAATACACTAGCCCAATTTTTTCAAGAACTCTTATTGATCCCACATTTTCAAGCATTGCACGTCCAACAATACGAGTGAATCCAATTTTATTAAATCCATAGTCAATGCAGGCTTTGGCGGCTTCACTTGCGATACCTTTATTCCAATGTTTTTTAAATAACCTAAATCCAATATCGTATTCATCTATTTCAGGAGTGTATTTGAGTCCGCACCAACCTATAAAAACATTTGATTCTTTGCCAATAACCGCCCATCTTCCGAAACCATATGTCTTGTAGTGGTCATAGTTTTCTATAAACTCTTTGGCTTCATCAATACTCGAAAATGGCTTGTCTCCAGTATATTTTATGTTGTCCCAATCCAAATTTAATTTATATACATTTTCTGCATCATTTGGTGTCATCTCTCTTAGATACAATCTATGGGTTTCTAGTATCTTTATTTTGTTTTTTTTATTTTAGATTACTGAATGTTAGTGTGTTGAAGAAAGGTAAAGACTCCTTGTCAAATATAATCGCGCTGGTGTTTTTGTTGTTATAAGCTTTTCCTTTTTACTATAAATGCCCGAATAATGTTTATTAGAAATAGTACCTGACTTAAGATTAATATCACTAAAATTATTGCAAGCCATTCGTTAATAGCCATGTTAGATTCATATTCCTCAAACTCATTGAATACACTGTAATCACTGTAGGTGGCAGGCTGACTAGTCAATTTATGAGTAAGTGCTATAATAATTATTAAACATATTGTTGTAAGTCCATAGTGTAGCCAGTTCAGCATTGAACTTAAGCTTCTACCAATTTTATAAATTCCCCATGAAATCAGGCTGAAAAGCACATATAATATGGCTATTGCAATTGTGATATGAACTTTAGCAATGACGAAGTATGTATTATGCATGGAAATATCAAGAGTGCCACTTATAAAAAAACTTGTCAATAATATTATTAATGCGGTCAATCGGTATGTCAATTCAATTCTAGGCATTTCAGTCATCTTCTTAATTACCTCCCACAATCGGCTTTCGATAAGTCTATTTCAAATCTGTGGTGTTTTCACCAAATATAACAATAATCTCATTTGAGAAACCAACATGGCTTTACTCGAATAAGGCATTTTGGAATATTAAGCAGCAGTTGGAAAAAGGTAAAGCTTCCCGAACTTCAAAAGTTATTGAATGAACAAAATACGTCCGAAATTATTAAGGAAAACCCAACGCACAACAGGAGATGTCCAACGTGTAAAAAAGGAAAATTAATCACTGTTCTGCTTTTTGATGGAAGAGGTCCACCAGAAAACTGGAGAAAAACTTTAAGTATCAATAAATCAACAGAATAAATGCACCTCGAACCACTACGTTACGCGGCAGGCCTCTATTAACGTAATGGAGAAGTTATGGCTTATAAGTAGTGAAATAAACATAAAAACAATGAAACATCTGAAATAGGAGGTGATTTTTACCATGATTACTATCAACCAACCAGCATAAGTGTGAAATAAAAACACATGATCAAAGACTAAATCAGCAAGTTAATCTTTCAAAAACAAGGTGTTAAATTGCTTTCCCCATACGTTCGGCAAGCTCAGTACAGGTGGGGAAATCCGGATCCGTCAACATGGTCTTCAGCGTTAGCCTATCGGCACGCCGAAGACTTAGTTATTGGCAGTAGTATTTATTTTTTTCCATTCTTGATTAAATCTTAAACCTGATAGTTTCCCATACAAGAAGTATAANGCAGTAGTATTTATTTTTTTCCATTCTTGATTAAATCTTAAACCTGATAGTTTCCCATACAAGAAGTATAAGCCATTTGTACTAATCTTTCCATAATCTTCAATATTTTTTTAATAGTTTCATCACGTAAATATATCCTAAAGTTGCAAAAAGGTTGGTCAGTACCACCAGCCATATAGTAATTACTTAGATTTTTTACTTGTACACAATTATTTCACATAACTCTTTAAAATCTTCTTCCTTAATCATATTTTCAGAAGTTCCTTTTTCTTTACTAAAATTATGATACTTAGCCAAGAATGATAATTATGCGTATTTATTTATAATTAATTCAAAAATTGGATACGTTCCGAAACCATCCACTTGTTCTAAATTAAGTTTGGGAAATTTGATATTTTCTTGTGGTTCCAGCACATTCAATAAATGACCTATATTCATAAACAAGCCTTTTTATAGACAAACCATTTTCTGAGTATATCTTTGGAATAGAATATAATTCTAAAATTGGTAATCTAAAGTTGTTGAATAACTCCCTAAATTAATAGGCATTTGAAATTTATTTAAAATAAGTAAATAGAATAATAAACCGAACGGTTTATTATTCTATATTTGCATCGCAATGGCAAGAAAAAAAGAATTTGACTACGAAGAGAAACTAGATGTAGCAATGCATCTGTTTTGGGAACAAGGTTACCATGTAACTTCACTTTCCGATCTTGAAAACCATATGAAGATGAATAGAAGCAGTATTTATCCCACTTATGGTGATAAAAAAGAACTATTGCTAAAATGTCTTAACCATTATCAAAAATCTAAGCTATCGGAATACCGAGCATTTCTAAATGATGGTAGTGGCAACGCACTTGACGATTTAGAGAAAATATTAAATCTGTCTGTAGCACAAAGTATTATTGATGATAAGGTTTGTTTAGCTGTTAAATTGATTTTTGAAATTGCACTAATTGACAAAGAGATCAATAAGATGCTCGTAGCAAATGAGAAAAAAATTAAAAATATATATGGGGAAATCATTGAAAGAGGTATGAAGCAAAATTTGGTAAAAGAGGATTTGGACAAGGAGACTACTGCTTTATTTTTTTCAAGTTCATCCACAACCCTGCTTAAAAATTATGTTTTGTACAGAAAAACAGCACAAGTTACCGCAATGATTAAGTTTCTTATTCAATTGATTAAAAAATAATTACAATATTAATAAATAAAAATATTTTTTTACCCTTTTTTAAACCGATCAGTTTGTTATGAAAATAAATTTAAACAAAAAAATTGCCTACATAGGATGTCTTGGTGTCATTGGAATTATCAGTACAGAATTTGGGATTATTGGTGTTTTACCTCAAATAGCCTCTCATTATAATATTAATATTAGTACAGCCGGATATCTACTCAGTGCATTTGCATTATTTATAGCTGTTACCGGACCTTTTACTGTATTATTTGCTTCTAAGTTCGATAAGAAAACAATAATGCTATGTGCTTTAGGATTATTCTTCATATCCAATTTTTTCTCTATGTTTAGTCCGCCATTTTGGCTTTTAATGATACTCAGAATATTGCCAACAATGCTTCATCCTGCATTTTTCTCAATGGCCATCGCAGCCGCTGTAAAAGGAACATCTCAAAATGATCAAATGAAATTAACCTCGATCATAATTGGAGGTATTGCACTTGCTCAAGTGACTCTAATTCCTTTGACAACATTTCTTGCCAGTATCTATGCATGGCAGATTACTTATGCGATCCAAGGATTTATTATATTGGTAACGATATTTATCATGCTTAGATATATTCCTTCGATGCCGAATGAACAACCTGCATCATTCAAAAATCAACTTTCTATTTTGATACAGCCAAGATTTATCTCGGGAACTCTCTTAAATTTATTGCTCATCACTGCATGGTTTTGTTCGTACAGTTATTTCGCAGATTATCTTGCAAAAGAAAAACACATGAGTGAGAAAGAAATAAGTCTGTTGTTATTGCTATTTGGAGCTATGGGTGTATTCTCAAATTACCTGGCTGGTAAGTTATTGGGTAAATATATGTTTTGGACAACCTTGACCTTTATTCTAGGAGTATTTATGGTACCATTAGCCTTCGCATATACTGGCGACACATTTTTTATCGTAGCAATTGTTACTAGTTTTTGGGGAATTATGTACGGCCCGTGTTTTCTGATTGGCGTGGGATATATGATTTCGGCAGCACCCAATGCAAAAGAGTTTGCAAACAGTTTACAGACCTCATCTGGAAATTTAGGAGTTTCATTAGGGACGGCTATCGGTGGTTTTTTTATTACGCAGTACAGTATATCTATTACGCCTTGGGTAGGTGTTGTTTTTGCGTTTTTAGCAATTGTAACGATAATTTGGAGAGCTTATCTGGATAGATTACATGAAAAAGAATCTCTATAACCAATTTTATATTTTGATTAAAGTTAAAGTTGAAAATGTCCCTTTAGATTCATTTTAGCAACCATTTCTTAAATGTAAATTGTATCACAAAAAATCTCGTTTCCAAAAGACTCTGTTACAATCAATTTTTCTTTGAAGTAATTATAAAATTAATTCAAACTGACATTTTCTAAATTGTAGGCATAATGCACCTCGGATTAATTTAGGATAAATGGGAAAAAAATTAATATGACATAAAGTCAATGTTTTGACAAAATATTTTTCTTTTCCATAACTCATTACCGCTAGTACTAAATGCAATGGAATAGTATTCTACTGTTATAATTAAAAGAGTATAACTATTTTTATCTAAACCCTATTTTAAATAAATAATAATAGGAAACATTGAGTCTAATTTTTGTTTCTCTTTAAGGAAATATTTGCTGTCTTTAGCGTAAAATTTATTTAATATATTTGACAACTTTGTTAAGCCTGAATCAGCATTTTTTGAGTTCTACGATTCGATATTTATTCTTTTCATCACAAGAAAAAATTAGACTTAGCAATATATATTTATTATTACGATTCTCATATTACTGCCAACGTTTACAGGTATGGCGTCGTTGCTCCCTTCCTGTCAAACCGTTACAAAGTTAGTTAATTGCACTAAACTACAACTTTGCACATACTTGTCAAAGTGGGGGGCGCAATGCGCTATTACCTGTTGTGTGTGCCCAGCATGGGCATCT
>NZ_PVSS01000060.1 GCF_003025005.1 Brumimicrobium mesophilum
CAAGTGAGGTGAGTGCTGATTTTGAAATACGAGAAGCGCTCAATAACGGAGCACCATCTATAAATATGTACACAGTTACAGATGACATCTTGGGCAATAAAACTGCCTTTTTTAAGGCTAAAGAAGCTGACGCTCAATACACCTGGTATATAGGGCTTGAAACAGAGACGGATAGAGAAATATCTAGATTTTTTCCGAGTCAATGGGAGGGCAGTACAATTCCAATTACATTGGTAGTAGAAAAAGAACCCAATAATACCTGTTTCCCTAATGATGATGGATATGATTCTATAACAAAATACATGGAAGTTCATAGTTTTTGCGATTCAAGTATTATGGAAGGAACATTTCGTGTCGCAGAAGAAAATTCAATTGACTCTTTTGATATTGTTTTGGATTTTGAATTGGCGTATGCCTCACCAGGGGTTTTATCAAATAGTAATTGTTCTAGATTGGATTTTTATAACTATGATGGCAACGGAAGTAATTGTGTGGGTTATGATAATGCCATGGCGCGGAATTATAGAGCCTTTAGGAAAGGTAATTTTTCAAATTGGGGAGGGGCTTCATACGAATGTGGTGATCTTGTAATTAAGAAGTGTTACTTGGATTTAAATAATCAACTGTTTTTAAGTTATGAATATTGGCATGTTAATGATCCAGAAGCAACCGAATTTAATGTTAACGGTAGAAAAATAAATTAAAAGATATGAAACATTTATATATTATATTGTGTGTGTTGACATTTGGCATGGTTATTCATGTGACTTATGGACAGTGTGAAAACAACGTGAGTACGGATCATTATTCACCTTTAAACGCTCACTTGTCGAATAA
>NZ_PVSS01000061.1 GCF_003025005.1 Brumimicrobium mesophilum
GCAGTGAACAGCGTTAAAACAAGAGTAAATATTTTTGTAAAAATCTTCATATCTTATTGATTTATATTTGAAACATAATCAATGTCTCCTTGAAACATTGCTAGATTTAAATTTAAGTTATTCGCTTGCTGAAGTTTGTTTTGGAAATTTTCAATGTGCTCAATTCTTGCAGGGTTATTAGCATTCATTTGATAAATGAAATTTAATTCCTCATATATATCTTGGAAAATGTACATTGCTTGTTCTGATATAGGTTCGTCAATATCAAAAGATTGTTCTCTAAGAATTTGTTCAACGGTAAGTTGACAGTTAGTNCATGCTGCTGTGCAAAGGATGCCGAACAAATTAAAACAAAGCAAAAAAACATAATATTTTTCATGGTAAATATTTAATTATTAATACGTTAAATTTATTTATTGATTACTTAATATATAAACGAATAGTAAACTAGATAGTTGCTTTTGAAGCCCCAAATTTAGTTACAATTTGTAAAAATGTTCTTGCTGTTAATGAGAAGTTTGAAAAAATAATATATGCTTATCAGGATTTTTACCTAAAGTTTGAAAAGTTATTTTAAAAGAGTTTGATTTAAATCGACGAAATTAAAATGAAGAGATAAAAAAAAAACGGCTGCCGAGCGTTTCCGAACGCATGACAGTCGTTATTTACTTTTCATTCAAAAAAAACTGCCACACATTTTCCAACGTGCAGCAGCTATTTATGATTTTGAAGCTTAAGCTTTAATAATTATCACTTAATCATTGAAAATAATTATTTCAATAAAGTAAAATGTCCAG
>NZ_PVSS01000062.1 GCF_003025005.1 Brumimicrobium mesophilum
ACCTAACGGTCAGGGCTATGAAACCGCTGCTGTTCCTTAAAGTTAGTGATAATTTTAAAGGCGAACGATTGAGCTAGGATGATTTATTATCCTAAGCGAGATCGTTGCAGTGTTTTATAGGCTTTGTTACAAGCATTATTTATACGTTTATTAGACATCACTTACAAGGTATTTCTCTATGAATATATCTCTGATCTCTGACATACTCCCAAAAGTCAATTTGATTCATTGATATTCCTTTATTAATAAATATCATATTCATTTCAAGAATCTCCCTGAATTGAGTGCTATTCTTTTTAATGAATACTTCCTCCAGCTTGATCGGTAGCTCTTTAAGTTTAATGGAGTCACCAAAAGGATATTGTATTTCAGGTATAGATTTTACGTAAAGTGAATCAAATTCAAAAATCCTGATTTTTAGAAAATGTTTATGATTCTCAATAAGCTCTATTCCTGTGTCTGTGATGTCAATAAAATCGCTCGAGTCAGATAGACTTTGCTCCTTCATTATGAATGTATTATCATTATTCCTCTCTAAGAAATCAATAATATTATCAGTGCCTTTTAAAACAAAGTTTTTAGGTATTCTGAAATATACATCTTCTTTATACCATCCTTCACCATATGCTCCTTTCTCAGGAGGGGAACTAACTACAACAACATAAGACGACGTATCTAGGTAGTAGTAATCGTCTATCTGGCTATAGCCGAAACTGGTGATAAAAAGAATAGATAAAAGTAGATACTTCATTAATTTCTCTCGTATTTTCGGATGTCCTTAGTTGCTTGTAAC
>NZ_PVSS01000063.1 GCF_003025005.1 Brumimicrobium mesophilum
CGACAATACGTAGCTTGGACGTTAGTTGCAATTAAAATAAATGAAAAAAATACTCTTAATAATCACCTTATTTTTCTTAGCATTTAATAGTCAATTATTTGCTTGTTCTTGTACCTATTATAAGAAGATTGATATTAGACAATTCAATAGTTATGATTTGATTTTGAAGGGACAAGTAATATCGATAGATAAGAATGAAGAAGATTGGGAAAAAATTGTGGAGGTTAAAGTGCTTAAGGTTTATAAAGGGCATCAAGTCAATGATACCATTTTAATTAAAACAGGTTTAGATGGAGCATCTTGCGGACTGAACTTTAAAAATGAAGAGAAATGGTTAATCTATGGATACAAAAATCAAGAAGGAGATTTTTCAACTGGTCTATGTACTAGAAGTAAGAAACTCATTCTTATCAATCCCTTGTTTTCAATTGGGGAAAGGCAATTTCTAAAAAATTACCGGAATTACGATGGCTTTATTAAGACAAAACTTGCGGAAGGAGAACTTAAAAATGGGATGCCAATAAACACTTGGAAGTATTTTAGAAATGGAATAATTTGGGAAACAAAAGAGTATTCGGATACAGGTATTTTGAACGGGAAATCCAAGGTGTTTTATGAAAATGGGGAATTACATTATGAAACTATCTATCTGAATGGAAAATGGATTTCATCTACATATTTTGATAAAGATGGAAACGTTCAGAAGGTATATGAAAATTAAAAAAAGCAACTAATCGAGTAGACGGGTGACGACTTA
>NZ_PVSS01000064.1 GCF_003025005.1 Brumimicrobium mesophilum
CAAATAGGCACATGCGGCTACCACTAATGAACGTTCGTCGCTTGTGATTATTTGCTGTTAGCGGTAGTTTATTTCATTCGTTCATTTTGTCAACCGTTCCCAACATTTTGGTTAGCTGCTCGGTTCGTGTCTGTTTATATTTTCCCTCCCACATTCCAATAATACTCGGAAGAAGTTCTCTCTTTATAGCAGTTTTCGTCAATGCTTTTATGTCTTCGTCAATCTTTCCTTCCAATACAAACTGTCCGAAGCCTACAGCAATGATTGCATTATCTTGACCTGTTAACATTCTTGCACCTATTGCACTCGATGAAACATATTTCTTCAGACTGTATTCGTTCATTTCATTTAAGTTAAAAGATGAATACCCCCAACTTTCAATGAGTTCCTTTAGATAAACTATTGGACTAACATGTTTATTACTTTGTCTCCATTTTTTGAATCCATAAAAAGCGTCAGAACCGTCGTCATTCCCAAATGGTCCTGATTCTTCAATTGGACTCCAATAAAATTCATCCATCAATAATTTCTTTGCTTTCGGATGAGCTGTCTCAGGAGTAAGTTCGTAATTTTCCATTTGTACATTATTCGAGTCGTCTAAATGTTTATTGTCCTCAGTCTGCCCGACACAAGAACCAAACAGGAACAACCCTGTCACTAATATTATGTATTTGTTTAGTGTTATCATTACAATTACCGC
>NZ_PVSS01000065.1 GCF_003025005.1 Brumimicrobium mesophilum
CATTTGAATACATTTCAGTTGGTTCACCTTTAAACAATAACGATAAAGGATCGTTTATATCTGCGTCATTGTTTTGATTGAAGTAATGTTGTGCCCAGCTTTTAATTCCTAAATAGTATTCTTTGCTCACAGGACCGAAATCTCTTTTATAATCATTTTGATAGAATATAAATCCATCTTCAAATGGACTTAAAGATATTGATCCACCTGCCATTATCGTTAAGTTTTTCACCTTCCCTTGAAAGAGAATGTCTGTAAAAACATAAAATAATGGATTGTACTTTAAATCACTGTCGCTAAGAATTGATGGATCGGTTTCTTTAGTAATATCGTTAAAGTAATTATTTTTACCTGCATGGTAATAGTTCACTTCGTTAGGATCGTCTTGAAAAATAATAGTTGTTTTAGATTCATAACTGCCATGTTCATCAGGAGTTGAATTTGCTTTTTCAAAGAATGTGTCAATAATTACAGGGTATTTCGGAATACTTGTTTCGGCATAAACCATTTCAAATCCAGGAACTGTAACTTCCATTTTGTAATTTACTTCAATATTTGGGTAATCTCCTTGATACCATCCTTCTCCGATTGAGGAGAGCGTTGACGAATAAATTCCGTTTTCAAAAACTTTTACGGTCGCATTATTCATGAGTTCTTTTTCAGCTTCCATGGTTGAAGTCAATGTGACATGA
>NZ_PVSS01000066.1 GCF_003025005.1 Brumimicrobium mesophilum
TCAATATTCCATAAAGTTGCTGTTCCATTTTCAGTCCAAGCTAAGTCAGCTGAAGTTGGAGTTAAGTTAGAAACCATTAGAGCAGAAACATCTAGACATGAAGGTGTCTCAACAATTAAAATATCATCAACATATAATTGATTTTGATCTTCAATAGAGTAAGAATTGAATCCAATGTAGTAGACTCCACTTGTTGGAGCAGTAAAAGTATGCATAGCATCTACTGGCGTGGACATTTGAATAGCGGGATAATCAGCCAATTGATTGGTCATAGCCACTTCATTTGCAGCTGTTCCGAATGCAACTTTCATACTTTCTGTAAAAGAAGTAGAATTGTTTCCGTATTTATATGAAATGTCATAACTTACACCTGCTACCATTTGAATACCCTGTGTATAATACCAAGAATTTGCATTTCCAGGATTAGACGCACTATGGTAAGCATAATTTAGAACTTTACCAGTGAAACCAGTAATAGACGAATTTGTTTTCCAATCATTTCCAATACCTGTATTCTCTAGACTTCCACAATTTGGGATATTGGGAGTAGTAACGGCTTCAAAATCCTGTGAGAAAGGAATGGTAGTCGAATTACATAGGGTTGAAAAACTAAAAGGACCAGCCCAAGCACTTTCGTCACCTCCACCACAATCAGATTGAACGTAAAATTCATAATCTGT
>NZ_PVSS01000067.1 GCF_003025005.1 Brumimicrobium mesophilum
TCGGATGTCCTTAGTTGCTTGTAACGATTCTTATATGGCAAGTATGGCAGTAAAATGCACTGCAATTTCAAGTTTGCTCATAGCCAAATTTACGATTTTGTTTTTAATTTTTTTGGTTATAAAAGCCAAATTGTAAATTTGGCGGGGTAGGTAGGTAACGCTGAACCTTCTTAACCTACTAAGCGCCATATTTGCTATATAAACTGTTAGGTACTGGATTGTTTTGATCGTTCTAGGTAATTTAGAATTGGATTTTTTAATTCGTCTATAAACGTAAAATCCTCTAAAAGCAAACGAAATATTGGGTCATTTGATTTAGTCATGCACAAAATAGCCTCATGATATGCTTTAGTACTTACGCATCCTTTAGGGTCACTTGAATACATTGCTGAGGAGATTGTTCCAAACAGGAAGTTTTTATTATAGTCATCGTCAGGGTTTAGAATTTTATCTACCAATGTTTTAATTACAAGTACATAGTTATTGTCAGAAATTTCTTTGTCGAAATAGAAGAAATCTTCAAAATAATCAATTGCTTGTTCAACTTCAGTTTTATTGGGTGAATTAAGGTTTGATATTTGGTTTTCGATTTGCATTTTTTCTTGTACCTAACGGTCAGGGCTATGAAACC
>NZ_PVSS01000068.1 GCF_003025005.1 Brumimicrobium mesophilum
TTTAAATTCGTAATCGGCTTAAAATGTTGAAGTTAATTCGGAATTTATTTTCAATTAGTTCGGCATAATAAACTAATTATTGAGAGTTTAATTTTATAGAAGGATGTTTCATCCCATTTCTAATACAACATATTTTATACATCATTAGAAAATCACATCATCCAAAAATATATATGATCAGATTAGAGAAGAAATAAATTTTGAGAGGAACCTATATTTCGGTTATAAGAAATAATCATCACTCTAAACATTAGAATAAACTGTTGTATAGCGTAAAGTTTATTCCAATTAGAAAATTAATAAGAATAGAAAAGCGCATAATAAAAAATTGAACTGAATACAAGTTAAAAGTATTTTACTATACGTTCTATCTTTCCAAAGGAACCAAAAGATATTTTGAATTATAATGAAACTTATACAAAGTGTGCTATTCCAAAAGTAAAGATCTATTCTAACCGTCCAGCTCATTCATCAGAATAACATTTAGCCAGAAAACCATATAAATTAAATTCTAGGATTTAATTCTAAGTTCAAACAAGTGTAATTTTAGTTTACAAGAAGATGACGAACAGCAACATCATCACAAACTAAATAAAAAGATACAAAACAAAAAAACCTCACACAA
>NZ_PVSS01000069.1 GCF_003025005.1 Brumimicrobium mesophilum
ATCTTGGCGTCCTCCGCGGTTAATTTTAAAGGCAGAGTACAGCGGTTAATTACAGGTTATTCACAACACGTCGTATTCCTTTTTTTAATAGGAGAACATTAAAATTGATTAGTAATCCCAATTTAAAATTACCAAGTTTTAGATATGTGATTGTTTGAGCCATGTGGATGTCATTCAAATCTTCTACACTTTTGAGTTCAATGACGACTTTGTTTTCCACTAATAAATCAATCTTATAGCCACATTCGAGTTGTACTTCTTCAAAAATAAGAGGAATCGATTTTTCTTTTACTACTTGTAGCCCTTCTTTTTTTAGTTTGTACAATAGACATTGTTGATAGGTACTTTCTAGCAGTCCAGGACCTAATGCCCGATGAACTTCAATTGCACATCCGATTACTTTGGTTGCTATTTCATTTTCTGTCATGATAAGGTGGTTAAAAGTTAATATTAGAGACTTAAAACTCTAATATCTAAATTAAGATAGTGAAAAATAGTAGTTTAACAAGGGTTTTAAGTGGGAAAGATAGCTTTAGTTGTTTTAACCACAGAGGTAACAGAGTTATACGCGAAGTTCGCAGAGACTTCAGCGTTCTCAACACCAAAGGTGTAACCTCAG
>NZ_PVSS01000007.1:0-179955 GCF_003025005.1 Brumimicrobium mesophilum
CCAATAGAGTTATGGAGTAAATATGTGATTTCTCAAAAAATAATATACATTCATAACAACCCTGTAAATCAAGGATTGGTTTTTAGACCAGAAGATTATCCATACAGCAGTGCTGTTGATTATAGTGGTGAGAAATTTTAATTATCGAGCTCCGACAACTTTAGGAATTCGCTTAGCCTTTCTTGCTCTTGGAGATTTTCATTTGAAAGAAATATTGTAATTTAGAAAGTTTAAAGGCGAGAGTTGTCTCCTTTAAATGAGGTTTCTATTTTTGTTTGTAAATTATAAAGCAGAACACCATGAATGATGATAAACCAAGAGTGACTGGAGTCGGTGGAATTTTCTTTAAATCCAGCAATCCAGAAGAAATGAAAGAATGGTATAAAACCAATTTAGGACTTGATACAGATCCTTGGGGAACGAATTTCGAATGGTTTCAAGGAGCAGATTCTTCGAAAAAAGGATTTACGCAATGGAGTCCGTCGAAAGAGGATACCAATTTTTTTGAGCCTTCGAAAAAGGATTTTATGATCAACTATAGAGTTGTTCATATCGAAAAATTAGTAGTTCAATTAAAAGCCAATGGTGTAAAAATTTTGGATGAGATTGAATCTTATGATTATGGAAAATTTGTTCATATCTTAGACCAAGAAGGAAATAAAATACAGCTTTGGGAGCCCAATGATGTAGAATACGAAAAAATAGTTCAAGGAAGAACTAATTAACTATTAAAGCACTTAATTATGAAAGTTTTGAAGAAAATACTTATTGTTCTAGCTGTAATTGTTGCTATTCCATTGATTGTAGCACTTTTTGTTAAGAAAGAATACACGGTTAAAGAATCTATTGTTATTGATAAATCTAAATCATCAGTTTTTGACTATATTAAAAACCTGAAGAACCAAGATAACTATAGTAAATGGGCAACGATGGATCCTAATATGGTGAAAACATATAGCGGAACGGATGCTACAGTTGGTTTTGTTTCCGCTTGGGAAAGTGATCATGAAAGTGTTGGTGCGGGTGAACAAGAAATAATAAATATTGTTGAAGGCGAAAGAATCGATTATGAACTTCGTTTTTTTAGACCCTTTGAATCTACCCAAGATACGTATATGAGCACAGAAACCGTTGAGGAAAACAAAACGAGAGTGACTTGGGGTTTTTCTGGAAAAATGAATTACCCAATGAATTTAACTTTGTTATTCATGGATTTTGAAGAGTTAATCGGAGACGATTTTCAAGTAGGATTGAACAAATTAAAAACAATAATAGAAAAAGAAGAAGATATGAAAGTGGAAGATATGAAAGACGATAACATGAAATTAGGAGCGTTTTCAATTAGTTTGGCAGTAAATGACATTCATAAATCAAAGGCGTTTTATGAAAAACTGGGATTCTCATATAAAGGAGGAAATATAGATCAGAATTGGGTTGTCTTGAAAAATGGTGACGCAGTAATTGGTCTGTTCCAAGGAATGTTTGAGGAGAACATTATAACCTTCAATCCTGGTTGGGACAGTGATGCACAAAATATCGAAGAATTTGATGATGTACGTGTGATTCAAGAACATTTAGAAAGTTTAGGAATAAACTTAACGTCAAAAGCAGATTTGAAATCAAGTGGTCCAGCGCATATCACTTTAACTGACCCAGATGGAAATAGTATTCTAATAGACCAACACAGATAAATCTTATAATTATGGCAACAATCAACACATATATAAACTTCGATGGTAATTGATAAAAAGCATTTACTTTTTATCAATCTATTTTTGGAGGCGACTTTATTAGTTTTAATCGTTTTAATGAAATGCCTGAAAGTGATGATTATAAAGTTCCTGATACCGACAAAGACAAAATAATGCATGTCAGTCTACCGATTGGTAATACAGTATTAATGGGTAGTGATGTAGGCGGCGATTGGTCGTCTAAAATGGTTCAAGGAAATAATTTTTCTATTTCAATTGCTCCTGAAACGAAGGAAGAAGCAGATAAAATTTTTAATTCTCTGTCTGAAGGAGCTAAAATAACTACACCGCTTCACAGTACATTTTGGGGGTCGTATTTTGGAATGTTGACCGACAAATTTGGTATAAACTGGATGGTTAATTTTACTGAATAATATTTATGGCGAAAAATAAAACACAAGAAACAAATGCGAATGTCAACGATTTTATAGAGTCGTTTGCCAATACAGAACAGAAAAAGCTAGACAGTTTTGAACTCATAAAAATTATGAAGGCTGCTACTGGATTTGAACCTAAAATGTGGGGACCTTCCATCATTGGATTTGGCTCATATCATTATAAATACAAAAGTGGTCATGAAGGCGATGCTCCACTTGTTGGGTTTTCTCCAAGAAAAGCAGAAATTTCGCTTTATGTTTTCACAGGAACGGAAGAACATGAGTATCTTTTAGAAAACCTGGGGAAGTTTAGAAAAGGAAAAGCATGTATTTATATTAAAAAACTGGCGGATATCAATGTTGATGAATTGAATAATGTGATGGCAGAAACCATTAAGTTTTTGGATTCAAGGTATGAAGTTGAGAAGTGATTTTTAACTCTCAAGCTGCCGCGAGATTTAGCGCAGCTTCTCGTGGCCTTGAAATTATTCCCCCGCTCGTGCGAGATTTCATCTCGTTCGCGGGGTATTGTTTCCAATAATGACCTCAAGCCGTCCCCAAACTGCCGCGAGATCCGACAGCTGTACGGATTAGCGCAGCTTCTCGTGGCCTTGGGTCTCCAAACATATGCCTTAGTCTAAAGACATTACAAAAAACATCCGCCTGGTCTTAGATTTACAAAATTTCCTTTAAAAATGAAGGTACTTCCGCATTAGGGATAGAAGCGGCATCCTTTTTATTACTTCTGGTTGAACTTTGTCAAATTCAGCAATCTTTCTCAGAGTAATAAAAAGATATAGCGAATAGCCCGACCCTTTTATTTATTGTAGTTTATGATGAGAAATAAAAGGGGAATGCCCAAAAAAAAAACACAAGCTGCAGTGGATTAGCGTAGCTGTCTCGTGGCCTTAGGTACCTTAAAATCAACTACTCATTAATCTCCTAATTTCCGTTAACAATTAATAATTAACGGCTAATAATTTATTCTTCCCTAACAACTTCTTATCTTTGCAAAAAACAAATTGAATGAAAGTTTATAACAACATATTAGAAACCATTGGAAATACACCATTGGTGAAGATTAATAAAATGACCAAAGACATCGAAGCTACTGTTTTAGCTAAGGTAGAGACTACAAACCCAGGAAACTCTGTGAAGGATAGAATGGCGGTAAAAATGGTCGAAGAAGCGGAAAAACAAGGTTTAATTAAACCAGGTGGAACAATCATTGAAGGAACTTCTGGTAATACTGGAATGGGATTGGCCTTGGTTGCAACGATTAAGGGTTATAAATTAATTTGTGTTTTAAGCGATAAGCAAAGTAAGGAAAAAATGGATATCCTTCGTGCTGTTGGAGCAGAAGTTGTTGTTTGTCCTACGAATGTTGAGCCGGAAGATCCACGTTCTTATTACTCTGTTTCTAAAAGATTGGCTGAAGAAACTCCAAATTCTTGGTATGTTAACCAATATGATAATTTGGCTAACCGTGAAGCACATTACGAAACTACAGGACCTGAAATTTGGGAACAAACTGATGGAAAAATCACACACTTCGTAGTAGGAGTGGGTACAGGAGGAACAATTTCTGGTGTTGGAAAATACTTGAAAGAAAAGAATCCAGATATTAAAATCTTAGGAATTGATACTTACGGTTCTGTTTTCAAAAAATACCACGAAACTGGAATTTTCGATGAAAACGAAATTTATCCATACATCACTGAAGGAATTGGAGAAGATATTCTTCCTAAAAACGTTGATTTTGATGTTATTGATCACTTCGAGAAAGTAACAGATAAAGATGCTGCAATTTACACTCGTAAAATTGCTTTGGATGAAGGTATATTTGTTGGAAACTCTGCTGGTTCAGCTATGAAAGGTATTCTTCAGATGAAGGATATGTTTAAAAAAGACGATGTTGTTGTGGTATTGTTCCATGACCACGGAAGTCGTTATGTTGGGAAAATGTTCAACAATGATTGGATGAGAGACAGAGGTTTCTTGGAAGAAGCTCACAAATCTGCTAGTGATTTACTAGAAAATCATAAAGATCAACCATTAGTAACGGTGGGTGTTGAAGAATTGGTATCTCATGCTGTTGCGAAAATGAGACAATTTAAAATTTCTCAAATTCCGGTAACTAAAGATGGAGAATTCGTTGGTTTAATTGACGAAACCGCTTTAATCAATCATATTGTTGATAACGAAAAAGTGAAAGATGAGCCAATTGGAAGCATCATGGGACCTAAACTTCCTATCGTGAAACCAAGTGCTTCGATCAAAGAATTATCGAAATTAATCAATAAAGATGTGCCAGCTGTTCTTGTAGATCTTGGAGATAACAAATATCATATTGTTACAAGACATGACGTAATTAGTGCTATGGCCTAATTTTTAATTGTGATTGATCAATTAGGAAATAATATAATTTTAGAAAAGGAACCAGTGAGAATTGTCTCGTTGGTTCCTTCTCAAACCGAACTACTTTTTGACCTCGGATTAGGCGATAGAGTATTGGGGATTACCAAATTTTGCATTCATCCCAATGAATGGTTTCGTTCCAAAGAAAGAATCGGTGGAACAAAAGATGTCAATATTGATAAGGTCGCTCAACTGAAACCTGATTTGATTATTGGCAATAAAGAAGAAAACACCAAAGAAGATATTGAAGCGCTGCGTAAAATTGCTCCTGTTTATATGAGCGATATTTATGATTTAAAAGACAGCCTTGAAATGATTTCTCAAGTTGCTGAAATTTGTAAGCTGAAAGAGAAAGGTGTGGAAATCATTAATCAAATCAAAACGAACTTCAAAACCATAATTCCATTTAAGAATCAACCTAAAGTTGCCTATTTTATTTGGAAAGATCCTTTTATGGGTGTGGGTTCCAATACATTTATTGATGCCGTTTTAAGTGATCATTTAGGAATGAATAACGTTTTGGGAAATCAAGAACGTTATCCTGAATTAGATTTAAACAACTTACCTGAATTAGATTTTGTGTTTTTAAGCACGGAACCTTATCCTTTTAAAGAAAAGCATTTCGCTGAAATTCAAAAGTATTTTCCAAACGCTAAGATTATGCTGGTGGATGGAGAATATTTCACTTGGTATGGTTCAAGATTGATTAATGCTCCGAAATATTTGAAAGGATTGATGGAGGGGATGATTGACAATTGATGAATCTAACTGTGGTTTAAATAAATAACATTGTCTAATAATTGTTTAAGCTATGCTTCTTTAGAGTTATTAAAAAGAAAAGGCTTATCTGAATACTATTGTCAGAATAGCAATTCTTGAATCTATTGAAGTAAGTGGTTGAAACCACTTTTGGACTACTTTCAATTTCAATTAGTCGGGATTCATCCCGCACCAATTGTATTTATACAAGAATTGAAGCTTTTAAATTTCGAATAATAGAATCTTGAAATTGGAAATCCGATTTACACACTTAAAAACGATTTTAAATTCATCAAAACTCAATTGATGTCGCCCCGATAACTTTCGGATTCATCCCACATTCAATAGAATTAGTGTATTCCACCTCCAGCCTTTTCAACGGCTTATAATTCAGGTTTTATGGGAGAATTAAAATTTAAATGCCTCAATATGAAATCCAAAACAACTAAATTTTAGGAAATCTGCCATTTTTTGGACGCGCCTTATATTTTTTTAAAGTTGGAGCCAACTAAAAGTCGCTAATAATGGAGGAAGCTCCAAAGCTTGCGTGGAGATCACCGACATTATCGACTTTTAGAAGTGGAGTCAATAAAAAATATCAAGAGCTAGAGTTTTTTGCTTTACTTTTTTTGTCAATGAAAAAAAGTAAAAAAGCCAATTTGATTTTGTAGAATGCCTTCTCCGTGCAATTCTGCCAGTAAAACTATAACAAGAGCATAACTAACTTCGCCATTTCAACAGATATATACTTACCTTCTTTCATTTTAATTTCTCCTTTAATTTTCATTAGCTCTCCTTCCTGTTCTGAGTGAATATTAAAATGTTCAATGTCTTCTAAAAACGTTTTCGGATATTTTACTTGCGGTAACATTTTGATAAATCCTGCGAAGAAGTTATTTCCTTGGATATTTAAAATCGCTTCAGGATTTCCTTTTAAAGCAAATTGCGGCGTTTTATTTAAACGTTCAAAAGTTAGATTATTTACGCCAATATATATCTCACTGGAAGAAAGTTGTTTGTAATTAAATTGAAGTTCTCCAATGTTAAAGTGTTGATTTTTAAAATCGATAGCAGTGCTATAACGGCTGTTAAGATGAAATAATAGAGAATCAATATTAACTTTTTCATTAAATTTTACGATCCAATCCAAAGCCGGAATTGGTAACGTCGAACTACCTACTTTTTGAATTGTTATTCCTTGAATGGCTAATTGCTGCGATAAAATAGTTGGGATTTTTAATCCAATTTCATTCATAAGTGGTTGAAGAAATTCGAATGAGTACAAATTTAATTTCCCTGTTTGAATTTCAAAATAACTAGAATCTAATGCTTTGAATTGATGCATTTCTATTGCTTTATTGAAATGACCTACTGTTCCTGACCCTTCAATTTTTAAGATATCGCCAATCGTATTTATTCCAACATCATACTTCGTTTCACCTTTGTGGTGACTAATTTGTATCATGTTTTTTGGGTCACTGGTATGATTCGATTTTCCTTCAGCATGAACTATTTTTTCGGCAAGTTTTTGATAATAAATTTTATTTGCTTGGTTGGCATCTTTGTCTAAAAGGAGTAGAACTCCATATTGGGGATTGCTTGCCTTTATTAAATTTTCAAAATCAAATTGATATCTCTTAAAATCTGCTTCATCACTTAGGTTAAATAATACTCCTTTTGCTGTAGTCGAGTTCCATTCGTCATAAAATGCAATAACTTCTGAACTTAAATCTATACCAAGTTTACTCGCTTCACCTTTTTCTTTAGGCATAAAGAGTTCCGCTGTTGAGTTATCAATTTCAGCATTAAATAATAAGTCTTTTAGGAACACTTTAATTATTTCTCGAGTATTCAATTGAATAACAAATTCTACTTCATTTGGTATTTTACTTGTGTTGGATTGTCCTTGTTTAGAATTCGAAAAATTTATAAACCCAATTATAATCCATAGTCCAACTAAAAATAGTAGAACGACAGCAAAACCGATTACACGCTTATATTTTTGCACTAGCTTAAAGCTTTTAGTTTTTAAAAATTATCTTTGCATCGAATAAATGTTGCAGTAAAATTAATTAAAACTGTCACTTATTTAGAGTGTACTTAATGTTAATAATGTTTCAATTAGGATTTATGGGAAAACTAGCATGGTGGGTATTGAAATTAATGGGTTGGGATATTAAAGACAGTCCAGAAGGAGTTGACAAAGCAGTTATTGTTATGGGGCCACATACCAGCAATTGGGATTTTATTATAGGAAAGTTAGCTTTTACGCATTACGGAGTAAAAGGTCGATACCTAATTAAAAGTGAGTTGTTTTTTCCTCCATTAGGATGGTTTTTAAAAGCAATAGGAGGAATTCCTATTCACCGTGGAAAGAACAATAAATTCACAGATCAAGCCGTAAAACATTTTAATAATAACGATTCGATGTATATGGTTTTTACCCCAGAGGGAACTAGAAGCTATAATCCGAACTGGAAAAAAGGATTTTATTATATCGCTTTAAGAGCAAAAGTTCCGATTTATATTGGTTACATGGATTACCCAACAAAAACCGGTGGATTTCTTGAATTGTTCACTCCAACTGGAAATGTTGAAAAGGATATCGCTTTCATCAAAAAACAGCTCAGTCAATTTAAAGGTAAATATCCTGAGAATGGTATTCGTCCAGTAGAAGATGAGTAGAGTTTTCCTCAAATTTCATTTATGAATTTTTCCTGTGCATGGTACGGCGGATTAGCAAACTTAAAGAAGCGTTGTGATGATCAAAAAGCGTAATCGTTTACAACCGTATGTTATTATTTCTGATTGTGAATTCAAAATCATCTCTCAGTGACATTCTAATGAGTATCCCAGCAACAATCCGAAAAGAGGGCTTTCTGGAATTCAATACCAAAAAAAAACGGAATCAAGTAAATGATTCCGTTTTTAACATATTTAAGAAAAGAGATTAGTCTTTTTTCTCTGTTTTTCCTTTACTACAACAAGCTTTTTTACCTTCTTTGCTTGCGCAAGATTTAGCTTCTGTTTTTCCTTCAGTTTTAGCTTCAGACTTCTTGTCTTTACAACAATCTTTCTTGCAATCTTTTTCACAATCTTTCTTCTCCGTTTTTACTGGTTCTCCAGCAGTCGCTGTAGAAGTATATCCGATTGCTCCGAAAAAAAATCCCATGGTTAAAATCATTAATCCTTTTTTCATTTTTATAGTTTTTGTTCTTACCAAAAATAGACTAATTATTTTAATTCCCCAATTTTCGTAATTCTCCCTTTTACAACATCTCCGATTTTTACATCAATCTTTGTGTCAAGAGGTAGCAATAAATCAATTCTAGATCCGAATTTAATGAAACCAAACTCCTCAGCAGCTTTAACTTTATCTCCTGGTTCAACATAATAACAAATTCTTCTTGCTACTGCACCTGCGATTTGTCTAAAAAGTACTTCTTTACCACTCTCATGTTCAATTACAAAAGTTGTTCTCTCGTTATCAGTTGAACTTTTCGGGTGCCAGGCAACTAGGAACAATCCTTTGTGATATTTAGCCCATTTCACGATACCAGAAATAGGATTAAAGTTAGCATGTACATTTAAGGGTGACATGAAAATTGAAATTTGAATTCTTCTATCATTGAAGTATTCTGCTTCTTCAACCTCTTCAATTACAACTACTTTTCCATCTGCTGGGCAAATAATTTCATTGGTTTTTTCTATGTAAGTGATTTTTGGAACTCTAAAGAATTGTATAATCAAATAGGCCATTACGATTACTCCTAATGTTAGTAATGCATAAAGCCACCATAGATCAACTAAGGTCCATAAGTAATAGTTTAATCCTTGAATGGCAATCAATATAGCTAAACCAATTGTAATAATGAGATATCCCTCTCTGTGTAATTTCATCTGATAATTTTTATTTTAATGGGTGTAAATTTAATGTATTAATCGATTAAAACACATTTCATTAACAAGGTTTTGTAAGGTAGAGTTATTTTGTGAACCTACGCGTAAGATGATAAGGGATAAATAATTTACTTATCCCAGTGTTCTCAATAGTAAGTAGAAAAAAGGTGTGGCATAAATCACCGCGTCAAATCGGTCTAAAATTCCTCCATGTCCGGGTAAAATTGTACCGGAATCTTTTACATTGACAATTCTTTTGAACTTTGATTCTACTAAATCTCCCAAAACGCTCGTTGGTGATATTACAATAGCTGAAATGATCCAAAATGTCATGTCTCCATCCATGAAATAGGCATATACCCCACCTGCAATTAAGGTAAATATGAATCCACCAATTGTTCCTTCCCAAGTTTTGTTAGGAGATATACGTTCGAACAGTTTATGTTTTCCAAATGTTCTTCCTGATAAATAAGCGAAGGTATCATTGGTCCAAACCAAAATGAAAAGTCCAATTATATAAGTCCATTGTGGTTCGTTAACAACTTCGAAATTGAAGATAGAGAACATTAAATAGAATGGAAACATAACATAAATCCATGGGAAAAATGTAACTGTTAAATCGAGCAAGGGATTCTTTTGCTGACTAAAAATAACAAATAAGAAGGGTAAAAATACAATTGGAATGAGCACCAATTCGATTGAAAAATTGATATGTCCTAATTGATTTAATGTAAGTAAGATGTAGAGTAGAAGAGCACCCAAGATACCACTTAGGGCTTTTGGTTTCACTATTTGGGATTGTTCGAAGAATCTATAGAACTCAAATACACCGATACACATAAAAAATCCAAGTACGGTGGCAGCGGCATAGGTTCCTACAATAAAAGAGCTGATGATAATCACCACAAACAAAGCTCCCCAAACGGCACGTGTAATAATGTTATTCATAGGTTTTTTCTATGATGTATTTAGCTCGAATAACATCATTTTGGTTTACGTAAAGTTCAATTTGACCAAAATTGTTATAAGAAGTGTCCATCTTATTAATTAAAATAACATGGACACCTTCCTCTTCGAGTTTAAGTTTCATAATATTAGCCATGTGCACTTGAGAAGTGCGATAGACTATTTTGTTTTTCTCAAATTCAGTTTCTTGGGGAAGGATTCTCTGAATCCACATTTTTATCCTCTTCCACATCATTATTTGAGTTCGTTTCTTTAGTCTCAGTATTAACAGAGCCATTTGTTGAAGAAGTCTTTACATCATCTTCGATTACTTGAGCATCATCTGCAGATACTTCAGCATGTTCTCCAGCGATTTTAACTTTTTCAACATCAGAAAGACTATCCCAAGGACGTTCTCCAAATATAGCAATTAAATCTTCCTTAAATATAACCTCTTTTTCAAGTAATTTATTGGCTAATAAATCTAATTTATCTCTATTGTCTGATAATATTTGTTTGGCTCTAGCATACTGATCTTCGATCAATTTACTCACCTCTTGATCAATAATTCGACTTGTTTCTTCAGAATATGGCTTCGTAAATTGATTTTGACCTTGAGAGTCATAGTAAGAAATATTCCCAACTACTTTATTCAATCCGTAAATTGAAACCATTGCATATGCCTGTTTTGTTACTTTTTCTAAGTCACTTAATGCTCCAGTAGAAATCTTTCCAAATGTAATTTCTTCAGCTGCACGTCCTCCTAGAGCCGCACACATTTCATCTAACAGTTGTTCTGTGGTTGTGATACTTCTTTCTTCTGGTAAGTACCAAGCAGCACCTAGTGATTGACCACGTGGTACGATAGTAACTTTAACTAATGGGTGAGCGTGTTCAGCTAACCATGATACAGCTGCGTGACCTGCCTCGTGGAATGCAATTGAACGTTTTTCACTTTTAGTGATAATTTTATTTTTCTTCTCTAAACCACCAACTATTCTATCAACAGCGTCTAAGAAATCTTGTTTCTCAACCGCTTTTTTGTCCTTACGCGCTGCAATCAATGCGGCTTCGTTACATAAGTTTGCAATATCTGCACCTGAGAATCCTGGTGTTTGTTTAGCCAAAAAGTCAACATCCATTTCTTTTTCGGTCTTAATTGGCTTCAAGTGAACTTTAAAAATGGCTCTTCTTTCATTGATGTCCGGCATGTCAACATAAATTTGACGGTCAAAACGACCTGCACGCATCAAGGCTTTATCCAATACATCAGCACGATTGGTTGCTGCAAGAATAATCACACCTGAGTTAGTTCCAAATCCATCCATTTCAGTTAAGAGTTGGTTCAGTGTGTTTTCACGTTCGTCATTAGAACCCATATTGTTGTTCTTACCACGCGCTCTACCGATTGCATCAATCTCATCAATAAAAATAATTGAAGGAGACTTTTCTTTAGCTTGTTTAAATAAATCTCTAACACGAGAAGCTCCAACACCAACGAACATTTCAACAAAGTCAGATCCTGACAATGAGAAGAAAGGTACATCAGCTTCACCGGCAACGGCTTTCGCTAATAATGTTTTACCTGTTCCTGGAGGTCCTACCAAAATGGCTCCTTTTGGAATTTTCGCTCCTAATTCGGTATATTTTGATGGGTTCTTTAGGAAGTTTACGATTTCTTCGACTTCTTCTTTGGCTCCTTCTAAACCAGCAACATCTTTAAATGTTACGTCTGTTCCTTTTCCTTTTTCAAAAACTTTAGCTTTCGATTTTCCAATGTTAAATATTTGACCTCCGGCACCACCAGCACCACCGCCAGACATTCTTTTCATGATGAACATCCAAATTGCAATGATAATTATGATAGGCAGTAAAAAGCTAAATATTTGTCCGACATAATTGTGTTCCTCATCAACGCGATAAGAAATTACATCAAATCCCTCTGCTTTTCTTTGATCATTTATAGTCTCAAACTCCTTAATAAAGGCCTCAGTTGAGGCAATATCGAATGAAAATTGTGGAGATGCAGAACCCAGGGTTTGTCCTGAGTTGTTCATTGCACGTTTCATTACTTCAAAATCTGAACCTGAAAAATCACCTTGCTGAACAGCGGTAATTCCTGAGTTATTGATTTTAAAATCAACTCTACCAACATTTCGCCAAAGTATTGTGTTTTCCACGTATCCTTCCTCCATCAGAGTTAAGAATGTTTGCTTCGATTGTAATTCTTTGGTAGTAGAAGAACCCATGAATAATTGGATACCAATAATTGCTATTCCAATTGCAGCATAAATCCAGTAAATCGAATAAGGGTTCTTTTTGGTCGGCTTATTCTTGTTTTGGTTTTCTTTATTTTCTTTCGCCATTTCTTGTATTTATAGATTTGCGATCTGACGTTTTTTTCCGTCGGCCCATAAATCTTCTAATTCATAATAATCTCTTACGTCTTTGTGAAATACGTGGGCAACAACATTTACGTAATCTAATAATACCCATTGGGCACTATTTTTACCTTCTTGATGCCAAGGTTTTTCTTTAAGTGTTTTTCTAGTAGATCGAACTACGGCGTTTGCTATACCGTCTACTTGCGTGGTTGATTCACCGCTTGCAATCACAAAAAAATCTGTTACTGCACTTTCAACTTCTCTTAAATCTATAACAACAATATCTTCTGCCTTGTTGTCTTGCATTCCCTCTACGATTACTTCACAAAGTTTTTCTGCGCTTATTTCTTTTACTATTTTTATCATTCTATAATACTTGCGTGCAAAGCTAATTAAATTTTAATTTTGCGCCCTTACTTTTAAACTGTTTCATGAACAAACTAAACGTATTTGTTGGTAAAAAAATTGTCTTCCTAGAACGCATCGATAGTACTAACAACTATACTGCCAAGGTGTTTAAATCAGGGGCAATTGATTCTGGTGCGGTAATTCTGACAGACATTCAAACAAATGGCAGAGGACAACGCGGAAAAGAGTGGCATTCTGACGCGTTTTCAAACTTAACAGCGAGCATTGCTGGGGATTTAAATTTATGGAAAATTAACAATATGATTTCCTTAAATCACATAACAGCATTGTCTCTTCAAGCATTTTTGCTAAAACATACAGATAATGTTAAAATTAAATGGCCAAATGATATCATGATCAATGATAAAAAAGCAGTTGGAATTTTAATTGAATCTCATTTAAATTCAACCCAAAGAAAATCGATAATTGGTTTCGGAGTGAATGTTAATCAGCAAAAGTTTGATGCTCCAAGGGCAACTTCTTTGCATTTGGAAACAGGGTTTAATTACAATCCTAAAGAATTAATTTTTGAAGTCATTGATGCGTTTAATCATTTCTTAAATCTTTATCACGAAAAAGGTGAAAATTGGATACATGAACAGTATAATAAACAACTTTGGAAATTAAATGAAAATCATACATTCACAATTAGCGGAACTATGAAAATGGGTGAAATCTCACATTCTACGATCACGGGCGAGCTCATTGTTCAATTTGAAGGTGAAAACCAATCTTTTATGAATGGACAAATATCTTATTGAATTGATAGTCAATTAAGAATTATAAACTACGTATTTCAACGAGCCACCAAGAGTTTTCAAATCAGGATCTCGTCAAACTAATTATCTATTATCTATTATCAATTGTCCATTATCAATTATTCGCAAGCTATCTCTTGCTGTAACTAAATCATATTTCAAAATTTCGTTATATGATTCTAAATAAAAATATTTCTCCTCCATTTTTAAGATCTTATTTTCTAATGTAGTTGTAATATTTAGGAGGTAAATGTTCCAGATTATCATTCCGAGGATTAAGGCTCCCATTGAAGCGATTATAAAATTTAAGTTTATTTTCATTGTTCTATGATTGGAAATATTCTATTTAATTTTTGAATAATGTAATTTTTAGAATTCGTATCAATGAATTTACTCTGTCATTGAATGTAAATTTCAATTTCTAATTAATTTATTCTTTCACTTTCATGAAAGAAGTTAAAATTACTAATATTGTTCCGGATTTTAGAAGTTCTGATTTAATAAAACTGGATAAGCAATGAAGGAAGTAATACAAGTTGTTGAGGAAAAGGTTAAAAAGAAATTTGAAAATGAAGGTACTGGTCATGATTGGTTTCATATTGATAGGGTAAGAAGAATTGCCTTAGCTATTCAAAAGAAAGATGGTGGTGACCGCGATGTCATAGAACTAGCTGCATTGCTCCATGATATTTCTGATCATAAATTTAATGGTGGAGATTTTAACGAAGGGGCAAGAGCCACAAATCAAATTATAGAAAGTTTAAATGTAAATTCCAAAATTAGAAATGAAGTTGCTTTAATTGTTAAAAATGTTTCTTATAAGGGTAGTGGAGAGGAAGATTTAATGCCTAGTCTTGAAGGTAGGATTGTTCAGGATGCAGATAGAATAGACGCTATTGGAGCAATTGGAATTGCGAGAACTTTCGCTTATGGAGGTTCTATAGGTCAGCCTATTTATGATCCAAGCGTTCCACCAAAATTAAATCAAACGACAGAAAGTTATATAAATGAAAGAACGCATACAATAAATCATTTTTATGAAAAGCTGCTTCTTTTAGAAGATAGAATGCATACAGACGCTGGAAAAAAAATAGCTGCAGAACGCAGTCAATTTATGAAAGACTTTTTAGATCAGTTTTACAGAGAATGGGGAGAGTAATAGTTTTTTTATTTTGCAAATCTCAATCAATCTTGAAATCAAATGAAGTTGGAAATATTTGATCAAAAAAAATACGCTCCATCGTTGGAGCGTATTTTTAAAGTTTATAATTGTTAAAGCTTATAAAACTTTAAAGGTAACCCTTCTATTTTTAGCAGCTTTCAATGTTTCATCATCACTTTCGGTAATGTACTCAGAATCTCTAGCATCCTTGGCGTCTTCAATTATAACACGCTCTCTATCGATTTCTCTTTCTCCTAAAAGTTTCTGAATATATTCAACTCTTCGCATAGAAACAACTTTGTCTGTTTCGCTAGCTGCTTCTTCAGAATCAGAGTGACCCGTAATTTGAATTTTTAAACTTGGATTTTCTTTCATTAATTCTGCAAGTTTATCCAAGGTTTTTTCTCCATCGACTTTAACATCATATCTCCCACCAGCATAATAAATGTTGAATTGAGATACTTTTCCGCTTAAAGACATGTCTTTAGTAATTTCTGGTGAACGCTGGTATATTGTTGAAGATACCTTTTGTGCTTCATCACCATAATCACAATCACATCTTTCGTTAGGACCTAATAACTGTACAGATATGTCATCGATGTAGTAATAAGCTGCAATAACTTGCTTTCCAGAAAAATCTCTAGGCTTTCTAGCTCTGTCGTTTTTCACTTCAGCGTCTTCAGCAAAATTACCAATTGTAATGTATTTTTCTCTTCCAGTTGCTACATATTCTCCACATACTAAATCCCAACCATACATTCCATCAAACATTGCTCTATCTGGATGTTCAACATGTGTTTCTGCTATAATAGCTGGAACTTTATCTTCAGTACCAACTCCTTTTTTTGAAAGATGAGCTCCTAATCTATTTGAAGAATATTTTGATAGCTCTCCCAATGAAGCGTAAAACTGAACTTTATATCTCATTCCTTTTTTCAAAGATGTTGATAATTGAGATGTCAAGTAGGTTCTGTTTTCTTTTTCTCTATAAGAATATGCAATTATTCCTGCGTAGTTTATTCCATCCTTTGGTTCCTCTTTTCCATAGATGTTTTCTGGTGTTAACACTTCAGGCATGCCCGCTTCAGCAGAAAATAAATCTGCTCTGTTTCCAGTTGCGGATTGCCAACCTTCTGCTCTAGAAATATCTCCAATTCTACGGATCTTTCTGCTCTGTGCATCTTCAAAACTAGGATTGACAACTAAATTGTCTGATTCCTGTGCTACTACTGAAAGTGTTAGCATTGCTAAAGGCAGTGTGTAAAACCAACCTCTAAATTTTCTAGTGTTTAATTTCATAATTTTTTACAGTTTTAATGAACGTTTTTACTTTTTCAGGATCAATATCAGGATAAACTCCATGACCCAAATTTACAATATGTCTTTTACTTTTGAAACTATCTAACATATTATTAGTGAGTTGCTCTATTTGGCTATGCGTTGAATACAATGCACAAGGATCTAAATTTCCTTGAAGCGTTTTATCTTCACCTACCATTGCTCGAATTTCAGAAACTTCCATATTCCAATCCATTCCTAATGTGTTGCAATTTGATTGAGCTAAACTAGGCATTGCTTGGTAGGCTCCTTTCGCAAATATTGTGACAGGAACTTCATTAATGGCATCTGCAATTTTATTAATGTATTTTAATCCAAATTCTTTGTATTGTGAATTACCTAAAATACCAGCCCATGAATCAAATACCTGAACTAAGTTGGCACCTGCTTTAATTTGCATTTTCAAATAGCGAATAGTAACTTCTGTTATTCTTCCAAGCAACTCATGTGCCAAAGCCGGGTTTTGATAAATCATTTTTCTAGACTCTGAGAAGGTTTTAGATCCCCCGCCATCTATCATGTAACAAAAAATGGTCCAGGGAGCTCCTGCAAAACCAATTAATGGAACGCGTCCATTTAATTCTTTGGTGGTGATTTCGATGGCTTCTTTTACGTAACCTAATCGATCTTCAACATTGAAGTCTGTTTCAGCATGTTTAATGAGGTCAGCTTCTGTTTTAATGGTTTTTTCAAATCGAGGACCAACTTTCTCAATTAATTGATATTCCAATCCCATTGCTTCAGGGATTACTAGAATGTCTGAAAAGATTATTGCGGCATCTACACCAAGATGGTCAACTGGTTGAATAGTTACCTCTGCCGCTAAAGCAGGTGTTTCAACTAATTCTTTAAATCCACTTAAAGAATTTCGAACGGCTCTATATTCAGGAAGAATTCTTCCTGCTTGACGCATTAGCCAGACTGGATATCTTTCGATATTTTCGCCACGTGCCGCTCTTAAGAGTAAGTCATTTTTAAAATCCATAGAAGCAAAGATAAGCATTCGTTATGGATATTGATTGAAGTAAGGCTATAAAAAGTTGATGTAAAACAAAAAAGGGAGCCTAATAATTAGACTCCCTTAATTATAATGTTTTTACGATTATAGTCCTGCTACGAAATGAGCTAAACCAGATTTAAGGTTTGCTGCTTTTTTCTTATGAATAACATTTTTCTTAGCTAACTTATCCAACAAGCTTGAGATATTTGGTAACAT
The DNA here is from genome assembly GCF_003025005.1 of Brumimicrobium mesophilum. Lineage (GTDB taxonomy): Bacteria > Bacteroidota > Bacteroidia > Flavobacteriales_D > Crocinitomicaceae > Brumimicrobium > Brumimicrobium mesophilum. The sequence continues at coordinate 17,417 of NZ_PVSS01000007.1, forward strand.
CTTTTCTGCTTCTGCTTTATCTGTTGTTGCACGTAAAACACGAATAGCATTACGCGTTGTTTTGTGCTGATACTTGTTGCGAAGTGTTTTCGCTTTGTCTGATCTTATTCTTTTAAGTGCTGACTTGTGATTCGCCATAATTTATCGTTGTTATAATTTTTATAAAGTAGCCCATAGGAGAATCGAACTCCTGTTTTCAGGATGAAAACCTGATGTCCTAACCACTAGACGAATGGGCCATAATTTCAATTGTGATTCTGTATTGTAAAAATTATTCTCGTTAGAATAATCTTAGTAGCCCATAGGAGAATCGAACTCCTGTTTTCAGGATGAAAACCTGATGTCCTAACCACTAGACGAATGGGCCGTTATTTGTTTTAAATTTCGGAGTGCAAATATATATGCATTTTATTTTAAAACAAAACTTTTTTAAATAAAAATTCAATTATTTTTATCCAATTCTGATTCGAACTTGAAACCCAGTCTTTTACCAGTTTTTAATTCTTGTGCGTTTGATGCCGATTTTATTTGTTGAACGCTCACATTACTTACTCTTTGGTAGGGAGGTGTGTGCAAATCAAATTCTGCAGCGTGTTTAACAGCTACTTCGAAAATGGTCTTCATGGTTTCAATGTCGAAAATATTTACTCTTAAATTCCTGAAATAATAAGAAAGTTCTCCTTTTCCTTCAATCATAAAATGCCCATCTTTATTAATGAAGATCCTTCCTATTAAATAACCAGCATCCTTCATTCTTTTTTGCAAAAATGATTCAGCTAAAAAGTTGTAAATATTAATGACGCCAAAGTAGCCTAATTGCTTGTCTTCTTCAATATATGAGTTTTTCCAAATAGAATTGTTGTCGGGAAAAGTAAAAACATTTGTATGCATGTTAAATACCAATACATCGCTTCCGACATATGCATGTGTTTCAAAATCTCCGTTGTAATCAAATTTGAGCCTAACGCGGTCATCCTGAATTTTTTCTCTGAATGATTCTATTTCCTGCTCAACTATACTTCTGAATTTTTTGTAACAAGCTAAAGTAGTATTATAAACCTCTTGTTTCAATAAAGATCTTTCCTTTAGCAATTCTACAATTTCTTTCTTTTCAATTTCCATATTTAGGTAAATACTTGTTAATATGATTTTGCGAACAAAACGCGCTTGTTAGAAGGCTTTCCTGTGATAATACATTTACCTTCTTCTTCAATAGCGTCTATTGGTATACACCTAATTGTTGCTTTTGTTTCGTCTTTAATTTTATTTTCTGTCTCAGCAGTTCCATCCCAGTGAGCCGAAATGAATCCACCTTTGTTTTTAAGAACGGTTTTAAATTCTTCGTATGTATCAACAGGCGTAGTTTTTTCAGTTCTGAAATCTTTTGCCTTGTTTAATAAGTTCTCTTGAATTTCGTCCAATAATTCTGTGATGTGTGTAGATATACCATCCCATTCAACGACTTCTTTAGTTTTTGTATCCCTTCTGGCAACTTCAGCCTTATTGTTTTCCAAATCTCTTGGACCAATTGCAACACGAACTGGAACTCCTTTCGCTTCATATTCTGCAAATTTCCAACCTGGACGTCTGTTGTCGTCATCATCAAATGTTACAGATATTCCTTTTTTGATCAATTCAGACTTTAAAACTTCTACTTTTTCAGAAATCGCAGCTAGTTGTTCTTGCGTTTTATAAATTGGTATAATTGCAACCTGAATTGGTGCTAATTTTGGTGGTAGAACTAAACCTTCATCATCTGAATGCGTCATAATTAACCCACCAATGAGGCGTGTTGAAACTCCCCAGGATGTAGCCCAAACATGAGAAAGTTTACCTTCTTTGTCTGCAAATTTTACATCAAAAGCTTTAGCAAAGTTTTGACCTAAGAAGTGAGATGTTCCGGCTTGTAAAGCTTTACCATCCTGCATTAAGGCTTCAATACAATAAGTTTCATCTGCTCCAGCAAATCTTTCAGAAGCGGTTTTAAAACCTTTAACAACAGGCATTCCCATATATTCTTCAGCGAAGTCAGCATATACATGTAGCATTTGCTCTGCTTCTTCAATAGCCTCTTCTCTTGTGCTATGTGCTGTGTGGCCTTCTTGCCATAAAAATTCTGAAGTTCTTAGGAATAAACGTGTTCTCATTTCCCAACGGACAACATTAGCCCATTGATTTATTTTTAAAGGTAAATCACGGTAAGATTGAACCCAGTTTTTAAATGAATTCCATATGATAGTCTCTGAAGTTGGTCTAACAATCAATTCTTCTTCTAATTTTGCATCAGGATCCACGATTAATTCACCACTTTCGCTGTTTTTTAAACGATAATGAGTAACAACGGCGCATTCTTTAGCGAAACCATCCACATGCTTTGCTTCCTTATTCAAGTACGATTTTGGAATAAACAAAGGGAAATATGCATTTGAATGTCCAGTTTCTTTGAATTTTGCGTCCAAAACAGTCTTCATATTCTCCCAAATTGCATAACCGTAAGGTTTAATTACCATGCAACCACGAACATCTGAATGCTCTGCTAATCCAGCTCTTTCGATAACCTCGTTGTACCATTTTGAATAATCTTCAGACCTTTTAGTATATTTTGCCATTTTGTGGAACAGTTTTTGTTAAATAATTCTTAAATATTAAACCTCTTTTGAAGCAGAGGCGTTAACTAATTACAAAAATAAGAACTCAATTTGGAAAACCTTCAAATAAGTTGTAAGTTTAATTAAATAGAACTTTATTATGAATTTAATTTTAAAATATTCCGCAATTCTTGGAGCTAGTGTAATACTAGCATCATGTTCCAACTATGGTTATATTTCTGAGAACGACGTTTATATGCAAGCGCCAACAGAAATTAATCTTGAAGAAAACGAAGATGATATCACTTCTTTCAATGCTTTTAAAGCAAGAAATAAAGGAGCTTTTGAACAAGAGTATAAAGATCCTCGTGTAAATCAGCGTGTTCGTGCAAATCAAATTATGATTATTAATGCATATCACCCTTACGGAACACCTTATGGAAGACATGGTAATGGTCCACTGGGTTTCCATGGAATGGGTTGGAATAATTCTTATTACGCTTCTTACAATGGCTTTAATTCAGGTTTAGGGCCCCGTATGAATTTTGGTGGAAATTATTTTTATTACGATCAGATGAATCCTTTTGGTTATGGTTACGGATACGGTTTTGGCAATCCTGGTCTTTACCACGCGTATGGCTATGGCTATGGTTATAATCCTTACGGTTATAACCCTTATTATGGACATGGATACTATGGTAATAGTTACTATGGAAGTGGATATTACGGAAATGGTTACTACGGAAATGGTTACTATGGGAATAATAATGTAAGTAACAATCCAGGTACTAATAATCCGCCAAGTTATTATGGACAAAGGAGTTCGTTGTCTTCTAATTCAAGTCGTTCTAGTTATAATCCATCAAAATCAATGATGACTGGTGGTTCAAGTTCTGGGTACAATGTAAACAATGAAACTTTGGGTGACTCTAGAAGAGGTGTCAAAAAAAGTAATGCTGGTGGAAGCGATTACAATACTTCGGGAATGGTGAATAAAGGTGGCGTGACAAGTAGTAGTGGAGCGGCAACAAATAGAACTGTTACCAGTACACCAACTCGTAACAGAATGATTAATAATCATTATACACCAACCTCTTCTGCGCGCAGAACTGGTGCGGTACAAAGTCATAGACAAGCAGGTTCAACTTCGGTTCAGTCGAATAGAACTGTAACTACAACTAGAAGTTCAGGAACGTTTAATAGCTCTCTAAATACGAGAACTACAAGTCCGAGTATCCAAACATCTTCGCCAAGACAAAGAGCGGTTTCAAGTCCTAGTGGAAGTTCATCAAGAGGTTCGTCTTCTTCATCATCTAGTTCAAGAAGGAGGTAGTCCATAATATATAATTGATCATTGATAAATATGAAAAAAACATTAAGCTTCCTATCAGTACTCCTACTCAATACTGCAATATTTGCCCAAAGCGAGAATGATATTCTGCGTTACAGCACAACAGATGTTTTTGGATCAGCAAGATTCGAGGCGATGGCAGGCTCTTTTGGTGCGCTTGGGGCTGATTTCAGTGCAATTCAAATTAATCCTGCTGGAATGGGAAGGTTTTCTTCTTCCAATACGTCAATTAGTTTTAACAATAGTTCGTTTAGTAACGATGCCGTTTATAATGATAGATTAACGAAATCTTCTCATAATAAATTTACCGTGAGTAGTGCCGGAATGGTTATTTCCACAGATATAAGTGAGTTGAATTATGGTAGGAAATACAGTCAGTTTACTTTTGGATATACACGGTTAAAAAACTTTAGTAATTCAAGGAGATATGAAGGTCAAAACTTCTATTCATTATTGGATGTATTTGCCAATTCAGGTAAAGGAATAGATCCGGAAAATATTTATGATGCTAAACCATTTACAACTGGATTAGCGTATGATGTTTTCGCTTTAGATTATGATCCATCTTCAGGGCAGTATATTTCTCGCTTGACTCCAGGAGATATGTATCATAATCGTCAAATAGAAACAGATGGTGGAATTGGTGAGTTTCATATTGGTTATTCAGAAAATTATATGAATAAATTCTATTATGGAGCGAGTATAGGGATAAGAAGAATCAAATATGATGAGCGCTTTAATCACAATGAAAGATTATTGGATACAATTGGGACGACATTAAGGAGTTTCGACTATTCTTATGAGCAAACAACGAGAGGAACAGGGTTTAATTTGAAATTGGGTGTACTCTTTCTTCCGTCTGAACAATTTAGACTTGGTTTAGCGTTTGAGTCTCCTACAATAATCTCTTTGAATGATCAATGGACTGCGAATATGACTGCTTTGCATGATGATGGTTTAAAATTTATTGATGATCAATTTATTCCAGATGGAGAATTTGATTACAGAATGAAAACACCTATGAAATTAAGAGGTTCATTTGCCTATATTTTAGGAATGAGAGGTGCGATTAATGTTGAACTAGAAATGTCTCGACTTCCTGGAGGGAGATTAAAACCCGATAATACCATCGAATCAACCAATGTTTATGAATTTAATGACGAAAACAGTGAAGCGAAAAACCAGTTCAGAACAATTGTGAATACACGAATTGGTATGGAGTATATGATTTTTACAGATTTATTCTTGAGAGGTGGAATAGCAATTCTACCACAACCTTATAATAAGGAATTAGGAAATGTTTCTACTCCTAATATGACTTATTCTGGAGGGATTGGTTGGGATAACAACACCTTCTCACTGGACTTAAGTTATAGATTACTTGAATTGCATAGCGATTACTATGCTTTTGACGCAACGAAAATTGAAAATAGAACTGAATTTAAGACTCAAGTTCACAATATTGTTTTAACGGCAAGACTTAAGTTTTAACCCCTTTTTTCACAAGAGTTATAAATGGTTCTCTCGTAATTTTAGATTTTAGCCATGAAACGATGTCTATGTAATCTAATATTACATTTTCATTTTCACTTTTAAGAAGAATATTGATCTGATCTAAAGTTTCTTCATAAATTGGAATTGTTTCTAATTGATCCACTGTTTTAGCAATCTTCTTAATTTGTTTAATGAAAACTTTTTCAATCTGATGATCTCTCTTTGTTTTATTTAAATAGCGGATCGCTGAATTTGAAGAATATTCTAAATAGTCATAATTGGTTAGCTCAAAATGCAATAGTAAATTCAAAATTCTTGAGAAGCTATAAATATCCTGTCTTAGTTGTTGCTCATTGTCGTTGAGTATGAGGTTCAAAAATTGAAGTGCTGTTTTGAAATCAGAAGTGGCAAATAAAGTATAAGCAGCACTAAAATAAAATTTAATTTTTTGTTCTTTACTGGATCTTTCAATTAACAATTTGTTCTGATAGTAACCCCGTTCAAAAACTTCCAAAGATTTATCAAATTCACCTTGAAAATTGTAAAGATTCATTTGATCAGTTAAAAGAATATTGTTTATTCTCAATGTTAAATGCAAAGAATTAAAACCTTTCTTCCCTTTTAAACTTTTGATTTGATCGATCATTTCTTGCGCCATTTCAAAATCATTATCATATACATAGCACTGCATCAAATGAAATAATGTAAGGACATATCGTTGACCTAAATCTATTTTTATTTTTGGGTTATTATCTAATATTAGTCGAACACGATTAAACTTCGTATAGCTTAATTCAAAATCTCTATTTGTTGAAGCACATAATCCTTGAATGTAATAACAAATTGAAGTTGCACGTTTTGATAGAGCAGTATTTTTTCCTTTAATTAAGTGGTGATTTTCAATTTCATTCACCATTCTTCTTTCTTCCTCGTTTTTAGTAAAGCCATCACTTCTGAATAATGCATTTATTTTAGAATACAGAATGTGATATTCAGCTAAATTTCTTAGCTTGTCGATAATCTCACTTTCTTCCTTAATGATATTATTTAAATCAACATCAAAGTCGCCAGATTCGTAAGATTCTTCAGTGAGGACTTTTTCCCAAGAAATTAATTCAATTAAAAAGTAGAATTCTTCATGTTCTATGGCTAATTTTTTTGCGCGTTTTAGAAATTTTGTAGCTTCTTTATGAAGTGCTTTGTTGTAAAGTAGTTCAATGTTTTTGATCTCCTGCTTCAAAATACTTGAAGCTGATTGTTCTCCATAGAACTGGCGTAGACTTTTTAAGATTAATTTATATAAATGATTTTTTTCGGAAGGTAAGTGCTTAATGAAACGTTCCTTCTTGAAGTGTTCCTTAAGTTTTTTCTCGTCATAATCCGATTGAGAGTCGATGTAGTCGAATAATTTGAAATAATTCTTTTCTCCTGCCTGTATAGAAGAAGAAAGTTTGAAAAATCGTTTCTCAGATTTGGTAAGCGATTTTATTAAATCAAATAATTCATTACTCGGCTTCATAGAGACTTGGTTTAATCTGTTGGCCTAAATTAATAATTTTCATACATAAACAGAAATGTAGTTCGCGAATGTGGAGTGAAAAAATAAAAGACCGTATATTTTGTACAGTCTTTCATCAAATTTCAGGGGATTTTATCTAATTAATAGTGAATCGGCTATTCTAATTTAGTCCATTACTTCATCTTTAGACATGGCTACATTGTTTGAACTTTGTCTCATATCTGTCAGGATTTTTAATTGAACACCATGCTCTTGTGCGATCTCCCAAAGCTTTTTGTTTTGATTAATTTCAAATTGAACTACCTCATTATCTATTTTTCTGCGCTTTCGCATAATATAAATCTTATCACCTTCTGATAATATATCTTTGGTAGGAGGAAAGTCATTCCATTTATGTAATTGATTTAAACTTAAACCAAGTTCTTTTGAAATTAGGTAAAATGTATCGTGCTTTCCTGCGATAACGTATTTAGTTCGGTTTTTGTTTGTGAAAACTGTGTGTTTACTTGCCGCGGCGAATTGATTCGTTTTTTGACTATTTTCAGGTTTAGAATTGTTCACCTTTTTAACCTTAGAACCAGAAGGGATTTCAATTTCTTTTTTCGGCTGATCAGATGTTGTTTTGTTTTCAACAATCCAATCGCTAGTAGCTAAAATGTCATATTGATCTAAATTATAGCGCTCTATTATGTCGATTAATCTTCTGGGATATTGCGGGTTTGTTGCATAACCCGCTTCCTTTAAACCTTTAGCCCAAGATTTATAATCTGTAATTTCTAATTCAAACAATGAAGCGTATCTTGAGCGTGTTGTTAAGAAAGTACTGTGGTCTTCAAATGATTGCGCAGCATCATCATATTTCCTGAAACACTCGTTTCTTTTATCATCGTGTTTCTTATAGGTGTCACCTTTCCAGTCATGACATTTTATACCAAAATGATTATTGGCTTTAACTGCAAGTTTGGAGTTTCCAAAACCGCTTTCTAATATTCCTTGTGAAAGTGTGATACTGGCAGGAATGCCATGGGTCAACATTTGATTCATAGCAACATCTTTCCATTTTTCTATGTATTGCTCTAATGAAAGTGGAGAGTTGTTTCCTAAAGCCGAAAGACTAAAGAAAGTTAGTGTTAACATTGCCAAAAATCGATTCATATTCTTCTTGTTTATATGTAGTATTACGCAAGTTATTAACATTGGTTACATATACTGTTGAAAACTCAATATTTTTTTGTTAATAACTACAGGTTTGAGAATTCCCCTTGAATTATTTAGACAATGTTTAACATGATTAAAGTTGTAATTCTTAAGTTTTTGTTGAAGTTGAAAGGGTTGTTATATCAAAAAAAACAAACGAATTGAATAGTATTTTATGAGCTAATTAACTACCTTTAGTTCTTTAAAAATGTTAGATGATGAAAGAGCAAAACGATACCGTAAAAATCACAAATACCATTCGCTTACCAGAAACAGAATTGCCAAGAGTGGTAGTAATTGGAGGTGGTTTTGCTGGTTTGTCTTTTGTTAAGAAATTAAAGAATACTGAAGTTCAAGTTGTGGTGATTGATAAAAATAATTTCCATCAATTTCAACCTTTACTTTATCAAGTTGCTACATCAGGAATTGTGCCAGACAGTATAGTTTTTCCATTTAGGAAACAATTCAAAAGTTATAAGAATGTGTTTTTTAGAATGGCCGAAGTGACCAATATAGATACAGAAACTAAGCAAGTTGTAACGGATATTGGGCATGTGGAATATGACTATTTGGTTTTAGCTACAGGAAGTGAGACTAATTTTTTCGGACTGGAAGATGTCCAAGCCAATAGCCTTGGGATGAAAACAATTCAAGAGGCTTTAGATATCAGAAGTTTGATTCTACAACGTTTCGAAAAAGCGGTGGTTACCTCTGATGATGCAACAAGAGATGCCTTAACCAATTTCGCAGTTATTGGTGGTGGGCCAGCTGGAGTAGAAACGGTTGGAGCGATAGCTGAATTTAAAAAATATATTCTCCCTAAAGATTATCCTGATCTTGATGTTTCGATGATGTCAATTTATCTTATTGAATCTAATGATCGCTTATTGAAAGGAATGTCAGATAAATCATCAGAAAAAGCCTTGAAATATTTAAATGAAATGGATGTTAATGTCCACCTAGGAACACGAGTTACTTCGTATGATGGGTTGAATATTGCCACGATAAATGACAAAGGTTTTGTGGCTAAAAGTGTTATCTGGACAGCTGGTGTAAAAGGTAATTTACCAGAAGGATTGGATGCAAAGTGTTTCGGAGGTGGAAATCGTTTATTGGTAAATGATTATTCTGAAGTGAAGGGGTGCACCAATGTTTATGCTATTGGTGATATTTCTTCAATGATTTCGGAGGAATACCCTTATGGACACCCTATGGTGGCTCAAACGGCTATACAACAGGGAGATTTACTTGCTCACAATCTTCTGAATCAAATGAATGGTAAAGCATTGAAGAAGTTTGAATACAATGACAAAGGTTCATTAGCAACAGTAGGGAAAAGAAAGGCAGTTGCAGATATTGGGAAGTTTAAGTTTGGTGGGTATTTTGCTTGGATATTATGGTCTGTTGTGCATTTAATGTCAATTAGTGGATTTAAAAACAAGTTGTTTGTTGGCATCAATTGGACATGGAGTTATTTCACCTATGATAAAGGAAACAGATTAATTGTAAGGAGATACAAAAAAGGGGAGAAGAGGGATTAGTTTGTAGAATTTTGATTTTAACGTTATTTCAAAACATTAACTGTAAGAAGAAATAATTAAGGAAAGGAGAAATAGTGATTTTTTAATTTCCTGTCAAAGCAATTGAAATTCCCATAATGATAAAAATCACACCACTTATTTTATTTAAGGACAAGTTTGATTTTTCAGGTCTTTTAAACTTTTCATAAAAATAATTGGAAAAGAAAGTGAGTGAGAAAAACCATATCATTCCAATTATCGTCATTGTTGAACCTAAAATAATAAAAGGGAGTGGACTTTTCAAATAATCAGGATTGATGAACTGAGGGAAGAAAGCCAAAAAGAGAATTGCAACTTTTGGATTTAGAATATTTGTGATTAGTCCAGAGAGAAAATCATTTTTAGAATCCTTTTTAGATTCAGACTTCGACTTTACCACTTTTTCAATTTTAAATTCTTGTCTCTTTTCTTTGAATTTTATAATTCCTAAATATATGATGTAGGCAGCTCCAAGATATTTAATTATACTAAAAGCAGTTGGAGAATTTGCGATGATCATTGATAGACCTATTGCACCTATAAATGTATGAACAAGAATACCCGAACTTATTCCAAGAGTGGCAAAAACTCCTGATTTCTTTCCATGCACAATAGATTTATTGAGAATTAGCAAGGTGTCCATACCTGGTGTCATGACCAAAAACATACCGGTAATTATAAAAGCGAGGTAATTATCTATTCCCATTTTAGTGTTCCTGTAATTAGTTTGCAAATATCATTATAAAAAAATAGCTCTGACATTTTTGACAGAGCTATTTTATATTTTTTAATCCTCTAATTAGGATCCTATTTTTTGATTAAGCATACAATTCTTCCTGCGTTTGTGCAATCTTTTCGTCCTTAAGATATTCATTGTAAGGAACTAGTTTGTCAATCATTCCGTTTGGTGTAATTTCAATGATTCTAGTTGCAACTGTTTGCACCAATTCCTGGTCATGTGAAGTAAACAATATTATTCCAGGAAAGTCATTCATCCCATTATTTAATGCTGTTATGGATTCCAAATCTAAGTGATTGGTAGGTTCATCTAACATCAATAGATTTGCTTTTTTCATCATTAATCTAGAAAGCATACATCTCACTTTTTCCCCTCCAGAAAGTACAGTTGCACTTTTTAAAGCTTCTTCACCAGAGAATAACATTCTACCCAAGAATCCACGAATATAAACTTCTTCGCTTTCTTCATCTGTTGTGGCATAAGTTCTTAACCAGTCCACTAAACTTTCTTTGCGTTGAAAGAATTCGTGATTGTCGTTAGGTAAATATGCTGTTGTGATAGTTGTTCCAAACTTAAAATCTCCAGTTTTTGGTTCTTTATTTCCGCTTAACACCTCAAAAAATGCAGTTAAAGCTTGAGAGTTTCTAGAAATAAATGCGATTTTATCATCTTTACCAACGTTAATATTGATGTCTTTGAATAAAACTTGACCATCTTGTTCATAAGAAAGGTTATTTACGTGCAGAACTTGGTCTCCAGCTTCTCTTTCTTGTTCGAAAACTATTCCAGGGTATTTTCTAGATGAAGGTTGAATTTCACTTAAATCTAATTTATCAATCAACTTTCTTCTACTTGTTGCTTGCTTAGATTTAGAAGCATTCGCAGAGAAACGAGAGATAAAATCTTGTAATTCTTTTTTCTTGTCTTCTGCTTTCTTGTTCTTGTCTGCACGCTGACGTAAGGCCAATTGTGAAGATTTATACCAGAAAGTATAGTTTCCTGTGAATAAGTTGATTTTTGAATAATCGATATCACAAATGTGTGTTACTACGGTATCTAAAAAGTGCCTATCGTGAGAAACAACTATTACTGTATTTTTAAAGTCTAAAAGGAAATCTTCCAACCATTCGATTGTTTTTAAATCTAAATCATTGGTAGGCTCATCAAGAACCAATAAATCTGGATTACCAAATAAAGCTTGTGCCAAAAGAACACGTACTTTTAATGCATTTGGCATATCTTTCATCAAAGTGGTATGCATTGATTCATCAATTCCAAGGTTTGAAAGCATTGTTGCAGCATCTGTTTCAGCATTCCAACCGTCCATATCACCAAATTCAGTTTCAAGCTCTGAGGCTCTCATTCCGTCTTCTTCGGAAAAATCAGGTTTAGCGTATAACGCATCCTTTTCCACCATTATTTCGAATAGTCTTTTGTGACCACGCATAACAGTTTGTAAAACCTCGTACTCATCAAATTCAAAGTGGTCTTGCTTTAAAACAGCCATTCTTTTACCTGGCTCCAGCACAACATGTCCAGTTGTAGGGTCTTGATCTCCAGTTAATATTTTAAGAAACGTAGATTTACCAGCACCATTGGCACCAATAACACCATAACAGTTTCCGTGTGAAAATTTTAGGTTTACTTCGTCAAATAAGACGCGTTTCCCAAATTGAAGTGTTAAATTATTAACTGAAATCATAGCTATTCAAAATTTTGTGCAAAGATAGGGTAAATAAGCTCATTTCTATACTTTGCATTCTAGAAATGAACTTCTTAATAATATAGTATTATGGACTTTTATTCGTCTTCTAAAGTTGCACGCAGCTTTTGACGTAATTGACGATTGTATGTTTCCATCAAATACTTGAAATAGTTTCGTGTACTCTTAGCTATACACTTAGTATATTGTTTCAAACGATGTTCAATGTGCTCTTGAAGTGCTTCTTGAATTTCTAAACCATCATAAAAGTCAGTTGCCTTACTAAAAATTGCTTGATAATGATTTTCTAATGAATCATCAACAGCCAACTTCCCTTTGTCTCCACGATCAATATAGTCTTCGTAAACCTCTTTCATTTTGAATTGATCCAAAATTGTAGTGTCTACTCTTTCTTTCACATGTTTTGGAAGCATATATGCCGCTTCAAACATAATGTCTTCTTGTTCTGACAAACGTGCTTCTAGGAATCGGTCGGGAAAAGCAAATGCATCGTTCCAATTGATATAATCTTGCCACAGTCCAAATCGACGAACGTTGTTTCCTAAGTCAATTAATCTAAAAATATCTTTTTTAGGTAATTTTCTTGAGCCACGACCAATCATTTGATGGTATAATGTTAACGAACGGGTTGCGCGATTTAAGATAATCGTTTCAACTGTAGGTTCATCAAATCCAGTTGTTAAGATACCAACAGAAGTTAGAATTGCATTTGGAGTTTCCTTAAACCATTTAAGAATGTCTTTTCTGTCTTTGTCTGAAAAAGTACTGTCTAGGTGACGAATTTTGTATCCTCTTTTATGAAAAGTTTCTTGAACTCTAACACTCGTTTCAATTCCTGAGTTGAAAATCAATGTCTTTGTATTAATGGCTACTTCCTCATAAGCAAAAAGCAATTTCTCTTGCATAAAGTAGTTTCCATAAACCTGTTCAGAACTGCTTACAGTAAAATCCCCGTTTGATCCAATTTTTAATCCGTGAAGATTGACATCATAGGTGAAAGTTTCGGCATTTGCCAAGTAACCACTTTCAATTAAAGAGGAAATACTTTCACCAACTTTCAATTTATCGTAATGGTCATTTAAAGGCAATGCTTTATTCGAACTTAGTGGAGTAGCGGTAACACCTAAAATATTTGCTTGCAAATAATATTGAAATATTTTACGAAAACTATTGTAATGTGCCTCATCGACAATCACCAAACCAACATCTTCAATAAAGTTTTCGTCATCTTGCAATCTGTTGTTCAACGTCTCGACCATTGCAATAAAGCAGTTGTAATCTCCTTGGTCATCAAGTGTTTTAACTTCACTATTGATGATCTTGTTGCTTACACCGATTGCCGATAGTTGCTTAGCGGTTTGAACCGATAATTCTATACGGTGAGTAAGAATTAGAACTTTCTTTTTCCAAGTCTCAATATATTTTTTCGTAATTTCTGAAAAAATTACTGTTTTACCACCTCCTGTTGGAAGTTGGAAAAGTAAATTGTAATCTGTTCCATTTTCTTTTAGTTCCGAAATTATCTGATCTACCGTTCTTTGTTGGAACGGATACAGGGTCTTAGGTTCAAAAAGTGCTTCGTCTATCATAACTTGATTATCTCAAAAATTGGGGTACAAAAGTACGCCCTTTTTCCTGAACAAAAAAATAATAGTGTAAAATTTAATTAATAAGCTTAGTTTTTGGTTTTGGTAGCTGAGCGAAGCCGAAGCCACCAAAACCAAAAAAAAGACAGCTCTTTCGAACTGCCTTATTGAATTTCTTAAAATAAGAATCCGGTAGGTTCTCAAACCTCTCCTTTTCCTAATTATAAATTTGTTTTTAAAATAACAACCTTATCCCTCTAATGCCGAAAGATATCTTTCAGCATCCAAAGCTGCCATACATCCTGTTCCTGCTGCTGTGACCGCTTGACGGTATACATGATCTGCTGCATCTCCTGAAACGAAGACTCCTGGTACATTTGTTAATGACGTTCCTGGTTTTTCATATTTGATATAACCAGTTTCATCTAGATTGATGAATTCTTTAAATATATCTGTATTTGGTTTGTGTCCAATTGCCACGAAGAATCCAGTACATGGAATATCCATTGTTTCATTCGTTTTATTGTTGATTACACGTGCACCTGTAACTCCCATATCGTCTCCTAAAACCTCAACAGTTTCAGTATTCACAAGAATTTCGATGTTTGGTGTGTTTCTTACACGGTCTTCCATGATTTTTGAAGCACGGAATTCATCACGGCGAACCAACATTGTAACTTTAGAACATAATTTAGAAAGGTAATGTGCTTCTTCACAAGCAGTATCACCAGCTCCAACGATAACAGTCTCTTGATTTTTGTAGAAAAAACCATCACAAACTGCACAAGCTGAAACTCCACCACCCATTTTAAGGTATTTTTGTTCCGATTCTAATCCTAAATACATTGCTGCAGCTCCGGTAGAAATGATTACAGTTTTCGCGTGAATTTCTGTTCCATCTTCGGACCAACATTTATGAATTGGTCCAGAGAAATCAACTTTTCCAATAAAACCTGAACGAACATCTGTTTTAAAACGTTCTGCTTGCTTTTGCAATTGCATCATCATTTCAGGACCAGTAACTCCATCAGGATATCCAGGGAAATTCTCTACTTCGTTTGTTGTTGTTAATTGTCCACCTGGTTGAAGTCCTTGGTACATCACCGGATTCATGTCTGCACGTGCTGCGTAAATTGCAGCTGTATATCCGGCAGGACCGGACCCAATGATAAGACAATCTATATTTTCTACTTTGCTCATGTTCTTCTTGATTTTTTAGAAAGCCAAATTTAATAAATTTTCTTTGTAAATGAAGTAACAAAAGTTGTGGAAGAATTGTAAGGCTGAATTCAATTGATAATTATGATTATTTGATTTGCAGGATGTATGGACGATTACTCCCTTCGGTCATGAGATCGCTTCGCTAATTTTACAAATCGTCTGTACCTTAGTAAATAAGAATGAATATTAATCGATGGTCTTTTTCGAATAATCTGTCATTTCACTCAACCTTTCAAATTCTTGATCTGACAAATAGCGCCATTCTCCAACTGGTGTGTCATCCAATCGAATGTTCATGATTCGTACGCGTTTTAAGGCAGTTACTTCGTAATCGAAATATTCACACATTCTACGAATTTGACGATTCAATCCTTGTGTCAGGATAATTTTAAACATTCTTTTATTGAGTTGTTCAACAAAACATTTGTTGGTAACGGTATCCAAAATTGGAACTCCATTTCCCATTTTATCAATAAAATCTTGTGTTATTGGTCTATCTACTGAAACGATATATTCTTTTTCGTGATTGTTGCTTGCACGAAGAATTTTGTTTACGATATCTCCATCGTTGGTCAATAAAATTAATCCTTCACTTGGTTTATCCAAACGTCCAATAGGGAAAATACGCTCTGGATAATTCATGAAATCGATGATGTTGTCTGGCTCAACACGCGTGTCAGTCGTACAAACAATTCCAACTGGCTTGTTTAAAGCAATATAAATATTGTTTCTATTTTTATTGTCGACATTTTTTCCATCAACAGCAACAATATCTCCCGGTTGAACTTTAGTTCCCATTTCTGGTACAACTCCATTTATAGTAACGCGATTTTGTTCAATCAGTTTATCAGCAGCTCTGCGTGAACAATGTCCAGCTTCACTTAAATATTTATTGATGCGTGTTTCTTTCATAAGGCAAAGATAATTGACAATTGATAATTAACAATTGATAATTGGAAATTAATAGGTTGAAATAGTAATTAGGTCTTACAAAAAGTATCCGTTTAACAGTAATGTCCAAATTGAGGAGTGTTTTTTTTGTGAAATATTTAGTGATGTAATATATAGTTTGAAATCACATTTTAATAGTTCACTTTTGGATATAAAAATCAAGGGTTAATTAATAAATATTTGGATTTTTGTAAGAACATTAATAAATTTAGTGTAAATTAAGAACTTCTACTTATGTTATGAAACATACTAACTCATTAATATCAAGAAGACCAACTGATTTTGAAATCAATGGAAGAAAGAGCTGTTGATGTTTTGAAGTAGAAAAAAGTCAATCAAGATTAAATACTACTATGATATCAGGCAGTAAGTACATTCTCACCGTAGTTAATCAAAATAAATCTTTTAAACGAATTAAGCGATGAGTAAACAAAAATTAAATAATATCTTGTTTTTTTATTTCATAGGTTTGATTCCTTTTATTGGTCTTGCTCAAAGGACAATTTCTTTAGAAACAAAAGTTTCTCAATCTGTACATTCAAAAATATATACGGAAACTGAGTTAGGTATTGGTGTCAATCTGGCTTTAAAAAAAGGAAGTATTTCCTTCTTAATGCATTATCAATATGGTGGGAATTGGGAGACAAAAGATTTAAATTATCAAAAAGTTAAAATGTACACTTTAGATTATCATTTAATTGGTGGAGAAATAAAATACAGAATATTTAATCTTTCTAATTTTTATAGTCCTACCCTTTGTGTTTCGCTTTCAAAAGAGATAGCTTCTAGTTATCGTGGTGGATACTTGATAAGTCACGATTGGGCAGGGGTCTCAAGAGAGTATGTTTTCAAGCCGTCGAATTCATCGCAAACAGGTGGCTTGACACATCCGAATAAAAATCTTGCATATTACTATATTTCCACACCCCTAATAAGTAGTATTATGTTTGGAAATGAATTCAGAATTATGGAAGGTTTTTATGCTAATTTGGGAATTGGTATGTCTATTCGCTCAATTCGTGTAGGCTATAAAGAGTGGAACAATACGCAGCCAGAACCAGATCCAATTCTTAATGCCAATTCTACATTACTTAATTCAGAAAAACTAAAGTTGTTGGATTTGAGAGTTGGGTTTTCATATGTTTTTCAATTTAAAAGCATACCTAAAGCCCAATAATTTTAGTAAATTCATAACATGAATCCTGAGAGTAAAAATATAATAATGCCATTTGAAAGGTCAACTACTCTCACTTGATAACTGCTCAAATCCTGTGAAGTTTATAAAAAAAGTCATCAAAACAATCACCAACTTCAAATTCCTTAAAAATTAACTATTAAAAAAGCTTCTTATTCTCCTTATGCCTTTCACTATCCCGTTTTGTTTTCTTCTCTAAATTCTTCGCTAAAGCTTCCGTCAAATCCACTCCTGTCTGGTTCGCAATGCAAGTCAAAACAAAAAGAACGTCCGCCAATTCATCTCCTAAATCTTTATTTTTATCAGACTCCTTCTCGCTTTGTTCACCATATCTTCTGGACATTATTCTTGCCACTTCGCCAACTTCTTCCATCAGTACAGCTGTGTTAGTGAGTTCATCAAAATAACGAACGCCATGTTCTTTGATCCAATTGTCAACTGTGGTTTGTAATTCAGAAATTTTCATTATTCTTTGTTTTTGGTGTCAATTATAATTGTGACAGGTCCATCATTCACAAGTGAAACTTTCATATCTGCTCCAAATTCTCCGCTTTCCACTTTACAACCACTTACTGCTGCTAGCACTTTTTTGAATTTTTCATAAAGGGGAATCGCGGTCTCTGGTTTTGCAGCATGAATAAAACTTGGTCGGTTTCCTTTCTTGGTTTTGGCGTGTAAAGTGAATTGAGAAACGACTAAAAATGCACCCTGTATATCTTGAATACTGAGATTCATAGAACCGATTTCATCCGAAAATATCCTCAAATTACTCAGTTTTCTGGTCAGCCATTCAATATCTTCATCGTTATCAGTTTCTTCAATACCTATTAAAACTACTAGTCCATTTTCAATTTGACCAGCTATTTTATTTTCTATCGTAACACTGGCTTCCGTTGTTCTTTGAATGACTACTTTCATTTATCTGTAATTTAAGCTTTGATCTTCCGTCATTAAATCAACATAAGTACTGTAACGAGAAGCTTCAATTTCTCCTTCTTCAACAGCATCTTTGATAACGCATTGTGGTTCGTTGATGTGCTGACAATTATGGTATTTACATTGATTCAACAAAGCGCGCATTTCTGGAAAATAATGACTCATCACTTTTTTGTCTAAATCAATGACTCCAAAAGCACGAACTCCAGGTGTGTCAATAATATAACCACCTGTTTGAAGTTTATGCATCTCTGCAAAAGTCGTAGTATGCTGACCTTGCATGTGATGAATAGAAATTTCAGCAGTTTTTATGTCTAAATTACTGTCCAAAGCATTAATTAAAGTACTTTTTCCTGTTCCACTGTGTCCGGCAATCATAACTTGCTGGTCTTTTATGTCGTTTCTCAGGAAATCAATATTCGATTTGTTCAAGGCCGAAATCTTGTGACACGGATAGCCAATTTCTTCATAAACAGCCATGATTTCATCTACGACTTGAATTTCATCTCCTTCGTAAATATCAATTTTATTGAAAAGAAGTGTGACGGGAATACGATAAGCTTCCGCAGCGACTAAAAATCGATCAATGAAAGCCAAATGTGTTTCAGGGGCAAAAAGTGTTACCAAAAGATAAGCTCTGTCAACATTCGCAGCTAAGATGTGCGACTGTTTAGAAAGGTTTATTGATTTACGAACGATGTAATTATGTCTAGGAAGAATCTCCGAAATAACACCGGTACCATCTTCATTTTCCATAATCATTACTTCATCTCCTGCTGCCACAGGATTTGTAGTTTTTAATCCTTTTAATCGAATTTTACCACGAATTCCAGCGTTGATCATCTCCCCGTTTTCTAATTCAATGATGTACCATTTTCCTGTCGACTTTATTACTTTTCCTTTTTTCAAATTGGCCTTTTTACTTTGTGGTCCAAAATTAAAGAAAAAAGGCAATTAACAGTTGTCAATTTACAATTGATAATGTTTAATATCCTTCAAAGTTCTTCATTCAAATTTGAACAATTTGAAAATTCATCATTCATCAAGCAATATTCATCATTGAATAAAGCATCTTAACATATTAAATTTATAATATTGAAACGAATACTTTACCTTTGGATTCTAGAAAAATTAAGAATATGAAGAGATTACTGGCCTTAGTTATCATCTTGTTTACTTCCCTAACCTACGCTCAGGATATGAAGTTTACAGGAGTTGTAAATGATACGATTAATGATCAACCTTTGGAGAATGCCGTAGTTATGGCTGTCCGATTGTCTGATGGATTGCTTTTAGGATTTACACGTACTGCTACGGATGGAACTTACGACCTTAGAGGTGTTCCTATTGATACAATGGAGCTAATTGTTTCACATCATAAATTTGATGAAAAGAGATACTACATAATTGGATCTGAGGAAAACAATGAAATTCACATTCCTAATGTAATTCTTCCTGAAGAAGCCACTCAGTTTGATGAGGTAGTGGTGTATGCCAACAAGGAGCCGATATATTTCAGGGGTGACACCTTAGTTTATGTTGCAGATTCTTTTGCAACTAAAGAAAATGCAATGGTTGAAGATTTATTGAAAAATTTACCGGGTTTACAAGTTGATGAAGATGGAAATGTTTCTTCTCAAGGTCGAGCAGTTACAAAAGTTTTGGTAGATGGTGATGAATTTTTTGGTGACGACCCGACAATTGCTACACGAAATTTAACAGCCAAAGGAGTAGATAAAATTGAAGTTTATGAAGCCGAAGATGAAAACTCTAGTAATTCTGAAGATAAAATACAAGTGCTGGATGTACGATTAAAAGATGATGCCAAACAAGGATATTTTGGGAAAATAGCAGGAAGCGCTGGAGCGAATTCTGAATATTTCAAGGATTTACCTAATGGAAGTGCCTTTTATGAGGGGGAACTTTTGGCTAACTACTTTAATAAAGACCTAAAAGTGTCTGTTTTTGCTTTAGGATCAAACACACCAAATACAGGATTTAGTTATAGAGATGCTTCAAGATTCGGATTAACAAATGAAATGTCTGGAGGTTGGCGATCTACAATGGGAGGAAGTAGTTTAAGTGGTTTGCCTGAAAATTATAAAGGTGGTTTTTACTTTTCCAACAAACTTTCGGAAAAATTGAAAATGGGGGTGAATTATACTTATAATGACAGTCGATTGACAACTGAACAAGTTAGGAATTCAGAGTACTTTTTTGCAGATACAACTTATTCAAAAAGAGACTCTTCATTTAACGACCAAATGCAACAGTCACATACAATAAATTTGAATTTTGAGTATGATCTGAATGAAAAAACCAAATTAAAGTTGAAATCTAATATTATTTCAAGGAATGAATCTTCATTAAGTACAAATGAAAGTGATTTCTTCACGACAGAAAATGAAAGGTTTAGTTCAACAAATGTGAGAAATGAATCTGAGGCAACTGGTTTAGAAGGTAATGTTGAATTAGAATTGAATAGAACATTTGAAAAACGATTCAGAGAGTTAGATGTTGAATATCAATTCGGTTATACAGAAATGGACCGTGATAATACACTGAATTCAGAATTGTATTTTGGACAATTTAATGTGCCTGATTCTGTTTATGATCAAAAAAGGAATATGGCCAATAATACCACCGGACACAGAATAGTAGTTGACTATATGGAGCCTATTACACGTAAGTTCAGGTTAAAATTTCAATATAGAGCTGATTATTTCTATGGTGAGCAAGCTACTTCAACTTTTAACCGTACAGCCAATGGTTACAATGATTATGCTGGTTTGTACAGTAATGATTTCAGTAATACACGATTAGAAAATAGAGGATCCATTGGAATTTTCTATACAGATAGAAAGCACACTATTGAAGTAGGTACAAGAGTGAGAAATGTAGTGATCGACAATCTGAATAACGAAACGGGCGAAAATATAAATCAAAATGTAAATAATGTATTGCCTTATATTGATTATAGGTTGAAATTTACAAATGCACATAGACTAAGTTTCAATTATTCTACAAGCTCTAGTCAACCAAGTTTAGATCAACTTCAACCTGTTCGAGATAATACAAATCCAAATAACTTGGTGATAGGTAATCCTAATTTGCAGCCTAATTACTCTCATAATTTGAACGTGAATTATAATAAATGGAACGCTTTAAAACAAAGTTATATGTATGGAGGGTTGTATTTTAATTATACCGATAACGCTTTTTCAAATTCAATCGTTTATACCCCATCTGGACAGTCGGTTTCTACGGCAATAAATGTAGATGGTAACATGTATAGTGGTTTTTATGCGGGAGGAGGAATTCCAATATTCAATAAGAAATTGAGTTTGAGACCTCAAGCAAATGGAGGTTACAATAGTTATAAATCAGAAATTAATTCACAAATGAATTCAACTGAAAACTATAACATTGATGGTGAATTTGGAATTGAAATGAGGTCAGATTCTATTGAAATAAGTTTAAGCGCTGGATTAAGTTACAATGACCCAAGAAGTTCTTTATCTCAAGGACTTAATGAGCCGTATACAGTTCAAAGGTATAAAGCATCAGTTTTTTATGAATTGCCTTTCCGATTCTTTGTGGAAACAGATGCAGTTTATGAAATCAATTCTCGAAGAGCAGATGGATTTAATGCCACTCCATTTATATGGAATGCAAAATTAAATAAGCGTTTGTTGAAAACTGGAAATCTTGTGATTAATGCATCAGTTTATGACATTTTTAACCAGAATATCGGGATATCAAGAAATGTCGGTACCAATATAATCACAGATACACGTAGTAGAATTATTGCACGATATTTCATGGTTGGAGCAACATTAAGATTCAATAACAATAAAACAAAAGCAGATGAAGGTAGAGGTAATTGGTTCTAAGATAATAGCAGTTGTTAGTTTTTTATTCTTGACAACATTAACTTTTGGACAAGTGATTCGTTCGGGTGAAATTGTTTTTGAAAAAAGAACCAATCTTGAGAAAAGATATGAAGGTGCAGAAACGTTTGGGAATTCTAAAGAATGGATGAAAGAGCCTAAAATAGATGAATATGTATTGTATTTTAATGATACTGTATCTGTTTTTCAACCTATTTTACCAGAAATTGGTGATGATGATAGGGAATGGGCAACTATGAAAAACACAACCTACCAAAATTTTAGCTCCAAGGTTTTAGAACGTGAATTTTCTTTCTACGGGTCTAAAGTTTATTTGAAAGATTCCGTTAGAAAAAGGGATTGGATTATAACAGAAAATGTAAGAGTTATTGCTGGTTACAAAACTAAACAAGCTTTGTGGATTGCGAATGATTCAACTAGAATTTATGCTTGGTATTCAGAACAAATTCTTCCTTCTGTTGGTCCTGAATCTTTCAATGGTTTACCAGGTGCTATTCTTGGTTTAGCCTTAGAAGACGGTGGAGTAGTGTATTTTGCAAAAGAAGTAAAACCTTTATCGAAAAGTAATATTGCTAAGGAAATGCCAAAAGGGAAGTCTAAAGACTATTTTACTATAGATGGTCTAAAGACTTATGTAATTGAATTATTCTCTAATCGTGGTGGTTCAGGTGGACGAATTATGGATGATATTTTTGTTTGGTAGAAGATCAGTAAAAAGTTTGGTGAATTGAGAGGGACAGCTTTGGAGCGTTCCCTCGAATTAAAGATAGCCCTTTTTAATGGAGCTTGTTAATTTACGGGCAAATTGCTTGATGAGCATTTAATTTTGAAATAGGGTTATCCGTTTAAATCGCAATAAGCACTTTCGTATATCCCTATTTGACTTTTATTGTAAAGAGCTTTGATAATAAATGGATAAGAAGAGATCCTTCCCTCAGAAAAATAAAAATTTTTCCAAGGTTCAGGATGACGGTTTCATAGAGTGTTTAATCAAAAATCAGGATTTGGAAGTGATGGCACATTGCGCCATCACTTCCAAATCCTGATTTTTGCCTCTAAGACTATTAAGCTTGTCATCCTGATGTGAAAATAAAAAAAAATCTCAGATTTTTATTTTCCGAAGGATCTGTTATGATTTATTACAGTTGACAAGACAAGGTCAAGATTTTGATTATCAATATAAAAGTATAAATTTTGCAGGAAAGAAATTTGGCTGTTACTATTTGCGACTTTAAGGGGTAGCCCTATTATAAAAATCTAATTGTTACCAAAACCACCTCTCAATGTGTCTAAAACATTATTGATATTCTCAAAATAATGCAAGCAATATTAAGTAAACATTAGCTATTTTAACTTTCCATTAAAGTCATTTTGAATGTTGTTTTTAAACGAATTTGTGCTGTACATTTGCCTCAAATTATAAAAATAAAAACAATGAAAATGAAAAAAACAATTATGATTGCTGCAATGTTTATAGGGAATATTGCAATTTCTTACAGTGGAATAGGAGAGCCTGTTAAAACCGTAACTGTAGATACTTCAAAAAGCGAAGTTCAATTTAATGTTGACGCTCCTCAAAGTAACATTTTGAACGTTAGTGTTCAAGGAGTAGAGGAAAGTTTTACGAGTATTGCTTTAATCGATCAACGCGGTAAATCAATTTACTATGCTTTTGTAAAGACAGATAATGAGAAATTTGAAATTAATTTATCTGAATTAGATCCTGGAAAATACTACGTGAAGTTAAATATGGACAGTGAAATCAGAATGAAGACAATTATTGTTCAAGGTCAAAATTAAGATTAGCCACTATAAAAACCCGATAAATCATAGAAATAGAAGAGGACAACAAAGATTATTTAATCAAAATTTTAATTCACAAATTACAACGCTTTTATAAGGCGTTTTTTTTTGCTTTCTATTTAACTACAATAAACAATTTTCTTTGTTGAACGTTTATTATCTTTGTGCAAAATAATTTAGAATTGAAAACAGTTTACATTACACGTAGAGAACATTTTAATGCTGCACACAAGTTGTGGAACGAAGAATGGAGCGATGAAAAGAATGAAGCCGTATTTGGAAAATGCAGCAATAAGAATTGGCACGGACACAATTTCAATATATTTGTGACAGTAAAAGGAATTCCTTCACCTGACACAGGATTTGTGATTAACTTAAAAGATTTAAGTAAAATCACGAAGAAGTATGTTGTTGAGGCTTTAGATCATAAAAATTTGAATCTGGATGTTTCATTTATGAAGGGAGTTTTGGCTTCAACCGAAAATTTAGTAATGAAAATTTGGGAAGAGATTGAAGAGCCAATCAAACAAGCTGGTGGTACTTTGTCTAAAATTAGACTGGAAGAAACTGAAAATAATTATGTGGAGTATTATGGTGGAAATCAACCATTCTAGCCATACAAATCAATTTTAATGGAAAATAAGTTCGATTACGATCAAGAGGTTACAGACAGATTAACAGAAGTTTATAAAGGAGTCTTGGCTGATTTAGGAGAAGATCCTAATAGAGAGGGTTTATTAAAAACTCCTGAACGTGTTGCTAAATCAGTTCAATTTCTAACACAAGGATATAAGCAAAATCCAGATGAAATATTGAAAAGTGCTTTATTTCACGAGGACTATTCAGAAATGGTGATCGTTAAAGATATTGAAGTATATTCTCAATGTGAACACCACATGTTGCCTTTCTTCGGAAAAGCACATATTGCATATATTCCAAATGGAAAAATTGTAGGATTAAGTAAATTACCAAGAATCGTTGACGCTTACTCTCGTCGTTTGCAAGTTCAAGAAAGATTGACGCTAGAAATTCGTGATTGTATTCAAAGAACATTAGAACCTAAAGGTGTTGCTGTAGTTCTAGAATGTAGTCATATGTGTATGCAAATGAGAGGAGTTGAAAAACAAAATTCTTCAACTACAACTTCCGCGTTTAAAGGTTTGTTCCTCACAAATGACAGTACAAGAAAAGAATTTATAAACTTGATCCAAGCACGCTTGCACTAAAATGAGCATAATCTTCAATTAAATGGAGTTTAAAACATCCTTTAATTGAATTTGAAACTAGATATCCTAATCTCTTCTTTCAACTTGTTTTGAGCATCAACAAGTTTTTCAATTGAAATAAACCTTCCTTTGCCCAGGGAGGCAGCTTCTCTCATGCTTTCTTCTGCATTACTGTTGGTTTTTATTCCAACAACACTCATTGTAATACAGTTTTTACTCAGGTTCTTTGTTATGTACTTTTTGTAGTCTCCAGAATTTTGGTTAAAAGCTCCATCTGTGATAATGATTAAATGATTTTGACCATCTTTTATCATACTTTTTCCGACCTGCTTATAACCCAGTTTTATACCTTTTCCTCCTGCAGTATTTCCTGAAATCTTTAATTTCTGTACAACCTCAGATATTTCCTTTTTTTTGTTTCCACTGGTTGATTCTAAAATCACTTGTGCATTGGAAGCATAGGTTACTAATCCAATTTTATCTTCTGGCCTTAGCATTTTTAACAATTGGTCTAGTGAATATTTCAATAATTCTTCACGTCCATAACTATTCATTGAATAGGAAACATCTAATACAAAAACAACATTTACGGGTTTGAAATATTTGGGATCAAAATTGTCTTTGGCTAATTCTTCAAATTGAGGATTGATTTCAGCTTTTGGTTCTTCTGATTTTGGTTCTTCTTCAATTACATCCGTTAAATCCACCTCTGGTTGAGATTCTTCGATAATTATAATGCGCTCTTCTTTTTCCTCTTCTACAATTGTTTCCTCCGGAATTTCTTCTGCAATTAATTCAGGTTCTTCAGTCTCAATAATTTCAGGAATCTCTTCTAACTCTTTCTTAGTCAAAGCTAAAGTGATAATATTGTTTTTAAAATTTACATATTCAGCAAGCTCTGCTGGATAATAATCTTTATGGGTTGCATAAAAGTAAGTAATTCCTAAAGGCAGTTTTATATTCAATTCTCCATTTCTTTTTGTAGACCATTTTCCTAAAGCATTTCCATTCTGAATAATGGCAACTTTAGATTGACCTAACATTTCACTTGTTTCTTTATCTATGGTTTGAACTTTCAACATAAAATCCATTGGATTTCCTTGAGCAGGAGATTGGTTAAAGGTTGGACAAGAAGTTAGGTTATCGATAGTAGGTAAAGAAACTATCTTTCCTTTTAGTTCAAATTCTGTAGCTAAATTACTAGCGCTTGTATAGATAGGAATTGTGAATTCAAATTTTCCTTTCGTTCTTTTTTTAACATGAAAGCGAATGATTGCAGAACTATCGGGTTGAATCAAGTCATTCTTTTGCAAATAATTTACTTCCATTGGAGTTTTTACACTAAGAATGAAAACTGCTTTTGATGATGTGTTTTTTAAATAAACATCTACAAATCTATCATCATTTCCGTTGATGTCTTCAAAGTCATGACTCGTTTTGTCGAAAACAATTTGAGTATAGCCAAGATTAAAAGCAAGGGTTAAAATGAAGGTAAATAAAATTCTCATAAACTAAATATAATAATAAGGGCAACAAAAAAAGAGGAAAGATATACTCTTTCCTCTTTAAAACGTAAAATGATTACGTAAAGTATTTATTAATTCTAAAGATTAAACTTTCTCGTTCAAAACTCCAGCTAAAGCTTCTGCCAAAAGTGAATCTGCATTGCCATAGTTTTCTTGGTAATCTAAATAACTTCTGCGCACTACTTCTTTTGCTTCTTCAGCTCCATAAATATGTGTGATTTCAACATTTTTAGAATCTCCACCCATGTCTTTGTATGTAAGGAAAAAATGTCTCACTCTATCTAAAACTCTTTGAGGAATTTGATCGATTGAAGTCATGTCACCATATACTTGGTCATCTTTAAGAACAGCAATAATTTTATCATCAGCTTCTCCACCATCAATCATCCTAAATCCACCAACAGGGATACATTCTGCAATAATATTACCACAGTTTACTTCTCTTTCTGATAATACACAAATATCCAAAGGATCATTATCTCCTACGATGTTTGTTCTTCCTGTTTTTTCATTTGCGAAATCAGCAACATGCTTGTCACATAAGGTTTGTGGAACAAATCCATACATACAAGGCATGTAGTTAGAAAATTTCTGTGGACGGTCAACCATTAAGTATCCGCTTTCTTTATCGACTTCATACTTAATAGCGTCTGAAGGAACGATCTCTATAAATGAGTTAATTAAATTTGGTTGATTTTCACCAATTGAGATACCATGCCATGGGTGAGCAACAAAACGTTGCTTAAGTGCTTTTGCTAATTTAGCTACTTCTTCTTTCATATATTGTAATTTCAAGTAATATTCTTTCCAATAAAGGATTGCAAAAGTACTCAAAAAAAATGAAAATTGAAAAACGTTTTAAATGACAGGTCGAACTGGATAAAATTTAAAGCTCAAAAACTATTATTACTTACCGAAAGAGAAATAATCTAGAGGGTCCAAAGGCCCTAAGTCACTCCAAAGTTCAAAATGAAGATGAGGTCCAGAACTGCGTTCTCCAGTATTTCCAACAACCCCAATTGCTTTTCCTCGAGTTACTTTTTCGCCAACACTAACGTAAACTTTCTGCGCGTGCTTATATACTGTGATAATTTCATTCTCATGGCTCAAAATAATCGTATGACCATCCTTATCGTCATAGGATGAATGCAAAACAACACCATTTAAACAAGCTTTTATTTGCTCATCTTTTTTAGTTACTATATCCACTCCAGGGTGATTGGGAATTCTAAATTTGCGACTGATTTCTCCAGCAACAGGATCATATAAAAATAAATTGTCGAAAGACTTATTATTAGGTTTCTTCTGTTTTTCTAAATTTTCTTTAATGTTATTATCTAATTCCAATTCAGCATTCGAAATTGTAGTATCAACACTAATCATGCTGCTATTTTCCGATTGATCATTTGAGTTAGAGGTGTAAATAGAATCTATAGATACCTCACCTAAAATTACTTTTTGTAAATTTATGATGTAGTTATCTTGAGCAATAAGCCTTTTTTCCAGGCCCTCAACTCTAATGGCAGTTGCTTCAATTTTTTGCTTATTCCTGTTCTTTATGTTTTCAGGAAGAATATACCCTATTGGTGTGTAAGAGAAAATTAAATAATTGATTAGAAATAATACGATAACGAGAATTAAGGCTATACTAATTAATTGAATTCGATTGATTTTAACCCTCCACCATTCTTCAAAAGACAAGGGATCCATAGCAACTATTCTTGTTGAACGTTTAAACCAATTTGTTTTCTTCTTCTTTTCAGGTTTTTTCATAATAATGGAGGTAAATTTACATTTAATATGAACTTTTTATACTTTTTTAAAGTTAAAAATCTTAAATTAACATGGACTCAACTTGAGCATACTTAATTTTGGCTTATTATTTGATTACAAAGTTGTAATAAATGACAACTATTTCGGATTTATAACGTTATAACTATAGATGAAAATTATCCTTTTAATATTAACAATTATGATGACTCCATTGGCATGGTCTCAACTTCAAACTGCTGGAGGTCAAACCGCAGACCAATTAGTGCAGAATGTACTTTTAGGATCAGGTGTTGATGTCTCAAATGTTAGTTATTCAGGAGCCACAAACGCCATTGGTACTTTCGATGCAACTAATGCAAGTATTGGAATTGACGAAGGAATTATTATGACTACTGGAACTATTTTTCAAGGAGCCAATGGACCTTATGGTCCTAATGATTCTCCAAATTCAGGAATGGATAATAATACTACAGGTTATGGTCAATTAAGTAATTTGGTAGGTACTGCAACATACAATGCAACAATTCTAGAATTTGATTTTATACCCTATTCTGATACTGTAAGATTTAAATATGTTTTTGCTTCCGAAGAATATCCTGAATTTGTAGGTTCTGAATTTAACGATGTCTTTGCTTTTTTTATATCCGGCCCTGGAATACCGGGGGGATCTCAAAATATGGCCATTATTCCTGGAACGAATCAACCCGTAGCTATTAACAACGTAAATCAAAATCTTAATAATAACTTTTTTGTAAACAATGGTAATGGAAGTCAATCTCCATTTAATAATGACCCTTTTTATGTGCAGTATGATGGTTTTACAGTTCCTTTAGAGGCCTACTCAAAAGTGCAGTGTGGTGAGACTTATCATTTAATTATTGCCATTGCCGATGTTGGAGATGCAATTTATGATTCTGGAATTTTCTTAGAAAAAAATAGTTTAAATAGTGTTCAACCTGTTCAAGTTAGTTATGAATTATCTAGTGACCCTTATGGTGATGGTCAAACAATGGCGCAATCATGCACCAGTGCGGAAATTACTATTGAAAGGTCAGGAAATAGCATTAATCAACCGTTAACAATTCCTATTAATCTTTCTGGCTCAGCTGTCGAAGGCCTAGATTATTCTACTGTTCCTAATAGTGTAACTTTCGCACCTGGTCAAACTACGGTGACATTTACTGTCGATGCCTTAAATAATACCGGTTTAACAGGAATTGTAAATTTAATTTTAGAATTTGAAATTGATGATCCTTGTGGAAATGCAGAGTATCAATCTATAGAACTTTTTATTCAGCCTGTTGAACCAGTTTCGGTTACTGTGAATACTCCTACCATTTTATGCCCAGGTGAAGAGGTTCAATTAACTGCTCAAGCCTTAGGTGGGGGTGGAGGCTATACTTATTTATGGGATACAGGTGATACAACACCATCGATTTCCGTTATTCCAACAGGAACTCAAACCTATTCTGTTCAAGTAACTGATGATTGTTTAAACGAAACCGCAACTGCTACAATTACTATTGATGTTCCTGTTTATGATCCACTACAATTATCAATTACAAATGATATTACTGAACAATGTCCTTATGTACCATATGACCTCGAAGTAGTGCCTTCTGGAGGAGCTGGTAATTATACTTTCGAATGGTTTGATCCAAATGGAAATACTATTGGAAATTCATCATTTGTAAATGTTTCAGCTCCATTTACATCTGTATATACCGTTGTTGTGACGGATCAATGCGGAACGAGTGAAACAGCATCAGTAACAATTACCATTTTAAGTCCACCGCTGGTATTAGATATCACTCCACAACAAGAGATTTGTCCTGGAGATTCAGTTTTATTGACTGTGGTGGCCACCGGTGGATTTGGAAATTTCTATTATAATTGGCCACATTCTAACGAAACCACAGCATCTGTTTGGGTTAATCCAACTGAATCCACTAGCTTCACTGTGATTGTAAAGGACGATTGTCAAACATTTCAAGTGCAGGCCGAAACTGAGGTAGTTGTTATTCAGCCTGATGTAGATTTTGATATAATTACTAATCCGAAATTTATAGGACTCCCAATTACTTTTCAAAACCTAACAATTAATGGTGATTCATATTTTTGGGATTTAGGGAATGGAGTAAATTCAACAATGATTCATCCAAACAATGTTTATTACACACCCGGAACTTATGAAATTACATTAATTGGAACTGATGCAAAAGGATGTGTCGATTCTATCACAAAACCTTTAGAGATTTTAGATGAGGTATATCTTTATATTCCTAATTCCTTCACACCAGGAGGAAATAGTCGCTTTAATAACACATTTGCAATAAGTGCCATTGGTATTGATGATATTGACCTTCAGATATATAATCGTTGGGGTGAACTTCTTTTCAGAGCATTTGATATTAATTTTGAATGGGACGGAACTTATGGAGGTAAATATGTTCAAGACGGTACATATGTATGGAAAATTGAGTACACAACCGTAAACAACGCCTCACCTCAAATCAAAACAGGTCATATTAATGTTTTGAGATAAATTCTCTTAATTAATATCCAGTCAATTTTCGGTTTAACAATTAGGGTGTATTATCTTTGTAAGAATAGAATTATTGAAATATGAAGTTTTCACGTCAGCATAGATTTTTATTAAGTGTTTTAAGTGGGGTATTAATGACTATTTCATTTCCTCACACTGGAAGTTTGTTTCCATTAGTGTTTTTTGCATGGGTTCCTTTGTTGTTAGTTGAACATAATATCTATAGAGAGAAATACCGATCTTCTAAAGTATTTCTTCATGCATATTTAACTTTTTTCATTTATAATTTAGGAACTACCTATTGGATCTTTTATGCTAAAGGAGGAGAAGTGGGTGCTGTTTCCGCTTATTTTTTGAATGGATTTATTATGGCTTTGGTCTTTATGCTTTTTCATTGGACCAAGAAATATGTTGGTCAAAAAGAAGGATATATTGGAATATTATTTTTTTGGGTTGGACTTGAATATATTCACTACCACTGGGAATTGAGTTGGCCATGGATTAACATTGGGAATACTTTTGCTACTGTACCAGAAATAGTTCAATGGTATGCTTATACAGGTGTTCTTGGAGGCTCTTTGTGGATTCTATTAATTAATTTATTGATATTTATAATATTTAATAATATCATTTTTGTAAAAGAATCCATTAAAATACAAACACCGTTAATCTATTTGTCATCAGCGATAATCCTTATTCCTTCACTATTGTCGTTTTGGAATTATACCACATTTGAAGAAAAAAATAATCCAATTGAAGTAGTTGTTACTCAACCCAATATTGATCCTTATAATGAGAAATTTAATCCAGACTTAAAAGCTCAATTAGCTCAATTAGATAAATTCGTTGAGCGAGCTAAAGATTTAGTTACACCAAATACAGCGGTTGTTTTAGCACCTGAAACAGCTATTTCACAAGGATTCAATGAGGATAAATACAAAGATAATCCAGCGATGAATTATCTTCAAGGTATTGTTGATGGATGGGGGCAGACCTCTTTGTTTACAGGTGCATCAACCTACAAAGTCTTTGAGTATAAAAATAGTTCAGCGGCTAAACAAATAAATGAATCCAATCTTTACTATGAATCTTATAATACATCCACTTTAATTTCTAGCAATAAACCACCGAAATTCGTTCATAAATCAGAACTAGTTTTGGGTGTAGAAAAGATTCCTTTTGCGAAATGGTTTCCTTCATTAGAAAAATTATCAATTCAAAATGGAGGTACTTCTGGTACACTTGGTGTAGAAGATGAACCACGTGTGTTGAATACCAATGGATTTACTTTTGCCCCAATTATTTGTTATGAATCTGTTTATGGCGGAATGATAGCAGAACAATGTAGAAAAGGAGCTGAGGTTATATTTGTAATTACCAATGACGGTTGGTGGGAAAATACCGCAGGACATAGACAACATGCAAGTATTGCAAGGTTAAGAGCAATTGAAACGGGGCGTTATGTCGTTAGGTCTGCAAATACAGGAATATCTTGTGTGATCAATCAAAGAGGAGATGTTGTCCGTGCGACAGATTACTGGGTTCAGGATGCTTTTAAAGAAACCATAAATTTAAATTCTGAACCTACGTTTTATGTAACCTATGGAGATGTAATTGGAAGATCATTTTCCTTCGTTTTCTTCTTAATTGTTACCTTAACATTGGTAAGATACCTTCGAAGGTTCGGGAAATCATTTTAAAATAGATATGTTGGTTATCACTAAAAAAGGCACGATTCTCATAGATGCGTGCCTTTTTAAAATGCTTGTTTAAATATTTTGTAATTATTTATCCTCAGGTAAAATTTCCATTTTTTCCGCAAAATGATAACAGTAGTCTCTTAAATCTTCTGTAATATTTTTTTCACCAGTTGCTTTTTCGAAAGTATCAGCCATTGTTACCAACGTTTGATGAAAGAATTGTTTCATTTCTTCAATTGATAACTCTTTTGTCCATAAATCAATCTTCATGGTGTTTTTTTCCTTAGGATCCCACATAGAAAGAAACATTGCACTGGCTTCTGCTTTCTCAATCGCTCCATCTTGTGCTGACCAAATCATTCGAACAGGAACATTGTTTTCATTGGTTCCAACATTTATTGATATTTCAGAGGTTTTAGTAATCTTATCTTCACTCATAATTTGTATTCCTTTAAATTTTTAATGTATTCGATTTATTGAATTTCGTATGTTTGTAAAATTGTATTGTATTTCGTTTTTAATAAAGTTTGTAAAGATAAGGCTTTGTTTTTAGACATGTATCCTTTCACTATTCTATATCCCAAAAATTGGCCTATTCTATCAGGGGCATTTTCAGATAATCCAACAGTTGTTGGAGCTTCATTCAAAAAATTAGTTCTGATTCTTAAGTCAGTTTGAAATAATAATTGTTGCTCCACTAAATAATTCCAAACTGATTTTTCATTGGTGTTAGCCCACTCATATTGGTTTTGGTTGTACCTTAAAATATATGATTCTTCTGCTTCAGGAAAAGCTGCGTTTAAAACGTATAAAATTTTCCCTGCTTGAATAATATGTTCAGCGAGTTTACTGTCAATTGATTTAAATAACTTCACTTGAATCCAGTTTAATAAAACATCTCGTTCAAGGTATTCTATATTCATTCTTTCTCTTTGCCATTGGTATAGTTGAGCATTTGGAATAGCTTTAATAACTTCACTTTCAGGAGAAATATAATTTTCTAAACCAACTGCTATATTATTATCTGAACAAGAAACTTGACTAAATAATTTATTGATATAGAAAATATGATCAGGCACTAATGAATCATTGAAATGATAATTTAAATATTTAAAAGAGTGAGATATTTTATCCTGATGTTTGGGTAACTCTGTAAACAATTTTTTTTTCTCATCTTCTAAATCAGAGATGTAATCTGAATTATAGAAATTGTAAATAGCCTGATAAGAAGTGTCTTCAATGTTTTGTCTAACGTTTTGACTTAATTCATAAATGAATAAACTTCCGAGTTGCTGTTTTAAACTTTCTACATTTACTTTAACATTTTCCAAAGATTGATTATGTAGTTTTTGATCAACATTAATAAACTCAATTTTAAAATCCTTTTCTGGTAATGTTACGTCTAATGGACTCCGTGAACAGCTACTCAAAATGGCAGTCGTCATAAGAATTGCATAGAATGTTAAACTATAGTTCATGAAATATGATTATTTTTGTGGGAGGTACCGATAATTAGTTTATCTTAATTGAATATTTTATGGGTACCAAATGAAACTGAAATTTTAATATTAAAATCAAAAGTATGAAAAAATTACTGACTTTGTCATTTATAACTGGAATGCTCTTTACTTCTAATGCTCAAGATGCTTCGGATAAAAAAGTATTAGCAGGACTAACGGTTGGGGGAGCGATTAATTTTAATGATCCGCAAACAAAAACCATTGACTCAAAAACGGGAGGTGATTTTGTAGTGGGAATGGCTTTAGACTGGAACTTTTCTAAAAATATAGCTTTATCAACAGGAATAGAATTTGATTTTAACCGTTTCAGAACAACTTACAATGAAACCGTTTATGTAGATTATAGAGACAAAGATATTCTACAATTCAAAGATTATTCGGATGAGAATACTGATAATTACTTTTTGTTAAATGAAAGACAACATAAAAGTATCTATTTAAGTGTTCCTATTATGTTGAAGTTTCAAACTAACTACATGGGCTATATGAAGTATTATGGTAAATTTGGTTTAAGAAATAGTTTCATGTTAACTACCAGGACAAATAATGATGGTCAAGCTTATGATATTGAAGATAAGATTGTTGACGAAACAGAATTGAATGATATGAAATCACCTGGAGTTATGTCTTTCTATAAAGGAGCAATTGGAATAGCTGGAGGAGCAGAATATAATATTTCTGGAAATACAGTATTGGTTGTTGAATTAGGATATTATTATGGTTTTTCTGAAGTTTTTCAACAGAAGGGTGCTGTTTTTGGTGATGATGAAAAATCTTTATCTATGTATCAACCAACAACCGAGACAGAAAGTAATAGAATTTATTATTCTCCTAGTTTAAAACAAAGTCAACTTTTGCTTAAAGTTGCAGTATTATTTTAATCCATGAGTTTATTTGATAGTGAAAAAATAGCCAGTCATATTATTGACTGGCTTAATAATTATATAAAAGATTTACCTATAGACGGGTTTATCGTTGGCGTTTCTGGTGGTGTTGATTCAGCTTTAGTTGCGTCATTATGTGCCAGAACCAATAAGAAGGTTATTTTATTAAATATGCCTATTCGCCAATCTGAGTCGGAATTCATACGTTCTAAAGAGCAGATTGAAGCCTTGGAAAGAAACTTTGATAACGTGCAAGGAATGACAATTGATTTAACAAATACATTTGAATCTTTTGAGCATATAATGCCTGAGAATGTGAAGGAAAACCAATTGGCAATGGCAAATTCTCGAGCACGTTTGAGGATGACAACTTTATATGGCGTTGGACAATCAAATAAATTACTGATAACCGGAACTGGAAATAAAATCGAAGATTTTGGTATTGGTTTCTTTACGAAATACGGTGATGGGGGAGTAGACCTTAATCCAATTGGAGATTTATTGAAATCAGAAGTATTTCTCCTTGCAAAACATTTGGGTGTAATACAAAAGATTATTGATGCGAAACCTACAGATGGATTATGGGGAGATGATCGCAATGATGAAGATCAAATCGGTGCAAACTATGACGAACTAGAGTTCATAATGAATTTTAAGGGAAGTAAGGATGATTTAACTGTTCGCCAGAAGGAAGTCTATGATATTTATCAAAGACTCAATACGATTAATCAACATAAAATGGTTCCAATTCCGGTGTGTAACTTGGAAGGTTTAAAGTAATATTTACCATTTTGGTTATCATGTTCATTTTTGATGTTAGTTCTGCTGTCTTACTTGGTTATTTGGCAGTGTGAAAGTTTAAATCCTTTTATTTTCAAAGGCTGTTTAAATGAAGTAAGATGTTCTCTTTTGTCATTCATTAGGCCTCAGGTGCGAGTCTCAATACAATATTATCTATTTGTTCTGTAATATCAATTTGACAACCCAATCTACTATTGTCTTCTACAAAAAAGGCTTGATCGAGCATGTCCAATTCTGCATCACTTTGTTCGGCTAAATCATGTTCAGATTCTAAATAGCATTGGCAAGAGGCACACATCGCCATTCCGCCACATGTCCCCTCAACAGGTAAGTCATAAGACTTACATAATTCCATAACATTCATGTTCATATCAGTAGGTGCCAACAATTCATGCTTTTCACCTTCTCTGTCCACTATGTAAACTGTAATATTCTCTTTCATGGTTTAAACTTTACGCAAAAATAGTGATTATGTATTTTAGAACGAACTTAAATTAAATGAATTATTCCCAATAAAAAAGCCCTAACTAATTAGCTAGGGCTCTATTCATTTTATATCGGATTAGTAACTCCAAACGTCGTGTTCAATGTTTCTAATCTTTTCCGTAATTTTTTGAGATTCCATAAGTGCATCTACACCAACTCTGAATTTTTCAACACTTCTATCATAGACATTTTCTTCCTTGTAAATGAAAGAACTAAATCTACGTTTCATGAAGTAATCATCAAAACTCATCCAGCTTGAACCATTAGACTCATTGTAAACAAAGTAATTGTTAAACACATATCTACAGTCAGTAGGGAAGTAGAGCCAGAACATTGTCCATGTTCCACCAATATTACCATTATCATCTTTCATATGTCTAACTGGTGCTATACCTAAAATTCTAACATCCATTACTGATCTTTGCTTATCAAAAATCCAATCTTCTTTCAATCTGTATTGAATGATGTCTGAAGATGTATACCAAATTGTATCTCGTGGAGGATAAACATAGTTACCAACTGCATCAATTGAATCTTGTCCATATACATTTAAATATGGGTCAATTGGCATGTCTCCAAGCTTCGCTAAATAGTACGACAACTCTTCTTTATATGCCGGGTCTGTAGCATAGTTCAGACCTTGAGCAGGGATAATTGGATATTTAAATTTGTCGCCATCTTTAACTGAAGGTCTAATTGGATTATAATCAGAATATACAGTTAAATCCCCCGATAGAATATGTTGACGAATAATTGTCCACAAACTCCATCTGTTATCATTACGGATCCATTCTACTTCTCCAGTTAATGGATCAGGATTACTGAATTCATCTAAAGGATAATATAATGGACGATTAATCTTTTCACGAAGGTCAATAGCTCTCCATACACGTCTGCTCCATAGTGCATCCGCTTCACGGATATATGGATAAGGAATCAGACGTTTAGTCGGAATGTTTGATTTAAGGTAGACCCCATCAATAACGCCTGTTTCAGTACGGCTATTTATAGGCCCACCATTGATTTGAGCGAAAGTGCTCAAACTAAAAACCAATAGTGTACAAAGCATTAAATTCTTCATGACTTTTCTTTTTTATCTATTACTTAACTGTGTAAACAGCGTTTTGTCTTTTGACTTTCCCGCTTGGCTCTCTGTAGTTTGTTACAATGGTAATCATATTACCAGATGTAGCATTAGCCATTATTCTTAGTGCAGCTCCTGTAAGATTAGAACCAGTACCTTTCTCAGGTCTTGGTGCTCCTGATACACTTACCTCCCAAGAAATAACTCCAAATACAGCTTCCAATGGAATTTCTGGTGGATATCCAGCGAATAATTGTCTAGAAGCCCTAATCTGTGCAGATGTAGCAGATGATCCATCTGTAATACGACCTAAGCTAATTGAAGGCTTAGGCAAATCTTGAACACGGAATTTAAAACTTCCTAAGTTACTGCTTGACCCATCTTCTGCAACCCCTGCAATGTTAATTGTTGCTTCTCTACCAGCTCCTGGTGATGCAATATATCCTTTTGCAGATTTACTTAACGTTACATTTCCACCATTAGAAAGTGAGTAGTTAGGGAATCCTGATGCTGCTCCTTCTACTTGGTTACTGTAACCTCTGTATAGTACATTCATTTGAGGTAGAGAAACTGTTCCTGATGGTTTACCAACTGTATAGTTGAATTCCCATGGTTTAAAGTTTATCTCACCTTTTTCCTTAACACCAATTGCACCAGAAACTACATAATTTCCTGGAGAACCAGAGTCCAATTTAATAGTACCAGTTGTTTGTTTCCAATTGTCTGGATTTAGTTCATTAATACCATATTTAAGTGGTGCTACTTCAGTTGAATCCCAAGCAGCAATCATAACGTGTAGATTCAATGAATCTCCTGCATTAATATATCCTGTTCTTGCGAATGGTAAAGCCTCAATTTTGTTAAAGTTAAACGTAGGTGCATCAACTTTAGAAAGCATAAACTCTGCAGCTGTACTTTCACTATTTAATACATCTAATTTAAGTGCAGTAAACATAGCTGCTGCTGCAACTATTGGTGCATGGTCAAACATTGCTGATGGCCATGGCACATCCTTACTTTTTCCTGCATCTTTAACAGAAATCATAGCAGGTAACGTCATCGAACGATAATAATTAGCAATTCTTGATGTATCTTCCGGGTTTGCTGTTTTTAAAGCATCAGCTAATCCAGAAATATCATCAGGTGCTGTAAATGTGTAAACTTTACTTCCGCTAATGTAATTCCCCATCAATTCTGCAATAGAATTTCTGTATTCATTCATTTTAGTTAATATCGCTAAACCTCTTTCTTTTGGTTTCATTGGATTACCACCTATGAACATTTCCGTAGGAACGTCATAATTGTCCATCGCTTGAATTTCCATTAAAGGTCTAAGCTCTGTAATATTACCATCTTGGTCAATTTTATCTTTGTTTACCCAGTCTACTCCTTCAACTTTAGTGATCATATCATTTGATTCAGAGAGAATATAATGAATAATCTTTTTAGTATGTGAATTCAAAGTATCTGCTTTACCTTGCCATAAGTCGATAACTTTTGTATCTGCTTTTGGATCAGTAAGGATTGCTGCTCTTTTACTTTCGAACGTACCATAAACATTTCCGGTAGCGTTGTCAATTATAACACCACTAGATTCTAGTTTGTCATTGATAGTAACAAAAGCGGCGATAATCTCTTTAGACACGTTAAGTGCCAAAAGAGCAGTCAATACGAGATACATCATCCCGATCATCTTCTGTCTTGGGGTTTCTTTTCCTCCTGCCATTTGTAATTAAATTTTAAGAATTAATTTATTAATTAATGTTTCGAATATTCTGTTGGTTCAGCTATTAACCTTTAACAGTCATTGCTTTCAACATATTACCGTAAACATTATTTAAGTCTGTTAAGTTCTTAGCTAACATTGACATATTTTCTTTGTAAATTTTTGTGTCTTTAGTAGATTCAGAAAGGTTTTGCATCATTTCTGTAACTTGACCTTGGAATTTCTCAGTTGCTTCTAAGTGAGAAGAAGAACCTTTTAATTGTAATTCATATACATTATTCAATGCTGATAAATTTTTAGAAACTTTCTGCATTTGCTCACCGAATGATTGTCCTTCTTCAGTTGAAGATGTCATTCCTGAAATAGCCACTGATGCTCTTTCGTAAGATTCTGATAATTTAGAAACTTTGTCAGAAGCAGACTGTAAACTACTTACATAAGAATCTGTTGCCGCTGCAGCAGATGTAACACCTTTCAATTGTGCTGCATTATCACCTAATGCTTTCATTCCTTCACCTAAACGCTCTAATAATGCGCTGTCAATTTTAGCATCTTGAAGCATGTTGTCAAGTTCTCCGGTTATACCAGAACCACCTTGATTTCCACCTCTTCCTCTACCCACTTGTAATTCTGATGGATCAAAATTCTCATCATTTCCTAAAGCTAATTCAGGATATACAAGCTCCCAATTTGGATCTTCATGTATTGGCTCAAATGCTGAGAATATAAAGATAATTGCTTCAGCTCCAAGTCCAATAACAAGCATTGGTCCGGCACCTGGCCAGTGCATAATTTTAAATAATGCACCAAGTATTACTACTGCAGCTCCAATACCATACAGCTTTGCCATAAAATTTTTCCATCCTTTACTTCCTGGTTTCATAGTTTTTAATTTTTAAGGTTTAACGATTTATTTATTTGTTTTATTTACTTGATTTAACTATTATCTCAATTGAAGATCTTGATCTAATTCTTCACCTCCTTCTTTTGAGAAATCTTTACCACCTCTTCCAAGGTGAGTTGCTACTGATCTAAACCCTATGTAAGATTTAGCAGTATCTTGGTATTCATATGATCTTGTACCGTTTTGTAAATAGTAACCTATATCTTTCCAAGATCCTCCACGAATAACTTTTCTTTTCATTGCAGGTGGATCCCAGTCTAATGCGTTATAACGGTATTCAGGATTCATATCATGTGCCATTTCGTACATTGATTCGTCATAGGCAGTCTCACACCATTCAGCTACGTTTCCAGCCATACAATATAAACCAAATCCATTTGGATTATAAGAGTATGCTTTTACAGTTTGTGTTCCACCATCTTCAGCATAACGACCTCTCATTGGTTTGAAGTTTCCTAAGAAACAACCAGCCGAGTTACGAATGTATGGACCTCCCCAAGGGTATGGTGATAAATCTAAATCCCCTCTTGATGCTCTTTCCCATTCAGCTTCACTTGGTAAACGGAAGTCGTGAACATATATCTCACCCATTGATTCTAACCAACCATTCAATAATTGAGTTCTCCATATGTTAAAGGCCCTAGCTTGTTGCCAAGTAACACCAACTACAGGATAGTTATCATAAGCAGGGTGCCAGAAGTACATTTTAGAAATGTCATCATTGAATGAGTAAGTAAAGTCTCTCAC
Organism: Brumimicrobium mesophilum; assembly: GCF_003025005.1. Classification (GTDB taxonomy): domain Bacteria; phylum Bacteroidota; class Bacteroidia; order Flavobacteriales_D; family Crocinitomicaceae; genus Brumimicrobium; species Brumimicrobium mesophilum. Next base: position 58,112 of record NZ_PVSS01000007.1, read on the forward strand.
CCACACTAATGTATCTGGATAAACATTGATTGTTTCATCAATTACAAAACGTTGTCTATTGTTATGACCACGAATAGCATTGTTTTGTCCTAATTTGTTTGGATTCCCCAAATCAAGATCTTGACCTGTTTTATCACCTGTGAAAGAATCATCGGCAGTTCGTAAAGTTCTGTGATCTAAATTTTCTTTAATTCCTTGGTTATTGTATCCATCAGGAATGATGTTTACATTTCCTTTTCGAGCAGCTTCAACAATATCAATCCAGAAATACTTGAAATTAAGTTTTCTCACATCGATTTCTTTCCTTTGGTAGAAACGCTGTGCAGATGGATAATACATCTCAGAAAGCAATGGAACTAATTCTTCATCTTCATAAGAAAATTCTCTATCCCAATTCAAAGAGAATTTATCAACGTTCTGAAAACGATCACTTGATTCATATTCTACCCATTCCATGATTCCTTCATCATAATATTCCTCCTGGTAATTAAGGTAACGATCAGCTTCTTCGTCTTCTTCGATGTTTTCATAAATCATTCGACGAGCTATTGAATCCCTTACCCAATGAACAAATTGACGATATTCGTTATTTGTGATCTCAGTTTGATCCATATAGAAGGCAGAGATTGTCACTGTCTTCGAAATAGACTGATGCAAAAAAGGAACATCTTCATCATTTTGACCCATGATGTAAGAACCTTGAGGAATGTAAACCATTCCAAGCGGAACTTCTGGGTAGTAGACTTGTCTACCTTGAACCCCAGTTAAATGACCTGATCTTGTACTACAAGAAGCAAGCATTAAACTGATTAAACCTATAATTAATAATTTCTTCATTCTACTCGTTTTTACTTTCCGATTTACCAAATTTAATATTAGGGCAAATATACTTGTGACTGTTATAACGGAAAAGCTACCAAAATGGTTACAGATTATTTTTAAGTTATTACAAATACCTTGGATTTCTTGCCTTTGTAATTGGAATTGGAGGCAATGGATAACAATATTTAACCATTACTTCATGTGTTCCTGCAGAGATACTAGAGATCCTGTTTGTTGTGATGTCATATGAATAACCAAACGTAAATGAACTCCAGTTAAATCCTGCCATGATTCCAATTGCATCAGTTGTTCTATAAGTTAAACCTGCATACATTACATTGTTCCATAATGCACGAATATTGATGTCTGCACTAAGAAAATTTAAATCTGTTCTAATTAAACCATTTCCTTCAAGTCCTAGTTCACTAATACCAAATGCTTGATCCATTCTGTAACCTCCCATTGCATAATAATGACGTGCTGTATTGAAGTTCAATTGGTCAATTTCAGCTGCCGGAAGATGAGTACTAGATATACCGGCATACCATCCTGTCTCATGCATGTAATACAAACCAAAATTTGCATCTAATGTTGCTTGAGATGTAGAAGTTGGCAATGAAGGGTCAGTATCAATTCCATCAGGTGTTACCCAAGTTGGAGCCATTCCAAAGCTGTTTAGACCAATTGCTGCACCTATTCCTAAAGTACCATTTGCAAGAGCTAAGTGGTATGAATAGTTTAAAGTCACATTGTTTTGTCTAGAATATCCAATTGCATCGTGATAAAATGATATTCCGGCTGCACTAGGGAAGTATTGAGATAAATTTGCCTCTGCATTAGCTAAGACTGAATTTGGTGCTCCATTAAACTTGTCCCACTGATTTCGGTAAATCATTGTACCACAGGCTTGGTGTGACATCCCAACACCAGTTGCTCCGGGGTTAATACTCATCTTGTCGAATATAAAATGCGTCAAGGTCTTGTCCTGCTGGCCGTATGTGTAAAATACCGCAGAGGAAATTAAAATTGAAATAAGTAAAAGTCTTTTCATATATAGCTTTTTTTCAACGGTTTATGCTTAAGATACATCACTATGTTGTTGCATCAGTCGACTAAAGTAGTTAAAATTCTGTAAATAGTAAATAAATAAAATGGTAAATGATGTTTTTTTTGAAAATTCATGTGTTTTTCAGGAAGTTAAAAGCTAAACTAATTTTTGATATGTTTTCCACCATAAATCAGGTACCTCTCCTTTCATAGATTCTTGATATGTGTCATAGCTACATGGAATCATTTGATGACGCATAAACTTAGATTTTTTTGAACCTGGGTAAGGCACCTCAATCCACCATCTTCCTGATTTATTGCTTTTATAAAAAACAATTTCTTCATTTAATTCTTCAAGGAATACTCTAAATTTTGTGTAAGATTTTTTACTTCCGATTGGAAAATCCCCTTTTCTATGTGCGTAGCCTTCATTAAAGTACCATATTAATTGTGCTACTAGTTCATCTGTTACTTTATGGTCATTGCTGTAATAATTGAATATTCCAAAACTTGAAAGCTTATCACTTATTCCTGCATATCTTGTTAGTTGACAAGATTCGTTCGCAAATAGTCCGTTTGGAGCACTATAATTGTTGTTTTGAAGGTCACTTGCTCTAATGCTTGATAAATCGAAACTCAATATATCAGTATTACGCATATAAGGCTCTGCTAATTGAATAGACTGGTTGATTTCTCCTAATCTGCAAACGTCAAAATAAAGTTCATTGAATAGGTCTAATGTTTTATTTGAAATATAATGGTTTTGTGCGCCAATATTCGTAAAGTTAAACAGAAAACAAGGCTTATGTAGTAAAACATGACTTAACCAACCATCATGTGTAACTTCTTTTTCTATATCGCCAAGGTCTAATTTGTTGTCTATGGAAGTTAAGTTAACCATTTGTTCTAATTGCTCATAGGCAGAATAAATCGCATTGGTTATGTCCTGAGTACCACCGATTATAATAGGAATGATATCTTTTTTTATTAATTCTTGACAAACGGTTTGAATAGCATAGGCTGTGTCCTTTAATTCTTTTCCAGGTACAATAGTCCCTAAATCGTAAATCGTGTGTGTCCAGTGGACTCCATTGAATAGTTTATACAACTGACTTCTGAAATTATTCTTGAAATCAACATTGATTTTTTCTGAATGATTTCTGTATTCTGGAACATAGATAATTGCTGTTCCTTTTTTGTCAATGGTGGGAAAGTGACCTTCAGTATTAATAAGGATAGAATTGCCGAGCATTTCCTCAGCATATGTTTCATTTAGAGGAATGCTTTGAAAGTAAAGGGAAATGTCTTTCATAATTGAAGTCTCGTCGAGGGTAAGTTTATTTCTTAAAATAAAAGACTGCATCCAATTTAATGAATGCAGTCTTTTTAAATTGCTTTTTATTTTTTCTTAGCAGATGCTTTTTTTGCAGGAGTTTTCTTCGCTGCTGGTTTTTTCTTCGCCGCAGCTTTCTTTTTGGCAGGAGCCTTTTTTGCTGCTGGCTTTTTAGTAGCTGCTTTTTTTCCTCTTCCCGTTTTCTTAGGTTGATTCTCAGATATTTCGATACATTCTTCGTACGACAATTTCTTTACTGCGTCTTCATCATCTTTAATTTCTTTTGGAAGTTTAAAGTTGTTTTTACCAATTTTTAAATAAGGTCCCCATCTTCCAATTAACAATTGCATGGAATCATCTTCGGGGAAAGTTTTAAGTAATTTTTTAGCGTCTTCAATTCTTTTTTCCTTGATCAATTCAATTGCTCTGTCCAATTCGATATCCATAGGGTCGTCCTCCTTAATAGAAACAAATTTCCCATCATGTTGAACATAAGGTCCAAAACGGCCAATATTTGCTTTTACAACCTTGTCTTCAAATTCACCTAGCTGACGAGGAAGTTTAAACAAGTCCATTACTTCTTCGAAAGTAATTGTTTCAATTGATTGATTTGGACGTAAGCTAGCAAAACGAGCTTTTTTCTCTCCTTCTTCTTCAGTATCACCAATTTGGGCCATTGGACCATAACGTCCAATTCTTACAATCACTTTTTCTCCTGTTTTTGGGTGTTCACCTAAATGACGTTCTCCAGAAGCACGGTCTGAATGTTCTAAAGTATGTTCTACGGTTTTATGGAAAGGATCATAGAAACGTTTTATCATCTCAGTCCATTCTTTTAGTCCGTTTGCGATTTCATCAAACTCTTGCTCTACTTCTGCCGTAAAGTTATAATTTAAGATTTCACCAAAATGTTCAACTAAGAAATCTGTAACAACCATTCCGATATCAGAAGGAGAAAGTTTATTTCTATCTCGTCCTGTTATTTCTGTTGCTTCTTCTTTATTCGTTCCTGAATCATCGAGTGTATATATAAGGTACTTTCTCTCTGTTCCTTCGCGCTCCATTTTTTCTACATATCCTCTTTTTTGAATAGTTGAAATTGTTGGGGCGTAAGTAGATGGTCTACCAATCCCTAATTCTTCTAATTTTTTAACCAGCGAAGCTTCTACATAACGAGGTGCAGCTTTTGAGAACCTTTCTCTCGCTACTATAGATAGTGTTGAAAGTTCTGTTCCTTCTTTTAAATCTGGAAGTAATCCTTCTAATGCTTTATCATCTTCCTCGTCATCGTCCATTTGCGACTCTAAGTATACCTTAAGGAAGCCGTCAAATTTGATAACTTCACCCTTAGCAACGAACAGGTCTTGTACTTCTGGAGCTCCAATTTTAATTGTAGTTCTTTCAAGTTTTGCAGGACTCATCTGTGAGGCAATTGATCTTTTCCAAATCAAGTCATACAATCGGTCTTCATCATTGCCTTTGTTTACCGAAGATACTCCAAAATCCGAAGGACGTATAGCCTCGTGAGCTTCCTGTGCGCCTGCACTTTTACTTTTGTATTTCTTTGGGTTACTATATTCTTTACCGTAATCCTGAATAATGGTGCTTTTTGCGGCTTCCATTGCAGTTTCAGATAAGTTTACACTGTCTGTTCTCATATAAGTAATAAGACCAGCTTCATATAAACTTTGTGCAACTCTCATTGTACGAGAAACACTAAATCCTAACTTTAAACTAGCTTCTTGTTGAAGAGTAGAAGTTATAAAAGGAGCACTTGGGTTTTTCGTTCCAGGTTTTTTAGTTACATCAGTTACTTTAAAGGTTGCTTTGTCACAATCTTTAAGGAATGATTCCACTTCCTTATCTGTACCAATATTATGAGCTAACGTTGCGGCAACTTTGTCTTTACCTTCAGCAAAATCTCCAACTACTCTAAAATAGCTTTCTGGAGTAAAATTCATGATTTCTCTTTCACGTTCAACGATTAATCGAACGGCAACAGATTGAACTCTACCTGCAGATAAGCTTGGCTTCACTTTTTTCCATAAAACTGGTGAAAGTTCGAAACCAACAAGCCTGTCCAGTACACGTCTTGCTTGCTGAGCGTTAACTAACTCTTGATTGATTTCACGAGGTTCTGCAATTGCTTTTTGAACAGCAACCTTGGTAATTTCGTTGAAAGTAATTCGCTTAGTATTTTTATCTTTTAACTTCAAAGTTTCGTAAAGGTGCCAAGAAATAGCCTCACCCTCACGGTCCTCATCAGTTGCTAGCCAAACAACGTCTGCCGCTTTAACTTGTTTTTTTAAATCCGAAACGATAGTTTTTTTATCTGGGCTAACTTCATAATTTGGTTTGAAATTATTTTCGATGTCTATCGCAACTCCTTTTTTTGCCAAATCTCTAACGTGACCATAACTAGAAAGAACGATGAAATCTTTACCAAGATAGCCTTCAATTGTTTTTGCTTTTGCGGGTGACTCTACGATTACTAAATTCTTTGCCATATTGATTACGTTAAATGCTTATTCTGAAATTGAGTGCAAAATAACTCCAAATTAATACGAAATACAAACTTTATTGAGGATTTACTTGTTTTGTTTTTTAAAATGAATGCAAATATGCTTTGAGATTGGCTTTAGTTTTAGTGTTGATTTATGACTTTTTATCAAGTTGAGATATATTTATTAAAAATTAGCTACTGACATTTTGACACCATGAGAAGAAAATATATATTTGCCATTCATAAAATTGAAATTCACCTATGGGAATTGTTTTAGATAAAGATATGGATGAGGCTCGTCAAGGCGAAGCAATCACAATGAATGAAGTTGAAGGAGGTAGGAAATTATACCTGGAGAGTTACGGATGTGCTATGAATTTTTCGGATAGTGAAGTTGTTGCATCAATTTTAACAAATGATGGTTTCTCAACTACACAAGATTCTGAAGAAGCAGATTTGATTTTGATCAATACTTGCAGTATTCGGGAGAATGCAGAGCAAAGGATAAGAAATCGATTAAGACAATTTAATAAAGCTAAAAAGAATAGACCAGGTTTGATAATCGGGATTTTAGGCTGTATGGCAGAGCGTTTAAAGACTAATTTACTTGAAGAAGAAAAACTAGTTGACATTGTTGCTGGACCAGATTCATACAGAGACTTGCCAGGTTTAATTCAGGAAGTAGAGGGCGGACAAAAAGCTGTAAATGTTTTACTTTCTCGTGATGAAACCTATGCCGATATTAGTCCGGTGCGTTTAGATAAAAATGGGGTAACAGGATTTGTGAGTATTACACGAGGGTGTGATAATATGTGTTCTTTCTGTGTTGTTCCATTTACTAGGGGTAGAGAAAGAAGTAGAGATCCTCAAACAATTGTTCAAGAATGTGGAGCTTTATTCAATGCTGGATATAGAGAAGTAACTTTATTAGGGCAAAATGTTGATTCTTACCGTTGGAATATGACGAGTAAAGGAGAGATTAAGGATGAAACGAATCCAACAACTAATTTTGCAGAATTACTGGTAATGGTGGCCCAAGTTCATCCAGATCTTAGAATTCGTTTCTCTACCTCACATCCTAAGGATATGACGGATGATGTTTTGTATGCAATTGCAAATCACAAGAATATTTGTAATTACATTCATTTGCCTGTTCAATCAGGGAATAGCGATATTTTGAAAAAAATGAACAGGGGCTATACTCGTGAGTGGTATATGAATAGGATTGAAGCTATTAATCGCATCATTCCGAATTGTGGAATCACCACAGATATTATTACTGGGTTTTGTGATGAAACTTTAGAGCAGCATGAAGAAACGCTTTCAATAATGAGGGAGGTGAAATATGATACTGCTTATATGTATAAATATTCTGAACGTCCAAAAACTTTAGCAGAAAGAAAGTATGAGGACAATATTCCTGAGGATGAGAAACAAAGACGTTTGGAGGAAATTATTACGCTTCAACATGAGCATAGTTTAGCTATGAACAAAGCCCAGGTAGGTAAAATCGAAGAAGTTTTGGTTGAAACACCTTCAAAGAGGTCGGAGGAGCAAATGATGGGAAGAACAGACCGAAATTTAAAAGTGATTTTTGATCGCAAGGATTCTAAACCAGGAGATTATGTGATGGTTCGCATTACTGATTGTAATAAAGCTTCGTTAAAGGGAGAAATTGTTGAATCAGAATAATCGAAGAAAACTATGAATATTCAACAAATCAAACAGAGGTTTGGAATAATAGGTAATGCACCTGGTTTAAATCGAGCTTTGGAAGTAGCAGCGCAAGTTGCTCCTACCGATATTTCAGTTTTGGTAACAGGAGAAAGCGGAACAGGAAAGGAAATAATCCCTCAAGTTGTTCATCATTTGAGTACTCGAAAACATGGTAGTTATATTGCTGTAAATTGTGGTGCTATTCCTGAAGGTACTATTGATTCAGAGTTATTCGGTCACGAAAAAGGAGCTTTTACTGGAGCCAGTGGAAGTAGAAAAGGATATTTTGAGGAAGCCGATGGGGGAACAATCTTTTTGGATGAAGTAGCGGAATTACCTCAGCAGACTCAAGTTAGACTTTTACGAGTTCTTGAAACAGGTGAATTTATTCGCGTAGGTTCTTCAAAAGTAATCAAGACGAACGTTCGTGTTGTGGCAGCAACAAACGAAAATATGGCTGAGGCAATTCGAAAGAATAAATTTAGAGAAGATTTATTATATCGTTTAAGCACAGTTCCAATTAAACTTCCGCCTCTTAAGGAGCGTAAAGAAGACATTCATTTATTGTTTAGGAAATTCGCAGCGGATTTCGCAGAGAAATATAGAATGCCTACAATAAAATTGACTGATTCTGCGGTTATTGCATTAACAAATTATCCTTGGCCTGGAAATATTCGACAATTGAAAAATATTGTAGAACAAATTTCCGTTATAGAAAATGAACGTGAAATTTCTTTAGAAAAGATGAAGTTTTACCTTCCAGAGGATGTAGTTTCTGGTGTTCCTGCAATTGTTGGCGGTAAATCTCAAGAAAGTGACTCTTTTTCAGACAGAGAATTGATTTACAAATTCTTATTCGACATGAAGAGAGATATGAACGAATTGAAGAAATTGGTCATAGAGATGTTGAACGGAAATAAAGATGTAGATTTAACTGGGACTCAGCGTGATGTTTTAAATCGTGTTTATTCGGATATTTCAAATGAGGATAGTAAGAAATTATTGGAGACAGGAACTAGAGATGAAGTGCGAGAAGAAAGAGATTATTCTGCGCCCGATGAAGTGACAATTGTGGATAGTGATTACCAAGACCATACTGAAGTGGAGGAATCTTTGTCTTTGGAAGAGCGGGAAATGGAATTTGTCAAAAAGGCTTTAGAAAAGCATCATGGCAAAAGAAAAGATGCCGCAAAAGAATTAGGTATTTCTGAGCGAACTTTATATAGAAAGATTAAAGAATACGATTTAAATTAAGGGAAAAACCCATTATGAAAATAATTTATTTAGCAATTTTCGCCTTTTTATTTGCTTCTTGTTGGCCAACAAGTTTGTCTTTTCGTGATGGAAGTGTTCCACCTGAATGGAAACGTTTTATGGTGTCGAATTTAGATAATAAAGCAGCGAATGCACCGATTAGTTATTCTTCTCAACTATCTGAATTGATTAAGGATGGAATACAAAATAGAGTAGGATTAACGCTCGTTTCTGATGAATCTGATGATCCGCAAATATCAATTACAGGTTCTGTTGATTCATATAACGTTACGCCATTATCTTTGCAAGAAAATGCTTCTGAGGTAAAAAATAGGTTAACTATTCGTGCAAGTTTTCAAATTTTTATTTCCGCTCCCGAAGAAGATGTTATGGAATTGAGTAGCTCTCGATTTGCAGATTTTGATGCTTCACAAGATGTGGGAGCAATTCAGCAACAGTTATTAGGAGAAATTAATGATCAGATAGTGCAGGATGTTTTAAATAAATTACTTTCGAATTGGTAATGCTAAACTTCATCGAAATATCAGCTAGAATTGAGAATCCTTCAATGATTAAATTGGAAGATTTAGAAGCTTTGCGCCATTTATCGGAGCGTTATCCTTTTACTTCGGTATTTTCTCAATTGTATCTAAAAGGCTTGGCACTTCATAATACTATTCTTTTTGAATCTGAATTAAAGAACCATGCCTATAAAATTCCAGATCGTGCTCAATTGTTCTATTTAATTCATTCAGTTGAAGAAAAACAGATTGAATTTACTGGGATAGCTGAGGATATTTCGACTAGCGATGATTCAAATGAAGATGAATTGCCACAAGTTACTGAATCCAGTGATATTGAACCAGAGGGTCAAGTTTCTGGTGAATTGGAGTCAGAAGAGTGCTTCATAGAAACGGAAAAAATACCTGAAGAAGCAGGACCTGAACTCGAAGAGGCTAATTCTGCATCAATTATTAAAGAGGAGGATACGAGGCCTGATGAAGAAATTCTGGAGGGAATTATGAATCAGGGGCCTGAGGAAATCCCTGAAGCAACCGAAATTGAGAAAGTAGAAAGTATTTTTGAGGCGCTGGATGCAGAGGAAGCTAAATCACTTTCGACTAGTCAAGAAGAGGAGGTAAGTTCTTTTGATGAGCCTGAAGATGAAATATTAATGCAGGAGTTGGAAAGAATATATTTCCCCAAAGAAAATACTAAAGAAATTGATTTACCGTCTCATTCTAACGATGATTCGCTAAAAGGAGAAGGGTCAATTGATGAAGCGGAGGCAGAATCTGAATCTACTATTGGTTCTTCAGAGAATGATGGAGATGATATTTCTGAAGAAGAGGCTAAAAAAACAGCTGATGTTTCAGATAAGATTAAGAATGTTGGAGATTTAGAACGCGATATTCTAGCGCATGCTGTTAGTTCATCAATATTTATTGAGGTCGATGAATTAGAAGCTGATACTTATCATTTCGAAAGGTTAAAGAAGTTGGATCAAACAGTTCCAAATGAAGATTATGTAACGTCAGATTTAAAATTTGATTTACCTTTATTAGATGATGAAATTGAACTTGATAATGATTTAGGCGAGTCAGCCAGTGATGATACCATAAATAGAAGTGGAACAGAAGATACTTCTTCAAAACCTAATGAAGAGCGAAAAAGCTTTACTTCTTGGATGAATACATCTATAGACAAGGTTGAACCGATTAAGTCAACAAAAAAAACTTTTGATGTTAGTTCAAAAGAAGAGAAAACAGTTGAAAAAGAGGTTGAAAAAGAAAAAAATAAAGAAATTTCACTTCCTGAAAAAAGAAAATCTGAGTTCTTTTCACCAATCAAAAAAGCACGTGAAAGCCTTGATGAATCAAGGCTTCCGGTGAGTGAGACCTTAGCTAAAATATACAGTGCACAGGGCAATTATCCGAAGGCAATTGAAGCTTATGAAAAATTATTGTTGAAATTTCCAGAAAAAAAGAGTTTCTTTGCACTTCAAATTGAAACTTTGAACAGAAAATTAAATTAAAATATGGGAACTTTATTAACTATACTTATTATTATCGCAAGTGTTTTACTTGTGTTACTTGTTTTAATGCAAAATCCTAAAGGAGGAGGATTATCTACTGATTTTGGATCAGCACAACAATTAGGGGGAGTAAAACAAACAAATGATTTCGTTGAGAAAGCAACTTGGAGTTTAGCAGGAATTATTGGTATATTGAGTATAGTAATGACTTTGATGTATCATGAGCCAACTGGCGTTCCAACAAACGATGCGACGCAAGAAACTGAGCAGCCAACAAGCAATGCTCCAGCTTCAAGCACTGCACCAGATGGTAATGTTGAAGAGTAATTAAGAGATTTTAAATAGAATGATTTAATTGTCGGACTATTTATAAAATGAGTTTTTAAAATGTCAGTGTGTCATATACGCTGACATTTTTTTTGTGCTTTATTGTAGCAGTCTGACAAATGTAGTCTGATTGTCAATTGGCATAGAATTGGTCAATCACATGGAATAAAAATTAAACTAAAAAATAATAAATATGTCAGCATTAAAACCATTGGCGGATCGTGTATTGATCGAGCCTATTCCAGCAGAAGAAAAAACGGCTAGCGGAATTATCATTCCAGATGCAGCTAAAGAAAAACCTTTAAAAGGTACAGTAGTAGCCGCAGGAAATGGTAAAAAAGACGAACCAATGACGGTAAAAGAAGGAGATACTGTATTGTTTGGTCAATACTCGGGAACAGAAATCAAAATTGAAGGAAAGACTTATTTGATTATGAAAGAAGCCGATATTTATGGTGTATTTCAAGGGTAGACTTCTTATTTAAAACAATTTTATTAAAAAAATTAAATTCAAAATGGCAAAAGAGATATTATTCGACGAAAAGGCAAGAGAAAAACTAAAAAATGGTGTTGATGCCTTGGCTAATGCAGTAAAAGTTACATTAGGACCAAAAGGACGTAACGTGGTTATCGGGAAGAAATTTGGTTCTCCACACATCACAAAAGATGGTGTTTCTGTAGCAAAAGAAATCGAGTTGAAAGATCCTGTAGAAAATATGGGAGCTCAAATGGTAAAAGAAGTAGCTTCAAGAACTGCTGATATCGCAGGAGATGGAACAACTACAGCAACTGTTTTGGCACAAGCAATAATTACAGCAGGATTGAAAAATGTTACTGCTGGTGCAAATCCAATGGATTTGAAAAGAGGTATAGACAAAGCTGTAAAAGTTATCGTTCAAGAGTTGAAAAAACTTTCTAAAGAAGTTGGTTCGGACAATGATAAAATTAAGCAAATAGCTTCTATTTCTGCAAATAACGACGAAACAATTGGAACACTTATCGCTGAAGCAATGAAAGTTGTTGGAAACGATGGAGTAATTACTGTGGAAGAAGCAAAAGGAATCGAAACTGAGGTGAAAACTGTTGAAGGAATGCAATTCGACAGAGGTTACTTATCACCGTATTTCGTGACCAACACTGAAAAAATGATTGCGGATTTAGAGAATCCATACATTTTGATTTGTGACAAGAAAATTACAAGCATGAAAGAATTGCTTCCTGTTTTAGAGCCAGCGGCTCAGTCTGGAAGACCATTATTGATTATCGCTGAAGATATCGATGGTGAAGCCTTAACTACGCTTGTTGTAAATAGAATTAGAGGTTCTTTAAAAGTTGCAGCTGTAAAAGCTCCAGGATTTGGAGACCGTAGAAAATCAATGTTAGAAGACCTTGCAATTCTTACTGGTGGACAAGTAATTTCAGAAGAGAAAGGATTGTCACTTGAAACTGCTACATTAGACATGTTAGGGACAGCTGAAAAGGTTGAAATTGACAAAGACAATACAACTATCGTTAATGGTTCTGGTAACAAAGAGGCGATTGATGGACGAGTAGCTCAAATAAGAGCTCAGATGGAAACATCTACTTCTGATTATGACAAAGAGAAAATGCAAGAACGTTTGGCTAAATTAGCTGGTGGAGTTGCAGTTCTTTACGTTGGAGCTTCTTCGGAAGTTGAAATGAAAGAAAAGAAAGACCGTGTTGAGGATGCTCTTGCAGCAACTCGTGCAGCGGTTGAAGAAGGTGTTGTTCCTGGTGGTGGAGTCGCTTTGTTAAGAACTTTAGTTGGTTTAGTTGATCTAAAGGGAGAGAATGAAGACGAAACTACAGGTATTGAAATCGTAAGAAGAGCGGTTGAAGAGCCATTACGTCAAATTGTTAAAAACGCAGGAAATGAAGGAGCAGTAATCGTTCAAAAAGTTCTTGAAGGAAAAGATGATTTTGGTTATAATGCTAGAACTGAAAATTACGAAAATTTACTTGCTGCTGGAGTATTAGATCCAACGAAAGTTACACGTATTGCAATTGAAAACGCTGCATCTATCGCATCTATGTTGTTGACAACGGAGTGTGTGATTGTTGACGAACCAGAAGACGAAAGTAATGGTGGAGCAATGGGCGGCGGAATGCCAGGTGGAATGCCAGGTATGATGTAATCAAAGAAAGAATATGTTTTGAAGGGCGGTCTCAATTTGTTGGGGTCGCCTTTTTTTTATGGTTTTATGGGCGGTTTCAAACCGTCTGTGAATTGAGCTGTTAGTGGCAAAATGCATTAGTCCTCATCCATGGCTTTAATTGTTTAAAAGCGAAAAAAAAGAAAAATAAATTATTTTTAAGACAATCGATCCGTTAAGATTTTCATTTCGATGACAGGGGAGATACGTTCATAAATAATGTTGTTGACCGCTTCAACGATTGGCATTTCAACATTGAACTTTTTATTGATTTCCATTACAGATTTCACAGCGTAGTAACCTTCAGCAATCATGTCCATTTCCATTTGGGCAATTTTCACTGAATAACCTTTCCCAATCATAAAACCAAAAGTTCTGTTTCTTGAGAATTTGGAATAAGCAGTTACAAGTAAATCACCTAGGTATGCGCTACTTTTTACATCTCTATGAATTGGGCTTACTTCGTCAATAAAGTTTTCAATTTCTTGAATTGCGTTTGAGATGAGAACTGCTTGGAAATTATCTCCGTAGCCTAAGCCTGCACAAATTCCCGAAGCAATTGCATAAACATTCTTAAGAATTGCCGAAAGTTCTGTTCCAAATAAATCATCCGAAGTGGTTGTTTTGATGTATCTAGTTCTCAGTCTTTCAGCCATATTATCCGCGATATCTTCGTCTTGACATACAATGGTGAGATAAGATAGTCTTTCAAGTGCCACTTCTTCAGCGTGACAAGGACCACATATTATACCTATTTGATCATAAGCTGTACCGAATGTTTTATGAATAAAACGTGCCGGAATTGCATGATATTCTGGAATAATTCCTTTGACTGCAGAAAAAACTGTTTTCCCTTCAAACAAGTCAATTGGAAAATCATTAAAAATAGAAGAGAGAAAAGCAGATGGAGTAGCGATAATAATGATGTCAGAAGCAGCAATGACCTCTTGCAAGTCAGTGCTTACAATGATTTTATCGGTTTTTAATTCAACTGATTGTAGGTATTTAAGATTACGTCGGTATTTTAGAATGTTCTCGACAGCGTCTTCATTTCTCATCCACCAATTTACTTTCGATACATTCTCAGTAAGTATTTTTATCAATGCAGTTGCCCAGCTTCCGCCACCAATAACACCTATTATTTGTTCTGATTTATCCATAGTACTTCTTACAAAAATACATATTCTTCTTAATTGCTAATGTTTTTAAGGATTAATCTTCATAAATTAATTTAGATGAGGCTGGATTTTAAAATTATTTTCCATTTAACCCAATTTTTTTTTAGATTTATTTTTGTAAAAATTTCCTTTTAAAGTTTGGTGGTTGTACTATTTTAATACTTTTACATCGTTATTTTAAAACTGTCAAATTGAAGATTATGAGTAGTAATAAGCCAAGAGTTGTTAAAGATTATGCTAAGTTAGATAAGTTGGTAAAACAGCAAATCAAATTAAATTATCCGGAGGGTTTTGAGGATAATCTTATAAAGTTTAAAAATAAAGATGGGCACACTGTAAGTGCACTTCCATTTGAAACGGAAGATTATTACTATTTAATTAGGATGACGATAAGCCAAGCTCAAGAAATTATTGAGGATGATGACGATTACGATGATGAAGGTTTCTTGAAAGAGGAAGTTAAAGAGGAGTACGAGGAGGATGATATCGATGAAGAGTTTGAATAAGAACTTTATATCGAAATATTAAAATAATAATTGGTTGATGAATATTGCGAATAGCATAGATTGACCAAAAAATATAATTTAATTTTAAAAGACGACTTTATGTCGTCTTTTCTCGTTTTGTTTAGAAATTGAGAATTGATTTATCAAATTTTCAAATCTCTTTAACGGTTTTTTTATAATTCACATTTGTTCTGCTGAATAATAAATGAAGTATAAGGTATATTAATGCTAATCCTGCAACGTATGCCCCAAAAGTAAATGCAAAGTTTAAACTTTCAGGGGTGTTATTATAGATGGATAATGTGCTGGCTGCCCCAAATAAAATTCCAAATTCCAGCGCTATAAATAAGGTTCCCGATCCAACACCTCTTCTATGAGTCGGAGACAAATCAGCCATCCAAGCAAATAGTGTAGGTGAGCTAATTCCAGTAGCTATTCCGAAAATGAATGATGCTGAGGTATACCAAAATGCTGTTTCAGCAAAACCTGTCATTAACATGGCAATAATTAAGATCGAAACTCCCATTATTAATGCCTGACGTCTTCCTATAATATCAGAAAGTTTTCCTGCGAATAGCCGCACAGCGATAGTTGAAACGACATAGAAAACATAATACCAGCCCTTATTTTCGATTCCTAAATATACTGATTTGTCAGGAGTGAGTACTAAAATTAAACCTGTACATATTGTTGTAAGGAACATAACCATTGCTGCTGGTAGCACATTTTTTTCGAAAACATCTCCAATATTAATTTTAAAAATACTGAATTTAATTGGTTGGGGGGTGGGTAAAGTTTCTTTAACTGAATGGATTAAAAGTAAGGAGATGACTGCTGTTAAACTAGAAATTATAAATAAACCATTGAGCGAAAAGGTATTGGCAATTGGAGTTCCGAGGCCTTGACCTACAACTAAACCTAAGGCTATTCCTGTTCCAAAAACACCCATCCCTTGACCGCGTTTTTCAGGAGGTAGAATATCAGTTACTAGAGCAGTTGCACCGGTCGGAAGAAATCCTGTTGAGAATCCATGAAAAAACCTTAATGTTAGAAAAAATGTAATTGTACCACTTAAAGGATAAATTAGGGTAATAATGATACTCACGACTGTACCCACATACATCGTGCTTTTTCTTCCTACAATGTCTGCCATTTTTCCAGAAAAAGGTCTTGAAATCGCTGCTGTTAGCGTGAAAAGTCCTATAATCAAACCTTTGAAGGCTTCACCACCTAATAAAGTTATGAATTCATTGAGTTCGGGGATAATAAGGTTGAATGAAACCATAAAGAAAAACATTCCCAAAGACAAGGCCCAAAAATTCCTGCTGTAAGTCATAAAGTTCAAAAATGTAAAATTAGTTAAACCAATCTTACTTGAACATTTTGTACTTCAAAATTGTTACATTAACATGAAAAACTCAATGAATTATATTTTGCAAAATATCACAATACTATTTTTAGCTTTTTCGTTGTTGTCTTGTACGCATTTAAAGGACGAAGGTAATAACGAGGTTCAGCTATCAGAAATTTCCAACTCTTCTATAGAGAATTCTGACCTTGATTTGGAAGATACGATAAAGAAAATAACGAAGACAGATGCGGAATGGAAGCGTCAGTTATCAGATGAGCAGTACTATGTAAGCAGACAGGCTGGAACTGAACGTGCTTTTACCGGGAAGTATTGGGACAATAAACAAGAAGGAATTTACCACTGCATAGGTTGTAACTTACCATTGTTTAGTTCATCAACAAAGTTTAAATCAGGAACAGGTTGGCCAAGTTTTTATATTCCATTGAATGATAAAGTAGTGACAGAAGTTGCTGATAATTCGAATGGATGGAACAGGGTAGAAGTTGTTTGTACAAGATGTGACGGTCATTTGGGACATGTGTTTGAAGATGGACCTCAACCTACTGGCTTAAGATATTGTTTAAACTCTGCAGCACTCAATTTCGAGAAAAAGTAGTTAGTTTAATTTTCCGTTATATTCTAAGATAAAGCGAGGAACATTTACTTTAAAAGTACTTGTTTGCTCACCTTGATCGTTAATGGTAACAAAATTGTAATATCCTTCCATGAATCCAATTCCGGATGATAAATCGCAACCCGATGTGTAAATATGAGTTTCACCAGGTTCTAATGTTGGTTGTTCTCCAATCACTCCTTGACCTTCTACAATTCTAGTTGGGGCAAGTGAGTCCATAATTTTCCAATGTCTTGAAATTAATTGAACTCTATTGTGACTCAAATTTTCAATTTTTATGGAGTAATTAAAAAAGTATAGATTTTTATCTAATTGTGTTAAATCTGATCGGAATAGTGCATTTACCGTAATTTTGATTCCTTTTGTGATGGCAACATTCATGATTTTGATATATATTAAAAAGTCAGAATATTCTTAAATATTTTTTATAAATATAATTCTACATTAGAAAAGTACTAAAAATATTATAGTATATAACGGATATCAATGGAAATTATTATTTAGATTCATTCTAAATTGTTAGTAGATCATCGTAAAGCAACTTTTACTACCCCTAAATTCGAACAAATTCATATTTTTGTGCTCTAAATAAAATGTCTGTATAAACATGTCAAAGACGGTTAGACTTAAGAAAGGACTTGATATCAAGTTGCTCGGTGAAGCCGACCAAGTTACGGTGACGGCTAAAATGCCAACCATGGTCGCATTAAAGCCTTCTGATTTTCATGGATTAGTTCCGAAAGTCGTATTAAAAGAAGGGGAAAAGGTAAAACGCGGGGAAGTTGTGTTTTACGATAAATATAACAAGGATGTAAAGTTTGTGTCTCCTGTAACTGGGACTATCTCTGAAATATTGAGAGGGGAAAAAAGGCGTATTTTAGAAATACGAATTTTGGTTGCGGCAACAGACGAAGCAATTCAGTTAAATCCAGTAGATCCTTCCTCGATTTCTCGAGAAGAGGTGAAGTCAACAATGTTGGCAAACGGATTATGGCCTTTTGTGAAACAACGTCCATTGGATAAGATCGCTGATCCTTCAGTGACTCCGAAATCAATATTTATTTCTGCATTTGATTCATCTCCATTAGCTCCAGATTATGATTTTATTCTTCATGGTCAGGATCAATTTTTTCAGCATGGTTTAAATGCTTTAGCGAAATTGACTGATGGTAAAGTGAATATTACTTTAAATGGTAAAGGTTCACCAGATGAGTGTTTCAAGAATGCGAAGAACGTTGAAATCAACAAGATTGTTGGTAAACATCCAGCTGGAAATGTAGGTACACAGATTCATCACTTTGATCCAATTGATAAAGGGGAATTTGTATTTACTTTAAATCCTCAAGATGTTGTTACCATAGGTAAGTTTTTCGCTGAAGGTCAATTTGACGCTTCACGAATTGTTGCTTTGACAGGTTCAGAGGTTGAAGAAAGTGCAAGGAAATATTATAAAACAATTATTGGTGCTAGAGTAGATTCTATTATTGATAGTAGTTTAACAAATAATAATGTTCGTGTAGTGAGCGGTAACGCTTTGACTGGTGAGGCGATTGGGCAAGAAGGTTTTTTAGGATTTTATGACGCACATATTACTGTTCTTCCAGAAGGAGATGATTATAAGTTCTTCCTGACTGAAGGATGGTTAGCACCTGGTTTCGATAAATATTCTAGCCATAGATTGTATCCAACTTGGTTAATGCCAAATAAGAAACAACGTTTAGACACCAATTTGAATGGTGAAGTACGTGGTTTTGTTGTAACTGGAGAAATGGAAAAGGTATTGCCTTTTGATATTTTACCAATGCAATTAATCAAGGCAATTATGGTAAATGATATTGATGCAATGGAACAATTAGGGATTTATGAAATCGCTCCTGAGGACTTTGCATTATGTGAATATGTATGTACATCTAAAATAGCTATTCAGGAAAAGATCCGTGAGGGTTTAGATGTAATCGAAGAAGAATGCATGTAACATGTTAAATTATAAATTTTAGGAAATTGAAAGCATTAAAAAAAATCATTCAAAATCTTGACCCAAAGTTTGAGAAGGGTGGAAAGTGGGAGAAAATGTACCCGCTTTATGAAACACTCTCAACTTTTTTGTTTACGCCAAAGCACGTTACAAAGAGAGGGGCACATATCCGTGACGGAGTTGATTTAAAACGTACCATGTTTATGGTTGTTTTAGCTATGATTCCAGCATTATTGTTTGGTATTTATAATACCGGGCACTGGCACTATGAATTACAATCTTACCTTAATCCTGAACAATATGGAGCGTATAGCGACTATTTAACAGGTTTTGGAGATAAAGTACTGTATGGAGTATTGCAAGTTCTACCATTAGTAATCGTTTCATATGGGGTCGGTTTAGCCATAGAATTTATCTTTGGATTTGTTCGAGGGCACGGTCTTCATGAAGGATTCTTGGTTTCAGGAATGTTAATTCCATTAATTATGCCAGCTGACGTTCCATTGTGGATGGTTGGTGTTGCAACAGCATTTGCAGTTGTAATTGGTAAAGAAGTTTTTGGAGGAACAGGAATGAACATCGTAAATATCGCTCTTACAGCACGTGCATTTTTATTCTTTGCTTATCCTACAGCGATGTCAGGAGATAAAGTATGGAAATCAGGTACAACTGATGTAATTGCAGAAAATGGCGGGACACTTCCTGATGGAGCTTCTGGAGCGACAGCTTTAGGAGATATTGCATCCTTTGTTGGAGATTCTCCTGTGGTTGCTGGAGAAACATTATCTGCTAGTGCATCAAGTGCAGAATTACTACAAAAATTTGAAGGTGCTTATGATCCATTGCACGCTATTATTGGAATGATTCCTGGTTCGGTTGGTGAAACTTCTATGATTGCTATTGGATTGGGAGCTCTTTTACTATTGTATACAGGAGTTGCTTCATGGAGAATTATCCTTTCTTTCTTTGCAGGAGGATTTGTATTTGGTTTATTGATGAACTTAATGGGAGCAAATGCTTATATGGATATGCCAGCATACTATCATCTAATTATAGGAGGGTTTGCTTTTGGTGCGGTCTTTATGGCGACAGATCCGGTTACAGCTTCTCAAACTCAATACGGTAAATTATGGTATGGATTCTTAGGGGGTGGATTAGCAGTTTTAATCCGTGTTCTAAACCCTGCTTATCCTGAGGGAGTAATGCTAGCTATTTTGTTTATGAATATTATGGCTCCATTAATTGACCATTATGTGGTTCAAGCAAATATTTCTAGACGTAAAAAACGATTTAAAACAGCTTAGATATGAAAGTTAATAAAGATGCAAACGGTTATACATTTGCCTTCTCAATTATATTAGTAATAGTTGTAGGAGTCATTCTTTCTTCCCTTTCAATAGGGTTAGGTCCATTGAAGAAAGCAAATGTAGAAGTAAAGAAAAAAATGAATATTCTTTCTGCTTTAGGTGTTGAATCAACACGTAAGGATGGAAGTGATAAGTACGAACAATTCGTAAACGATAGCTATGTTATTTCTCACAATGGAGTTTTACAAGAAAACTTACCAGAAGAGAAACAAGCTTTTAGCTTAGATGTTCAAAAGCAATTTAGAGATAAAACAATTAAGTTAGAGGATAGACTTTATCCAATTTTTGAAGCCGAAAAGGAAGGTGAAATACTTTATGTTTTACCGGTGGTTGGAAAAGGACTTTGGGGACCAATTTGGGGATTCATTGCTTTGGCTGATGATTTTGAAACTATTGTAGGAACTTCATTTGACCACAAAGGAGAAACTCCTGGATTAGGAGCTGAAATTTCTCAAAGTTTCTTTGAGAACCGTTACAATGGTGAGAAAATAGCTAACAATGGTAGTTTCACCGAAATTAAAGTTGTTCAAAACGGTTCAGGTTTCGAAGATCAAAAGGTTGACGGTATCACGGGAGGGACAATAACCTCGAAAGGTGTTGAGAAAATGGTAAATGAGACCATGGAAGTTTATTATAAATATTTCAGTAAAAATAAATAGTGTTATGAGTAAGACTGAAGAAAAATTAAAAGCGCCAAGCGAGCCATTGTTCTCAAAAAAGAACAAACGTTTGATTACAGATCCTTTGGCGGATAACAATCCAATTACAATTCAGGTACTAGGTATTTGTTCTGCTCTAGCAATTACAGTTCAGGTTGAACAAGCATTCTGGATGTCTATTTCTGTAATCTTTGTAATGGTATTTGGAAACTTAATTGTTTCATTACTAAGAAACTTAATTCCATCACGTGTAAGAATTATCGTTCAATTGGTAATTGTTGCCTCTTTGGTAATTATTGTAAATGAGTCGCTTCAAGCTTTCGTTCCTGATGTTTCAGAAAAACTATCAGTATTCGTTGGTTTGATTATAACCAACTGTATTATTATGGGGCGTTTTGAGGCATTCGCAATGGCAAATAAACCTTTCCCTTCTATTTTGGATGCGATTGGAAATGCAATTGGATATGCTTGGATTCTTGTACTTGTTGCATTAGTTCGTGAAGTTTTAGGTTCAGGTAAAATTTGGGGAGCTTCCATTTTTGGAAACAACTTACCAGGTGAAGAAAGTGGATTGTATGCTTTAGGGTATGTGAACAATAACATGATGATTTTACCTCCAATGGCATTGATAGTTGTGGGAATAATTATTTGGGTTCAGCGTTCGATGAACAAAGAATTAGTTGAAGAAAATTAATAAGAAGTTTAGATTATAATTATGGAAAGTACATTAGATATATTCGTAAAGGCGATTTTTACCGAAAATATGATTTTCGCCTATTTCTTAGGGATGTGCTCTTATTTGGCTGTTTCTAAAACAGTGAAAACAGGAGTAGGACTTGGATTGGCAGTTGTTTTCGTTTTAGTGGTTACAGTACCAATGAACTATTTATTAGAAAATTACGTTTTAAAAGAAGGAGCTTTATCTTGGTTAAATCCTGAGTATGGAGTAAGTGGCTCTAAAACAATTGATTTAAGTTTCTTATCTTTTATCATGTTTATCGCCGTTGTAGCTTCAATTGTTCAATTAGTTGAAATGTTGGTAGAGAAATTTGCACCTGCTCTTTATGGAGCTTTGGGTATTTTCTTACCGCTTATCGCTGTAAATTGTTCAATTTTAGGTGGAGCATTATTTATGCAAGATCGTCAATACTCAACAATTCTTGATGCAACTTCTTTTGCTTTTGGTTCGGGTATAGGATGGTTTATAGCAATTGTTTCTTTAGCTGCAATACGTGAGAAAATTCGTTATTCAAACGTTCCTCCAGCTTTAAGAGGTTTAGGTATTACTTTTATCGTGACCGGATTAATGGGTATTGCTTTTATGAGTTTCATGGGAGTTGAATACGGAAAAAAGAAAGAAGCGGAAAATACAAACACGATCAGTGGAGGTGCAGTTGAAACCTCTCAAATTATTAACGTAAAACAAGAAAACTAATGGGTTTATCAATTTTAATAACAGTAGTATTCTTCTTAGCAGTAATTTTATTGTTGGTTTCGATGTTGCTTTTTGTTAAAGCAAAACTGTCTCCAGCTGGAAAAATAACAATTACTATAAACGGAGATAAAGAGTTAGAAGTTAATGGTGGTGATACATTATTAAGTACATTAGGAAACAATCAAATTTTCTTGCCATCTGCTTGTGGTGGTGGTGGAACATGTATTCAATGTATTTGTCAAGTTCATGAAGGTGGAGGAAGTATTTTACCTACAGAAGAGCCGCATTTTTCAAGAAAAGAGATTAAGGAGAATTATCGTTTAAGCTGCCAGGTTAAGGTAAAAGAAAACATGCAGATTGAAGTTCATGATGAAATTCTTGGGATTAAGGAATGGGAAGCAAAAGTAGTTTCTAACTACAACGTTGCAACATTCATTAAAGAGTTTATTGTTGAGATTCCGGAAGACATGAATTATAAAGCGGGAGGGTATATCCAAATCCGTATTCCTAATTGTGTTGTTGATTTCAAAACAATGGATATTACAGCTCACCCTGAAGATCATCCTGGACAGCCAGATAAGTTTAAAGCAGATTGGGACAAGTTTAAACTTTGGCCTCTTCAAATGAAGAATACAGAGGATACAGTTCGTGCTTATTCTATGGCTTCATATCCAGCTGAGGGTAGAAAGATCATGTTGAACGTACGTATTGCAACGCCACCATTTGACCGTAAAGCGGGAGGATGGATGAAGGTTAATCCTGGTATTGCTTCATCTTATATTTTCAACCTTAAGCAAGGTGATCCAGCGATTATTTCAGGGCCTTATGGTGAATTCTTTATCAATGAAGAATCTGATGCTGAAATGCTTTACATCGGTGGTGGAGCTGGAATGGCACCAATGCGTTCTCACTTATATGAGTTATTCAAAACGATGAGAACAGACCGTAAAGTTACATATTGGTATGGAGGTCGTTCTAAAGCGGAGTTATTCTATATTGAACACTTCCGTGAATTGGAAAGAGAATTCCCTAACTTTAAATTCTATATGGTCTTATCAGAACCTTTAGAAGAAGATAACTGGAAGGTGAAGAAAGATATTCATGATGAAGAGGGTGATGGTTTTGTAGGATTCGTTCACCAAGTAGTTATTGATCAATATCTAACGAAGCATGATGAACCAGAAGATATTGAATTTTATTTCTGTGGACCACCAATGATGAACCAAGCGGTTTTATCAATGTGTGATTCTTGGGGTGTCCCACCAGAGAATGTATCGTTTGATGATTTTGGAGGATAAAATTTCAATTTGTAATATAGCTTTTAAAAGCGTTTCGAGAGAAACGCTTTTTTTTTGACATATATTTATGTAAGCAAAAAAAGAGACACCATTCGGTATCTCCTTTCATAAATAATCTATGGTATTTTATTATTTTAACTCTTCGGCAGTCTTTAAAACTGCTTGTTTGAGCTCATCAATATATTCTACTAATCTTTCCATCAACTCAGGTTCACCAACAGCTACTATTTTGGCAGCTAGTATACCCGCATTTTTGGCTCCATCCAGCGCTACAGTAGCCACTGGAATACCTCCAGGCATTTGTAGAATAGATAACACAGAATCCCATCCATCAATAGAGTTTCGAGACTTTATAGGAACTCCAATTACTGGTAAAGGAGTTAATGAAGCCGTCATTCCAGGTAAATGAGCGGCACCTCCGGCACCCGCTATAATTGTTTTAATTCCTTTTGTATGAGCATTTCTACCATATTCAAACATCTTTTCAGGTGTTCTATGTGCAGATACTATATCCATTTCATAAGAAACACCTAAATAGTCAAGGATATCAGCAGCCTCTTGCATAATAGGTAAGTCCGATTTGCTTCCCATTATTATTCCAACTTTTGCCATATTTTGTTTTTCGGTAAAGATAAGTATTTTGAGAATGTTAACCCTATGTATTTTAAGTGGGTTCTAGTTGGGCTTTAAACTTTCATCAATTTTTTTCGCCATTTTATGGTCAAGTTCAGTAACGGTGTTGCCTTCTTCGCTTGTGGTCAATTTGATATTCACCTTTTTATAGCTGTGGAGTAATATTGTTGGGTGGTGGTCCATTTCTTCAGCTATATGTCCAACTAAGTTTACGAATTCTAAGGCTTCCTTGAAATCCTCAAACATAAAATCCCTTTCTAATTTATTATTTTCAATGCTCCAATTCATAATGTAAGTTTAAGTTATAACAATCCTCTTTTAGATTGGTATTAATGTAGGGAATGATAATTGATTTTCAAAGTAAATTTTAGCTGAGTTTATTATTTTATACTTTTTTGGTTTAATGAATATTTTTAAATTCAATAAAATTGATTCGTTTGATTTTTAATTTTATTTTTAAGGAATATCACTTTGATTTCATAAAATATCAAAAGAACATTTAACTTTACATACATGAAATGGATTGGCGAACGCATTAGTTTTTTAGACAAAAAGGAGAGTATAAGTTTTGTTATATATCCACCAAAATTAGGTCGTAAAAAGGGACTATTGATAACTTGGTTTTTATTATGGTTATTAATTGGTGGATATGTAGGTGCACAAATGCTAAAGGAAAATGGTGATCAAGAGTATTTGATGTTATTTATTTTTATGACATTTTGGTTGTATTTCGCTATAAGAGTATTTAGATCTATGATGTATTTATTTTTTGGTCGAGAATATATAAAACTTGATAAAACTACGCTTAGAATCAAACGTTCGATAGGAGCGTATGGTCAAACAAAGCAATATTTCATTGAGAATATTTCGAAATTTGAAATGATTACTTTAAAAGAAAATTCTTTTCAAAAAGTCTATGATGACTCGGTTTGGGTTAGAGGCTCAAACAGAATTCAATTTGAATTTTTCACTAAACGTATATCTTTTGGTCGAAAATTGGAGGACCAAGACGCTAAAATGATGTTTCAAATTTTGACGAAGCGTATTGAAAAATATTTAAAGTCTAAAAAGAAAGGGGAGTAGAGCTTATAATATTCTTATTGCCTACAAATTTTCTGCTTTAATAAAATCATGTAGGTTTCATTTTATTCGTTACTTAACCGTTATAAACGGCTATCTTGTTGCTATGACTGTTATCTAGAGGATTCAAGACTAGAACGCATCTAAATTTGGATCATCCTTCTGTAGTTTTTTGTTCATAATTAGACGTTACTTAACCGTTATAAACGGCTATGCTCTTTGATATCAAGGGTTTTGGCTTGTATCTTGTTTACTAATTTAATATTTTCTTTCAAAAATGTTTAAAACTAGTCGTTACTTAACCGTTACAAACGACTATTCTCTTTGATATTAAGGTTTATTGCTGTTTTCAAATGATTTTATCAACTATGAATAATTTCGATATCTCAATTTTTTCTCTTTGATTTATTTTGATTGAAGGAATATTTTTCATTATCTTAATATAGGATTGTGAAATCTAAATTAATTTATTCACCTAAAATCAACTAAATATGAGAATTTGTAAAGTATGTAATAAAAGAGTAGTCGGAAGAACCGATAAAATATTTTGTAGTATAAAATGTAAGAATAATTACCACGTCCAATTAAGGTCAATGACAGCTCATGCGGCCTTAGATATTGATAAGATTCTACATCGAAATCGTTCAATTATTCTAGAATTACTTGGAAATGATAGAGATCAATTACATATTGATAGGATCGAAATGGATAAGAAGAATTTTCATTTTAATTATTATACGCATCAATATATGAGTAGGGAGGGAGATACTTTTAAATGGTTATATGATTTAGGCTGGATTGAATTAAGCAATCGTGAAATGATTATTCTAAGAGAATAAGCTTGTGGCTTTGTTAAAAGTCAATACCAGTTCAGTTCAGACAAAACTGATAATTTTTACTTTCTTCTTGTTTGATAATAAAATGATAAATAGCT
The DNA here is from genome assembly GCF_003025005.1 of Brumimicrobium mesophilum. Classification (GTDB taxonomy): domain Bacteria; phylum Bacteroidota; class Bacteroidia; order Flavobacteriales_D; family Crocinitomicaceae; genus Brumimicrobium; species Brumimicrobium mesophilum. The sequence continues at coordinate 84,373 of NZ_PVSS01000007.1, forward strand.
CAATCTATAGATATCAAACATTCGAATTGATGGATCGGGTCTAAATAGTCTTTCTTTAATTCGATTACCAAATTTTTGATAGATATAACTTAAAACTCCAATCAAACGATAAGTTTTTACTTTTTCGAACACTCTGAAAATTTTAATCTGTGCAACTACCTCTCTTTTTTGAAATTGAGGGTTGTATACATACTTTTCAACCGCTGTTAAGCTATTCTTTAGAAAACCCTCATTGCTTTCGTGATAATCATGAACGAGTTGATTATCTAAGTGAATCACACTGATATTATTTTTCTTTAGTTCCAATCCTAATAATGTGTCTTCATGACCATAACCACCTTTTTCAATATCAATTGAATCTTCGTTAAATGGATATTCAAGGAAAACTGATTCTTTCAACATAATGTTAAAGCTAATAAGAGAACTATAAGGGGTTTTGTTTCTTGTTACAGCAGGAATAAACTCACGTTGTGAACCATAATGCCATCGTAGTGCATTTTCTTTTGGTGGTTTGTCACTGTATTTCATTCCCCCAATGATAACATTTGCTTTATCTTTATTTTCAATATAATTCCTTATAAAACTAGGATTGTCAACGAATGCATCTGAATCAATAAATAACAGATTTTCAAATTTAGCTCTTTTGCCCAATTCATTTCTGATTTTTGCCCTACCAAAATGTATTGTAGACTCTATATAATAACAATGTTTTAATTCATTAATTATTCTATTCTCTGGTTTGAATTGAGTAGAGGTATCGTCTAAAACTAGAATTTCAAAATTTATTTTTGCTTCCATACATTGGTAATGGAGCTCTTTTACAAGAACAACACAGTCGAAATTATATACGGGAATAAGTATGGAAAGCATTATTTATCTTGTACTATCTATAATTATGACAAAAATTACTTGTTTCCTTTTTCATAATCGGCTAAGAATTTAGCTAATCCACTATCTGTTAAAGGATGGTGGGCTAATTGCATTATAGCTTTTAAAGGTCCAGTCATTACGTCTGCACCAATTTCAGCACAATCAATGATATGCATTGGATGGCGAACAGAAGCGGCTAAAATTTGAGTTTCGAAGTCATAATTACTGTAAATTCTTTTAATTTGAGCAATCAATCCGATTCCATCAGCAGAAATATCATCTAATCTTCCAACGAATGGAGAAACATAGGTTGCTCCAGCTTTTGCAGCTAAAAGTGCTTGACCTGCTGAAAATATTAAGGTGCAATTCGTTCTTATTTTATTATTAGAAAAATATTTAATCGCCTTGATACCCTCTGGTGTCATTGGAACTTTTACAACAATATTATGATGTAAATCTGCCAATCTCTCACCTTCTTGAATCATTCCCTTGAAGTCCGTAGCAATGACTTCAGCGCTCACAGGTCCATTTACGATTTGACAAATGTCTCGGTAGTGTTTAAGAATTGCTTCTTTTCCTGTGATATTTTCCTTTGCCATTAATGATGGATTTGTGGTTACTCCATCTAAAATTCCTAAATCGTTGGCTTCCTTAATTTCAGCTAAATTTGCTGTATCTATAAAAAATTTCATAATCTTTCTTTTTACTAAAATACTCAGATTTTATTAACACGATTAAAAACAAGGATTAGTTTTGAGTTAATAAATAATATTTTTTTACAAACTCATATTTATGTTGAATTTATTTTTACGAATTAAAAATCCAAGCCCATTCAATCTGTTTCTATTTTTCTAGCTTTTTAAAAAGTGAGAGTATACTCATTTACAGTTTTATTTCCACATGCATCTATTGCTCTAATGGTTACAGTTTTTGATCCTTTAAAATCAGTCGGTGGGTTAAAGTAGAACTTACCTTGTTTAGGTTCATATTCTAATAAGAACCATTCCTTATTTATGTAAATATCATAATCCTTCAATCCTGATTCTTTATCTGAAATGCGCCAAGACAATTGTTTATTTCCAACATTGGCGTGATTAGTGAAGTTCCTTTCACTTATTGAAGGAGGTATAGTATCGATTTCTACAGAAAAGACACCAAAAGTTTTAATTCGAGCAGTAATCCAACCATCCTTTACCGTTCCACCTTCGCTGTATTTGGAGCCATATCTTGAAACTCTCTGAATGTATTGTTTTTCGCTTTTTACGTTAGGAAAACTTGGAAGCATCAATTTGAAAGTTTCCTGAAGTGGAATCAAATCATCTCCAAATTCAATTGAATTTTTTGTAGCTTTCAATTTTAAAGGAGTGGGCTCATATAGTATCCCTGGTGGAAAAAGAATATAATGAGTCTTATCATAACTCAAGAAAGCACTATCTGGATAAAGTAATTTCTGATTTGGATAAAGTTTGTGTTCTTTGCGCTGAGTTCCTTCTTCGACTTCTAAGTTAAATGACAGTGTACTTTTATTGCCATTAGCATCTTTAGCCACATAGTCTATAGGATAGATCCTTCCTGGCTTGGCATTAATCATTCCATTATTATTCATTGTACGGTAAATCGGCAAAGGATTGTGAGTTGTTTTATATGCTTTTTGATAGTGGCGTCTTCGATTATGGTATTCTTCGTAATCTTTATGAGTGTTGATTTGACGATTTGAATAAAACGAAATTCGCTCCATATTTTGAGTAAATGCAGTGTCTTTATTAACCAATAAGAATGCTTCGTGAATACCACACACATTTGGTGCAGCATCAAGTTTGTCAATTACATCAAACGAAAACCCTATTCCTCCTTTTTGAGAAGTATACGAAGCATCTACATTTACTGTATTTCCTGAAATGCTATAATTTCCATTACTTCCAGAAACAGAATAACTCTTAGATTTATTTGGAACTCTATAACCTTCCTCCGTCAAAGCATAAACTTTTAATCCGCGAATTATAGGCTCTTGTGTATCTGCAATGTCAAACCCAAATAACAAAGGATTTAATGCATGTTCTGTAATTGTTTCTCGAATTTCAAAATGCAAATGCGGAGCTGTACTTCCTCCAGTATTTCCAGATTTAGCAATAATTTGCCCTTTGTTTACTTTTAAAGAGTCTTTCGCCGGATAATAATCAACTTCGAAGCCTTCTTGATCTTCTTGTTGCTGATAAGCTAAATTTGCTAATTCACCAACAAACGCTTCGCAATGTGCATACACCGAAGTCAATCCGTTGTAATGATCGATGTATACAACGTGACCATATCCCCAAGGTGAAACTTTGATTCTAGAAACATATCCATCTTCAACGCTTAGAATATTATATCCTGTTCTGCGGTTGGTTTTAATATCAATTCCTGTATGAAAATGATTGGTTCTTAATTCTCCGAAATTTGCAGCTAAAACCATTGGAATGTCCATTGGAGGATGTAAATCATATTTAGGGTAATCGATTTCTTGGGCATTCAAGTGCACAGTAAATGCGATAAAAAAAGTCAGAATAAAATGTCTAAATGTTGTCATAGTACAAAAATAACAATTAAGTAATTTCACAAAGGTTAACTGACTTTAAAGGGTTGGAAAGTATCGAACATTGTGATGTTGAATTCTATGTTTTAGAAATATTACATTGATAGGATAAACTTTTTATTTATTCAAAAAAATGAAACTAAAATCTCATCATTCAAAATAAATATCCAAATCGAAGCCAGACTAGCGCTCTCTTCTCTTTCCGAAAAAAAAATGCCTAATTAGAATCCCATTAACCAGTCTTTAAAACTTAAATGAAGAAAGAAATGAGGGGTATATGGAGAATGATAGGAAAAGGAGTGGAGGTGAATAATGAGAAACAAAAAGTGAATGAATTAAAAAGCGGAATGAATTCTTAGATTCCATTCCGCTTTTTTTGTGCCCAGAGAGGGACTCGAACCCTCACGTCCTAATGGACACATGGCCCTCAACCATGCCTGTCTACCAATTTCAGCACCTGGGCATTATTTGGTGGCACAAAGATATAAAATTGATTGTATTCTTTTGGTGTTAAACTAAAAAATAAAGCACAAAAAAACCGAGCTTATCAAAAGACAAGCTCGGTTCTACTAGTGAGTGATGAATAATTTATTTTTTTACAGAATCTACAACAGCTTTGAATGCATCTGGATGATTCATTGCTAAGTCTGCAAGAACTTTTCTGTTCAATTCAAGCGTACTTTTGTTGTATAGTCCCATAAATTGAGAATAGCTCATTCCATTTTGTCTAGCTGCTGCGTTAATACGCATAATCCAAAGTGAACGGAATTTTCTTTTCTTTTGTTTACGATCTCTATAAGCGTAAACTAATCCTTTTTCAACAGCATTTTTCGCTACTGTCCAAACGTTTTTTCTTCTACCGAAGTAACCTTTCGCAAGTTTCATTACTTTTTTTCTTCTTGCTCTAGCCGCTACGTGATTTACTGATCTTGGCATATTCTAATGTTTTTTGATAATAGAGTGCTTCTATATTTCAGAAGTCTTAGTTACTCACTACCGGGTTTAAATACTAACCTCTGTCACCATGACAGAAAAATTTTACTTCATGCAAAGCATTTGCTTAACGTTTGGCTGATCCGCTTTAGTTACGTATGCAGTTTTCGTTAAGTTACGCTTTTGTTTTTTACCTTTTTTAGTAAGGATGTGACTTTTGAAAGCGTGCTTTCTTTTAATCAATCCACTACCAGTAACTTTGAATCTCTTCTTTGCACTGGATTTTGTTTTCATTTTTGGCATAATCTCAATATTAAAATTTACTCACTAGTATTGTATAGATTAATCCTTCTTCGGGTTAATCATAATTGTCATTCTTTTACCTTCTAATTTCGGCATCAATTCAAGAGTACCATATTCAGAAAGTTCTTGAGCAAAACGCAACAATAAAATCTCACCACGGTCTTTAAATACAATAGCACGACCTCTAAAGAATACAAATGCCTTCACTTTTGATCCTTCTTGTAAGAATTTTCTTGCATGATCTAATTTGAAATTGAAATCGTGTTCCTCCGTATTTGGACCGAAACGAATTTCTTTAATTACAACTTTAGATTGTTTAGCTTTAAGTTCTTTTTCTTTCTTCTTTTGGTTATACAAGAATTTTTTGTAATCCATGATTTTACAAACCGGTGGATTAGCTTTTGGTGAAATCTCAACTAAATCAAGGTCTTGTTCGTCCGCTAATTTAATTGCGTCCTTAGTATCCATGATTTGAGGTTCTTGCCCATCGCCAACTAAACGAATCTGTGGAACGCGAATACGATCATTGATTCTATTAGGATCTTCTTGCCTCGGTTTAAATGTTCTTCTTGGTTTTCTCATTTATTCTTTTTATAAGTTAAGTCTTTATTGTTTAATGACTTAGCTCTTCTTCGACTAATTTATTAATAATTTTAATGAAGTCTTCAATTGGCATTGAACCCAAATCTTCTGCACCTCTTTGACGCACTGAAATAGTGTTCGTTTCCATTTCTTTTTCACCAACGATAAGCATAAATGGAGTTTTCCCCATCTCTGCTTCACGAATTTTCTTACCTACCTTTTCGTTTCTATCATCTATGAAGCCGCGAATATCGGAATTTTTTAAAACTTTAGAAACTTTTTCTGCGTATTCATTAAAATTTTCACTAATTGGCAATATTGCGTATTGCTCTGAAGATAACCATAATGGGAAATCACCAGCACAATGCTCTAGTAAAACCGCAACAAATCTTTCCATAGAACCAAATGGTGCTCTGTGAATCATCACGGGTCTATGCTTTTGATTATCAGCGCCAATATATTCTAATTCAAATCTTTCAGGTAAGTTGTAATCTACTTGAATTGTACCTAATTGCCATTCTCTTCCCAAAGCATCCTCAACCATAAAGTCAAGTTTTGGTCCGTAAAAGGCAGCTTCACCATATTCAATTACAGTGTTTAAATCTTTTTCATTAACAGCCTCAATGATTGCATTTTCTGCTTTTTCCCAATTTTCATCACTTCCAATATATTTAGAATGATCATTTTGATCACGTAATGAAATCTGAGCTGTAAATTTCTTGAAATCCAGTGTTTTGAAAATGTAAAGTACAATGTCTATTACATTTTGGAATTCTTTTTTTACCTGCTCTGGCATACAGAAAATATGCGCATCATCTTGCGTGAATCCACGTACTCTTGTTAATCCGTGAAGTTCACCACTTTGCTCATAACGGTAAACTGTTCCAAACTCTGCATAACGAATAGGAAGCTCGCGATACGAGTGTGGTTTTGCCTTGTAAATTTCACAATGATGAGGACAATTCATTGGTTTCAATAGAAATTCCTCATTTTCATCTGGCGTGTGAATTGGTTGGAATGAATCCGCTCCGTATTTCGCATAATGACCAGAAATTTCATACAATTTTTTACTTCCAATGTGTGGAGTAATAACTTGTTGGTAGCCACTGTTTTCTTGTACTTTCTTTAAGAAGTTCTCCAGGCGTTCACGTAATTCTGCACCTTTTGGCAACCAAAGTGGTAAACCTTGTCCAACTGCTTGTGAAAAAGTAAACAACTCCAATTCCTTACCTAACTTTCTGTGGTCACGTTGACGTGCTAATTCAAGTTTTTCCAAGTATTCATTCAACTCGGCATTTTTAAGGAATGTAATTCCGTAAATTCGAGTTAACTGTTTATTTTTCTCATCTCCACGCCAGTACGCACCGGCAATAGATGTTAATTTAATCGATTTTATAATTCCAGTGTGTGGAATGTGTGGACCTCTACATAAATCCGTGAATTCTCCTTGTGTATAGAATGTAATCGTCCCATCTTCAAGGTCTTCTAATAATTCTAGCTTATAGGGATCTTGCTTTTCTTTAAAATAAGCAACGGCATCTTCTTTAGACATTTCCTCTCGAACGAATTCACTCTTTTTCTTAGCTAGTTCCTTCATTTTTTGCTCAACTTTCTCTAGATCCTTCTCAGTGAAAGTGTAGTCCAAAAAGTCAACATCGTAATAAAAACCACTTTTTATGGATGGTCCAATTGCTAACTTTACACCAGGGTATAAAGCTTCTAAAGCCTCTGCCATCAAGTGTGCAGATGAATGCCACATTGTAGATTTACCATCTTTATCATTCCAGGTGAGTAACTTTAGCGTACTATCGGTTTCAATCGGACGCATCGCGTCGATTACTTCATTATTTACTTCAGCTGCAAGAACGTTTCTTGCAAGACCTTCGCTTATACCTTTGGCAATGTCTAAAGAAGTTGTTCCTTTCTCAACCTCTTTAACAGTTCCATCTGGAAGTGTAACTTTAATACTCATAGTTTGTCTCTACCTTTTTGAGGTGCAAAAATACGAGAATCATTTGATTTTTGTCTCTCGTAGGCTTTAAAATATCTTATGCTTTGTTAAAAACAATTACGAATGATTGTCGGTGTATTCGGCAGGCTTATATCACTGAAAGGTAATCTCGTTGAATTTCGGTGCTTTCGACAAGCTTAATCACCGAAGAATAACATTGTTGGCTGAGCCCGTCGAAGGCAACACTTATAGCTTGCCGAAGGCGGCTATCATCCGAAGGTAACAGTCTATTGGTCTATCGAATGCAATGGTCCAAAGCAATTCGTAATTATTCATTTACCATTTCCTCCATCACTTCCGAAAATATCCTAATCGATTCTAATCTATCTTTTTGGTGATACAAATAAGAAGTTGAAATAATTTCATCCACATCTGTTTCTTTGAGAAATTTTTTGGTCTTTTCTTTCACTTCTTGCTTGTTTCCAATAAAAGTGTAATTCAACATGTTTTGTAGCGCTGGATGCTGACTCAACTCTCTAATTCCATCGTTCATGTCAACGGGTGGTTGCATATAGTCTAATTCGCGGGTCAAAACTCCCAACATCATTCTGTACATACTCGTTGAGCGGCGTTCAGCTTCTTCGGAAGTTTCAGCAGCAATAACGTTAACAGCCGCAATTGTATAAGGTTTGTCCAAGTATTTTGAAGCTTTGAATTGATTGTGATAAATAGACAAAGCTTGGTGTAGTTGAGCAGGAGCGAAGTGGCTCGCAAATACATAAGGTAAACCTTGTTCTGCTGCTAACTTTGCACTGTCTGTGCTTGATCCTAAAATGAAAATTGGAACATTCACACCTTCTGCAGTGGTTGCCCTGATGCTCTTTTTTGAAGAAGTGTTTTCAAAATAGCTTTGAATTTCACGCACTTCATTTGGGAATTGATACACCGATTGCATTCTGTCACTGCGAATGGCTTGTGCAGTTTCTTGATCTGTTCCTGGAGCCCTTCCAAGACCTAAATCAATACGAGTTGGAAATAAATTACCGAGTGTTCCAAATTGTTCAGCAACCAGTAGAGGAGAATGATTCGGTAGCATTATTCCACCCGAACCTACATGGATTTTTTTTGTTTGAGAAGCAATATGCCCTATTAATACAGATGTAGCCGAGCTAGCAATACTCACCATATTGTGGTGTTCTGCCAACCAAAATCTGTGATAACCCAGCTCTTCTGCTTTCTGAGCAACTTCAACGCTGTTTTTAAAGACCTCTTCGTGAGAAAGATTTTCATTCACCATTGCGAGTTCTAGAATAGAATATTTTGTGTTTTTCATTGTTTGAAATTCTTGTGTTTACATAATACAAATTATATGCGAATTTGTTATTTCTATAAATGATTTTAACGAATAATTATTGATTTATTATCAAAAATAAATTCCTAGAACGAGACAGAAACTCACAGTACCTAGAATAACTGATTAATAAAAAAAAAACTACCACGAAATTGAAATTTTGCTGTAAATATGGATGTTAGTTATTAATTTAAGACCATTTAAAAAATGGAGTTTATGTTTAAAACAACTATTAATAGGTTGGTAGAAGAAATACGAAATGATGAAAAAACAGCAATTAAAATTTATGGGAATGTTGTTGAAAGTAAAGAGTTCGTTAGTTATTTAGACCTGCATACTCAAGTGATCTCTGATCAGAATAAATATGATGCTAATGTAATTATCAATTCAATTGATGATAAAATTAATCCTAAATATGTTGAACAATTAGGGATTTACTTTCGATTAATTCAACCTGAAAGGGTAGCTCTTCCAATGTCTCCGGGAACTTTTTTGTGGGTTAAAAAAACTTTAATAACAAGTTATGATAAAATTGTGTACACGGATTGTGATCAAGAATTTCTAACAACTATAATTGACAAACATTTTAATTTTAATGCTTTTGACAAAGTCATTAACGATGAAAAAACTAGGGGAAAAGAGGATGAAATTTGGAGTAAGTATAATTCTAAAAACTGGATAGTTTTTTTTGATGGTATAATGAGTTCATTATTTAATGGTTACAGAATTAAGAGAAAAGGAAAGTATGTTGTGATGCTCTATAAAACAGTAAATCAAAGTTTTAATATAGGAATAGAATATGATAAAAAGGATTGTTTGAAATCATTAGAAAAAGGTTTTTTGAAACTACCAGAAATCAGCATTAATTTATATTCTTTAGAAAAAATTGATAAAGTTAAAATATCAAACGCTACTTTTAATTATGCACCTGCTTTTATACCAATACACAATGTAATAAGTTCGAAAAAAACTGAAATAGATTTATTAAATGATAATGCTTTTCGTATGGATTTCTTCAGGGTTCTTGCTTCAAGTGGTAAAATAGTTTATTGTTTTGATGATGAGGATGCAAATTATCAAAAGAGATATTTATTTCATTACTATCATTACCACTCTCTGTTTGCAAAAGCTTGGATTAATTATATTAGTAAAATAGTAGAAGAAGAAACTAAATTATAACATAGTTGGTACTGAGCAATATTAAAAATCCCTTCATGATTTTTCATGAAGGGATTATTAATATCTAAAAGTTTGTCGAAACGCTTACCGTAAGGAGAAACTGTTTTTTAAGTACTTAAAGAAATCTCAATTTTTGAATTAGAAAATTCAAGAGCAAGGCACATTAATTTTATAAATACAAGGAGTTGACAAATGTCAATGACTGCTTTCAAAAATTAATTTAACGACGCTATTGGGTTTTATAATCTAAAATGGTAGATCGTCGTCTCCTTCGTCGACTAACGTCTCCGCTTTATCAGCACTTGCTGGAGCAATATCCATTGGAGTAGGAGCTCCACCACCTTGGCTTTTTTCTAATCTCCAAACATCTAATGAGTTGAAGTATTTTACTTCACCTTGTGGGTTTGTCCACTCACGACCTCTTAAGTTGAAAGTTACATTAACAGCGTCATTTACGTTGATGCTATCAAGTAAATCAACACGTTCTTGTGTCAATTGAAATAGGATATCTTGAGGGTAGTTTCCAGAACCATCTGTAACTACAAATTCTCTTTTCTTAAATTTCTCAGTTATTTGTTCTGTGTCTTTCTTTACTTTTACTATTCCTGAAATGCTTAACATAATGTTGTTATTTTATATTATTGGTTATTAAATGCTAATAATGTCATCCAAGCGGCTTCAATTTCATTTTTCTCCAAATATGTTTTGGCTAATTTATGAAGTTCAAGCTCTAATTTGACTGGTTCATCTTCTGAAGTTACAAAAAGTTCTGATAATTCAATTAACTTGTGTTCGTTAACATCAGTTTCATTTGGAAGCTCTTCTACGCTCCCTAATTTACCAAAATCGTTCCCTGTCAAAACTGAGCTTGTACGAATATCTTCTGGTATATTATCGTATCCAATTCCGATTGTTGTTACAGGTTTTTCAACCTCAAACATCGATTCTTTGTTGGCACGACAATACCAATTTCCTCCCATTCTTGAAACCAAATCAATTTTGTGTTGATCAATCATTTGATTTTCGTCTAAAACGGCTTCGTTCACGTGAATTTTCACAACCTCGCAAATCACAAGGTTTCCAGCTCCTCCATTTGATCCTAATTCTTTTACCTCAATAACTTTACATTCGAATTGTACTGGAGATTCTTTCACACGGAAAGGTTTTACTTTCTCAGAAGCAACAGGAGTTAATCCACTTTTTACGAATTCATCTACGTCAGTGTCATACGGTGAAGAACACAAACTCATTTGCTCAACTATTTCATAGTTTACAACGTTTATTACACATTCAGCAACTTTTTTTACATTTTCATAAGTGTCTTTAGTTGTGTTTGTTCTTCCACTTCTCGCTGGAGAAAATATTAAAATTGGAGGATTCGCACTAAACACATTAAAGAAACTAAAAGGTGCTAAATTTGGAATTCCATTTTCATCAATTGTCGATGCAAAAGCAATTGGACGTGGTCCGATAGCTCCTAATAAATATCGGTGTAAAACTGGAATTGGTAAATCTTTTGGCTCTAATGTTAACATATCAGTCTGTTATTTTTTGCAAGTCGACAAAGGTAATGCTTATCTTCTTCAATAAAAATGAAAGAGTGATTTTGTTGAAAAGTTCTTGAATATACTGAAAACTTATTCCGAATTTTCTTCCACAAATTCCAGAATATCTCCTGGTTGACAATCTAGTGCAGAACAGATGGCTTCTAAAGTAGAAAACCGAATTGCTTTTACTTTTCCCTGTTTTAAAATTGATAAATTAACGGTTGAAACTCCAACCTCTTCCGAAAGCTCTTTGAGCATCATCTTTCTCTTGGCTAACATTACGTCTAGATTTACAATGATTGGCATAATGTGAAGTTTTTAAACGGTTAATGAATCATCAATTTGTTTGAGCAAATTATTAAAATTAATTTTATTTTTTCCCCATGAAATTCTTTGAAATAATGTCGTTGAATAAATTGTTAAAATAGTATTTTCTTCTATACTCTCAAATGAAAGGTATATGTTTTCTCCCCATGAATATGGATTTATGCTTGTTGTAGCTAAAATTTCTAATCTTTCTTCATCTGTTTGAACCAGTTTAAAGTTAGAATCATTAATTACTTCTTTCAACTTTTCGAAAAGTAATTCTTTTGGTATGTCTATTTCCTTTTTAATGCAATTTTTAGCTGTTGTAATATTGTAAGGGCTTGTAAAATAGTTTTTAAAAGAAAGCGAATTTCTTAAAGCTCGATTAAGGAAAAAGAATCCAATTATGAATAGCACAATCCACATCATGCCATTGCTACTTAGATAGATTGTTGACAGTTGGATAATCGTCACAAATACAATAAAGACCAGTATGTTTTTTATAAATTTCATTTTAATTAGTTTTAATTTTTACCAAATTAAAGCATAATATTTATGATAAGCAAACATTAATTAACGATAAACATTAATTATTGACTCGGTTTTGAATTTGTATTGCTATTTCAGACCTATTGCAGCTTCGATAAAAAATGTCTAATCAAATGAAATTATTTTAACTTTTTGAAATCTATGTTTTTGATATATTTTCATTTGATATTATTTTAAACATTTCCCAATAACTTATTAGCATTATGCTATATTTGGCAGAAATAAGCTAGTAAAATGACTCCATCGCAAGCCTTTAGAAAACTCACAGAGTACTTTAGTTTAGATTCTGAGGTTGAATCACATGATTTTATTCATGCTGAAATTCTCAAAGGATTAAGATTTAAAGGTACAAACCTTTGGATTTTAGTTTTCGCCATTGTTGTGGCATCAGTAGGATTGAATGTGAATTCTACTGCCGTTATAATTGGAGCCATGCTAATCTCTCCATTAATGGGACCTATAAATGTTATGGGATATAGCATTGCAACTTATGATTTAGATTTATTTAGAAGAGCCATTAAAAACTTTTCTTTTGCAGTTGGTGCCAGTTTGATAGCATCGTTTTTGTATTTTTCTCTAAGTCCTCTATCTACTGCTCAGTCTGAATTATTAGCACGAACGAGTCCCACCATTTATGATGTGATGATTGCTTTTTTTGGAGGTGTGGCTGGAATTATAGCGATTACGAGTAAAAATAAAGGTAATGTTATTCCTGGTGTTGCAATTGCAACCGCCTTGATGCCGCCCTTGTGTACAGCAGGTTATGGATTAGCAACAGGTCAATTTCATTTCTTTTTTGGAGCTTTATACTTGTTTACTATCAACACTGTTTTTATTGCTATTGCTTCGGTAATTGTAACGCAATTATTGAAACTTCCTATTCGAACAATTGTAGATGACAAGCAAAAGAAGAGAATTCACAGGGTGATTACCATCGTAATAATAGCGGTTATTCTGCCAAGTATTTACTTTGGGTATGGATTGGTCCAAAATGAGAAATTTTCAGAAAAAGCAAATAATTATATAGCGAATGTGAGCCTTTTTGAAGGCAATTACCTTTTAAAGAGTGATATAAATCAGAATAAACGAGAAATTACACTTGTTTATGGAGGAACTGATTTAAATGAAACTCAAAAGAAAGCAATAATGAGTAAGGTGAATGATTTTGGAATAAAAAATGCTAATATTATCATTCAACAAGGATTGTCATTTTCAAATAATTCTAACGACAATAATGCGGAAACGATGCGTTTAAGAGAGGAACTCAATCACCTTACAAATGAGGTTAGATTGCGTGAAACTAAATTAGATAGTATCCAAAAAAATCAATATATGGGTAGGGTTTTATTGAATGAAATTAGAACTATTTATCCTCAACTGAAATCTTGTACTTTTGCAAGTTCTTATAAATTTAAAGACTCTTTGGATACTCCATATGAAACAGCAATAGTTCTTTTTACACTTGACTCTTTAGGAGTTAAAAAGGAGGAAAGAAGTAAGATTAATACATGGGTTCGAAAACGTGTTAATGCCGAAGAAGTAAAAGTGTTTTTTGATTAATAAATAATTAGAAATTCACTTCACATAAATAATTCTAAAAATGCCTGATTTACCTCAATCTCAAAAAACTGAAATAGAAAAACTAACAGTTGAAAGTTGTGAGGAGTCAACAAGAATTTATGATTACTTGGTTGGAAAACTAGCAACTATTTCTTCTCGAAAAGGAATAAAAAAAGCATTATCACGCAATCAGATTTATTTAAACAATAAGCCATCCAAGTCGGGTGATTATGTTGCTCAAGGAGATTCCATTATTGTATATGAAAATAGTGTAGTTGAACATAAAGAATTTGAAATTGATTTAAATATTGTTTATGAAGATGATGAATTAGCAATAGTTGAAAAACCAGCTGGAATACCAGTTTCAGGTAATACATTTAAAACACTGCAGAATGCTTTACCTCATCATTTGAAAAGAAGTCAGGCTTTAGATTATTTGCCTATTCCTTTGCCAGTTCATCGATTGGATGCACTCACCCACGGAATTGTGGTGATCGCAAAAACGCATAGTTCTCGCGTAGCACTAGGTCGATTGTTTGAGAAAAGAGTGGTTCATAAATTTTATAAAGCGATTGTTCAAGGCAAGTTGGAAGGGAGAGGAACGCTAAACACACCAATTGACCAGAAGATTGCTTTAACCCATTTTGAATCTGTGGGAGTGTTTCCCTCAATAAAAAATGAATGGATTTCACTAATTAAACTTTCTCCAGTAACTGGCAGGAAGCATCAATTGAGAATACATTTGTCTCGTTTAGGATTTCCAATCGTGGGAGATAAGCAGTATGGTGTGAAGGGCAATACACTCAAGCATAAAGGAATGTTTTTAGCAGCGTTTAGTATTTCATTCGTTCATCCAAAATCTAAGGAGCAACTTGATTTTGAAATAGAGTTGCCTAATAAATTCGATAGATTTCTAAAAAGAGAAGAAAACTGGGTTAAAAGACTAGCGCATAAGTAGAAATAGTCAACTACTTCACTCCGAAATAGTAAGAATACCCAAATCCAATTGTAAAGTAACTCGTTCTTTTGTTTAAATCATTTATGTCATAAGCACTAAATTGTTCTATTCCAACTTGGTCAGCAGAAAAAACAAAATCATTCACAGCAAATCCTAAAGCGAGTCTAAAAGATGTTCTTTCAGTAGCCATTAGTGAAATACCAAAAGTGGGTTCAATAAAAATACTTTCATTACTAAAAGGTTTTCCAGACAAAGAATCATTATAGTTGGTGTTGAAAAAATTTGCTGAATATCCAATTCTAACGCCATAATCTATTCCAATATCACCGTAAAATTTTTCTCGACCGATTTTTACAAATGCCCCAGCGATGTGCATTCCTCCACTTAGGTCAACATTGTTTTTGAACTCATTCACATTGAAAAATCCATATCGTAAGCCAGCACCTATAGAAAATGAATTGTTAAAGGTATGTTGGTAGGATGGAGTAAGAATTACCAAACCTTGCATTAAGTCACGAAAAGCTTGGTTGCTAGAGTTGTTTGGTAAGCCTACTTCAACTTTGAAAGATGAATTCGGTACAAAATCCACTTGGGAATAAGATGTGAAAACTGTGCTTAGTAGTACTAGTGATAAGATAAATTGCTTCATATTTAATGTTTTGTTTAAGCCATAACGAAATCATGTAATTAAGATTACATATTTAAGTGTTAATTTCTTATTTCAATACGTTTTTTTGTTTTTTGATTGTTGGATTTAGCTTGGTAAAAATAAAATCCATTTTCAAATTTCCTTGTATCCAATTGAATAATGTTTCCTCCTTTTTTATAAGTTTTATTTTCAATTATTTCGTTTATTGAATGGTCAACAGAAAAAATACTTATTTCAACTTCTAGCGGATTATTCATTTCCATAAAAATGGGTACAACTCCGCTCGCAGGTTCCTTCTCAATTGGATGTAAAGTCAAATAAAGTTTCTTTTCAATTTGACCACGTTTCATTCTTCTTACAACAATTCTATACCCTATTAAGAACAATAAAATAAATAAGGTTATCCATGCTATATTCGCTATGGATTGTTGGATATCGATTGCTAACAACATACTATAAAATTATTACACCTTCAATTTTTGCAGCTTCCTCATAAAGCTCAATCACACGATCTGCATTCATCATTACTTCCTTTACACTAATACTCGTGTAAGTACCTTTGCTTGATGGACGAATAGTAATATCCGAAACTTTATCAAACATATTAGTGATCAAAGCAATTTTATGATTGTCGCTTGGAGAAATAAATTTAAACAAGTATAACCTTGGCCATTCTTGTAAATCTAACTGTATTTTTAATTTGTCAAATTGTCCTTCCATATCTATAATTTCGCTAACAAAGTTAACCTTTTTACTTCTTTCTTTACGTTTTCAGGGAGAATATTATAGTTCTCCTTTAGATCTTTGATTAATGGAGAAGTAATCAAAATTTCAGTTGCTTTTAGTTCCTTTAAAAATTCCATTGGGTCAAGTTCTTTACTAATAAGTGCCTCAATTTCGTTCACTTTACTTTCGGGATGCGACCAGTACTGAGCATAAGATAGTTCTGTTTTTAACCAATTTTCAATAACCTGAACAAGTTCTGAATAGTATTGAGCTTTCAAAAGGGCTGATTTAAACAAATTTCTCTGTTTATGAAATTGATGAAATGCAACTATGAATTCATCGGAAAAAGCTGAATCCTCATTTGAAATTTTATGAGTTTTTCCCTTAGGTTTTTCTTGTTCTGTTAATACCAGGAATGCATTAAACTGCTGCTCAAGCTTCTTTATTCTTGATTTCCATACTTGATGAATAGGAGGTCGGGTCAGGAAAAACTGTTTTTGTTCGAAAAATCGCTGTTCCCATAAATCTTCTAAATCTTCATTAGAAGGGTTAGGGAAAAATATTTGAGCTTGTTCAATAGTCATGGAAACAAAATTAATGACTTCTATCAATTATGGTTTTAAATGTTGAATAAATACTTTTTGATCTTATATCAATATTTGGGAGTGTTATTTTATGGGCTTAACTTTCGTTATTATTTGATTTAACACTAAATTCGTCAAACAATTATCATTTTTTGCACTTTTAAACCTTAATAATGAGAAAATTCGAAATCCACTTTTTAATTGTTGCCTTGATTTTTACTACAGTAAATTTGAGTTTTAGTCAAACAAATGGGGAGATAGATAATATGCGCAGTGACACCATTGATGTGCTGGATTATCAAATTAAAATGGATTTAACACAAATGTCGGCTCAAGTGCTTTCCGCTTCTTGTAAAGTTAGCTTTGAAAGTAAAATGAATGCAATCGATGGAATTTCACTGGATTTGCTTCAATTGACAGTTGATTCTGTAAAATCGGGAGCGAATGATTTAACCTATTCATATAACGACACACTTTTACGTATTGATTTTCTAACTCCAATGAATGCTGGAGATCAGAATTCAGTAACTGTTTTTTATCGTGGAACACCCCAAACTGATCCTTCAGGCTTCGGAGGTTTTTATTTCTCAGGAAATTATGCCTATAATTTAGGAGTTGCTTTTCAATCAGAACCGCATAATTATGGTAGAACATGGCATCCGTGTTTTGATAATTTCGTTGAAAGAGCAACGTATGATATTGAATTGACCACTCCACAATCCATAACAGCTTATAGTAATGGTTATATTGAAAATGAAAGTGTTGGAGCAAACAATGAAAATATTCGCCGATGGATTTTAGAAGATGATATTCCAACTTACTTAGCCTGTGTTGGAGCAGCTCCTTACACCCATGTAGCGCAAACATATACGAGTAGTTTAACAAATTCACAAACGCCAGTAATGCTGATTGCAACACCACAAGACACCACTGATTTAAAGAATTCATTTGCGAATTTATTTGGAGCAATGGATGCTTATGAATCTAATTTTGGTCCTTATGTTTGGAATAAGATAGGATTCGCCCTTGTTCCTTTCAACGGAGGTGCGATGGAACATTCTACATGTGTGATGTATCCAAAATTTGCGGTCGATGGAAGTTTGAATTATGAAACTTTAATGGCTCACGAACTTTCTCATCATTGGTGGGGAAATTTGGTGACATGCAGAACAGCGGAGGATATGTGGATCAATGAAGGCTTGGCTTCTTTTAGCGAATCTTTATTCTTGGAACATGTATACGATTATGAAAGGTACATCAGTGAATTAAAGGATATTCATAGAAATGTGATTCAATCTGCGCATACAATTGATGGAGGATTTTTATCGATTTCGGGTGTTCCACATGATGCCACTTATGGAACTCATACCTATAGCAAAGGAGCTACATTAATGCATAATTTGCGCTCACACATGGGTGATGCGAATTTCTTTAACGGACTAAAATCAATTCAAACAAATTATGCTTTTAAAAGTATAAATGCCGAAGAATTTAGAGATGAATTGACAAACTCTACGGGTTACAACACAGATAAATTCTTTGAAAACTATGTTTTTAATCCTGGTTTTAATGGTTTTGAGATCGATTCGTTTATAATAGATACACAAGGAAGTCAATTAGAGGCAAAGGTTTTTATTCAACAAAAACTTTTTGAAACACCTGAATACTTTGAAGATGTCCCTGTTCAAATTACTTTTGTAGATTCTGATTGGAATACCTTTTCCGTAACAAGAAATATTTCTGGGGCTACTCAAAATGTTGATGTTTTGATACCATTTGATCCAGTAATGGTTTACTTAAATAAAGATAGCGGATTGTTGAATGCAGTGACCGGTGAAGATGTAACCGTTTCAAGCGCTTCAATCAAACAAATGAATTATGCTTATTTCTATATGAACGTTCAAGAAGAGAATGATTCATCACTTTTAAGAGTTGAACATTACAGAGTTTCACCAGATGGATTTGGTAATTCAAATGGCGGATTTGAATATGTAATTTCACCAGATCGGTATTGGAGGGTAGATGGAATTATTTCTAATAGCTTTCAAGCCAAAGGAAGATTACTTTATGATGCAAGAGACAATGTAGCCGGGAATTTAGATAATGGACTGATGAAAGATCATAATGGAGTTGTATTTCATGAAGATAGTTTGGTACTATTGTGGAGGCCTAATCAAAAAACAGCTTGGGAAGAATACAGTTTTTACGAAGCCTTTGACTTAGGTAGTTCAACGGATGGTTATGGAAGAATGGAATTAACAGACGTTCTGAAAGGAGAGTACACTTTTGGTTTTCGAAAAAGTTCATTAAAAACAACAGGTGAAAATCTTCCTGATAAAATTAAAATCTATCCAAATCCAACAAAAGACAAATTGCACATTAAATGGGACTTAGCTAAAAAATCAAGTCAATTCAAAATTTTCAACACCAATGGGAAAACTATGGACGAAGAGTTTATGGTTGAAAATAATATGGTAATCTCTACAAAGAAATATCCAAGTGGAATTTATTATGTTGCAATTTATGATCAAAACAATCTAATAGGAAAGCAAAAATTTATAAAAGAATAAATGAAGAGAATTTTAGGAATAGATTTCGGAATGAAACGAACTGGAATCGCAATTACGGATGAAAACAACATTATCGCTTCGGGACTCACCACAGTATTGACGAAAGAAGTAATGACTTTTTTGACTAAAACTGTCAAAGAAAAAAATGTGGGAACACTTGTTCTTGGAGAACCCAAACGTTTAAATATGGAAGATTCTCACAGTTCCCAAAATGTTCGATTGTTCAAAGAAGCTTTGGATAAACAGTTTCCAGATTTAAACATCGTTATGATGGACGAAAGATTTACATCTAAAATGGCAATGCAATCTCTTATTGCAGGAGGTGTCTCGAAAAAGAAAAGACAACAGAAAGAATTAATTGATGAGGTGAGTGCTACGATAATATTGCAGTCATATATGTCGTCAATTTAATCATTGTACCTAATTGTGAATATTCTGTTGAAGAAGAATTGCTAATTTCAATTGCTCACCGGTTTCCATTTAGAGTAGTGGTTAATAATTTTTTTTAGTAGTTTTATATGAAATTCAACACATTATGAAATACTTTCTCTTAGTTGCACTTTTTTGTTCTTTTATTGGCTTACACGCCCAGGAAGAACCTTTACCTCGCTGGCTGACAGATGATGAGAAAGAACAAATGACAACTTATCAATTTAGTGATTATGCTCCACAACGTGGTTCTACAACTCCTCCTAATGGAAATTTGAGAACAATGGCAGAGTGGGAAGAAATCGAGTATTTGACGATAACTTGGGTTCCAAATTACTCTAATACTTTGACAGGAATTGTAGCTGCGGCAGTTAACGAATGTAAAGTTTTAATCATCACACCTAACGAAGCTAATGTAGAATTAACTTTACAAAATGCAGGTGTGTCTACCACAAACGTAGAATATCTTGATAGAAACTATAATTCCATTTGGATGAGGGATTATGCGGCTAACACTGTTTACCAGGATTGGAATGACTCAAGAATTTTAGTCGATTGGATTTATAATAGACCAAGACCACTGGATAACGGGGCGCCTGAAGCGTATGCTAACTTTTTAAATATTCCGATTTATCAAATGACGAGTTCTCCAACTGATGTGATAGCAACTGGTGGGAATTATATGTCGGACGGATTTGGAACGAGTATTTCATCCAAATTAATTATTGATGAAAACGCAATTGGAAATAATTTTGGTGTGACCCCAAAAACAGATCAAGAGCTCAATTCTATTTTTAATTCCTTTATGGGAATTGATAATTACATAAAAGTTGAACGTTTACCATATGATGATATTGATCACATCGATATGCAAATAAAATTCTTGGATGAAGAAACTCTTTTAGTTACTGAATATCCAATGGGAACAGCTGATGGACCTCAAATTGAAGCTAATTTACAATACTTATTATCTAATTTCACTTCAGTTTATGGAACACCTTACCGTGTGATTAGAATTGTAGTTCCACCTTCAACAAGTGGATATTATCCAGACAATAATGGATATTACAGAACTTATGCAAATCAGGTTTTCGTGAATAACACCGTGATTGTTCCTTTTTATAGAGAAGAATATGATACCATTGCACAACGTGTTTTGGAGGAAGCAATGCCAGGATATAATATTGTTGGAGTTAACGTGGATGGCGAAAATGGAGAAACCTTAATTGCTTCTGGAGGAGCGATTCATTGTATCACTCACTCTGTGGGAGTTGAAGATCCATTAATGATTTCACATCAACGTTTAAGAGACACCTATGATAATACAAATCCTTATGAGGTAACGGCGTATATTTCGCATCGATCAGGAATTCAATCGGCAACTTTATATTATAAAATTGGTCAAAACGGAACTTATCAATCGATTTCAATGACGGATATTGGAGGTGAAGATTGGCAAGCGAATATTCCGGCACAAACTGGAGAGTTAGAAGTTTTCTATTATATTGAAGCTGAGTCTAATTCTGGTAAGTCCATTACTCGACCTATGCCTGCACCAACTGGATATTGGAAATTTACAGTTTTTGATGCTGGTGATGTTGGTTTGGATAACGAAGAAATTGAATCTCTTAAAGTTTATCCAAACCCTGCAACTTCTATAACGGTAATTCCTGTTAAAGCAAATGCAGGAGAGTCAGGAGTAATTGAGCTGGTTGATGCAACGGGTAGAAGGGTAGAGTTAATTTACGAAGGTAAATTTCCTCAAGGAGAAAAGAATCACTTTATTGATGCCGATAAATTTGCTCAAGGAACATATTCAGTTCGCATTGCTTCAAATAAAAGAGTAGAAGTTCAGTCATTGGTAATCATGTAAATAGGTGATTTGGTTAAAAAATATACAACTTTAAAACTTGTATTTTATTTGTTAACACTACTTTAGTGTTTGGATTTTTTAGTTGATTTTATGGCTTAGCGAACAAAAACGAAATACTAATGTTTAGTAGAATTAAAAGTAATAATATTGACATTACGCTATTATTCAGATGAATGGAGAGAAAATCGATTCCGTGAACCTTGATTAATACTAACTTAGTCGAAAAATCAGTTTAAACCTATTAAGTAATTGAAGGATATTAGTAAAATAGCGGTCTTACTCTTTGTACGTAGTGCGTACGAAGAATCCAAGCATAAACAGCTTATAAAAGGAGAGAGTAGTAAGAACGTTCAATTATTTCAGTACCTCAATAAACGGATTGTAAATACTGTAAAACAGACACAGTACGATTACTTTGTAATTGATTCTACTAATCAACACGGTGAAACCTTTGCTGAACGATTCAAAAATGCGTTCAAATCAATTTTTGAAAAAGGATATGATGCTGTAATCAGTTTAGGAAATGATACACCTCAAGTTACAAATCAAACGCTTTATGATGTTGTTCATCAATTTGAAAAACATGATGTTGTTGTTGGAAAAACAAATCAAGGCGGAGCTTATACCATTGGTTTAACAAAATATGCGTTTTCAAAATGTTCTTTCGAAGCAGTTGATTGGAGTACAAACCATGTAGTTGAGTCTATAGAAGAACGTGCTATTTTCCAAGGAAGTAGTTATATTCAACTAAAGACAGTGTACACTGAATTGAGTACTCATTCAGATCTAAAATTATTTATTCAACAATTGATTCAAAAGGAAATCTACCTTGTTGAAGATTTTTTCTTTTTAGCTTTAATACCAGCCGTAAATCACCACTATAATTATCGACAGTTAAAAATGAACGCCCTCCAAATTGGCGTTACAGAAATTAGAGGTTCACCTGCAGCCTAGAAGCAATTCTCCGATATTTTTCGGATATTAATTCAATAATTTTTAACTAAAACTAATTCGATATGAAATTTTTCATAACGACCATCTTGTTGATGGTTGGGTTAAATGTGTTGTCTCAAAAGACAATTCAAGGTAAGGTATTCAATGAAAATAATGAAGCCATTCCATACGCAAGCGTAAAAATCATAGGTGAAAACAAGGGGACTCAAACAAATGAAAATGGTGATTTCCAATTAATGGTCAGGGAAACTGATTCAGTTCAATTTTCTGCAATTGGATATGAGACGCAGAGTTTTGCTGTTCTAAACAAATTAGATTGGTCAATTTCAATGGTCTCTTCTGTGAATGAATTAGATGAGGTTGTAATTACAGCCCTTGGTCTAAAACGCAGTAAAAGAGATTTAGGATATGCCATTCAAACTTTGAAAGGAGATGAAATCACAGAAGTTAGACATCCCAACTTGGTTAATGCCTTAGCGGGTCGAGTTGCAGGTGTTCAAACAACAAACGGTTCTTCAGGAGTGGGTTCTTCTTCTCGTATTATTATTCGTGGTGAAACTTCACTTTCGGGAAACAATCAACCACTTTTTGTTGTTGATGGAGTTCCTGTAAGTAACGAGTTCATTGCCAATAACACCGAAAACCTTGAATCAGGTTTCCATGAAGTAGATTATGGAAATGGAATTGGGGATTTCAGTGCTGATGATATTGAATCAATCAATGTTTTGAAAGGTCCTAGTGCCGCAGCTTTATATGGAGCACGTGCTGCAGGAGGAGTAATAATTATTGAAACTAAAGAAGGTAAACGCAGTGAGGGAATTGGTGTAAGTATCAATTCGAGTGTGACTTTTGAACAAATTGCTTTTCTTCCAGAATTTCAAAATACATATGGTCAAGGTTCTGGTGGTGTATTCGCTTATGAAGACGGTCTTGGTAGTGGAGTCGGTGATGGTGGATTGGTAAGTTTTGGTCCTAAAATGGACGGTCAGCTCATTACACAATACGACGGAAGTTCATTCGATGATAATGGGAATCCATTGAGAGGTGGTGATGTAATTGCAAGAAATGGAAATCCAATTACTGCAACGCCATGGACGGAAAGTCCTGATAATGTTAGGAATTTCTTTCAAACTGGAGTTACGAGTCAGCAAAATGTAGCTTTGGCAGGTGCCAATGATAATGGAAGTTTTCGATTGTCATATACACGTATGGATAACGAGGGAACATTACCAAACTCAGATTTTAAGAGAAATAATATTGCTTTGACAAGTACTTATAATTTATCTCCAAGGTTGAGTATTCGAACGCATGCTACTTTTATTAACTCATCTTCAACTCACCGACCAGGTTTAGGTTATGGAAGTGAAAATGTAATGTATTCTTTTCTTTGGATGGGAAGACAAGTCGATTTAACCGCTGCTGAAGATTATTGGCAAGCTGGTCAAGAAGGATTCCGTCAATTCAATTATAATACACAGTGGTTGGACAATCCATTTTTCAATGTTTATGAAAATCGGAATGGGTTCGAGAAAAACCGTTTATTGGGAAATGCGAGTTTAAAATATGAAATTTCAAAGCATTTAAATATTCGTTTTCGTTCAGGTATTGATACTTACAATGATTTGAGAACTTCTCAAAGAGCTTTTAGTACACAACGTTTCAAGAATGGAGCTTATAGAGAAGACGATATTTCTTTTACTGAATTAAACACTGATTTAATGTTGTCTTATGATAATAGTTTTGGTGAAAAATGGGATTTTAACGCAGCAGTTGGAGCAAATAACTTCACGCAGGAAACAAGATATAAAAGTTTGTTGGCTGGGCAATTATCTGTACCAGGAGTCTATAACTTTGAAAATTCTAAAATTGCTCTGGAGGCTTCTCAATTTAATGCACAAAAACAAATTAATTCAGTTTATGGATTGACCGGAATTGGATTTGATAGATTCTTATTCTTGGACTTAACGGTAAGAAATGATTGGTCCACGACTTTGCCGGTTGACAACAATTCATTTGCTTATTATTCTGTAAATGGTGCATTTGTTTTTTCTGAGAAATTAAATTCGCCAGATTGGTTTTCTTACGGGAAATTAAGAGCAAGTACTTCAAGTGTGGGAGCTGATACGGGGCCTTTTCAATTACGAAATACATATTCATTCAACCAAAATTACGGGAGCTATCCACTGTTAACGAATGGCTCAACTTTATTGAATGAAAACTTGAAGCCAGAAAGAATCAATGCTTTAGAAGCAGGAGTGGAGTTATATTTTTTCAATGAACGTTTAGGTGTTGATGTCACGGTTTATCAAAACACGGCCAAAGATCAAATTATCACTTTGCCAACGTCATCTGCAAGCGGTTATTCTGGACAAGTAATTAACGGGGGAGAAATTCAAAGCAAAGGAATTGAAATCATGTTGACAGGAACTATTGTTAAAACAGAAAACTTTAAATGGACTTCATTTGCTAATTTCAGTAAAGGAGCGAGTTATGTAACTGAATTACCAGAAGGAATTGACCAATACACAACAGGATTTGCTCGTTTATACACAACTGCAGAAAACACGATTTTCTATATTGCCAATTCCGAAAACGGTGGAAGAATTGGTGACATGTACGGAACTGGATTTATGAAAACGGATGAAGGTCGAATTATTTATGGTGCAAATGGATTGCCTATTCGTGACAATGAATTGCGTTATTTAGGAAATTACAATCCAGACTTTATTGTTGGTTTTGGAAACAGGTTTGAGTACAAAGGATTTACTTTGAATGTATTACTAGATTGGCGTTATGGTGGGGAGATCATTTCTAGAACAAAAGCAGTTGGATCAACTTCTGGAGTTTTAGCTGAAACCATAGATGGACGAGAAGAAGGAATTATAGGTGATGGAGTTGTGAATGTAGGAACAGAAAGTAATCCAATTTATGAGGAGAATACAACTTCAGTTTCAGCAGCAGAATATTACAATCAATTCTTTAATCGTGCGAATGAAGAGAGTTCAGTTTACGATGCTTCTTATTTGAAAATTAGAGAAATTGGACTTTCTTATACTTTCCCAAATCAATGGGTTTCCAAATTCAATATTGAGGAATTTCAAATTGGTTTAGTTGCACGTAATTTATTCACATGGACAGAAAATCCACATTTTGATCCAGAATTGAGCGCAATGCAAGGAACTTCTCAAATTTATGGAGTAGAAGATTTATCCTATCCTTCTTCAAGAAGTTATGGAATTCAAGTAAAATTTAAATTTTAAAATCATGAAAAAGATACTTATATATACACTCATTTCCTTCCTATTTATAGGGTGTAAGAAATTTGATCAATCCAATATTAATCAGAATGCACCAGAAAATGTAAATCCACAATTTTTATTATCGAATGTACTTTCGGAAGGTTCAAATAATCAAGCTTATTGGGGTTGGCACGCAGGTAGTTTATTGGCACAACATACCTCTAATTTGGAATTCCTACCAGTAGACCGTTACAATTTAGGTTCTAATGAAGGATTATGGACAGCAACTTATCGTTTGATGAAAGATTTAACTGATATCAAAAATAGCGAGCAAGGAAATGATGCTTATTCTGCTGTTGCTGATATACTTATCGCTCATCAGGCCAGCTTGTTGACAGATTTATGGACGAATGTGCCTTATTTTGAAGCCTTAAAAGGTCAGAGCGAAGGAAACTTTACTCCGGCTTTTGACACGCAAGAATCTATTTACACAGGAGAAGGAGGAATTCTTGATTTACTTGAAAAATCAGTGAATACCCTTCAATCTACAACTGATAATATTGATGGAGATATCATGTATCAAGGAAACCTGACAAAATGGATAGCTTTTGCAAATGGATTGAGAATACGTTATTTATTGAGAATTAGCAATCAAGTAAATGTCTCAACGGAAATGCAAGCAATCGTTGATGAGGGTTTGTTATTCCAAAGTTTGTTTGATGAAGCGGTTGTTCCATATTTGTCAGCTTCTCCAAATCAATGGGTGATTTTCACAGAGCGTGAAGGGCGTTATGTCGATGTGCGGATGAGTAAAACAGCAGAGGATATTATTACTCCTTTCAATGACCCAAGGATAGCACATTATTATAAGCCAACGGCAAATTCAACACCTGGAAGTGAGGAGTATAATGGAATTCCAAACGGGTTGAGCAGACAAAGTCAATTAAGCTTTAATTTAAGCGACGTTTCTTTGTTGGGAAGTTATTTGCGTGATGAACCAGATGCTGTAAAAGCAGCTTTTATGACTTTTTCAGAATTACAGTTTTGTTTAGCAGAAGCTGCACACAAAGGATTAATTAGTGGAAGTTCAACCATCTATTATGAAAATGGAATTCGGGCTTCTTTTAACCATTTAGGAGTGGATATCCCAAGTGGATATTTATCACAAATGAATGTTTTACTTAGCTCTGGAGATGAATTAGAGAAAATCATGACCCAAAAATGGATTTCTTCTTTTATGAATGGTTATGAAGCTTGGTTTGATTACCGCAGAACTGGATTTCCAACGCTAACAATTCCTCAAGACAATTTAAATAATGATGTTTACCCTGTGAGATATGCCTATCCTTCAACCGAACAAGCAGTGAATGGTTCAAACTACTCCCAAGCTGTAGGTGCAATCGGAGGTGACACATACAACAGTAAAGGATGGTGGGAGCAATAGAAGATAATTTTAAATTTTGGCAATGGACGTTGGTTATCGCAACCAGCGTCTTGCTGATCTTATTGTCACCATGGGCAAAGAATGCTAAACAATTTTTCGCGGCTAGTTCAAAAGGAAAGTCACCCAATTTTGGAATGCTCACCGGAAGTTTAGTTATTTCTTGGGTCTTTGCAAAATCAATTGCAGTGGCTTCGGATTTAGGGTTTGAACACGGATTTACCGGAGGGTTGGCTTATGCTTCTTATTACGCTTCTTTTTTAGTAGCAGGAGTTATCATTTACCGCATGAGAACAAAAGGAGGAATCACAAGTATTCATTCTTTCCTCAATGAAAAATTTGGTCGACAAGCGCTACAGCTTTTTTCAGTTGTAATTGCCATTCGATTATTCAATGAAGTATGGTCAAATACTATGGTTATTGGCTATTTCTTTGGAGAATATGGGACTGTACCATTTTATTCTTCCGTCATTGTGTTCACAGTTTTGACCTTGGTGTATTCCTTAAAAGGAGGCTTGAGCAGTTCTATTTTTTCTGATTTAATTCAAATTGGATTATTTGGAATCTTAATGATTTCGATTTTGGTGATTTTTAATGGTCAAAGTGAATCAACTATAGGTGAAGTTATCACAGAAGGAGATTTTTCATTTGACAATGGAATCAATCTTATTTTGGTTGGACTTTTACACAGTTTTTCTTATCCTTTTCATGACCCGGTAATGACAGACCGTGGATTTATCAGTAAACCTAAAACTACTTTGTGGAGTTTTATTTTCGCTGGAATACTTGGCGGACTATTAATTTTTGCTTTTAGTTTAGTTGGAATTTTTGGCAGATTAAATGGAGCAGAGTCAAGTGATTTAACCACGTTTGGAACCTTGTTTGGTCCACTTAT
Source organism: Brumimicrobium mesophilum (assembly GCF_003025005.1). GTDB lineage: Bacteria > Bacteroidota > Bacteroidia > Flavobacteriales_D > Crocinitomicaceae > Brumimicrobium > Brumimicrobium mesophilum. The sequence goes on from NZ_PVSS01000007.1 coordinate 112,394, forward strand.
GCTGTTGATGATTAATTTTATTATGATAGTTTCGGCTTCTTCAACTTTGGATTCTTCGTTTTCTTCTGCTTCAAAATTAATTGCCGTAGATTTAAAAAGAGGGGCTACTTTGAAAGTAGGGCGTTGGTCGATGCTAATTTTCGCAATTGCCGGTTCAATCCCTTTGTTTTTCGATCCCAAAATTCTTTCAGCAACCACAATTAGTGGAGTTATGGTAATTGGATTAACACCTATATTTCTTTTTTGGAAAACTCCTGCACCTAAAATCAGTTATTTCTTAAGTGTTATTGTAGGAATAGTGTTCGGAATAATGACAGCTTTAGATTTATTTCCTGAGCAAATGTTTTTTACAAGTGGTCCATACAACGACTTACTTTGGATAACTTTATTTGCTTTAATAATGTGTTTTATTGTTTACTTTGTTCCGAAATGGCTAAAATTCAAATAAAATAAAATGGAGTCTTCTCACCTGCACCTCTTTTTTGGAGGATCTTACAGTAATATTCATGCATTAAAAGCATTGAAATACGAGGCTGGAAAACTTCAAATTCCTGCAAAGAATATCTACCATACTGGAGATGTGGTTGGATATTGTGCTTCTCCAAACGAAACAGTTAATGCTGTTCGAGAATGGGGAATCAATGTTATCGCGGGAAATGTAGAAGTTCAATTAAGTGATGGGGAAGAAGATTGTGGTTGTAATTTTGAAGAAGGATCCCGTTGTTCGAATTTTTCAAATTTGTGGTACCCATTTGCTAAAATTCAAGTGAGTCAAGCAAACATAGATTGGATGAAAACGCTTAATAACCATCAAATTATTGTAATTGATGGTTTAAGATTAGGGATTATTCATGGAGGAATTGAGAACATTTCTGAATTTATATTTAAAAGCACACCTTCTTCTATCAAGGAAAAGATTATAAAAAAATTAAACGTTGATGTAATTGTAGCTGGACATTGTGGAATTCCATTTATGCAACAACTTGGCAACGCACATTGGATTAACCCTGGAGTAATTGGAATGCCAGCCAATGATGGAACTACAAAAGTTTGGTATACAATTTACAATTCTGAAACAAAAACATTTTCTTCACATGCGTTGAAATATGATTTCAATAAAACGAGTGAGGAAATGGTTCAAAAACAACTTCCAATGGAATACGCAAAAACAATAGTTGATGGAATTTGGGATAATTGTGAGATTTTACCAAGTGAAGAAACTAAGATGCAAGGGGTGGAGCTGAAGGAGGAGAGCATATCCATTCAATTGGAAAAGTCTAGGGTTTAATTTGAATAGTTAAAACTATTTCTTTATATATTGAGAATTCTATCTATTGGGCAATCACTATTTTATGGATTTCATTTTTTAGTTCGTTTTTGTTTATTCTTAAATAATAGACCGCTGGGGCTAGAAAAGATAAATCCAACACGGTTTTATTTAGTCCTTTATTTTGGATTGATTCATTTTCAAAAACTAATTTTCCAATTTCGTCATAAAGGTGCAATTGCAAATTTTCACTCGTTGAAGAATAACTGTCAATTGTTATTTTAGAGCCTGTTGGATTGGGATAGATGCTAATACTTATTGGATCGATTCTAATATCTTCTTTGGCTATTGTAAAACATCCATTTTCATTGTAAAAAGTCGCTTTGTAGGTTCCACTTCCCAGAAATGGCATATTCATGGAATGTTCTCCTTCAATATTTTCTCCATTAAAGTACCAGTTTATTCCCGTAGCAAATATAGGAATGGTAACCTCACCATCATTTTGTTCGAACGTTATTGGAGTAATTTTGAATCTCAAATTATCTATTAGAAGCGCGCTGCTTTTGATATTCGTTGCTGGAGCAAAAAATGGTCTTATGGCAATATACTCATAAGTGTCCAATTCAGGCATGAAGCTGATATCAAAGGTTTGCCATTCAAAATTTGTAATTACATCGGACTCCCATAACACTTCTTCCCCTTTTCTTGAAGGACAGTAGCCATTATATCCGATTAATTGAAAGACACAAGGGTTGTTGAAGTAATGATCAATCCATCCAAATCCTCCATAGAAACTATTCGTTAAGGTTAAATCAATTTGCAAGTTGTAGCATGTGTCTTTTCTAAAGGGATTAATTGGTTTTGTCCAAACAGTCTCTGCAGTTCCTGGGGAACTAACTTCCCTTGTAACTAATGATAGGTAAGTGTTACCTTGCGATGCAGGAAGGTGATTGTTAAACATTCCAGGCTGTGTGTCACCAGTGGAGTTTCCATCAAGACAATTTGTCCAATTTGGGGGTGGAACGCTAAACTGAGGTGTTCCTTCAAAACCGTCGTTTAAAGTTACTGATTGAGAAAATGCAAAGTTGCCATATAAAATGGAAATTAATAGCGTTAAAAATGAGATAGTTTTTGTTAGTAGCATATGTTTTGATGTATTCAATTCATAAATACAACTCATCTATTCGTTGAGTTGAATATGAAATTTACTATTTTAATTTGTAATTAAAAAATTGTGATATAATTAAATTGAGAAACCCTTACCCCAATTATGAACTGATAAGATTATGGTATAATCAGCAATTCAATTAAAATAATTAATTTTTTTAAAATTATTATAATTCACAATCTTCTAGTTTTTATGTAGTTGAAAGTATTAATAATATTTTTTTAAAATAAATTAAATTTATTCCTTGCTAAGAAGTAAAATACACGTATATTTGTCCCCGCAAAAGGAATACGATTCTTTGCTGAAAATTGACAAGATTACAACAACATAAACGATGCTAACTTATCTAATTTAAATTAGAGAGTTACCTCGAATAAGCGAGAGTAGCTCAGCTGGTAGAGCACAACCTTGCCAAGGTTGGGGTCGCGGGTTCGAATCCCGTCTCCCGCTCGAAATACTTTTCGAGAGGAAGGGGATATGAAATACTCCCTGAGTCGTTCGATTTACTCTTAGTAAGCCGTTTTGTTGCAAAATAAAATAACTGTCCTGCCCGGATGGTGGAATTGGTAGACACGCCGGACTTAAAATCCTGTGCTCTTTGGGGCGTGCGGGTTCAAGTCCCGCTCCGGGTACAAAAAATCCCTGTAGTTTTTAACTGCAGGGATTTTTTCGTTTAAGGACTTTTATATTAAATTCCATAAAAAAAAGGAAGCCGTAACTTCCTTTTAAATATTATCCTTGAGAGAATTGTTTTGTTGATTTTGAATTTAATTATTTAAGAATTAACTTTCCTTTTTCCAATTCTCCATTTTCTTTCATTATTTCATAAAAGTAAATACCTAATTCTAGTGATTTAAATTCTACTTTTTGTCCTGAATTTATTTCTTGACTGAAAACTTGCGCTCCAGAAGTGGAGTATAAGGTAAATTGAGCTGGAGTTTTGCCATCAAATTCAATGGTTGCAAAATCACTCGCTGGATTAGGGTAAACTTTGAAATTTACACCTTTTTGTTCAGCCGTCAATCCAACATTGTCTAAATCTCCAACATTACAAGTGAAAGTCAGAATGTCTGCAGAACCACCATCTCCAATTTGCGAAATGTAATTTGAACCAGCAGCACAAATAACAGTTTTGTCAGAATTTCTCAATAGGAATGTATGATGTCCGAAAATCCCACCTTGTCCAGCACCACCTTCACTCACATAAACCATATCGACATCATCCGTGATTAATGTAAATGATGACTTGTTTACACCTGATCCATCACCCAATGTTCCAAATTGATTAAATCCTGTTCCGAATAATTCACTTGAAGAATTAATTGCAAAATTTGAAGCTGCGCCACTTCGAATTGTTTCCCAATCACTGCTTGTTCCAACTTGTGTTGGTTCATCGGCTTGTGGAATTGTTCCCAATCCTAATTGTGAATTACCATTAAAACCCCATGACCATAAAGTTCCATCGGCTTTTATCCCAGATGAATATTCATAACCACAAGAAATGTCATTCCATAATGAAGTTCCTATTTGAGTTGGTTCTTTAATTTCAGTTGATGAAATTATTCCAAGTTGGCCATTTGCATTAAATCCCCATCCCCATAATGTTCCGTCAGTTTTTAAGGCTAAGGTATGACCAGCTCCAGAATCAATAAATTCCCAGTTTGTAGCGGTTCCAATTTGAGTTGGTATAGCCAAATCAATATTCGAGTTGTCTCCTATTTGACCATAAAGATTCCAGCCCCAAGCCCATAGAGTTCCATCGGTTTTTATGGCGTGATTGTGAGCATATCCAGCATTTATAGACGCCCAATCATTATCCGTTCCAACCTGTGTAGGCGTGCTCAGTTGAGTGGTATTTCCATTTCCAAGTTGAAATAGAGAGTTTTCACCCCAAGCCCAAAGTGTGCCATCATTTTTGATTGCTAAACTGTGGAATGCACCACAAGAAATTGAACTCCAATTTGTATCTGTTCCAACTTGTGTAGGAATTGCTCTGGTAATAGCATCACCCAAGCCTAATTGTTCATTCATGTTTGAACCCCATGTCCATAAAGTACCATCAGATTGAATTCCCGCAGAAAACTCAGTTCCTGCACTGAGTTCAACCCATGTGTTTTGAGCAAATACATTCAATCCTAGAAAAGTAAAGGCAAGTAATATAAGTTTTTTCATAATTCTTTGAGTTATTATTAATGAGTTAAATATATACAATTCCGTATATGATTACATTATCCTAATTATTTAATATAAAGTCAACAGCCAATTCTACATGCAGGCTTGTTGTATCAATGAGTTTGAAATCTGTTTCTTCTTGTTTTATCAAAATGGGTAATTCTGTACAGCCCATAATTATAGCATCGGCGCCCTTCGATGTTAAAATTTTCATTTGATCTAAAAAGTATGCCTTGGCTTCTTCAGAGAATATTCCTTGGGTTAATTCTTCAGCAATATAGTGGTGTATGATTCCTATGTTCTCTTCGTTTGGGAGTGTAATTTCTAAAGGATAATTTTCTTTGATATAGTTTTCTAAAAATCCAATTTTGATTGTTGGTCTAGTTCCAAATAAACCTAAATTGTAAAAATTATTCTTTATAGCATAATCTCCAATGGCTTTTCCAATATGTAAAATAGGAACTTCAATTTTTGGTTGAACATACTCGTAAACCATGTGTGGAGTATTCGCACAAATTAAAATACCTTCTGCACCTATTGAGATCAAATCTTTCGATATTCTTAAGTATTCGGTCTTAATTCTCTCTTGATCTTCGGAACGCATCAACTCAACATTCAAACTATATAAAAGTAACTCAGGGTTTTTGTCATGTCCAATTATGGCTCCAACTTTTTCGTTAATCATTCTATAATAATTAATCGTAGAATGATAAGATGTCCCTCCAATTAAACCCAGTTTTTTCATTTTCTTTCTATTTCTTTATCTTTAACGTTCAGCGATTTTTTAAGTTGCTACCGAGAGTGATTTGCATTAATCATTCACGCTTGATGAATAACCATAACTTCTCAATTATAATACTCCAAATTCCTCTTACTTCCTTGTCCCATAACCTCTTGCTTTATCTTCGGGGTTAAATTATGAAAGAATGGATAAAGCTGCTCGAAACCTTAATTTTGAAGCAGGTATATTTTTCTCGGATGGTAGTGAACTATGAACTGCGATTTAATTGTAGTTAATTTGTAAATTTGAAATATGACTGAAAAGGAACAACAGAAATTTTTAAAAGCAACTCCAATTCTTGAAGTGAATCATAAGAGTACATTTGAATTAATTTCAACAATTGATACTTCATTGACTACAAAGCAACAGGCCATTGCTTTGTATAATAAAGTTAGAGATGGATTTGTTTATAATCCTTATCATCTTGATTTACGTTCAGAAAAGTTGAAGTCAAGTGTAGTTTTGCAGAAAAGTAAAGCTTGGTGTGTTGAAAAATCAATTGTTTTAGCGACAGGGTTAAGAGCGTTAGGTATTCCTTCGAAATTAGGTTATGGAATTGTGGTTAATCACATTGGAGTAGAAAAATTGACAGCTGCTTTACGACGAGAAGAAATTGTTTTTCATGGATATGTTTCCGCTTTTTTGGAAGGGAAATGGGTTAAATGTACACCTGCTTTCGATCCTTTAATTTGTAAACTTTCTGGAGTAGAAGCTTTGGCTTGGGATGGAGAAAATGATTCATTATTCCAGGCGTATCAAGGCAATCAAAAATTCATGGAGTATAAACATTTCTATGGGGAATTTGATGATGTTCCTGTAGAGTTAATGAACGCTGAAATGCAAAAATATTATCCCCATTTATTCGAAGAAGAACATAATTCACGTTCATTTTCATTTTTCCACATAAATAGTTAATCATGTGTTACAACGTTCAACAAAAAGCTACAATTAAAGAATTAACTGAAAAGTTTAATGCACAATTTGAGATGCCAGCTTTGTACAATCCTAAAGATGTAATTAGCGGATTTGATTTCCCATTGTTGCCCGTTTTGAAAAGTGATTCTCCCGAGACATTTAATTTCTTGAAATGGGGATTAATTCCTCATTGGGCAAAAGACGAAGACATTCGTAAGCATACTTTGAACGCCAAGCTTGAAACAATAGGTGAAGTGGCTTCTTTTAAAGATGTAAATAATCAAAGATGTGTGTTACCTGTTTCTGGTTTTTACGAGTGGAAATGGCTTGATAGCAAGGGTAAACGAAAAGAAAAATACCTAATTGGTGTAGAAAATCAACCGGTTTTTGGGTTGGCAGGATTGCATAGTACATGGACAAACCCCAAATCTGGAGAAGTAGTTAATTCGTTTTCATTGTTAACAACCGAAGCGAATGAAATTATGGCTGAAATTCACAATATCAAAAAAAGAATGCCATTGATTATGGACCCAAATCAAGCTAGAGCATGGCTAGCAAAGGGAGACATTAATTTAAACCATAGTTTAAATACACATTGCATTGAAAGTGATGGACAATTAGGTTTGTTTTAGCTTTTTTGTGAAAAGGTGTTAAAGATTAGGTAGTATTCATTTTTCTTAAGTTGAGTATTTGGATTAGAAAATATTAATTTCTAAATTAAGGGAGGTGTAAAAAGACATTTGCTATTAATTAAGTCAGAAACTATGTTACAACGATCAAATGCTATTCGAAATGGAGTTATTTTATTTATTATTCTTGGAGTTTACTTTGCTATTTTAGATGCTCTAGGCTTGGCGGATAATATTTTTTTAAGGTTAGGAAATTATATTTTTATTTTTCTTATCATCAATAATTCTTTAAAATCAGCAGTTAAAAATGGCGAAAGTTATCTGAATAAACTCGCAATTGGAGTTGTTACCGTTTTCACAGCTATGACTTTGGGAACGATTTCTCTTTATATCTATTTTCAAATTTTCGAACCAGATTTGGATAGATATATTAGTTCTGTGGTTAAAGCAAATAGTTATGGAGGATTATGTGTTGCCTTGTACATTCAGAGCTTGGCCTCTTCATTTATTTTGGTATTTATTATGTGCCAATTGTATAAAAATAAGAAGCCCAACGAGGTTCAATAGTAGGATGTTAAAAAAGCATAGTTAGCTTCAAACCTTAGAGGAGTTCTAAGTGGAAACTAAATTTTAGTCTTCAGCCTCTGGTTGTTCTTCTTCTTCATCTTCAAGACCACTCATCAAATCATGAGTTTTTGTATTGTACATCCCTTTAAGATCGTCAATTTTGGTTTTTTTCCACATAGGTACTCCTACAAAATATGCTGCTCGTCCAATAACATGCGCGCTTATTGGAGCTGTAAGTAGCAGGAAGACAATGATGGCAATTACACGTGTTGTAATGGAAGTTTCCATATAATAAAGAGCCAAACCTATTAAAATTAGTCCAACACCAAGAGTCGCAGCTTTAGTTGTTACTGACATTCTAAGGTATAAATCGGGCATTCGTAATAATCCAATCGCCGCTAGAAGAATAAATAGTGTTCCAAGCGAGATGATGACCATAATTATAATATCATTCATTTCTTTTTCTTTTTTCAAGGTAAAACGAAAATGCAACGGTACTTAAAAAAGCGATTAATGCAAATATCATAGCGATATCCAAAAATGAAGGACGATGCGTAATAATACTGTAAACTGCAATTATCGAAATACCAATTGTGATCAATAAATCTAAGGCAACAACTCTATCTGGTAGAGTAGGACCAATTAAAAACCGAATGAAAACCATTAAAGAGGAGGTACTCAAAATCGGTAAAATTATATATGTTAAAAAATCATCTATATTCATCGTAATATATTCAAAATTCGTTTTTCGAAACCATTTTTAATTCCGTCGATAAATTCTTCTTTGTCATGAACATACATTGCATGAATGTATAAAACTTTTCTGTCATCTGATATGTCTAAACTTAGTGTCCCAGGAGTTAAAGTGATAACATTGGCCAATAATGTAATTTCTAAATCTGACTCCGCAGTTAATGGATATTTGATGATTCCAGGTTCCATGTAAAATTTTGGAGTCACCACATCGGCTGCAACTTGTATATTGGCTTTTACTAATTCATATAAAAAGTAGAATGTAAAACTAAATAAGCTTGGAACAATTGAAAAATATTTTCTCTTTCCGTGGTTAGAACTAATTAACCAAAGTACTAAGAAGCTCAATATAAATCCAAACGCAAAATTTGTTGCATTGACTGTTCCTGTAAGGAAAACCCAAACAACAGACAGTAATATATTTAATAGAAATTGTATTTTCATAGCTCTGAAACTTCTTTAATTCCGTAAACAGCATTATAGTAGTGCTCTGTATTCATTAATTCCTCACCAATTCTTTCGGCAACCATTTGAAAGTGTTCTGCGAAAAAACTATAATATAAAGTTACGCCAACAAGTAAAATAATTGGAGCAACATATGCCGCTTTTTCGGCAAAACTGAAATCATTAAAATACTTAAAAGACAATTTCCGCTCTCTTTTAGGGTCGCTTGTTGAAAAGGATTTGTTCCATATTTTTGCAATAATCACCAAAGTAATCAAACTCGCAAAAATGAACATTACCAACATGGCTATTTCCCCAGCTGTATAACTTGCGCTAAACAATGAGATTTTTGGCCAAAAGCCTGAAAGTGGTGGAATCCCTACCAGTGCAAATAATGGAATAGCAAATAAGAATGAAAGCTTAGGGTAATCGTCCATCATTCCTCCCATATTATATAATCTAGTTGATCCAAATATCCTAAACATTACTCCGCCAAGCATAAACAATGTGGCTTTGACAATTATGTCATGGAACATATACATAATAGCTCCTACAATAGCAACTTCAGTGAATAAGCTTAATCCTCCAACCATAAATCCAATATGACAAATGATCAAATAAGAGAAAACTCTCATCATATCTTTTTGAACCAACGCTCCAATTCCTCCAAAGAACATTGTGAGTCCAGCGATAATCATTAATATAATTTGGTTGGTTTCTCCCAAGGGGAAAATGAGTGTGAAGACCCGCAACATTGCATAAATTCCAACTTTGGTTAGCAATCCTGCGAATAATGCAGAAACTGCAGCTGGAGGAGTGTGATAGGAGGCAGGAAGCCAAAAATACAATGGGAAAACTCCTGACTTCACTCCAAATCCAATAAAGAAAATCAAAGAAATTGTTTGCATCAATCCTTTGTTTTCAATTTCAGGAATAATGCGCGACAATTCTGCCATGTTCAAAGATCCTGTAGCTCCATAAACCATCGCAATTCCTGTTAGGAAAATGATTGAAGAAATCATATTCAAAGTGAAGTATTTTACTGCACCTTCGATTTGAATTTTTCTTCCTCCAATGGTTAATAAAACGAATGAAGAGATAATAATTACCTCAAACCAGACATAAAGATTGAATAAATCTCCTGTTAAGAATGCTCCAGATAATCCCATGATTAAGAAGTGGAAAATGGCATAATAACCAAATTTCACCCTTGATGAAACCATGTTTTCAGTGGAGTAGATGGATAAGGCGAAAGCCACAATGTTGGTTAGAAGAATCAGTGAAACAGCTAGGGTGTCAGCGACCATACTAATTCCGAACGGAGCTTCCCAATTTCCTAATTGAATACTTTGTATTCCGTTTTCCCAAACTCTACTAAATAGAAGTCCTCCAATAACTATTCCTGCGGCACTTCCTACAATACTGATGTAACGCTGAATTTTTGGATTCATCCAAAAGAACAACAAAAGAATTGCAGTAATTAAATGAACAAGAATCGGATATATTGTTAAATGTTCGCTCATGTTATATCGTCAGTTTTATTCATAGTATCAATATCGTCAGTTTTCAAGACTTTATAGGCTCTTTTAATTAATACAATAGCAAAAGATTGCAGTCCAAAACTGATTACAATTGCTGTTAAAATTAAGGCCTGTGGTACAGGATCGGCATATAAACCTTCCAATGCTTTTCCTTCTGATAAAATCAATGGTGGATTACCTTTTACAAGTCCTCCCATTAAAAATATTAAAAGATTTACTCCATTTCCAAGGATTACAATTCCAATGATTAGTTTAACTAGACTGCGGCGAAGAATCAAATAGATCCCCGCGGCATAAAGTATTCCAGTCATTATCGCTAATAGTATTTCCATAATAATTAAACGCTTTCTGAGATGGTGAAGATAATAGTTAAACACACCCCTACTACTACCAAATAAACTCCTGTATCGAAGAAAAGAGCACTTCCTATTTTCCCTAGGATTGCAATGTCTTTGTCATACCAAAGACCGGTCATTAGTGGATCTCCAGTCATTAAAATAGGTGCTAAAGCACTTAAAACTGCTATTGATAATCCAACAGGAATTAAAAATCCAGGATGTATTCTTAGTACTTTTCTCGTTTCTTTTAATCCATTCGCGAAAGCATGAAGAATAAATGCAATTGCTGCAATTAATCCTCCAATAAATCCACCTCCAGGAAGGTAATGCCCACGCAGTAAAACGAATACTGAAAACAATATCAGTAAAGGCAAAAGGGTTATTGAAATGGTATGTAATATTAAACTCTTCATTTTATTTTTCGTTTTTCTTTAAGTGTAACTTAAGTAAGGCAAATACTCCAATTGCTGAAATAGCTAGAACGACAATTTCAATCATGGTGTCAAATCCACGGAAATCAACCAAAATCACATTTACAACATTTTTTCCTTTTGCTAAAACATAAGCATTTTCGGCATAATATTCACTGGTCTTTTTTAAAGGTGTTTCATTCATAATTTCAATAATCGTGAATGCCAAAAATGTTCCAAATGACATTGCTACAATGGCATCTCGAACCCTATTGGTGCGATTAGAGAGTTTAAGGTATTTTGGTAATCGATAAAGTACCAACACAAATAAAATTACAGTTAAAGTATCAATGGAGAATTGTGTCATTGCTAAATCGGGTGCACCGTAGAAAACAAAGATCAAACACATTGTGTAACCTAAAACTCCCATCCCGGCAATGGCTGTAAGTCTAGATTTTGTGAATACAGTAAACAAAATTGAAACTAACATCATGGCCAGAATTACAATTTCATTCCAATTTAATGCCTTGATTTCTTTTACAGAAAGGAATATCCTAGGATTAATGAAAACGTGAATTCCAAATACTAAAGTCAATAACACTAGGATTACCATAACATATCGGCGTAAATAACCATTTTGGAATGTTCTTGTTAAAATATATGATAACTTTTGAAATAAATCAGAAAACTTCAAGGCTAAACTTTTTGGAGAAATAGCTTCAAATTTCATCATTGAACCTTCCTTCTTATGACTTGGTTTCCAAATGAAGTAAATGATAATTCCTGAGATAATTGTTATTGCACTTAATAAAAGAATTAAGTTGAAACCGTGCCAAATCGCCAAGTGTGGACTCTCTTCTCCCGTTAAAAGTGGTGTGATATTATGTGTAAACAAGGCTTCTACCATTGAAGGGAATAGTCCAAATAATAAACTAAGCACTGCTAATATCATCGGCATAAACCAAAGAAAGAAATGTGGTTTCTTAATTTCACCAAGGTCCTCGTTTTGTTTTCCAGCGAATGGTTTTACACCGACTAATAATCCAGCAAAAACCATTAAAATATTGGTTAAAACGGCCATTGTAGTTAATAGAACTGGATTTAGTCCACCATGTAATGTGGCTTCATAAATTAAATCTTTACCAATAAAACCAACTGTAGGAGGGAATCCACCACTGGATAAAGCAGCAATTAATCCTGCAATTGCTAAAGGCATTAATACTTTTCTGAGCCCACTTAATTTTGTAATGTCACGTGTTTTCGCTTGATGATCAATTGTTCCGGTAACCAAGAATAAACTGGCTTTATATAAAGCGTGAACAACAATAAAAACAATGGCTGCAGTGATAGAAGCAGATGTTCCAATTCCTATCAAAAAAACCATAATTCCCAATGCTCCAATTGTGGAATAGGCCAAAATCCCTTTTAAATCTGTTTTAAATAACGTCTGGAATGCAGCGTAAAGCATCGTGATTGCTCCAACGATTAATAAGGTTGTAAAGAAATAGGAGTTGTTTTGAAAGTGCGGAGTAAAACGCAATAACAAGTAAATACCCGCTTTTACCATGGTTGCAGAGTGCAAATAAGTTGAAACTGGAGTTGGGGCTTTCATGGCTCCTGGTAACCAAAAATGGAAAGGAAATTGAGCTGATTTAGTAAATGCCGCTAAAAATATAAAGACCATTAAAATGACAGAATACTGATGATTTGCGAATACTTCAGGTGATTGAAGCATTTCTGCTATCGATAAAGTTCCTGTAATTTGTCCGGCTAAAACCGCAAAAGCCAATAATGCTAATCCTCCTAATCCAGTGATTGTTAATGCGATAATTGCCGATTTCCGAGAAGGAGCTTCTGTATTATTGAAACTAATTAAGAAGAAAGAACTGATACTTGTTAATTCCCAGAAAATAAAGAGTGTAATGATGTTGTTTGAAGTAACTAACCCCAACATCGCTCCCATAAAAATGGAAAGAAATACATAAAAACGCAGTAATTTTGGATGACCTTTTAGGTATTGCGTAGTGTACAGAAACACTATACTCCCAACTCCTGTGATTAATAAGGTAAAGAGTAGTGCAAGGTTGTCGAGTCGAAAATCTAGGTTGATGCCCAGAGAAGGAACCCAAGAAGTGAATGAATTATACACTTCACCATTCATTATGGATTTCGCAAAACTAGAGAAATAGATAAATAATGAAATAGGCAAAAGTGCTGCGAACCATGTCATTCGTTGGAATGTCTTTTGCCCGATGCCAAAAAGCAACAAAGAAAACACGAATGATGAGAGTATAACGATTAAAAATACGGTCATAATTATTAAATATTCACTTAGTTTTTAAATCAAAATCCCTTCTTTGAGATAATAATTCTTTACCAATTTTTCAGCTTTTTGGTTTAGCGGGTCAATATACGAATTTCCTTGATTTCATATATGACTTTAGGGAAATTTCGAATTATTTTTAAGTTAAATTGTGTAGTATACTTGGAGTAATGATTGAATAAATGAAGTTTGTGAATTGAGTTTTTATTTTAATTTTGATCAGAAGGTAATTTAAAATATATAGAAAATAAATATTGGACTATGAATTGGATTTTAGGAATTTTATTGATTTTCATTGTGATTTATATAATTTCTAATTACAAAAGAAATAAAAAACTCAAAAGGCTTGAGTCTGATTTTAAAGCTAATTGGGGTAAAAAGAAAGAGGACGAGTATTACGATTTTGAAAAAATAAGTCTTTATTTCGATAATAATAGACATAGAAATGATGCGTACCATATTATTTCGGATAAATGTAAAAATGACCTAGATTTCAATGAGGTTTTTAAATATATAGACAGGACCACTTCAAAAATTGGACAACAGTATTTATATAACCGATTGAGTACAATAACAAATGTTGAAGAATTAAATGAAATTGAATTTCTTGTTGAAGCTTTTGAAAAAGATGAAGCGATTCGTGTAAAAAGTCAAATGTATTTGTCAAGATTAAATAAGAGTGAATCCTATTATTTAGAAGAGTTGATTAATGGATTACAGTTAAAGAAGCCAAAAACATTATGGTTGATTTACGTTTTAACTGCCGTTAGTATTCTGTCAATTTTTATGTCTTTTTTTTACCCCTTTTTTATTTTATTTCTAATTCCAATTTTCGCAATTAATGTAGTTTTTCATTATTCGAATAAAAGAAATATTAAATTTTATTTAAGGGCAGTAAATCAATTGTCAATAGCCCATAATGTTAGTAAGAAGCTGGTGAAGCTAAAGCCCATTAAATCGTACTTCAAAGATTTGAAATTCATTAAGGAAATAGAGAAAATTAAATTCAAAACCGAAATTATAAGGTTTGAAAAAGGTTTGGATAATGAATTCACAGCAATATTTTGGTCTTTTTTTGAATTGATAAAAATATTGTTCAATATCGAATATATTGTCTTTTATAGTTTCATTGATTCCATTATAACTAAAAGGGATTTCATTGAGGAATTATACCTTTCTATAGGTGAAATAGATACTGCAATAAATATTGCTTCTTTACGAAGTGATGCTATTTCTACTTGCAAACCAACATTTACGGAAGAGAAAGAAATAGTTTCCAAAGAGATTTCACATCCATTAGTTGACGATTGTATTCCTAATACTTTTAATCTCCAAAGCAAAAGTATGTTGCTGACGGGAACCAATATGTCTGGGAAAACAACTTTTATTAGAACAGTGGCTATTAATAGTGTTTTAGCTCAAACTTTAAATATTTGTTTTGCTCAAGCATATAAGGCACCATTTTTTAAAGTTTATTCATCGATTAGAATTACAGATGACTTGTTTGAAAATAAAAGTTATTATTTGGAAGAGGTTTTAACAATAAGGGAGCTAATTGAAAATTCCGATAATAAATCTCCATGTTTATTTGTTCTCGATGAAATTTTTAAGGGAACGAATACAATTGAAAGAATTTCAGGAGGTAAAGCGATTCTTTCTTATTTAAATAAAAAAAATCATATAGTTTTAGTTTCAACTCATGATATCGAATTGACTGAATTGTTAGTGGAAGAGAATTATAAATTATTTCATTTCCAAGAGACGATAAATGAGAAAGAGTTGGTTTTTGATTATAAATTGAAACAAGGGAAATTACAAACAAGAAATGCAATTAGAATTTTGGAACTTTATAAATATCCAAAACTTATAATTGATGATGCCATGAAAACAGAGAAAAAACTCATTTAATCATAAATCGAATGTCTTTTCCCGATTTACTGAAATAAAGTTGTTGGGTGATTTTAGCAATCAACATAAGTTGGGAACTTTTATCTCATGGAGGCTTTAGGAGTTTTATGGATTTTTCTTATGACTTTTGTTATTAGCAACTATAAAAGAAAGTATTTCGTTCTTTTTAAAGAAAGGTGTTAAATTTTAAAACACCACAATACTTGGTGGCACCTGAACATCAAATTCTAAATCACCTCGACGTATTTTTAAATACCATATCTTTTCGTTTTTTAAAGAATTAAGTAGCTGACCGACTTTTTCTTCGGAATCTAAAGTTTTGGTTCCGTTAATTTCAATAATTTCATCAAATAATTCAAGGTCAATAGCTAGTACTTCAACCTTTTTTGAAACAACTTTTAGACCTTCCAACCATCCAAATGCAAATGAATGAGTAGGGAATTGTTTTGTGTTTATTTTAATTTTATCATCCGCTAATTTCAGAATCATTTGCATATTCATACAGTCCAGAATTACTTTGTTTTCCATTAGAATTTTAGTTTCAAGGAAATTACTGCTGTAATCGGAACTTTTAATAATTATAGCATTATCAATATTGTTCTTTCCGAAAGCTAAATTTTTAGTTTGAATATATGTAACCGTTACACTTCGGTAGCCTTTAGCATCTCTACCGATAATTTCGTAAGAAGATGAGTGATTGTTATCCATTATTTTTAACTTATCGCTCGTTTCCAAAAAGCCTGTTCTTCCTGTGTCAAAAACAAATTTCATTTTTTGTTCTTCAAGATTAATTTTTGCACTATAAAGTTTACTCCAATCTTTGGTTAAGTTAAATTGATAATCAGAAGTCATATTATCTGGTAAAATATCAGAAATTATCAATTTGTTTTTTGGAAAATCGAAAGTGATCACTTTATCTTCAATAAAGTCTGATCCAATAATTCCATCCAAGTTTTCGTTCACATATTCGTCTACTGCTAAGTTGAAGTCCTCAATTAAAAGTTCTCCAATGTATAATTCTTCTGCTGAATAAATTTCTGTTTCGGTTGTAACTCTATTACCATCTGTTCGGTTGGTTCTCAAATTAGCAAAATCTCCAGAGAAATGTTGGTAAACATCTAAGGAAACACCAGAATAAGAGCCTGTATCAAAAAGAAAATTTAAAGTATCTTTTGAATTTTTACTGGTAAATATTTTTAATATGATTTGACCATTAATAATTTCATAAGGTACTTCTACTGAATAGTTTTCGTTAGAAACAGTTCCTCCATTATGCATTTTATTAATTTGATACCTTCCAAATGTATTTGTTAAAATAGGCTTACATGAAAGTAATGGAAGAACTATCAGGAAGAAAAACAGTATCTTTTTCATAAATATTTTCACTAATAATATTGCCTTTTGATTTCCTCCCTCTTTATCTCCTTCCTATGGGAGAATTGCTTCGAACTATGCCTATTCTGTAATTAAAACTTTTTATTCCTAGTTACCTAAGCTTGCAGCTTGTGGTCTTGTGTAATAAAAAGCATCAAAAACAAAACTCTCTTCTACTTTTTTCTTTTATTCTTACGCTGTTTCTTACGTGCTAATTTCTTTTCAATTGGACGAATATTTCGTTTTTCCTCTTTCGGTGAAGCTTGATTCTTTTCACCATCGCCAAATGAATGTTTCGGGTTCAACATGGTTGGAGCATCATGAATATCCGGAACTTCTTCAAGTGGAATTAATTGAGTAGTTGGCTCAACTCCTTCCGGTAGTTCTGAAAAAGGAATCGTTAAATTCATAAATGATTGAATTTCTTCAAACATTGCCTTGTCTTCTTCTTTGATAAATGAAATCGTATTTCCTTCTGCTTCAGCACGTCCCGTTCTACCAATTCTGTGCATGTATTGCTCCTTGTCATCGGTTAAATCGAAGTTGATCACATGACTCACATTGTCAATGTCAATACCACGCGAAACAAGGTCTGTAGCCACAATTCCTTTAAGTTGGTTATCCTTGAATTCTCTCACCATTCTTAAACGGAAATTCTGTGACTTATTACTATGGATAACACCAAATTGCTCTGGGAAATCTTCTTCTATTCTTGCGAATAATATATCAGCATAAACCCTTGATTGTACAAAAATGAAAGTTTTGTCAATATTCCCTTCTGATAGCAAGTGTTTTAGTAAGTTGTATTTTGAATTGAAATTCGCTGCTTCAAATGCAGTTTGATTAATTTTCTGTAAAGGGGTTCCAGATGGTGCAGCAATAATTCTTTCCGTTTTTCTAAAGAAAGTTTCTACTAAATCATCTACATCGCTTGTAATTGTGGCAGAAAACATCAAATTTTGACGTTTTGTTGGTAATAAATCAAAAATACGCTGAATTTGAGGTCTGAATCCTAAGTTCAACATTTCATCACATTCATCAATTACTATCTTCTTGATATCTTTCAGACGCAATAATCCTGTCATAGCAATATCGTAAAGACGACCTGGAGTTCCGATAATAATATCACAACCCTCGTAAACTGCTTTCTTTTGTGTGTTGATATTCGTTCCACCATAAACAGCTATTGTTCTAGTCGACATATATTCTGTCAATTTCTCCACTTCTGAAGCGACTTGAACAGCTAATTCACGAGTTGGAACGAGAATTAATACCCTTGGATGGGTTGAATCTGTATATTTTAAATCTCGTAAAATTGGTAATAAATAAGCCAAGGTTTTTCCCGTACCAGTTTGTGCAATCCCAATTACATCATTTCCTGCCAAAACTTTAGGAATTGCTTTCTCCTGAATTGGAGTCATATCCGTAATTCCTTGTTCGTTAAGCGCGTTTAAAAGCTGCTTCGTTAATTTTATATCTTGAAATTTCATTGCTTATCTTATTACTTTTACGCCGTTATCACTTCCTACTCGAATTATTGAAGAAGGTTTGAGCATTTTCTCATTCAGTCTTTCGTTCAATATTAAATCTACTTTAGATTTCACTTCTTCACTAATTTCAGAATAACTTTTTGAGTTTGGTTGACCACTTAAATTAGCGCTTGTAGAAACTAAAGGTTTGCGCAGTCGTTGAATTAATTTTTTACAATTCATATCTTCTGTAACACGAATTGCGATAGTACCATCAGCTGCTAAAAGTGATTTTGGTAAATTAATTGGTTCATCATAAATTATGGTGAGCGGTTTTACTGCAAAATCAATTAAATCAAAGCATACATCAGGAATATTGGTTACATACCTTTCTAGCATTGCTACGCTGTCTACTAAAAGAATGAAAGATTTCTCAGCAGGACGGTTTTTTAGTTCAATTAATTTTTGAATAGCTTCTTCATTGCTGGCATCACATCCTAATCCCCAAACGGTATCCGTAGGATAAAGTAATGTCTTTCCAGCTTTTAATCCTTCAGCGGCATCATGTATGTTCACTAATTTTTCCAAGTCACTCTAATTTTCGACAAAAATACAACACTCATTTGTATTCCCGTCACTCCTTGCTTCTTTTATGAATGTCATTATGCCCTTCTTCGATTTCATCTTTTACATCTTTGATGATTTTTGTCAGATAAAAATATTCTTGCGTACTGTTTTTATTGAGCCATCGAAAACCTTCTGCCTCTCCGTCAATTGCAAGTGCCATGTTATAAAATAACATGAAATTGTTCATCTTTAACCACCGTAAAGCCTGTTGATTTCCTTCAGAAGCGTTAATCATAGCCATCACATGCGGATAGCCATTTTTCATGAGCCAAGTTCTCGCTTTTTCCTTCAAACGAATTGCGTGTGTTGCCATCACCAACTCTTTAAAATCATTTTCTAATAAATAATTCAATAAATCCGAATGACCTTCAATTCCTTTAGCCCAAGCCAAAATAATTTTAGGATGATATTCGAAAGGTTTTATTTCTACCTTACTTGCCTTTTGGCGAGTGGCTCCCATATCATCTTTCTTATTTCGATTAAATAAACCCATAATTCAATAAATTCTATAATTAAATTACTCTTTAACTATTCATTCAAAGTTAAGTCTTTTCTCCTTTTATATACTAAATCCTTTATTTTTGTAGTAAAATAAGTGAAATGATCGATGAAAAGATATTGACGATGTACAAAGCTTCAAATAAATTCGGGGCATTATTGGAAATGGAATTAGATGTTTTGGGAGAAGGTGAGGTGAAATATTTGCTGGAAATCAAAGAGAAACATTTAGCCACTCCAATAGCAGCACATGGTGGAGTGGTAGCAGGATTAATTGATGGAACCCTTGGTGTGGCTGCATTAACTGTTGCTGGTCAAAACAATAATGTCGTGAGCACAGTCGAATTACAAGTCAATTTTCTAAAACCAATAAAATTAGGTGATAAATTAACTTCAATTGGAAAAGTGATTTCAGCAGGTAAACGTTTACTTTATGTTGAAGCAGCTGTAACAAATGGTAAAGGGATTTTGGTCGCTAAAGCAAGTGGGACATTTAATGCATACCCAGCAGAGAAAGCATTTAAGATGCTTGAAAAATAAATTTTCCAGGCGTTTTGAATGAAGGGAGAGTTTGGTGGAAGTGAAAGTATTGATTTTTAATAATGACTAGGATCTCGGCAAATAAAGGAGAATACCTTTTGTTGTAATTTATTAAACTGCTGGTAATGTTCCCGATACCCATTTATATTTTACTACCTTTACTATAATGATGTTATAACGCATTAAAAAAAATGAACTTAAAAAATCTGATTTATAAAAGAAAGAAAATAGAAAATCTGAATTGGTATTGGAAATTACTCTTTACAATTCCGGTTGTTTTTCTTGGGTTATTATTGGTTAGCATTGTCAATTTTTTACTTGGTTGGGATGGTGGTTTTTCATTTTGTGAATCCTTTCAGAGTAAACTCAAGAGTAATTTTTTTCCTTTTTTAATTATTCTTGTATTATTTAATGCGTCCTCATTGTTTTACAAAAGGAAATCTAAAGTAGGTGATTGATAAATTGTTGTTTTGGGTGATGTTTCAAGAAGGGAAAAAGAAATAAAGTTCAATTATGTGTTTAAAAAATGAAAATTCTGAAATTCACGTTAGTAATTATATTTTAAAATCTAGTTTATAGTTGCGATTATGAAAATAAAAAAGATATAATTAGATCCCAAACTAAAAAAGACACCAGTATTAAAATCCCAGAATTTAAAATAGTTGAAAAAGATTTTATTGTTGCATTTGGTGATTACTCGGAATCTTTCACTGTTCAATTTGATCTATCAAACTTCAATGAATTATTAAATCTAATTGAAATTAATGAAAAATTAGATAATGTTAATTATGGATGGACTATTTATGAATCTGGCTATAAATTTCGAAAAGATCCTGATAATAGTGTTTCAGAATTGTATTTTGTTAATCTTGAAAATAAAACGCTAAGTTACTTATTTGTAGAAGATTAATTCTGTTTAGATAAGAATTAAGGTCGAGTTGTAGAGTCTTTACAAAAAATCTTCTCCCTTAATCCCCCTCCCACAGGGGAAGGGTTCATGAACAGTTTTTTAGGACTTTATCAAATAGTTTTAGATTTTCTAAATCCTATTCTTAAAATATTATCAATCAACTCCTCTATTTTTTTTAGTCTCCTCCATTTACCATAGGTGAAAAAGCTCTGTGAAATAAAAGCTCAATCGCTTCGAAGAAGGAGATCCTTGCCCAATTCGTAATTTCAAGATTCGTAATCCGTAATTTCAGCCTCAAAACTCACACTCAACACTGATAAAATCCGAATTTATTTAGATTTTATCTTCTCCCATGTACTAAACATACTCTCCTGACTCGGCCTACCTACTTCCTCTTCCGTCAATGGGTCACAAGGTTTTAAGGTATCATAACATTCCTGCGGAAGTTGCTGATAAAGCGCTGTCCCTTTAGTCTTCCAATCAATCATTTCTTGCGAAACTTCTTTAATTACCCTTGCCGGATTTCCAACCACTAAACTACGTTTCGGAATATTGGCTTTTGCAGGTACAAAGCTTAAGGCGCCAATGATGCATTCTTCTCCAATTACAGAGTCGTCCATCACAACCGAATTCATTCCGATTAGACAATTTGCTCCGATAATTCCTCCGTGAATAATTGCACCATGTCCTATATGAGCTCCTTCATTCAAAGTTACTGTCGTTCCCGGAAACATGTGAATTGTACAGTTTTCTTGAACATTGCATCCATCTTTTATCACGATTTTACCCCAGTCTCCTCGAATAGCAGCACCAGGCCCAACATAAACATCTTTTCCAATAATTACATTTCCAGTTACAGTTGCATTTGGATGAATGAAGCTTGAAGGGTGGATTACAGGTTTAAAACCATTGAATTCAAAAATATTTGCCATAATTTAACGATTTGCTTGAACTATTTGACTCATTTTTGCGTTATTTATACGATGAGTTATTGCGAATTTACAAAAGATTTAGACGAAAACCATTTGGATAAAAAATATCATGATGAACGATATGGATTTCAAACGAATGATGACGATGAATTATTTGGTCGGTTTATTCTCGAAATTAATCAAGCGGGATTGAGTTGGTCCCTGATGCTAAAGAAGGAAGAGAATTTCAAAAATGCATTTGCCGACTTTTCCATAAGTAAAGTAGCTGGTTTCGGTGACGATAAGGTTGAAGAATTAATGGCCAATGCTGGGATAATACGGAATAGAAGAAAGATTGAAGCTGTGATATATAATGCCAATCAAATTATGGATATTCAAAATATAAATGGTAGTTTTAACTTTTGGTTAAATGAAAATATAGGTTTAACTTTAAAGGAGTGGACCAAATTATTTAAAAAACACTTTAAATTTACTGGAGAAAAAATTGTGGAAGAGTTTTTGATGAGTACTAGTTACTTAAAAGGAGCTCACACTGAGGATTGTCCGATTTATCACAAAATTAAAAACAATAAACCAAAATGGGAAAAAAGTTAATTATAGGATTTATAAGCATATTTTTAGCCTCTGTAGGTAATTACAGTTTAGCTCAGTTTTCTGCTGGAGGAGGTTTAAGTTCATTTCATGGGTTGAATACTCCTGTTAATAGATTGGGATTTAACGCATTTGTAGAGATTCCAAAAGCAACTGATGCTACATTATTTATTAGAGCTTCTTTGATGTTGCCAGATAAATTGGAACAAATTGGTGACATAGAAGCGAAAGACATTACTACTCAGCCAAGTAAAACAACAGCTGAACTAGTAACTAAAACTTCATATTTTGCGGTAGATGGAGGGACACGCAATTATTTTATAAATGATTATGATGTAGGTCTTTCAATTTTCGCAGGACCACATATAAAAGGTATTTTAGCATCTTACAGCTCAGATTATAGAGTTGCTGGTGGTTTAAATCCAGATGATTATCAAACAACGGATTTCCCAGCACAAGAGTTGAATTCTTCTACTCCAATTTATTCTTTGCTATTCGCTTTTGGAGGAACTGTAGGGGTTAAATATCAATTGCCATATAGAGGGGCGCTTTTATTTGATGTAGGTGTTGAATTAGTAACACGTTTGCATGATCCTTCTGCGATTTTAGGTAATGAAATTGCTCCTTTATCTTTTTCATTTAATTTGGGTTACCGTTTCGACTGGTACTAATTTAAGAATTTATGATTGTTGTTGAGAGTGGTGGAACTAAATCTACATGGGTTTTTGTATCTGAAAATGAAAAGAAATTCATAGAAACTGTTGGTCTTCATCCACAGGAACTTTCAGCAGAGAAAGAAAAAGCAATTTCTAGTTTGATTGAATCAGAAAATTTAAATGGTCAATCCATTTATTTTTTTGGGGCTGGTTGTGAAAGTTTAGAAGCGAAATCGAAAATCACCATTTTTTTAGAACAGCTAGAATTAGATGTTAAACAGGTGCATACTGATATTTATGCAGCTTGTTTGGCTCATTTAGGAAATAATTCAGGCATTGTTGGAATAATGGGTACTGGAGCGGTTGCAGCTCAATTTGATGGAGCGGTGGTTGTCAAGCAAACTTCAGGATTAGGCTATATTTTGGGAGATGAAGGAAGTGGTTTTGATCTAGGAAAGCGATTATTGCAATACCATTTCAATAAAGATTTACCAATAGAAATCGTAGAATCAATCGAATCTTATTTTGATCATAAATCAATTTTACATCGTATTCAAGAGTCTGATGGAAGAATGTGCATTGCTGGTTTGACAAGAATTGTACACCAATTTCGAGATTTTACTACCGTTAAATCAATATTGAATTCTTCTTTTTCAGCATTTTGTAAAACAGCACTAGAGCCTTTAGATAAAGGTTATTCAATTAATTTTATAGGAAGTGTTGCATTTTTCTTTCAAGATGAATTGAAACAAATTTTGAATGAGAATGGTTATTTAATGGGAGAAGTTAAAAAGGAAGCTGTGAATAGCGTTTTTAATTTTTTGAATAGCTAGGCGCCCTTTTATCTATTAAAAAGTATATTTCATCTATTTTGTTGTAGTTATTTCTTTTAATCTCTTTTTTTAGATTAAAAAAATTAAGATATTGCGCCTTCGTATTTTAATAGATTAATGGAAAAATTTGAATTAGAGGCAACAGCCAATACACCATATATTCAGTTTAACAGTCAATCTGGTGAGATGATTATTCAAGGACGAGCAATCTCAGAGCCGGAAGAAGATTTTTGGGCTCCAGTATTGAAATGGTTTTATGCGTATGCCACTGCTCCAAGCGATTCAACAAGGATGGTCTTCAACCTAGAGTATTTTAATAATTCAGCTTCCAAACAATTTTTATTCTTCCTGCATAAACTGAATGAATTATTCGAAGAAGGAAATGATGTGTCGGTAGTTTGGAAATATGCAAATGATGACCCTGAAATGAAGGAATCAGGATTTGATTTTTCATGTGTCGTAAATGTTCCATTTGAATTTGTTGGTGTCGAATTTGAAGAGGCAGTTGGTGTTTAGCTTAATAACCTCAATGGGATTACCCATTTCTATTGGCTGCCCCAATTATCAGGAACAATAAAACGAACTTCCCCATCGTTAAATAAACACATTATTGGGTTTTCTAAATGTGAATCAAACTCTAAATTTGGTCGTGTATGATTAATTTCAGACGAAGCAAATGCTGATAACCAGTTTGGTCGTGATAAAACTTCAATGGAATATGAATTAAAGTTTTGTAATTCACTAAATCGGAGAAATTTATTGGTTTGTTTTCTATTGATTTTCCCAGGTTGAATAACTTCCTCAGCGAAAAATACTCCTTTAATTAATAAATATGATTGATCTACCTTACGGTTAATTTTATCTTGAATTTCCATTTCTAGACCCAATGGAATTTGATGATTAATTATTTTCTTTAATTTTTTTTCTAGATTATCCTTTAATCGAGGTCCAACCCATTGTGAAGCTTCTTTGGCTTTGTTTATATCCTTTAGTAGAAAGTACTTTGTTGAACATTCTATATGAATAACCGTGTTCTTGTATAGAATAATAAAATCTATTTCTCCTACAGTGATTTTCTCTTTATTAATTTGAAAGTTTTGCAATAATAATTCCACTTCACTGAAAGTTTGAAAGAAATAGGAGAGGAGGGATTCCGCATAAAATCCTAAACGTTTGTTTTTCTTTCTATCTACGAATTGCTCTATATCTTTTGGGTGTTTATCAAGTTGCTTAAAATAGTTTACTGAATCAATTTGCCAATCATCTAGAATTTGTTGAGGGAACAATGAAAAAGGAGATAAATCATATTCATCAGAAAGTGGTGCTTCAGAAAATAGCAGCCAATAAAGGTCTCGCACAACATTACTTTTCAAAGTATGGTAGAATGAAGATTGCATTTTATAAAATTAATGGAATTCTTGAGATTGTTTGGCAATATGGTTTTTCTTAATTATTAACTTTATTCAATTCATACATCATTAGTTCGAAGAGTTAATTTCGGGTATTGGATTACTCCTTACTTCAGGAATGTAAAATAGGTAATTTAGGAATGCTGCTCATTTGAAGTGGTATCCTACGTCAAAAACGTTTAGGTTACCTCATAAAATGTTCAAATATGAGTTTACTTTTATCTGCGCCATTAAAAAAACGGTTTCCTTTTGCCAATCCTAATTGAATTGATATTTTTGTACTCAAATTATTCATAAACTAGAATCACATGAGAATTGTAGATACAATACCGCATGAGCGTTTCAAAATTCAAATTTTTTCGTACAACGGAAAATACACAGTTAAGATTGAATTGGGTCAGTTTGAACAAAGTTATAAAATTGGAGAGCTCGATGTTATGGGATTGGAAGATGTAAAAGCTATGGTAACACAAGAGTTTTTAAGCAATTGTTTGAAGAGATTTGTGGATATGCGATCAGACTGGAATGAGTCTTTTAAAAATAAAAATACTAACATAACAAACTAATAAGCACAATGAAACAATTTTTATCAATTGCAATTTTAGGACTTGGATCAACTTTATTGATTTCATCTTGTAATAATTCAACTACAAAAACGGAAGAAGCCGAAACATCAATTCCTGTTGAGAAAAAGCAAATGGGTGATGGAACGTCTGGAATTGCCATGGCTTTTTATTATCAAGACAGTATTGCAACTCAATTTGGGTTCTACAAAGAGATTGATTCAATAATGCGTGTAAAAGAAAAGAATTTCCAAAGCGAATTAGAATCAAAGTACAGAGCTTACCAAGCTTATGAGGCAGATATCCAAAGGAAAATGGAGAATAATGAAATCACTGGATATCAAATTGAGGAGATTCAGCAAACTGCGATGCAAAAGCAACAAACTATTCAACAATTTGAACAACAACGTGGTGCAGCACTTCAAAAAGAGTCAATGGAATACCAAACTAATTTGATGAGCAAAATTGCAGAAGCAGGAAAAGAATTTGCGAATAAAAAAGAAATAGATTTATTGTTTTTCTACCAAAAAGGAGGCCAAATTACTTTTATCAATAATGCTTTTGATGTAACAGATGAATTCATTGCTTTTTTGAATAAAAGAGAAGATGATCTTATGTCAGGTGTAATAAATGATGATAGCACGGAGTCCGAAACAGACGAGAAGTAGTAATTTTATTGTATACAAACCCCAATACTCAATATTCGATACTCAAAACTCAATACTTAAATAAATGTTTATATCACAAGAAAAGTTACAGAGTAACATTGCTGAATATGTAATTTACATGTATCAGGTTGAAGATATGGTGCGAGCCTACAATTTTAATATAGAAAAGATTCGCCAAAATGTTATTCGACCACAAGTGAAAAGTGAATCATTTGAAGATGAGGCTGTAAAATGGTACGAAGAAATTATCAAGGAGATGAAATCTCGTGGATTGACTACTAAAGGGCATTTACATCGTTTGGGCGAAGTAATAACCGAAATGATTTATTTGCACAATACTTTGAAAGATGTCGTGAAAGACAAGAAATACCTTGATTTACTTGCAGCGGCAGATGAAAATGTTGAGGCTTTTCAAAAGAAAAGTGATTTAGGAGCATTAAATATTGTTGAAGTTTGTTTCCAAGCTTTGTATATGAAGTTGTTACTTAAGTTACAAGGGAAGGAAGTAGGAGCAGAGTCTGAAAAGGCTTTTGACACAATGCGAATTATTTTAGCTTACCTTACTCAAGCCTATCACCAAATGAAAGCTGGAGATATGAGTATGTTCGAAAAGCAAGATTGATACCGAAAATAGGCTTGCAGTATTCAATGCTCAATTAGGTCTAAATACATAAAATTCAAATTAAAGGAGTGAGAACCATAGTGTTTTTCTCCTTTTTTTTGTTTGTAAGAACTATGGTGGTTAAAGGTTCTTTTAATGTTCTTAATCCACTATTTATTACAACCGAATAAAAGCTTTACGTTCTTTCAGGATGTTAGTCTTTTGTTATTTTATAATTGCTTGACCGTTTTGGCTGAGATTAAACTTTGTCAAGATTATAGATCTTTTAATGCTCCGAATTCCGAATAAAAGCTTCAAAATCTTTCAGATTTCTGGTCATTTTTCATTTTATAATTGCTTGTCCGTTTTGGCTGAGATTATACTTTGTCAAGATTGTAGATCTTCTAACGCTCCGAATCCCGAATAAAAGCTTTACGTTCTTTCAGAACGACAGTCTTTTTTCATTTTATAATTGCTTGACCGTTTTGGCTGAGATTATACTTTGTCAAGATTGTAGATCTTCTAACGCTCCGAATTCCGAATAAAAGCTTTACGTTCTTTCAGAACGACAGTCTTTTTTCATTTTATAATTGCTTGACCGTTTTGGCTGAGATTATACTTTGTCAAGATTGTAGATCTTCTAACGCTCCGAATTCCGAATAAAAGCTTTACGTTCTTTCAGAACGACAGTCTTTTTTCATTTTATAATTGCTTGACCGTTTTGGCTGAGATTATACTTTGTCAAGATTGTAGATCTTCTAACGCTCCGAATTCCGAATAAAAGCTTTACGTTCTTTCAGAACGACAGTCTTTTTTCATTTTATAATTGCTTGACCGTTTTGGCTGAGATTATACTTTGTCAAGATTGTAGATCTTCTAACGCTCCGAATTCCGAATAAAAGCTTTACGTTCTTTCAGAACGACAGTCTTTTTTCATTTTATAATTGCTTGTCCGTTTTTCAAACGATCAGATAATGTATAAAACGAAAAAAGCCTCCACTAAAGTGGAAGCTTTTATTCTTAGTGACCCTGTCAAGATTCAAACTTGAAACCTCTACAGCCGTAATGTAGTGCTCTATTCAGTTGAGCTACAGAGCCATTTTTTAAAATCGCTAATCGTTCATAGCGAGTGCAAAATTAATGATTTATTTTCCAATAACAAGTGGAATTTAATAAAAATTTAAATTTATTTTTTTTTGAATATCTAACTCCTTTGTAAATCAGTAGCTAAGGAGAAGTAAATTTGCTATTCTACTTCCGCAGATATTCCACGATCTAATAAATTTGTACACATTTCAGTTAATTTCTCATATTCGCCGGTTTTCACATCACATCTTCCTTTGTAATGAATCAACATCGTACATTGTTCTGCTTGCACTGAATCATGCTTACAAATTTTTATTAATGACTCTATAACAAAGTCGAATGTATTAATGTCGTCATTGTAAACGATTAGATTATGTTCGGCAACTTGTTTTTCAACAACTTCTTCCTCAAATAATGTTTCTGTGCTCATGATTAAATTTTAAGCTTTGTTTATTAGATGCAAAAATACGGTAATATTTTTTCAACACCAATTAATTTTAGAGGGTCAAAAGTAAAATAGCTGCAATTGAAACCACTCCTCCAATAATTTTTAAAGGTGTTGTAGATTCTTTAAAAAATAGTATTCCAACGATAAACGCCGAAATAACAACACCTGTATTATTCATCGCATAGGTTATAGAATCGGAGAAATTACCAAAACGAATAGCCATCATTAAAAAGTATATGGAAAAGAAATTAGGGATGCCTAAAAGAATGCCACCCAGTATTGCGCGCTTTTGCAATTGGAGTTCATTTTTTAGCTTTTTGACAAGCATAATCACTGATCCAATTGATGCCGCAACTCCAAATAGTATCGCTGAAAATATTGCTAGGGATAGGTCACCAACGGCCACTTTTTCTACATAATTAACGATTAAATCCGCTAATCCACTACCTAAAAATAATAGAATAAGATATAAAATATTTGATTGTCCTTTCTCTTTTGCATTTACCTTCTTTTGATAGGTAATTAGAAACACTCCGACAAGTGCTGCTAGAATACCAATAATTTTGGTCCAATACACCTCTTCGTTATAAAGAAATATTGCAGCAATAACTGGGATGACCAGACTCATTTTAACAGTGACCGAAGTTATTCCTATTCCGTTTTCTTGGGCACTTTTGCCCATAAGAAGAAACAGTCCAATAAATAAGGCTCCTAAAATGAAAGCATACGGTATCCAATTTCCTGTGGTTAAATCTCCTGCTTTCCACTCATCTCCAAAAATTATAAATCCAACAATACAGGCAGTGATGTAGTTGTAAACAATGCTTTGAAAAACATTAATTTTAAAGCGTTCAAACATTCTAAAAAAGACCAAAATGAATGTTGAACTCAGAATACTCAATAACAGATAAAACATATAGATCTATGAATTTTTATTCCTTACAAAATGTTGAATAATATCTTTCTCAATAGTTTCAATTGAAATCAAGGTTTTATTTACAAGATTGGGTGCATTTATTCCTTTACCAAAAGTGGAACTTCCTACTAGTTGATAAGCCTCATCCCATAACCCATCTTCAATGAATTGCTTATGGGTTTGCGCTCCTCCTTCAATAAAAACAGAAAGCATGTTTTTTCGAAACAGAATTGATAAGATTTGAGCTGACGACAATTTGACTAAAGTTAATACTTCAACATGGCTAGGTAAATTAAAAATTTCTGATTTTAAACTAATTACAGTTGTTGGCTGACCATCCTGAAAAACTTTTGCCTCGGGATTAACATTTCCATTTGGATCAATTACAAAGCGATGTGGTGATTTTCCTGCAATTTTACGGACATTCAGCAGCGGATTGTCGTTGTTTATTGTTTTCCAACCCACCATAATGGCTTGTTCTTGACTACGCCATTTATGAACATACAATTTCATGCGAGGTTGTGTAATCCAATTGATGCCATTTTCTCTTTCTTCAGGTAAACGGTCCATAAAACCATCTCGGGTTTCTGCCCATTTTAAAACAACATAAGGACGTTTTTTCTCATGAAATGTAAAGAATCTTTTATTTAATTCCCTTGCTTCGGTTTCCATGATCCCAGTGTCAACAATTATGCCTGCATCCTTTATTCGTTGAATACCTTTGCCTGCAACTTGTGAAAATGTATCTACACAGGCAACAACAACTCTTTTGAAATTACTTTTTACAATTAAATCAGCACAAGGTGGAGTTTTACCAAAATGAGAACATGGTTCAAGGGTAACGTAAATTGTGGATTCGGATAGCAACGAAACATCTTTTACTGAATTAACGGCATTGACCTCAGCGTGAGCTTGTCCGTATTCTTGATGAAATCCTTCTCCTATTACTTTGTTGTTGTGGACAATCACAGCACCAACCATTGGATTTGGAGCAGCTTGAACGCCAGGTAATTTTGCAATTTGAAGTGCGCGCTGCATGTATTTTTGATCGAGAGATTTTTGAGTCATACTGCTTGCAATTTAAGGAAAAAACTAATTGTTACTTAATTAGAGTTTAGGATTCTTTTTTAATACTTGTCTTTCTTTCCTCGTTGTTTACTTTTTTCTTTAAGTAAGCCTCTTTAATTTTATTTCCCGAGCTCTCTTACAAATTCCCAAAGTACAACCCCCGCACAAACGGATACATTTAAACTGTGTTTGGTTCCAAACTGCGGAATTTCTAAAACAACATCTGCAATATCAATAATTTCTTGTTGCACTCCATCAACTTCATTACCAAAGACCAAAACATGTTTCTCTTCCGATTTTATATCTAATTCTTGCAAAAGTTGAGTTTTCTCAGCTTGTTCAACAGCGTAAACTTTATATCCGTCGCTTTGATAGTTTTTCAATAAATCAACTAAGTTTTCATGGTGTTCCCAATCAATAGACTCCGTTGCTCCCAAGGCTGTTTTTTGAATTTCTCTGTGAGGTGGTTGAGCCGTTATTCCTCCAAGAATAATTTTTGAGACATTAAATGCATCTGCCGTTCGGAAAAAGGTTCCAACATTGGCCAAACTTCTAATGTTATCGAGAACAACCACTAATGGGAATTTCTCTTTCTCTTTAAACTCTTCTACTGTTGGGCGATTTAACTCCCAAAGTTTTAACTTTCTGTTCATAAGTATTGAAAACTGGAATGGTGTAATCATTGGACTCTCCAACGAAACTTGTATGTTTACAGATTGCAAATAAACACAAACATTTTCATTTTGGCGAACACAAAGACACAAAAAAAACCGGCAGAAACTCCTCTGATGAAACAATACAATCAGATCAAGTCTAAACATCCAACGGCAATGTTGTTATTTCGTGTGGGAGATTTTTATGAAACCTTTGGAGAGGATGCAATTAAAGCTTCTCGAATTTTAGGGATTGTGTTAACCAAAAGAAAAAATGGTGTTGCCCAGCATATTGAATTAGCGGGATTTCCGCATCATTCTTTA
Source organism: Brumimicrobium mesophilum (assembly GCF_003025005.1). Taxonomy (GTDB): domain Bacteria; phylum Bacteroidota; class Bacteroidia; order Flavobacteriales_D; family Crocinitomicaceae; genus Brumimicrobium; species Brumimicrobium mesophilum. The sequence continues at coordinate 143,776 of NZ_PVSS01000007.1, forward strand.
CAAACTTATTTGCCAAAATTAGTTCGTGCAGGAGAACGTGTTGCGATTTGTGATCAGTTGGAAGATCCAAAATTGACCAAAACTATCGTTAAGCGTGGTGTTACAGAATTAGTTACTCCTGGTGTTTCGATGAACGATCAAGTATTAGAACACAACAAAAATAATTTTTTGGCTTCTATTTATTTAGGAAAGAAAGAACATGGTGTTGCATTCCTGGATATATCGACAGGAGAATTCTTAATTGCACAAGGAGATTCAGAATACATCGATAAATTAATGCAAGGATTTGAGCCGAGTGAAGTTTTGTATTCTCGTCAGCAAGATCAAAAATTCAAAGATTTATTTGGAGAACGTTTTTATACATTTCGTCAAGAAGACTGGGTTTTCACAGAGGATTTTGGGCGTGAATCACTAAACAAACATTTTCAAACCAAGAACCTCAAAGGATTTGGCGTTGAAGAATTAACGGAAGGAATTATTGCTGCTGGCTCCATTTTACAATACATTTCTGAAGCCCAACATAAAGATTTAGGACATATTTCTAAAATCAGTAGAATTGAAGAGGATAAATATGTTTGGTTGGATCGTTTTACAACAAGGAATTTAGAGTTAATCAATTCTCCACACGAAAATGGAGCAACTTTGTTGTCCGTTTTGGATCGCTCAGTGACTCCAATGGGTGGTAGAATGATGAAAAGGTGGATGGTTTTGCCGCTAAAAGATTTAAAAACCATAGAAGCCAGATTAGATGCTGTAGACGCTTTGAATGCGAATGAAGATATAGCATTTGAATTAAGCCAGCGTTTGAGTAATATTTACGATTTAGAACGATTGGCTTCAAAAATCGCTGTGGGAAAAGTTAATCCTAAGGAGGTAAATCAGCTGAAAAACACCTTGTTAGAAATAGAACCTATTCAAAAACTTTTGAAAAGCACAGATTCTAAGGCATTGTTGAGCATTGCAGACCGAATGAATCCTTGCGAACAATTGATTGCATTAATCTCCGAACAATTGGATGAAGATGCTGCAATTCAAGTCGGTAAAGGAAAAGTAATTGCTGACGGTTTCAATGAAGAGTTGGATGAATTGCGAAATCTTTCAAATTCGGGTAGATCATTTTTAGAAGATTTACAAAAAAGAGAAGCGGAAAGAACGGGAATTCCAAGTTTAAAAGTAGCATTTAATAATGTTTTCGGTTATTATTTGGAAGTACGAAATACGCATAAAGATAAAGTTCCAGAAGAATGGATTCGTAAACAAACTTTGGTAAGTGCAGAGCGATATATCACTGAAGAGCTAAAAGTTTATGAAACAAAAATTCTTGGAGCAGAAGAGAAAATAGATATTATAGAAAGAAAGTTGTTTTTAGACCTGATTTTGTCAATGGCTGATTACATCACACCTATTCAGTTCAATGCTTTCCTAATTGGTCAATTGGATTGCTTTTCTTCTTTTTCGAAAGTTGCAAAAGCGAACAATTATAACCGCCCTGAACTAAATGATGGCTTTTCAATCGACATCAAAGATGGTCGTCATCCTGTGATTGAAAAACAAATGGGAGTAGGGGAAGACTACATTGCGAATGATGTGTATTTAGACAATGAAACACAACAGATCATCATGATTACTGGACCGAATATGTCGGGTAAAAGTGCGATTCTTCGTCAAACAGCTTTAATTTCTCTCATGGCGCAAATGGGGAGTTTCGTTCCTGCAAAATCTGCCAAACTTGGGTTAGTAGATAAAGTATTTACTAGAGTTGGAGCTTCCGATAATATTTCCTCTGGAGAATCTACTTTTATGGTAGAAATGAACGAAACCGCAAGTATTTTGAATAACCTTTCGCCAAGAAGTTTGGTTTTATTGGATGAAATTGGCCGAGGAACAAGTACATATGACGGAATTTCTATCGCTTGGGCTATTGCAGAATACATTCATCAACATCCGCAAGCGCATTGTAAAACGCTATTTGCAACGCACTATCACGAGTTGAATGAGATGACCAATAAATTTCCGAGAATTAAGAATTACACTGTGTCTGTAAAAGAAGTCGGTACGAAAATTCTATTCTTACGAAAATTGATTGAAGGCGGAAGTGAACACAGTTTCGGGATTCACGTAGCGAAATTAGCAGGAATGCCAAATCCAGTGATCGAAAGAGCATCGAAAATGTTGAAAGAATTGGAAGCTTCCAACCGTGGTTCGGAACGAGAAAAAGTCAAAGAAGCAGGAAATTCAGCAGATATGCAATTGAGCTTTTTTCAATTAGATGATCCAATTTTAGAGAGCATTCGTGATGAGGTAGCCAATATGGATATCGATACTTTAACACCTGTTGAGGCGCTTTTCAAATTGAATGAAATTAAGAAGAAAGTAGGGAAGGGGAAGTAATTATGAATTGTTTAATTAACAATTACGGATTGTGTTCAAGGGAGTTAATTCTCGTCAGTTCGAGTGAATTTTGTAATGTAGTGAAGAAATTTACATCGAGAACAGCGAGGATGGTTCGATGATTCGTGGTGGGAGTTTTGTTTGATGATTTCCCATGGTAGTTATGTTAGAAAGATTCAAAATAACCGACATTATTCCTTCTATATTGTTATATCTTGTATTTTAGAGCTAAATTTGTGACTATGATAACTAATTTCTCAATAACCAATTCAGTATTTAATCAGTTTCTTTCTGAAATACGCGATGCCAAGGTTCAAAAAGACCGTATGCGTTTTCGTAAAAATATTGAACGCGTTGCCGAAATAATGGCTTACGAACTTTCAAAGACATTGAAGTATTCAGAGAAGGAAATTACTACTCCACTTGGAGAAGCAATAATGAATACCTGCGATGATGAAATAGTTTTAGCTACGATTTTACGTGCTGGAATTCCTATGCACCAAGGGTTGTTAAATTATTTTGATAAAGCGGATTCAGCTTTTGTTAGCGCCTATAGAAAACATATTTCGAAAGATGATTTCGAAATAGAAGTTGAATATTGCGCTTCACCAAGTTTGGACGGAAAAGTTCTAATTATTAGCGATCCAATGTTGGCAACAGGAAATTCTTTGGCCGCTGTTTACGAGGTTTTGAAAAAGCACGGAACGCCAAAACAAATCCACTTGGTTTTTGGTATAGCAACAGAAGAAGGTTTGAATTTTATCCAGAAAAGACTACCGAAATCAACCAAAATTTGGGTTGGAGCGGTAGATGTTGAATTAACAGCTCAATCTTATATTGTACCAGGGCTTGGAGACGCTGGTGATCTTGCTTATGGAGAAAAAGTTTAATTAGTTATGTGGACATACATAAGCTTTGCTTTGTTTAGCTCTTGGAAGTTTATGTTTACTCCTTTCCTTGGGCCGGCTGCTGGATTAACCTTTTGGGAGACATTTATCGTATGTTCAATCGGTGGGTATATTTCAGCATCGATTTTCTATTTTGGAAGCAGTTATTTCATGAATCTTTCTGTTAGAAGGCAGGCAAAACGGGTTAAGAATGCAATACGAAAAGGTAAGCCTATCCCATTGAGCAAGAAATTTACTAAAAGTAACCGCAGAATAATCTATTTTAAACAAAAAATAGGCAGATTATTTTCATATTGGGCTTTTCCTTTGTTTTTTTCAATTCCCGTCGGAACAATTATCGTTGCCAAGTTTTACAAACATCACAAACAAACATTTCCATTGATTATTTTGTTCTTAACTATAGATTGCTTCGTGATAACTAGTGGAGCGTATTTCATAAAAGACCTAGTGTTATGAATTTTATAAAAGATGTTTTTTTTGATTTAGACAGAACGCTTTGGGATTTCGATAGAAACTCCGAGAGTGCCTTGCGTATTATATATGAAGAGCTAAAATTAAGTGATCATTCCTCTTCTTTTGATAGCTTTTTGGATATTTACCGAGATATTAATGCCAAATATTTGGGAAACTACGCGGAAGGTAAAATCGATAAAATTCAATTGAGAAACGGACGTTTTACTGACACATTAAAGGAATTTAAAATTGATAATGTTAGAATGGGAGAGGACATGAGTAGTCGATATTTAGAAATTTCGCCTTTTCAAACACATCTTTTTCCATCTACAAAAGAAGTTTTAGCTGACCTTAAAAACAATAATTTCAAGTTACATATCATCACCAACGGATTCAAAGAAGTTCAATTCACGAAATTAAAGAATAGCGGAATTATCGAATATTTTGATGATATTCTGTGCAGTGAAGAAATTGGAAAAGCAAAACCACACCCTTTGGTTTTCGAAGGTGCATTAAAACGTACAAAGGCAAAAGCAGAAAACTCCATCATGATAGGAGATGATTATAATGCAGATGTAATTGGAGCAGAAAATGCTGGAATTCGTGGTGTTTTATTTGATCCGCACAGAACCCATACAAATAAAATTGGAATCGATAGGGTTGAACATTTGGAAGAAATTCATCCTTTGATCCTTGGTATTTAATCAATTTTCAAGTTTTAATTCTCAAATCACTAATACTCATCAATGAAAAAGGACGATTTGCTAATCGTCCCTACATCATCTCTTCGAATATTGCTTGAATTTTTTGATTCCTTGAATCATTAATCTAACTCAAAATCATTTGTCTCATTTTCTCATACAATACAATTCCAGCAGAAACCCCAACATTATATGAAGAAACTGTTCCTAGTAAAGGAATTTTAGCACGTTGATGAGCGAGTATTAATAATTCTTGTGAAATTCCATCTTCCTCAGAACCCATGATAATCGCTGTTGGACCAGTCATTGTGACATCAAAAACCAAATCATGTGTTTTTTCTGTACATGCTACAATTCTCAAGCCCGATTCTTTTAAGAATGCAACCGACTCTTCTAAATCTCTTGTTTTACAAACCGGAATTTTATGCAATGCTCCAGAAGAAGTTTTGATTGAATCACTTGTGATTAACGCAGAGTTTTTGTCAGGAATCACAATAGCGTGAACACCAGAACATTCAGCTGTTCTCGCAATCGCACCAAAGTTTCTAACATCAGTGATACGATCCAAAACCAAAATATTTGGAATATCTCCTCTTTCAAAAACATCAGCTAAGACATCCGATAATTCATGATAAATTACAGGAGAAATAAATGCTATTACACCTTGATGATTCTTTTGTGTTAATCTATTCAGCTTTTCGGCAGGTACAAATTGTAAAGTGTATTTCTTATTAGCTAAAGCCTCTTTTAACTCTTTGAATAGCGCTTTATCCATTCCACGCTGAATCATTATCTTATTGATTTCTTTTCTGGCATCAATTGCTTCAATTACAGCATGAACACCAAAAATTAAATCCTCTATTTCACCTTTTTTATATGACATATCTTCTTTTCTGAAGTGCAAAGTTAATGCATGTTTTTGAATTTTTCATTTTTTAATTCTAAAACTGCTTATCCCAAGGAGCCAGTCGGTTTGCAAACCGTTCCTAGATGGTACCTTCGATTGATTATTTCAATTCTGGGATTTTTGAATTTTCAAATCTTGTATTCCTCTAAATTTCGAACATATTCTAACATTCCATTGTTATTAGGATAAATTTTGCCGCAAAAGTATGAATATCTCATCTGTCAGGCTATTTTTGTATCATGGGCGAAACGAAAAAAACAATATTTGATTTTTACATTCTTAAACGACTGTTTGTTTATGTAAAACCCTACAGAAAGTTTCTATTCCTAGCCTTCATATTTACAATCGGTTTGGCCGTAGTTTCACCACTTCGACCATGTATAATTGGGGATATGGTCGACGAATACATAGAAAAAGATCAAAATGCAGATGCTTTATGGTTTTGGACCTTGATCATAATTGGAATGCTTGTAATTGAAGCAGTTTTCCAGTTTTTCACCACCTTTTTTGCTAATCTTTTAGCTCAATCTGTAATTAAAGACATCCGGATCAAGTTGTTTAAACATATTATGTCGTTTAATATGAAATATTTTGATCAAACACCTATCGGGGCTGTGGTCACACGAATAGTCTCAGATTTGGAGGCGATTTCTGAAATATTCTCTCAAGGACTAATTAATATGTTTAAAGATATTATCATTTTAATAACGATAGTTGTTTGGATGTTCCTTTCAGATTCCTTGTTGACAGTTTTTGTTTTATTGCCCATTCCTCTGCTGTTGTTCGCCACACGAATATTCGCCAAAGCCATGAAAAAGGCCTATCAAAAAGAAAGTGTTGAAGTTAACCGATTAAATACTTTTGTTCAAGAACGTTTAACAGGTATGTCTATTCTTCAATTGTTTAACAGAGAAGAAGTCGAGAAAGAACGTTTTTCCGAAATTAATGCACGTCATCGACAAGCACATGTGGATACGATTTGGGCCAATTCAATATTCTTTCCAGTTGTTGAATTTTTAACTTCTTTATCCATCGCCTTTCTGATTGTATTTAGTGCTTGGTCTTTAGCCAATGGATTTTCAATTGCTGTAGATTCAACAGGAACGATTGTGATGTTTACACTTTGGGTAAATATGCTTTATCGTCCAATTCGACAGTTAGCAGATAAATTTAATGTACTACAAAGAGGTGTGGTTCGGGCTGAACGGGTTTTCAAAACTTTAGATAGAAACGAAGTAATTCAGGATGCTGGGAAAATAAATGAATTAGATTTCCAACAGAATATTGATTTCAATCAAATTTGGTTTGCATACCAGGATGAGGATTGGGTTTTAAAAGATATTAATCTGAACATAAAACCGAATCAAACTGTTGCCTTTGTGGGTGCCACAGGAGCAGGAAAGTCTTCCATAGTCAATTTACTTTCTCGTTTTTATGAATATCAGAAAGGAACAATTACAATTGGAGAAACAGATATTCGCGATGTAGACTTAACTTACTTGAGAAGAAATATTTCGATTGTACTTCAAGATGTGTTTTTGTTTTCAGATACCCTGTTGAATAACATTACTTTAGGGGATAAAAGTATTACCAAGGAACAAGTTGTGAAAGCTTCTAAAGCCGTTGGAGCACATGATTTTATTATGAGATTACCCAATAATTACGATTATGAAATAGGAGAAAGAGGTGGAGTACTCTCAACGGGTCAGCAACAATTATTGGCATTTATTCGGGCGTATGTTTACAATCCGCACATTTTAATTCTTGACGAGGCCACCTCTAGTGTAGACAATGAAAGCGAGGAATTAATACAAAAAGCTACCGAGAAGTTAACAGTTGGAAGAACATCAATTGTAATTGCACACAGATTATCAACAATTCAACGAGCAGATAAAATTATAGTTCTGGATAAAGGACGAGTGATGGAGGAAGGAAGTCATCAAGAGCTTTTGGCAAAAGATGGATTTTACAAGAATTTATACGAAAAACAATTTTTAGGAGATGGAGAATAAAATGAAATTAAAGATAGGCGGAGTTCCAGAACATTTTAATTTACCTTGGAGGTTAGCAATTCAAGAAGGTGATCTTCTAGATAAAAATATTGCACTTCATTGGGAAGATATGGGTGGTGGAACTGGTCAGATGATTAAAGGTTTACAGAACAAAACCATTGATGTTGCCGTTTTATTAACTGAAGGAATATCAAGAGCAATTTTACAGGGTTTAGATGCGAAAATATTACAGGTTTACGTAACTTCTCCTTTACATTGGGGAATTCATGTTCCCTTTGATGATAAATCTATTCAAGAAACTGATGAATTAGAAGGGAAAACATTCGCTATTTCACGTGAAGGTTCAGGTTCCCATTTGATGTCTTATGTTTTGGCAGACCAAAAAGGATGGAATATTGATAAGTTGAAATTCAATAGTGTTGGAGATGTTTATGGTGGGCTTTGGGCCCTTGAAAACAACGAAGCACAAGCATTTTTATGGGAGAAATATACAACTCAACCTTTTACTGAATTAAGGAAATGTCGTTATATTGATGAGGTTGTAACACCTTGGCCTTGTTTTGTGATTGCTGTGAGGACAGAAATCGCTGAACAATACGCTGAACAATTACAATTAATGCTAGATATTGTAAATAAGAGAGCTAAGTCGATTAAGGAAAATGAATTTACTCCGGAAATATTATCTTGGAGATACGGTTTGAAAATCGAAGACGTTTCAAAATGGTTAAGTGAGACTGAGTGGAATTATGACGGAGCAAAGTTTGATAAAGATTTTGACTATGTGATTGAATACTTGTTAAAACTTAAGTTAATTACACCTGAAGAAGCAAAAGATTATATGCGTAAATTATTTTAACGACCATTGGTTGATTCTAATAAATATCCTACTCTTAAAATGTAAAAGGAATAATGGGAAAAGTAAGTGAAAAAAATGGCGTTCAACAATTGGTTGATTCGTTTTTAAAGCATGGAGTAAAATATGTCGTATTTTCTCCTGGTTCAAGAAATGCACCTCTTGTGGTGAGTTTTGCCAATGACGAACGCTTCAAATGTTATGTAATTCCCGATGAAAGAAGTGCTGCTTTTTATGCGCTTGGAATGGCTGAGCAGTCCAGCACACCTGTTCCCGTAATCTGCACTTCAGGTTCTGCCCTTTTAAACTATTATCCGGCTGTTAGTGAAGCTTTTTACAGAAATATTCCTTTGATTGTAATTTCAGCAGACAGACCAAGTGAATGGACAGACCAAGGTGATGGACAAACTATTCGACAAGAAAACGTTTTCCAAAACCACATATGTGCTTCCACAACTTTGTTTGAATCACCTATTTCGGAAGACCAATCTTGGTTTAATAAACGATCGATTGATGAAGTGATGAATACTGCGAAATATCCAAATGGTGGTCCAGTACATTTTAACTTTCCGTTTACAGAACCTTTATACAAAACAATTGAAAAGGAATCACCTTCAGCAAGTTCAAAAGGGTTGACAGAATTGATGAATCTGAATCCACAATTATCTACTTCCCAAAAGGAGGAATTAAGAGAAATATGGAACAATTCTCCTAGAAAACTGATTTTGTGTGGCCAAATGCCCAATAACAGTTATTTAAATGAGCAATTAAAGAATTTGGCCAACGATAAAAGTGTTGCAGTTGTTGTTGAAAATACTAGTAACTTGCAAGACAGAAGTTTTATTCATTGCATTGATAGAACAATTACAAGTTTCTTGGAAAACAATCCAGAATTGTATCAACCAGATTTGTTGATTACAATGGGAGGAGCGGTAATTTCTAAAAAGATTAAAAAGTACTTAAGGATTTTTAAACCAAAACACAATTGGAAAATTGGTCAAGAATTTCCTTTTATAGACACTTATCAATCATTAACGAAATCTATCCCAATTCAACCAAATTCATTTTTGGACTTTCTTTTAGAAGATGGATTCACAAGAGATATTTCACGCTATGGCGAACAATGGAAGCAATTAGATTATTTGACACAAGGAAATCACATGATGTACTTAGAGTCAGTTCCATACTCTGATTTGTCTGTTTTTAGCCTAATTTTAGATGCTGTTCCCGACCAAAGTGATTTACACTTGTCTAACAGTTCAGTTATTCGCTATGCTCAACTCTTCGACCCCATAAAAAGTATAAACTATTATTGTAATCGAGGTACAAGTGGAATTGATGGTTCTACAAGTACTGCAATCGGAAATGCTATTGTGGGAGACAATAAATTGCATACATTCATCACGGGAGACATCAGTTTTTTCTATGACAGCAATGCATTCTGGAATAACCACATTCCATCAAACTTTCGAGTTTTCCTGATCAATAATGGAGGAGGAGGAATCTTCAATATTATTCCTGGGCCACAAAGCACTCCTCAAGGCGATGAGTTTTTCGTAGCCAAACATTCATTCTCAGCAAAATCTATTTGTGAAGCATTTAATGTGAATTATTATGCCGCTAATTCTATGCAGGAAATTGATGGCCAATTAGATAAATTCTACGAAATACAATCTAATGATCGTCCTGCCGTAATTGAAATTTTTACGGATGGAGATAAAAGCGGAAAGATTCTATTGGACTACCTAGAAAAAACGAAGGTGAAAGATATTCCCGTTTTGGAAATCTGATAGATAGGTAATTTTTTAGCGTGACCAGCTTTTGACCAGCAATTCGTAATTGTTAATTTGAATTTTGTAATTCATTAGGGCGTATCCATGATTATCTTTTCTTGTAATTTACCTCACGTTTGGAAACGGGGCGGTACAAAACAAGAAAAAATATCACGGTCGGGTCATCCACTGTATCTTTCTTCTCAATAAATTGAAAAAAAAGGATGCCGTTTCTACCCCTTACGCGGGCGTTAAGCTTCGAAAATAGGAGTTTACTTTTATGAATGCAAAGGAAGAAAAAAAATCATTCCTTTAATCATTGTTTTTCTCTCTAAATATTAAGCCGTTGAAACGGCTAGAAGTTCAGAAGTTGCTCATTTTAATGTGGGATGAATCCCACATCAATAGCATTTCTCACTAGTTTTAATGACTAACGAGAAAGAAAAATAGAAGATGGAATTTGAATTAAAATTCAAGATTTCCTTTATTTGATCAAAACCAATTGGTGCGGGATTCATCACTGACTAATGGAATCATGCACTATCCAAAAATTGTTTCAACGACTTAATTATTCAATTCATGGAATTGCTAATGCAAACGATGAAAAGAGAGATCATTCCTTTAATCATTGTTTTTCTCTCTAAATATTAAGCCGTTGAAACGGCTAGAAGTTCAGAAGTTGCTTATTTTAATGTGGGATGAATCCCACATCAATAGCATTTCTCACTAGTTTTAATGACTAACGAGAAAGAAAAATAGAAGATGGAATTTGAATTAAAATTCAAGATTTCCTTTATTTGATCAAAACCAATTGGTGCGGGATTCATCACTGACTAATGGAATCATGCACTATCCAAAAATTGTTTCAACCACTTAATTATTCAATTCATGGTATTGTTAATGCAAACGATGAAAAGAGAAATCATTCCTTTAATCATTTTTTTTCTCTCTAAATATTAAGCCGTTGAAACGGCTAGAAGTTCAGAAGTTGCTTATTTTAATGTGGGATTCATCCCACATCAATAGCATTTCTCACTAGTTTTAATGACTAACGAGAAAGAAAAATAGAAGATGGAATTTGAATTAAAATTCAAGATTTCCTTTATTTGATCAAAACCAATTGGTGCGGGATTCATCACTGACTAATGGAATCATGCACTATCCAAAAATTGTTTCAACGACTTATTTATTCAATTCATGGTATTGTTAATGCAAACGATGAAAAGAGAGATCATTCCTTTAATCCTTGTTTTTCTCTCTAAATATTAAGACGTTGAAACGGCTAGAAGTTCAGAAGTTGCTTATTTTAATGTGGGATGAATCCCACATCAATAGCATTTCTCACTAGTTTTAATGACTAACGAGAAAGAAAAATAGAAGATGGAATTTGAATTAAAATTCAAGATTTCCTTTATTTGATCAAAACCAATTGGTGCGGGATTCATCACTGACTAATGGAATCATGCACTATCCAAAAATTGTTTCAACGACTTATTTATTCAATTCATGGTATTGTTAATGCAAACGATGAAAAGAGAGATCATTCCTTTAATCCTTGTTTTTCTCTCTAAATATTAAGACGTTGAAACGGCTAGAAGTTCAGAAGTTGCTTATTTTAATGTGGGATGAATCCCACATCAATAGCATTTCTCACTAGTTTTAATGACTAACGTGAAAGAAAAATAGAAGATGGAATTTGAATTAAAATTCAAGATTTCCATTAATTGATCAAAACCAATTGGTGAGGGATTCATCCCTCACTAATTGAAACACGTGCTATCCACAAGTGGTTTCAACCACTTAATTATTCAATTCATGAATTAGTATTTGGCGGCGTCTCTCATAATCATTGAAAACATAATCCCAAGATAAAAGCCAATTCCGTTAAAACGAAATTGGCTTTTACTGTAAGAATAGGACCTTTTGCAAAATGTCCTATTCATACTCTGATTAATGGTTTCCTTAATTTTTCACGATTCTGTGTATGCTTTCACGTGTTTCATTAAATATTCTGATCATGTAAACTCCATTATCATAACTAGATAAATCCACTTTTGTAGTGTTGTCAATAATCTTTTGCTCAGACAATTTACGACCTGTGGCATCAATTACTTCTAAGTTATATTCTTCTGCGTCCATGTTTTCGAAGAATACTGTCACAACTCCATTCGTTGGATTTGGATGCAAGTTCAAACCTAATATTTGAACATAATCTTTTACTCCAACAGTATTCACAACTACACAAGCCGAAGTGTCAGCACAACCATCCGCCGAGGTAGCAATTACTCCGTATTCTCCATTTACAGTTGGATCAAAAGTAGCCGATGTTGCTCCAGAAACATCTGTGCCTGTTACACAATCAAACCATTGATATGACGCTGCTGCAGGTGTAGAGGTAGCAGTTAATGTAGCTCCAGTTAATGAAGTGGTTACAGTTAGTGGTGCATTTAAAGTTAAATCTAATGTAATTATACTATCGCATCCAAGTGAATTAGGAATTGTTCTCGTATATGTTCCAGAAGATGTTAAGTTTTGTCCATCAAACTGATAAGAATTTGCGCAAAGTGTAAGTGCAGATGAAGAACTCGTTGGTTGATTAACCACCAATGTTAAATTGATCACACTATCACATCCAACTGCATTCATAATTGTTTCAGTATAATTTCCTGCTGTAGTCAAAGTTTGAGATTCGAATTGATAAGTTTCTCCTTGACATATTTCAGCATTCAACGTGCTTGAAGTTGGAAGTAAGTCAGTTAACGTTAGGTTTACCGTACTGTCACAACCTGCGGCAGTCTGAAATGTTTCAGTGTAGGATCCAGGTGTTGTTATCGTTTGTGTACCCAATGTATAAGTTTCACCCAGACAAATACCATCCGAAACTGCGTAGGTTAAAGGAGGAACTGTAATTTGTATTACATCACTACTAAAGGTACATGCTCCATTTGTAATCGTTACACTAAAATCTGTGGAAGCTGTTAAGGGTGCAGTAGAATAAGTTGGAGTCGCTCCATCTTGAACACTTACTCCATCAATAAAAAACTCATAATTTGAAAACCCTGTCATTGGTGTAATGTCTAATATTGAATTTGTACAAATCACACCATTAAAAGAAGAGTTAGGAACATCAAATCCATCAAAGTCTAATGTAGCGTTAAACATCATATAGCCAAGTGCATCGCCCAATGGGGTAGGTGCTCCTCCATTCACTGGGAAAGTTGCAGCTGCATTTCCATCAACATAAGAATTATTTTGATTTCCAAAAGGGAAATATCCAGTAAATATGTTCGCAGTTTGACGGAATCCTACGTAAATAGTGTCATTCGAAACATCAACATTTCCATTAAGAAAGCTAAACTCCTGTTTCGTTCCCAGCATTGCTGCAGTTATTGTAATTAAATTTGTTGAATCGATAATTGTACCTGAAGCGTCTAGTAATAAACCTTTTATGGTGTTTCCTGTATTATTGGCAGAAACTGAGAAATAATTGGTAACTTCTTTAACGAAAGTAGGTTGAGAGCTTGTTATTTCATGTCGTACAGCAATTACACCAGTTCCAGTGTTGAAGCCAACACCACTGCCTTGTACTGGCCCTTGGTTATAACCTATAGAATCACATTGTACTTGTTGGTTGAAAATAGCAGTATTATTAGCCACGTTTTCATCAGCAGGTAAAGAAACAGAAATTACTTGCGAGCCTGTGTTTGAAGTAGGAACATTAATAAATAAGATCGTATCTGTTGCACCCGGAGCAATCGATGCAATTGTTTGCATAACAGTATATGGGTTTGCTCCTGTTACATCTAGGGTTACAGGTATGTTTGTTAAAGCCCCCACAGAAGTGTTTGTGATTGTCGAAGTTACAGTTTGCGTAGTTTTTAAATTGCTGTTGAAAATTCCTTTTTCACCTGCCAAACCAGAAACATTTAGCTCATTCGTATATGGATTTGAAAACGTAAATTGAATACAAGGTCTAAATGCTGAAGTTTGGGTTAATGTTGTAGGAGAAATAGTCGATGTGCTTACCATACCTTTCCAACCACCTGCTAATGTGTTATTAGCGTGATAAACTGAGGAAAATGTGGTGAATACTGAACCAGTATAGTCGTATGCAACATAAACTGACCCTCCATTGTAAACAAAGTTAGAAGTTAAAGTGAGTGGAGCTGTAGATCCCGCTACTGCAGGTATGTCGTAAGCTCCTGAATATACACTTGTCATTGTTGAAATACAAGTAGACCATGTGGTAGATTTTAAATTAGTAACATCAGTTGTGTTCTCTAAATAAAATTCGATATTACCACCTGATGGACCAGGTATTGCACCTGTCTCCAAAAGCATATTCAATTTTGTAATGACTGTTCCAGTTGGTATAGCCGCTAATTCTGCCGGAGTTATAATAATTACCCCTCGAACAGTAGTATGAGCAGTCGTTCCATTTGGAGCACGTAAACCTGTTGTTGCGCCTGTCTCTGGAGCTGTAACAACTAATTCTGTTTGTGATTGACTGAAAAAAGTTCCTAATAGAAAAATAAGTAATAAAAGTAGTTTTGATTTCATAATAGTTTGTTTTAAAATTCAGAATAAACATAAGATAAATGTTTGAATTATACACTTAAATACTGAAATTTAACACATTAGATAATTTCTTTAGCTGTTTAATTTTTTTGGTTGATAATACGAATCATAAGTTGTTCAGGACCTTTTACTAAATACGCTTGCATTGCTTTATCGATTTGTAATTCATTTAGAAATAATCATCTTTTATCAAATGTTACCGGTCGATTAGTACTTATGAATTACTTTTCTATTTTGAATAAAAATATTCTAGGATGACTTTATTCTATTCTTCTTTTTTCTTTTTTGGAATGAAATGATAATTTACCCCAAAACCTTGTGAAGAAGATGTGTTTTTCAGGTTGGTGGAACTTTCTTCATTATCTTCCTTCGGTTGCACTTGCTTTTGAGCTTCCAAGGCTTCAATTCTTTGATGAATTTCTTCTTGTTTTTGCAACTGTTGTTCTTCCCAAATTCTTCTGCGTTCTTTCCATTCTCCTTCTAGATCTGGAGGCTCAATACCCATTTCTTTTTCAATTTCATAAGGGTATTTTGGTGGAACTGGTCCTTTTCTTCGGAAAACAAACGCTATTAATGTACCCACTAAAAAACCAGATAAATGCCCCTCCCAAGAAATACCTTGTTCCATGGGGAATACTCCCCAAATCATAGAACCATATACAAATGCAACAAACAAAGAAATGGCTTGTAGTGGTAAATATTTTTTAAAGAATCCGCTGATAAAAAGAAAGCCAAATAAGCCATAAATTACTCCCGACATTCCAATGTGGTAAGAACCTGTGTTTACAGCTAAATACCAAACTAAAAAACCAGCGCCTAACCAAACGAAAAGGACAACATACAATGCAATTTCTCGATAGAAATAAATCAATGTACTCAACAATATAAATGTAGGAACAGAATTATTGATGATATGAGAAAAATCGCGCTGACCATGAATAAAAGGCATAAGGAAAATTCCTTTTATTCCTTCAATACTTTGCGGTTTTACCCCGTATTTATATAAATCCAAATGGAAATACCTATCGATTAAAAATACAACCCACATGACAATTAACAAGAGTAAAGGATAAATTACCGCCTCAAGTGTCCTGCCTTTTTCAGTTTGTATTAAATTCATGTATTTTGCTTGTCAAATTTTGTTCCTACAATTTTATAGCGCCATTATGTCACAACAATTAAAATATAAAAATTTAAATACAGCGTTTTTATAAGAAGAGGAAATTCTGATTTTAATACATGACATAACTATATTTCTTATCGAAGTGCTAGATCTATTGAAATAATGTTTTTATCTAATAATCCATTATGTTTTTAATACCAAAAGTGATCCTTCTAATGTAAATAGAAGGAAACGCTCAAGTTCATTTCCTTTTTATATCTTAGCAAAGATAATTTCTGGCTGGATGGATTCCAAAAGAACTGTATTTTTGGAACAGTTTATGCCAGTGCTGTCTTTATTATTAATCAGTAAATATTGATCAATTAAATTTATAAAAATGAAAAACGTACTTTTAACCCTGTTATTTATTTCTTCAATTCACCTTGCATATAGTCAAGAAGGTAAAATTAAAACAACAGTAATTGATACAGAAATTTTCTGTGACCATTGTGCTGAATGTGAATCTTGTGATCAAAATATTTTCCTAAGAGTAAGTGAAAATACGAAAGGAGTAAGAAAGGTGAAAATTGATTCAGAGACTAACACAATTACAGTTACTTACAATTCAAAGAAATCTTCACTTGAGGATATCGAAAAAGCAATTGCTCTTTCAGGGTATAAAGCAAATGATGTTGAACCTACTGAAGAAGCTTACAATAGTTTAGATGGATGTTGTAAAAAATAAAAAAATCAAAGCTTAATAATATTGTCCCTCGTTCTATTCAAAAAGGCGGGGGATTTTTGTTTTCTAATAGTTAGTGTTTTGCCTAAAACCAATTAGTGAGGTCCCGAAAAAAAATAATTGGATTATCTCTTAAAAATTGAAACTGCGAGTCATCCAAAAAGGGTTTCGACCACTTATTTAACTTCAGTTCGGCAAACTTACTTTATTCTGTTGAGTTCTTAAGATTGCTTCTATAGATTGTTCTCTAGGTAAAATATGAGATATATGTTCATTTAAACAGCTCCGTATTTTCGGCTTAGGGGGAGAAACGGCATCCTTTTTTGTAAAAAAAGATACAGTGGATGACCCGACCTAGACATTGATCGTAGTTTACGAAGATAAAATGTCTGGGAAGCCCCAAAAAAAGTATTAAAGTATAGCGAAATAAAGCGCTTATAATTCGTCAAATGGGCTCATCTATTTATTTTGTTATATTTACCCCGCAATTTAAAACAAAAAAATTATGCGTAGAGTCGTTATCACGGGAATGGGTGCCTTAACTCCAATCGGGAATTCAGTTGATTCCTTTTGGAAAAATGCACTAGACGGAGTTAGTGGGGCAGGACCAATTAAAACTTTTGATGCTTCTAAATTTAAAACTCAATTTGCATGTGAATTAAAAGACTTCAATGCGGAAGATCATTTAGATAGAAAAGAACGCAAAAAATATGACATGTTTACACAATACGCTTTGGTTGCTGTAGACGAAGCAGTTAAACAAGCAGATGTTGATTTCGAAAATTTAGATTTAGATAGAATAGGAGTTATTTGGGGATCTGGAAATGGAGGGATTCAAACTTTCGAAAATCACATAAAAGAATTTCATGATGGAGATGGAACACCACGTTTTAATCCTTACTTTATTCCTAGAATTTTAGTTGATATTGCAGCAGGAGTTATTTCTATGAAATATGGTTTGAGAGGAATAAATTTCGCTCCGGTTTCAGCATGTGCTACATCCACAACTGCAATTATTGAAGCATTTAATTATGTGCGTTGGAATAAGGCTGACATGATTGTAGCTGGAGGTTCTGAATCACCAATTGGAGCTGCAACTATTGGAGGGTTTGGTTCTTTAAAGGCTTTATCAACGAAGAATGATGACTATGCAACTGCATCACGCCCTTTTGATAAAAACCGAGATGGTTTTGTGATGGGAGAAGGTGCTGGAGCGTTAATTGTTGAAGAATTAGAGCATGCAAAAAAACGTGGAGCAAATATTATTGCTGAAGTAGTTGGTGGTGGAATGGCTGCTGATGCCTATCATTTAACAGGAACACATCCTGAAGGTTTAGGTGCAATTAAAGGAATGAACTTGGCCCTTGAAGAAGCAGAAGTTACTCCAGACCAGGTTGATTACGTAAATATGCATGCCACCTCAACTCCTAATGGTGATGTGAGCGAAATAAAAGCGTTAGATGCGGTTTTTGCTAAAAGAAAATCATTATTAGTTAGTGGAACTAAATCTATGACAGGACATTTATTGGGAGCTGCAGGAGCAATTGAAACAATTCTTTGTGCGCAATCAATCAAGCACCAAATGGTTCCTCCAACAATTAACGTTGAAGATTTCGAAGAAGAATGTAAAGACAGTTATGACTTCCCTGTGGGTAAAGGTGTTTCTGCCAAAGTAGATTACGCATTGAGTAATACTTTCGGTTTTGGTGGACATATTGCAGCTGTTTTATTGAAAAAATACGAAGAGTAACATATAATACATGATATTAACCGCTAAGTGCACAGAGCTTTGCGAAAAAGGCTGTGGGCTTTGCGGTTAAACTAAAAATAAAATGGACTAACTGCCAGTTTTCCATCACTGAACATGATTACAGGAAACGGTACCTTCACATGGTTTATCACCTTAAATAAAGTCCTTACCCAATCTCTTTTTGGATTGAAGCCTTCAAAATCAATATCCAATGAAAATAAGTATTGACTTTTAGCATTAAAAGTTTGTAGTCCAGGTTTTCCTGTATGAACTGTGTAAGTGTTATGATCTCCATGTAACTTTTCATCAATACTGTAACCAAAACTAAAACTTAACCATTTTGGAAAAGCGGTTGATTTATTTAGAAATTGAGCAGGAGAAATGGAAAGCCAATAGGTTTGACCATTATAGTCTTTCAAGAGCCTTTCGGTAGTTGTTGCTCCTAATGTATTTGGCCGGTATTGCGCATAAGGTGTGAGGTGTGCACTGAATTTTAATTTTATGCGCTGTTCTTCCCAAAGTAATTCTTGCCAAGTATACCAAGCAATTCCTAAAGAATTAGCAGCTATATCACTCCAAGAAAATCCCCACTTTTCTGAATATCCATCCAATAATTCTAGGGAGGTCATATATCCGAAAGCAACAGAAGAACCAATTAATAAGCTCTTTTTTCTGTTTACTCCGGACCAACGATAAAATGATGAAATATTTTTAGTGATGAGATTTCCCGTGTAAATATGTCCCGTCTTGTCCATGCCTAACCATTGCCGAGAATCGTCAAATAAATGAAATTCATTTGTCCATGAGTCTTTGTACCAAACGTTTTTTAGTGCGATAATACTACCTGTCCATCCCGCTGCAATTGCTCCACTTGTCCATGCGGTTCTATTCCTGTTTAAAGTGGTATCGTTCTCAAAAAATGATTGCGTACGACCAAAAAAGGCCAAAGCAATAAAACTGATTAAGAGGAGATTTTTCACAGGGTTAAAATTAAGGAATTTTTAATTAACAAGCTGTAGGGGCGTTTTGCCAAACGCCCCTACAGCAAAGCGCCCCTAAGACAAAAATCTATTTGGTTAATTGAACTTCGAAATGAAAATCAACTACATCTCCAACTTTGGCAGAAGACGGCATTCCATATTCTGTTCTATTTACAGAAGCTTTACCCCAAAGTACCATGATTTCTTTTCCATCTTTTTCACCGACACCCACAAGTTTTAATGTTAAAGAAAGTGGATTAGAGTAGCCCAACATGTTGAATGTACCTTCAAGGATATAAGCGTCCTCTTCTTTTGTAAATTGATCAGCTTGGTATGAAATTTCTGGAAATTTTTCTTGATGAAAATACTCTATATCCATTAATGATTCATCACGCATGGAATTGTAAGTAGAAATGTGTTCTACCGGCAGAGTAACAGCAATACTCGTGTTTTTAAGTTCCTCTCCGATTTTAAATTCTCCTTCGATATTTGTGAATTCTCCTTTTGTTCTTCCATCTACAGGACCTAATTCAAAGAATACTTTAGAGGAAGTAGGATCTATTGTCCAAGTCCCTACAGAATTATTAAGTTCCTTTCCTGCAGGTTCATCTAGTTTTTCGTGGTAACTCAAATTGTTATTATTGTCGGAAGTTTTATTTTCTTTGCCCTCTGTTAATTCAATTCCTAATGCACCTAAGTCTATTCCTGAACTTTGTTGCACCGGTTGAAGGTAAGGAGAAAATAAAAGTACTGAGCCAAGAGAAATTAAATGTAAACCGATGAGGTTAGCATTACTTTTGAGTGTACTGTAAATCATTGTGATCAACCCAAGAGCGATTAAATAACTCGTCAGCGTGAGTACACCTCCTAATCTTTCTAATTGCGTATAGGCAAATCCCATTAAAAATAGAATGATAATAGGAGCAAGCACACTTTTAAGTACAGGTAAAAATGTCCAAGTTCCTTTGGTATGTTGTCCAAGTTTAATAAAAAGGGAGTAAATTACAGCTAAAAACCCTGCCATAAACAATCCTTCAATTACTTCTCCATTTTTTAAATCAAGCGTTTCAAATCCTGATTTTTCTAAAACTATATATGCACTTGAAATTAAAAGTAAAGCCGCTCCTGAGGACAGAAGTGTACTATTTTTGATTCCATATTTATTGCGTGTAACAAAAGCGGACGAAATTAGAAATGTTGCAGCGATAAGGAAACTGATTTTTCCAAGTAGAAAACTACCAATAACAGCAATTACGCCTACGTAAGCTAACGTTAGGGCGTTATGAAATAAATGTTTGTCTTCTGCCTCCCATTTTATTGTTGTAATCTTAGTTATTCCAATAGTAACTATTTTATCGAAAATAAAAATTATTAAGGGAGCAACCGAACTTAATAATGCTATTGCAAAAACAATAATGATATCGTCAATTTTCTGTCCTAAAAATGAATGTTCAGCAACTTGCGGATACATAAAGAAAATACCACTTAATACAGTAGGAGCTAAAATGAATAATTTCTTAGTACTATTTTTTGTGAACTCACCAATTGCAAAATTGATTCCTAATACGGAAATCAGGAGATAGGCGAGAAGGTGGTTTGAGTTCTCGTCGCTTAGGATAAGGTCTCTAGAATAAATGATAGTTAATAAAGATAAAATGAAAACAGCAATATATGGGAGTGAGTTAGTTCTATTTTTTATTAATCCATAAGTCATAAAACCACCAGTGATTAATGCGATTACAGCTAAAATTGTGTCCATATTCATCTTTTTTTGAAATTATTATTTGTATAAGGTAAAAATAACATTCTAAAAACTAAATTGTTTTTAAAAGTAGTTCAAAAAAAAGTCCCGACTCTTTCGAATCGGGACTTTTCAATTTATGATGTTAGAAAATTACTTTCCTTCCATTTTTTCTTTTAAAGCTGCAAGAGCGTCCAAATCACCTAAAGTAGATTTTTCAGTATTCTTGTTGTTATCGCTAACTGCTTTTGAAGAACCACCACCTGATGATTTACCACTAGATTTTTTAGTAGTTGGCTTGTCTTCACCTTCTTCAAATGTTCTCAAGTGAGAAACAACGATTTTCTTCGCATCCTTGTTGAACTCGATAACTTTGAAATCAAGAGTTTCCTCTACTTTCGCGTTAGAACCATCTTCTTTACGCATGTGCTTAGCAGGACAAATTCCTTCTACACCATATGGTAATGATACGATTCCTGATTTATCTTTTTGTTCAACGATTGTTCCTTGGTGCTCTGAACCTTCTCCGAAGATAGTTTCAAATACATCCCATGGGTTTTCTTCAAGTTGTTTGTGACCTAAAGAGATACGTCTGTTTTCTTGGTCAATTTCAAGAACAACAACTTCCATTTCTTCTCCTACTTTGCAGAATTCAGATGGATGTTTGATTTTCTTTTGCCAAGAAAGGTCAGAGATATGAATTAATCCGTCAACACCTTCTTCTAATTCAACGAATACACCGAAGTTAGTAAAGTTACGAACCTTAGCATTGTGCTTAGATTGAACTGGGTAACGGTTTTCAATTTGCTCCCATGGATCTGGCATCAATTGTTTGATACCTAGAGACATTTTGCGCTCTTCACGATCTAATGTTAAAACAACAGCTTCAACTTCATCTCCTACTTTAAGGAAATCTTGTGCTGTTCTTAAGTGCTGTGACCAGCTCATTTCAGAAACGTGAATTAATCCTTCAACACCTGGTGCGATTTCAACGAAAGCTCCGTAATCAGCAAGTACAACTACTTTACCTTTTACTTTATCACCTACGTTCATACCTTCATCCAATGCATCCCAAGGATGTGCTTGAAGTTGTTTCAATCCAAGAGCGATACGTTTCTTATCGTCATCGAAGTCAAGGATTACAACGTTTAATTTTTGATCTAATTCAACAATCTCTTCTGGGTGGTTAACACGTCCCCAAGAAAGATCTGTAATGTGAACAAGACCATCAACACCACCTAAATCGATGAATACACCGTAAGAAGTAATGTTTTTAACTGTACCTTCAAGAACCTGTCCTTTTTCAAGACCAGAGATAATTTGTTTTTTCTGCTCTTCAAGCTCTGCTTCGATAAGCGCTTTGTGAGAAACAACAACGTTTCTAAATTCTTGGTTGATTTTAACCACACGGAATTCCATGTCTTTTCCAACGTACATATCGTAGTCGCGGATAGGTTTAACGTCAATTTGAGAACCTGGCAAGAATGCCTCAATTCCAAATACATCAACGATAAGACCACCTTTAGTTCTACATTTAACGTGACCAGTGATAACTTCACCAGTTTTCAACACTTCGTTAACACGATCCCATGCGTGGTGCATACGTGCAGTTTTGTGAGAAACAACCAATTGACCATTACGGTCTTCTTGTGATTCAACAAATACTACAACTTCATCCCCAACAGCAAGATCTGTTTTGTAACGAAATTCGTTAATTGCAATAACTCCTTCTGATTTGTAACCAATGTTTACAACAACCTCACGGTCTGTAATTGCAACCACAGTTCCTAGAATTACTTCTTTCTCTGTGATAGAAGTTAATGTTGCTTCATACGTATCAACGTATTCTGCGTGTTGTGCTGTACTGTAACCTTCGTTAGCTAACGCGTCCCAGTCAAACTCAGGATTTCCCTGTTCAATAATTTTGTTTTCAGCCATGTTGGCACCTTTTAATTGTATTCCAAGTAATCTTAATAACCTGAAAGATGTTTATATTAAATTGCCGTGTTTAAGATTGGCAATTCCCAATTATTCTTTACAATTGGAGTGCAAAGATATACTTTATTTATTTGAATGACAAAAAGACGCAAGAGAAAAATTGATTGTTTTCAACAATTTTATGTTGTTAATCAGGATTCTAATGGATTGTTAATCGGTTTGAAGTCCTAATTTTAACTTCCTTTTTGAAGGGGAAACAGCTTTTTTAATATTCAATGGTATAGCTTATTGTATCGAAAGGTGTATTGTAAATACTATCAACGCCATTCATTGTTGTTGTTCCTTCTACGAACCAGAAAAATTTCATATAAGTATCACCATCGTTCGGACAATAAACAACTTCGTCAATCACACCGTAATAAAATTTTGTTTCGTTTGGACAGCAATCATCGCAGTTAGTTTTTCCCGATACTTTTTGAATTTTGAGTACATCTCCTGAATTTCCGGCAGGTACGTTTTTTAAAATGAATTTTGTCCAGGATTTTGGACTTAAGCTATAATCGATTTCGTTAGGGTCTGATGTTGTGAGATCATCGATAGAATAGGCTTCCTCAACATTGAAATAATTCGATTTACTTACTTTAATGGTGACAGTTTCATATTTTGAGCGTTCAATTGAAACCTCATAATTACCAGAATTATCGCTTGTCGTAGTAGCTTCTAGTACTTGATTCGCACTTCCTGCTGTATTTACGTAGATTTTCACATCTGCATTGGCAAGGTTTGAGTTATTGTTTAATGATTTAATATTTCCAGTAAACTTAAATTCGAGCTCTTTCTTTTTACATGAAGTAAAGGAGAATAATGCAAGTAGAAAAATAAGTGCTAGATATTTCATAAATTCGAATTTTAACCAAATATAAAGAAATAAGAAGATTATTTCAAATAAATAACGGGAAGGGGTAAGAAAATTTATTCAACTGTTGAAAGAATGGTTTTAAGCATTTCATCTGTTGTAGTTGGTGTAATCCAGTGAGCGTTATCGATTTTTCTAAACCATGTGAGTTGACGTTTAGCATATCTTCTGGTATTCTGTTGAATAAGCTCTATCGCTCTTTCCATCGAAATTTCACCATTCAAATATTCAAAAACTTCCTTATATCCAACAGTGTTTAATGGTTGTAAATTACTGTACTTTTGATTGAGTTTCACCTCTTGTACTAAGCCATTTTCAATCATGATTTCAACACGTTTGTTGATGCGGTCATACAATTTTTCTCTGGGGTGATTGATTACAAAATAGTGGGTGGAATATCGTGGTTTTTTGATGTCTTGTTGGCGTAATTTTGAAAATGGTTCGCCCGTAATTTGTTGAATTTCTAGTGCCCTAATCAGCCGAACTGGATTTTTAATATCTGCCTCATTATAATAAGGTAAGTCAATTGCTTTTAATTTTTCTTGAAGAAATTCTATTCCCTTGTTTTCTAATTCTTGGTTCCAGAAATCTCTCACTTTTGGGTCATGAGGCAGTTGATCTGTTCCATAAATTAATGCATTGATGAACATTCCCGAGCCACCAACCACGATAATATAGTCTTCAGTTTTAAAAAGTTCTTCTACTTTTTCAAGCGCTTGTTTTTCAAATTGACCAGCAGATAAAGGATGTTCAATTGAATGTGAATCGATGAAGTAATGCGGAACATCCTCCATTTCTTCGGGAGTTGGTTTTGCAGTACCTATTGCCAGTTCCTTATAAAATTGGCGACTATCTGCAGATATTACCGAGCATTTTAATCGCTTAGCCAATGCCACAGCAAGCGAAGTTTTTCCGCTTGCTGTGGGCCCAGCAATAACTATTATTTCTTTCATTGGTCTGCTAATCGATTACCAAATTTTAGAAATTTCTTTCTCGTTTTTTCTCATTTTATCACCTTCTTTCACATCGAATGCTTCAAAGAATTCTGGTGAGTTCATCAATGGCCCGTTTACGCGGTATTTACCTGGACTATGCGGATCAGTTGCCAATCGTTTTTTTAATTCAGCATCTGTATAATTGATTTTCCACAATTGTGCATATGCAAGATAAAAACGTTGAGCAGGAGTAAAGCCGTCTCTTTTATCACCTTTTTTGAATTCATCGGTCATTGCATAAGCATAATATGCCATTGTGATTCCTCCTAAATCTGCTATGTTTTCTCCCATTGTTAAATCAGGATTTACACAGTGCCCTTCGATAGGGCAGAAGCCTGAAAAAGTTCTCCCTAAGCGGTCAGTTCTTTGTTCGAAGTTTTCCCTGTCTACATCCGACCACCAGTTAGTAAATGATCCATCAGCTGCGAATTTACTTCCCATATCATCAAATCCATGTGTAAATTCGTGTCCGATTACCATTCCAATTCCACCATAATTAACAGCATCTTCAGCGTTTACATCAAAGAAAGGTGCTTGCATAATTCCTGCTGGAAAAGCAATTTCGTTCAATAACGGGTGGTAATATGCATTAACCATGTGAGCTGGCATTCCCCATTCATTTTTATCCACTGGTTTACCTAATTTTGACATGTTTTCTTCATAAGAGAACTTGTTGCAAGCATCAATGTTTGCTAGGTAATCATCTGATTTTATTTCTAAATTGTCAAGGTTTTTCCATGTGTCAGGATATCCTAATTTACGACCAATTGCATTTAATTTTTTCAAGGCTTCAACTTTAGTTTCGTTGGTCATCCAGTCCAAAGAATTGATTCTACTTTCATAGACAGTTAGTAAATTATCTACCATTGAATTTACTTTTTCTTTAGCTGCTTCTGAGAAGTGACGAGCTACAAATTCTTTGGCCAACGCAGTTTTTACTGCTTTGTTAGTCATTTCCTCAATCGCTCTTTCATTCATTGGCTTCATTTCTTTAATTCCAGAAAGCCAAGTACCATAGAAATCAAAATTTAGCTTTACTAATTTATCATTCATATATGGCGCATAATGATTGATATATTTCCAAGCTAAATAACTTTTTATAACAGCGAAATCAGTATTTTCAATAATATCAACCGTTTTGTTCAAATGATCTGGTTGTCCAACAATTACATTTTCAATTGCTAATTCTCCAATAAATTTTGATACTATATCGTTTATATCTAGGAAGTTGACAAGTTGGTTGACTTCGTCAATTGCCATTGGATTGTAAACATTTTCTGGAATTCTTAATTCTGCAGGCTTCATCATTGACTCTGCCATTCTATTTTCAAATTTGTAAACAGCTTCAGCTTGAATCTGAGGGTTTTCGAATCCAAATTCTTCGAAAGCATAAATCATGTAGTTCAAATATGCCTCACGGATTTCTTCTTTTGATTTGTCAAAATAATAATCTCTATTCGGTAGTCCTAGACCACCTTGTGAAAGATAAAGTACATTTTTATCGACATTCTTTAAATCTTGACCTACATAAAGTCCAGAAAACGCTTGAATACCCTTAATGTTCATCTTTTGAGTTGCATCAGGTAAATCAGAAATATCCTTGATTTGAGAAAGTTCATCTTTAATCAGTTCTATTTTTTTCTTACTTACTTCATTTCGAACCTTCATGTTTTTCATTGCAGCGTAATAATCTCCAATGATTTGTAAATCCGTTCCTTTACCTGCATCTGCTGCTAAAGCTTGGTCAAGAATAATCGTCAGTTTCTCTTTGTTTCGTTGATCTAATTCATTAAAACTTCCCCAGCGAGACTCTGAAGCCGGAACAGGGTTATCCTTAATCCAAGAACCATTAGCATATTGGAAAAAATCATCTTGCGGTGAAGTAGATTTATCCATGTAGTCAACGTTTACGGTGTAAAGTTTTCCTGATGAAGAAACTTTTGAAGAATCATTTTTAGAACTACCACATGAAGCCAAAATGGAAACACCTGCAGCCAATATTAATGTCGATTTTATTATTTTCATTTTATTTATTTTCATTTTTGTTTGTACTCATTTCAACATGCGGAATTCCGTCTTCTAAATACTCTTTTCCAGTTGAATAGAAATTGTGTTTATTGTAGAAACCTTCTAAGTGTTTTTGACCAGAAAGACAAATAGGAACATCACCAAATTCAGCTTTACAAAAAGCCATTGCCTCTTCTATCATTTGATGTCCTTCTTTCTCACCTCTGGCTGATTCGTCCAAAACAACTCTTCCAAATCCAACATCATTGTAAGCAACGCCTTGGGGTAAAATGCGCATTGTTCCAACTAATTCTCCTTTTCCATTTCTACAAATTAAATGGTAAGATTTTTTGTCTTTGCCATCCAGTTCTAGGTAAGGACAATTCTGTTCCACCACAAATACTTTGATTCTTAAAGCAATAATGTCGTGAAATTCATTTAAAGAAAGGTCATTGAAATGTTTAAATTGCCAGTTTAGCATATGGATTCAATTTTAAGTTTGAATATTACCTACATTATAAGGCTTTTCAGCTGGTTTTAAATTTGCGGCTTCTATTCCTAGAGCAATAATATTTCTTGTTTCCGCCGGATCAATTATAGCATCAACCCAAATTCTTGAAGCTGCATAATACGGACTAATTTGTTCGTCGTAACGATTTTTAATCGCATCATACATTTCTTTTTCCTTCTCGGCAGTAATTTCTTCACCTCTAGATTTCAAAGAAGCCATTTCAATTTGCATCAAAGTTTTGGCTGCTGAAGCTCCACTCATTACAGCGAGTTCTGCCGTAGGCCAAGCCAACATCAATCTTGGATCGTAAGCTTTCCCACACATTGCGTAGTTTCCAGCACCGTAGGAATTTCCCATTACGACAGTAAATTTAGGTACAACAGAATTAGCCATTGCACTCACCATTTTTGCACCATCCTTAATGATTCCACCATGTTCACTTTTAGATCCTACCATGAATCCAGAAACGTCTTGTAGAAAAACCAAAGGAATGTTCTTTTGATTACAGTTCATAATGAAACGCGCTGCTTTATCAGCAGAATCTGAGTAAATAACTCCACCGAATTGCATTTCACCTTTTCCATTTTTAACCAACAAACGTTGGTTGGCTACAATTCCAACACTCCAACCATCGATTCTGGCATAAGCCGTAACGATAGACTGTCCATAATCTTTTTTGTATTCTGTATATTTCGAATCATCGACCATGCATTCGATAACATCACGAACGTCATAAGGTTTTGTTCTTTCCTTTGGTATGATTCCATAAATTTCTTTTGGATCTCGTTTCGGTGTTACAGCCTCTTTTTTATCAAAACCTGCAGATTGTGGCGCTCCAATTTGACTCATCAATTCACGAATAGTTTCTAAACATTCTTCGTCATTTTCTGATTTATAGTCGCATACTCCAGAAATTTCAGTGTGTGTTGTTGCCCCACCTAATGTTTCATTGTCTATTGATTCTCCAATCGCGGCTTTTACTAAATAAGATCCTGCCAAGAAAATAGTACCTGTTTTGTTCACTATCAAACTTTCGTCAGACATGATTGGTAAATAAGCTCCACCAGCAACACAACTTCCCATAACGGCAGCGATTTGTGTAATTCCCATTGAGCTCATCACGGCGTTATTTCTAAAAATACGTCCAAAATGTTCTTTATCTGGGAAAATTTCGTCTTGCATTGGAAGGTAAACCCCGGCAGAATCAACTAAATAAATAATTGGAAGATTGTTTTCCATTGCAATTTCTTGCGCTCTCAAATTTTTCTTTCCTGTAATTGGAAACCAAGCACCAGCTTTTACTGTTGCATCATTGGCTACAACGATACATTGTTTTCCAGAAACATAACCAATTTTTATTACCACTCCACCAGCAGGACAACCGCCATGTTCTTCGTACATTCCTTTTCCAGCAAACGCTGCAACTTCAAAACTGTATGAATCTTTGTCAAGCAATAAATCAATTCGTTCGCGTGCAGTTAATTTTCCTTTACTGTGGTGTTTCTCTATTCTTTTTTTTCCACCACCTTCGTAAACCTTTGCCAGCTCACGTTCTAGTTGTGAAATTTTGAGACGCATTGCATCTTCGTTTTTATTAAAATCTAGTTCTTTTTTTGAAATCGCCATAATTTGAAATTATTGTGCGTTAAAAATAATCGAATTAGCTGATTTAGCTGAATTTTTGATGAGAAAATTCAATTTCGTGCCTATAATTATATTAATAGGAATTGTCAAATTTGGAATTAAATGTAGACTAAAAAAATATTGTATGACCACTAGATGGAATCTCGCGGCAGCTTACAATTTTTTTTTAGTCACTGGTAACTACCTAACAAGTCCAATTAAAAAAAGAGATCCCTCGTCGCTCTGCTCTGTCGGGATGACTAGTAGTTAGTTTTTCAAGTCGGCAAAAATGTTCTTCAAGCTCGGCTTGATGAACATTTTTGCCGAAAATCTACCGTACAGGCTGTCATTCCTCGGTATTTTAATTCTTACCAAAGAATTAAAATGCCGAGGAATCTCTTTTGAAGATTATTTGAAGAGAAAATTCAATTTCGTGCCGATAATTATAGGAATAGGAATTGTCAAATTTATAATTAATTGTAGACTAAAAAATATTGTATGACCACGAGATGGAGCCTCGCGATAGCTTACAATTTTTATAAAATTCTTAATTCTTAATTATTCCATTCGTAATTGTCTATCTAACAAGTCCTATCAAAACTTCGTCGTAGGTAGTATAGAATCGATCAAAGCCAACAAGTAATGGGATGAAAAAGCCAAATATCTTATCTTGATCTTCTTTTACATACATGTTTACATCTTCCAAAGTCCAAGAAATTCTAGAGATGGTTTGACCTGCGCTATTGTATGCTGTTTCCTCCCAAAGTCCTGATGAATTCATTTCTTCCTCCATCACTTTTTTGAGTTCCGTCATTTGTTCCCAAATTATTGCACGAACTCCATCGTCTTTTGCTTGCACGTCGATGGAAAATCTAGCGATTTCGGTGTCAGTGTGTAATCTAACGTATAATTGTTTGAGATGAGTAGGGTAGTTTACCCAGTTCACTTTTTTCCCGTTTGCACCTTTATTTACTCCAGCTTGTTCTTTGAATCTTGTCCAAAATGCTGCGTTTACTGTTTTTTGTTCTTCTTTTGTAAACATATTTAGTTGTTAAGCCAATAAATAAACTTTCCCCAAAGTGTGGTAGGAGCTTCTTTTTTCTGAACAGTTTTTTTCGGTTCAGATTTAGCAGTTCCTTTAGCAGTTGGTTTCGTTTTTGATTTCTTCGGTGCTTTTTTAGATGCACGTTCTTCCATCATTCGTTGGTAATTGGCTTTCTTTTTTTCTTTCTCTTTTTCCTTCTGTTTTTTCAGTTCGTCACGGTACTCTTTTTGAGCTAAGTTACGTTCTTCTTCATAAGTAAGAGACTTTCTGTTTTTATTTCCTTGTGGTTTTTTTACCTTTTTCTTAACCGGCTTTTTTTCTTGTTCAACTGGTTTTTCTTCTTTGACAGGAGTTTCTATTGCCGTTTTCTCTTCAGTAGACTCTGCTTTATCAACCTCTTCGACCTTCTTTTCCTGTGAAGAATCATGCTCAACTTCAGTGTTTTCTGATTCCGGCAGAACTGAGTCTTTAGCTTCAGTGTCCTCCTCAGTTTTTGATTCTTCAGTTTTTTTACCAGGTAAATCAATTTTACCAACAACTTTTAATCCTCGAACTTCAACTTTTGGAATTTTGATTACGCCATCCTCAATATTCAGTTCTGGAGTTTCTTCATTAACGTTGGAAGTTTCTGTTTCCAATGATTTTTCAGGTTCCTTTAAATTCTCATCATCTTTAATTTCTTCATTTGTGTCCTCAAGTTCAGACCCTTCAGTGAATTCTTTAGTTTGAATTCTTTCCGACTTTTCTGATTGAATTTCAGTGTTCTGAGCTGTGTATGAAGTGGTTTTAGCGTGAGTTTCTTCTTCAGTTTTCAATTCTTCCTTCACACTAAAATTTTCTATGATGTCATTTACATAAGCATCAGGAATTTTAGTGTTAGGAGCATGAACGATTTGATCTTCAAATTTTTGATCAACAAAAGCAACAACTTCAGAAGTTTTTACTTTTAATTTTCTAGCTATTTGAGCGAGTCTCATAATTGAATAATTTTTGTTAAAGATACATTTTATACCAACTTTATTATCGAATGTTCAACAGAATTCTTTAGAAAAAGGTATTTAAAATCAAATATAATAATTACAGTATAGAGTTTACCGATAAAAATCGGCACAGGTTGAGTTGGTAGTATTGAGTCTAACATCTATAAACTAATATCCCTATCATACTTGCTCTTAAAATACCAGCGGTAAAGTAAAATTAAAACAGACTGCTTAATATATGGCGCTCGAATCTCTTCATCAGTTAGTTCATGTTTGTACAAGTCAAAGAAATAGTGAATTGAAATATCTTCTTCCTTTTCAATTTCAGCATTTATTTTTCTCGCGACATTGAAATAATTTGTTTTCGTAATTTGAAGAGAATCTATAGCGAATAGAGATTCAGCACATCCAATTATATTCGAAGGATTTTTATAAAGTGCCGTATTGTTAAAATCTTCTTTCTTTAATGGAGGTTTGAAATAATCATTGACTGCCAAACTATCAAATAGTACTTTATAAGCAGCACCAGTTGTATCAGAAATATGACCTTCCCTTAATAGTAAAAGCTCAAATTCATTTAAAAGCGGAGTTATTTCAACATCATAATTGAGGTAATAATCTTCGAAACAAACTTGCAGGTAGGTGTAAGTTTCAAAGTCTTTCACTTTTTCTGGTGATTGGCAAGCAGTTAAGATTGAAATTAAGAGAAGAATTGGCAGTAATTTAATCATGAAAGTAATCCAAGTTTAGTACAGGACGAAGGTAATGAATTTTGAAATAGGGGAGAATAATATCAGTAATAGATTGTTGTTGGTTTAAAGGAAAAGGTTTTAATTTTCCCTTTTTATAAATAAAACGCTATTTTTAGATAATGTAAACTCTAAAAAACAAACTATATTGAATATTTTCATCAAAATATTATTTTTTTCTTTTGTATTGCTTGGTGCATTTCAAAGTAAGGCCCAAAACGGCTTTCAAAAGGTGTATGACCACCATGAAATAGACACCTTTTCATTAATCAGTGACATTTACCTACAAGATTCGGTTCCTTACCTCACTTTGGGATCTTGAGGTGGAAATCCTTACCGCATCAACTTCCGTTTTGGTAAAGTGAATGCGCAGGGCGATTATGAAAACATTTTGGAATATTATGATGTGGGGCACTTGCAACGCAGTATGTACAGTTTTGTGGAACTAGATACAAATTTTCGAGGAAATTTAGTGAATTGCTATAAAGATCTTTCCAATTTTGCAAACAGTTTTCGCCTCATTGAGTACGACCTCAATGGACAAATCTATTTAGATACGGTGTATAGCGATTTCTGGACAGAAGATAGTTTGATTTTTTCTGATCATTCAAAGTTACTTCATTTATCAGATTCAAGTTATTTGTTGAACTTAAATTATACAAATTCAAAAGAATCTAGTCCAACTTTTAATGTCACAGGAACGCTGTTGTTGCGGATTGATTTTGATGGGACGATTCGATGGACAAAAGAAATTTACAATGATATAAATCCAGAGAAGATAAAAAGTGGAGCAAGAAACCTTATAGACATGAAGGACGGAACTTTTATGCTGCATTATATGGATGTTAAGCATTTTGCGCCCTCGTTAGGGGAAATGAATTGGGCGGTACAAAAGTTTTTACGGATTGACGCAGATGGAAACACCATTTCAGAAAAGCAGTTTCAAGACGGGCAATATTGCTATGCAATTAAGGGGTCTTATTTTGATGAGGATACAATTTATTTGAATTATTATGACTCCAAATTATTTGGCGACCCTCCCAATAGCGATCGCTTTAAGCATAAGCCTATGCTCGAACGAATAGACGAAAATATGGACACGGTGTGGCGCATGCAATTATCCAAATTTTGGCATGAAGGTGTGAGTATTTACAACAGTATAAATAAATTTCGTAAAGTAGATGATTCCACTTTTGTTGCTGCGTATAAATACTCAGAGGTAATTGAATATCTTGAAAGATACTATGTTGCAGTTAGGATTTTGAATTTTTCAACGGATGGAGAGGTGAATTGGTACAGAGATTATCATTATTATGAATTAGATTCACTTAATGATCCAGATTACCGCATTGCAGATTTAGAAGTAATGCCTGATGGTGGTTTAATTTTGGGAGGTGAGGTGTTAAATTATCAACGTTTCAACGATAACGTTCCTTATCAGTTTGCGTATTTACTGCGCACCAATTGTTTGGGTTATTTAAGTCCACCAAGTGCAGCCTTGAGTTATGAAAACGAAGGGCGGCAGGTGCATTTTACCAACACAAGCATGAATGCAGGTCGTTATACCTATTATTTCGGAGATGGAGATTCACTGCACACCACAGAGCATGTAGATTCTGTTTTGCATACTTATGAAAATAATGGAAGTTATACGGTTACGCTCATAGCGCATGGATGCAATGGCGTGGCAGACACCCTAAGTTTTAATCTTGCCGTAAAACAATAAAACACCTATGGCAACATTGGAGATAACTATTTTAATCTTTATCCTAATCCTGTGGATCAAGGTGGCTTAATCACTATTGAGACAGGAAACATTGATAGAGGAGAATTGAGGTTTTATGACATGCTGGGTAAATTTCTAAAATCAGTTCCGCTACCACAGAAGAAGAGCATTTATTTTATTCAACATAATTTTGCTTCAGGAACTTATTCTGTTCAACTTTTTTAGGAGGGTAAGTTGTTGCAGCGCAAGAAGTTGGTGGTGCGGTGATTTAGCTTAACTTCAAGAGAGATTACTTAACTTTTCAGTTCGCTTGAAACATCTGAAATAGTTTAAAAACTAACTTCTATTTCTCTTAATGTCTAATTATTATTCTTTTTAAAGTTTTTTTCATAAGTTTGATGAAACAAGTCCAATTTAAAAAATACCTGCATATTTTAACATGGGGAAATTATCACTACTATTCATTTTGCTGTTGAGTATCACTTATACTCATGCGCAAGAGATTTGTGATAATGGAATTGATGATACAGGTAATGGACTAATTGACCTTAATGATCCAGAGTGTGATTGTGCAGGACTAGGTCTTCCTCAAAACATTCCGAATTTAATACCAAATCCATCTTTCGAAGATTACAGTGCATGTCCCACAAATGATTCACAAATGCATTTAGTAGATGATTGGGTTGATGCTTCTTGGAGTGATTCTGAATACTTTAATTGTGGATTCATTAATCCAGTTGTCAATGCAGCTAATATTTCGGCTCCACACGGAACTGCTTTTGTCGGTTCAAGAATTAAAATTCAATGGAAGGAATATCTTGCTGTTTGTCTAAATAGTCCATTGCTTGCAGGTGAAACATATAAACTTGCTTTTTATGTTGCATCACTTAGTCTCAGTATTCCTGATCCATCATGGCCTAACTGTGGAACTAGTTATGGTGCAATTGATCTCACTATATATGGCGCGAGCAATTGTGGAACTCTTCCATTGCAAACAAATGATGTGTGTCCAATATGGGCAAGCAGTGCATGGAATATAATAGGAGTCAAAACATATTTACCTAATCCAAATTGGGAGATTCTTACGATAGAAATTACTCCAACTGTTGATATTAATGAGATAATTATAGGTTCTCCTTGTATATTGCCACCGGAGTACCATTTTTTACAGTGCTTAGATCCCTATTTTTTATTTGACAATTTTATTCTCGCTCCCAAAGATTCTTTTAATTCACTTGAAATTAGTGAACAGGGGTATCTCTGTACAGATGATTTGGTTTTAAATGTAACTTCTGATTCTTTAGGGGGCGATTGGCAATGGTACTACGACGGTGTTGCAATTCTTGGTGAGACAAATGCAACTTTTGATGTTTCAAACAATAGTTATGGATATGGGAATTATTCAGTGCGATATAATTTGGGTGGAAATTGTGAAATTGAAAATTTCAATGTGAATGCCCCTCAAATTCCTGTTGCTAATTTTGAATATCTGGATGTGTGCTTGGGTGAAGAAATCGACTTTTTGGATTCTTCAGTAATTGATACCTCTGGAGGAGACTTTATTAATTCATGGGAATGGGATTTTGGAAATGGAGCGACTTCCAATGTTCAAAATCCAATCTTTGATTACACGGCAACAGGTGATTATTTTGTTAAGTTAAAAGTGGTTGGAAGTAACGCTTGTGAAGACTCGATTTCAAAAACAATTACTGTTCATTCAAAACCCATTGCGAATTTTGAAGTTGATACAGTATGTAATGAAGACCCAAGTAATTTTGTAAATCTCAGCCTTGAAAATGGAGGTGCTTCGATCAATAATTGGAGTTGGGACTTTGATGATGGTAATTTAGCCAATGTAGAAAATCCTTCGCACGATTATGTAAATGATAGCATATATTCGGTTCGATTAATTGTTGAAAATAATATGGGTTGTAGAGACACATTGATAAAAGATGTAACGGTTTGGCCAATTCCCGAAGTTGATTTTTTATCTCCGAATGTGTGTTTGGAGAATGAAACAGATTTCACAGATTTATCATCAATTTCAAATACAGTTCCCAATAATTCATTGCTCGAATGGGAATGGGATTTTGGAGAAGGAACTTCAAGCAATTTGCAGAATCCAATTCATGAATATTCAAATGATGGAACATTTAACGTCAATCTGAAAGTAACTTCAAACAATGGCTGTAAAAATGAAATAAGTAAATCTGTAATTGTTCATCCTTTACCTGAAGTGAGTTTTGTGGGGAATGAATTAGAAGGTTGTTCTCCGATTTGTCCTGAAATTAATTCCACAACAATTATTAATTCTCCTTCGACTATTTCTAATTTAGAATGGACACTATCTGATGGGAATATTTACAATGGGAATGTTCTTTCAGAGTGTTTTGAAAGTTCAATTGATGATTCAAGGTTTTATGATATTACTTTAACAGCGACTTCAAACGAAGGTTGTATTTCAGAGCATACAGAAAATAATTACATTGNGATAATTACCTTGCAATTCATCACAATCCAATTGCTGATTATTATAATAGTCCAGAAGAACTTAGCGTCATAGTGACGAAAGTAGAATTTTATAACACTTCTTCTTATGCTGATTCTTATGATTGGAGCTTTGGAAATTTAGGATCTTCAAATGATGTTAATCCGATTTTCACTTTTCCTTCTGAATATGGGATGCATCAAATAGAATTAGTTGCAAAAACGAATGAAAACTGCACAGATACATTAATTAAAATCATTGAGGTTTTAGACAAAATAATTTTCTACATTCCCAATACATTCACACCCGACA
>NZ_PVSS01000007.1:179962-202362 GCF_003025005.1 Brumimicrobium mesophilum
GATCTTCAAATGATGTTAATCCGATTTTCACTTTTCCTTCTGAATATGGGATGCATCAAATAGAATTAGTTGCAAAAACGAATGAAAACTGCACAGATACATTAATTAAAATCATTGAGGTTTTAGACAAAATAATTTTCTACATTCCCAATACATTCACACCCGACAACAACAATTATAATCAATCTTTTCAACCAGTTTTTACCTCAGGATTTGAGCCTCAAAATTATGAGTTAACGATTTACAACAGATGGGGAGAGTTGATTTTTCAGTCTTTTGATGCCAGCAAAGGTTGGGATGGAACTTACGGAATGAAAAGCGGAGAAACTGTAAAATCTGGAACTTACATTTGGAAAATTGTCTTTCAAGAAACTATGTCAAGTAAAATGCATGTGGAGCAAGGTCAGGTTACTTTGTTGAAGTAATTACTTAGTTGAAACAATCNATTGTTGAAGTAATATTGTTCTTTGCCCCATCATATTTTCTCTTATCTTTAAGCCAATCTATAATTAATTCAATGCTCAATTAAATGAAAAAATCAAGTTTAGTCATGTTTGCTCTAGCGGCACTAAGTTTAACTAATTGTGCCGATAAGGACGAAACAGAATCTCCAAAAAAGACGATGAAAGAAAATTTAGCAGATAATCCGTTAATTAAGCCAAGTACATTGCCTTATTTAGCCCCCGATTTTTCTAAGATTAAAAATAAGCATTTTGAACCCGCTATTTTTGAAGGAATTCGTATGAAAAGAGAGAATATCAACGCAATTATTAATCAATCAGAACATCCAACTTTTGACAATACGATTGTGGCACTGGAGAAAAGTGGACAACAATTAAGTAGAGCCACAAATGTATTTTATGCGTTGACAGGAGCGCACACAAATGATACTTTGCAGGATTTGAATGAATACCTAGCTCCAAAATTTTCAGAGTTAAATGATGAAATTTATTTGAATGAAGAATTATTCAAACGAATTAAAACTTTACATGATAAAAAAGAGGATTTATCTCTCGATGCCGAGTCAGCGAAGCTACTGGATGAGTACTATAAAGATTTTGTAATTGCAGGAGCGGAGTTGAAAGGTGAAGACAAAAAGAAATTGAAAGAAATAAATTCTAAACTGGCATCACTTTCTGCTGAATTTGGTAAAACACTTTTAGCTGCAACAAATGAAGGCGCTTTAATTATTGAGGATAAAGAAAAGTTAAAAGGAATAAGTGAATCTTCTTTGAAATCCATGAAAACAGAAGATGGAAAGTATAAAATTGCAATTCAAAATACGACACAACAACCGACGTTGGTTTCATTAGAGAACAGAGAAACACGTAAACAAGTTTTTGAAAACGCGTGGAAAAGAACGGATGGTTCAAAAAATGACACGAAAGATTTAGTGTTAGAAATTACAAGAAAACGTGCTGAAAAAGCGGCGTTGCTTGGATTTGATACTTATGCAGATTGGAGTTTACAGAAAACAATGATTCAGAATAAAGAAAATGTTCGTGAATTTTTTGATGGTTTGATTCCAGCAGCTATTGAAAAAGCCCAAAAAGAAGCTGACATGATTGAAGAAATGATGCACAGTAAAGGTCAAGAAGGGCAGCTAGAACCTTGGGACTGGAATTACTATGCTGAAATGGTACGAAAAGCGAAATATGATTTGAATGAAGAAGAAATCAAGCCCTATTTTGAATTGATGTCTGTTTTAGAAAATGGGGTTTTCTATTCGGCTGAAAAATTGTATGGTATTACATTCAAGAAACGAGAAGATATTCCAACATATCATGAAGATGTTTTGGTGTATGAATTATTTGAAGAAGACGGATCGGAATTAGGATTGTTTTACGCCGATTTCTATTCTAGAGAAAGTAAAAGAGGAGGAGCATGGATGAGCAATTTTGTTGGTCAATCAGAATTGTTTGGTACAAAACCAGTGATTTACAATGTTTGTAATTATCCAAAACCAGCAGAAGGAGAACCGACATTATTGAGTTTTGACAATGCGGTTACAATGTTCCATGAATTTGGACATGCACTTCATGGCTTCTTTGCCAACCAAAAATATCCAAGTTTATCAGGAACAAATGTAGCGAGAGATTTTGTAGAATTTCCTTCTCAATTCAATGAGAACTGGGCAACACATCCAGATATTTTGAAGAATTACGCAAAACATTATGAAACAGGAGAAGTAATTCCTGCAGCCTTGTTAGATAAAATTAAAGCAGCAGGAACATTTAACCAAGGATATGGAATTACAGAAAATTTGGCCGCTTCGAATTTAGATTACGTATGGCATACAATCTCAGCAGATTCTGCAATAAAAGATGCAAATCAATTTGAAAAAGACGCTTTGGCTAAATACGGATTAGATAAAGTTCATGCCGTAAAACCTAGATATCGTTCAACGTATTTCGCGCACGTATTTAGTGGAGGGTATGGAGCAGGATATTATTCTTATTTATGGACGGAAATGTTGCACCACGATGCTTATGTTTGGTTTGAAAATAATGGTGGATTAACCCGAGAAAATGGTCAGCGATTTAGAGATATGGTGCTTTCAGTTGGAAATACCCTTGAATATGAAGCTCTGTATAAAGACTGGAGTGGGAGAGAACCTTCAATTGAACCTATGATAAAAGCACGAGGACTTAAGTAATTATAAATTATGAATGGTGTTTCTTGTACTTCCTAACTTGAAAAGCCCTTTAAATTCTTTGGATGTTTGAACATTTAAAGAATTTAAAGGGCTTTGTTATTTCGGCTTGTTGAAGTTAGTTAAATCTAGCTTGTACTATTTTACATCAATAACGAATTCATTTCTTGGAATTCTAACTTTTTTCATTGGTTTAATCCAATCTCTTGTGTCATCCGCATATCCAACATACATAAGAGATACACTTTTTAAACCATGTTTTTCCAGTTCAAGAATTTCATCCACTAATTTATTGTTGAAACCTTCTGCCGGACAAGAATCAATTTTTAATTCTGCCGCTTCAGCTAATGAAAGACCTAAACCAATGTAAGATTGCCTTGAAGTATGAGCAAAGTTTTCTTCAGCCGGTTGATTTAAATAAAGTGCTTTAAGTTGATCTGTATAAGAATCAAACCTTCCTTTTGGTAAATCACGTTCTTCTGTTGTGTAGTCATAAACTTTGTCAATTCTTTCTGCTGTGTAATTATCCCAAGCGGCAAAAACCAAAACATTAGAACATTCCTTCATTGAATCTGGATTTAAAGCTCCAGCAACTAATTTCTCCTTAGTTTCCTGATTAGAGACATTAATTACTCTAAACTGTTGAAGTCCGGATGATGTTGGAGCAAGTCTGGCAGCTTCAATAATTTTCTCGATATTCTCTTGGCTAACTTTCTTTTCTGGGTTAAACGCTTTTACTGAGTGTCTCCAGTTAAGATTTTCTAATAATGACATTGTATTTTATTTTTTAATTGTTTGTTGTATTCAATTTAACTTCCATATTTCCTCTTGTCGCATTTGAGTAAGGACAAACCTGGTGCGCCTGTGCCGTTAAAGCTTCGGCTTCTTCGATGGTAACATCTGGAATATTCACATCTAATTCTGCAGCAAGTCCAAACCCTCCATTTTCAATTTGTCCGATACTTATTTTTGCAGTTACTGTTGTCGTTCCTGTTTTAATCTTACTTTTTTGAATAACAAGATTTAATGCGCTATCAAAACAAGCGGAATAACCTGCGGCAAATAACATTTCAGGATTTGCATAATCGTCGTTGGCTCCTCCAAGTGCTTTTGGATGTCTAACTTCTAAATCTAGGATTCCATTTTCACTTTTAACATGACCATTTCTTCCACCTGTGGCTTTTGCGCCTATTGTATAAATCGTTTTCATTTTGTTTTATTTATTTGTGTTACTATTTTTTCAACTAATGTTTTTAATTCGATTAAATCTTCTGTAGAAATATTTAGTGCCTCTGCAATTTTAGTGGGAATACACTCTGCTAATGCTTGTTTTTCCTTTCCTTCTTTGGTTAAAGTGATGGAAACAACTCTTTCATCACTTGCCTTTCTTTTTCTTTCGATGAGCTTTTTTAATTCTAATCGCTTGAGAAGAGGAGTTAGAGTTCCGCTGTCTAAATTTAACTGAGAACCTATTTCAGAAACATTTTGTTCACCTTTTTCCCATAAAACGAGCATTACGAGATATTGAGAATAAGTTAAGTCCAACTCTGCTAGAATAGGTCTGTATTGACCAATCACCTCTTTCGCTAAATTGTATATTGGAAAACATACTTGATTTTCTAGTTTTAAATTCTCAGACATCGTTTCTAAATTTAATTTCGGTACAAATGTAGCGAACAATTAAATTGCGCACAACTTAATTGTGTTATTTTGTGATTTATTTTGATTTGAATTTGTAGTTGAGTCCTAAGATTCTTATTATCAGATAGATGTTGGTTTGAATTTTATTCCATGAAAGAATCTTGTTGAACGAGAGGAGGTACTACTTATTGAACTGCCAGTTAAGTGCCCATGAAGTATTTAAATTAGACTCCTTAAAAATGAGCAGGATATATTCTTTGCGTTTTTTTGTGATTGTATTTATAGCTCTCTGTATAATTTTCGTTACTTTTAAATTTGAAGGAATTTACGTCAAATCACCTATTTTATTCAGTAAAAAGCAGCTCAAAACTACAATTATCTCAATTCAGATTCAGGATTTTTAAAAAAGTACAACTATGGAAAACATATCTAATGATTTAAGTTTTAAAAAGAAGGTATGGATAAAAGCGAGCATTTATGCGCTAGTTATCGTTTTAATTTTATTGATTAAATCAACCATTAGTATTTTCCTATTGATATTGGCTGGTGCTTTAGTAGCGATTTTCTTCAGGGGAATCAGTAACTTTCTACATCGAAAAACCAAATGGAAAGAATGGATTTGTTTAACTTTTTCATTTCTCAGCATAATCATTTTAGTGGCTGGATTGTCTTTGCTAATTGGAGCCAAAGTTCAAAGTCAGTCGCAGGAGTTAACCGAGACTTTACCTAAAACTTTTGAGAAAGCGAAGGAAACTTTAAGTCAAATCCCGTTTGGAGATAAAGTAATCGAAAAAGC
The DNA here is from genome assembly GCF_003025005.1 of Brumimicrobium mesophilum. GTDB lineage: Bacteria > Bacteroidota > Bacteroidia > Flavobacteriales_D > Crocinitomicaceae > Brumimicrobium > Brumimicrobium mesophilum. Next base: position 185,053 of record NZ_PVSS01000007.1, read on the forward strand.
ATCTTCACCCGAGTCTATGAAAAAGATTCAAGAATTGGCTGAAACATTTTTCAAAAGTACTTTTGGAGTATTTGGAGATGTTTATATTGTTCTTTTCATTGGAATTTTCTTTTCGGTTTCACCGAAGATATATAAAAGTGGAATCATTCAATTAATTCCGAAAAGAGGTCAAGATGAAGGTGAAGAATTGCTGAACAAAATTGGTGATAATTTAAAAAAGTGGATACAAGGTAAGTTGTTTGCCATGTTGGTTGTTACCGTTTTAACAGCCATTGGTTTAGCAATAATTGGTGTTCCGATGTGGCTCGTTTTAGCGATTATAGCTGGTCTCTTAAGTTTTATTCCCAATTTTGGTCCAATCATGGCGTTGATTCCAGCAGTTTTGGTTGGCTTAATGGATAGTCCAACAACTGCCCTTATTATTGTTGGTTTGTACATATTAATCCAGGTGATAGAAAGTAATTTCATCACTCCACTGGTACAACAAAAACTAGTAAATATTCCACCTGCGCTAATTTTATTATCGCAAATATTAATTGGGTCTTTAGTTGGTGGATGGGGACTTTTATTGGCGACTCCAATTATGGTGATTGTCATTATTTTGGTACAAGATTTATACATCAAAAAGAGGGATGAAAAATCGGCTTAGTTGGTTTTAGTGGTTCTGCCCTGATTTTAATGGTTTATTGAAAATAGTACGCTTTATCAAAAATGAAAACCCAAGAGATTTGATTGAGAATTTTTGGTTGCGATGTAATGGCACGCGGTACTTGTTCCGTATTTCAATCGGGATGGTCACGGATTTTTTTAATTTAAAGTGCCTATGGTCTTCTTTACCCCCAAATTATTTATACGACGATTATCAGGCTTGCTTCGTAAATTGGAGGTTTAATTTTATAGGAGAACTAAAAACTCAAATGCCTCAATATGAAATCTAATACAACTAAATTTTAGGGATTCGGTCACTTTTTTGGACGCGCTTTATGTTTTTTTGAAGATGAAGCGCGCTATAAGTCGCTAATGATGGCGGAAGCTCCAGAGCTTGTGGCGGAGATCACCGACATTATCGACTTCTAGGAGTGGAGTCAATAAAAAATATCAGGCGCTAGACTTTTTTATCCTAACAGTTTCGGCACTAACGCTTCTTACTGTTTCGTGTTAGCTTCGCTGCTGCCTTCGGCGGTCAAAAACTTCGTTTTCTCTCTATTTGGGGCAACCGACCGAAGGAAGCTCATGAATACTTATAAAAATAGACATGAATGAATAATGCCAAAAAGAAAGACACCAATTAATTATGATAATTTTATTCAAAAAGTAGTTTGGCGAAAGTATCCGAAAAGCATTTAATTTAAAACCAATTTTAATTAACTCACGTATATATCATATGACGCATTTATTCATTCTTATTTTATTTACAATCTTATCCATACCTGCAATTTTTGCACAAAAAATAGATAATCTCTCATCATTTAACGATACCGGCTCGGATCATTACTTGCGTTTTCATTACGACAATGATTTATTTAATGGTTTAGATAAAGATTACACCCAAGGATTTATTCTTGAACTTGTAGCGCCAATTTTAAAGAAAAACCCGGTGAATTACCTTTTTTTCAACCCTAAAAGCGATGAGGTCCGTTATGGAATGGCTATTGAACACAACAGTTTCACACCCGATAGGTATTTTGTTCCAGAAATTCAGTTTGGCGACCGACCTTTTGCATCAACGCTTTCACTAAAAAGTTTTATGATTTCTGTTCTTTCTGCAAATGCAAGTCGATTCACTTCATCTTTCTCGCTAGGTATGATTGGGCCAGCAGCTTTAGGTGAAGAAATTCAGGCCGGAATTCACAAGGTGACAAATAGCGCAACACCAAGAGGTTGGGGAAATCAAATTCAAAATGATTTAGTTCTGAATTATGAAATAGCTTACGAAAAACGGTTGATGCGATTTCGAAATTTGTTTTCAATTCAAGCGGAAGCAAATGCTAAAATTGGATCAATTTACACAAATGCAACAATAGGGATGAATACATCTGTAGGAATTTTAAATAATGCATTTTCAGTTTTAAAAAGTAGCAGGAATTTTAACCTTTATTTGTTTTTTCAACCCTTAATTCATGTAATCGGATATGACGCCACATTACAAGGAGGTTTATTCAATGAAGATAGTCCTTACACGATTTCTTCAGGAGACATTGAAAGATTTACTGGACAATTGAACTATGGAGTTGTCTTGAAAACAAAATCGTTTTATTTAGAATATTCAGGTAGTGTTATTACTAAAGAGTTTAAAACTGGAACTTCAGCAAAATGGGGTGGAGTGACGCTTGGTTCGTTTTTATAAGGAGGATACTTTATTCTAAAAGATAAACTTTTGTATACCCTCAAACGCTGATAAATTCCATCACTCAGCTATGTTCAACTCATAAAAGTCTTCAATTTCTGATAATTTTATTAATTCTTCAATTTCAACCTTACTCCAAGTTTCCTCGAAAATTTCATCTCCACCTTCAGAATTTTGATTGATGTTTTCTTTGGTTAATCTCTTTTTGGTTAAGTAGTTAATACTTGTTTCTTTGTTGATTACGGGGCCGAAATTATTGCTTGCATCATAGCCTATGAGCTCAAAATCTTTGTTTTTAATTCTAAAGGTGTATTTCCAGAATCCATACCTACCGTGCGTAAAGTCAAAATACAATTTTTGGTTTATAATCGAGGTACTCAATTCTGGAGGAAAATAGACTCCACCATCTTCATTTTCGGAATAAAAGCAGTCGTAGTTTTCTAAAAACAATTCGAATTGCTGGTTCTTTTTGATTAGAATAACGATTCCTCTTCGGTTGCGGTCTACTTCTTCATCAAAACGATTGATTACAACTTTACTTGAATCTGTTCCTTTTACAATAAGAACACAATCATTAATTCCATCATTGTTTAAATCACCGTGAATTTCTTCGAAAACAATGTAACCGGTTTTTAGAAAGCTTTTAGGCAAAGTTTCTTGGGCATGAAATGGAATTATTCCAGAAATTCCAAGTAAAAGTGCAGTAATGTAAACTTTCATTTTGTTCAAGAGGTAAGTGCTATTGTTTATAAATTTAGAACGAAAATTTGATTCATTTTTAATGTTTTAGAAAAATCCCTTTCCTTCATAATTTCTATAACGAAAAGGGATTTCTGTAAATTACACTAATTTGAAAAATATATGTTCAATTAGTTTTTGAGGTTTTCATTGCTATCGCCTCCTTGGCTGTACAATTGATTTTCTTCATCTTTCGCCTTACTTGGATCGCGATTTTCCGTTGTTGTACGACCTGGAACATCTAAATCAGCACCTTCAAAATCGACTTCTTGTTCACGGTCTTTGAGTATTTGATCATCTCCACCGTCACTTCGTAAATTTTCGGTTTTTTTACCTAAACTTTCTAAGTCTTCCTTGTTTACATCTGAATCTAACTTTGTGTTTTTTGAATCTTTCATGTTGATATTTTTTAATTGTAGTTAATAATAATTTAGTCACGAATTAGGATAGATTTCACGTTTACGAATTCTTTAATTCCAAAACCACCCTGCTCTCTTCCATATCCTGAATTTTTCACTCCGCCAAATGGCATTGCTGGATCAGCTAAACCAAAAGAATTGATGAATACCATTCCGGTTTCAAAATGTGCTGTTGCCAATTCAATCGCTTTGTCTTCGTCTTTGGAGAAAATTCCTCCACCTAGCCCAAAACGACTGTCGTTAGCAATTTTCATCGCGTCTTCTGTATCTTTTGCTTTTATAAGAGAGGCAACTGGACCGAAAAGTTCATCATCATAAGCCGGTTGACCTTTGCTAACATTTCCTAAGACTGTTGCTGGATAGTAGAAACCTTCTCCATCTGGAATAGTTCCTCCGCAGAGAATCTCAGCACCTTTTTTCACGCTTTCTTGCACTTGTTCATGTAGCGTTTCTCTTAAATCCTCTCTTGCAATTGGTCCTAAATCGGTACTTTCTTCATTCGGATCGCCCATTTTAATGTCTTCCATTGCTTTTACAAAAGCAGCTTTGAATTTGTCATAAATTGCCTCGACAGCTATAAATCGTTTGGCTGCAATACAAGTTTCACCATTGTTGTAAATTCTTCCTTGAACACATTTTTTTACGGCCACTTCTAAATCTGCGTCTTCTAAAATTATATATGCATCATTACTTCCAAGTTCTAAAACTGTTTTTTTGACAAGCGCCCCTGCTTTTTCTCCAATATTTTTACCTGCATCAGTGCTTCCTGTTAAAGTGATTCCTTTCACCAAATCGTTTTCCAAAACTTGATCCGATTGGTCGTGATTCATGATTAAAACAGTAAATAAACCATCTGGCAAACCAGCATCACTGAAAATTTTCTCTAGCATTTTCCCAGAACCAGTAACATTACTTGCGTGTTTCAATAAAACCCCATTTCCAGCCATTAAACTTGCAATGGCATAGCGAACAACTTGATAAGTTGGATAATTCCATGGTTGAATTCCATACACAACGCCAATAGGAGCGTAGCTAACAACACCTTTTCCTCCAGTGGCAAGTTCTCTTTTTTCTGATTTTAATTGTTCAGGACCAATTTTGGCGGTGTATTCACAAATCCCAGAACATAATTCGACTTCTTGCTTACTTTGAGATAAAAGTTTTCCCATTTCATCGGTCATCAACTGAGAAAGTTCCTTTTTATTTTTCTGTAATTCCTTTCCGATAGATTTTATGATTTCAGCTCGCTTTTCAAGTGATACATGTTTCCAATCGCTGAAAGCATCATTACATTTTTTGATTTTACTTTCCACTTCACTATCTGACATATATTCATAGTGATTCAATTCTTTTCCACTTGTTGGATTAATTGTGGAAATGCGTTCTTTCGTATCTTTATTGTTTGCCATTTTATTTTTATATTTTTATTGTACCCCAATAAATTACATAAAAATATACTTGATAAAAAGTGATAAAGTACTGTGATAGTTAATTGTGGTTATTATTATAAAATTTTAGCAATTGAACAGCGATAAGACGCTAAAAAGGGTGTGAAAATAAGGGGATGTTTTTAAGGTTTTAGTTTGGATCCAAGTTTTAGTTTGTTTCTATTTTTCATAACTCATTTCTAATCCCAGCGGCTATAAACCACATTTATTTGATCATTCATATTTCTCATTACAAAGAAAAAACCTACTTCTTGCGTTTCAATATAACATATCTCAGAATATGAATTTGTTCCAACCATTCGTTTTTGGCTATAGTTACTAAAAGTGATTTCATCTGAGTTTTCTTCATCATCTAATGCTTTTATGGCTGATTTAACAATCAATTGAACGTAGGATTCACTCCAACCGTTATAGCAATTGGGATGTCTATCAAATTTATCTTCCAGGAATGTTACAGTTTGAGAATTTTGCATTTTTATGATGATTATTTTGATTTATTTTTGATGAATTTTTTTCAGTTCTAGGTTTGGATCAATAGCTTTTAATTCTTCTTCAATTTTTTCTTTGTCCTCAAGTGATAAATTCTTATTTCTTGAAACAACATCATAACCTTCGGGTGTAAACAGTGTTTTTTCAAAATAAATAATCATCCATTGCATTTTAGGATCGGTTTCAACAATTTTCCATTCACTTTTTAGGATTTTTAGAATTCCTTTTCCTCTCCAAATGAAATGGGTGTTCTCAGAGTTCTCGGCATAATCGTATCCCACAATAGATTTTGTTTTTCCATTCTTTTCGAAAATCACTTCATCATACAAAATAAATGAATCATCTTTTTTTTCAATGGTGTAATTGAGGCTAGGATTAACCTTGTCTCCTTTGAGCCACATCGGAAAATTAGACATATTGATATACCACTTCCCTTGAATTTCTTCGAAGGAAAGTTCAATTTCGCTCTTGTTTTGGGTAAATCCTATTTGATATAAAAGGAGAAATGTAATAAAAATTAATTTCTGCATGCTATCTTGTTCTTTTGGTTTTTTAAATCTTGTTTATCATTCGACTTTATATTTTCAACTTTGTTGCCCTGTAAGAAAAGTATTTGTCTATCATTGTTTGAAGTACTTTATCCATAGTATTACTTTTAAAAAATAGTGTTTGACTATAATGATAAAATTAAAATTATTTTCGGAGAGGTATATATGGGAATAAAGAAGAGTAACCACACAAGTCAAAGGATATAGTAACAAAATCAGGGTATAATTCAATTATTCGATTAAAATTTTCTGACGTTCTAAAAGTCCATCTTTTTCGATAATTAAAAAATAGATTCCTGGTTTTAAGTCTAGACTTAGGACGTTGTGGCCAGTTGATAAAGAGTATTCAGACATTACTACTTGACCTATATTATTCATTAGAGTTAAGGAACTATCATCTTCTGAACTTATGATATTTAACGTTTTGGAAGTGGGATTGGGATAAACTTTTACCTTTTTCTTAAAAGTGAAGTCTTCAGTACTTAAATTACTTGAGTTGTTTAAATGAATCGACAATTCGTTAGACCAAATTATATCTGGTAATCCATCATTATTTAAATCGTCAGTGGCAACTTCTACTGTAGACACAATTACTCCTTGGTGAATAAGAATTGGTGAACCAAAGTTTCCAGCGCCATCATTTTCATACCAAACAACAGTGCCCAATTGTGGCATAGTAGTATATAGATCAAAATCTCCATCATTATCAAAATCTGCAGATGTAATAGATTTACATTGCATAGCGTTAGAATCAATTGTTAAAGGAGATAAAAAATTACCATTGCCGTCATTTGAATACCAACGAATGTTATTTGCTGCGGACTTATCTGTTAATAGATCGAGGTCGCCATCACCATCAAAATCGTTTAAATGCGTTAAAAACACCAAGGTATTATTCTCTGGAATGTTGGCTGTACGTAAGGAATCATAACTTATCACACCATTCGTGTTTTTGTAGATTATCGTTTTTATACCTCCTATGACAATATCTTTGAATCCATCATTATCAATATCAGCAATTGAGAGTTCATAGTATTCGGTTAAAATTCCACTTGGAATTATGTTTTTTGTAAAACTTCCGGTTCCATCGTTATAATAAACGATTAACTCCAAATCTGTTATCAAAATGATGTCTTGATTACCATCGATATCAATATCGTCAGTTTTTACTTTGGCATTATAATTAAGATTTGAATCTATAATTATTCTTGAAGAAATGGTAGCTGTATTATTTAGATAAATAAATAGATCTCCACTTGCCTCAGTTGTGAATGAGACAATATCCTTCCATCCATTGCCATCAAAATCAGCAGAAGCCAAATCAGTAGGGTAATAAATATTTGAGTCAATCACCTGTTGATTTCCAAATATACCTGCTCCTTGATTTATATAATAGCTCACCTTGTTGTAAGGATTATACTTTTGAGAAACAACAATATCTGGCAAATTATCATTGTTGAGGTCAGGTGTAATTATCTCCGAAACTCCTCCTATATTGGCATCTACAATGTTTCTCGGTGCGAATTGACTAAAGCTTTCACTAGCCAAGAATGTGGCCAAGAATATTAAAATAGTTTTAAAATGTTTCATAATATTTTTTTAAATAGTGAATTATTTTTCCTGTCCTTTTCAGTTAATATGGTTAACTATAAGACGGTTATGATATTCATAAAGTTTTCTCCATGAAAAATTACTTTAGTTTTTTACAAGCTTTTTTAATATTTGACCCTTGGAGCTATGTATAATTAAAAAGTAAACACCAACTTCCAATTGACTGACATCGATTTGCTTTGTTTTATATTTTTCAAAAAGTAACTTTCCACGCAAATCATACACCGAAATTTTTTCAATTGGTGATTTAGATTCTATTGTTAATGCAGTACTCACTGGATTAGGAAATATACTTATCGTTGGATTTTCAACACGATTAATTGTATTTGATAATACGTTATTACAATAGTTTTGTTGATTAAAAGTTAACGCGTTTTTAAGGACAGTTACATCAGAAAAGGAAATTCCCGTAACAGGATTTAGTTGAAACGCATCTGGTGTTGAAATAGATTGTATCATATCTTCAATAGTGTGATTATAAGTAACATCACAATCTAATCTACTTGTGAGAAACAGTTTGTTAAAAACAAAATTTTGTGTATTAAAAGTTCCAGAATTTAGAAAACCACCGTAACTAAATCTGTCGTTTGTAGGGTGTGTCATTTTATTGCTAAGAGAAGTGCTTTTATGGTTTGAAATATAATTTCCATTTCCATCCAATTTGATAAATAAAGAGCCATTACTACCGCCTTCACTATCGGCACAAATAATGATGTCTCCGTTAGAGTTTTCAGAAATAAAATGAAACCCAACAATATCAAATTCAAACCCTGCAATCGGTTCAAATGTTTCTATATATTTTGTCCAAATAATTGCCCCTAATGCATCTAACCTTGTTACGGTCATGTGTCCTGGAAATGCCACTTGCGCCGTTGCTAATAAATAATCACCATTGGCCGCTTTATTAATAGTTATGCCAATTATGTGATCGTATTTTCTTTGCCAATTTATGGTTTGTAAATCATTATCAATGTTAATCAGGTTTCCATCAAATAAAAGTAAATCAAAAGAATTGGTGTTGACTAAAACATCTTTCACGTTTGCCGTGCTAAGGTTGTGCTCATGAAAATCGGAGAAATTACCAAGTAAATCTACTTTAAAAAGTAGTTGATGTATGGCACCATCATTATTTCTTGCGTTAACTAAAATACTACTGTCAGATAACTGCTTTAAAAAGAAAATTCCAGATGCATTTGAGATGTTCATTTGCTTAACCCAATTGATATTTCCACTAGAATCTAGAGACATGAAATAAGGGGATGAGAGGGGCGAAGTGTTGGGTTTATAAGTTCCAGCTACTATAACATCTCCGTTAGGTAAAGCTAATGCTTGTTGAGTGTTTAAGGAAATGCTGTTATCACTAGTTTCATAAGAATTTGAAAATTGAATGTTACCATTATTACCGATTGAAAGAGCGGAAATAGTTTGTCTAAAATTATTGGAAGGATCCACTTCAGTTAATATAAACCAATGTTTATTTGTATTGCTCAAAACAGCATAGTTATTTTTATGAAGTGTAGTGTTATTAGTAAACTCTGTACTAAACTCTTGTGCATTAGTTTTGCTGTAAATAACTACAATAATTAGGAAGCATATCCAATATTTCATATTACTCTTATAAATTAAAACTAAGCTCAAGCGATGTTCAAAAGTTGCCTTTAATTTTATAAATCTAAGAATATTTCCAATAACTTAAGGTTTGAAATTGAAATACTTAGGGCGGTTGAAATAAACTCGTGTTGTCAAGATAAAATTATTTTGAGGAGAGGTTTAACCTAAAGTAAAGAAGAATAGATAGAGCATATTGTTCCATTATAGAATTGATCTTAGGTAGCCAGCAAGAGGTTGTAAAAAGGAAAATTAGCGAAGGGATGTCACAATCGAAGAACGTAACTGGCACGCTGAACACTTCTAGTTATAGTAAAGTGTTTTCTACTTTTTCCTTAAATTCTACTGGTTTGTCAATATGTAATCCAAGTACATTAAATTTCTTTTTCATGCCATAAAGACCAACTAATTCATTTTCCCTTTTTAAGTGAATTATAACATTATGACTTTCAAGTTCCCCAAGAGGAGAAAGTGTTTTGGTAAATTCTTGTTTTTCTAGCGACTTACTTGAGAGTTCAATTTTTTGAATATCCGAAAATGGAATTTCCACTTCATTTAAAATACCATATTTTAATGTTAAACTGTCTTTGTTAATTGAAATAGGTCTTTTAGAAAGTGATTTTGCAAACCCAAAAACCTGAATGGCAGTGTAAACACTTAATATTGTTAAGATCCAAGCAGCAACAATGCTCCATCGTGCAAGTAAGAAATGAAGTGCAACTGTTTCAATTCCAATTATCATTATGAATACTCCAAATAAGGCAGGTGCTCCACTATCCTTATGATAAGTAAATTCATTTTCATTAATTTCTCTTTTTTTCCAATTTATGAAGCCATAGTAGAAAACAGCAACTTCTGTAGCAAATGGCAAAACAAGTTTTTTTGGCAGGATTTCATAACAGGTACTTTTAAGTGCGCTATAGAAGTCCGGCGTTGAACCTTTTAATTTTTTATATTCTTTAATTGCTCTACGGACTTTAGTTATCACGAAAATCAGTATTGAGATTTCAATTATTGGTAAAGCCCAAGTTTTGAAAATTGATAAATAAATTTGGCTTTCTTGCGGTAAAAAATACGTACCAACTAAAAGTCCAACTATCATTACAGGAATAACCGTTGTATTCGGTATGGCAGATTTTCGTATTAGCAGAAAGTATACAAGTGGTATTATCAAAAGCAAGTCGACGGTTATTGCCAAGTTCAAACTATCATTTCCATTTAGAAATGAAGATTTCATTAACAAAATTAGAGATCCTAAAAGTACAAGAGGAATTCCAAAATTGATAAGATTCCGATTTATATGCATTGTTCCTTTCATATCGTTTGTATTCATGCCTTATAGCGGCAAACGAATTTCATAATTCGCCCTTCACCTCATAAATCTAAGAATTATTACTTTAACAAAGGCTTCGATTTGAAATCCTTACAATGATTTTTGGAAATTCTGTGGTTATCTGAGGTAAATTCATTTACGGAGTAGAGATGTTTGCACGGTTTCCCGTTACAGATTTTAAATCCAATTAATTTTGTAAATTACCTGGTTGACGTTCTTGGCTTGGAGAAAAATAATGAGTAAATAAAGCGTTCAATATGAGGGTGGGTTGTCTTATACGTGGTGGATAATTTACGATTAACATGTAGTATAACAAGCGCCGCAACCCGCAGTGTGCTATGATTTGTTATGCCGTGTTAGCTGCTGCCTTTATTCATTTTTCAATTGTGTTAGGTCTGTCAATTTCTCTCCGTTATATTTCCATAGATTGCCTTTTCTGCCGCCAAACCAAATATTTCCTTTTTTGTCTTCTATGATTGTTCTTATTGAAATTCCTGATAACTCTTCAAACGGTGTGAATTCTCCATTTTCATAATAGCAAATAGCTGCTCTATCGCTACCAAGCCAAATTTTTCCGTTAGAGCTTTGCAAAATAACAGCAATATTGTTGCTGCATAATCCCTTTTCTTCGTTGAAGTTTGTAAAAGTGTTTCCGTCAAATTTGTCCAATCCACCATTTCGATTTCCGTTTGTCCCTATCCAAATATTGCCTTTTATGTCTTGATAGAGGTAGCGAACCATATTATCACTTAATCCATTAGTATTTTTGAAATCCTGAAATGTTTCTCCATCAAAACGAGTTATTCCGCCATTACTCATTGAAGCAAACCAAATATTACCGTTCTTGTCCTCTATGATACTTTGTATGACGTTGTGATGAAGACTGTCTTCATATTTTCTGCCTTTGTCAGCTAAAATATTATCAAATGTGGTTCCGTCATATTTATAAGCCCCGCCACCCGAAGTTCCAATCCAAAATGTCCCTTTTTTATCTTGGATAATCGAATTAGCTTGGTTAGGGTTTACAGTTGGGTAGATGTTTTTGTACCATTCGCTGCTTGTGTCAATATATGGAAGTGGAATTTGAGTAAATGTTTTACCATCATAATTGCACAAACCTTTATTGGTTGCTAACCAAATTATTCCTTTGTCATCTTCAATAATATCCCATATTTGGTTAGTACAAAGTGTATTTTTTTCATTAAAGTTTGAAAATTTCTCTCCGTCATATTTATAAAGACCTTCGGTTGATGTTCCAAACCATAAGTTTCCATTATTATCTAATAGACTACTAGTAACAATGTCAGCATCAGTATAAAATTTGGGTTCTTTTATTTCAATACTTTTACTTTTCTGTCCGTTGCAGAAGGAAAATAGAAGTAGAATTAATAATGTTGACAAAGGAATTTTCATTTTTATGTTCTTTAGGTTGCACCCAACGGGAGTCCGCGCACCAACCCCACTTTTACTCAAAAATAACTCATATCAAACAAATAGACTTCATTTGAGGAAGTTTTATTTCTTGATTTCAATAGAAACAGAAATGGTTTTCTTTTATAAAAAGTGCTCAGAGTATCGTTAACTGTACCTGTGTCGTTGTTCACAAAAAGATTGTTTTTCGATCAGACCTTATAATTTAAATTCCTATTTGCTCATAACGTTAAGTATATGGCAAGTAGGGCAGTAGAAAGCAATAAACTTTCAAGTTCGCACTGAGCCAAATTTACAATTTTACTTTTATATTTTCACAAAATTTAAAATTGTAAATTTGGTGAACTCTGTAGAATTCACAGACCTTTACTTTAAGCACTAAAACCCTTATTATTTTTATACATTGTTACCTGCCGTTTCTTATCTTTTCAACATTCTTGTTCATTCTGTGCCTAACTATTTTTCGATAAATAAACCTTTTAAATGCTCCTAATTTTTGTTGGTGTTTCGCATAGAATTCGTCTGGTGTATCAAAAAGTCCAAAATCTTGATTTATTCCTTTGTCTTGAATAAAGGTATTATTTAAATTCCATTCAATTGGTGGGTTTTCAAAATTATCTGTGTATGCACCATAACCACAAAATGTAGTTTTACAATCTTTATTTTCCTCTTGTAATTTGCTTAAATATTCTATGTCTAATATAACTCCTTCAAGAAAATACCAAGTTTCATTAATATAAACTTCTACCCAACTATGTAAAATGTTTTTTGGCGATAATTTATACCAAATTCCGCTAATTGCTCCTTTTTGTAATGCTTTATCTATGGTAAAACCGTGTATTCTATTTGGAATTCCAGTTGCTCGTAAAAGAGCCATAAGCAATGTTGCTTTTGTATTACATTGCCCATAACCATCTTCTAAAACCTGTGTTGCAGTTATATTGTCAGAAATATTATAGCCAAATTCAATATCATCTCTAACAAAGTTGTAAATTGATTTTACTCTTTTAATAGTGTCTAATTCCATCCATTTTTTCTTTTTAATTAAAGATTGAATAGATGGGTTTGAATAGTTTAAAATTTTAGTTTCTTTTAAATAATTGTTCATTGTTTTTAAGTTTGTTTGTGAAAATGCGTTTAACTGTGTTAATAGAATAATAAATAATATCGTTCTCATTTTGTTTCTATTGAAATACAAAGTTGAGAAGTTAAACAGACTTAAAATTGTATGAACTGGCTATGTTTTTGTTATCAAAAATTTTGGTGTAACTCCAAATGTTTCTTTAAAAGTTCTTGTATAATGTGAATTGTCTGCAAACCCAAAAGTATATGCTGTTTCAGTAATAGAATTTTTGACTAAAAACGGAAGTGATTTTATTAACTTATTCCATAATTGGTATCTTCTAAAAGTTAGATTTGTTTTTTCTTTGAATAAATGCAAAAAACGTGTTGGTGATAAAAAGCATTTTTCTGCAACTTCTTCAAGACTTAATATTTTTTCAAAATTAGCGTCCATATATTTTATTGCATTTATAATTCTTTTTTCGTCCAAATGGTTTTCGGTTTCACAAGTGCATTGATATTCTGATAAAACTTGACTTATTAATTCACATAATTTTTCAAAATCAATTTCTGAAGTTTCAAACTTATTTAAAGGTTCGATTAATTTCTCTGACAAGTTTTCATTAAGTAATTTAAAGTTCGACTTTCCAAATTGTAAATGAAGTTGGTGTCCAATAGAACTTAATGGATTTATAAGAACAGTCAGTTGATTTGATTCGCTAATTAATTTATGTTCAACTTTAGAATTTATAAAAAACGATTTTCCTAATATCTCATTTTCACCTTTTATAGTCAGTTTCATATTAGATTTTACTGAAACACTAATTTGTATAGCATAGTGTTTATGATAAAGATTCTCTTTTAGTTTGCCAATAAATAATCCAAAATTTTTATCGAAGTGAAACATATTGTCTTTTTATGCAGCGTTTTTTTCAAATGGCAGGTAACGTTTGAGCCTTTGCGGCGGCCTGCTTTGTAAATGTTTTATCGAAGATACAAACATTTGATTTACATAAATGTAAAAATTGAAGGTTTTTATAGGTTGGTCGACAAAGGCTGTGTTAGGCTTAGCTTCTTACCATATTGATTATTAATTTAACCATTATTTCTCTTTGTTCAGGAAGACTTTGCGCAACTGCTAAAGCGAGTGCTGGCAAAGTGATTTCATTTATCTTTCTTTCTCCTTTGGAGTTTAAGTGAAAGTCATTTTGTTCTAAGAACCAAACAAATAAGAATGATCCGATTCGCTTGTTTCCATCATTGAACGCATGACCTTTAACCACAGAGTATAGTAATTGAGCAGCTTGTTCTTCAATCGTTGGATAAGCTAACTGTCCAAATACCGTCTGTGAAATACTACCGAGTACGCCTTCAAATGACTTGTCTTTTTCATTACCAAATATTTCTGACGCCTCTCCTTTTTTAATTAGGATTTGTTTTAGTTCTTCAATTGCTTCTTTGACGTCTACATAATTGATAACGTAAATAATCTCGTTATTTAGTCCATCTGTTGACAGACTTCCAGAGTCATATTTACTTAATAACTCGAATGATTTTGAATAATCCGAAATGATATTTAAGAACCCTTCTGTTAATATTTTTTGTTCTTGAATTGCTTTATGATGTAATTCCTTTAGAGACCATTCTAGCTCCTTAATCTTTGATTCATTAGACGTTAATAATTCTGAATTAATTGAATAACCTTTTATTAAGTACTCTTTTAATTTGCGGGTGGCCCACTTTCTAAATTCAGTAGCTAAAGGAGATTTGACTCTATATCCAACTGATATTATTACATCGAGATTGTAGTGTAGAACCTCTCTTTCTATTTCTCTACCTCCTTCAATTCGAACTAGTGCAATTTTTGCACTAGTTGAAACTTCATCAAGTTCACCTTCTTTAAAACTGTTTTTTATATGTCTATTAATAACCGTTCTATCTCTACCAAATATTTCTGCGATTTGGAGTTCAGTTGCCCAAACAGTATCATGGTCTCCATCTAGAATTACCTGAAATTCAGCAAATCCACTTTCAGGCTTAAAAGTAATTAATTCATTATTCTTTATTTTTGGAAAACTCATGATTTAAAATTCGGATTTTAATATTAAGCCAAAGGATGGGTAATTTGCATTCCAATCGCTAAAACGAATATACGAAAAGACTAGAAATCCAAGTAGCGTTAGATAAAAATCATTCAGATACCTTAATAAGAACACCAATTTCTGCTTTATCGTCATTTTCTGGATAGACAGCTAAATATTCTGAACCTCTCAAAAAGCTATTCTCTTTTTGAGAAGCTTCTAATGCTTCTATGAGTGTAATTCTATCTGCTTCAATTCCATTTGAAATTAAAAAGTTTCTTAAAAGTTTAATGCGCTCTTGAATTTTATCCAATGAAAGAGAATCATTTTGAATCCCAATTAGCTCAATAAGTCCTTTTCTATCTGATACAAATTGTAAAATTGATTTTTTATCAGAACAATAAGTATCTGAAATTACTAATGAATCTTTTAAAAAGAATACATGTTTGACATCGCCAGAATAGCAACATCTTTTAAAGTCAAAATTTACAATTAAATCTCCAATTTTTGAAATAGAGTCTTTCGTGAAAGTACGAAATTGAATTATTTCATTGTCTTTTTGTAAAAGTATTCTATAAGTCTCACTAGAAAGTAAAATAGGTTCCTCTAGTGTTAAACCCATTTCAAAAGTGCGAAATTCATCAAAGGGAATTAATGTTGTACCATCAACTTCGAGAAATACATATTCCGGACCACACCACATGTTCACATCAGTACCTGTGCCTAATGCAATTACTTGATTCAATTTAACGCTATCATTGGACTGTGCTATTGAAACGAAATGGATTAGAAGACAAGTAAATAGTATCGAGTATGTTTTCATGCTATATGTCATTAAGCCTAACGTTTTGCCCGCTGGCTTCGGCAATTTCACACCAATCTTGCCACGAAGCATTTACCTTGCTAATTTACAAAAAATTTCTACGAAGTAATTAAATTGTTGAAGCTAGCGGGCTGTTATAGACTTGGCTATCCCTTAAGCTCGAATTTTTCTAACATATCGCTAAGCCGTTGAGCTTCACTTGTTGTTATCATACCATTTTGTTGGGCGACAACAAACATATCTACAACATATTCAAATTCAGTGCGTCCTTTTATTTTACCCCTTTCAAGTATTTTCTTTAATCTGTTTTCACGCTGATAGTCTAGACCCATTTCATTAATCTTTCTCCAGAAAAATTCAACGGTGGGTCCTGATCCTTCTTGAAAATAAGTAAACAGATCATTGATTATATATTTTAATGCCGCTAATTTTCTAAACTTGTTTTCAGGGTTTAAGCACGATTCTTTCCACCCAATGTATGTATTGATCAGGTGGTCTTGATGCTGAGGTGTAAAATTTGAAGGACACTCATTTTGAAAAGCTTCAATTGCAATATCTATCGCCTTGGCTAATTTATTTGCTTCCTCTTCATATGTTCGAGCTCTGGTCATGGTTGTCTATAACGTTTTACAGCTACAAAATCGCTGCTATCTATAAAGTTAAGTAATAAATTGAAAGGGGAGCGAGTGTGCTTGGATGATTTATCATTCGAAGTGCAATCATTGCAGTGTTTGATAGGCTATGTTGAACTCAACCTTCGGTAGCTAAAGTACAAAACTCTTCGTACACATCAATAACATAAAACTTATTGATATGGAAAAGAAAAAGTATGCTTGGTTAAACTCCAAGCCCAATAGTGCGAAAACGCTGATTGAGAGAGCAAAAAACGAAGTGCCATTTTTCAGAGAACACTATTCCAAGTTTGAAGAACAAATGACCATTGGAGGGTATTCTCAAAGCACCTTGTTTAATTATTCGAGAGCAGTTGCCAAGGTGAGTTTACATTTTAAAAAGTCCTTATTGGATTTAGATCCAGACGAAGTAAATCAGTGGTTGTTTTTATTAGCTAAGGAAAAAACAGCGAGTTCAACGTATTTTAAACAACTAGTAGTCTGCTCTTTAAAATCTGTAAAGCATACGGACAGCTATTTCTATGCTTTAAATGAATGCTTTTGTCAAAATCAATACTTAAAACCGCATTATCTCAGCAAATTAGAAGATAAAAAGTGTTCTTGTTTGACAAAACAGCATATTTACAAAAATAGAAAGTCCAATTTTTAGAAATACAATCACAAGTTTTCTTATTGAATCCCCATAGTTTTTTTAGGCTTCGAACCCGCCACCTAAGGCAGAGTTCAACACCAAGCACAAT
>NZ_PVSS01000070.1 GCF_003025005.1 Brumimicrobium mesophilum
CATTAGTGATAGAAATTCTTCAAATTATTTTTGAAAGTATATCAAATTCGCTTTAATTCGCATTGCTTGCATTCGTGTCATCCACGTGCTATTTTTTACTTACAAGCTAGCATGATGTTTATTACTGAAAACTTTTCTTTTAAACTCAGGTTGTACTCCAAAATTTAACAGTAATCCAACCTCTATTTCAGTTGCTTTTAAATAATTGATTAACTGAAATTCAAATTCCTTAATTATAACTTCTGTTGCTTTTAATTCTAAAACTACGACTTCATCGATGATTAA
Organism: Brumimicrobium mesophilum; assembly: GCF_003025005.1. Taxonomy (GTDB): domain Bacteria; phylum Bacteroidota; class Bacteroidia; order Flavobacteriales_D; family Crocinitomicaceae; genus Brumimicrobium; species Brumimicrobium mesophilum. Next base: position 286 of record NZ_PVSS01000070.1, read on the forward strand.
ATCGGCGTAATATTCACCTACTTGATGGTTTTTGTAATATACTTTAATCTGTTTTTGTGCTTCGACATAGAAACCTCGGTTTTTTAATTCGATAAATAATGCATTTTGATATACTTTCTCAAGAAATCCATGTCCAAGTTCATTGTACACATCATAAAATGGTTTAATAATTTTATTTGTTAAATCTTTGTGAATTAAATTCATAACTGATTAGGTTTGGGTGTTAAAGTACATTAAGATACGGAAAAAGTTAGTATATTTCATTTTTTCAAGAAATTTTTTCTTGTAAACAATTTATGGCTTATTGGCACGCGGATGACGC
>NZ_PVSS01000071.1 GCF_003025005.1 Brumimicrobium mesophilum
ATTCATACTACCACGAGAATAATCTAGCGTTAGCTGGGGAACAACAAAACTTATAGTAAAAATCGAAATAGGAGAACTAAAACAAATAAGTGAATAATGAGAAAAATTATATCATTGATGATTTTGTGTCTAATAGCTCAACTTAGTTATACACAAAATGATTTAATAGGAACAAAATGGACTAATACGAGAGAGTTAATAGTTGATAATGACACGCTTATATTTAAGCCTGAGTTTTCCTATTATAAAGATTCTTTTGTTGTGAATGTAATCACACCTAAGTCTACTAGAAAAGAGCAATTTATTATTAATGAATGGTGTATTTTTGAAAGTCATTATAGAATTAAATATTCTGTTTCTTCTCGTAAAAGAAAAAATAGATTTATGTATGCTTATTTCTATTTTGAAGCTGATCAATTGATGTTTTTACCACATGATGAAAAAATTCCTTTTGAATCTATTAAAGAAATGTATGGGTGGATGATTTTAACTCGGGTTGAAGAATAAATTCGATATTTTTAGTAGAATCCTAATAACTGTGCGCCCCAATCTATCGCGAGATCCGACAGCTGTAAGGATTAGCGCAGCTTCTCGTGGCCT
>NZ_PVSS01000072.1 GCF_003025005.1 Brumimicrobium mesophilum
ACAGAAGTACAGGTTATTGTGATTAACGACGACACTCCACCAACAGCAAGTAACCTACCATTGCAGCAAGTGACGGTTTTACCTCCACCAGATGTTAGTGTGGTTACGGATGCTGCAGACAATTGTGGTACTCCACTTGTGGAATGGGTTAATGATGTTTCTGACAATGGTTTCTGTCCAGAATACATTGTAAGAACTTACAGTATTACTGATGATTGTGGAAACGTTACTTTCATCAACAGAACATTCATCGTTGGTGATTTAACACCTGATATCGCCTTCACTGCGAATCCAACATTACTTGACAATTTAAGTGATGGATGGGTAGAATTCTATAATCAAACTACTGGTGCAACAGATTACAAATGGGATTTTGATGATGGTTCACCATTTGTTTACGACAGAAACACAAGCCATCAATTTGACATTACAGAAAGTACAACTTACGATGTATGGATGGTAGCTACTTCTCAATTTGGTTGTAAAGACAGTACAAATATTAAGATCTTAGTTTTCCAAGAATTACTGTACTATATTCCTACAGCGTTCACGCCAGA
>NZ_PVSS01000073.1 GCF_003025005.1 Brumimicrobium mesophilum
TAACTTACTTATAGGTCTTAATTTATGCTCCGTGTACAACTAATGTCTGTTGTATAGGTCTATATAAGTAAGATATTATATTCCAAAATTAAGCTAATTTTATAAATTATCAAATGGTGAAATAATATTCTGTAAATTTCTTGTACTCACATGCGTGTAAACCTCTGTAGTTCTGCTGCTCGAGTGCCCTAGTAAAGTTTGAATGTATCTCAAATCGGTTCCGCTTTCTAAAAGGTGAGTTGCATAACTGTGTCTTAACCAATGCAAAGTTGCAGGTTTTTTAATTTTTGCTTTTACCAAACTTTGCTTCAAAACACTTTGGATACTTTTTGGTGAATATTTATTTCCAACTTTTTGTCCCTCAAAAAGCCATGTTTTAGGTTTGTATGCTTTGTAATAATCTCTTAGTAGTTCAATTAATTTATCGCTTATTGGCACAATTCTATCCTTTTTACCTTTTGACTGTCTTATGATGAGTAAATTTCTATCAGAATGAATATCTTTAGGAGTAAGATTCAATATTTCACCTCTTCTTAAACCACAGGCATAT
>NZ_PVSS01000074.1 GCF_003025005.1 Brumimicrobium mesophilum
ATTGTTTTTTCTAAGTTCTCCTTGCAGCATTATGTGATTACTCTTAATCCAAATTTTGAAGCAGAATACATTGAACCTGTTGGATAGTCTTTGAAGAGGGCATTTGAGGCGATGTCAATGATGCTAGTTTAATTAATCTGCTAATATTTTTTACAAATAAATTATCTCTTCAACTTTAATGACAGGCTTTAATTTATATTGACCATTTCCAGTTTCTATAATGGAACTACCAGCGTCAAAATCCAAAGTAAGAACCATAGTTTGGTTGGCCATAACTTCAGAATTTACATTTATTTTAATTCCTGTTTTATCTTGGCTTGAAAGCTCTAATGGATATTGGGTTGTAGTTAAACTGTCTTGTTCAACAGCATAATTTCCATCGCCAAGAATCAGTCTTAATTGATTTATCTTTCCAGTAGGTATAGCTGTAGGGTCAGTGAGGACATCAGTTACACCATTTTGTAATTGTAATAAATCATAAAAGCCAGTGTTGGCATCTAATTGAACCCAGTCCCCAGCGTAATGCGCCCAAACTTCAGTAATGTTTA
>NZ_PVSS01000075.1 GCF_003025005.1 Brumimicrobium mesophilum
CATGTGCCTATTTGCAAACCGTTGGCAACAATTAAAAAAATGGACAAGTCGATAATTGAAACATATCCAAATGCTTGGGACTTTGGAAACTCTGACAAGCAATTGAAATCAACTGTTGGAGATTACAGAATTGAATATGATGACTTGTTGGAAATTGCAATGGGTGCGCCATTAGGCGGACAAGCATATTTGGTCACGAACGATAAAAACCTACTTATCGACAACTGGTGCAGCGGACCACCAATATGGGATTCCGCAGGAAAAAAAGTGGCTATCCCTAAATGGACTCGGACTTTTTGGAAAGGAACTTTACAGCAACTAATTGTGATTGACTTGTCGACTGGAGATAAGATAACATTCAAAAGAAAATTTGATGTTCTTGATCTTAGAAGTTTTGACAAAAACAGAATTTACGGATATGACAGCCCAAAGCATAAGCCAAAGACAATAGAATTTGATGTTGATAAGGAAAAAATTGAAACGAAAAATAAAATAACTGTTGCCAATCGAGTAGACGGCTGACAGTC
>NZ_PVSS01000076.1 GCF_003025005.1 Brumimicrobium mesophilum
GGACAAGTTGTTCCACTTGAAACTTCAACACCTGCCATATTTCCAGCGCCAAGACAATTGTCTGTCCAAGCTAAAGTTCCCATAATTGGGACATCAGAATAACATGAAACATTTAAATTCGCTGGAGCAACTTCCAACACTGGATCTATAGTGTCGTTAACTACAATAATGTGGTATCTCTCAACGAAATTACATGTGTCAGCAACTTGGTATGTTCTTGTAAATGTTTCTGGACAAGTATTCCCATCTGAAACCTCTCCAATGTAAGTTACTGTAGGATTTGGAGTGTAATCATCTGTAACGTTTGTGATAATCGATGGATCTGGTGCAGGAATATCAGAATAACACGCTAAAAATAATGTGTCAGGAGTATCCGCAGAAGGTAAAGAATCAATTTCAATGATTACTTCATGCGGACAAGTAATGTTTGAAGGAATCCATCCACAGTTTAACCCTGGATTAAGTACATTTAAAGAAGTAGCTTGACAAACGAAGTCAG
>NZ_PVSS01000077.1 GCF_003025005.1 Brumimicrobium mesophilum
TCTAATATCCTACTCAATGAGTTGGATAAAGAATTAGAAAATCGAGGTCATCGTTATGTACGATATGCCGATGATTTTAGTATTTACGCCAAGAGTAAGAAGTCGGCAAAGCGAGTGGGTAATAGTATCTACAAGTTCTTGCGAGACAAACTCCAACTACCCATCAACCGAGAGAAAAGTGGAATACGAAGACCTTCAACTTTTGAAGTATTAGGATACAGTTTTGTGCCTACATACAAAAAAGGAGAGAAGGGGAAATATCAATTTGTTGTGAAGATATCTAAATGGAAGGAGTTTAAGTCAAAACTTAAACACTTAACCAAGAAGACGATACCAATGACCTTTAATGAACGTATCGAACGAATAAATTGGTTGATAAGAGGATGGATAAATTACTTTAAGCTAGCATCCATGCAAGCCAAACTTAAAAAGTTGGAAGAATGGCTGCGAAATCGTTTACGGTACTGCATTTGGCATCATTGGAAGAA
>NZ_PVSS01000078.1 GCF_003025005.1 Brumimicrobium mesophilum
CATATTTACTCCATAACTCTATTGGTTTATTGTCTTGTCGCCAGAATTGATTAAATGTTACATTAGATTTTTTACTTCCATTGCGTTTAAAAGTTTCCAGGAAATTTTCTTTTCGACTTTCCCTGTGATTTTCTTTAATTGCTTTTACAACAGCCATGCTTGTATGTCGTTTAAAACTTCCGAGCAATTGACCTGGTGGTACTCCTTCAGTGCTTCTAAAAACTAAATGGACATGATTTGTCATTATACACCACGCATAAATTTCCATTCCTTTCTTTTGTTGACAATAATGCAAACTGTCAATCAAAATATCTTTATACTCATTTCTGGTAAACACATCCAACCATTCTACTACGGCAAAACTCACAAAATAAGGTGCTTCAGGGTTATGAAACCGATAATTTCTACTCATTTGATTTAGATTTATTGGGTTAACCCTAAATAAGTTAGTGAA
>NZ_PVSS01000079.1 GCF_003025005.1 Brumimicrobium mesophilum
CTCTGCAACAAATGTTACGATCACGGGCAATACTATCATTGGTGGTTATTATGGAATAACGATTAATGGGTTGTCTGGGACTTCTTCTTCTAACAATATTATTTCCGATAATATGCTACAAGATTTTTATTATTATGGTATGTATTTACGTTATAATGATAATGCTGAAATTATTGATAATGAGCTTAGTCGCTCAAATAGAACAAGTGTATCTAGTTTTTATGGAATCTATTTCTTGTCTGGAGGAGAGGGTAATATCGTAGCAAATAACTATATACATTCTCCTTTTGGAGGGGTGACTTCAACAACTTCGAGTGCTTGTTATGCAATATACCATAATGGACAAGATTCACCGGTGAGTAATCCTGGTTTAGTTTATAATAATATTATTCATGTAGGAAGTAACCAGAATAATGTTAGTCACAATGGAACTATCTATGCGCTATATAATA
>NZ_PVSS01000008.1 GCF_003025005.1 Brumimicrobium mesophilum
CATCAAAAACTCCATCAACACCACCAAGACTAATACAATCATCGATTCTAATTTCATCCAGAAGAATGTCGTTATTAAAAGATGTTCCTGCCACAGAATGGTTTACCATAAAACGCACTTTAATAATATTACTTGAGTAAGCACTAAGGTCATAATTTACAAATTCCCATTCTGGACTATCACCACTAAGCGTATCAAGTAAGTTCCATGAAGTACCATCAAATACTTCAATAATCATCGGATTGTTATCTAAAGGTATAACTGTATTATTACTAAACCATTCAAACGACAAGTATGGTGTTGTTAATTGAGAGATATCAATTTCAGGAGTAACTAACATAGTACTGTCGTTTCCAAAAGATCCATCGGTCCATGCATAAGTACCATCAGGCCTTCCATTTAATGCTGGTGCAGCTCCATAACCCGGAGCACCATTAAACCTCCACAAATTATTTACACTAGTAGATGAATTCGTGAAATTCTCCCAACATTGTGGTTGTATTCCGTTACCGAAGCTTTCATAATAGGACGCAACTGCTATACCACAAGCAGTATAAGTAGAGAAAGGACCTCTCCAAGCACTTGAATCACCGCCCCCACAATCAGATCTTACATAGAAATCATAATTCGCACTTGGTGTTAAACCTGTTACTGTGAAAGGATTTGTTGTTGCATTAACTTCCATTCCTGAACCTTGAGTAAATCCTGAAAGACCATATTCAATAATCCAATTAGTTGCACCGCTTAATGAAGTCCATTCTAATTCAACAGAAGTTGTTGTTGTACTCAAAGTATCAACATCCATAGGTGGTAAACAAGAAGGTGGATTGATAATGTTAATTGTATAATCTTCTGCTTCTGCACTGTTTCCAGAACAAGCCGATCCACCGTTAAAATAATCTGCAACTACCCTCATTCTATATTGACCAACAGGAGTTCCCGTAGGAATAGTAAAAGTACCAGCCAAAGGAACAGCAATATATCCTCCTGAACTATAAATATTTTCATTGGCATCAAAAACAAAGTTATTGTTCCAATCTACATAAATATCTACCCCATAAGTAGATGTAAGACTACCTACCAAATCAAAATCAATGATTTGTGTTTCGTATGCTTCCATTGAAATAGTAGTAAAATCTGTATATCCAGCGTTAGGTGTTCCAGGTCCTGAAGCAGCATTATTTATATCAACAATGGCTCCCGTTGTTATAAAAGAAGTTATGTGTTGCGGAGCAGTGCTTGTTATTGTGAAATTACAATATGAGTTTGAAAAAGAAAACGGCCCTATCCAAAAACTAACATCACCACCACCACAATCTGCCTGAACGTAAACATCGTAACTTGAGTTTGCGCTTAGCCCTGTTGTAGTTGAAGTTTGAGTAGTGTTTCCATTATCTGCTATAAGTTCGTTTCCAGTACCCGGGGTAAAACCTGGTGTTCCCCATTCAACATTCCAAGTTGTAGCAGTTCCATTTTCGGTCCAATCAAGAGTAGCTCCTGTTGAATTGATTCCCGAAACAACTAGATTAGAAGGAAATGGGCAAGTTGGAACAACTGCAGTAATGTTCACAGAGAAATCTACTACTGAACCATAAAAAAATGAAGCACATGGATTCAATGGCAGAACCCCTCCTTCTTGTTGAATCACTCGCATACGTGTAGCCCCTCCAACAGCTGTTGGGTCCACTGAAAATGAAAAGTTGACAGGAGCATTCCAAGGACTGGTATTTGGCAAACCAGATGAAGTCCCAATGGACTCCGAAGCCTCGAATATTCCATTCTGATTAAAATCAATCCAAGCTTCTCCTGCTCCAGTATAATTTCCACCACATGTACCAAACTCAACATCCAGGGTATAAATACTTCCAGCTGTTAAATCTACAGATAAGGCAGTTTGATCTTCAACACCTGCTAAACCAGGACATCCCAAATAAGCAATCGAAGTAGCATTATCACCAGTTATATTAACCGACTCTACATTAGAATCGATAAGAGACGATGGCCCTCCAGAACAATATTGACCGTTCACTCCTTGCCACATTAACAAGGATGGAACTACCAAAAACAATTTAAGTAATTTTTTCTTCATGATTTTTATTTTATAATTTGAGTAAATATAACATTAAAATAACCAAAATTTAAATAAAATTATAAAATAATATTTAGCCAATTAAAAAAAATTGTTATTAAATTTAGGACACGCTGAGACATTAATCAAATTAAATATGATTGATGATTAGATATTAGAAATAGTCACAGATAATGGATACAAGAATAAAAACTTTATGAAATTTAATAACAAAAAAGGGACTTATCAGATAAGTCCCTTCGCATAAGTTTAATTTACTATAACTATAATTTCAATAATAATCGCACCATGAAATTTCGTCCTGCTTGTGGATAATAGAAGTTTTCTTGAGTTCTATCTCCTCCAACAATATAAGAGAAGGTATATCCATTATTTTCGTACAATTCGTTGAATAAATTATTCACTTTTCCACCAATTGTAATTTCTTCAAAGCCTAACGCATTAAACGAGTACGAAATATCTAAGTGACTTACGAAATAAGCATCTAAGGTACGATCTTCGTTTGATGTATTGTCAAGGTATTGTTTTCCCACATATTTATTCATCAAACTAATTCTCAACCCTTTCACAGGAGCGTAATTTATAGATAACCCAGCGATTACGGAAGGTGAAAAAGCCAAATCTGTTGTCCCATGGTTAATTTCAGTTTGTGGCAGTGGATTAAAAGAAGCGTCATAACTATCGATAAATTCTACAAAGTTTTCAATTTTATTTTGACTTAAAGATAAATTACCAGTAACACCTAATTTCTTCAGAATTTGGTATCCACCTTCCAGCTCTAATCCTAATCGATAACTGTCCTCAACGTTTGTTCTTGTACTACCACCAACATCATTAATTTCACCTGTAACGATTAATTGATTATCATATAACATATGATAAACATTAGCATTCAAAAATGCCTTTTTCTTTACTAATCGATATCCAGCTTCTAGGTTATAAAGTGTTTCGTGAGACGGTCTATTTGCTAAAGTGTTCTCTCGGAAATCTCTACGCACAGGCTCACGATTAGCAATGGCATAAGAAGCGTAAAAGGAGTTCTCTGTATTTAGTTTATAAGAAAGTCCACCTTTAGGATTGAAAAAATTATAAACTACATTTTGATTTAACTCACTAATTTCGCCACTAACATCATCAATACCTAAAAAGGAATAGTCAATATGTCTAAATTGAACGTCTGCAAAGAAATTAAACTTCTTCCATTGATAATTCGCCTTAGTATATACATTCCCATCATATTTAGTTGAAGAATTATTATAGTATTTATCACCTCTTTGATCAGCTGGAATATACTCTGCCCAAGTCACCTCTCCAAAATGGTCACCAGTATATTTATTTAAACCACCACCAACAACTACTTCAAATCCTTTGAAATTATTATAGTTTACATTAAATATTCCACCACCGAAGTGATTGTCTAACCATCTTCTTCGTATTAAATCCATCTGATTAATTGAATCTCCATTCACTACAATAGGTGTAAATCCATATGTTTCGAAATCGTCATCCGTTTCATAGTTTTCATAATACCCAAGTCCTCTTGTATAATGGGCTGCTACTTTCATGTTCCAATTTTTGTTGAACTGATAAGCATAGTGAAGTTGATAATGATCTTGTTGATAATTATCCGTTTCATTTTCATAAGTATAAGCGTTGTAAGTTCTTCCGGAGTTGAGTAAATTATTTAATTCAGCATCTGACAATCCATTGCGATTAGCATAATCAATCATTCTTTGTTCATCACCATCAATTCTACTTTCAGGCGTACCATACCAGGCTTGATATGTTTTTTCTTTTCCACTAAAAACATTTACTCGTAATGATGATTTTTCACCATGATATGCCCCGGAAAGAAAAAATGACTTTAAATCAGCACTAGCTCGGTCGATATATCCATCAGATTTAATCCTTGAAAGACGCGCATCAACAGTAAACATATTGTTCATCATACCCGTACCAGCGCTCACTGAGTTTCTAATTGTATTGAATGAACCACCTGAATTATCAATAACTGCGTAAGGCTTTTGATTTAATTTATTGGTCGCAATATTGATGCTTGCACCAAATGCTCCACCTCCGTTTGTTGATGTCCCTACACCACGTTGAACTTGCATACTTTCAATAGAAGACGAAAAGTCTGGCATATTCACCCAAAAAACACCTTGAGATTCACCATCATTCATAGGAATACCGTCTACAGTTACGTTTGTACTTGATGGGTCAACACCGCGAATTCGTACTCCTGTGTATCCAATCCCCGCCCCAGCATCAGAGGTTACTACAGTTGATGGCGTAGTTTCTAATAAATAAGGTAAATCTTGTCCATAGTTGAGTTTCTCAATATCTTCAGAACTAATATTCGTGTAGGTAGTAGGTGTTTTTTTATTTGCTCGAACAGCTCGAACATCAATTCCTTCTTGCATAAAAAAAGACGAATTCATGGTGAAATTAATCACTTCATTCTTCTCCAAAACTATGGTTTTGGACATTGTTTCATAACCAAAGAAGCTTGCTTTCAATTGGTAGGTACCATTTTTAAGATTTGCGATGACAAAGTCGCCATCTGATTGAGTAATAGCTCCAGTATTTTGACCAACAACGAATACGGTAGCTCCAGTAATGGCCTCACCTTCATCATTTTTGATATTTCCAGAGATTTGCAATTGCGCTATTGCATTTGAAGACAGCAACAAAGCCGCTGTCAAGGCTTTCATAACATTTCTTGTTTTCATGTTTTGACACATTTAACAAGAATCAGGGGCCAATTCTTGGATTTAATAATAAATTCGAATTAACACTATTGTTTCTTAGTCATCTTCCCGCCGCAGGTACTAACCTGATCCGGTTCAATGGGTATAATCTCAGTCCCAACGATAAGTCGAGACACCCCTTAGAGACGGCGGCAAAGGTAGAATTAAAATTAATAATGAAGAATTAAAAATGAAGAAAGAATCATGAATTAACAATAATGGAGTTTAAAATTAGATTTTAGTTTCTGTAAATTTTTATATAATTATTTATAAACGCTGTAAATAGCTCGTCCAAGTGGAAAATTATTTAGCGGTAATTCCAACGAAATAGAATTGAAAGGAATTAGGACCCAAAAATTTCATCCACCTTCTTGTTTCGGAATTCAAAAATTTCTTTGACTTTGTTTTTTACGAATAAAGAATGGGCTATTTTGCCCAAAAATCCAAATGGAATAACATAAGTTAGAATATCTACCATTTCTACACCACCTTCCACTTTTTTGAAATGATGTTCATGGTGCCAAATTTTATACGGACCTTTTCTTTGTTCATCCACAAAACATTTTAAATCATCCACATGTGTAATTTCTGTAATCCAATTCAAAGGGAATTTCAGCAATGGAGTAACGGTATATTCAATCATTAGCCCTTCATACATTTTCTCTGGAATATCATTCTTGACATGAAACCCCATATGTGAAGGAGTAATCTTTTTCAAATTATTAGGGGAAGAGAAAAAATCCCAACAAGTTTCTAGGTCGGTTGGCACAAACTGTTTATGCTTTAATTGATACATTTCTGTTTAGTTTTAAGATAAACAGATGTTCTAAGAGATTTGTTTATTTCTCCTCATCTTCATCCTTGGCAAATCTCACAGGGAAATCAGATTCATTTCCATATAGTTTGATTTCTTGAATATCCGCAGGCATATTGAATCCACGATTTTCTAGTGCTTCTTTTACATTTCTTATTACATTCCCTTTTGTAATTAAAGCGCTTTTACTGAAATCTGTGGTATCAACCCAAAAATAAACCTTAAGATTTACTGTACTAGTAGCTAATTCATCTTCAATAACAAAATTTTCATGTTCTTCATCTGCCACAACATTCGGTTCATCTCCTAAAGTTTTAAGGATAACATTTTTCGCAGCACTAATATTATTTTCATAAGCTAAACCGACGATGAAATTCCAACGAAAAAAACCATCTTCAGTATAATTCGTTACAGGTTTTGTAAGTACGTCGCTATTCGGAATGTAAACATCTTTTCCATCAAAGGTTTTTAGTTTGGTATAACGAAATTCAAGGGATTTAACTTTTCCGAAAATTTCGCCAATCTCAACAGTATCATTTACATCATAAGGTCTTTTGAAAGCCAAAATTACCCCAGCGATGAAATTTTCTCCGATATCTTTAAATGCAAATCCTAACACCAAGGCACTGGCTCCCGCTGCAGTCAGAATTCCTGTGGCTATATAACCTAGACCCGCTGCTTGCAATCCTATCATAATTGCAATTAAAATAAAAGTGATTTTAATCGCACGTCCCAAAAACTTACTCATTAATGGATCACTTGTTCTTTTAGAAATGCGTTTTTGGCTGAAATTTCCAATTGCACTTGCTATTAAAACTCCTAAAATTATTATTAATAGCCCTAGCCCAATTCCAGGCAAATATTCAATAAATTGATTGATGAATTTTCTAAAAGATTCTTCTAAAGTTTGAACCGATGCTGGCTCTGAAATTATTGGTTTTGCCATTGGATGTTTTTGAAAGGTTTATTTCGCTAATAGAGAAAATATATTTTAATAATAGGAATTAAAATAATAAGTAGAGTAATTGGCTCATATTTTCACTACAAAAATGAATAAGTTTTGTGAGAATTAGGTTTTAAAAATTCGAAAAAACGTTAATTAGTGGCGCCACGAGAGTTTAGATTGTTAAGAATTCAAAAATTCCTAAAACCATTAAGGGACAATTGTACGTCAGTATAAAAAACTATCTCCTTTCTACAAGTCAATAATAACAATGACTTTATAACCCTAAATTCGACCCGCTTAATATAAATTTTGGTGAATCATGGCGACATCAAGAATTCCACATCATTAATTGGAATCAAAAATTTAAGTATTTTAATGTTGAACTAAAACAAAAATTATGTCATTATTAACAATTATTCTAAATATCCTTATTCCACCTCTAGCCGTATTCTTAAATCATGGGTTGAGTGGTAAATTCTTAATCAGTTTATTACTTACCTTAGTTGGATGGTTGCCCGGGGTAATTTATGCATTTTACGTGAATTAAGAATTAAGTTATCTAAAACAGGAATTCATTTATCGAGGAATTCCTGTTTTATTTTTTGTGATTACAAAATTACTTCCCCATTACCATCTTTTTAACATAAAAGCGACTATACTTGTGATACCGTAACGAAATAATATTAAGTAACCATCTTTAAAATTACTTTATGAAAAAAATCGCATTAATTACAGGCGCCAGCTCAGGAATAGGAAAAGAGTTTGCCAATATTCATGCAGAAAGCGGTGGTGATTTAATTATCGTAGCGCGCAGTGAAGACAAATTATTTAAATTAAAGAAAGAACTCGAAACAAAATACAACATTAAAGTACATGTAATTCAAAAAGATTTAACGACTACTAAAGCCGCACAAGAAGTTCATCAAGAAGTAAGTAATGCCGGAATAAAAGTAGATTATTTAATTAATAATGCTGGATTTGGCGGATTGGGGAAATTCAACGAAAGGGAACTAGAGCAAGATATTTCTATGATAGAACTGAATATCATAGCGCTGACAGCTTTAACCCATTACTTTTTTCAAGATTTCACCAAAATAAATAAGGGTAAAATTCTTAATGTTTCCTCAACAGCTAGTTTAATGGCCGGGCCTTTTCAAGCTGTTTACTATGCTACCAAAGCATATGTTACATCTTTTAGTAATGCAATTGCAGAAGAGTTAAGTGGAACAGATATAACTGTGACGAATTTAATGCCAGGTGCCACGGAGTCCGATTTTGGAAAAATTTCAGGAATGGATAAAACGGAGCTTTTTAACAAAACTGCAAGTGCTAGACAAGTTGCAGAACAAGGTTATAAAGGGATGTTAAAAGGAAAGCTAGATGTTACTGCAGGCTTACAATTTTCTCAGAAAATAATGTTCAAATTAATTCCTTTGCTTCCAAAGAAAATTTTGTTGAAACAAGTGAGGAAAATGCAAAATATTTAGTTTGAATAAAGAATGCTGGAATTCAACAAAGAAGAATTTTTAAAAAGTTTCAACATTGCCAATACAGGGAAATGTTGAATTAGTATTGATTGCTTTTTAAAAAAGAGATCTATTGGAGTATGGAAAGGGATAAAATATATAATTAAGCTTCCAACCCGTAGAATGGTGAAATCATTATGTAAACCACTACTCCCGTTACTGCAACATAAAGCCAAATGGGAAAGGAGAAGCGCGTCCATTTTTTATGTTTTGCAAAATCCCCTTGCCATGCATAGAAGTAAGTAAAAAGAACCATAGGAACTACTGCAACACTTAATACGATATGCGAAATAAGAATTATATAGTATATAATTGGAAATTGCCCACCGTATGAAGTACTATCAGATGTGATATGATAAACAATGTACAAGACAAGAAACAATAAAGACAACCCTAAAGCTGTTTTCATTAAATTTTCATGTAGTTTATATTTTTTGTTTCTAACAGCTAATAACGCGCTTACCAAAATAATCGCTGTTAATCCGTTAATTGTAGCATAAACCGAAGGCAAGAACGAGAAATCCATTCCTTCTGGTTGTATTTTAACTTCAAAAAGTAAAGCAACAGCTAATGGAATAATAATTGACAAAGCAACAATTATCTTTTTGAACGACTTAATTTGAGCTGGAGATTTTGACTTATTTAGCATCGAGTAATAATTTAGCGTCTTTAATCAATTGTATTCGACTTTCTGGATCTAATCCATCATACACACCACGTATATGCTGATCTTTGTCAATCAATACGAAATTTGGACTATGGGCAAATCCGCCAGGAGCCTTTTCGTCTGCATTAGCCAGCAATTGAAATCCATCTATACCTAAAGCATGTGTTTCAGCTTCATTTCCTGTAAGAAAGAACCAATTTTCAGCTGTAATATCATGACGTTTTCTATACAACCTTAATCTTGCAGGAGTATCTCTATCTGGATCAATAGAAAAAGACAAGAATCTTAGGTCATTTTTGTAATCGTTTAGAGAATCATTTAATCCCAGCATGGCTTTTGTCATTGGAGGACAAATCGTTGGACAATGCGTGAAGATAAAATCTACGATCCAAATTTTATCGTCGATATCATCTGATTTCAAAAATGTTGAATCTTGGGTTAAGTAGTTCCATCTTGGAACGGTGTGATAAACTGTATCACCAATATTATAATCCTCTGTTGCTTCGTGAACCACATCATGATGACCAATATAAGGAAGATTGACCTGGTTTAGATCGTTTTCAGGTTCCGTACATGAAAAAAGGAGAGCAAGAATTAAGATAGAAGAAAGTAAAACAGATAAATTAATTTTCTTTGGCTTCTCTTTTAAGCTTATCATTTTTGTCATATTGCTTTTGTAAAAGTGCGACATGTTGTTTATAATCACGAATTAAACCTTCCTGATTCCCTCTTCTAACAAGTCTCAATTGATTTTGTTTATCCACAATTAGCATTGTTTCGAGATATGATTTACCTGCGAATGTGCTATCTGAAGTTAGAGAATAAAGATTAACTCCATTGTTTTCAATATCGTAGATTTGTTTTGGGTCTCCTGTAACCAAGTTCCATATGGTGGAGTCATAACCTTCGATCATATCGTTCATAGTGAATAATAATTCATCGATATTATCTACCGGATTTCCATCTTGATCTGTTACAACAGAAACGATTTTTACGTGACCTAAACTTTTCTGATTCTTTCGGTAGTCCTGATAAATTTGAAGGTTAAATTTAAAAATATCAATAGCACAGTTCTGCGGACAAGTAGTTTGAATAGTGGTAAAAAGTGTAACTTTTCCTTCTTGGGTTTTATTGTTGATTACTTCACCTCCAGCTCCAACAAATTCGTAATCTGGCATTTCTGAATAAATAGGCAATGTTGTGAAGTTATGCTCACATTTACCCATTGTAATCAATACTAAAATAGATGCTGGTCCAAAAACAACAAGCATCATTAGAAGAGGCTTCAAAAATCCACCTCTTTTCTTTTTTTTATCCAAAACAGTATAATTTACTGAGTGTTACATTTTCGCTCCTACGGCAGCACCTTCTGTCAACCCAATAAAAATTAGGTATACCATAAATATTAGATAAGGTATAAGAATAATCCATTTCAGCACTTTCTTTTCATCACCAAGGTGCATAAAGGTAAGTACAATATACCCTGCTTTTAAAAGTGTAAGTACAATAAAAAGTACTTTTACTGTAAGCCACATATCACTACCTTGCTTTATTAAAGCTCCTAGTAATACTTCAACAGCGGTAACTACTGAAAGAATAAGTGTTACTTTCCAGATTTTTTTTCTTAATTTCTTCCCCTCCTCTTCTGAGTGATGGTTATATAAAGAATATTCTATTATGTCGTCTCTTTGATCCATGCTATTTTATATACAAGTGAAAAACTGCTCTAATTAAAAAGTACTTATATCAAGTAGAAGAATGTAAATACAAACACCCATACTAAATCGACAAAGTGCCAATATAGTCCACCTTTTTCAACCATTTCATAATGACCTCTTCTGTGGTATGTTCCTTTCAATACATTTAAGAAAATAATGATATTTAGAATAATACCGATTGTTACGTGGAAACCGTGGAAACCTGTTACGAAGAAAAAGAAGTGCCCATATGATTGAGGTCCATATTCATTTTCTTGAAGATTTGCTCCATATACAACATTTCCTTTTGCCAAAGCTTCATAATATAAAGCTACAGCACCTTCTTCTTCACTAATACGAGTTGATTCGTCTGCTGCAGAAGAAACCGCATGATCATTACCTGCTTGCTTCACAATTAACTCAAGTCCTGTATCAGCATCCTTATTTACTTTAGCTACAGTTCCATCATGTAAAGTAATCATTAATGCTCCAGCAGATCCTGACAAATGTCTTTTTGCTGCAGCATGTTGAAATGCATGCATTAAGTCCCCCTCTTCACTAGATATATTTTCGTCTGTGATAATATCACCAACGTTAGTATGCGCTCCTGCAGTAACAACTTCGAAACTTTGAATTTTTCCAAACTCTCCTTTAGCTGTTGCAATAGAACCATCACTCAATTCAACTTTACCAAATTTAGTTCCGTGTATAAAGTGAGACCATTCCCAAGCTTGAGAACCTACGAACACTAGTCCTCCTAAAACAGTTGCTAGCATCCATTTTGTAACTCCTTTTCTGTCCATTCTATGACCTGCCTCAACAGCAAGTACCATAGTTACAGAACTAATAATTAAGATGAAAGTCATCAATGCTACATAAGCAAGTGGATAACTACCATGTAAAAAAGGTAATGCATCAAAAGTTTCCTCACCAATTGGCCAAGCTCCGTCAAAGGAATACCTTATAAAACCATATGCTACTAGGAATCCTCCGAATGTCAATGCATCCGAAACGAGGAAAAACCACATCATTAACTTACCGTAACCTACGCTAAACGGGGAACCTTTTCCGTCCCAACCCACATTAGCAATCTCATTAGAAGCGTGTCCTGACATTTTTTAATTTGTTTTGTGTGCGAATTTAATGAATAAAAAGTAAAAATAGTAATAAATACAACCATAAAACACCTAAAAAGTGCCAGAAAACTGATCCAGCGCCTAAAGATATGGCCATTTTATAAGAATTCTCTGAAGTATAAGAGCGTACTGACATCACAATCAGCATAATTAACCCAGCAACAACATGTAAAAGGTGCAATATAGTAATTACATAGAAATAAGCGGTACTCATATCTTTATTTCCTCTTAAAAGCTTATTTTGAAGATTTGCACTTAAAGGTTTCCCTTTATACATTAAAGTACGCTCTTTATAATCTAATTCATTTCCATTATAAAACAGTTTGAAATCTTTTCCCATTTCACCTTGCATAAAGAAATCTGCTCGATCATCTTTTACGTTTTGTGCTAAATACCTCAATCTTTGAAAATCTAATTCTTCTAATCGCTCTCCATTAGGACGCAAAAACTCACCATCCAGAAAAGTTAATGGTTCACTTTTATATAATAAAGTAAAGTCACCATACTTTATATTCTTATTCTTTAAGTCAGATAGATTAGGCACCAAAAACTGACTTGCAAAAGATTGCAATTCTATTTTATCCTCACCTTCAATTTGCTTGTTATTTAAATAGTACTGATTGTTTTCAACCGTTAAATATTCTCCATCCTTTTTAATTTCGAAATAATCTCCATAGCGGCCATCATCAACAATCACGTTTGTTACCCAATGCGCTCCACTTTTAACTAGTGCTTTATACCCCAAGAATTGGAAGACTCCAAATCCTATTCCGAGAAAAAGAGTGGTTACTACCATTAATCTTGCACGGCTTACATTACCAGATTTAGCTGCTTTAACTGCTCCAAATAAAACTAAACTACTAATTGCAATAAAGGCCGTACTGATATAAAAAGCTGTTGGCAAATCAACTTTCACCCAGAAACTGTCTCCCATCGAAACAATATATGCCGAAGTGAAACCTGCAAACATCATACTTATACTCACACAAACTATCCAAACAAGATTTTTCTTAACCTTTGCTTGAACGTCTTTAGGATATGAATCGTCAAAATTCTTTTTCATGACTTTATTTTATTTTCTTGCCTTATTTATTTCTAACTAGTGAAAAAGAAACTTACATCTATTACGTAAGCAAACTGAATCAAAGGTAAATAAATGAACGAAGCAAACATTAATTTTCTAGCATCTTTGTCTTCTAAAGTTAGATATAACTTGTATGAAAATAAGAAGAAAATGAGACCTAATATTGAAGCAGCCATCACACTAAAAGGTCCGACTAAATCCAAAACCCATGGAAATAGTGAAAAAGGAATCAGCAATAACGCTGAAAGTGCTATTCTAAATGCAGAAGTTTTTGATTTTCCTGAACCGGATGGCAATAAGTAAAAACCAGCTTTTTGATAATCATTATGCGAAACCCATGCTATAGCCCAAAAATGTGGTAATTGCCAAACAAATTGAACAAAGAATAACGCTCCTGGCATCGCCGCAAACTCATTGGTAACGGCTATTGCACCTAACATTGGTGGAATTGCTCCAGGAAATGCTCCAACAATTACAGCCCAAGGAGTCATTTGCTTTAAAGGAGTATAAATAAAAGAATAAGAAACATAGGCCACCAAACCTAAAATCATCGCGTTCAAATTCAACATGTAAAGCATCCATGAACCTACGACCAGAGAGAGAATAACTATAACGTATGCTTCAGAAAGCCCCATTGAACCACGAGGAAGTGGACGTTTTGCGGTACGGTCCATTTGTTTATCTAGTTCTCTTTCCCAAATTTGGTTACTCCCATTACTTGCTGCAGTAACTAAAAGTCCACCTATCATAAGGTAAAAAGCTTCCATCCACGTTCCGCCACCAGCAAATAAGAATCCAGAAAGCGCAGAGATAATCACAGAAAATGACAACCTGAACTTTGTGAACAGTCCGTAATCTTTAATTTTTGAATTCTTAGCCATGACCTATTTATCAGGTTTTTGTTTCTAAAATGTGGCACAAAATTAATGAATATTTGAACTATTCTAAGTAAAAACCAAATCATTATTGAATTCATGTCATTTGATTTGCTTAATCAGTTGAATAACCATGTTTTTAAGGTCAATTTTATTATTCTAATTAAACAAAAAAGCGCCAAAATTTAGACTTAAAAATAATTGTGGTTTTAAAATCCTAAATAACCAGGCTATTGAAACTACAGATTTTAATCCTTTCAAAAACTTGAATATTGATTAACTTTGCAAAAACTTTTAGAAAATGACTAAATATTGGGATAAAAAATCAGAGGAAGAAATTAAGGAAATAGTGTTTAATGCAATAGCAAAAAACGTTAACTATGATGAACAAAAAGTTTTAGGACTACCTGCATCATATTTAGATAAAAATGTTTTTAATCACGATGCTGCATTTTTAAAAGACGCTCCTTTTCTTTCTACACTAATTAAAAACCCGAATCATATTGGTTGTCACACTCTTGGGGCTTCAGAATCTTATTTTGCAGGAACTCAAGAAATCGAAAAAGATCTAATAAAAATTTGTGCTCACGACATATTAAGAGGAGAAGATGATGAATATGATGGATATGTAGCTTCTGGAGGAACAGAAGCTAACTTACAAGCCATTTGGATTTATCGCAACTACTTTAATCAGGTAAAAGGATTAAAAAACGAAGAGATTTGTATTATAACATCTGATGACAATCATTACTCAATGGATAAGGCGGGAAATGTTTTCTGTTTGCCTGTTCAGAAAGCTGGAGTTTCTGATAATGGACGTTTTATTTCTGAGGAAAGTGTACAAGCGGCTGTTGATATCCAGAAAGCAAAAGGTGTAAAAGCATTTATTGTAGTAGCTAACATGATGACAACAATGTTTGGCTCCGTGGATGAACCGGAATTCTATTCAACAGTATTGGAAAGAGATGGTCTTGATTACTTCATCCATGTTGACGGAGCTTACGGAGGATTTTACTTCCCTTTTTCACAAAAAGAACATCATTTAGATTTTAGAAATCCAAAAATTACATCAGTAACTTTGGATGCGCATAAAATGGCGCAAGCTCCTTATGGTACAGGAATTTTTGTTATTCGTAAAAACATGATGAAATATGCAAATACCAAAGAAGCAAGTTATGTTGAAGGAGAGGATTCCACTTTAATAGGAAGTCGTTCTGGAGCAAATGCTGTTGCTGTTTGGATGATTTTATCGAAATATGGTCCTTATGGATGGATGGAGAAAATTTTCATTCTTCAGAAAAGAACCACATGGATGTGTGAACAATTGGATAAATTGAAAATCAAATATTACCGTCATCCATCTTCAAATATTATCACAATAAAAAGTGAATTTGTCACTCCAGAATTAGCTAAGAAATATGGTTTGGTTCCAGATAGTCATAATGCTCCAAAATGGAATAAAATTGTGATTATGGACCACGTAACTATTGAAAGATTGAGTGAGTTGATTGAAGAGCTTAAATAATTATTAATGTTTAATGTGAGTGTTATCCAGAGTTTTCAACTCTCGGTAACACTCGCCTAGTTTTTTTTGTAATTCGTCAGTACATATTCAAATTATTTCCACCGCCAGAAGATATAAGCCATTCCGCTAATGAAATAACACAAGACATCCCATGGATCATAAATGTAGATGGAACTTTTTTGAGGTAAAACGAATTCAAAAAATATAGAAAACATTACAACGCTCATTAAAATTAGTGGAATTGGTAATTCTAGGTATGGTCTGTTTTTAATCTTCCGAATGCACCACAATGTAAATGTGTTGACGAGAAAAATACTGAGTAAATCTGCGAGATAATTAGAAATGAAGAGTGGAAAAACCACATCAGTTTGTTTTAAGCCATAATAAACAGCATATATTGTAGCTAAAACTATAAATATTGGATGAGTAATTGTTTTCATTATCCTGCTCCTGCCGCTGCGATATACATTATTACCATAACAATTCCTGCATAAATCATCCAAACTCCCATAATAATGTAATAAAGCAATTTTAGAAAAGGATTTTTAGATGTTCGCAAATATTCCATTGCTTTCCGAAGCTTTGAAGGTGGTTTTGGTGGATTTAATCGATCATACTCTTTTTTCTCAATCTCTTCCTTGACTTCTCGGCTAATAATATACCCGCAATGTTCACATACTTTAGCGTCTTCTGACCACTGCCTGCATTGCATACAAAGTGCTTTCTTCTTACTCATTATTCAGATTTTAAAACGAACGAACAATTATATTTTTGAGTTTTCTTTGTTCACAGCATAAGAAATCTCTCTTTTTGGAATAGGAATTACAATTCCATGCGCATCCAATGCCTTTTTCACATTTTCAAGCTGAATCCAGTGCATTGGCCAATATTCATCAGATTTCACCCAAGAACGAGCTGTGATTTTCATGTTGTATTCTTCAATATCATCTAACCAAATATCAGGCTCAGGGTATTTTAAAACTCCGGGATGAACTTGCAATGCTTCAGAAATAATTGATCTAACTTTATCAATATCTTCATTCAAGGAGACACGGATTGTTAAATCAACCCTTCTGGTATCATTCATGGTTCGGTTATCCACATCACTATTGGCTACATTTCCATTTGGCATTGTTATCATTCTACCATCAAATGTTTTAAGTCTTGTATAAAGAATATCAACTTTCTCCACATAGCCTAAAGTGTCATTCACGTGAATTAAATCTCCAACACGAAAGGGTTTAAAAACCAGAATCAAAACTCCGCCAGCAAAATTGGCTAAACTCCCTTGAAGAGCTAAACCAACTGCAATTGCTGCCCCACCAAATAAAGCAATGAATGAAGTTGTTTTAATTCCTAGAATGATTCCAATTACAGCAAAAAGCAAACCATATAAAACCAAAGAGGTTAAACTTTCGACAAATGTTTTTAATGAGAGTTCTGTATTCGCTTTTCTAAGTAATCGCTTGATGATTCGCTTTAGAAATTTAATGATGAACAACCCTATAATTAAAGCCACTAAAGCCTTTAAAAATGTAGGGCCTATGCTCCACAAGAAACCAATTAATGTTTCTTTAATCTCTATAAAAAACGCTTCATCCATCCAGTTCTATTACTTCTTTTTAAAGGCGTTAATCGCATTGATTGTGAAATCAGAAAGTACGAGCTCACCGCTCATTGCTGCACGTTCTTGTAAAAGTGTGTCCCAGTTTTCAGTTCCTTCCCAAAAAATTCCCTTCAATAATTTCATTGCTTCCGGATTAGAAGAAGCTAATTTATTGGCTAAAACTTCAATTTCTTTATCCATTTCTTCTACAGAATCGAAAATTTCAGCATACAATCCTTTTTCTCTTGCCCATTCAGCAGTTTGCCATTCTGTAGCGTTTGTAGCCAATTGACTCATTGCAGAAATACCGACTTTACGAGCTACAGCTGGTCCAACCACAAATGGGCCGATTCCGATAGCCAATTCCGATAATTTGACAGAAGAAAATTTCGTTGCGTAACAGTAATCCACAGCTGATGCTAAACCTACACCACCACCAACAGTTTTTCCTTGTACACGACCAATAATTAATTTTGGACATTTTCGACAAGCGTTAATTACGTTAGCAAAGCCCATGAAGAACTTTTTCCCTGTTTCTAAATCTTTAATTGAAATTAATTCGTCGAAACTTGCACCAGCACAAAATGCACGATCACCTTCAGATTTCAACACAATTACTTTTGCTTGGTCTTTTTCACCTAATTCAGTAATTGTATCTGCTAATTTCTTCAATACACGACCAGGCAAAGAGTTACTTAAAGGGTGATTAAAAACCACAGTTGCTATTCCTTTGTCATTGATTGAGTAATTTACATCTCCTTGATTTATCGCGTCTGTTGTGCTCATTTTTTATCTGTTTTTTGTTTGGATTCCAAATTTAAAGAATAGTCTTCACAATTATGCTTTTATAATTAATAATTGTCCACAGTGAATTGAAAATTACTAAGAAATCGTACATTATTTTGATTGAGAAATAGCAAATTTTGAATCTTTTGGGTTAAATTGGTATGAATTCGAAATAATCGCACTTATGAAAGAAAAGATTTTAAAAACATTAAGTCAGCATTTTGATGGATTAATGGCATTGATTTATCCTTATTTCTGCGTGGTTTGTGGTGAAGAATTAAATCAAAAAAGCGAGCACTTTTGTTTTTCGTGTGAAGAAGATTTACACTTCACCTATTTTGAGAAATACGATGACTATTCTATTGCTGATCAAGTTTTCTGGGGACGTTTAAAAATAGAAAATGTTTATTCCTTACTCTATTATGAAGGACCAACTTCTACTAGGGAAATTTTGCACGACATAAAATATAACGAAGGAACAGATTTAGCACATTTCATGGGTCGAATGATGGGGAATAGGCTAAAATCCCATCCAAAATACGCTGATATAAATGCTATCGTTCCCATTCCAATCCATTCTAAAAAAGAATTCTCAAGAGGTTACAATCAAAGTTTACTGATTGCAAATGGCGTTAGTGAAGAGCTAGGAATTCCCGTTGTTGACGCGCTTCAAAGAAAAACACACGACGAATCACAAACCCGAAAAAGCAAAGATGAAAGGTATCAAAACGTGAAAGGAAAATTTGCATTAAAAGAAAAAAAATTGCAAGATTACAACCACATCTTGATTGTGGATGATGTGTTAACAACAGGATCAACATTAGAGTTTGCAAGTCGGGCAATTTTTGAAGGAGGAGGAAACGTTAAAGTGAGTTTAGGGACTTTGGCTGTGGCGCATTAATTTTTGAAAAGTAGAAAATTACAAGGACCAATTAATAAAATTACTTAGCTTTAAAACCTGAAAAAATTTAACTTAGGAAGGGACGTAAAAGCTCATTTCTAAACCCAAAACAATTACATGAAAAAGCTTTTCTTAAGACCTGAAATACTCGTTTTTGTTTTTACTTGCTTGATCATAGTTGGTTTTTATCACCAAGTGATTTTCAATTTAAACGAAGTTATTTTTGCTCCGGATGGCGATGGAATTAAAAACTATTACACCTATTTATTTCATGCAAAATACGACACTAATTTCTGGGATTTTGGCGGAATGAATTATCCATTTTATGAACACATCGTTTACACTGATGCACAACCATTATTATCCTATTTCATAAAAATTTTCGGGTTAACAGGGTATGGAATTGGGATATTAAATTTTCTCATGCTTATTGCTTTTCCGATTTCAGCAGTGTTAATTTTTAAGCTATTAAAACATTACGGAGTCAATACAATTTGGTCAGTTTTATCTGGTATAACGATCGCACTTTTAACACCACAACTTTTGCGATTAACAGGACATTTTTCTTTATCCTATTCCTTTGCAATCCCCTTAATGTGGTTGATTTTAATCAAAATCTCATCAATAAAAGGCGTAAAATGGTCAATTCTGCTGTTTTTTATCCTTTTTACGGCTTTTTTCACCCACCCATATTTAGGTTTAATAATGTCGGTTTTCGGGTTAAGTTATGGTTTTGTCTTTTGGTATTTTGAACGCGGAAAATGGAAGAACTATTTATTAAAAATTTGGACTCCTATTTTATCTGTCATCATTCTTTTTCAACTCATGGTTGGGCTGACGGACTCACACACTGACAGAATGAAATCTCCTTCTGGATTTTTTGAATATTACGCCGATTGGGGTTCATTATTATTACCACACCATGGTCCATTAAATTCTATAGTACAATTTTTCGAATTGGAATTATCAGAATGGGAAACATGGACGTATCTTGGTTTTTTCACCATCCTCATCATACTATTGGCAATTGTTTTTTATGTGATAAATATTAAATCAATTTCCCTAAAAACGCTGTTCAATTCACCAATTGGAAAAATATATCTAGCTGCACATTTGGTGTTGTTATTTTCATTTTGTTTTCCATTCAAATTTGAATTATTTAAACCAATAGTTGAAAACGTTAGTCCGATCAAGCAATTTCGCGTTTTAGGAAGATTTGCTTGGGTATATTTCTACGTTGTTTCAATCGGGGGAATCGTATTCTTAAACTATTTATTGAACAAATATTATACTCAAAAGAAACTAATCATTGTCTTCTACTTTTTAGGGATAGCATTTACAATTTTGGAAATTATTCCTGTACATACACAAACAGCAAAAACCATATCACATTCCAAAAACTCTTTTAAAAGTGAATATTTAAATGATGATTTGAAGCAATTAGTTGATTGGACCAATAACCAAGAATATGACGCCATATTGTTTCTCCCGTTTACACATTTATCAAGTGAAAACATTTTCTTAATGGGAACTGAAGAAGCAAATTATGACGCAATGATGTTAAGTTATCATACTAAACTCCCATTAATGAATACTATTACCTCTCGTACTTCGGTTTCTGAGGCTATTCAATTTCACAATTTATTTTCGCCCGATTATATTGAGAAGGAAATTTATAATTCTATTGGAGAAAATAAAAAAATATTATTGGTCAGAAACAATGACGATTTAAACAAAAATGAATCAAGAATGGTTGAAAAAAACGACTTGATTTTTGAAAATAAAGATTTCAAAGCTTATGATTTCAAAGCTTCTGACTGGAATGAATCCACTGCGTTTAAAGAAGTGAAAAAACAAAGTGAATTAGCGCAATTTGATTTAAAAAATGAATGGCGTTCTGACACTTCTGATGTATGGTTTGTCTATGATGGTTTTGAAGATTCTCCACAAGACATTACACTAGTAGGAAATGGTGCTTTCGCTGCTCAAAAAGATAAATTCGTCATTTTAAAAGACAATATACAATTTCCGGAAAACGGTAAATACAAGTGTAGTTTTTGGTACAATATGCGAGTAGATCGTGTAAATCAAATGGCTGTGATTGAACAAGAGTTCACCAATGGAGAATCTTCTTGGGTAATGATTCATGACATGAGAAAAACAAACTTAATTGTTGGAGATTGGGCAAGAATTTCATTTGAACTTGAAATTACAGACGATGTGGTAAAAACAATGCTTTTTTTCCCTCCAAATGAAACAGAAAATTGGTTTATCGTTGACGAATTACTCATTCAGAAAGTAGATGATAGCAATTTATTTAAAGAAGAAAGATTGAATGGAAAAGATTATTTAATTTACAACAATGATTGGATAGAACTCAACTCATTTTCTGAATAAAACCTTGACAAAATTTAAAGATTCTTTTGCTAAAATTTTTGGGTTAACACTACTAAAAACAATGTTTGGTTTGAGGTTCACCAAGACTGTTTTATAAGTTAGTTTTCTTTTACTTATCAATTTAACAAATTCTAAATCGAAGAGAAAACGTTTTATTTCTGTTGTGAGGAAAACATTTGCTCCATTTTCATTAAACGCTTTAATTCCACATTGCGTATCGTCAGTTGGCAAACTCAAAAAGTACTTAAAAGAACCACGTAAGGTTTTAGAAATAATTTTTCGAACAAAGGGTGTGTTTTGATAGTAAGAATGATCTCTTTTACCTAAAACAGCATCGTATTTTCCAGAAATAATTTCTTCGTAAACACCTATGAAGCTGACGGTTGTATATGGAAAATCGATATCAGTATAAACGATAGGAAAGTTCTTAACTTGTTTCACTCCTTCCCTTAAAGCATAACCTTTTCCTTTGTTTTCTTCATAGGAAACAAAATTGATTTGGGGAATTGCTGATTTTAATGCGTTCACCTCTTTCGATGTTACATTTTGGGTAGACCCATCATTCACAATGATCAAATCTATGGTTATGGCTAATTTTTGTTGAAGTTCTTCAACAGCATGAATCACCGTTTTTTCCCAACCCAAAATTGGATTGTAGCAAGGTAAAACGATTGTGAAATTGCTGTTATTTTTCATTCGCCACTAAAGTAATCAGACTATTTGCAAATGGAGTTTAAAACGTAAAAAATAAATTCTTATTATAATTTTTTTGATGCTCGACAAAATTCAAAATTTTAAGAACCTTAGAACTGTTGCATTTAGAATTTTTCTTTTCATTTTTTTCTTGATAAAAAAACGAAACAAAAAAATCAATGGAATTCCAAGGCGAATGCTGCGCACCATGAGATTTTCTAACGTTTCATGCTTTATTTATTCAAATATTTTCTTTTCAAAGGAAGTCATGAGCTTGCTGCGCTGCGGTTCTTTTTCAAAGAAATGCAATTCCACTTGAAAACTCATATTTCGCTGTGGAATTCCAGGCGCTTCGTTTTTGACATCTTTGAAAAACCTTGGTATAAATTCCATTATTGGGATAGAGATATAAAAAAAGGATAAGTTCAGTTATAAACCATTAAGCCTAACAATATTAATTACATCTGAACTAAAGTATAAATTCCGTTCTACTCAGAAAAGAAATTAACTTTGTGAACAATAAACAAAGGTGTGGATTTATGAAATCAGAGCTCGAAATAAAAGATAAGGGAAAGGAGAATGAGGGAATTAAAATTGCTCCATTTAGACAACATATTCGCAAAACATCGCCACATAAACACAAGAATTATTTCGAGATTATTTATCTATCTCAAGGTTCGGGATCACACACAATTGACACGAATGAATACGAAATAAAACCTCCTGTTATATTTACCATTCGCAAAGAGCAAGTTCACTTTTGGGATATCAAATCGGAACCAATGGGATTTGTTTTAATCATAAAAAAATCCTTTATCGAAAACTGTTTAGAACCTGAAATAAAACGACTTATTTCCGATTTAAGTTCTCATAATTGTTTATTTCCAAAAGATAATTCGGCCATGGAAATTTATCACATTTTGCAAGCTGAATATTCGGGGAGAAAAAAGAGTAACCCATTAATAATGGATGGACTTTTAAAAGCACTTTTGGCCAAAACGCTTGAATCTGTTGCTCCAAATGCTGTGAAAAACGGGAATAATTCAACTTTTCAACGCTTTATTGACCTATTGAATAAAGAAAATCAACTCATCAATAAAGTAGGATATTATGCTGATCTACTTAATACTACTCCCCAAAATCTAAATGCAATTTGTCAAAAAGAAACAGGCCAATCAGCGTCAGAAATTCTTTCTCAATACATCATTAACGAAATCAAGCGATTGTTAATTTATACTGACTTTAATATCAATGAAATTTCGTCACAACTCGACTTTAAAGACAACTCTCATTTTAGTAAATACTTTAAACGATTCGTGGGATTGACCCCTTCACAATATCGGGCTCAAAATGAATAAAGACCATCACTTTTTCAAATAGACCATTCTTTCATTCAACTGTTGTATAAATTTGCAATTCTAGAAATATTGAAAAGAAATGAAAGAAGAAAACAAACTTAAAGAAATCGCAAAAGTGTTCTTTAAACTTGGGAGCATTGCCTTTGGAGGACCAGCAGCTCATATTGCCATGATGGAAGATGAAGTGGTCAAAAAAAGAAAATGGATGTCCCAACAAGATTTTCTTGACATGATTGGAGCCACGAACATAATTCCCGGTCCAAATTCAACAGAAATGACCATGCACTGTGGACATGAAAGAGGAGGAGTTAAAGGAATGTTCGTTGCAGGGATTTGCTTTATTTTTCCGGCTGTTTTCATCACTTTAATATTCTCATGGTTGTATCAACAATATGGACAACTCCCTGAAGTAGAGCCTTTCATTTACGGCATAAAACCGGCTGTAATTGCCATTATTATTGCAGCAATTTACCGTTTGGGAAAAAAATCCTTAAAAAACATTACCCTTGGAGTATTAGGCACCCTCACCTTAATTGCCTGTTTACTCGGAGTAAATGAAATAATTGCCTTATTTTCTTGTGGACTCGCTGGCTTGTTAATTCACGCCCTTCGCTCAACAAATAAAACGCTCAGCCTTGTATCTCCACTCCTATTGCTTCAAGTGGCATCAACCACAGGAGTTGCAAAAGTATTTCTAACATTCCTAAAAGTAGGTGCAATTTTGTATGGAAGCGGCTATGTTTTGTTCGCCTACTTAGATAAAGAACTCGTAGAGACAGGA
Source organism: Brumimicrobium mesophilum (assembly GCF_003025005.1). GTDB lineage: Bacteria > Bacteroidota > Bacteroidia > Flavobacteriales_D > Crocinitomicaceae > Brumimicrobium > Brumimicrobium mesophilum. The sequence continues at coordinate 23,632 of NZ_PVSS01000008.1, forward strand.
TTGTTAGCGCGACAAGAATTAATTGATGCCATCGCGGTTGGTCAATTTACACCTGGTCCTATTTTATCTACTGCAACTTTTGTTGGGTATCAATTGGGAGGATTTTGGGGTTCAATTGCTGCTACGATTGGAATTTTTCTTCCGTCATTTATTTTTGTAATGATTCTTAATCCATTAATTCCTCGAATAAGAAAATCTAAAACTATTTCAGCATTTATAGATGCAGTAAATATTGCGGCTGTAGCTTTAATTGTAGCTGTAACTTTTCAAATGGCACAAGAATCCTTAAGCGATTGGCGTACCACAACGATTGCGACACTAAGCATCCTCGCTGTTTTTATTTTTAAAAAAATGAACAGTGCCTTTATCGTAGTTGGAGGTGCTTTATTGGGGTATTTACTGACATTCATTTAGCTAACTTAAAACAGGTTTTTATTTTATTTTAACTTTTCTTCTATATCAGGCTCAAGTTTTTCTTCCTATTTTTAAAAGAAAGAGAAAATGGGGTGATCACGCTGTTTATTTATGTCTTAAGACAAACAATATTCTGCGATATCACGTTTAAGTTATGAAGCCCCAAGAAAAGAAAAGGGAATCAAAAATAAAGTTGATTGAAAAACGGTCGAATTTTCTTCTGTTTATAAATAATAAAACTCAATCAACATTTAAAGCCTATTTATGAACATAATAGAGAAGTTTAAAGCAACACGAGATTACACCGAAAAGCTTTGTGAACCACTGGAAATCGAAGATTACGGAGTTCAAATAGCAACATTTACAAGTCCAACAAAATGGCATATCGCACACACTACTTGGTTTTTTGAAGAGTTTATTTTAAAGAATTTTCAAAAAGGCTACACCCATTTTGATGACGACTTCAATTTTATATTCAACAGTTACTACAACAATTCTGGAAAACGAATTGACAGGGCAAATAGAGGTTATTTGACTCGTCCAACAGTAAAACGGATTTTCGAATACAGGAAATATGTGACAGCGGCCATTGTTGGATTACTAGAGAATGATCCCAATGAAAAAGTATTAGAATTACTTGAATTGGGAATAAATCATGAAGAACAACACCAAGAATTGTTGATTACAGATTTGAAATTCATGTTTGCCAGTAACCCACTTCAGCCGGTGTACGATTCAAATTTTAAACTGAACAACAGTAAAAACGAAGAGTCAGGTTTTGCTTCTGTTAAAGAAGGAGTTTATGAAGTTGGGCACAAAGGAAAAGACTTCTGTTATGATAATGAATTAGGTGTTCACAAAGTGTATTTAAATGATTTTGAAATTAGTAAATCATTGGTGACAAATGAAGAATACATTGAATTCATGGAAGCTGGAGGATATGAAGATTTTAATCTTTGGCTTGAAGAAGGCTTGCATTGGAAAAAGAAAAATAACATCAATTGTCCGTTGTATTGGGAGAAAGTACATAATGTTTGGCATCAATTCACCTTATCTGGACTTCAAAAAGTTGACCCAAAAGCCATTCTTGCTCATATAAGTTATTACGAAGCTTCGGCTTTTGCCGAATGGAAAAAGATGAGGCTCCCAACAGAATTTGAATGGGAAATTGCTTCTGAAAAATTTGACTGGGGAAAACGCTGGGAGTGGACAAATAGTTCGTATTTGGCTTACCCAAATTTTAAGAAATCGGAAGGCGCTGTTGGCGAGTACAACGGGAAGTTTATGGACAAACAAAAAGTACTTCGCGGTGCATCTGTAGCCACTTCAAAAAATCACAGCAGAAATACTTACCGTAATTTTTTCTATTCAGAAGAAAGATGGCAATTCACAGGTTTAAGACTAGTAAAATGATAGACAATTTCAAGAAAGACATAGATAGTGGACTAAGTTCCTCACCAAAATCACTTCCATCAAAATATTTTTATGATGAAATTGGTGATGATTTATTCGTAAAAATTATGCACTCCGAAGAATATTACCTCACCAGAGCTGAATTGGATATTTTCACGAATCAAACACAACAAATAATTGACCATCTACAGTTAAAAAAAGACACTTATTTCGAGTTAATTGAATTAGGTGCTGGAGATGGATTAAAGACAAAAAAATTACTTAAATCTTTATCTGACCAAAATTACAAATTCGATTATTTACCTGTTGATATTTCACAAAATGCATTAAAAAACCTTGAGAAATCGATAAATAAAGAATTGCCAAAGGTCTCAATTAAGAGCAAGCAAGGCGATTATTTTGAAGTTTTGGAATCACTAAAAGAAACGAAAGTTCCGAAAATAGTTTTGTTTTTAGGGTCTAATATTGGGAACATGGAAGATGAAATTGCTTCACAATTTATTTATAAATTGGGGAGTAATTTGAATAAAAATGACAAATTATTTCTTGGTGTAGATTTAATCAAATCAGCTGATATTGTAAAACCAGCCTACAACGACAGTGAAGGTTTCACTAGAGAATTCAATTTGAATTTGCTAACGAGAATTAACAAAGAATTGGGTGGTGATTTCGATAGAGAACAATTTGAGCACCAACCCGAATATGAAGAATCTGATGGAATTGCTAAAAGTTATATCGTAAGTGAAAGCAATCAAAAGGTATTCATTGAGAAATTAGACAAAACTTTTGAATTCGAAAAAGGAGAGAAAATATTCACAGAAATTTCAAGAAAATACAATGATCAAATCATTCAAAATTTGATTTCTGACACTAGTTTTTCTGTTTCATCAAAACTTTCAGACAGTAAAGATTATTTCTCTACTTACATTTTAAATCGCTCTTAAATTGAAGTCAAAAACTTTAGGTATTCTGGGATTAGGAAGCTATTCAACATTGTTTTACATACGTGAATTGAATACTTCTTACAATAAAACAAATGGGGGATTCAGCACTTTTCCCTTTAAGATGTTGAATGTGAATTTTGATAAAATCAATAATTTATTGCCATATGTTTCAGATGAATTGGACGCCATTGTTAAATCAAATATAAAGGATTTAATTGCCTTGGGAGTTGATCGAATTTTAGTACCAAATGTCACCCTGCATGAAACAATTGACAGATTAGATATTAAGACTGAAATCATTCATCCTGTTTATTTAACACTCTCTGAAATTAAAAAGAAAAAACATCAAAAAGCGATTTTATTGGGTTCAAAATACACAATGGAATCAGATTATATTCAAACGCTATTTTCAAGTGACAATATTGAAATTCTTACTCCATCAAACGAAGAAATGGATTTCATAGATCATGTAAGAAAGCAAGTTTATCAACAATTGGAAACAGATGAATTGTTAGATGAATTCAATGAAATTGTAGTGAAATATTCGAAAGAAAAAGCCGTAATCATTGCTTGCACCGAATTATCTGTAGCGCTATCCACAAAAAATAATAATGTCTTCGATATGGCGAGAATTCAAATCGGGTATGTTTTAAGATAAAACTGAAAGATTTTAATTAATTGATTTTCAAAAATTTGATTGGAGTTATCGTTAAAAAAAAGTACCTTATAAATTATTCATCTTTGAAAACAATTATGTCAAATCCAGATTTTAGTCAATTAAAAGCCCTTTACATTAACTGTACTTTAAAAAAGTCACCAGATAAGAGTCACACTGATTCGTTAATAGAGGTTTCTAAAAAAATAATGAATAAAGAGAAGGTCAAAGTTGATGAAATCAGATTAGTTGATCATGATGTAGCAAGTGGAGTTTATCCTGACATGACAGAACATGGTTGGGAAAAAGACGAATGGCCTGAATTATTTAAGAAAGTGATGGATGCTGATATCCTCATTGTTGGAACACCAATTTGGTTGGGCGAAAAATCGTCTGAAGCGCAAAAATTGATCGAAAGATTGTATGCAATGAGCGGTCAAACCAATGACAAAGGTCAATATAAATTCTACGGGAAAGCTGGAGGATGTATCATCACTGGGAATGAAGATGGGGTAAAACATTGCGCAATGGGAATTGTTTATTCTTTGCAACATGTTGGATATTCAATTCCACCACAAGCTGACAGTGGTTGGATTGGAACCGTAGGTCCGGGACCAAGTTATGGAGACACAGAATGGAAAGGAGAAAAATTAGATACTCCAGTTGGATTTGATAGTGATTTCACGAATAGAAATACCACTTTTATGACCTACAATTTACTTCATTTAGCGAATATGCTAAAAGCAAATGGTGGCTATCCTAAGTACGGAAATTCTCGTGAAAAATGGGATGATGGAGAACGTTGGGAGTTTGATAATCCTGAGTATAGGTAATTAATTACGAATGTGTGAATTAATAATTACGATTTTTTGTTTGCGCTATAATGGGACGCGGATGACGCTGATCTTCGAGCGCGGATTTACACGGATTAATTTTATTTTTTAGCTTCGCTAAAAATATCCATGATTATCTGGGTTGCCTTAGCATCCGTGTCATCCGCGTACCTTCATGAGCAAAACCGAATACTTTATTGGCACACTGGCTCTCTAATTCGTAATTCCTACAGACTTCAACATCATATTATGCAAATACGTATTCTTGATAAAAGGCGTTAACAATTCACTTCCTGGTCCAAAGGCGGCACATTCTACGAAATCTGCAGAATGATTCATGTCACCAAAACCAACATTAGTATAGTGTTTTTGAATTTGAGCGTATTTCTCATACGGCATTTTATTATAATCTTGGAGTTCTTCTTCGTTTAAACCTGAAACGTGATCGAGAATGATTTTCGTTTCTTCCTTTGAAATCACAAAACCTTGATTGTACTCAATCATTTCCGTTAAACTATTTGGCGATAAATAAGAATGAAGATTTTGCATTACCCACGTATTACTTTTTTTCATGGTTTGGAAACGTGCAAAATTCTCGTCGGCTTTCTTTCCTTTAAATAATCCTGGATTGGCATTCCCGTGATCTGTGGTAACGATAATCAAAGTGTTTTTGTCTTCAATTGCGAAATCCAAGGCCACTTTCAACGCTTTATCAAATTCTACTTGATCATAAATTAATCCTGGAGCGTCATTCGCATGTGCTGCCCAATCGACTTTCCCTCCTTCCACTTGTAAAACAAATCCTTTTGGATTGTTTTTCATCTTGTTGATTGCCACAGCAGTCATTTCAGATAAAGTTGGAACAGAATTTTGCAATTTAGCATCACTATTTTGGTCAATTGTATAAGGCAAAGGATCATCAGCGAAGACTCCTAAAATTGGCGAATTCGAATTCGAAACTGCGTTCAACTGAGCTTTTGTTTTCACTACATCATAACCTGCAGAAACGAAATTTCCATACACATCTTTTTTATCAGAACGCTTGGTTGAAGAGAAATATTGATCTCCACCACCCATCATCACATCAAATTTTAACTTTAAATATTGCTCTGCAATTTCAGGCTGATTACTTCTGCTTTCGTTATTCACACAAAAAGAAGCCGGAGTTGCATGCGTAATTGGAACTGTGGTAACACAACCCACTTTTTTTCCTTCGTCTTTAAATTTCTGAAGAATTGGTTTATGAAACTCACCATTTGCTCCAACATTCAAAGCTCCATTTGGAACCCGCACTCCTCCACCCCAAGCAGAACCACCAGCTGCGGAATCCGTAACCAGAGAATCAGCAGAAGCGGTATCCATCATCGCTCTTTTGAAACGTCCATTTTTGTAATTCTCAACCCACGTAGTGTGTTTTCCTGTCGTGGTTTTCAAGTGTAAATCTGCCATCGTCAAAGTCCCGATACTCATTCCATCGGACACTAAAAAGATAATGTTCTTGGCTTCGTCTTTAAGATCTGCAAGCAATAACGAAGTATTGTCATCAGCAGAAAATAACATTGGTGACAAAGCTAAGCCAGCGGCTGTCAAAGAAGAATTACGGAAAAAATCGCGACGTTTCATAGTTGGAAAATTTTGGGTAAAGTTAGGGGTTTAGTCGAATTTATAAAACATGGCGTATTAAAAATAGATTAAAAGGCGTGGTGTAGACAACGATTTGGATAAACTTCTTTTGGGCGTGCCCCGAAGGATTTCTCAACCAACAATGGTATCTTAGAAAAACCCGGGTCAGGTCATCCACTGTATCTTTTTTTTCAAAAAAGGATGCCGTTTCTACCCTTCACGCGAAAGATGGCGTTTCAGAAATGAAATTTAAAGAATTTGTTTTAAATCATCTTTTCAATTGTTCTTTAAAATTATTGTAATAAATATCTATCGGAAACTTTACTTCTTAAATCACCGTTCTAATTCCAAATCTCATTAGCTTCAGTGAGAATAACAGGTTTTTCGTCTGTGACCAATATTGTTTGTTCATGTTGGGTTACATAACCTCCTTTGTTACCAACTAAAGTCCAACCATCATTTAATTCTACAGCAATTGATGATTTTGTAGAGATAAAAGTTTCAATAGCCACAGTTGTATTTTTTTTAAACCTTTCCCTATTTGTTCTCACACGATAATTAAGAATGTTTTCTGGTTCTTCGTGCAAACTTCTTCCAACGCCATGACCCGCCAAATTTTTAATGACTTTAAAACCATGTTTTTTCGCCTCAGACTCTATTACAAAGCCGATATCGGCAATTTTCACTCCGCCTTTTATACTGGAAATAGCTTTTTGCAAAATATTTTTTGAAGCGTCCACAAGGGGTTGGTGATTGTTGATATCCTTACCAATTACAAAAGAGCCACCATTATCTGACCAAAATCCATCTAATTCTGCTGAAACATCAATATTTATTAAATCACCTTCTTTAAGAATTCTGTCTTGAGAGGGAATTCCATGAGCCGCTTCTTCATTTACACTAATGCAAGTATATCCAGGGAAGTTGTAAGTTTCAAACGGAGCCGATTTAGCGCCATAGCTTTTTAAAATAGCTCCACCGTATTCATCTAATTCTTTAGTTGAAATTCCAACTTTTGCATATTCTCTCATCAATTTTAGAGTAGTTCCAACAACTTCACTCACTTTTTTCATTCCTAATAACTCTGATTCTTTCGTGATCGACATTTTGTTCGTTTTAATGGGCTGCAACGATTATCCGAATTTAAACTCTGCATCATCGCATCTTTTTCACCAAAGATACAATATTAGGATTTGAGGTTTCGAGAATTTGTTGAGTTAGTTTTTTTTAAGATGATTGAATGAAGTTTTGAATGGGGTTAGGAACTTATACCCCTGAAGGTTTCGCAGTTAAAATTAGATTAAATAGTCAATACGATTGAAAATACTCTTTTTTTGGGCGTGCCCCGGAGAATTGCTTAAAAACAGAGATCTATCTTAAGAATTCCGGGTCAGGTCATCCACTATATCTTTTTTTTTCAAAAAAGGATGCCGTTTCTACCCTTCACGCGAGGCCTCGGATTAATAATTAACACTAAACTTTAACATTGAACATTTTAAATTAAAAAAAAATCTTGAACTATCTACTTTTCGCTGCGGATTGAAATCCGTAGCGAAAGGTGAACTTCTAAATCAAACTTGTATCATTTTTGATTATATTTATTTTTCAAGAATTTCTTTAATTATGAATAGAAAATATAGAGGAGCATATCATGATGTTGATCAAAATAATATTCCTTTTTTAGTACAATTCAGCATGAACGTAGTTTTCGACTCAAAAATGAATTTTAAAGGAAAAGTTTGGGAAGAAGTATTTTCGAAAAAAACAGACAAATTTTTAACTGTTAAAGGATTTATTGATGAAGACCACATCAGCTTTGTTAAACAGTATCCTTGTTTTTTTTCTTCTGATTTAAATGGTGAACTAATAATCGATTGTTCGAAACCTGGACATGAAGTTACTTATGATGGTTACTGGAATGAAGAAAAAGGCATTTGGGAAGGAGAATGGGAGGTAGAAGGAGAAACAAATTTATCAGGAATGGATGATGTTATTTCTGAAATTTACAGTGGGGATTTTGAAATGAAAATGGATTAATCTGTTTAGACATTAAAAACATATTTTGTCACGATTTTTATGCAAAAATACGCGCCAAAATAAGACTTTCATTCTATTTTTCGCTGCGGATTGAAATCCGCAGCAAAAGGTGATCTTCTAAATTAAACTTGTATCATTTTTGAATATATTTATTTTTCAAGAATTTCTTTAAAAATGCAAAGTTCAAACAATATATTTCTAGTTAAACCTGCAAGTTTCGGGTACAGTGTGCAAACAGCAGCATCTAACGCCTTTCAAAATCAAATGTCTAAAGACATGGATCATGAGGCAATTTCAATAAAAGCCATTGAAGAATTTGAAACGATGGTCCAAAAACTTACCGAAAAAGGCGTCAATGTTTTGGTTATTGAAGATACTACTACTCCGGTAAAACCCGATGCTATTTCCCCAAACAATTGGGCTCATTTCACGCTGATGGAAGGGTCATTCTATATCCTATGCTTGCTGAAAACAGAAGAAATGAAAGGCGAGAAGAAATACTTGAAATTATTGGTGGAAAATTTGAAATCATACCGAAGTCACGCTCGCGGCAGCATTGATAAATCCTTCTGATTGTGTTTTGATTAGCATTGAAATTATAACTTGATTCGTCGCTTTAAGGAATGTTCAGTCAATGAAAAATCGAAAAGTATTATATTTGATGAGAGAAGAGATTTTAGAAACTAAATTAAACCAATTTTTTATATCATGTTGACAAGTATTTCTGCTATCGTTTTCTGTGTATTAACGGGAATTGTAATCCTTTTTCAAGGATGTTTGGCTGCTGGATTACCTTGGGGAAATGCTTCGATGGGCGGAAAATATCCGGGTAAATATCCACCTAAAATGAGATTCGTTGCGGTGATCAATATGCTCTTACTGACTTTTATGGGAGCACTTGTTTTATCGGAAGCTAATTTGATGTTTCCAGCATTAAAATCAGTCGCAGCAATTGGCATTTGGGTAATCGTTGCGTTTTTTGTCATGGGAACAATTATGAATACAATTACGCCAAGTAAAATTGAACGAATTTGGGCACCAGTGGCTTTAATACAGTTGATTTCGAGTTTTATTGTAGCATTCTATTGATGATGTGATTCAACCAACTCAGACAATTCATTCACCAATTGAATTCTCTTATTTTCTGCTGATCTGTTCATTAATTCTTTTTGAATTTCGATGAAACGTTTTTTAGAACCTATAAATTTTTCTGTGGTAATAAATTCATTTAACCAAATTGTAAAGTCATGTAATTCTTTTCATCTTTTGAGTATTTCAACTGTTCAATTGCATTTGATTTTTCCCAGTTGGATAGATTTTTTTTACGAAAATCAATCAGTTCATTTCCTAAAAACACATCAATTAAAAATGTAATCGAAACAAAAGTTTCCAACATTCTTGTTTCGGCTTCCTTAACCTTCTTCTTTTTAAAACATGTAATTGCCCATTCAAAAATAAACTTTCCGTAAGCAGAGTCATTAGGGAAGTTTTTCTTAAACCAATTGAAGTAGCACATTGCCCCAGAATAATCGTTTATCTTCAAATTAAGTGCAGGTGGGATATAACGCAATCCACGACCGTCATGATAGTTACCACCCCAACGTTTTTTTATCGGTTGCTAATTCTCGTTTAATATTCTTAATTTTCTGTTAGACCCTCTCTACTTTTTTTGGTGTCATATCTCTATTGGCTATTGTTACAAAGTTGAAAAGTATTTTTTTGAAAAACATTGTGGACATTCGTCTTCCGAATTCTCCTGTTGGTTTTCTTTAAATTAATAACCATCTATTTGTATTTCTCTTTTCTCAACCTCTTTACGAATACGTTACTTAGATCGCTTCATAAATTGAGTATAACGGTAATTGTAAAAGTTGACCAACTCATCATCAGTCAAACTAATTAAGAATATATTTAACTAACTCATTATAAAGTTTTTAAGGTTTGTTTATGCATTTTCGTTTACTAACTCCTTTGCCACCGCGTTCGCGGGAGTAAAAACCTAATCCCGCTTCAACACCTTCACACTTCCGGATTGGTTTCCAGCGATTACTTTTAGAATGTAAAAACCAGATTTAAATTCCGATAAATCAATTTGACCATTTACTGGTTTCATCTGACCTAAGTATTTCCCTTCTAGAGAGATCACTTCTATTCTGTCGATGTTTTGATTTGAAAAATGAAGAATTCCCGTTGTTGGATTAGGAGAAACAGTGAAATCTAGGGTATAATTGTCAAGTGAAACCAACTCAGCCACACCGATAATAATTGTATCTTCATGAGAACAACCCAAGGAATCAAAAGCCTCAACAGTCACAAAATGAATTCCATTTCCGAATTGAGACGCTACAAATTCAAATGAATTCCCTGTTGAACCGTCCATCCATTCATAATTGGTCATTCCAAGTGTAGCAGGAATCAATAATGTATCTTGAATATCAATAATGGTATCATTGATCGTTTCAAAAGTAACGTTGTTTACAAAAGCTGTAACTGGGAATCTGCCTGAAGAACAGTCTCCTTGAAGTCGCTCCCCATGGTGATAGTACACCCGACCACTCCAATCTCTAGGAAAGTAGGAATTATTCATTGCAAAATCGACACCACTCCCTGTAATCATGGTTAATTCATTGGTTGATCGCGTTTGAGGTGTTCCGGAATTGATATAAGATAAATTTGAACCTGATGCCATTTTCACGTAAATACCCACAGTATCATTCACATCTATATTGAAGCTGTTGAAAGCAACAGACGTTTGAATGTTGGGGTCAAGTACATTTACATTTACTGTTTCATGCAAAGTCCATGCAGTTGGATCGGTTTCGTAACCAATATGACTGCCTAACTTCGTGTAAATTTGAACGGTTTGCGTACCTGTAGAGTTAATTTTCACATCGAAACTATCGATTACAATATCATCGTGTCCAACCAAGTCGAACATCGTTCCATTAAAGTTAATTGCTGAAGTATTTGTAGTAAAAATGTTATCTGAATAATATAAATTACCTCTAACAACTTCGGCGTACCACTCGGATGTAGAATTAATTACTGGCGTTTGAAAAGTATTTCCATATTGAATTGGAGTTGGACTCGTCAAGTCTTGATACCAAAGTACGGTGTCTTGCGGATCGCTTGAGACTGAAAGTAAGGTTGAAGATGAGGCACACAAAGTATCATGATTGGGAGACCAAACCGGATGTCCTAAAGTTGAGAATTCATAAACCAAGGTATCATTAGATGTAATCGAATTTGTGGCACTTGAAACCACAACGGTTAAAGAATAATCTCCCTGCAGAAGTGTTGAAGCATCAAAATTCGTTGTGTAAATCGAACATTCTGGAAGTCCTGTGGAAATAGTTTCAATATTAGAAATAACAGTTCCTGATTGTTGATGGGTTAACTCTGAGTTTATCGAAACATTTAGTCCATCATTAGGTCCAAAATTGATCAATTCATATTCGAATTGCGCTAGAGAATCTCCGCATGTACTTTGATTGATGGGAACAATGCTCAGAATCGCTGGATCTGGGCTTGAAAGTGACACGTAAATATTTTGGAGAATATCGGTGGCGATAACCCTGCTTTCCATAATTGCATGCGCTGCGTCATTCAAATGAATTCCATCACCCGAATCATAAAGTGGGTCAACCACATGGGATGATGTTGCAAAAGGTGTCCAAAAATCAATTGCATTTGGTGCAAAATTCACCAAAATAGAATCTTTAAGGTCCCATTGTAGTTGGGCTTGAGCAGCGCTAAAATTTCGAGGTTGTGTGGTACAAATCCAAATTGGAACAGATGCTGCATTTGCAATTTGAACGATAGTATCCAAATTATCCATTTGTTCGGTGTAGGTGTAATTGGCTGCAACATCATTTGAAGGCATGTTTACGATAATTGCATCCGGCATTTCTGCGAGAGCAGCCGTAATATTTCTTGCTGGATTAGTTGCGGGTCTATTAATTGGTGGAACATAACCGGTAGGCATAATTCGGTAGGTATTGTAACCACCAACTGCTAAATTTATGACCTCGTTTGCTGGATTAATTCCTTCTAAATAAGTTCTGTATCGATTCACCCAAGCACTATCCGAACTTGAAGGACCTGCACCAGCGGCCGTTGACGAACCTAGCACTACGATCTTGTAAGAATTTCCTGAAATACATGGATTAGTTTGCGCTTGTACTAATGAGTAAATCATTAGAAATAAAATAGAAAGCAGAAGGGTGACGCCATTTTTTATCATGACAACGAAAATAAACTTTGTTTGCTTTTGAACCAAGGGATTAAGAATTTAAAATTTACATCTCTTGATTGACTTTCCACTTTTCAGACGCTGAAAATTCTTTAAAGTTTTGGTTTCGTTTTTGAATTGCTCAATGGTTTTATTGTACTTATAAAATATGCCTTTAGGTTTTAATGGTTTGCAAATGGGCGCATGCTGCTAACACGTATAACGTTTGCCGCTTGTGCCTATTTGCTATTATACACAAATATTTACCTTCTTTATTTCAATTTATACTGAAACTCCAACTCCACAAATGAACCATTGATAGACGTTTCAACATAAGTTTCAGACGGCAAATACTGAACTATTTCTGTTCCTTGTTCAAAGAAGCCCATATTATACAAAACATTCACTTCAAAACTCCTCTTTCCAGAAAATTTGTACCCAAAACCAAATTTAAGATTCGGGAATATACCTAGATTTTTTATAATTCTAATATCGAATTTATCTGAAGTAATATGTGAATCTACATTTCCTTGAAGTACTCCATTTATTCCCATTTTAAAATTTGCAAAATGCTTTTTAGCTAACTTCAAATTATAGTTTAATAGTATTGGAATGTGTAAGTTAATTTCGTTTATAAACACTTCACTCGGGTTTAAAATAAATGACTTTCGAAATGATTTAACTTGAATTCCATAATTCAATGAAAAATTATCATTTATTTTTTTCCGTGATTCAATTCCAAGACTTGCACCAATTCTGTTTCTATTTTTAAAACTTCCAATTTCTGTTGGACTGACACTAAAAAGTTCAGAGGTCAATGATGCATTGATCCAAAGTTCATTTTTAGTACTACTTTGACCATGAGTAGTGAATATACAAATAGCATAAAGTAGAACTAACAGCATGTATTTATTATTCATTCTGACGATATTTTTTTAAAGTAATACCTCAATGTAAAACTTAAATGATGATTGTAGGATTTTAGATTGGAAACAATATAAGGGTCAAAACGAATAAATTCGTAGCGTCTCAGGGACTTTGTACCATGATTATAAGAAAAAAGCCATTCTATCCTGTATTTATTAAAAAGTATTCGCCTTTTTCCTATGCCAAAAGAAATCATAGGGTTAAAGCCTTTTGAGAGAATAGTGTTTTTTTGAGAAACAAGATTTCCTGAGGTAAAAGTATCTTCAAATGGAAAAAATGCCAGTTTCAAACCACATGATAAGAATAAATTACTTTTGCTAAAGGGTTTATAATCTATTAAAAATGAAAAATGGGGGTTACTGCCAACATATATAGTATTACTGCCTAAATACGAAAAATAGTCTGCTAAAAATGAAAAATGTGTGTATCCTATTTTTGCTTCAATTTTATTATTGATTTCATAAGAAAATAAATAACCCAAGACCTCAATTGAAGGTTGAAACTGTCTTTTTACAACGTTATTGGCGTCATTAAGTCCTTCAAAATTATACCAATACATTGAGTTAGTAAGACCAACATAAACAACATGATTTGACCTTTGCCTAAAGGTTTTTTGCTGACCAAAAGAAAAAATGCAAATGGTCAATAATATAAATAGAAAAAATGCTCTCATATTAATTGTTTAAAAACTCTCCCTCTTAGATTAAAATAGGGGGAGAGTTTATTTTCTTTTTACTAATACAATTACCAAACAACAGTAGATTCTTCAACCTAAATTTTGTCCTTATTCTCCACAAAACAAACTCAACCAAGAGTATTTGATTACTTCTCTTTTTTCTTGAAGATTTTATCTAAATAAAAATGCCTTGAGACACCAAAATACACTCCCATCGCTCTATTATACTCACTGAATACATACTTATAAGTATCACCGCTGTTCAAGTAAATCAAACGGAAAGAATTTTCATCAGAGCCTAAATATCTACCTGAATAAGCAAACTGAAAAGAAAGCGTAACCCAATACTTGTTGGAAACATAAATATTAGAAGAAAGCCCTAGACCAAGTTGAAGTGCTTTATTAGAATTAGATGTATAGGATGCATTTTCATAATCGAATAGAATACTATCTTTTACAATTATTCCAGATGAACCAATAATACCAACATCAGCAACCTCTTTTGGCCCCGCTCTAGTCACTAAACCAAGGCTCCCAATTAGAGATAAGCTAGTCTTATCCTTTCTATTCAATAAAGAATATTTGTAATTAATAAAATATCTATTTTGTTGAGACCTTCCAAGACTTGTAGCTACGTTTGGTGTGTAATACCCTATAGCTTCTTGATAAGTGGTCATTCTAAAATTTGATTTAGATGTGACTCCATCATAATGAGCTCCAATTTCGATTGAGTGTTTTTGATTAATATTCCAACCCAATGAAACTCCTAAACGCAATGGATCAGCAATAGTAACGCTTGAATGGTTATATTCAAATAATGGTGATACATTGGCATTCTTAGTATCCCATTCGAATGGATGTGTGCTATTAAAACTCATTTTAGTAAATAAGTCAACGGAAGCATAAAATGTTTTTTGGGATTGTGCAATCCCAAAAAACATTATGAATAAACTTGTTAAAAAAATCTTCATTGTTTAATAATTTTCGATTAGTGCATACTCTGTGAAAAAAGCCGTCCAATCATGTGTAGGTCTTGGCAGATTGTAATTATTACATCTTAGCCTAACTTTAAACCTGTAATTCTTCAGTTGTTTCATCCCTGAAAATAATCTAAAAACATCAGAGTACAAGATGGGATTACCAAAAACATTATTACCGTCTCCCATTCTCCATGGATGCGAATAATTAGTTAAAGAACTTCCACATCGCTGAGTATAACTAGAATTGTCAATTTGATAATAGAATTTATTATCATCTGAATCTGTTGAACGAGCCCCTTCTGCTGATAAAGCATGATAAATACCAAACTTCTTGTATTTTATATATAAATTCATATTCTTTTTTGTTTCTCCCAATGAAGCCCACGGTGTACCATCGTCTTTCTTGTTTGCTTTCCTGTCATTACAGAACAACCCTTTTCCTTGACTAACTGCACCTGCTTCAACTAAATCTATAACATCTTCATTTGTGGAATATACTTTAATATATTCTAACTAAATCTGTGTATTGATCCGAAAATTCACTTGAAAGTACATATACACTTTCAGTCGATTTATTATCGTAGAATGCTTGCGTTAAAATATCTATTATGTAGTTCTTGTCGGTCTGATTCATTTTTATAATTCATTAATAATTAGCAAACGATTGCTTTCAAAACATGTTTTACATCATTATTTAAGTCGCACCCTGTTTTCATCTCCAGCTATAAGATAAATATTCTTTGACAGTCACAAATCGGTTTATCGTAGTGAGCTTTTAGTCAGTTTGATTCACTTTTATTGAGTATGTAGGGTATTTACTTGTTCTCAAAAATATCTAAATGTTTTAGAATAATTGAAATCAAAACGGGTGAAAACCCATAATATTAGACCAATTGTCGGATTTTCTCTTTAGAGCAACATATTGATGAGTTAAAATCTAGTCAAAGGAAACTAAAATAGTTTGCGATGTATTTTTTGAGGAAAAATTATATTCATTATAAAAGGTTAAGGAAAGCCAATGTTTTGACTTTCCTTAACCTTTTCTTATCCTATATAAAGTTTAAACTATTGAAGGATCTAATATTTTGATATAAAGCAACTAATTCAATATTCCATTCGTGACCTTAAATTTCTTTCTCAACCACAATGAAACTTTCACGAGCAAAATCAACACTGGAACTTCAACCAGGGGACCAATTACCCCTGCAAAGGCTTGACCAGAATTCAATCCAAAAACTGCGATTGAAACGGCAATGGCCAATTCGAAGTTGTTCCCTGTTGCGGTGAATGCTACCGAAGCTGTTTTATCATACGATGTGCCCATTGCTTTTGAAACGAAGAAACTAATGATGAACATCAAGACGAAGTAAATCAATAATGGAATTGCGATAATTACCACGTCCATTGGGATTTCAACGATTAGCTCTCCTTTCAAAGAAAACATGATGATAATTGTGAACAATAGCGCGAGCAAAGTCATAGGAGAAATTGCTGGTATAAACTTTTCATTGTACCACTTCTCCCCTTTTTGCTTAATTAAAATCACTCGTGTAAGAATTCCCATTAGAAATGGAATTCCTAAATAAATGGCTACACTTTCTGCAATTGTACCAATAGAAATATCGATAATCGCTCCTTCAAATCCGAAGTAAGGAGGAAGAATTGTGATAAATAACCAAGCGTAAAAACTGTAAGCAAATACTTGGAAAATACTGTTTAGTGCTACCAAACCGGCTCCATATTCGCTACTTCCTTCTGCCAAATCGTTCCAAACCATCACCATTGCAATACATCTTGCCAGACCAATTAGGATAAGTCCGACCATATATTCCGGGTAATCTTGTAGAAAGATTATGGCTAAAACGAACATTAAAACGGGACCAACAATCCAATTCAAGAACAATGAAATGGAAAGAATCTTTGTGTTTTTGAAAACCTTTGGAAGTAATCTATAATTCACTTTTGCTAAAGGTGGATACATCATTAAAATTAATCCAACTGCGATTGGAATATTCGTTGAACCACTGCTCAAGGAATTTACAAAAACGGGAAATGTTGGAATGAAATAACCGATTCCTACACCAATTGCCATGGCTACAAAAATCCATAATGTTAGATTTCTGTCTAAAAAACTCATATTTTTCATCCTACTTTGCTTGTTTTATTTTCCCGAAAACATATTTCATTTCCGTCGCGATTTGTGTACTTGTTTTATTGTATTGCTCCATTTTTTCTGGAGAGTTATCGTATGCTTTTGGATCGATATAATGCACAGGAACTCGCTTTTCAGCTCCAAAAACCACAGGGCAATCGCCATCTGCTTGTGAACAAGTCATTATTGCAGCAAAACCACTTTTTGGATTAAAATCATTATCCCATCTTTTCGAAAAACCGATGATTGGCAAAGCGTTCTCAGCGTTTTTTATGGCATAAATTGGGTTTTCTTGTTCCACCATTTTTTGTATTTCAAAACCGTTGAACTCTAGTGTTTCAATCACAGCTGGGTAACACGCAGTGGCTTCAGTTCCTCCAGAAAATGTACGCACATTGTTAAGCTTATGGAAATTCGCTAAAGTCTGCGCCCATATTTGCGTGAGGTGACTTCTTCTCGAATTATGTGTACAAATAAAATTAAGGTTAACCACTTCTCCTTGATTCTCCTTCGTTTGAATATAGTCAATAAGTGGTTGAAGAATTTGTTTTCTTTCTTCGTTTACGGTGGTAACATCTAACTGTGTTACGAAATTTGATATTTTTTCAAATAGTTTCATTTGTTGTTTTTTTAACCGCTGAGTACGCAAAGTTGCGCAGAGTTTTCGCATGACCACGAGATGAAATCTCGCGGCAGCATGCGGGTTTTAGTTCGCTAAGGTTTTCACCTGCGGTGAAGTTGGTTACTCCTGTAAGCTCTTGCTCTTCACTCTAAACTGTTTACACCTTCGGTGTTACTTGTTTTCTACCGCCAAGTCCGTGAAGTTTTCGCAGAGGTGAGCTGAGGGTTTAGTTCGCATGACCACGAGATTAATCCGTACAGCTTTCGGATCTCGCGGCAGCATGCGGGTTTTAGTCCGCTGAGGGTTTCACCTGCGGTGAAAAGTGTTGCTTTTGCTGTTGTTGCCTTCGACAAGCTCAGTCAACGGAGAAACCAAAGGTGATTGAGCTTGCCGAAAGCACCTTTGTTAGCAGCATCCTCCACCTGGAGTACACGTCCCACCATCAGCATTCCCAACATTTACCATCTGTAATTTTGGTTTTTCTTCAGGAATACCACATTTATCTGGAGCCAAACAATCTGTTTGTTTTGTTGCCAACAAGAAGTTTTTTCCATCAAATTCTAATGCGAATTTTTCGATAGTTTGACCTTGGTATTCTACCTCAATTTCTTGGTCTTTTAATTCCAACACTTTCTCAGATAATTCGATAATGTTCAACAATTTGTCTGGGTGCAATCTGTGATCGTAATCATTTGCATTCCACAATTGGAAATTGATTACTTCTTCGTTTCTCACTGTTCCACCGCAATCGATAAAGTTTTTAGTGATGTTCCCTACTTCCGTAACATGAAAGTGATTTGGAACTAATTCTCCATTTGGCAATTGAAAAGCAATCACTTTTAATTCTTTCAATACTCTTTTTACTTCTGATAATTTCATATTTTTTTATTTTAACGTTTACTCCAATTAACCGCAAAGGGCGCAAAGTTCTCGCGGAGTTACGCAGAGTTTTTTAGTTCGCAAGCTACCGCGAGCTTGTAGCTCGTGGTCTTGCGAAAAACTAACAGCAATCCGATTTCATTTCGTGATCTTGATCAAAAAACTCCCCCAACAAATTCTTCATTTTCGTCCAATTCTCGTTGTCAATACAATAACAAACACTTGTTCCGTCGACAGAACCTTGGATCAATCCAATTTTCTTTAATTCTTTAAGGTGCTGTGAAATTGTAGATTGTGCCAAACCGATTTCTTCTACGATATCACCACAAACACAAGATTTAGATTCAAATAAATACTGTAGGATTTTAACTCTTGCTGGATGTCCGAATGCTTTTGCAAACAAAGCAATTTGAGTTTGCTCCTCGGTGAACTTATTTTCTTTAGTTATTTCCATTGTCGTTATAATTCAATCGTAAAATTACGATTAAACAATAAATTGACAAATTAAATTTCAATTAAAGTGAAAAAATGAACTAAACTAACATTCGCTTAATGGAATAAATGCACGTATCCTTGAAAATCCTGAACTTGTGATCCGATTTTTGATGTGACTTTTAATTTATAAAAATAAACGCCATCATTTGCGATTGAGTTATTTACACTTCCATCCCATAATTTCACGAAACTTCCTGCGTTAACATCTATATCAGCTTCTTTAACAATATTTCCCCATCTGTTCAATATCACCACTTCAACAGTATAATCGTTTTGAATTGTAAAACCGAAGACATCATTTTCACCATCTTGGTTTGGCGTAAAAACATTTGGTATTTCAAAAATTTCAGGGTTTAACTGTGGACTAACTCCTTCAACAATTACTGTTTGAATCAATATATCAGAACATCCAGATTCCCCATCCATTTTTTCTAATTCGATATCATAAGTTCCCTCAGAATCAAATAGAAAAGAAGATTCATAAGGAACACCTGAATTATTAACAAACCAGTTATCGTTCCCGTTGTAAACATAATTCTCTACCTCCACCACAAGCGGAGCAGGTCCATAATAAGTGGAAAGATCAAAATTAGCATCCACTTCAACGATTTCAACATAAAAACTATCGATACAAGAACCACAATTATTTGAGGCCGTTACAGTATAGTAACCTTCTTTGCTAACAAAAATACTTTCCTCATTAGAACCTGTGTTCCATAAGATATTGTTTTCCGAAACATAATTTAACTCAACAGAATCTCCAACACAAATCTTATGCGATGCTACAATTCCATTCGAACAAATCGGTTGTGCTATGACTTCAATCAATAATGAATCAGAAATAATATCTCCGCATCCATTTTCAATATTAAAATAAATATAATGGTCTGTAGAATTCACATCTGGAGAATATATTGTCAATAACCCATTCTGATTACTAAAACTTCCCGATTGACTTTCCCATACTGGATTACTGTAAACACCAACAATGCTTGCTGAAACCTCTAAATTTCCTGCTGAACAAATTTCTCCGTTACTCCCTAAAAAGTCAATTTCAACCAATAAAGGGTCATAAGGAATTGTGCAACCTTCATTTGTATAAGTCGCTTGACCATTCACATCAAAGTCAACTTTAGCACCATCTCTTTCTGCAGAACTTCCTCCAGTTCCACCCATTTGATTAACCAACGAGCAACGGTTATATGTTACTGTTTGGGTACATGAAGAACCTGAAGAAATAACTAATGTTCTATCACCAGCTAATGGATCACAACTGTTTGTCCAATTCGCAAAATGACCTTGAGTATTTCCTCCACATTGAAAAATAACTACAAGTGTATCTTGGAGACCGTTATAATTATGAGACGATGGATCAAAATCTTCGCTAGTAATGATAAGCACATCGCTATTTGCAGGAATAACACCAAATTCTGGCTCTACGAAATAACCACAAGTAAGCACCGTAGCATTCATTTGAGCAACTTTACTGCCCGTTTGACTATTACTGCAAAATCCTTGGAAATTATTATTTGGCCAGGAAATACTTAGGCTGTTTACATTCATATTTTGGTTTCCTACTTTCATACGAACCATCTCATTTTCTCCTTCAGGAGATCCACAAGCATCAACTAAAATACTTTCAATTTGAAAACATTGGGCATTAGAAAAGTTTGATATTGAAATCAAACCTGTAATCATAAAAAATAAACTCCATTTCATGCCGCAAAAATAGAACCTAGAACCGTACGTATGCTAGAAATTTATATTAACAATGTATTATTAAATTTAAAGAAACCTCTTTTCCATTTCTGCTTAATTAAGAAAATAAAAAAAATGCACCCTAACTATTCAAGGTGCATTTACTATTTATAAACCTCAAGGTTTATAAATTATATTGAACAATTAATTTTTAAATTCTACTGCTTCACAAACTGAACGTTAGCAATTAATTTCACTTTATCGCTAACTACAATATTTCCTGCTTCAGTAACAGCACTCCAAGTTAAATTGAAATCTTTTCTGTTAATTGTAGCTTCCATTTCGAAACCTGATTTTGTTTGTCCATATGGATCAACCGCAACACCATTGAAATCTACATCCATCGTAATTTCTTTAGTCACGTCTCTAATTGTCAAATTCCCCTTTAATTTATCTCCATCAAAAGATGTTGACTCAAAAGTTAATTTTGGAAATTGCTCAGCATTAAAAAAGTCATCAGACTTCAAGTGAGTATCTCTGTCAGCGTTATTTGTACTTACTGAATCAATTTCTGCTTCAAACTTAAATGATGCATCTTTGAAAGAGTCATCAGTTGCTTCTACACTAGCATCAAATTTCTCGAAACTACCTGTTACAGTAGAAATCATCATGTGTTTTACTTTAAAATTGATTTCTGAATGTGACGCATCAAGATTCCATTTTGCTTTTTCTGTTGTTCCCATTTTCTTTATTTTTTTAATTTTTAGTTCTTAATTTGAGACAAATGTAAGGACAACAAAATGGCTGTGCATTGATGTATGTTAAGAAAAGGGAGAATTTTGAATTTATTGAAACAGATTTCAGCCTACCTGAACTGTTTTGGTTTCATGTTATTCCCTGCATTTTCTGCGATTTCCAGCACTCTTTTTTGACGTGTCTCTTTTCTCTTTGCTGAAATAACCCAATACAATAACATCTTTTTGACTGAATTACTTAATCCGTCATAAAATTCTTTCGCTCCTTCGAAATTTGAGAACTCTTCAATTAAATCATCTGGAATAATTAAATCCTCTACATTATCCAAAAATGTCCAAGAACCATTTTCTTTGGCAATTTCAATGCTTTTGTAACCTTCTTTCTGCATTAAACCTTGATCAATTAAGGTTTTTACTTTATCCTTATTTACTCTCGACCAATTACTTTTTGCTTTTCGTTTGCTGAAATATTGTTTAAACTTCTCGTTATCGATTGTCTTTTTGGTACTGTCAATCCATCCAAAACAAAGTGCTTCATCAACAGATTCACTCCAACCCATGTTATAATCCGGAGATTTCTTTCTGTAAAAAATAACCCAAATGGCATCTTGCTCAACATGGTTTTCTTCGAGCCAATTTCTCCATTCTTTTTGGTTTTTGGGGTGGAATTCTTCAACGTCTTTCATGGGCCAGATTTGGTTTTCTAATGGTTTGTAAAGTTAATTAGAAAATGATTTTACATAGTGAGAAACCAAATGAAGTTTAGCAGTATTTCATTCTAAATTAACTTCAATTCTTTCAAAACAAAACTAATTTCTTGATTATCTCTCAGAATGGTAATATTAATTTCAACTTTATCCTTTAACAATCCGTTTTCAACTGTTTCACACCATTGTTCAGGATTTAACTCTCTATAGTTAACCTCATCAATACTTAAAACTTGATCTCCAATTTTCAAGGCTTTCATTTTTACATTCACCTCACTCACTCTCAATTGATGTTTGCCTGAATGAAGGATAAAGTTAGAATAATTTCCAGAAATGAACTTATTGAATTGAATGCATTTCGTCACGATTTTGGATCAAAAAATCGCGCCAAAATGAGACCATCATCATTCTATTGTGCTCTCGGGTTGAAACCCGAGACAATAGAACTCTTTGACTTTTTGAAACAATTCTAATGTGAAACCTCTTTTGATAATAGGATGACCAACAGCAAGGCGCTTTGGGTTTTGAAAACCAAAGCGTTGACTTTTATCAAAAACTGTTTTTAAAACATGGAGCAACGCAGATAGTGGTTATTCTATTTTCAAAAGATAAAACTACCTTCTACGACCAGTATAATTCATAGCCTCACCCTTACCAAATCCATAACTAATTCCGAAAGCAATTTGACGACTACGTAATCCGTAACTATAGTTTTCAAAAGTTTCTTGACTCACAAAACTTTCACGAATTCGAGATTGGAAAACATCTCTTACAGACAAGTTCAACATAACTTTTCCTTTTAAAACTTTTTTCCTAACTCCAATATCTAATGTTGCGTAGTCTGAAGTTTCTCCTTGAACCGTTTCATATCCCGACTGATATCTTCCTGTTAATTCTAAATCAATATCATAAGGCAATTTGAATTTTGGCGTTAAACGAGCCGACCATTGACTTCCTGAAAAATCGAAGTTTTGATTTTGGAATGTTCCTTTTCTATCAAAATAGTTGAAGTTAAAGTCTGCGTTTATTGTTAACCATTTCGTTGGAATGTATTTCCCGTTTGTTTCAAAACCTATTTTAGAATTTGACCCTACATTATATGGACGAGAATAAACTGTATTGTTTTCAATTGTAGAAACTCGTTCAATAACATCCGTAGTATACTGATGATATAGACTAGAGCTAAATGATGCTTTCCCTATTCTATAAATACTTGTTAATTCGTAAGAATCAGTATATTCTGATAGCAAATTTGGATTTCCTGCACGAATGTTAAAATTGTTGGAGATATTAAAGAAAGGATTTAAATCCCAAAGTCTAGGTCTGTAAATTCTTTTAGAGTAACCTGCTTGAAATGAGATTTTATCCGAGATTTTATATGAAGTATGTAAGGTTGGGAAGAAATCCGTGAAATTTTGATTATTCTCTTCTTCAGTATTTACAAGAAAAGTATTTAATTCCGTGTTTTCAACTCTCAAACCTCCTTTTACACCCCATTTTTCTTTTTCATAAGCAAGGGTTGAATAAATACCCAATACATTTTGCTCATATTCGAAATCATTGGTTTGGTTTTGGTCAATAACATATTCATCAATTACATAATCTTCAACTACATAATCGTTTCCAACATTATTAATTACATATTGCGATCCCAATTCAAGGGTTAAGGCCTTAGTAATTGGATTCATATAATCTGCTTTAAAAGTATAATCAACTTTATTGAAGTTAGTCGCTGTTCTTTGATCTCTATTTTCTTCAAGACCTGCATTCGTTCTAGAAGTAAACTGTGAATTTTGATCTTTTCCGAAAAAACTTCCAAGTGCAGAAAGTTGAAGAGAATGCTCCTTGTTATTTCTAAATTGCTTCTTATAATTTAAATCATATTGCCATTTAGGATTAATTGCATCTGTAACTTCCGTTCTCGTCCAATTAGATATTAGATCACCATTGCTGTCTAGGTATGAAAATTCTGTTTCTGAAGGTTGATCTTCCAGTTCCAGCGCATAATTTCCTGAAAGCGTTAAAACATTATTGTCATTGATATGATAATCCGTTCCTAAAGTGATATTAAAAAACGTTTCATTTCGGAAATTTTCTCCTTCACTTAAAATGGTTTCCTCTGTAATCTTATTGAAGTTTCTAGATTCAGAAAATCTAGGTTGCTTACGATAACCTCCTCCTAACTGAGTAAACAAATTAAATTTCTCCGTTCTTCTGTTTAAACTTACTCCAATACTGTGATTGTCTGGATAACCCGTATTTGCTGTTATCGAACCATTCCAACCTTTTTTCTCCTCTTTTTTCAATATAATATTCAAGATTCCGGCTGTACCAGAAGCTTCATATTTAGCAGAAGCATTTGTAATTACCTCTACACTTTCAATCATATCTGCAGTGATTGTTCCCAAAGCATTTCCTGACTCGTCAGCCAAAACAGAAGGTTTTCCGTTGATTAAGATTTGAACTCCTGCTCCACCTCTTAAACTAATATCACCATCGATTCCAACATTCACAGAAGGAATATTGTCCAAAACTTCAAGCCCACTCATTCCAGTGCTGCTCAAATCCTTTCCAACGTTGAAAACACGTTTATCAAGTTTGAATACTGTTTTTGAAACTTCACCTCTTACCTCAACTTCATCTAAAGTTTGACTTTCAGATTCCAATTCAATTTTACCTAAATCAATTTTTCCATCTTCAACAGTGAATTCAGAAATCACAAGGTTGGAATATCCCATAAAACTAACCTCGATAATAAATTCATCTTTTGTTGTCGCCAACTCAAAAGCCCCTTTTTCATCTGTTGTAGCTCCTGAAAAAACTTCGTTGGTAACACTGTCTTTTATAACTACAGTAGCATAAGGAATTGCCTGTTTTGTACTTTTTTCAGTTAAAGTTCCAAAAACTTCAATTCGCTCGTTTTGAGAAAATGAAAATCCCGTAAAGATGAAAAGGGTAATTAAAAGCGTTGAATATTTAATTAAATTACTCATTTTTTGAATTTTAAATTGATTAGCGTATCTACTGCAAATTTTCCAGGACCCGCAACCATTAAAGTGATATACCCGATTAAATAAAGAAGTGCTTTCTCAAAACCTGCGAAGCCATCTGAGAAATGAATATAAAAAACGGCTACAGCCATTGTAATGATTAAAGGAATTAATGATATTCTTGACAACAACCCAATAATTAAAAGTGCTGAACAAAATACTTCCGCAAAAACAGCGAGTACAAGTGACATTTCCATTCCTATTCCAAAAGGATCAGCGAACTTAATCTCTTCTGAACCAATCAGTTTTGACCATTTTAATAATCCGTGACCTAAAAGCATTGCGAGCCCCAAAGAAACCCTCAAAACCAATAATCCTAAATCTTTTAGATGTGCGTTGTCTTTAATCACCATTTATTTTTTGATTTCTTAAATCTTCACAAATCAAAGGATTTAAACCCGAGATAAAAAATCAAACCCGATGAACAACATTTTGAACCCTGTAAAAGGAAAATTACTGAAGGGTTTTCATTGTAGACACGTAATATCCAATATTCGTAGAATTCAAAATTTAGCCCTGAAAAAACCATATAATTACCTGGTAATAACTGTCCCATTAAATTTTGTTTGGATAATTGTTAGGTGAATGCTCTCTATTTAATGATGAGAAACCTGAAAATTTTGATCTGTCGTTTGAGCACTCAAAAACGTCGTTTAGTAGAAAATCCAAACAACTCAACTTTCTATTCCTTATTTTTACATTTATGATTAATTCAGAATTAAAAAAGATAACGTTCAAAGAGATATTATTTCAAATTGTTTTGAATGTTATCGTCTTTATCTTTTTTGCCTTCGACAAACGTCAACCAGAAATTGAGCTATTCAAAATCTACTTCTATCTAAACTATGCCATTCCTGCCTTAATCATCAATTATATTCTACTACCTAAATTTCTGTACAATAGAAAATACATCGGTTTTGTTTTATATTCTTTGGTTTTAGTCGGGATCATCATCTTTATTGAAGAAGCCATTTTAGAAAAAATATACTATCCAGACACACGAGGAAGAAAGTTTTTAGGAATTTTCCATAATTTGATGGGAACAATGCCAACCTTAACCGTTTTGGTAGGATTTAAATTTGGTTGGGATGCTCTTACGAATCGCAGGAAAGTTGAAGAATTAAAAAGCACTGCAAAAGAGAGTGAATTGCAGTTTTTAAAATCTCAAATCAACCCACATTTTCTATTCAACAATTTGAATAATTTGTATGCACATGCTGTGGAACAATCTCCAAAAACTCCAGATATAATTCTAGAATTATCCGCTGTTTTAAGGTATATGCTTTATGATTGTAAAGCAGATTTTGTTTCTCTAGAAAATGAAATTAAACAGATTAAAAGCTATATCAGCTTGAGTGAACTCCAAATTGAAGACAGGGGTAAAGTGACTTTTACCACAAAAAATATTTCGAATACAAAATTCATCGCTCCATTAATCTTGATCGTTTTTATCGAAAATGCATTTAAACACAGTTCCTCTAGTCAAAGTGAGGATATTGAGATTGATATTGTATTGGAAGAACTGGAAAACGGAACATTAAAATTCAGTTGTAAAAATACATATAGAAATCAAAGTAATATTTCAAATGTGAAAGGTGGTATAGGGCTAACGAATGTTGAGAAAAGATTAGAATTACTCTATCCGAACGCACATGAATTAAAAATAAAAACTATTAAAAATGAGAACTTTACAGTAGAACTAACCATTGACTTAAATAAAACGACCTCAACATGAAATGTATAATCATTGAAGATCAATTGCCTGCACAACGAATTCTAAAAAAATATATTTTAGATATTGAATACTTGCAATTAGAAGCCGTTTTCACCAATGCAATTGAAGCAAATGAATTTCTAAAAACGAATGAAATAGATTTAATGTTTTTGGATATTCATCTCCCAAAATTATCAGGAATTGATTTTTTAAAATCATTAAATAATCCACCACATGTTATTTTCACAACAGCATTTTCAGAATTTGCTTTAGAAGGCTATGAATTAAATGTTGTTGATTATCTACTCAAACCGTTTTCATTCCAGCGTTTTTTTCAAGCAGTCTCAAAAATAAATTTAAATAACAACGGAGATGCTACTACTAATGAATATGCTGAAAACGATAAAAAAGATATTTTTATCAAAAGTGGATTTGATCATATCCGTGTTAAAATAGACGACATCGTTTACATTATGTCCGATGCAGATTACACCGAAATTCACCTGGAAAACCACAAACATCTTTCCTCTGAAACTTTACGATTTTGGGAACAATCTTTACCCTCTCAACAATTCAGTAGAGTTCACAAATCTTATATCGTGAACACCGACAAAGTAATGAAGGTTTCAGGAAATCAGATTTACTTGGAGAAAAAGAAGATTATTCCAATTGGGAGAGCGTATAAGAATGATTTTTTGAAACGGTTTATTGGTTGATTGTTTTCTTGATATCGCATATAATTTGACCTTAATTCATTTGAATAGTTTCCGTTAATCTAATTTCATTTCAGAAACGATAGCATTTGCAGATTCTGTAATTTCTTTAGGGTACTCTTTAATTTCTAAAATTCGAATGGCATTACCCTGTTTGAGTGTTCCCAATTTTAGTTTATAATCAAAATGAATCGAAGAATTAATAACAGATTCAGTAAAGTGGAATAACTCAAACTGATTATTCAGCATGGTTGTTAACTCAATATCATGTGTTGATACAAATACTTGGCTCTTCTTTTTTACAATATAGGAAAGCACTGATTTCGCTGATGCGATTCTTTCAATCGTGTTCGTTCCTTTGAAAAGTTCGTCTAACAATACAATTGAATTGAATTGACCTCCAATAGCATTGATGATTTTTTTGATTTCATCTACTTCTTTATAGAAATAACTTTTCGACTCCATTAAATCATCTTCAATCCGGATCAATGAATAGAGTTTAGCAATTGGAAGTCTTGCTTCTGTGGCAAAACAAGTATTCATGGTCATTCCCGAAATATAGTTCAGTCCAATGGCTCGAATAAAAGTGGTTTTACCCGACATATTTGAACCTGTAAGCAAAACGGAGTGTTTCGTATGTATAGAATTAGTAACACAATCTGCAACTAACGGATGCATTACATCTTTAAATTCTAAATGATTGACCTCATCCGTTATATTTGGAGTGCAATAATTTTCGAGATTACTTCGTAGTGATGTGACTGAAATGTAGGAGTCAACTTTACCAATGAATCGAAAAACTTCTTCAATATCGTCAGATTTATTCCTGAGTTTATCAAGAGAACTGAACAATAAAAGTGGCTCAAGCAAGAAAGTAATTTTAATCAATTCTAACAAGAACCAATAAGCAGCTTCCATGTCACTATCTACTTTTTGCTCCAGTTTAAAAAAAGACATTTTCCGACGAATAGAAGAGATAACTTGTATTGACTTTTCAATATTTGAGGAAGCCTCCTTTAGTATTGAGTATGTTAAAAGTTTTTTGGCAACAGCTCCGGTAACCAATAGCGTAGGAACAGAATTCAAGAAAATAATTGTTTTTCTTTTTAAACCGTAATGAATGAATACATGAACAGGTAAAAGTCCTAAAAAAAACAAAATCATTGTTGGGTTAATGAAAGAGAGTATGATAGATAAAAGGGCAGTAAAAGATAAAAGTGGAAAAATAAAATACCATTTAGGCTTCGTTTGTATCTTCTTTTGAAAAAGATCGGATAAATAATAAGCCTGTTTGTGACTTAGTTTGTTGAGTTCATATTGAATATTCAATCGGTCTTCTGGGTTTTCTTGAAGATACTTGATGACCCTTTCTTGATGGTCAAATTTTATTGTTGGATCAATTGTTCTTAATTGGTGATATAAATACTGCTGTCCTATCTTGGATGTCGTGCGGTCTATGAAACAAAAAAACAGTTCGAAATCAAGGTCATTACACGTTTGGTCAGAGAGCGTTTGAAAGCTATCTTCAGTGCTACTTCGATCATGATAGCATTGAATAAGATCAAAATTAAATCCCTCAGTTTTTAAATGACCGAATGACGACTGTAATTGTTTACGTATTCTTTTTTTTCGTCTAAAAAACATAGTTTAGGAATTAGGATCTTCAACAAACTCGAGAATATCACCTGGTTGACAATCTAGTGCTGCACAAATAGCCTCCAATGTAGAAAACCGTATTGCTTTTGCTTTGCTTTGTTTAAGTATGGACAAGTTTACTACGGATATACCAACAATAGTGGACAACTCCTTAACTAGCATTTTTCGTTTTGCAAGCATTACATCTAGGTTCACAACTATCGCCATAATCAAATTGTTAATGAGTCCTCAAATGAAGAAATGAAAGATTCGTAATTATTCTGATTCCTTTTCCATGACCATCCACCAAATAATGTAGTGGATACAAATTGAATAGACACAGTCTCATCTTCATTAGGTTCTATTTGAATATAGATGTTCTCACCCCATGTCCAGAAATTAGTCACTGTACCGCACAAAATACTATGACTCTCTTTATCAGTATCAAGAAGCTGAAATTCCGAATTATCAATCACCTCAATTATTTTATCATAAAGTAAATCTTCTGAAATCTCACTTTTTTGATTGTAGAATTTTCTTTCAAGAAAGAAGTTTAGCGAGTTTAGAAACCATGACTTGTAACTCAAACTTTTTCGAATCATTAGGTTAAAAGCTAGCAATCCAATAGGTATTGTGAAAATAAGTAAAGGTAGCCAAGACTCCCCTGTATAAATGCGAATCAACTTGTACACTACAAAAATGGCTAGTGTAAAAAGTAATGGTGCTTTGTTCATCAATGTGTTTTTGACAAATATACTAAAAACATTAATCAATTAACGATAAACGTTAATTAACGTCTTTATGAAACGGTTTGTGAATTGAAATTATTAATAGCAAATTCGCTTCTAAAGTGTTGTGTCATAGACTGCCTTATTTGCACGACAAATCTCATATTGCTCTGTTGGATACGGACGCCAACCTTTCGTATATAGTCGCCAATTATATCCATAATAAGGTGATAACCCCAAATAACTAATCCC
Organism: Brumimicrobium mesophilum; assembly: GCF_003025005.1. GTDB lineage: Bacteria > Bacteroidota > Bacteroidia > Flavobacteriales_D > Crocinitomicaceae > Brumimicrobium > Brumimicrobium mesophilum. The sequence goes on from NZ_PVSS01000008.1 coordinate 53,765, forward strand.
AATCCATTCCCAAAGGGTCACTCAATCCAAAAGTTTTTATGGTTACAATCATAAAAACTTAAATAAATATCCTAAAAAGTAGACTACAACCATATAAACAGCTCTAAACTCCTATTTCATCAGCGATTAAGATTGACTTTCTGCGTCAATTAAGGTTGACCTTTATTTCAACAAAAGCTGCAAAAACAGCAAATCCAACCAATTGTCAAACTTAAAACCTGCTTCTTTAAAAGTTCCGACTTCTTTAAATCCGAACTTTTTATGAAATTCAATACTTCCATTGTTTGAAGCATCTACTCCTGCAATCATTGTATGGAAACCATTTTTCTTGGCTAATATGATAAGTTCTTGCAAAAGTTGTTTACCTATTCCATGAGTTCTGTAGTCTTTCTCAATATAAATAGAGTGTTCAACGCTGAACTGAAAACCGTCAAAAGGTCTAAATATCCCGAAAGTTCCATAACCAATCACAATATTTTCACTTTCTGCGACAATCACAGGCAATCCATCTTTCTTTTTTGCCTTAACCAATTGAGTTGAAAATCATACGTTCTCTCATTGTAATCATAAACCACTGTTGAGTTGAGAATTTCATAATTAATGATTTCGAGGATTCTATCCACATCCTTTTCTTCGGCTTCTCTAATGACTATTTCCATGGCTTAAGCTTTTTTTCTCTCCTTCAACCTCTCCCTCTCCTTTTGATCCCTCCTCAAATTATAGCTTGATCTCGAAATCATGAAAACGCCAGCGAAAATCATTAACATAAAGAGAATTTTCTCCAAACTAATCGCCCCAATAAAGTCTTCTGTCCAACCGATATAAGCAAACAAGAAAGTAAAAAACATCACCAAAATTGGTTGCGTATAAATGTAACTTCCACTCACACTTGGAGAAACTTGTTTTAAGGCATAAGTGTTCAATAAATAAGTGAAAAACGTTGCTCCAATAACGATAAAGGTGATTTTCGTCCAAATTTCAGGCGGAAATAAAGCAAAATCTGCTGCAGCAACATCAGTCCAAACTTTGGGATACATCATAATAAAGAGCAATCCAAAAACGAAATTGTAAGTAATAACCGTCAGCGGATTGTATTTACTCATTAAGGGTTTCACCACCACCAAATAAACCCCAAAAGAAAGGGCATTGATAAAAATATAAAGATCTCCCAAAGAAGAATCAAACTCAGGCTGCTGACCAATGGTTGTTAATGCAATAGCTCCAATTGCTCCGACGAAAACACCCAATGCTTTGAGTTTTGTAATCTTTTCTTTAAGAATAAAATAAGATAAAATCACAACTAAAATGGGCGTTGAAGTCATAATGATTCCAACATTCATAGGGGAAGTTAAGGACAAGCCATTAAAGAAAAATAGTTGATTCAAACACACCCCAAAAAGTCCAGTGATAGCTAATCTCGGTAAATCTTTTTTATCTACCTTTTCACGAATAAAAAGTAAAAACAGCGCGACTAGAAGTATAGTTGTGATGACACCACGAACCAAAATCAATCCACTTGGGCCTAAATAATCTGGTGTTACGCCTTTTGCTAACACGTGATTTGCTCCGTAAATTGCGTTCAAAGTGAATAGCGCGAGATGCGCGAGGATTATTTTATTCATTTATGATTCTAACAGATGTATTTTTAATATCATTCCACTTTTTTTTCATTGCCAAAAAAAAGTTCGCAAAAAAAGTCTAGCGCTGTATATTTCTCCTATCTTAAATTCTTGTAAACTGATAATGTCGGTGATTTCCTTCGACAAGCTGCGGAACTTCCTCCATTATTAGCAGTTCCCAATTCATTTAAGTTTCGTCTAAACATAATGCGCAGTCCTAAAAACTAAGATTAGCCTTCTAACTTTAATCTTTCCAACATTTAATGCAACAATTTTAACTAACTCCCGTGATACGCTTTCTTGGCTGCTTCAACTGTTTTCTTAGCATTTCCAACAAAAACTTCCTCTTCAAAAATGATAAAAGGTCTTTTCAAGAAAGTATATTCTTCTAAAATGTATTTTTTATAGTCGTCCTCAGAAAGTTCCATTTCATTCAATCCCATCGAACGGTATTTCATTGCTCTTTTTGAAAATAAAGCCTCATAAGAACCTTCCTTTTCCTTAATGAAATCCAATGTTTTTTCGTCGATGTTTTCTTTCTTGATGTCTTGTAATTCAACATCATCTCCCAATTCCAATTCTTTTAGAATGCGTTGGTTAGTGTTGCAAGAAGATAAATGATATATTTTTTTCATGATAAAATGATTTTAAAGATAAAAATCTTATCCCTCGGCCCCTCTTCAAAGAGGAATGTAAAAACATTCTCTTTTAAAAATTGAACTTATCTGCTTATAAATTAATTTTTAAAAGTTTTCATTAACAACTAAAGTCTGAAATCGAAGCTCTTCCCCCTTTCGAGGGGATAAAGAGGGAGGATTCAATCTCACCAAATAAAAGCGCCGTTAATTAAACATTAATAAAAGCCTCCTTATGCTTCAAGTAACTCATTGCTTTTTCAACCATCACCGTTGAACCAACATAGTAACCACATCTTTCGTGCAATGTTTTTGGCTCAATATCCAAGATTCTTTGGTGACCATCTGTTGCAATTCCTCCTGCTTGTTCAGCGATAAACGCCAACGGATTACATTCATAAAGCAATCTCAATCGACCTTCTGGACAATTGTTTGTTGTTGGGTAAACATAAATTCCTCCTTTCAATAAATTACGGTGGAAATCAGCGACCAATGAACCAATATATCTTCCTGAATAAGGTCTTCCTGTTGAAGCATCATCTTCACGACAGTATTCCGCGTATTCTTTTAATCCTGGATCACAACGGTCAAGATTTCCTTCGTTGATTGAATAAATCCTTCCTGTTTCAGGTGACTTAATATCTGGGTGAGACAGACAGAATTCTCCAATAGATGGATCTAATGTAAATCCATTAACACCATTTCCTGTTGAATAAACCAACATTGTTGAAGAACCAAATAAAACATATCCTGCAGCAACTTGGTCTGCTCCTTTTTGTAAAAAATCTTCTAATACAGCTGGTGTTCCAGGCTCAGAAATCCTTCTATAGATTGAAAAAATAGTTCCAATTGAAACGTTTACATCGATGTTAGAAGAACCATCCAATGGGTCAAACAAAACAACATATTTACCATTCATCGCTGTTTCATCATCAAAGGCAACGAAATCATCGTTTTCTTCAGATGCAATACCACAAACTTCACCTCCAGTTTTGAATGCTCTAATAAAAGCATCATCTGCAATTACGTCCAACTTTTGCTGCTCTTCTCCTTGAACATTTGTCTCGCCTTTAGCGCCCAAAATATCCACAAGCCCCGCTCTATTTACGTCACGGTTTACAATTTTTGAAGCAACAGATATGTCATTTAACAAACTTGTAAGTTCTCCAGTTGCATAAGCAAAGTCTTTTTGACGGTCTAAGATAAAATCATTTAATGTGGTAATCATCGACATAGTATTTTAATTATTTTGCAAATATCGTGATTAGGAATGACATCTCCACGAAGAATCGCAAAAAGGGTCTCGAAATGATACTAAAAATGTCCAAAATTCGATTATTTTTGAGACATGGAAATTCTTGATAAATTTAGACATACTTTCGAATCGAAACTTTTAGAAGAATTGGAAAGTGTTGCCAAAGTAGTATCCATTAAAGCAGGTGAGGTCATTTTAAATTATGGTCAAATCGTAAGAACTATGCCCATTATCGCATCTGGAACAGTGAAAATTTCGCGGAAAGATGACCAAGGAAAAGAAATTTTGCTTTACTATGTGAATGCTAAAGAAAGTTGTGCGATGACATTTACTTGTTGCATGGAACAATTTCCAAGTGAAATCAAAGCCGTTGCAGAAGATGATGTTGTTATGCTTGCAATTCCCATCACAGTGATGGATGAATGGTTAGTGAAATATTCTACTTGGAAAAGCTTTGTGATGGGTACAATTCGTGATCGTTTCAGTGAAATGCTCAACACGATTGATCAAATTGCTTTTCAAAAATTGGATGAACGATTAAAATACTATTTACAACAAAAAGCAAAACATACGGGCTCAAAATTATTGAATTTGTCACACGATGAAATCGCTAGAGATTTAGCAACTTCTCGTGTAGTTATTTCCAGATTATTGAAAAAATTAGAAAACGATGATTTGCTTCTCTTGTACCGCAATCAAATTAAACTCTTGAATGCGTTCGAATTAGAAAAAAACTAAACTTTAATTGCCAATTTTTAATGCGAGAAAAATTCGTAATTGTCAATTCGTAATTCATAATTAAAAAATGATTAGTGTAGAAAACATATCGAAATATTTTAATCGACAAACGATTTTACACGATATTTCATTTTCATTACAAAAAGGAGAGATTTTAGGTCTTTTAGGTCCAAATGGTGCCGGAAAAACCACATTAATTCGAATAATTAATCAAATCACCTCTGCTGATAAAGGATTTGTATCTTATGGCGGAGATTTGATGAAGGAAAAACACCTACTCAATATTGGTTATTTGCCAGAAGAACGGGGTCTTTATCAATCTATGACAGTTGAAAAACAAATTTTGTTTTTGGGCAAATTGAGAGGTCTAACTTCAAAAGAAGCCCAAAATCAAATGGAATATTGGTTGGAAAGGTTTGGAATTCGAGAGTGGAGAAAAAAAAGAATAGAAGAGCTTTCCAAAGGAATGGCACAAAAAGTCCAATTCATTTGCACCGTTTTACACGAACCGGATGTCTTGATTCTAGATGAACCCTTCAGCGGCTTTGACCCAATAAATATCGAATTAATAAGAAAAGAATTACTAAATTTCAAAAAGAAAGGGAAATCGATTATCATTTCTACTCACAATATGAATAACGTGGAAGAAATTTGTGATCGGGCAATTTTAATTAATGAAGGTGAAATGGTTCTAGAGGGGACAGTTCACGATTTACGTCAGCAATTTAAAGAAGGAATATACAAAATTTCATTCACAGGAAATATGATTGCGTTTGCCAATGCATTATGGGTTGGTTACGAAATCATTGATAAAGAAATTCACAGTGATGATTCTTTTACTATTTACCTAAAAATGCGTCAAGAAAATAAAATCAATGATTTATTAAACGCTGTTATTGGCCATGTGAATATAACCGCAGTTGAGGAAGTTTTGCCAAGCATGGAAAATGTTTTCGTGAAATCTATTAACGCTCAAAACGAAATCATAAGTGAATAAAATAATTTTAATAGCGAAAAGAGAAATTGCTGAACGATTCCAAAATCGCTCTTTCAAATGGTTAATGGTTATAGGCCCTCTAGCTGTTTTGGGAATGATTTATTTATTCCTGTCCACAACAACTTCCACAAACAAAGAATGGAAGGTTCTATTAATGGATCAAGAAGAAATTTTTAATGCAAAATTGACTGCCAATCCTCCAAAAAACTTGAATTTCGACTTTATTAATGCTTTCGTTGATTATGAAGAATTTGCACATGAAGAAAGGTATCAAAATTACGATCTTTCAGTGTGGATCAATGAGAAAATTGTTAGCAATAAAAAGGTTATCGTTTCTTACCGAGAAAGACCACCAGAAAGCATTCAACGACAAATTATTTACCTTGTTGAACGAAGAATGGAAGAAATAATGGTCGATCAATTTACAGATTTATCGATCGAAAAATTCAGAGAAATTAAGCAATCTTTAAACTTTACTTTCACGGATGTTTATGACCCAAAAAACGAAAAATCGACCACCGAAAGTTGGGTTGGATTTAGTTTTGGTGCACTCATTATTCTTTTCGTTTTTATGTTCGGAATGACAATACTTCGAAGTGTTTCAAGAGAAAAATCAAACCGTATTGTGGAAGTTTTATTGTCGAGTGTAAATGCCCGTCAATTACTAACAGGAAAAGTTTTAGGAGTAGGCTTTTCCGCTTTGGTTCAATTTGCCGTTTGGACCATCATCGTTGGAACAGGCTTGTATTTATTCCGTCAATCATTATTCCCAGACATGTTTAGTGCAAGTCTCGTTGCAGATGAAGTCGCTAATGCTGACATAAGTTATGATTTGGCCAATCAAAGTCCTTTTGTTGAGTTAATTTATAGCCAAATTCAGTACATGAATATGTTGGTCTTTTTCTCCCTGTTTTTTATTGGAGGTTACATTTTCTACGGATCTTTCTTCGCCATGATTGGTGCTTCGATGGGATCAGAATCTGACGGTCAACAATTCATTATTCCACTGACTTTACTCCTATTTATTTCCGTTTTATCTGGCTATTACGTGGTCTATTATCCTTCCACAACTTTAAGCACCTGGCTAGGATTTATTCCTTTCACTTCACCCATGGTGATGATGGTGGAATTGTCCAACGGATTTCAAGAAGGAAGCGTTTGGAAATTAATTTTATCAATCTCCATACTTTTCGTTTCAGCATTTTTCATGATGATTATTGCCGGTAGAATCTACAAAAACGGAATTCTAAGATTTAATCACCGATTGAAACTACGAATGTTAATAAAATGGACTAAAAAATAAGCTATGAGGGGTGCTGTTATAGATTTGGGAACGAATACATTCGGATTAATCATCTTCGAAGTTTTAGACGGAAAGATGGAAATTCTCCATACCGACAAATCCTTTGTTAACTTAGGTGAAGGTGGGATAAATTCAAACATTATTACTCCTCAAGCAATGGAACGCGCCTACTTTTCAATAACTCATTTTATAGATAGCTGTCGATCTTTCGATGTTTACTCAGATCAAATTCGAGGTTTCGGAACTTCGGCATTGCGAGATGCAAAAAATGGAAATGAGTTTTTAGATACAGTTGAAAAACTAAATCAATTAAAAATTCGACTCATTAATGGAAAACAAGAAGCTGAACTTGTATATGAAGGTGTGAGCAGTATTCATCCTTTCACGGAAAACACCTCTTGCATTATGGATATTGGTGGAGGAAGTACCGAATTTACAACCACCAAAAAGAATGTTGTTCAAGAACAAAATTCCTTCAATATTGGAATTTCTAGAATCACACAATTATTTGATTTATCCGACCCTTTATCAAGCGAGGATTTACTGCGCATTCGTTTATTTCTAGAGTATCAAACCAAAGACTATTTTAAAACTCTTTCAGCAGATACTTTAATTGGTGCGGCAGGAAGTTTCGAAACACTTTTCAGTCTCATTAACGAAACCTCATCTTACAGCAGAAATACAACCCACTTACTTCCAATGAAAGAATTAAATCAAGTTCTAGATGAATTAATTCATTCCACAAGAGCAGAACGCGATAAAAACTATTGGATTGTAGATTACCGAAAAGAAATGGTGAATGTAGCAGCTTTTAAAACGAAATGGGTGTTAGAACAAATTGGAGCTAAGTCATGCTATTTCTCTCCTTCAGGTTTAAAAGAAGGAATTATTGCGACCGCTTTTAAGAAGAAGAAGTAACGCTGAGCTACGGAAGGGAGTAAGCAAGAATAAACACTTAAAATCCTTTATTTTATTCTATCGATCGAGATTGATCCTCTAATTTTGATTATATTTCTAATCTATCATTAAAGGCACAAACATATCGAAGCATTTTGGCAGTACAATTGCATTGAATGATGTCTCTTTCACCGTAAATAAAGGTGAAACACTTTCTATTATTGGAACTAGTGGAAGCGGAAAAAGCACTTTATTGCGCACGCTTAATCGTTTACTTTCCACAACTCAAGGAAACATTGAATTTCGTGGAAAAAACATAATGGATATTCCCGTTATTGAATTGCGCAGGCAAATTGGCTATGTCTTACAAGAACCCGCATTATTCCCCCATTGGACCATAGAAAAAAACATTGAATTGGTTCCTCAACTATTGGGTTGGTCGAAGGAAAATATTGCTGAAAGAGTTCAAGAACTTTTAGAATTAATGCAAATGCCCTATAAAAATTATGGTACTCGCTACCCTTCAGAATTAAGTGGAGGAGAAAAACAACGCATTGGAATTGCTAGAGCTTTAGCAGCTAAACCAGACCTTGTACTTTTTGACGAACCATTTTCGGCACTTGATCCCATTACTCGTTCCGACCTTCAACAAGAAATTCTGCGGTTAAAGGAGAAATTAAAAATGACAAGCGTTTTTGTCACACATGATGTGAAAGAAGCATTTTTATTGGGTGATCGTGTACTCATTTTAGATCGTGGAAAAATGATTCAAACAGGTACTCCAAAAGAGATAATGAACAATCCTGTCAACGATTTTGTAGAAAAATTTATAGCCACAGAATATGAATTATAAACGAAGTCTTTCTCTCCTATTCTTATTCATGATGTTCTTCGGATTTTCTTGGAGCCAAGATATTTCAATTGGTTCAAAAACACATCCAGAGTCTCTTTTATTGGGAGAAATAATGGCCCAAACAATAGAGCAAAATACAGATTTAACAGTTACTCGTCGTTTTGGATTGGGCGGAACACTCATTTGTTTTGAAGCACTGAAGACAGGTGAAATTGATCTTTACATCGAATATACAGGAACTGTTCTTACGGCAATTCTTAAAGAAAAATATGAAGGTCAATCGCCTCAAGAAATCTATGATTATATTTCCAAAGAAGTAAATCGTAAATTTGAATTTATCGCGGGCAAATCTTTAGGTTTTAGCAATAGCTATGTTTTGATCAGTGAGAAAAAATTGAATCTCAATGAGATATCAGATCTACAAGGTCGAACAGATTTAAACCTCGGTTTTAGCAATGAATTTGTAAAACGTGAAGATGGATTTCAAGGACTAAACAAATTCTATAACCTTCAGCTTTCAGCTCCACGTGGAATGGAACATGGCCTTGCATATAAAGCGCTACAAGAAGGTCAAATTGATGTTACTGATGCCTACAGCACAGATGGTCGCTTGGCTGAATACGATTTCCAGCTCATTCAAGACAACAAAGGATTCTTCCCTGATTACAGTGCGTTTCCATTAATTAAGAAAAGTACAATTGAAAAACACCCTGAGTTAAGCGATGCCTTGAATCAGCTAGAAAACATTCTTACGGCAGAGAAAATGCAGGAGTTAAATCACCGCTATGAAATAGATAAAGAAGACATTTCAAGCATTGCCTTCGATTTTTTATCTGAGCAAGGCATTGTGAGCGAAAAACCTGGGATAACAACTTCAAATCCCATAATTCGACAAACCCTCGAACACATTCAACTGACGTTTATCGCCACTTTTCTAGCTATTTTATTGGCGGTTCCGTTGGCTATATTTATCACCTATAAAAAGAAAACCGCTTCTTGGATTTTGTCTATCACTGGAGTCATACAAACAATTCCCTCTTTGGCATTGCTCGGTTTCATGATTCCATTGTTCGGGATTGGGTTTACTCCGGCATTAATCGCTTTGTTTCTTTATGCCCTTTTACCAATTGTGAGAAACACTTACACTGGCCTGCTCTCGACTGATCCAATTCTAATAGAAGCTGGACAAGCAATGGGAATGACTCAAAAACAAATCCTTTTGAAGGTTAGACTTCCTTTGGCGATGGATATGATAATGGCAGGAGTTAGAACAGCGTTAACAATCAATATAGGAACCGCAACCCTTGCAGCCTTTATTGGCGCGGGAGGGTTGGGAGAATCCATCATCACAGGAATAACTCTTAATGACAACGACATGATTCTTCGAGGTGCAATTCCAGCAGCAATTTTAGCACTAGCAGCAGATCAAGGAATGGCGCTTGTAGAAAAAGCTGTTCGTCCTAAAGGAGTGAACAAAGATTAATATCAGATTTAACAACAACACTTTTGATCCTACGTTTAACTTTCTCGCTGCAGCGAGGGAAACACCTAAATTCCCTTATTCAACTGCTCAATATTTATTTGATTGTTAGATTGACCCTTCTTTTCAATAATCAATTCCCCTGAATAATTATGAGCTAACCCAATTTTTGAATTAGATTTTTCAGTAACAAGGCGCAATTGTTTTGGAAATCCAAGGAGTTGACAATTGTCAATGCGGTGTCCTGAGCTTGCCGATGGAACTGCTTTCCAAAACATTTTGTAACGCAGGTAATGGAATTTCTAAACAAAAATTATCTAATTTCAGCACCAACTTCCATATCCTCACCCGGCGCAATAAAGCTCAAATTCCCAGATTTATCTTCTGCCATCAAAATCATTCCATTCGAAACTACTCCACGTAATTTTCTTGGAGGTAAATTCATCAATACAGAAACTTTCTTTCCAACGATTTCATCAATTTCAAACTGTTCTGCAATTCCAGAAACAATTGTTCTTTGGTCTAATCCAGTATCAACAAGTAATTCCAACAATTTATCGGCTTTCTTTACTTTTTTGGCAGAAAGAATTTTTCCTACGCGAATGTCCATTTTTAAGAAATCCTCGAAAACGATATCTTCTTTTTGTGGAGCTGTTGGTTTTTCTACTTCCTCAACTTCTTCTGCTACGGCATTTTCCTTTGCGGATTCTACTAAAATTGCTTTTTCTTTTTCCACAAACTCTTCATCTATCTTTTGAAAAAGAATTGAAGGCTTGTTTGTTATCGTTCCAACTGGCAATAAATCAATGGAACCAGCTTGACTCCAATTGAAAGTTTCCATGTTCAAGAAATTTCTAATTTTCGCTGCAGTTGCTGGAATAAATGGATCAAACAATATCGCTAAGTTGGCTGTAATTTGTAACGCAATATGCATTATGGTTTCTACACGTTTTGGATCAGTTTTCACGACTTTCCAAGGCTCAGTTTCCGCTAAATAACGGTTTCCTATTCTTGCTAAGCCCATCACCTCTCCTTGTGCTTCTCTAATTTTATAGTTGTAAAGTAATTCTTCTACTTTCGCTGGAATTTCTTTAAGTGCATCAATCACTTTTTGATCTTCTTCAGTTAATTCACCCAATGCTGGAACAGATCCATTGTAGTATTTGTTGTTTAAAACCAACGCACGATTCACAAAGTTCCCCAAAACATCAGCCAACTCGTTATTTACACGCGCTTGAAAATCTAACCAAGTAAATTCACTGTCTTTACTTTCAGGTGCAATTGAAGTCAATGTATATTTTAATTCATCCACCTTATCCGGATGTCTTTCTAAATATTCATGTAACCAAACCGCCCAATTTCTAGACGTTGAAAGCTTTGCTCCTTCTAAATTCAAAAATTCAGATGCAGGAACGTTATCCGGTAGAATTAAATCACCGTGTTCTTTTAACAGAATAGGGAAAATTATAGCATGAAAAACGATGTTGTCCTTTCCAATAAAGTGAACCAATTTACGGTCTCCCGTCCAATAGTCCTTCCAATCTTTACCTTCTGCTTTTGCCCAATCTTTTGTTGCCGAAATATATCCTATTGGAGCATCCAACCATACATAAAGCACTTTTCCGTCGGCACCTTCTACAGGAACAGGAATTCCCCAATCCAAATCTCTGGTCATTGCACGAGGGTGCAAACCACCGTCAATCCATGATAAACATTGTCCGTTGACTTGATTTCTCCATTTCTTCGGGTCATGTTGTTGCACACCTTCTAAAGTCCCTTCTTTAATCCACTCTCTCAACCACTCTTCGTGACGTTCCATTGGCAAGAACCAATGAGAAGTTTCTCTTAAAACAGGCGTTTTTCCACTTAATGTAGAAATTGGGTTGATCAGGTCTGTTGGACTCAAAGCACTACCACATTTCTCACATTGGTCTCCATAAGCACCGTCATTTCCACACTTTGGACATTCTCCACTGATATATCTATCGGCTAAAAACTGTTCATGTTCCTCATCGAAATACTGTTCCGTAGTTTTCTGAGTAAACGCACCTTTATCATTTAAAACTTTAAAGAAATCTTGTGCTGTTTCTTTATGTGTTTCAGCTGTTGTGCGGTGATATATATCGAAATTGATATCGAATTTCTTAAAAGCATCTCCAATAATTCCATGGTATTTATCCACGATTTCTTGAGGAGAAATACCTTCTTTTTTTGCTCTTAAAGTAATGGCAGCACCGTGCTCATCACTTCCGCTAATAAACGCAACATCATGTTCTTTATGACGTAAAAAACGCACATAAATGTCAGCAGGTAAATAAACTCCTGCTACGTGTCCAAGATGTAAAGGCCCATTAGCATATGGCAATGCGGCTGTTACGGTATATTGCTTTTTCTCCATCGATTCCAATTTTCTAATGTGCAAAGATAGTTATTCAATTATGAATTGTTTAATTACGAATTGGTAAAAAGGGATTTCTTAATGAATTTAAATTCGAGTAAGTACTAAATTATCAATAAAGGAAATGCTCAGTATTTTCAATTCGTAATTCGTAATTATTTTAATTCGTAATTGTTTAGTCCATATTTCTTCCCTTTTTCCAAAGCAGGAACACCAATCTCTAACCACTCTGGAGCTGGTTTCCCTTGTAAATAATGATCAAAGAATTGGCGCATTCTGATGCTTAAATCCACACGATTTGCGTTTTTCATCAAATTGTGTTCATCACCATTATAGTTCAATAACCAAACAGGTTTATTCAATCTTTTCATTCCATTAAACATTTCAATTCCCTGATACCATGGAACTGCTCCATCATTGTCATTGTGCATAATCAACAATGGTGTCTCGATCTTTGGAATTCCAAACAACGGTGAATTTTCGATATACAAATCTAAAGAATCCCAAATAGTTTGACCAATTCTACTTTGCGTGTGTTCGTATTGGAAGGCACGACTGTAACCACTCCCCCAACGAATTCCTCCATACGCAGAAACCATATTACTTACTGGAGCTCCTGCCATTGCAGCGGCGTATCTTTCTGTCATTGTAATTAATTGTGCCGTTTGATAACCTCCCCAAGATTGACCTTGAAGCCCCATTCTTGTGCTGTCAACATTTGGATATAACTCAAGAACCTTATCCGTTCCGCTCATAATACTATTGTACGCACCTCTTGCTGGGTGACCAGGTTCGTAACGAATGTCCGGCATAAAAACCAAATATCCCGCTGAAGCATATTCTGTTGCGAAAATTATTGAAGCAGTTGGTCTTGGAATGTAATGCGTGTTCTTTTTGTCGCTATACATTTCATAAAAATAAACCATTAATGGATAAGATTTCGTGGAGTCAAAATTTTCTGGTTTATAAAGCAGTCCATTTAATTCTTCACCATTATATGAATTCCATTTTACTTGCTCTACCGTTGTCCAGTTGTATTCATTTTGTTGCGGATTTGTTTCAGAAATTTTCTTAGGTTTTTCAATTTTTGTATTGGTCAAATACACTTCTGGATAATCTACAACATCCATTTGACGAAATATTACAGCATCACCATTTTCCGCTTTTTTAAACGACATTAGTTTATGATCCGTTTCATACCATAAAACTAAATGCGGACTCAATCGATCATCTACAAAAGTATAGATACTTTCATTTCTTGAATCTTGATTTACTCCCAGAATATAGGTTTCTTCTAAATCCAAATAAGTACTATCATAATCTAATCTTACGAATCTATAAACTGAGTTTAGTTTTTTTCCTTCATGATTAGTAATTCCTTTTAATTCGAAAGTTGAAAAATTATAAGTCCAAATATCAAATTCAGAATACAAAATTATTTCATCGTTACTCACGTAACCAGGAGAACCTTCCGGATTTGCTTCAAATGGCATTCCATTGATGTCACTTTTCCAATTAATTGAATCTTTGGTGAAACAAGTCATACATTTTTCTTCATTTTTATCTAAATCAATAAAGTAATAGTTGTTTTCTTTGCTATTAAAATAAGTGAAATGATTTCCGTTTGGACTTAATCCTGAAACATAATTCATATTCTCCTTTATTAGTTCTGTTTCTCCGGTTTTGGTATTTACCGCATAGTAATCGTTTGGCCATGGATATCTCCAATTGTTGGCATAAGCATATCTTTCGTTAGAAACTCCTAATCCGAAATCACTATTTCCTTGATTCAGGATTCTAACATACAAAGTATCTGATTCTAACTGAGTCAAGGTATTTTCATTTAAATGAATAACTGACAAAAGGCTTTTTCCTTGGTCCCTTTTCAATTCTTTGAGTTGCTGAGGTTGCAAACGTTTGTTTTTATAGTGCCATATATCCAGTACAGCTTTTTCACTATCTAACAAGGAGTCTTCTTCCTCCTCAATTGGCAGATCTTTTAATCCAAAGTAGATTTTTGATTCATCCAACGAAAAGTATATCCTTCCTTTAGACGCAGGAGTTAAACCTAATGGTAGATCAGACCTGTCATTACCAACTAAAATTTTTGGAAGGTCGCTGTTAATATTCCACTGATAAATATCATATGTTCTTAATTCTTCAGAAGTATCAGTTGATGCCATGAAAACAAATTCGTTTCCTTTATCGCTGAAAGAGTAATTTCCCAGATCTGCAAATTCAGTTAAGAGCTTCTTCCCTTTACCACTCTTCAGATCAAATAAATGTACATTAGACAATGTCGTTTTCTCCTTTTTAAATTCCTTCACAAAAAACAAGTGAGTTCCTTGGTCATTAAATTTAAAATCTGTCACATTTTCAAATTTTTCACGCTCTCCAGTTTCAGCATTAAGAATAAATAATGTATTTCCTTCTTCGTTGGTAATCGTTTTCGACTTTTTACTAAATAATCCACGTTTTTTCTTTCGAACATTAGCATCACTTTTAACTAAAGTATAGGCCAAAAAATCACCCATAGGTGCTATAGAATAATCAATAAGGTTAGATAACTTGACCAAACTATCTTGATTCATGTAATATATTCCTAAAGTATCTTTCACCCATTTTTTCTTATTTACTTTTTCTAGTTTTAAGGAACGTAAGGTATCGTACCCTGCTGGAATTTTAAAAGCTATTAGTTTTTCGTTATGACTAAATGTGGCATTTTGCCCTTTTGCTATTTCTACATAACTATCTTCCTTCACATTGTAGACAGTTAATTTTCCATCTCCTCTATGTGGATTGGTTTCATAAGACATAAAATTCCCAAAAGATGAGATGGTTTGATTTCTTAAAGATTTCCATGAATCATAGACTGTGTGGTCTATAATTTTTTTTTGAGCAAGTAAGGTATTGACGCTAAAAAAGAGAAGTAGTGAAATGATAACTTTTTGAAACAAGGTCATAAAAATTTAAAATTTGTTAAAACAATTGACTTAAATATATTTTTTGGTAGAAATATACATTTTTTAACTTACTAAGCATTATTACACAGTAAACTTTATAAAATATTTATTATGTTTGCTGAAATTAAAAGATAATATTATGAAAAAGATTTACTTCTTAGGGTTGATTTTAGGGACGGCGTCTCTATCTTTCGCTCAAAGCACACACTCTGTGTTAAATAAAAAAGTGGCTACAAATCACAAGGTAATTACAAATCCTACAGCATTTACAACTAAAGCTCCTGGAGTTGCAGTTTGGCAAGACAATTTTGACGACCCAACTACTTGGACAATGGACAATGCAGGTCAAACAGCTCCAAACACAGGTTGGACAATTGACCCTACTTATGATGGATGGTATAGTGGTGGTGCACCAGTTGCTGCTCCAGGTGGAGGAAACTTCGCTGAGTTAGGAAACGGTGTTTCTTCATCAGCAGCTACAGCACAAATGGTAACTTACACAATGACAACTGCATCTCCGATTGACGTTGTTGCTGCTGGAGGTTCTCAGGATATCGTTTTAGAGTTTTTACAATATGGAGCTTTATTTAATGATGTTCAAGAGTTTCAAATTTCAACTGATGGAACAACTTTCACAACAGTTGGAGATAACTCAAATTTTGACCCATTAACATCTACAGGTGGTAGTGCTTATGACAACCCAACTCAAGTAAGAGTTAACTTATCGCAGTATCTTTCTGCAACTCCAACTCAAGTTTGGATTAGATTTTCTTGGACTTCAAGATTCCCTACAGAAACTGCAAATGGAGCATGGATTACTTACGGATGGATGATTGACAATGTTGCTTTAGTAACTCTTCCAGATAATGACATTTCTACTAGTGAATCATACTTTGGATCAAATGGTGTTGCATACTACCAAATTCCTCAAGCTCAAATAGCTCCTATCGACTTTACAGTTAATGTAACTAACGAAGGAACTTCTGATCAGACAGGTGTTGCTTTACTTGCTACTGAAGCAGGTTCTGGTTACAATGGTACTTCTGGTGGTGATCCAGTTTTAGTTGGATCAACAGATTCATTAATCGTTTCTACTTCTTTCACTCCATCAGGACTTGGAAACTACGAAGTTGAATTCGAAATCGAAGCAGATTTAGTTGATGATGTACCAGCAAACAATATGATTCCTTCTTACAAATTTAGAGTAGTAGAAGATTTATATGCTAGAGATTCATCTTCACAAGCTGAAAACGGTGTTCTTTACAACCAATTAAGACAAGACGGT
The DNA here is from genome assembly GCF_003025005.1 of Brumimicrobium mesophilum. Lineage (GTDB taxonomy): Bacteria > Bacteroidota > Bacteroidia > Flavobacteriales_D > Crocinitomicaceae > Brumimicrobium > Brumimicrobium mesophilum. The sequence goes on from NZ_PVSS01000008.1 coordinate 70,188, forward strand.
CTTGTTGGAGCAGCTAACATTATCAAAAAATATGCTGTTGCTTATGACGTATATGCTGATGCTGATGTAACTGCAATCGACTTCCAATTCGGTAATCAAATTGAAGATGGTGCACAAGTTGTTGCTGCAATTTATGAGTCTGATTTAGAAACACAAGTTGGAGAAACTGAATTCTATACAGTTTCTGCAGGTGATGAAATGACTTACCACACATTGGCATTCCCAACACCTGTAACTTTGGATGCTAATACAACTTATTATGCAACAGTTGAAATGTTCTCTACAGTAATGTCAATTGCTGCTGCTGGTTCTGCTCCAGCTGGAACATCTATCTTCCAATTAGTTGATGATTCATGGTCAAATCTTGCACCAACGAACCGTACTTTTGTAATTCGTATGAACTTTGATCCATCTGTTGGATTAGAAGACAATGAGTTATCAAACATCAACGTTTCTCAAAACTATCCTAACCCATTTGCTAACGAAACTACTGTTGAGTTCAGCTTGAAAGAAACTGCTGAAGTTTCTTACTCAGTTGTTGATTTAACTGGTAAAGTTGTTGCAGATGTTAACGAAGGAAACACTTTTGCTGGTGAGCATTCAATCACTATCGATGGTTCTTCATTCGCTAATGGAGTTTATTACTTAAACATTACAGCTGGTGAATCTACTGTTACACGTAAAATCGTTGTAAACAAGTAATCATCATCTTAAAGCATACAAAGAAGAGGAGTCGAATGGCTCCTCTTTTTTTTTAACCATTATTTAAGAAAACCTTCTGAAACAATTATACAACTGTGGCGTTATATAGATGTTAGGTTTCATAAGTAGTAGTGTTAAACAATAGAGAAGGCTCCCGCTTTCTCTATTGTTGTTTTTAATGGAATATTTATAATTAAATTTCTATTAACATTCCTTCACAGAACCAAGACAACATATACAAAATTGGTGTGTTATAAAGGCGTAAGGTTTCATAAGTAGTAGTGTTAAACAATAGAGAAGGCTCCCGCTTTCTCTATTGTTGTTTTTAATGGAATTTTTATAATGAAATTTCTTTTTAACACTCCTTCACAGAACCAAGACAACATATACAAAATTGGTGTGTTATAAAGACGTTAGGTTTCATAAGTAGTAGTGTTAAACAATAGAGAAGGCTCCCGCTTTCTCTATTGTTGTTTTTAATGGAATATTTACAATTAAATTTCTATTAACATTCCTTCACAAACTCATTACAACAAAAGAAAATTTCATAAGTTATAATATCAAGTAATAATAGTTAGATTTCATAAGTTTTAGTTAGACTAATTAGGAAGGGGCGAAAGTTCCTTCCTATTTTTATTCCAAAGAGATATCACTTCTAAGATTAATAACTCCAACAATAAAAACCTTATTTTTAGCTAAATAAAAATGTATAGGTTATCCCAACTTTGTATTTATTATACTTGAAAAAATTTTAGAAAATAAGAATTGGTAAGTGTGAAGTTAAAAATTACTCTTCCTTCCTCTTATTAGGAATGATAACCCATACAGCGACCAGTAACGCTCCAACTAAAAGAAGGTACTTAGCATTTGTAATGCCTAAAGAACTTAATGAAAACCCGAAGATTATTGAGAGTATACTGGTGAGCAATAATAGAGCCGACGCATTAAAAGAATCCGATTTCAGCAAATCAATGATATGAATAATTACACCTAGTCCGCCAAATACAAGGGCAATTAAAGGAAAAATTGGATTATTGCTGATTTCTCCAACATCAAATGCAATCAGAATAAAAGGAAGCAACATTGCCAATAAAGCAACTACAATTGAATATGTTCCCCATTTTGTCATAAATCAAAAGTACCATATTTACTGAATTGATACTAGAAAATTTTAATAAGTGCTTTAAAAAAATTGGTTTCACAAAATTTCACCTTAATCAACCAGTGAATTTTCTAAAAAGTTTAAAGAACCAAAATTAACAAGGTAAATTCAAGAGCTTAAATTAAAATTAGCTGACCCTTTGGTTATCATCCACTTATTATCTAATTTCGGTAACATGAAACAACATTACTCTTTCTTGATCATCCTTCTATTTTGTCATTTGAGTATTTATGGTCAATTAATTCCTAATGGAACTATAGATAGCATTGATGAACTATCAAAAAAGGACACTATTTATATTCCAATGAGTGATGGTACTTTATTGGCAACAAGCATTTCGATTCCAGTATTTCAGGACTCTATAATTACAGAATTTTCAATTGGAGGAGCTACTTATCCCATTCAAATTATTCCGAAGAATACCCAATACATTATTTATGATTCGGTGAATATCACACCTCAGAGCTATCAATTACCATTCGTATTTACCCGAACACCTTATGGAAGGTCAGGTGACGATTTAGGAAGCAGCCTTTTCCCATTTATAGGATACGCATATGCAATTCAAGACATGCGAGGAAGATATGAAAGCGAAGGAGTTTATTTCCCAATGTATTCTGACAGTTGGGCCAAAGAACCTTATCACCCTTCCATTTCGATTCCAATGGATGTTACCAATATTACAGATCCAAATCACACTTTAAAGCACCAAGATGGAAGTGAGTCGATCAAATATATTGCGAATCATTTATACCGATATGAGGATGTAAATATGGATGGCATTATTGATTCAATCCCTTATAGCAACGGAAACATCGGAATGTTTGGTGCTTCAGCCTTGGGAAATTCCCAATATCAAGCACTTTCCAATATACCATTCACTGAGAATAACCCTCTGAAATGTATTATGCCTATTGTGGCAACAAATGAACATTATAATACAACATTATTTCACAATGGAGTGTATCGAAATTCTTTAGCAACCGGATGGATAAAAGGACAAATGCTAGACGTCGACAACAGCTTGAATAGTTCAGACGGAAGTGTTTTAAATAATATCCATAGTCCATCTGATTATGGATATCTTGACAATTTAGAATTAGCTAACGATTTAATCGATTGGTATGTATCTGATCATTTAGGAACTTCGCCTTCAGGATCACATCCTACATCAGCACTGCGAGCTGACTTGGACGCATCCTTAGCTCCAATTGATGCAAATGGTTTTTCGAATGCAAACGGAAACAATTCAAGATATAAAAACCTAAATCAACCGGCTTATCACTTGACAGGATGGTGGGATATTTTCATTAATGGTCAGATTGAAACTTATAACAAGACAAAAAAAGAGAATCCTAATTTGAGACAAAAATTAGTTATCGGACCTTGGACACATCAAACAATTGGGACGACAGAAGTTGGTGATATGACTTATCCTGATAATGTAAATAGTATTTTGAATATAGATTTCAACTTTGATCCAGCCGATATTCTTAATGATCCAAATATTATAAATAATCTTTATACTTCGAAAGTATTGAGTTGGTTTAGAACTCATTTAGGAGGTGAACCTTATTTTATTATACCAGAATCTAACCAATGGCAGAGCTTAGGTGTTGACCAAATTCGGATTCCATCAGAAAATTATATCATACCTTATTATGAATTTCTAAATTATTTGGCTGGAGAATCACAATTGGCAGGAATCCCAGTAGAATTAGACAATAATGGAACAATTATTCCCTTTCCTTTTGATCTTCCCATAATTGATTCGGCATTGATTAATCTTTCAGCACCATTGACTCCTCCCGATATGAATTACTTTGATCAAGTAAAAGATATTCGCATGTACATTACAGGCCCAACAAATGATGCAAATAATATAAACGTAGGGAATTATTGGCTTTCAGCTGATTCATTACCATTCAAAAGAGGAATTACTGAAGATTATTTTTACTTCCACCAAAACCAAACCATTGATGGAAACGCTCCAACTGGCCAAGAAGGAACCTTGAGTTATATTGCAGACCCAAACAATCCAATATCTACAATAGGCGGTAACAATATGATTCCAGAAGTTCCAGGTGGTGGGCAAAATTCGCAGGGCTCCATGAATTTAGCTAATCCTTCTTACAATTCTTTGACCATGGATAGACCAGATGTATTGAGTTTTGTGTCTGCTCCTCTGACAGACACAATGACCTATGTTGGTTTTCCGAAAGCCGGAATATATGCAAAAGGTAACACAACAACTCACAATACTACCAAAACTGACTTCGATATCATGGTTAGAATTTTAGATGTATACCCAGATGGACGAGAAATGTTAATCACAGAAGGGGTTGTAAATGCAAAATCTAGAGAATACGCCAAATCAATTGCGCAAAACGACACCAATGAAACAACAATTCTTACCAATATTGACAATGATACTTATTATTTCTTTGAATTTGACCTACTCCCTTTAGGTCACACTTTTGGAAAGAATCACAAATTAAAGTTCTTATTGAGTAGTTCGAATTATCCGAAATATCAAAGTAATGCGCATCTACCAAATGAAGATGGCGAGTTTTTTAGGTGGGATTTAGGGAGTACAGACCTGTATACTTATCAAGGTCAGGATTTAGCCCCTCAAAATGCCGAAATTACTTATGACTTCAATGATAGTCAACCAAGCTACATTATGCTCCCACAACTAGACACTTCTTATTTTGCAGACGTTTCTCAAGAAATAAAAACCTCATCAGCATTGAATATTTATCCAAATCCAGCAAATTCATTTTTAGATGTTATTTGGAATACTCCTATTAACGGTCAAATCAATATTCACAATTTAACCGGGAAAATAGTAATTAAAAAATCAATTACACAAAATCAAAAGCAAGACCTAATTGATGTTCAAAATCTTCTGCCAGGAATTTATTTAGTTAGGATTCCTGAATTGAATTTAACCAAAAAGTTAATGATTAAATAGAATTCTAATTAAAGGATTGTTATGAAATAATACAATTTGATGTATTACATCAAATTATCCGTCCTTCAACTTTTTTGTCTAGGGATTAGTTCTTACATTTGGGAAGTTCTTTTAATGAATGCAAGTAATACTTATAAAGAAAGGTGGAGGGACAGGCCCTACGAAACCTTGGCAACCTTTTAATACGTTAATTCCGGTGCCAATTCCTTCCCCAATAGATTCGGGATTGATAAGTAGAAAACAAAGTCAATTCTGACTTTTTTCTCCTATTTTCTTTTTTTTATTACTCAATCACGTAAGCTTTTCGTCATTATTTTGATTGAAAGGGCAGTTTTTGTATTCATTCTCGAGCATAAAAAAAAACAAAATGAAGAAAAGAGATATACGAGAATTGGTGAAAGAAAGAACATTAGTTCTTGACGGTGCAATGGGAACAATGATTCAACAATACGATCTAGAGGAACAAGATTTTCGTAAAGGGTGGTTTGAAGACCATGAAAAACCTTTGAAGGGAAATAATGATTTATTATCTCTAACTAGACCAGAAATAATCAAGGCAATTCACGGAAAATACTATGCTGCTGGAGCAGATATTTGTGAGACAAATACATTCTCAGGAACTACGGTTGCACAAGCAGATTATGATTTAGAAAGTGCTGTTTACGACATTAATTTTCTGTCCGCTAAATTAGCCAAAGAAGTAGCGGACGAATTCACTCTTAAAGAACCTAATAAACCACGATATGTTGCAGGAGCAATTGGTCCAACCAATAGAACTTGTTCGATTTCTCCAGATGTAAACGACCCTGCTTTTAGAGCAATTACTTTCGATGAATTGGTTGAAGCGTATAGCCAACAAGTTAAAGCACTTATCGAGGGTGGAGTAGATTTATTATTAGTCGAAACTATTTTTGACACCCTAAATGCTAAAGCAGCTCTTTATGCAATTGATGTTGTTCAAGAAGAAATGAAAACTAAATTACCGATTATGATATCAGGTACTATTACTGATGCATCCGGAAGGACTTTAACTGGTCAAACAACAGAAGCTTTTTTGATTTCTATTTCTCACCTCCCCGTATTTAGTGTTGGATTAAATTGCGCTTTGGGTGCAAAAGAACTGAGACAATATTTAAAAATCATGGATGAAAAAGCTCCGTTTTATGTATCAGCGCATCCAAATGCAGGATTACCAAACGAATTTGGTGAATACGAGGAAACACCAGAAATTATGGGCCAACAAATTGAAGAATTCTTAAAAGAAGGGTTAGTCAACATTATTGGTGGTTGTTGTGGAACTACACCCGCTCACATAAGAGTGATTTCAGACCTAGTGAAGAAATACGAGGTGAGGAAAGTGGAGTTAGAATAAGTATCCTCCCCCTCACTCTCCCTCCAAAGGGGGATGTAAAAAGTTCCAATTCAAATTGAAGCTTTATTAAATCTTCATCTTTTGAAGACCAGCATTAAAGATTATTTCCAAATCAACAACATTAGAAAAATGAACAAAAAGAACATACTTCCTCCTTTAAAATTATCAGGATTAGAACCTTTGATAGTTACTCCAGAATCGAACTTTATCAATGTTGGTGAACGAACGAATATGACGGGTTCAAAAAAGTTCTTGCGTTTAATCAAAGAAGATAAATACGAAGAAGCTTTAGAAGTTGCGTTGGATCAAGTTCAAGGTGGAGCACAAATCATTGATGTTAACATGGATGAAGGAATGCTCGATGGGAAGGCTGCAATGATTCGTTTTTTAAATTTAATAGCTTCCGAACCAGATATTGCAAGAGTTCCAATCATGGTTGATTCTTCAAAATGGGAAATTATTGAAGCAGGTTTAAAATGTATTCAAGGAAAAGGTGTTGTGAATTCTATTTCATTGAAAGATGGAGAAGCGCTATTCATTGAAAGAGCTAAGATTGTTCGCAGACTAGGTGCTGCAGTAATCGTAATGGCATTTGATGAAGTTGGTCAAGCAGATAATTACGAACGCAGAATTGAAATTTGTAAACGCTCTTACGACATATTGGTGGACAAGGTTAATTTCCCACCTCAAGACATCATTTTTGACCCAAACATTTTCCCTGTTGCAACGGGAATGGAAGAACATCGAAATAATGCTTTGGACTTTTTTAACGCAACAGAGTGGATTCGAAAAAATCTACCTGGAGCTAGTGTATCAGGAGGAGTTTCAAACGTTTCCTTTTCTTTCCGTGGAAATGATGCCGTCCGTGAAGCTATGCATTCCGCTTTTTTATACCATGCCATTAAACGAGGTATGAATATGGGTATTGTAAACCCTGCTTTATTAGGAGTTTATGATGATATCGACAAAGATTTATTGGAACGTGTTGAAGATGTTTTGTTGAATAAAAGAGACGACGCAACAGAAAGATTACTTGATTTTGCAGAAAATTTCTCAGGAGAAAGAAAAGAGAGAGTTGTGGATTTATCTTGGCGAGAACAACCTGTTCAAGGGAGATTAGCCCATGCTTTAGTAAAAGGAATTACGGAATATATTGATGCGGATACGGAAGAATGTCGACTTCAATACAAACGACCAATAGAAGTAATTGAAGGTCCATTAATGGATGGGATGAACATCGTTGGTGACTTATTTGGAAGTGGTAAAATGTTCTTACCACAAGTGGTAAAATCTGCTCGTGTTATGAAAAAAGCAGTTGCATATTTATTGCCATTCATTGAAGACGATAAACAAGAAGACGACAAACCCAATGGTAAAATCGTGATGGCAACTGTAAAAGGAGACGTTCATGACATCGGAAAAAACATTGTTGGAGTTGTTTTAGGCTGTAATAACTATGATGTAATCGATCTAGGGGTAATGGTTCCTGCTGCAAAAATCATTCAAACAGCAATCGAAGAAAATGCCGATGCCATCGGGTTAAGTGGTTTAATTACACCTTCACTTGACGAAATGGTAACTGTTGCCAAAGAAATGGAACGTGCAAATATTAGCATTCCATTGTTGATTGGTGGCGCGACAACATCTCGTGTACATACAGCCGTTAAAATTGAACAATTTTATACGAAGAATCAAACAGTTCATATTTTAGATGCTTCTCGTTCTGTTACCGCAGTTGAAAGTTTACTCGGAAACAAACGTGATGTTTTTGTAGCAAACATTAAAGAAGAATACAAAAAATTACGTGATCATCATGAGAAGAATAATGCTCGCAAAACGTATATTTCCTTGGAGGAGGCTCGAACAAATAAATTTCCAATTGAATGGAAACAAGAAGATATTAAAACACCGAACCAATTGGGTGTCTATGACTTCCAAGACTACAGCATTGAAGATATTTTAGAATACACAGATTGGACACCTTTCTTCCAAGCTTGGGAATTGGCAGGAAGATATCCAGCAATTTTAGAAGACGAAATAGTTGGGGAAGCCGCAACGAAATTATTTCAGGATGCAAAGGAAATGCTGAAGAAAATCGTAGACGAAAAATGGTTGACAGCCAAAGGAGTTTACGGATTATTTCCAGCCAACTCTATCAACAATGACGATATAGAAATCTACAAAGACGAAAGCAGAACAGAAGTTTTATACACACAACGTTCGATGCGCTCACAATTAAAGAAATCAAAAAAAGCACATAATATTGCATTAGCAGATTTCATCGCACCAAAAGAAAGTGGAATAAAAGATTATATCGGAGGATTTGTTGTGACTTCAGGAATTGGAATAGATGAACACATCAAGCGTTTTAAAGATGACCATGATGATTACAACGCAATTCTATTACAAGCATTGGCTGATCGTTTAGCGGAATCATTTGCGGAATTACTCCATGCTAGAGTTAGAAAGGAATTTTGGGGTTATTCTCCAGATGAAGAATTAGACAATGAATCATTAATCAGAGAAAAATACAAAGGAATTCGACCAGCACCAGGTTACCCTGCTTGTCCAGACCATACCGAAAAGCCAGGATTATTCGAAATTCTAAATGCAACAGAGCACACAACAGTAGAGCTAACAGAGCACATGGCAATGTATCCAACAGCGGCAGTAGCAGGCTGGTATTTTGGCCATCCGGAAGCGAAGTATTTTGGAGTTGGGAGAATCACAAAAGAACAAGTTGAAAGTTTGGCAGAACGCAAGGGAAAAAGCTTTGAAGAAATGGAAAAATGGTTGGGATCTAACTTGAGTTATTAGAAAAATGTTTTAAAAGAATTCCCACTAAAAATGACCATTCTACATAATAGGATGCGTAAAAATGAAAGAATAAGCGTACAATTTATATACTAGGAGTTTACCATAGCAGTAGAAACTCAGCAAACCTAGTATCAAGCATAAATTAAAAAAAGAGACAAAACTATAATAACAACGGAAAAAGTATCAATTTCAACCAGATATTTCCTCATTGAATAATAATAAACACCCCTTACCTCACTTCAAATCACAACATAATTAACCCTTACTTTTATTTATATAAATCAAAAAATAACCCTTACTTTAGTGGGAAAATGTAAAAAAACAACCCTTACTCCTAAAAATAATAGTATATTTGAATTATAGTAGTACCAAAAATAATCCGACTATAAATATAAAAGAATATGTTTTACCGAAGAATGATCAAAGATTTAGAACGATGGCGAACAGATAATTTTCGCAAACCATTAGTTATTCGTGGTGCTCGACAAGTAGGTAAAACAACCTTGGTAGATGAATTTGGAAAACAATTCAAACAATACATACACCTCAATCTCGAATCCGCACAAGACCGTTCATTCTTCGAAAACTTTAGAGACATACATCAATTATTTGCACGAATTCTTTTACACCATCGCATGAAAAAAGAACTCGTTAATGAAACATTACTTTTCATAGATGAAATTCAAGAGATGCCAGAAGCAGTAAATATCTTACGTTACTTTAAAGAAGACTTATCCGAACTAGCAGTGATTTCTGCAGGAAGCATGTTAGAAACATTATTAGGTAAAAACGTGACCTTTCCAGTAGGAAGAGTTGAGTACAAGGTTTTACGTCCCGTTTCATTTGAAGAATATTTATTAGCAATGGGTGAAGATCAATTACTGGAAGAATATACAAAACTACCAATTGAAAGCTACGCACACTCAAGTTTGCTATCATCATTCCATACATACGCCCTAATAGGCGGAATGCCAGAGATAATTCAACATTATCGAAAGAACAAGGACATAACAGCACTCGGTCCGATATACGACAGTTTAATACAATCCTATATTCAAGATGCAGAGAAATATGCTAAATCAGATCACCAACTACAATTGATTAGATTTTGTATACACCAAATCTTTAAAAAAGCAGGAAGCAGAACATCGCTCATCAGTTTCGGAAATTCTAATTACAGTTCCAAAGAAATTGGAGAGGTACTTCGCGCATTAGAAAGAACCTATTTAATGCATATTTTATATCCAGTAACAAGTACCACATTACCCCTTGAACCCGATCAAAAGAAAACACCAAGAATTCAATTTCTGGACAGCGGTTTAATCAACTATTTCTTAGGATTACAAAAAGATATTATAGGCAGTCAAGACCTACACAATGTTTACAAAGGAACATTAATTGAACATTTAACTGGTCAAGAATTACTTGCACAAAAGACCCTCAGTTTAGACAAACTTCACTTTTGGATTCGTCAAAAAAAACAATCTGACGCTGAAATTGATTTCTTACACGTTAACAATGGAAAAATCATCCCCATTGAAGTAAAGTCCGGAGCAAAAGGTACATTAAAATCACTTCAGGTTTTTATGGACAAATCGCCAATTCATTTTGCAATACGGCTTTATGCAGGTCAAACTCAATTAGATGAATTAAAAACTCAGAGTGGGAAGCGTTTTCATTTATTAAGTCTTCCCTATTATCTATCAGGCAAAATAGATAAATACGTAGAATGGCTATTTGATGAATTGGGAGACGAACCCAAAACTCCATTCATTGTTGCAGAAAACATGGAAGAATATGGAAAGAAGAAAAAAGAAATAAAACCATGGACCATTGATGAATTGGGTAAAAAGCACCTTCAAGTTTTAGCTGCCTGTTTGAAAACACCCCGAACAGGACGAGAGCTAATTGAAGAAAAATTAGGATTGAGTTATCAATCAATCAATAAGCGTAAATATCTAAACTCTCTAAAAGATCTGGAATTAATAGAATTTACAGATAAAGAAAATGAAAAAAGTAAAAAACAACGTTATCGAATAACTGAAAAAGGGAGAAGGTTTTTAGAGGCAGAGAGAAGTTAATCTTCATGTTTTAATTTTTAGATTCATTTGAATAAGTTGATGCCTCGAATTTAGAATTAGAACAAGGTAAACCCCTGAAATATTTTCGTAACTTCCACTCATAATGTTTTCAGATAAAACCAGAAAATATCACTTGGCAGATTCTCGTGAGGAATTTCTACAGAACTTTCATGAGAGTAATGAATTGACCAAAAACTTTCCATTTGGTGAAGTACTTTTTGTGCGAAAAGAAGATGAAATTTATGCTTTTATCAATAACTGTCCACATCAAGGTCAAAAAATGCAAGGCTGTACAATTCAAGAAGGACAAGTGATTTGTCCAGTACATAAATACAAATTCGATGTTAAAACAGGACGAGGACATGGCCTATATCTTGATTTTTATCCACTAGAAGAAACCAAAGATGGTTTCTTTCTATTACGGACTTACTTTAGTTGGTTTGGAGAGTAAAATTTATTCTATCTAAACAACTCTCTTAAAACCTCCTCAATTCTTGTACATCCTATAATTTCAATTTTAAAATTCTCTTGTTTAATACCTTTGTTGTCTTTGGAAATAATGATTTTATCAAACCCTAATTTTTCCGCTTCGGAAATACGTTGATCAATTCGATTTACTGGTCTAATTTCTCCAGAAAGACCAACTTCGGCAGAAAGGCAAATATTTTTCTCAATAGCTAAATCCTCGTTTGAAGATAAAATAGAAGCTACAACTGCTAAATCAATTGCAGGATCGTTCACTTTTATTCCACCAGCAATATTTAAAAACACATCTTTTGCACCCAATTTAAATCCACATCGTTTTTCCATAACGGCTAACAACATATTTAATCTTCGCAGATCAAAACCAGTAGCACTCCTTTGAGGGGTTCCATAAGCTGCTGTACTCACCAAAGCCTGAACTTCAATTAGCATTGGACGCAAACCTTCAAGAGTCGCTGCAATTGCACTACCTGAAAGCTTGTCTTGGTTATTAGAAATAAGAATTTCTGAAGGATTTTCCACTTGTCTTAGTCCCGTTCCAAGCATTTCGTAGATTCCTAATTCATTCGTAGATCCAAATCGGTTTTTGATGCTCCTTAATAATCGATAAACATGATTTCTGTCTCCTTCAAACTGAAGAACAGTGTCTACCATATGCTCCAAAACCTTTGGTCCAGCAAGCGAACCTTCTTTTGTTATATGACCAATCAAAAACACAGGTGTATCTGTTTGCTTGGCAAAACGTAACAATTGTGCTGTACTTTCTCGAATTTGGGAAATACTTCCAGGAGAGCTTTCAATAACCTCCGTATGAATAGTTTGAATAGAATCTATAACCAACATCGAAGGTTGTAACTCTTCAGCATGTTTGAAAACACTTTCCAATTGCGTTTCAGTTAAAAGGTAACAATTTTCGTTTAATTGCCCTATTCTACCAGCCCTCATTTTGATTTGTTGTTCACTTTCCTCACCAGAAACATACAATATCTTTTGCCTTGTTTCCTGCATGGCAACTTGCAACATCAGCGTGGATTTTCCTATTCCTGGCTCTCCCCCAAATAGAATTAAAGATCCAGGAACCATTCCGCCACCTAAAACACGATTTAACTCCATGTCAACCATTTGAACACGTTGTTGAGGAATATCTTGAATTTCATGAATAGCTCTAGGAACGGCAGTCCGTTTAGTGTTTTTTGAAAAAACAGAGATCTCGTTTTTACCTTTACTGATGACTTCTTCCACAAAGGTATTCCATTCATTGCAAGAAGGACAACGACCCAACCATTTAGCAGATTCGTGACCACAATTTTGACAGAAATGCGCTGTTTTTACCTTCGCCATGTTTTAACTTATTTAGAAAATTTAAAAATTTTATTTCAATACCAATGGAAGTAAAATTTCCAAGAAATAAAAGTAAGGTTTTCTTCTGGTTTAAGCCAATTAAACCGAATAATTGAAACTAAAATCCACCATTCTACACCCAAATTAACCAGTTGGATTTATAATTTATAAAACATATAAAATCTAATTAAGGGATAATTCTACCAAAAAACCAGTTCAGAATTAATTTTACCCATCTGAATATTAATCTGATGGCAAATTCTAAAAGAAAACCATTTTAATTTTTAATTTTATTGAAAGAACTATTCTTATGAACTTGGTTAAATTAATACTCCTAAATGTTTTGCTGCTTGTGGGAAGCTTTTCTCAAGCACAAAGTGAGTTTTATAAAGCGTTTAACCAAAGTTTGCCCAAACTAAATTCAGCTCAGCAAATCGATACAATTTTAGCTATTCCATTTGAAATTATGAATAGTCAGGTTTATGCAACACTAGAAAAATATAATCTTGCATTACAACTTGCAACAGAAATAAAAGACAACGACAGAATAGGTGCTGTTTATGAAAAAATGGGATTAGCCTATTACTATTCTGGAGACTATGAAGCTTCAGTATTATCGATGACAAAAGCAATACATGCCTATGGCAACAGCGGAAACAAAGTTAGAATTGGCTCTACATATGCATCCATGGGATATCAAATGAAGCGAAGAAATCTTCCAAAAGCGATGGAATATATGCATCAAGGTCTAGACATTTTGAAAACCACCGATGATGAAATTGCAATATCTGCAGCTTACAACAACATTGGTGTTTTATATCAATTTAACGATGATTTAGACAGTGCACTTTATTATTTTTACTTAGGCTATGAAATTGTAAAAGAAAAAAATGATAGTCTTGCTATTCCATATAGTTTAAACAATATTGGTCAAGCTTTTTTTGCAAAAGAAGAATATGATAAAGCCTTGTCTTATTATAAAAAAGCCTTTAAAATTAGGCAGATTAAAAAAGACATGAATGGTTTAGCCGAAAATTATGGGTTCTTAGGTACAGTTTATTTTGAGCAAAACAAAGTTGAAAAAGCAATAGAAAACTATAAGGCTTCACTTAAAATTAGTGAAGATATCAATTACACTTATCTGTGTCAATTAAATAGTGACCAGTTAGCTCGAGCTTATGAGAAAATTGGAGATTACAAACAAGCATTGTTTTACAGGAATAAAAACCAAACCATTAAAGATAAAATAATTAATGAACAAAGTAATAAAACTATTGCTCAATTAGAAGTTCAGTTTGATACAGAAAAAAAGGAAAAAGAATTAGCAATTGAAACGGCTAATGTACTCCAAGAAAAAGCCAAAGTGAGAAGAAGAACTGCAATTTTAATTGGTGTTATTCTCGTTACAGCTACCTTAATCTTTATAGGAATTTTAATTTATCGTCAGCTGAAAGCTAAACAAAAACACCTGCAAACAGAAAATGAATTGAAGGATATAATTGCGGATGAAGCAACAAAAAACAAAATTTATGAAGAGAGAATGCGTATTTCTAGGGATTTACACGATAATATTGGTTCTCAATTGACTTTCCTCATTTCCTCTATGGATAATATGAAATACATTTCAAATGAAGACAAACTAAAATTTAAACTGTCAGATCTTTCAACTTACACTCGAGTGACAATTTCTCAACTTCGCGATACTATTTGGGCAATGAACAAAGATCAATTAACCATTGAAGAAATGGCTATTAGAATTGTGGAATTCTTAGACATTGCAAAGCAAAGTACACAGAACATTGATTTTAAATTAGAAAACTCTATCTTGAAGAATGAATATAATTTCACTCCAAATGAAGGAATCAATTTGTTTAGGATTCTTCAAGAATCAGTAAACAACGCGATAAAATATGCATCTCCAACCAAGATTGAAATTAAAATCCAAGAATCACATAATTCAATTGTATTCACGATAAAAGATAACGGATTAGGGTTTGATGAAAAAACAGTTAAGCAAGGATTTGGCTTACGAAACATGAAAGCAAGATCAGAAGAAATTAATGCGAAATACAATTTGATTTCGCATGTGGACGAAGGAACTCAAGTCAAGGTTGAATTCCCTAAAACTACGTAATTTGACCAGTGAAAATGCAAAATATTTATGTTTAGTTTTACTTAAAAATAAAAAGCATGATCAGAATAGCAGTAGCAGAAGACAATTCATTTTTAGCAAAAGCCATATCAGATAAGATTGAGATTTTTGATGAACTAAAGCTTAAGTTTATTTCTCAAAATGGAGCTGAATTAATCGAGATGTTAGAAGAAGACATCAATGTAGATATAATATTAATGGATATTCAAATGCCCCTAATGGATGGGATTAAGGCAACAGAAATTGTACGAAGTAAATATCCTCAAATTAAAATTGTGATGCTAACGGTTTTTAATGATGATGAAAATATTTATAACGCAATAAAAGCTGGAGCGAATGGATATCTACTAAAAGACACTGATCCTGAGATGCTTTTTAATGGCCTGAAAGAAGTTCTTAATGGAGGTGCTTCAATGAATCCTTCTATCGCCTTGAAGGCTCTAAATCTATTGAGGGATCCAATTGAGCCAAGAATAGAGAAAGAAACTGAGGAAATTAACCTCACCAAAAGAGAACAAGAAATTCTAGAACAAATTGCGAAAGGATTAAATCATCATCAAATAGCAGCAAATTTGGTTATCAGTTCGTCCACAGTGAGAAAACACATCGAAAATGTATACAAAAAAATGCAGGTTCATAATAAAGTTGAAGCCATTCAAAAAGGAATTAAGAATAAATTAATTTCTTAAAGAAAAAAAAGAATATCATTTCTCATAAATCTCTAAAGAACGCTTACGTTTAAAAGTATCGTCGGTGAGGTGAATTTGCACTCTTTCCTTTTCAAAAATCGTCATTGCAACGTATAAACTAATTGCATTGAGGGCATAATCCAAGGATTTATCTGTATGATAAGCATCCTGAGTTACCATATTTATATTGATTATGCTATCCCGAATAAGTTGAAAACTAACCACACCGTTTTTACCATAATCTAGCGAATCCATTAACTCCGCAAAAATTTGTGCTTCTGCTTTTAATGCATCAGGCTTGTAGTAAACTTCGACATCGTTTTTGTTTACTTTTGGTCCGTAAACATCATTCACGCATGATGCACACAATAGAGTCATGACCAATAAAAAAATCATCTTTTTCATAATTTTGCAATCTGTGTTATGTCTATTTCAAATTATTCCAAAAAACCAAGCTGAACTAAGAGTATTAATAAGTGTTAGAAAAGCAAGAATTTTAAATAGTCTATTCATTTTACTTAGTGAATTCACTCTATGGAATTTCCATGTTAGAAAAAGTTGAAATAAAAAAAAGGGAATACACAAAACGATGGTGAAATAATAGAGCCAAAGACAACTTGTGACCATCGTGTATGGTACTATTAAAAAAATAAGAATTTGATAAAACTTTTGCTTACCCCGTACATTTTTAAGCTTAAAATGATCAATTAAAAGAACTAACCCACTTAAACCTAATGCAAATGCCCATGGATACACAGACATTTCTATGGCCTGTTGTAAGTTTGTATTGGATAGGGTTAAAGTAAAAACCATGATTCCTTTCTTCTTGTTCTAATGATTATTTCAATTATTAATTGAATCAAAATTAAGGTATGAACGGTGTTTTTACAATAAGCCAAATTGCGTATTTGTTTTAAAGGAAAGGGAAACAACAATCAAGTCCAGTAAATTGTTTTACAGTAAGTTAGGTCGTAAATCACAAATGATAAAAGTGTATTATTTCACTCCTTGTAGCCTAAAACCCTGTTAAATATTTCAATTTAGAATTAAATCTCTTTTTAGATAATTACGACTTAGCTTAGTAACTCAAAATTTCGAATACTACAAATTTTTCAAAAACTCACCCAAAGCCTCTATTGCTCTTCCACGGTGACTGCGCTCGTTTTTTTCTTCTTTAGTCATTTCAGCGAAGGTTTTTCCATAATTCTCTGGTTCAAAAATTGGGTCATAACCAAATCCTTTTTCTCCGCTACGTTCATGTCGAATTTCACCAATTACTTTTCCTTCAAAAAGATATTCTTTACCATCTAAAATCAATGCAATTGCTGTTCTGAATTGCGCTTTTCTATTGGTATTACCCCCTAGTTTTTCCAGCACCAAATCCATGTTTATTTCGCTGTCCTTTTCTGGTCCAGCATAACGCGCACTAAAAACTCCCGGCTCGTTATTTAAAGCTTCAATTTCTAATCCAGTGTCATCTGCAAAACAGTTTACATTGTATTTTTCATAAACATAACGTGCTTTTTGCATTGCATTTCCTGCCAAATCTGGCTGATCTTCGGGAATATCATCATCACATCCAATATCTTGCAGTGTTTTCACAATTGTATTGGCTGGTAAAAGTCCTTGAATTTCGTAGGCTTTATTTTTATTTTGAGTGGCGAAAACAAGTTCAATATTTTTTAATGTCATGATGAAAATTTTTGATAAAGATAATGAAGTGAAATGATTTGATTATTCAACTTTCTCTATAAAACTCCTTAAAGCTCTATTGAAATCTTTAGGTTGTTCAACTGGCAACGAATGTCCCGCCTTTGGAATGATTACAAGTTCGGCGTTGAGCTGCTCTTGAAGCTGTTTAGCATCATCAATTAAGAATACTTCATCGTCTTCTCCCCAAAGAATTAAAACTGGCTTATCAATTTTCAAATCTTCAAACTGGACTCTATTTTTAGGCAGATTACTAATCATTTCAATTTGTTCCTCAGGATTTTTACTTAAATAAAAACCTAAAATTTGCTCTCTAATATCCTTCGTAAATATATGAGGTTTTAAAGACGCAAAACTCAACATTCTTTTCACCTCATCACTATTTTGAGGTACAAAAGCATCCGAAATTTTTTCTACTCCAATTTTATCCGTAAAGATTTTTAATTCATCATCTGAAAAATGTACTCCTGGAGAATCTACAATAATTAGAGAAGCCAATTTAGTTTCATTTTCTTGTTCTACTCCAAGACTAATAAAACCTCCGTAGGAAATTCCTACCAAATGTATTTGATCAATTTTAAGAAATTCAATCAATTGATTTATGGCATCTATTTGAGAAGTTAGTTCAGGATGAGCTTTGCTTGTACTATTTCCAAACCATAAAATATCTGGAATTATCACTCGGTAATCCTCTTCAAAAGCCAATGCTTGCTTTTGCCATGAGATTTTTCCATCACCTCCAAATCCTTGCAAAAACAACATAACGGGAACATTTTCCCGCTTATTGTCATAGTAAAAAACTTGATGTTCACCTAGCTCGACTGACTGACTAACAAAGTTATTTCGCTGATAAGATTTGTGAACTTGTTGATCGAATTTTCTAACGATATTTTTGCAACTTGTAATTCCAAAAAGCAAAACCAATGAGAGAATTCCCCAAAATTTAATCATTACAAGTTAAGATATTACTGACCAAAACTTTTCATTTCCTCAGCCGTTCTCAAAGTGAATCCTTCAGGAACTTCTGTACTAAAAATCTCATCTGTTTTCTTTAGTTTTTCTTTAAATTCGTATGCCACATATTTCATATCCATATTACGCCAAGTAGTATACATTTCTAAAGGAGCTCCTGGAATTTCCTTCAATAAGTATTCATTTTTTCTATAATTTGGCACAATTTCTTCAGAATACCAAATAATAGTTTCGTCAGACCCACCAACTGTTACAATTGCTTTTTTACATTCATAACCCATAATTTCTTTGGTCTCATTTGTCAATTCAACTTCTCTATTCTCATAAGCTAAACGATCTTCTTCATCCATATCATTCTCAGTCACTTTCATGGCTATCCTTCCAAACATAGCATCTATTAGAATTAATGCAGTATCGGCATCTTGAAGTGTTATTGCTGTCTTGGTCATTATTTGACCTATGAATAAATCAGTCCTCACTTTTCCATCCATAAAAGTAAGTTCCATTAAGCTCCCTTCAGTTTGACTTAACATTCCTGCGGCAGCAGCATCATCTGAGGTGACAAATACATCATAGGATAATTTTCCTTTTGTAGCCTGCGAGAATGCTGTCATTGAAAGAATTAAAACTACGGTACCTAAAATTGCTTTTAATTTCATATTTTTTATTTTTAAAGATTAAAAATTTATCATACTGCTAACTTCTTCGAATGATTTTTTTGTATATCCTTCTGGAATTTTAAGATCAAACAAGCCTTTTTCATCAATATTAGTTTTAACCTCTGTTGCAACAAATTTCATTGATGCTTCTGAACTATTTATACTGTATTCTAGTGGTACACCTTGTAATCCCAATTTCGAATATTCTCTAAGGTAGACATCTGAAACTTTGAGCTCATTGGTGTACCAGTAAATCATTTCTTGGTTATCAACAAGAGCAACAGCTTTCTTACATTTATATCCCAAAATTGTTTTAGTTTCATCAAGATATTCAAACTTTACATCCTCTTCTTCTGCATTAAATCCCTCAAAATCTGAACCTTCAATAATTGCAGCTTGTTTTCCTACCATACCATCAATTAATTGAAGTCCCTTTTTTTTCCCATTATCGAGAATTGTAGTATTTTTCATTAACTGACCCATAACCATTTCAACGCGAGACTTATCATCCTTTGCATATATAGTTAATGATGAACCTTTAGACAGTTGTAAAATATATTGCATTTCAGGATCGTCTGATTTTATTTCTATATCATACTTCAGCTTCATATCTTGAGCAAAAGTTGAATTTATAATAAAAAGGAAAGCAAATAAAAGAGATGTAATTTTCATAAACAAGAATTTAATACACTAAAATTACAACTTTTATATCATTTGATTGGTTAAAGTAGAAGTTAAAACATTACAAAACTGAGCTAAGTCTTGTTTATTTGGAATTGGCGTAGTAAAGCACCTCGCTGGATCAATTTTCCTTCCAACCAAAATATATGATTCTTTAAAGTTTTAAAAAAGAAAAAACTTTGATAAATATAGCTTTTCTGTAGGTTCGCTACTTAGCTATACTTATCAAAGCCTCACTTAAATATATAAAATTCCAGGTAATTAATTATTACACCAGTAAGTACCTTACTTCAGATCAAATTTTGCAGACCTTAAAGTTCCATCAATTATCGCCTTCATAGTATAAACGCCTGGTTCATCGCCAGGATAAGCAATAAAAGTAGTTAAAGCCCTTACTTCTTTTGTTCCAAACTTCATCTCTCCAACAGTTGTCTCGCCATTGTTCAAGTTAACTACTGCTTTCGTGGGAATAAAATCATCATTCTTTCTAACTAAGAGTTTTGCATCTGCGTCTGAAACATTTGTATCGTAACTTCCATTCTTAAATTGATTACTGTTGGTGTTAAATACAATTTCTAATAAATTATCGTCAGTATAATATAATAAACAGTGTAGACTAAACCAATCATTCAATGCGTTTGCGTTTCTTTTTACTTCGGAAACCCATTCAATTTCTCTATCATTATCTATTTTTACTACAGTAAATCCTTTTCTGAAATAATCATAATAATCAACAGTATAACCACCGGTTTCACTGGAGTATGTTTTAGAATTATTAAACTCTTGGTAAGCTACATTTAACAACACTATGTTCGAACCATCCTTCAAGAAATGATTTTCTCTAATTGTGTATTTACCAAATTCGGCTTGCAATTCCTCATTACTCCTGTAAATATCTTCAGAACTGTACTTTTTAAGTTGCATATTGCCATTTTCTGTATCGTATTGATACGAAGTTATTGCTCCTTGTGTTTCGTCATCTGAATCAAAAGAAAGTAATGAAAAATTAATCTTATTATTTATCGAATTATCACTAAGTTTCATTCCTCCAATACGGTTAAATTCCGCAGTAATTTCCTCCTCCATTGGTTCTTTTTTTGGATCTAAACAAACGAACGTAAGTTCTTTAACAAGCACCTCCTTATTTTTAGCATTGGCTTCCTCACTTTCCTCACTTTCTTCAATTAGCGTAGCAATTGATCCATTTTCATAATGAACTATCCTATCATTTGATAATTTGTGTTCATTGTTCTTCGCATAATAAGTGTATGGCTCTCCAATAATATTGTTCTCGTTATCTAAGTTCACTATTCGGATCAATCTTCTTGACTCTTCCTCTTCTGAAGAACCATTTATAATTAATGAGATGTTTTCATTTATCCCACTGTAACTAAACCACATTCCTGTATTAATTATATGTGATTTTGAAACTATATATTTTGAAGCAATCCCATCTACTACATCAATTTTAATTGGATCTTTAATTTGAGATAAATCGTCATAACTTAAAGTTTGAAGATAAATACCCATTGACTTTTTTGATTTAACTAAACTAATAGTTACAATTTCATCGTCCCTGAGTATAACTTGATCTGCAAATGCTTTTCCATCATCAGTCTTGAATTCTACTTTCTTCTCAATAACTTTCTTCCCATCTTTAGATATTCTTATTGATTTCCCTTTAAAATCGCCTTCAACCTTAAATCCTTCATGAGTACCCCATGGAATGTATCGAACCGTTTCTATTATGTCTTTCTCCTCTCCATATTCTTCAATGATCTCTTGTCCAATTAATGGATTGTTATAAGTAAATGCAATTATTAAGAATGTTAAAAGTGCTGATTTCATGTTTTTGTGTTTAAATGATAATTTAATTTTGAACCTAATTTCTAATTGGATTCATTTTTATTGACGCCAAAAATAACCATTTACTCATTAATACCTCTAATTCTAAGTTCAAATCGATTATTCAATAAAAACTTCCTTAAGACTTCTTGATTGATTCAAGAAATGATACGTTTTTCCATTTTCTGTTTGAACATCATAATTCACAGAAACAACTTGAAGCACAGCGTCTCCTTTTCCAAGAGATTCTATTTCCTGTTGACTAAAAAGGTGAGAAGATTCACTAGCATGAATAACTTTTGAGATGTGATTTCTTTGTCCAAAAATATCAAAAACCAAAGAATCACCATTTGACTCGGTGCTAACCCTAAAATTATAAGATGATTCAATACTTGGATCGGACGAAATTATTTCACGTTCGCTTGGAGTACCGATTGTAGTGAATAGTTCGAAAGCTGGCCAAGTATTTCCAGATGCTTTCCAAACTACGGTGTCTAGGAACGAAAATACGACTGATGGAGGTGCAACTGTCCCGTTTTTTACATATGAATTGTCAGATAATATAGCCAACTCCTCAAAATAAAATCCGAAGTAATAAGGGCTAGGTATTCTCTGCCAGAATGAAACTAATCCAGCAGATTGGTATTCTCCATTGTTCCCTTGAAATTTTGCTGCTAATGTGTATGACCACGAGTATTTTGTTCCAATCTTCCAATAGTGCGGAGTTTTCCCTTTATTTATAGCTGCTAATGTAGCGGTATTAGCTCCATAATTTGGAACATATCTTTTCACCTCAGGCATTGCGTATCTACAAAAATTATCATTCTCAATCTTTGCATTTACATCATAATTTAATGCAAACTCATCCGTGCAGCCCTGTTTCTTGCAGCTTAATACCAATAAGGACATTCCTAAAACGATAAATATTTTTGAATATGATTTCATAATTTCTAATTATTTAATTTTCGAAAATCTGTAATATTAAAGATTGTAAGTCAATCCAAAACGAAATCCTAACTGATCTATTATTGTAGTTTCAATTTCTTGTTCATTAATTATATCTTCGAGTAATCGGCCCTCGAAACTGGATGGATCCCAGACAACTTCTCTCGTTTTCATAATTCTAAAATTATTTTCTAAAGACAAATTAAAATGTAATCCTTTATAGATTTGGACATCTGCTCCTATGTAAAAACTTGAAGCAAATGGAGTAGAATAATAAAAGTCTTGATATTGAATTATAGAATTAGAGTTTAACAATTCATAAGTATAATTACTGATTGGATAAACTGGTGAACCTTCACTTATGTAACCATTTCTATAATTAGACGCAATTTCTGTTAAGGCTGAAAAACCTACTAATAGAGAAACCCTCTTTTCATCCCAAAACCGATTTTCTACACCAACCCCCATTAAATGACTAGCAAATAAAAAGCTATCATACTCTTCGGTGGTTGATTCAAATTTTAAATTCCCATATAACTCATAAACTCCAAAAACACGGAAATTATTAGATTCTAAATCAAGATTGACCCCTAATTGAACACTAGTTCTTGTATATTTAAAATTTTTAAACCTTAATTTACCACCTTCCGAATAAAGGCTTTCAGAAACCCCAAAATGGAGTGATTTACTGATCTGCGAATTAACAGTGTTTCCATGCAAAAGAAAAATGCCAAGTAACAATCCTATAATTATCTGTTTCATAGTTCATTTATTTTAAAAAGAGTTATCTCATGCTTTTATTTGTTGTTCTTTATATTAATCGAACAAATCATACCTACTTGAAAACTAAGCATTTTAAATTCTCTTCCAATCGTAGGTGTATCTTTTACATCCGCTAAAACATCTTCAAAAGGAACAGATTGACTCCAATATTTCTCCTTAATTAAAACTCTCTTTCTTCCGATTCCTACACCTAATTCTAAATTCAAATTATTCAATAATTCTATCTCTAAACCTAAGATTAGTTAACAATAAATAGGAGAAGAATCATAAAAATCTAATGAATAATAATACTCGTAAGAGTAATTAAAATCTCGTTCTTTGTAAGGAATTTTGGTCACAGCGAAATTATCAGGCGCCAAGAAAGCATCTCTATAGTTTGAATACACTTCCGTTGAAAGATTAAACCCTATAAAAGATCTGAATCGATTTTCTTTCTTAAAGAAGACATACTTTAGACCACCTCCTAAATAATAACTTTGGAAATTAATAGAAGATCCCAAGTTTCGTGACAATTTATAAACACCTTTTATTTCTACACACCCCCTATCTTTGTCTAATCTTGCACCTATTCCAAATCCAAATTCATTAAAAGAACTAGAGTATTCATCTGATTGTACCTTTGAATAAGATTTAGAAACATCTACAATTATTAATGTTTGGGTTTGTGAAAAACCAATCAAAGTAATAACCAGAAGTAAAATGGAAAGTAGAGATTTCATAGTCTTGTATAGTTTTAGTGTTAAAATGATGATTAAAGTAGTCTTTAAAACTTGGAATCTGACATCTTAATTCAATAGCGTTTTTGTGAAAATACAACTAAATTGTGAGAAAATTAAAAAGTGAATCAAATAAAAGTAACGCTTATGACCAAAAAAAATGGAGACACGCAATAAATCACGCACCTCCATTTTAAAAATCATTTATTATAAAAAGCTATTGGAAAATTGCTTTGTAAGCATCATTTCCGTTGGCATAAAGGAAAATAGTAATTAATAAAATAAACCCTATCAATTGCGCGTATTCTAACACCTTTTGCGGCGCTTCTTTTCCCGTAATCATTTCATACAACAAGAACACGATATGTCCACCATCTAAAGCTGGAATTGGCAGAATATTCATAATTGCTAAAACGAGAGAGATAAACGCAGTATTTGTCCAAAAAATTCTCCAATCCCAAGTAGGGGGAAAAAGATTTCCAATTGCTCCAAATCCTCCAACACTCGTTGCACCTCTTTCAGTAAAAATAAGGGGTAATTGCGCAGCATAATCATACATTGTCCAACCTGCTCTATCAAATCCTCGAGAAATTGATTCTCCAAAAGTATAATCCGTATGCGTAGTTTTTAACCATTCTGGAAATTGAGGTAAAAATCCGATTGTTTTATTTTTATCGGTATAAACATCTAAATCTAAATACTCACCATTTCTGTAGAGTCCAACTGTAGCCAAAGTAGAATCTCCTTCTTGCTTTGCCAATTGTGCTTGTAAATCGTGGAAAAATGGAGTTGCAACACCATTTATACTTACAATACTGTCTCCTTTTGTCAATCCTTTTTTGAAAGCGTCTCTGTTTTGCATAACAGAATCGACGATAGTTGGCATTCTTGGATTAAAAGCCATAACAGCATCATTTGCCCACATCCAATCATTAATATCTTCATCTAGAACAATGATTTTCTTTTCTCCAGAAGGTTTTTTCACTTCGATTTCTCTGTAACCCCTCAAGAAAATTTGCAAGTTAACGAGTTGAGCATTCTCAACTTTCTCACCATCAACTGCTGTAATGATATCACCATCTTCAAACCCTAAATTCAACTCAGCAAAGTTTTTGTTTACTGCGATTCCATATTTTAAAGCATCATTCTCTAAGGCATCATCGCCCCAAGCAGAAACTACCATTGTGTAAATGAAGAATCCTACTATTACGTTTACCACAACACCAGCAACCATTACAATTAAGCGTTGCCATGCCGGTTTTGAACGAAATTCATCCTCTTTCGGAGGAAGTGCCATTTGATCTTTGTCCATAGACTCGTCAATCATTCCGGCAATTTTCACATATCCACCCAAAGGCAACCAACCGATTCCCCATTCTGTATCACCAATTTTCTTCTTCAATAAAGAAAACCAAGGGTCAAAGAAAAGATAGAATTTTTCAACACGAATTTTAAAAGCACGAGCGGCCAAATAATGTCCGAACTCATGAACTGTAACTAATATTGCTAGTGAAAGTAGTAGTTGAGCGGCTTTAATCCAAAAATCCATAATCTTAGTAAAATTTTAAAATGCAAAGGTGATGATTAGTAATTGATAATTTAGTATTGAAAAACTACAATTAACATTTATTGCTCTTCAAATCCTGAGAAATACACCTGAGTTTCATCAACGTTTATACGTAAAAGACGCATAAATTCTTCTTGTTTTTCTACGGGAATTGTATTGAGCTGAAAATCCAAAACTAAATCATTGTTATTGTATTCGAAGAACAATTGATCTTTCGTAATTGAAATTCTTTTTAAACCTTTAAAATAAATTGCAATCACTTCCCTATCCACGGAAACTATTGCTTTTTTCGTCATCCCTACTCGGTATTTCTTACCTATCATTCCACGTATTGTATTGATAATGGAATCGACAATAAAAATGAGGAAAATTAATGTAATAAAAATTGCATCTTTTGAAAAGATGATAAACACTGTACCGATTAAGAAAAAACCGACAATTTCAATACTATTGTTTAAAAGAACACTCTGTTTTCTTTCATTGCTGATTACAGAGTTAAATTGAAATCGATCTACTTGATTTACAATTTTAATTCCTGACCATTTTCTAGAAGATCTTGATGCTCCCAGTAAGAAAATCAGACCTGCGGCAATCCCGAAAACCAGTTCTTTATATTCGAACTGGTCTCCGTGAATTTTAAGGCCAAAAATACCAAAGACTTCATTCAGCCCCACTGCAAATGCGAACGGTAAAGTCAGCAAGGAGATGATGAAAATCCATGTATTGTAAATTTTATTCATTAGGAATCATTTTAAGCTTTGCTTTAAGCGCTAACAACTTATCTTGCTCTGCTTTGATGTTGTTTTCTACTTGGTCTTTTAATGCATTTGCTCCTTTGGAGTTAGCAAAGAATCCAAGATTATTTTCAAACTGAATAATTTCTTGTTGAATTGTACTTATTTCAGCGCGAATTGTTTGCTTTTCTTTCTCAAACAATTCAGCTGCATTTCCACTTCCTCGTAGCGTTTTAATACGCGCTTCAAACATCACTTTTTCTTTCTCTTCACCTTTCATATCAAGAGAATCATAATGTTTATCGATAGCCGCTTTATAAGCTTTAAAGATTCCGTCTTTTTCTTTTGTTGGAACAAATCCAATCGCTGAAAAACGTTCAGAAAACGCATGTAAAGATGCAATCGCTTCGTCTTTATCTTTAGACAATTCGAAAGTTGAAATTTCTTCAACTAAATCTTGTTTAGCTTTTAGGTTGTCATCGAAAGCTTTATCTTTTTCATCGAAATGAGCTTGTTTAGCATCAAAGAAATAATCACAAGCGGCACGGAATTCTTTCCACAAACTTTGTTCGTTCTTTTGACCTGCGCTACCTGCTTTCTTCCATTGTTTTTGAAGTTCAATGATTGATTTAGTTGTTGGACCCCAATCTGCATTGTCTTTTAAAGTATTTACTTTTTCGATTAACTTCTTTTTACCTTCAGCAATCTTATCATATTCTTGCTGAATATCCTTATAGAATTCGCTTTTGATAGAGAAGAATTGGTCACATAATCCGCGGAATGTTTTCCATACTTCATCGTTCTCTTTTTTAGGACCAAATCCAATTGTTTTCCATTCTTTCTGAAGACTAAGAATTTCTTTAGTTTGATTCGACCAATCTTTAACTGATTCACGGCTTTGAGCTAAAACAGCTTCAGTTTTTTGAATCAGTTCATTTTTCAATCCAATATTCGCTTGCATTTTCTCACGTCTATCGTCGTAAAATGAGCGAATACGGTCATAAATTTTGTTGATTGTAGAATAATATTCATCTTTCAGCTCATCCCAGTGCTCTTGTTTGGTTGGACCAACGTCTTCCCATTCATTTTGCAAACTTTTGATTTTCGCTTCAACATCTTTAATTTTCTCAACTTTGCTCAGCTCTTTAATCTGCGCCAAAAGCAATTTCTTAGCTTCATAGTTCTTTTTGAAATCATAATCTTTGATTTCCTTATAGATATTCATGTTGTAGAAAAACTGCTCTAACAAACGGCTGTATTCTTGTTGAATATCATTTCTTTTTTCACGAGGAATATCTCCAATATTTTTCCATTTCTCGTTAATTTCCTTGTGCGCAGAAAAAGCAGCTCCAATATTCTCTTCATCTGTAATTACAGCTTGTAATTGAGAAATTAGTGCTCGTTTTTTCTTCAGATTTTCATCTTCTTCACCGCGTTTTGCTTCAATAATAGCTTTGCGCTTTTCTTTATATGGAGAAAAGATTTCATAAAACTCCTCTTTGAGTGGATTCATCCATTCCTCTTGAGTAAACTCTTCATTTCTATCTTTCGCCTCTAATTCAGCAATTTGAAATTGTCTCGTTGCTTCAATTAAATAATCTTCGAATTGCGTACGCAGTTCATTTACTTCTCTTCCCGTTTTTAAGACATTCTCTTTTTCGGTTAGTTCTTTAAGCGCATCAATAAATTCTCTCTTCTCCATAATAGTATGCTTTATACAGCTTGAACCATGTCAAAATTTGTCAATTGAACAAATTCTTGAATACGGTCTTCGATTTCACTTTTCGATAAATTTTCTAATCTTTCAGTTCCAAATTTCTCCACGCAGAAAGATGCCATTGCAGAACCTGCAATAATTCCTCTTTTCATATTTTCGAAAGAAATATCATCAGTTGACGCTAAATACCCCATAAATCCACCTGCGAAAGTATCTCCTGCTCCTGTTGGATCAAAAACATCTTCTAATGGCAATGCTGGTGCAAAAAACACCTTCGTTTCATGGAACAATAAAGCTCCGTGCTCACCTTTTTTAATCACTAGAAACTTAGGTCCCATTTCACGAATTTTCTTCGCTGCTTTAACCAATGAATATTCACCAGAAAGTTGTCTTGCTTCCTCGTCATTGATGATTAACATATCTATCTCTTTGATTGCTTTTACCAAATCTTCCATAGCGATATCCATCCAGAAATTCATGGTATCCATAGCTACTAATTTTGGTCGCTTCTCCATTCTATTGATTACTTTCAACTGAACTTCTGGACTTAAATTTCCTAACATTAGGTATTCACATCCTTGGTAAGACGCTGGGATAATTGGATCAAAATGTTCTAAAACATTTAGTTCAGTTACTAAAGTGTCTCTTGAATTCATGTCATTGTGGTACTTTCCAGACCAAAAGAAAGATTTCTCTCCTTCGATAATTTGAAGACCTTCCAAATTAACACCTTTAGTGCTTAATTTATCAAGCATTTCTTGTGGGAAATCTTCTCCAACAACAGAAACGATATTTTGATTTTTCATGAAATAAGAAGAAGAAAAAGCAATGTAAGTTCCTGCTCCCCCTATAATTCTATCTGTTTTACCAAAAGGTGTTTCAATAGCATCAAATGCGACACTTCCAACTGTTACTAAACTCATAATCTATAATTTTGATGCAAATATATTGTTAATAATATAGATACGCCATTTAGTAAGGTGCTTTCGTCATTTTTTTATAAACAAAATAGATAAATAGTTAAATCTAGAGACCTTTCCAGACTTCGTAGGCAATTTTTTTGGCAATTAAAATATCCGTTTCAATATCAAATTCGGAATCTATAAAAACAGAAAACGAAATATTACCAAAAAGAACATCTAGTGATTTCAAATTATGATTGTAATAGGCCTGATTTCCTATTCCTTCAATTGCCGTAAACTTACGACTTTCACCGCTATTAACGATTGTCAAACCAGCACTTTCCACTTGAATATCAGCACTTTTATTTATTTCAATATTTGAAGAAACTTGATGAGAATTGTAAAAATCACTTTTGGCAGATTTGAAATTGGCGTATTCTCTAAAAAGCCCAATTTTCAGATAGTTATTTGCAGATTTTAATTTTTTCAAGTCAAAAACATCTACTTTCTTGGATAAACCATCCTCTCTGCTCGTTCCATTTATCGCATAAGCCATCATCATTTTTGAGCGATGGTCTTGAATTTCATCATGATTAGTTTTTTCCCATTCAAATCCACAAACAGATAAAGAATTGTCATTCGTAATGATCTCTTCAACATAATCCAATTTAGCACTTGAAACACCAAAGTGACAGACAATCATACTTCTATGAATGTGCTCCATCGGGTTAATTGGAAAATCCATTTCTTTCACATACGTGGAGTCATCAATACTTCCATTTTTATCACACGATGACAAAATAAAAAGAGATGCTATTATAAAAATTAGAGAATACTTCATGGTTTTTGATTTAGATTTAATTCAAAATTAGGCCTTTTAGAATAATTATTAGCAAGGGTTTTCCCTATATCTGGTATATAGATTCATTTTAAATTGTATTAACTAAGGAATCATAATTTCCCCAAGACCTCATTAGCTATCTTTTTGGCTATCTTGATATTTGCAACAAGATCCAATTCTGTGTCCATAGTTATGGCAAAAGAAAAGGTCCCAAATCGTACATCTAATGATTTTGCTAAATGATCAATATATGCAGCATCACCTATCCCATCAACTTTGGTGAATTTTAAGTTATCTGCTATTCCACTCGTTAATTTTCTTCCTATTTCTATAGCCTTTTCATCTAGTTCTTCTTCCTTGGATTTTTTATCAATTTCCTTTTGCAATAATTTCAAATCAGCCTCTGAAGGTACTTTATGGGAATTATTAAAATCATTAACAGCTCTTACTATGTTTTCGTATTCAATAATATGTCCACCTTTCACTAAATTCATTGGAGACTCTAATGAAGTAATATCGGACAAGGTTAATTCCTCTTCAGCATTTTTATTTAATCCTTGCATTGTATAATGCCATCATTAAATCTGAACGCTTAGTTTGCAATTATTCGAAATTGTCCTTTTTCCAAGAGTACCCACATTGGGTATACTTGTAATTTGGATTATTTGTACCATCTTTCATTTCCACCTCCTCACTTGTCACATCAAAATATTTGAGAAGCATTTCTTTGGATAATATATCACATGGTTTTATAGGAAAGTCAATGCTTTTAAATGATTCTACATTTGGTTCATTTGAGCTTTAATATCATTTCAAAATTCTGAATTACAAGAGGTTAAACCTAAAATAGAAGCAAAAATTAATACAGTTAAATTTTTCATAATTATTGTTTTTTCAATTATTATCGAAGATCGACCATTAAAAAACATTAGAGTTTTTCCTAGAATCAGGATTGAGTACAGAGATTTTGAGTAAGGGGTAGTAAGTTTGGGAATGGCAGATTCACAAAACACAGTCAATTTCTTCTCCTCATTGCGCAAAACTCAATACTCGATACTGTATTCCGTAATCTTTTAAAACTTTCACCGTTAATAAGTAAAGCTCAAGCGATACGAAATGTATAGATAAGCTGTTATTTTTGTTTTATGGACTGGAAAAAAGCATTAAAAATATTCAAATGGGTTGCGGGAATCATAATTTCCCTCATGATTTTGATTAGTGCATTACTTTTGGTTTTTAAAGATGACATAAAATCATATGCATTAAAGGAGGCCAATAAATATCTAAATAAACGTGTTCATATTGGTTATATTGACATTGGAATTTGGAAGAGTTTTCCTGATTTAACCCTTTCATTTGATGATGTGTTAGTGCATAGTAAATTCGATTCTATCCAAACTGGAGACACTGCAATCTTCGCAAAAAAATTTGATTTACGCCTGAACCCTTTAGATATTCTTGGAGGTAATTATGACGTACATCGCATTGACATTGACAACGCAGTTCTAAATCTAAAAATTCTAGAAAATGGCAGCGTAAATTACGATTTTTTAAAACCCAGTGGAGATACTACCGTAACTCCTTTTGAGTTTAATTTAGAAAAAATCAATCTAACATCTACAGATTTCACTTATGACAACAAGTCTACACAACAATACTATGCTGCTTATTTCAACACCTTAGAATTTAACGGTTCATTCACAGAGAAACAGTTTATTTTGGGCGCGAAAACGGATTTCGATGTAAAAACAATTCAATCAAAATCAGTAAAATTATTGGAAAATAAGAAGACCAAATGTGATATATCTATTCAAATGGATCAAATCAATGATGTGTTTGAAATAATCTCAGCTGATCTTTCAATAAATGATCTTCCTTTTTTAGTTAAGGGAAAAGTGAGTAATGACAGTATGGATTTCTATGTTGGAGCTAAAAATCTTGACCTGGCTGATGTGGCAAAAAACTTTTCTTTTCAGGAATTAGATGTGGTGGACCAAATAAATGGAAAAGGAAAAGTCAATTTTGAATTATTCATTAAAGGTTCAAATGAAAAAACCTCTTCTCCAGCAATTGACGCTAATTTTGATGTAAAAAACGGTAGTTTATCAGATCAAGGATTTTCATTATCTAACATTAATTTAAAAGGAAAGTATACGAATGGAATAATCGCTGGGAAAGAGCAACTCTCACTTTCCACTTTAAAATTCCGCACTTTAAATGAAAACTTTTCAGGGAATTTATTGATTTCAGATTTTGACAAACCCCGCTTAACGGGTAAAGCGAATGGTTTATTAGACTTAAAGGCAATTCATCGTTTGTTTGGCCCATTTTCCATGCAAGAATTATCTGGCACAATAGGCTTGAATGGAGATTTTGATTTAAGAATGAATCAACCTAAAACAAATCAAAAAGACATTACAATTTATGATTTGAGAATTTCATTGGCTTTACAAAATATTACTGCCCAATTCATAGATGATCAAAGAAAACTGAGCATTAAAAATGGTGATATTACCATAAGAAATCAATTTGCAGGAATTACAGATTTAGCAATTTCTCTAGGGAATTCAGCACTCGTTTTAGATGGTCAATTTAATCATTTAGCAGATTATTTTAAAGGCGCTGGAAACTTATCTGTTGATGCTAGTGTGAGCAGTAACGCTTTGTATTTGGACGATCTTTCAACAACAAATGAGCAAGAAATAAGTAAAACTAAAGCCTGGTTATTGCCTGATGATATTGTTGGAAAATTGATTCTTTCCTTAAATAAAGTAGAATATAGCGGTCACCAATACACCAATATAAGAGGGAGAATGGATTTTGGAAAAAGACAATTGACATTTCCTATGGTTGAAGGAATAAGTGCCACAGCAAAGATTAATGGACGATTAAAAATTACCGAAGTTCGTCCAATGTACTTAGTGGTTGAAACTACCTTAAATTCGGATGCTGTAAATTTCAAACCTTTGTTTGCAGAATGGAATAATTTTGACCAAACTGTTATTACATCCGACAACATCAAAGGAAGAGCTTCAATTCTATTAAATTTTAAAGGGCCATTTGATTTATATGAAGAAAATATTGAAAAAGAAAAATTTGATGTCACCGCTCGAATTAAAATAACAGATGGTGCATTGGTTAATGTTCTAGCGTTTAAAGAAATCACAAAGAGTTTAAAATCATCTGGCGGAACTTTAGTTATTCCTCGATCAAGAATTGATGAATTTGAAAGAAGGTTATTGAACTTAAAATTCGATTCTTTTGAAAATGAATTTACCGTAAAAAATGGTGTCATTACGATTCCAAAAATGTCGATAAATTCGAATGCTTTAGATGTTAATCTTTCCGGAACACACTCCTTCGAAAACGACATAGATTATTCTCTTGATTTTAGATTTCGAGAAATTAAAGGAACGAAATCATCGGAGTTTGGCGACATTGTAGATGACGGAACTGGATTGAGGGTTTTCCTTCGCATGTTTGGAACAATAGACTACCCTAAATTTGCTTGGGACAAAGAAGCGAAAAAGGCGGTAACAGAACAAAATGTCGATCAAGCAAAAGATGATCTAAAAAGTGCTTTAAAATCTGGATTTGGAATCAATAAAAAAGACACTTCAATTCACAGAATAAAAGACAAGGAAAAGCTTGAAGAAAAAGTAATTATGGACTTCGGAAAAGAAGGTGAAGAAGATGAATTTTCTCCAGAAAACAAGAAGAAGAAAAAGAGCGCTTTGCAGAAGAAAATTGATGCTTGGAAAAAAGAAAATGAAAAGGAAAAAGAAGAAACTATTTTTGAAATCGACTAAACAATTACGGATTACGAATTAGGGAATTACGAAATGGCACCATGGGTGAATCAGTCAATTCACCAATTTTGTATAGGTCTGTCATTGTAAATTCCAAGTTAAATGAACACAGCACATTTAAATTATTATCACAAATTTTCAATTCGTAATTCGTAATTAATCCATTGATTATTCTTCCAAATACTCTCCAACAATACCAGCAACATCTTGTTCT
Source organism: Brumimicrobium mesophilum (assembly GCF_003025005.1). GTDB lineage: Bacteria > Bacteroidota > Bacteroidia > Flavobacteriales_D > Crocinitomicaceae > Brumimicrobium > Brumimicrobium mesophilum. The sequence continues at coordinate 104,056 of NZ_PVSS01000008.1, forward strand.
TCCGCTAATTCCAAAAGCAACCTATTGACATCATAAACAAGTTTGGAATCCATTGAAAAAGCGAAACCATAACCTTGTTTGTAATATTCAGCTTGTGCAATATGAAATTTATCTTTTTGATTTTCTGCCAAATAAAACAATAACTGAGGTCTGTCATAAACTACCGCATCGACTTCTTTTTTTCTCAGCATTTCCATTGCTTCTTCTAATGAATTAACACCAATCGGTTTTACTTTATTCTCTTTTAAGAACCCAACAGAAGGAGAATTTCCAATTGTTGCGGCTTCTTTTCCTGATAATTCCTCAATGTTTGTAACGACAGAAGTCCCCATTGAGCTTAGGGTTAAGGTACTTGCTATTCCAGCCACCATAGAAGTTGCAAAAATTATGGAGATCACCATCCACGAACCGGCAATTATTCTCCCCATCAAAGTGATTGGGGCTTTATCGCCATAACCAACTGTGGTCATCGTAACTATCGCCATCCACATGCCATTTCCAATTCCATTTACGGGATCTTTAGGAAACTGATCCGGTGACTCTTTTCGTTCGGCTAACCAAAATAAAGTTCCAACAATCGACAAAATAAATACGAACACAAAAACAGCATACAGTAAGTTCAGACTAAAAAATGGTTTTATCTTATCCCATAAATTTAGTTTTCCTTGACGAGAAACAATAGCTAAACTAGAATTGTAAAAAGGTTGAGAAAAACGCCAATATTCTATTCTTTCAGAAGTAATACTTATTGGACCAACAATAACATCTAAACCTTCATTTTCCAAAGCATGAATCGCTTCATCAACAGTATTGAAAAATTTATAGATATAAATCCAGTCCTTTTTCTCGGCTAAGCTCTCCCAAATATCAATTGCGATTCCCTTTTCATTGCTGCCTTGAGGGTAAACAAATGGTTGACTTCCTGCAACTCCAACCAGCAAAGTGTCAGGCACTGAAAAATCTGCAGTAGTTTGTGCATTTGAAAATGAAGGAAATATTAAAAATGAAAAAATAACTAATATAAAACAATAATATTTATTGGTCATAAAATGATGAATTTGAAAGAGTAAAACACTAATATAATTAATTACGAATTAAAAACATAGAATTCATATTCTGATCAGTTCTCCCCCCGTAATTATTAATTATTTCATTAAAAATATATATTAAACCATTCGAAATTATTCATATATTTGATAAACCATTCTAAAACTACTATTCTCATGAGAAACATCCTAATTCTTTTGCTTTTAACGTTTCTATTATCTTCGTGCCTCTTTCATTTTGTTACAGATAATTATTACAGTTATTTAACTCCTATTGAACAAGCCAGAATTAAACATCTTTCAGCATTTGAAGATGCTAAAGCTGGAAATGTATATAAAATAACTGGAAATCAATTGATGGAAGAATTAAAAAATCATGAAAAATCTATGGTTTATTCCTTTGCAAACAGTTGCCCTTCACATTCTATAAATCATTTATATGAAGAAAAGAAATATGCAGAAGAAAATGGGCTAAAATTATTTCTAATCATGAGCAATTATAGTAATATGGCTCAAACCATAAACAAGAAGTTAGGTTTACCTCTTTATTCAATTAATAATGAAGCTTACGGCATAGAAAAAAGTAGAAAATATTACAAAAAATTCAGAGAAGAAATTGGCTTTTATGAATACCAAGAATCTTTGGATGGAATGTGGCCGGGGAGCTATCTTTTCTATGAAGGAGATAAACTTGTTGATGGTAAAAACTACTTAACTGAAGAACAGGAAAAGGCTGCGAAAGCTAATAAATAAGCTTTTTTTTAACTAAAACAGCATTAAAACTTGACAAAAAACACATTTAAACATGAGGAACTTTATTCTATTCTTTTCTTCCTTTCTTATTTTCACTTCCTGTATAATGATTGAATTTGTAAATGATAACTATTACACTCATTTATCCCCAAAACAACAATCAAAGATTAAGAAATTAGATGATTTTAACTCAGCAAAAACGGGAAATATTTATGAAATTTCGGGGAAACAATTATTGAAAGAATTAGAAAAAAATGAAAAGTCATTGGTTTATGTTTTTAAGAATGGATGCAAAAGCGATGCATGTTACCCACTATCACAAATAAGAGATTATGCAAACGAAAATGATTTGAATTTGTACATGGTTATGACTTCATATCACAGTTTAAATAACTCTCTCGATCAAAAAGTTGGAATTCCACTTTATTCGATAAATGCAGATGCTTATGGCGAGACCTAGCCCAGAAAATACCTTAAGAAATTTGAAGAGGAAATTGGATGTGATCAATTTCTAGATTTGATGAATGAAAAATGGATAGGCAGCTACTACTTCTTTGAAAAAGATCAAATCAAAGAAATCAAAAAGTACTTATTTGATGAAGAAACAAATTAGTAATTCGTAAATGATTATTTGTAATTAACTATTTTCGATGTGGAAATAGTAAATGAAGTAATCCAAAGCTTAATCGCAACATCTGCATCGGAGTGGGCAGGTGTATAGGAACTTTCTATTTGACATTCATCGCTCGAAAAAACAGATTTGGTTGGTTTTTCATAAGGGCTAGAACCTCAATTTACATATAACTTTGTTATGAAGCTGATCTTTTTATTGAATCTGGGTTCCATTATATGGTTTATACCATAATTGCTATTTTTGCTTTTTTCTCTTGATATAAAATGTATAAAGCTCAAAAAATTGAAAATCACATTCACAGGACCTGAAAGTTCGGGTAAATCAACAATTTCCAAAGCTGTTGCGGAACATTTGGATGCGCAATGGTTCCCTGAACATGCTCGCGAATATTTGCTCAAAAAGAACGGTAAGTATGAGTTTGGTCATATTGAGCAAATTGCAATCAACCAAGAAATAATCCGAAATGCCAATGCAGAAAGCGGCTTGAAGATTTACGACACGGAGAATATTGTACTTTACATTTGGTCAACTTTCAAATACAATAAATGTGATGAGAGCGTTCAAAAATTAATGGAAAACCAACGTTTTTCACATTACTTTTTATGCAGTCCAGAAGACATTCCTTGGGAGGATGATCCACTTAGAGAAAACCCAAATCAGAGAGAAGAACTGTTTGAATTGTATTTAGCTGAATTGAAAAAACTCAATGCCGATTTCACAATTTTAAAGGGGAATTTTGAAGAACGAAAGGAAAAAGCCATTTCCATTATTGAAGAATTGAGTTTATCCAAAGGTGGTTTCTGCGTTTGATTAACAATTGGACTAAACTGACGAAATTCATATAATAATTTATGGTTTGAACTTCTTTTCATCTATCTTTGTATCATGAAAAAATGGCTTCCAATTATATTACTTTTAGTTGCTTTTGTTTTTTTCTTTACAGGAGATGTAGAAGCACAATGTTCGCAATGTAAATTACTAGCGGAGCAAAGTGGCGATTCTATTGACGACAGTATTCTTGACAACAATAATGGAAACAACATGAATTCCGCGATTTTGTATATCATGGCTTCTCCATATATTCTACTCGCTGTTTTGGCTTTTTTATTTCGTAAGAAAATCAAAGCATTGTTTACAGGAAAGTTTGGGAAGGGCAATGTAAATGGTTAATTTTTATCCGAAAAGTGATTGGATGGCCAAGGTTTAACGTGGATTGGGTTGGAATCTCTTCTGCGAAGTGATTGTGGTTGTTTTATTTCAGAGGAAATGGAAATTTTCACAGAGGGACGCGGAGGACATCTTCGGTGTTGAAGTCGCAGAGATGGGAAAAGCAATAGCTAATGGTTAGCGTGTGTGGAATCCCTTCTATCGTTAAAGGACAAGGTAACAGCCGCATTCTATCTCAAAGCCTTCAACTTCTCTTTAATCCCTTCCAGTTTTTTAATCAACTCCTCCTTATCAAAATCCGGTTGTGTAATCTCAATATCGCCACCTTTCAATGCTTTTTTTGCACCTTCGAGGGTATGACCATCAACTTTAACCAATTGATAAATATTCTGAATTTCTAAAATACTCTTTGGAGAGAATAAGCGGTTACCTTTCTTGTTCTTTTTAGGCTTGATAGAAGGGAATTCTTTTTCCCAAAAGCGAATCAATGAAGTATTCACATCAAACATTTGTGCAACCTCACCAATAGAATAATATAACTTTGTTAATTCTGACGCTTTAATCATAACTTGAATTCGTTAGGGCTAAATTAATGAAAATAAAGCAATCTAATGAGAAAGCTTAGTGAGTAATCTACAACTTTAGAAAAATAATTAAAGAAGTGCGTTTGCAAGAAGGTTCGGAAATTGTTATTTCAATGAATATCGGAACGTAATTGATAATTCGTAATTAATTTAGTCCATCGATTTTAAAGCATTCTTCGAAATCTCAACAATTTTCTCGTACTGTTCAGGTGTTAAATCTGAGTGGAAATAATCAATTGGGTTCATTTTATGCCCATCTTTTTCCACTTCATAATGCAAGTGAGCACCAGTAGACTTCCCTGTATTTCCAACTAATCCGATAAGATCGCCACGATTAACTTTATCTCCTTCTTTAACAAGGAATGAACTTAAATGTGCATATCTCGTTTTGTATCCAAATCCATGATTAATCACAATTTCTCTACCATAGCCCCAACTGTTTACACGAGTTTCTTCAACAACCCCTTTTCCCGTAGCGTAAACATCGGTTCCAGTTTCAGCCGAGAAATCTGTTCCCCAATGCATTTTTCTTGTTCCATAAACAGGGTCAATACGCCATCCATAACCAGAAGCCATTTTCTTTAGCTCTTTGTTGTTCACGGGTTGAATCGCTGGAAGTGAAGCCAACCTATTCTCTCGTTCCTTTGCCAAGGAAATCAACTCTTTAAACGACAAACTTTGAGCATGTAGTTTTCTTTCAACCTCATCTAACTTAGAAATAGATGAGATAAGCAATTCACTGTTGGACATTTTTTTGTACGAATCGTATGCATCACTACCTCCAACACCCATTAACCGTAATTCTTCTGGAAATTCATTTGCCCCTAAGGCTGTTCTGTATAAATCTTCATCACGTTTTTTAATAACCTCTGTTACGCGATCAACTAATTCTAATCTTTCTTGAATGTTTTTAAACTCTCCCTTTAATTCATTTAACTCTTTATTGAGTGCTTTTTCTTTTGGAGAATCGATACGGTAAGCAATAAAAAAAGCAAAGATTAAACTCAATACAACGGTTGGAGCAATAAATATTATTCCACGTAAAATACGTTCGCCTGTGGAGCGCTTCACTTTTTCGTAAGAAAGTGTTTTGGGGTTATATCTGAACTTTGTCTTTGACATTATTTAACTGTAAAACTTCGCAAAATTATGTAAATAATCTAACTTTGCAAAATCGTTAACTTTGATTAACAGAGCAAAGACCAAATTATATTATAAGGAAACCCAATGAAATTAGAAGAAATCAGACATAAATTCCTCTCTTTTTTTGAAGAGAAAGGACACACAATTGTACCTTCTGCACCGATGGTAATTAAAAATGATCCAACCCTGATGTTTACGAACGCAGGCATGGTTCCATTCAAAGAATTTTTCTTAGGAAATGCCATAGCCAAGGACAAACGTGTTACTGATACTCAAAAATGTTTGCGTGTTTCTGGAAAACATAATGACTTGGATGAAGTTGGTGTGGATACTTATCACCACACCATGTTCGAAATGCTAGGAAACTGGTCCTTCGGAGATTATTTTAAGAAAGAGTCTATAGCTTGGGCTTGGGAATTATTGACAGAGGTTTACGGAATCGACAAAAATGATCTATACGTTACCATTTTCGAAGGAGACGAAAAAGATGGTGTTCCAAGAGATACAGAATCTTATGATTTTTGGAAAAAATGGATTCCTGAAGACCGCATTATCGAAGCAAATAAGGACGATAATTTCTGGGAAATGGGTGAAATGGGACCTTGTGGACCATGTTCTGAAATTCATATAGATATTCGTTCAGACGAAGAAAAGAAAAACGTTGATGGTAAAACATTGGTCAATCAAGACCATCCTCAAGTAGTTGAAGTTTGGAACTTAGTATTTATTCAATTCAACAGAAAAGCAGATGGAAGTTTAGAAAAGCTACCTGAAACACATATCGATACAGGAATGGGATTGGAGCGTTTAGCGATGGCTTTACAAGGAAAACAATCTAATTATGACATCGATTTATTCCAAACTCTGATTGCACAAATCGTGAAACAATCTGGGTTTGAATACGGAAAAACTGAATCAACAGATATCGCTTTACGTGTAATTGCAGATCACGTTCGTGCAATTGCATTCTCTATTTCTGATGGACAATTGCCTTCAAATACTGGAGCAGGTTATGTAATTCGCCGTATTTTGAGAAGAGCTGTTCGTTACGGTTACCAAACTTTGAAAATGAATGAGCCTTTCTTGGCGCCTTTAAGCAAAGTTTTAATCGCTGAAATGGGTGAAGCTTTCCCAGAATTAGTGGATAATAAAACATTGATCGAAAACGTGATTCGCGAAGAAGAAATGAGTTTCTTCAAAACCTTAGAACAAGGAATTAAGCGAATTGAAATTATTATAGAAAATCAAAAAGAAGAAGGAATTAAAGAAATTCCTGGAGCACAAGTTTTTGAATTGTATGACACTTTCGGATTTCCATTCGATTTAACAGCATTGATGGCTCGAGAAGCCGGAATGACATTAGATCAAGCAGGTTTCGACAAAGCATTGCAAGCACAAAAAGACCGTTCTCGTTCTGCTACTTCATTAAAAACTGATGATTGGACAGAACTTCTTGTAGACGAGAAAGAAGAATTTATTGGCTACGACCATTTAGAAGCGGATGTAAAAATTACACGTTACAGAAAGGTAGTTCAAAACAAAAAATCTTTCTACCAATTGGTTTTCAATTTAACGCCATTTTATCCTGAAGGAGGTGGACAAGTGGGTGACAAAGGTTACATTGAATTTGATGGAGAGAAAGTTTCAATTTTTGATACGAAAAAGGAAAACAATCTGATTGTTCACTTAGTGAAAGACTTACCGAAAAATCCAAATGCAAGCTTTAAAGCTGTTGTAAACACTGAAAAAAGAACACTTTCTGCAGCAAATCATAGTGCTACTCACCTATTGCACCATGCGTTGCGCACTGTGCTAGGAGATCATGTTGTGCAAAAAGGATCTTTGGTGAATCCTGAATATTTACGTTTTGACTTCGCTCACTTTTCAAAAGTATCTGATGAAGAATTGATTCAAATTGAGCAAATTGTGAATGATTTAATTCGCCAAAACACGCCATTGAATGAATTGAGAAACACACCAATCAAGGAAGCACAAGAGCTAGGTGCAATGATGCTTTTTGGTGAAAAATACGGAGATACAGTTCGCGTTATTCAGTTTGGTGATTCAATCGAATTGTGCGGAGGAACTCACGTTCCAGGAACAGGAAACATTGGATGGTTTAAAATCATTTCTGAAGGTTCTGTTGCTTCTGGAATTAGAAGAATTGAAGCAATTTCTAATCATACAGCAGAAAAATACATCAACAATAAATTGGAGCAATTGAGTAATGTGAATGCATTATTTAAAAACACCAAAAACGTTGTTCAGTCGGTTGAAGAAATATTAGAAAGCAACAACCGTATGCAAAAGCAGTTGGAGCAAATTGAAAAAGATCGCGCTAAAAACATCAAGGGAGATTTAAAAAATAACATCGTTGAAAAAGACGGAATGAATTTCTTAGAAGCGATTGTTCCATTAGACGGTGGAGCAATTAAAGATGTACTTTTCCAATTAAAAGGAGAAGTAGCTAACTTATTTGCCGTAATTGGTGGAGAAAAAGACGGAAAATGTACGTTAAGTATCATCATTGACGAAGAAATCGTAAAATCGAAGGATTTACATGCTGGAAACATGATTCGTTCGGCAGCCAAACACATCCAAGGTGGAGGTGGTGGACAACCATTCTTTGCTACTGCAGGAGGTAAAAAACCAGAAGGATTGAAAGATGCTATTTCTGAAGTAAAAGAGATGGTTTAGCTCGGAGGTTTTAACCGCAGAGAATTACGCAGAGAAAAGAAATACCCAGAAAAAAAAGGGGGGAGAAAAGTATTGAAGTTTTACTTCAGTATTTTTCTCCCCCTTTTTTGACTATAAACAATATGACTTATCATCCGATAAGCATTTAACATCTATGACTTTTCAATGATTGAGGGACCTCTATTTTCTTTGTGATCTCTGCGAAAAACTCTGCGATCTTTGCAGTTACTTCCCGATCAATTCAACATCATGCAACTGCAAGCCCGAAGCTGGAGCATTGTAAGAAAGCTTAACTTTATTCGCTCCATCGAGCGTTTCCAAAAACTCCTCCCAAGTTTTTAATCCTTGCCCCAATTCAAAGAGCATTCCCATCATTAAACGTATTTGATTGCGCTTAAATCCTATTCCTTTTACTTTTACTAGGTAACTCTTCTCAGGAAAAAAAGAAGCTGTTAATTCTGTGTTTTCTGTGAGTTCGCAGGAAAGTACTTCTCCATTTGTTTTTGTTTCTGGATTTGGACGAAAAGTGTAAGAATAAAAATCTTTTTTTCCTTCAAATAATCGGGCTGCTTTTTGCATTATTTCAATGTCCAAATCTTGTAAAATGTTACACATAAAAGCGGCACAATAGGGATGAAACTTCTCGCCAAAAGCAAAATAATAATGATATTCTTTTACTTTATCTGACTGAATAATATTGAATTCTGGAGTAGTTGGAACAACAGAAAGTGCTTTTACATCGGCGGGTAAATTGGTATTGAAATCTTCGAAGAAAAAATCTAAATCTTCAATTTCTTTATCCGTGAAAATTTCAATATAAGTTTGATTAACAGAAACTTTCGCATCTGTTCTACCAGAAGCTAATACTTTACTAGCTGTATCTGGCAACACCCAATTGAGTGTTTTTGTAATCATTTCTTGAACTGTAATTACGTTGGGTTGTTTTTGCCAACCGTGATAACGAAATCCCAAATATTGAATTTCCATTAAATAATAAAAGCGTGTTCTCATACTAAATGTAATGTATCTTCAGATTAAATAAGGGTTTGAAGATATAAAAAAAGCAGTCCTTTTGGGAACTGCTCTTTAATAAAAATGTAGGTAGATTTTAATGTCTACAAATCTTCTTCTTTCGCTTTGATTGACGATTTAACTTCTCTTTTCTTGAAAGGTTCAGTCGTTTTTAAAGTACTATTAGGTATAACCTTAGCTTTCCCCTCCTTTTCAGATTCCATAACTTGTTCTTCTGAAGTTTTCGCTTTGTTCATTTCAAGTTTTGGTTCAGCAGTTTTCAACTCTTTAGTTGTTTCAGCAGTTTTCTCTTGAGCAAACGAAGGAGCGGCAATTAATAATGTAAATGCTCCTAAAATTATCATTGATTTTTTCATAGTCTTAATTTTAAAGTAAATATATAATTTTAAATACAAAAACGTATAAACAATTTTCATTCCATAAGTTATTTAACGCTTTTTACAAAAATCTAAAAATCATCCTCGTTTAGCGTGAAATCATCCATAGCTCCATAAACTTCATCGTTGTTATCGTCTTCTCCATTAAAATTATCATCTGAAGAAGTGCTTGTATTTTTACTTGATCTTAAGATATTTGTTCTTGCAATATTCAATCGAATTTCAGTTTTTATGGTTTCATCCTCTTGCTGAAAAGCTTTGGCATAAGGTGTTCCCACAACTTCAACCAACGCTCCACTTTTCAAAAAATCTAGAATTCGCATGTTTGATCCTTCTTTCTTCCAAATCGTACAATTAACCCAAGTTGTTTTCGTGCGAGACTCTCCTGTTCTTTTGTCCCTCCAATTTTTATTATGAGCCACCGGAAAGTTAATTGCCACTACTCCTCTATCCATTTTTCTTACTGTTGCGTCTTTTCCTAAATTTCCAATTAATCTTGTTTCAAATACCGTTGCCATGTTTGTGCTTTTCTTTTGAATTTCTATTGTCTGTGTTGTCTTTAATTTCTAAATATAGTTAATCAGTGAGGAATTGACAAATGCTGAATGAAAAGCGTGGAAATGAATAACATTGTTTGCGCTGTAATGGCACGCGGTCCCGCAAGCTTTTCGGAAACAAGGATGCAAGCAACGCGGAATTTGTCCCGTATTTCAATCGGGATGGTCGCAGATTTTTTGAGCGTGAATTATATATGAAAATTTAATGGACTCGAAAGTTGAATTTTCATGGTTTCTTAATGAAGAAAACTAAATGAGAATCGGAAAAATAAAGTCAATCACTATTTTTAATTCTTCTCAATTCGAATTGCAACTTTCTTCCCTCCATAACCAAGTGTTTTGCTACTTTCGAAAGTCTTGGTTTTACGCTTATCTTCAACAACTTCATAATCTCCGCTAAACTTAAAAGTTTGCTGCTCCACTTCTTCGGTATAGAAATCTTCACAATCCTCTGGAGCTACAATTCTAGAAATGGTGAAAAGTTTAGCTTTTTCATTGAATTGCCAATAAAACTGACTTTGCTTATCTTCAAGTTTCCATGATGCAGTGCATAATTCTTCATAAATATCGCAATCGTTAATTTCCCAAGATGGTAATGGAGAAATATTTTGACCATCAACTGAAAGCTCTACAACTTCCCAGTTTCCTGCTTTCATGAGTTTCTTTGAAGCTCGTTTGTTCTTGTCACATGCTGTGAAAAGGAATGCTGCTGCTAGTAATAGTAATGCTATTGTTTTCATAATTTATTAATTTAATTTCCTCCCGAAAAGATGTTTTTGAACTTGTTGGCTTATATCGTTATCTTTATAATATCGGTATTTCATTTCGCACGTTCCATTTAAATGATGCCATGCTCTAAAACCACCACCTAGACTTTGACAACTACCAGTAGCCGTTCCCGCTGAATGCAAATATCTATAACTTTTGGTAACCCTGAAATAATTACCCGGACAAATAGATCCAACTCCATCAAAATTTGTAATATCTACACTGTAACAATCATTCCATGGAGTATATTCTTTAAACTCCAATTCAATATCAATTGAATCAGTACTGTTTTTTGAAGCCATACGGAATGTTCCTTCTAAAAGGTAATTTTCACGACAATGGGTATATACATTAAAAGTTTTAGTAATAGAGTCGTACCCATCATCATTCGGAAAGCAGATTTTATTAGGCTCTTTTTTAACAACTAAGGTTATAGGAATGGTGCTTCCTATCCATTGAGTAGTAAAATGTTTAAATGCTTCTTGGCCGGTTTCAATATGTGCCCCAATATACCACTTGTATTCTGCATCATTCAAACTTGACCTAAATATTACTTGTTTATTAGCAAACACATGATCGGTTTCTATTAGGACAGAATTTGCAATTTGAGAGTGTCTTTCTAAGATATCAAAATCAGCACTCACCTCACTTGCACAGTCACATGGATCAGCAGTCTTAGTTATTTCTAGTTGATCCTTCTTACAAGCAAATAAAACAAGTAAAAACACAGAAGTGAGCAGTAGTATTTTTATTAAAGTTTTCATAGCATTTGTTTAATTGGGAATTCCGAATTCGATCACTCTCAAGTTAAAAAATTCAAGTTACGCATTATTTCGAAATAAATCGTCGTATGGTGTTAAATGAGGATTGTTATTCGACAAGTGAGCGTTTAAAGATGAATAATGATCTGTACTTACTTTGTTTCCACACAGAGATTTTTGTTCAAAACTGAAACTAAACAATATTACTTGTATAATAATTTTCTTCATAATAAAATATTTATATTGGTCCAACTCTTCTACCAAAATAATGAAATTCACGGTAGTCAGAATCTCCAGGGTCTTGCTGCGTAAAGTACATTTCAACCTGGCCATTTACAGGGGTTTTCATGTATCCCTTTAAACGGTTACAATTGGCGACTGTTGTATGGCGAAAGCGAGTTTCTCTATATGTTAAGGTATATTCGTTAATTGATTCAGTGCAGTTGGTTCCATCTCCATCAAAATTATAGATGTTTATAAAAAAAGGTCCATTTGAGGTTTCAATGATATGGTCAATAATGATTTCAATACTGTCTGATGAATTTTGATCTTTCATTCTAAACACACCTTCCTTAGTCCCTAAATCCTTGTCATTGTTGGCCCAATCATTAATGGGATATTCAGTTATTGCGATTTGTTTAACCACCGAGTCATACCCATCATCATTTGGGAAACAAATTAAGTTGGGATCTTTTTTTACAACTAAGATGATAGGTTGAGATGTTCCTGAAAAGGAGGGGTCACCAAATGATCGAAAAGTCTCTTTTGTAACTTCTGTTTCTGTTCCTAAATACCATTTGTATTCAGCATCTATTTGCTTAGCTTTAAAACGAACATGGCGACCTTTTAAAATACTATCGGTTTCTGATGTCCATTCTGAAGTTGAACCCCATAGTGCTGATTCTTCCATTGTAAAATCAGCACTCACCTCACTTGCACAATCACAAGGATCTGCTGTCTTTTTAATTTCTAATTGTTCTTTTTTACAAGAAAATAATACGAGAAAAAACACAGAAGTGAGTAGTAGTATTTTTATTAAAGTTTTCATAGCTTTTTTAAATGACGAATGACGAATTATCAATTACGAATGACGTTCCTACGAATTCAATCACTCTAAGATTATAAAATTCAAGTTACGCATTATATCGAAATAAATCGTCGTATGGTGTTAAATGAGGATTGTTATTCGACAAGTGAGCGTTTAAAGGTGAATAATGATCCGTACTCACGTTGTTTTCACACTGTCCATAAGTCACATGAATAACCATGCCAAATGTCAACACACACAATATAATATATAAATGTTTCATATCTTTTAATTTATTTTTCTACCGTTAACATTAAATTCGGTTGCTTCTGGATCATTAACATGCCAATATTCATAACTTAAAAACAGTTGATTATTTAAATCCAAGTAACACTTCTTAATTACAAGATCACCACATTCGTATGAAGCCCCTCCCCAATTTGAAAAATTACCTTTCCTAAAGGCTCTATAATTCCGCGCCATGGCATTATCATAACCCACACAATTACTTCCGTTGCCATCATAGTTATAAAAATCCAATCTAGAACAATTACTATTTGATAAAACCCCTGGTGAGGCATACGCCAATTCAAAATCCAAAACAATATCAAAAGAGTCAATTGAATTTTCTTCTGCGACACGAAATGTTCCTTCCATAATACTTGAATCGCAAAAACTATGAACTTCCATGTATTTTGTTATAGAATCATATCCATCATCATTAGGGAAACAGGTATTATTGGGTTCTTTTTCTACTACCAATGTAATTGGAATTGTACTGCCCTCCCATTGACTCGGAAAAAATCTAGATATTTCTCTATCCGTCTCTGTTTCAAGCCCTATATACCAGGTGTATTGAGCGTCAGCTTCTTTAGCCTTAAAAAAGGCAGTTTTATTGCCCAAGATGTCATCTGTAACTGTGTACATATTTATAGATGGTGCTCCGTTATTGAGCGCTTCTCGTATTTCAAAATCAGCACTCACCTCACTTGCACATTCACAAGGGTCTGCTGTCTTAATAATTTCTAATTGTTCTTTTTTACAAGAAAATAATACGAGAAAAAACACAGAAGTGAGTAGTAGTATTTTTATTAAAGTTTTCATAGCTTTTTTAAATTACGAATGACGAATTATCAATTACGAATGACGTTCCTACGAATTCAATCACTCTAAGATTATAAAATTCAAGTTACATATTATTTTGATAAATCTAGAATTAACTCCTCAAGGCGAGTGATACGTTCTTGCAATTTAGATTCTTCTTCATCGATGGACTCTACTTCAACAACGCGCTCTTCCAATTCCAAGATATACAAAGTCAATTCCTCAATTTTTTCAACTAAAAGTCTATTGATCTCCCCTATATCAGCTCCATTCTCTTTTACTTCAAAAGCCGTTGGCATGTTTGGAAGATGTTTATTGGTGTTTATAAAATTTCTCAACTCCGCAAAAGTTCTTAATTCGTAATCTGGCTGGAAAACATAGTCTGGAAAAGGGTCTAGAGTAGTTACGAATCTTCTTGCATGGACAGTACCTGCACCTGAAACTTGAAAATTTGGTTCTACATTATCTGTTCCATACCCTTCTATAAGATTACTAGTGTTACCTGCAACTTTTAATCTTAAAGCATATTTAGAATTGTTGGTAGTTTTAACACTTATTCCATTGTCAGATGTTTCAACACTAAACCTAGCAAACTCATTTGCTAAACTTGGTGTACCACCAACAAAAATTCTTTGTGTTGAAGTAGATAATCTCATATCAACTCCTGGCACACCTATTTTTAAATCGGCTTCTTCTCTGTTCAATAAGAACAAATCATTTCCAGCCATCATAATTACACCTCCATCAGTATCTTCTCGCCCCGTTACAGAGTTTGTAATTCCAAATCTAGAAGCTATTCCGTAATCAATAGAATAACCAGCACCTCCACCACCTCCCATTCCAACTGGGCCTGCTGGAAAGTTTATAGTATAATTAGATACTCCGTGTAACTGAAAATTGAAGTTCGGTTTTATTGCTGTTGTGTTCTGAGTTGGTTTCGTTCCTATACCTACATAACCATTTTGAATAGAATTACTGGTAGTTTGATGAAAAGGAGTGTTGTATTGCGCCTGAATACTTAAAGCTAAAAAAACTACAGTGGCTGTTAAAAGTGATTTTTTCATAATAATTAGTGTTTGTTTAGTTAAAGTTAAAATCAAGTTTTTTTGTTAGTATTTCACAAAAAAAATCGTAAGTATTTGAACTGCAACACACTACAAAGTGTTAAAATTTATGATCCGATTATAAAAGAAGGTGAAAGCTTATAAATGCAAAATACTATTTGAAAAAGAAGAAAACTAAAATCATTCCTATTTTTAGCTTTTCAACACATCACTACCGGAATTTAGTTCTTTCTCCTTCTTCCAAGAATTCATCAAAGCAACTATTCCCAAAAACAAGGCAATAAAGGTCACGCCTTGTTGTGTTTCAATCGTGTCTTCAGATAAGAAGGAACCAATTGCGATGAGTGTAAAACAGATTCCAATGAAGTTTATCGTTTTGATGTTTTTGTATAAAAACCAAAGCCAAAATCCAGTAAAAACGAGAAAGCCAAAGATTCCAAAAGCAATCCAAAACGTCATAAATTGATTGTGTGCTCTATTCCAATTGGCTTGATCAAGTTGTGTATTCGAATCAGCATATTCAGCGTCAAATTCTTGTTGTAAATCACCTGTTCCAACGCCAATCAACCAATTTTCTTTAATTATATTTCTCCCTGCTTTCCAATGTTCGAAACGTTGCAATAAAGAATTCCCATCAGGGTCTCCATTCACAGAATAATGGTAGATTTCATCTTTTATACCCGCTAATTTTGAACCTAAAGGTCCGTAAGTAAACCTGATAGATGTCATTCCATTTTCGACGTTTTTAATGTCTTCATCAGACATTTTTTTCATTCCTACTTTGTCTTTCGTCAGGTTTTTTGAAGTCATGTAACGAAACAAAATCCCGTTTAGAAAATATCCATTCGAAAGGGTATCATTATAATCGATTTCCGAACGTAAATTCCAAGCTTCTTTTAATTCATTTTCGGCTATATTGGATAAAATATGGTGTCCATTTTCAAACCAAATTGAAGTTGTATCATGAAAATATTTCTCTCCACCTTTACTGTGTGTTGGCAAAGTTTTAAAGTCAATCTTGGCTTTTTTAGGTGAAATATATTCATAAAATTGAACACCAACGATTAAACTAATTCCTACAACCACTACACCGAACATCTTCTTTTTTCCACTTGGCTTACTCGCTCTGATGAAATAAATAAAGCTTCCGAGCAATAAAAAAGCAAGCGCAACATAACCACTATCTACCTTGCTTACAACAGTATAGAAAATAAACCAAATTCCTAATAGCGCGAAAACTATTCGCAAATTGTTCTTTTTTAGAATTAGATAAACGGATAATACAATTCCAGTAACAATCAATAATGCATAGCGAATATGAGAACCAAAAAGTGAAAAATCTCTGTAGCCACCTACATCAGAATTCATCATAACATTAAAATTCACGACAGATGTAATTGTTAAAGCCAACAGAAATCCATAAATGATGTAGTTTAAAAATCGCTCCTTAATTGGGTAAGCGATCATTACAATAGGAATGGCAAAAAGCGGTAATTTGGAATTTAGATCTCGGAACGCAAAGGAGAAATCTGTGGTATAAATTAAGCCCAAAATGTGAAATCCAATTACAGCAACAACGAACCAAAAAACTACATTTGTTTTGGTCCTTTCCCAATAGTTTTTAAAATCAGCATTCAATAGAAAATTAATTGCCAAAAGTAAAGTACCCAAAGACATTGCAATTTTGGTGACCGGCAGGCCAATTGCAACTACAAGAACGGCAAACATATTAATGTTGTCGTGCGTTTTAGGACCGAAAAAACGGTTAAGCATGCAGTTTCATTTAAGGTTTTAAGAGTGACTTGTATTTAGCATTATCATTTAAAACTTCGATTGCTTTTTTAAGTGGTTCATCATCCTGAAAAGCATTCACCACACGTCCTTCTTGATAGTAATAACGCGAAACGATTTCGTTGGACAATAATTCTTTAATTTGATTTTCAAATAAAACTAAATCATCCTCTTTCGAGGCGCTCACTACTTTTTGAAGTGCTTTAAATTCACCATTTATTTTTTGGTCATAACCTTCAGATTTCGCAGTTTCTAAAACTCTTTCCAAATATTCCTGAGTTGCAGTTTTGTATTCGAAATCTTGTTTCAACACATAATCTTTAAAATCTTTGTAGACCTTATCCGTAATTTGAAACTCTTTCGCTGACGCGATTTCTGGATTTGCTTGAGAGAAGTTCGTTGCAAAATCAAACACGATATTTTCACCCATTAAAACAGCTGTTAATCTTGCCAAATTTTCTTCCTCAACGCGAATATCTGGTTCAATTCCTCTTCCGTCAATCACTTCTCTACCATTTTTAGTGTGGAAAATCTTGATTAATGAATCTGGAACCTCATCGACTTCACCATTATTTTTATGGTAATAATCCAATTTCTGAACACATCTTCCAGAAGGCGTATAGTATTTTGCAATCGTTAATTTCATTTTAGCGCCATACTTCAAATCAATCGTTCTTTGCACCAATCCCTTTCCGAAAGTTGTGCTTCCAATAATTACTCCTCTATCTAAATCTTGCAGCGATCCCGAAACAATTTCAGAAGCTGAGGCAGAATAACCATCAACTAAAACAACGACAGGAATTTCTAAATCTATTGGAGAATTCCTGGTTTTATAGATTCTGTTTTCGTCCTCTATTCTCCCTTTCGTCTTCACGATTACTTCATCTTTATCTACAAAAAAGTTTACGATATCGATAGATTCTATTAACAATCCTCCACCATTTCCGCGTAAATCAAGAATGATCTTTTCCATTCCTTCCTTACTTAATTCATCGTAGGCACTTTTGATACTTTTAGAAGCAGTTTGAGTGAAAGAAGTCAATTTTATATAACCAATCTTCCCTTTTTCGTCAACCATTCCAAAATAAGGAACATCAGGAACTTTGATTTCATCACGCTCAACTTTAATTGTGTTAACACCTCCATTTGGACGTTCATACTCCAACATAAAAGAAGAACCTTTTGCTCCTTTTAGTGCATCCGAAACAACATCAGAATCTACACTTTTCATGCTTCTCCCATCGATAGACAAAATCTTATCTCCAGCCTTTAAACCTGCTTTTTGGGCTGGCATATTTTCATAAGGTTCTGCAATAAAAACATACTCCCCCGATTTTCTAATTAACGCACCAATTCCACCATATTGACCTGTGGTCATTAAGCGGTAATCTTCGATATTTGATTCGTGATAATACACCGTGTATGGATCTAACTCAACCAGCATTGCATCAATGGCAGCTTTAGAAATCTCACCTGTTTTTGGCTCATCTACATAATATTTATCTAAATTCATGTAAATCAAGTCGATCAACTCAAGGTTTTTAATCACCTCAAAGCCATTCGATTGGGAAAAACTGGTATTACTTATTCCAAAAAGAAATAAAAAGACGATTGCATAAATATTTCGCATATAAATTTTTGTTTTAATCTTCAAAGATAATGAAAAATGAGGTTAACTATTGTCCTCTGCTTTCCACTAAACGCAGAAAAAGGGCTTCTATTTTATCAATAATTTTTTGGTAAGATTCTTCTTGGCTAGATGTGTAAATTAAAAACAAAGCCAATTGCATTTCTTCGGGCGTCATTGATTGCTCAATAATGTACTTTTTTTTACGCACTGCTTCACGTATCAAACGCTTGATTCTATTGCGATCTACAGCTCTTTTAAACTTTCGTTTGGGTACAGCTATCACAACTTGAAAACAGGTGTCAGTTTTTAAATCTACTTCAAGATAACGCAACAAAAAAGGGTAAACTTTTTCTTGTTTTCCCTCTTCGAAAATTGAAGTCATCACTTTTTTACTGCAGAGTTTGTATTTCTTGCCGAAACTTTCATCCATGCCGTAAAAGTAATGGTTTTTTCGATGATATGATGAAATGTAAATCTGTTGATTTGTGGATTGTTACTGTGGCAAAGTATCAAAACTTTAGTGTTTAGATTTTAGCCATTTTTTTCTAAAGAAAAGCCTTTCCAAAACATACCCCGTTGTTCCTCCTAAAGTATAGCAAACTAAATCGCTCCATAAAAAGCCGGAACCTAAAACAAGCGCGCCTAGCCTATGACTTCTTATTTCATTAATCCAATCAGCTTGATACAATTGTAATATTTCAATTCCGTAACAAATGAGGATACTAGCAATTGCAACTTTTAGAGAAGTGGTTTTATTGAAAAGGAATCCGACAATCACAAAAATCATAATTGCATAAAAATAATCTCCTAAATAGGGATATACAATTTTGGGAACAAATTCTGTTCTTGAAAATAAGCCCAACATTATTGTGATGACAAGAAGGGCTATATATGCAATCCTATTTCTTTGCAATCCTATTGATAAAAATTAAGTTCTTCCATTTTTCCCGTGTCCTTTGACGACACTTTCATAGCGATTATATTTCCGGTAGTACAACTACAAGCTTCGCAAAACTGAGCTTTTGAAGAGTCAAATTCAAAGTTCACAGCTTCAACTGAAATATCTTCATTGAGTAAATAGAGTTTTATACTCGCCTTTTTTTCTTCTTCAGGATCATAAGCATTTGCCTGCCAAGGATCAGAACACGAAGTTTCGTCCCAGTAGAATATTTCCGTTTTATCCTTATTACAGGATGAAATAAAAGTAAATAAGGAAATCAACATAATAAAAAGAGTTACTTTTTTCATAAGAAGATGTTTTATTAATTAACTATTTAATTTTCAAATTATTGCTTCGAATATTAAAAGCGTTAACTAATCCACTCCTTGCGTATTCATGTCAATCCTATAAATTGAATTTCTGGCAGATATAAATAGTTGATTTCTGTCTTTTCCTCCAAAACAAACATTTGCCACTCTTTCTTTTAATTGTATGGTTTCTAATAATTCACCTTGTTGAGAAAATATATCTACAGCATTTTTTCCATCTGTCGTTAAATAGATATTTCCAGATTTGTCAATTGTCATTCCATCACATCCTAGTTCAGCAAAGAGTGTTTTATTTTCCAACGTACCGTCTTCTTGAATGTCATATTTAAATGTTTCTCCGGCCTCTACGTCAGTAACGTAAAGTGTTTTTCCATCGGGAGTTCCTAAAACACCATTAGGTTTTTCAAAATCATCGATAACTCTAATCACTGATTTACGATCTGGTTTGATATAATAAACATGCATTCCGTCTTGTGGAATTTCAGAAGCATCATCACCAAACTTTGGGTCAGTGAAATAAACACCTCCTTTACCATCGGGCCATAAATCATTGGTTTGATTAAATCGTTTTCCATCGTACTCAGTTGCAATCGCCTTATATTTTCCATCTGGAGTTGTCGAAGTAATTTGTCCTTGTTCCCCTTCGCACGCCAGTAAGTTTTGATCTTTATCAAAGTATAAACCGTTTGCTCTTCCGCTATTTAAACGGAAAGTATCTAATTGGTCATCAATTGTCCAAATCAAAATAAGGTTTTCAGGAATATCTGTAAAATAGACATTTCCTTGCGCATCAACTGCCGGACCTTCTGTAAATGAAAATCCATCTGCTAATTTCTCTAAATCTGAAGCAATTAATGATTCAGATTGAACCTGCTCTTCCTGGACCTCTTCAACTTCTGATGAGTCGTTAGTACAAGAAACAATTGCAATAGAAACGAGTAAAAATGTGATCTTTTTCATAATGGTAATTATTTATTTTTTCATAAAATATTCTCTCAACTCTTATCAGTTAAGATTCGGTTTTTTCGCAATTCCTCGAGCTATCGGTGTTTTTGAAGCAAAAACGAGCGCCTGAAGTACAAGTAATATAACAATTATCAATGCAAACACAAACTGAGAAGATGTTCTACTTGAGGAATACAACGCCTCAGCATTTTTCATTATTTTTTTAGATTCTACCAACTGAATGTTGGAAAGTTGGTCAAGGATGCCAAGCGATTCACTTGCAATTTCAAGTTTATCTTGTTTATTTTTCGAATGAATCGTTTCTAATTCACTTAAAACTATCATTAATTCTTCTGCTTTTATCAACTCAATTTCAGTAAGTTTTGTTTCTTGATAAGCAAGGTTTTTATCTTTAATATTCAACAGTAATTCATCAATTCTTTGCACTTTTTTAGTTTTGTTATCATCTGATCTAATGACTTCCTTAATTTGATAGATACTGCTTGTCATTCTAAAAATATATTCCTCCGCAATTAATCGATCTTCATACATCGTGCTGATCATATTTTTAACATTGTCAGTATGATTTCTATCAATATAATTACTTAACAAAGCTAATAAACACAATGAAATCAATGCAACTGAGGCGGTGACTTTGTTTTTTATAATGTAAGTCCATTTCATATTTTTCTGGAATATTAATGATGATTTATAATGCAGAAAATAAAGCAGTAGTTCTATTCATTCACAACCCACTAAGTTAATAAATTCCTTGATTTAAGAATAAAAACCAATCATTCATATTTAATCTGACTTTAACCTAGTAAGAATGACGTTTACTTCTTTAGTTTCAAACTTATGCATGAACTTGAGCAAAAATCTAAGGAATTTGGATTTAGGAGCTTTGACTACTTGGCTCAACTTAAGAACTAAATTATCTAAATTATTGATGGTTTCTTTGTTATTTTCACCTCCTAAAGACCACAGTAAATTTGCTGAATTCCAAGATTGTTGGCGGGCTTTTCTCAT
Source organism: Brumimicrobium mesophilum (assembly GCF_003025005.1). Taxonomy (GTDB): domain Bacteria; phylum Bacteroidota; class Bacteroidia; order Flavobacteriales_D; family Crocinitomicaceae; genus Brumimicrobium; species Brumimicrobium mesophilum. Next base: position 125,434 of record NZ_PVSS01000008.1, read on the forward strand.
GCTAAAATCAATTGCCTTCTCATCATTATTTTTACCTAGCCAATCTAAAATAAACATCATGGGGGTCACTCTACTCAAGCGATCTTGCATTTCGTTGACGATTTGAAAAAGGATGTCGTTCACTTTATTGAAGTCAGCTTCTATTTCAAGTATTTCCTGACCTGACATTGTAGAAGCAGTTGCCACTCCAAGATCTAGATTGATATGGGCGTTCATTCCTAACATAATATGCTGGAGAATAGTCAAAGGTTCATTTTCTTGATCAAAGGCAAACGCCCATGAGGTGCTAACAAGCTGTCCATTTTTATAGTCTTTGTATGCATCAAGATATAGGTTGGCAAAAACTACATCCATGTCTTCTAAGCGTTGATTATTTTCAAAATTTCCTAGTGCAATTTCTGCGGCAATTTCTGCAGTTGTACGTCTGTAGATGTAAGCAAACAAACCCAATCTACTGTTGTTTGCAATGCAATCTTCTATAATCACATCAAGTTGGTCTAAAACCTGTTGAATGGTAGTTGCGCGTGACATAATTTATGTTTTTACAAAAAGTAATATGGTGTTTAGCTTTATGAATTAACTGTATGATTCTAAACATCTTTCAGTCAAATATAAACATTATATCAATAAATGATGTTCTTAAATTCTATCGACAAACTACTAAACAATTGAAAACCTCGTACTATAACTAATGATTCCTAACTCGAATTCTATTTTTTTTATTTAGATGGAGTTTTAGTGAATGTTATCATTTATTTCTCTAAATTTAAGGACCTTATGAAATGTCATTATTTATTATTGAACACTTAATATTTAACCAGCTATTCATTTTTACATTTATGAACCATTGAAATTTAAATGAGATCTGAATAAATTTTTCAGGCAATCAATTTTAAAATTTAGGCCATGAAATTGAGAAAATCATACATTCGAGATGGGCAAAAGGTTGTTTTAGAGGAAAGTCAAACCCTTTTTGTGATAAGAACAAAAAATGGATTCAATCCTCACGAAATACTGTCTTTCTGCCTAGAAGACAATAGTTGTGTCTATCACGAAGAGCTGGACAGCTTTCCAGAAGCAAGTGTGTGGATTTTTAAAATTAGCAAAGACAGCGGTAAAACGATTTCAGAATTTAAAGCAGAAGTCAATTCACAAGGACATCCACAATTGGTTTTTATTGGTTCTGTATGGATAGATGTTGAAACAAAAAGATATCAATTATATACAGAAAATTTATTCATAAAATTTAAACCTGAATATTCAGCAGAAGTTTGTTTGAACTTATTGGAAAAATGGGATCTCAAGGTGAAAATCAAGCTAGAGTTTTCTGAAAACACCTTTTTTATTGAACCTAGAAGCTCTAAAATAATTGACACTTTCAGCTGGACTGAAATATTAAATGCCAAAGCACAAGTTGAATCTTGCGAGCCAGAATTAATCGTCAAACGAAAGTCATTCAAAAGAATGAAGTCTGATTATATATTGGATCCAGACAGAAAATGGGCCAGTGAAGCAATTGGATTAGATAAAGCTTGGCAAGTGAGCAAAGGTAAAGGTGTAAAAGTTTGCATCATCGATGACGGAATTGATGTCGATCATCCAGCATTTAATAAACCCAACAAAATAATTGCTTCAAGAGATGTTTTGAGAGCAGATAATGCTGGAGCAAAACATTTGTTTAATTCTGAATTTCATGGAACGGCTTGCGCTAGTGTTGTGAGCTCAAGCGATTATCGTTCCTACGGAATAGCTCCAGAATCTCAATTAATTGTAGTGAGAAGTAAAGGTTTAGGTTCCATTTTAGAATCAGAAGCCATTTATTGGGGTGTGAAACAAGGCGCTGATATTATTTCTTGCAGCTGGGGTCCGACCGATGGAGATATTGATGACCCTTCAGATGATAGGCCTTCTCACAGGTTACCAAAAGCTACACGATTGGCAATTGATTATGCGGTAAACGAAGGCAGAAATGGAAAAGGAACCTTGGTTTTCTTTGCGGCAGGAAATGGAAGTGAAGCAGTTAATTTAGATTCCTACGCTTCTTATCACAATGTTTTAGCAATTGGCTCAGTCAATAAAGAAAATAAACTTTCGAAATATTCTGATTTTGGAACGCCTTTGTTTTGCGTTTTTCCGAGCAGTGAAATTCAAAAAACAGGAAAGCAATACGAAACCATTTATGGAATAACCGTTGCCGATAGAATAGGATTGGACGGTTTTACGAAACAAGATTATTTTTCTCAATTTGGCGGCACATCTGCTTCTGCGCCCGGTGCTGCCGGTGTTGCAGCATTGGCATTGTCGGTTAATCCAAATCTTACAGCAGCAGAACTAAAAAGAATTCTCATCGCTTCTTGCAAAAAAATTGGCGATCCTGAATGTTATTCTAGCGAAGGATACAGCCAAGAATATGGATTCGGGCTATTGTGTGCAGACTTAACGATTCAAAATACATTAACTTTTTCAAAAACAAAAGAACTTATGAAAACTCCAAACACTCCAAAAGGATATGCGCTACACATTGGTGTGGACATTGCCGATCCAAAGGCATATTCGAATTTCCCAGCTTTAGATGGATGCGTAAAAGATGCCGAAGCGTTGCAAAAAATAACAAAGGCAGAAAATTTTGATGAAGTCATACTTTTGGCCAACGCAAATGCAAAAAGAAGCAGAATAAAACAGGCTGTCAAACAATTTGCAAGTTCAGCAAAATCAGGTGATTTAGTCGTTATTTCTTATGCCGGACATGGTAGTCAAATTGTGGATGAAGACGGTGATGAAGAAACAGGTTTCGACCAAGTTTTGATTACTTACGACGGAATGTTGATCGATGATGAAATCTATGAAATTTTTCTAGAATTTGCAGCTGGAGTAAGGGTTGTTTGGATTGGTGATAGTTGTCATTCTGATTCTCAAGTTAGGTTTTTCAATCTTGATCCCGATGCTCCAAAATACAGACAGTTAAACCCCAATGATGCACAGGAATTTTTTGATAAAAACAAAGCAAGTTTCAGAACTATTTTAGACAGTTTAAAAAGAAATGGAAGACAAAATGCAAAAGCTTCTATTTGGAGTATGTATGCTTGTAAAAAAACAGAATATGCAGCAGAAATTAAAGGCAGAGGATTATTTACTTCAGAAATTGAAAAACTGTATTATTCAGGAAATATTTTAACGGTTGACGAAGCGAACAAAAGATTAAATCAACCTATTTCTCCCTCTCAAAATCCAGCGATTGAGTTTTTCGGTGGTGATTACAATTTGTTTAAAGGTGGAGCTTTTAAAATTGGGAATGTCGTGGTAGATTCTCAACCTATTGATGAGGTGCCCGACATAGCTGATCCAGTTGCAAATAGTGATGCTCAAGATGAAACCCCACTTGCTAATTTAGAAACAACATTGTTGGTGACAACAGCAAAGGATAATTTAGAATTGATAGAAAATTCTAGAGGAATTGAATCTGATTTGAGTGCTGTTAGAGTTGCAAATTCAGAAGTGAATCTTTCGTCATTTACAGATGTGAAACCATGGGATAGTGCCTATCAATTTTATCATTCCTTGAAAAACAAAAATGATGTAGATTTTATTGAACCAGACATTACCAGTGACATTTATAAAATTCATGACGAAGAGCTGCAAGGAAAACGCAGTGAAAATAAATATTTAGAGAGTTATCCAGATCCAGAACATGATAAATTCGATTCGATAAAAAATCCATTTATCTGGCATTTGGGAGATGAATATAGTCAGTTAAGAACAGCATTCGAACAAATAAAAAAACGATTTAGAAATGGAGAACCAACTTTAGAGGAAAGAGAAGAACTTCCTTTAATTTGTCACATTGATACTGGAATTTTAGATGACCATCCTGCGACTCCAAAATTCTTAGATTATGATAAATCGAGAACATTCAGAAGCATAGGTAAGAAAAAAGACATTACAGATTACGATTCGAAAACTGCGCTCATTGAAAACCAAGGGCACGGACAAGGAACAATTTCCATTCTAGCAGGAAATTATGTTAATCTTTCCGATACTGATAATTCATTTAAAGGATATTATGGCGCTTTTCCTTTTGCTAGGGTGATGTCGCTTAAAATTTCGGAAAATGTGGTGTTACTTTCTGGGAATAAATTTGCTCGAGCGTTGCGATACGCGGTAGATTCTGGTTGTGATGTTGTAACAATGTCTATGGCTGGTGCGCCAACAAAAGCGATGGTTCGTGCAATAAATTATGCCTATGAAAAAGGTGTAATTGTGGTCTCAGCCGCCGGAAATAGTTGGGTAGAAGGAGGACGAAAATTGTTGCCAGAAAAAACAATGTATCCAGCAAGATTCAATAGGGTTATTGGAGTTACGGGGGCTACACTAGATTACACACCATATTTAGTGAAGGAAAATGAAAACTGGAGAATAAAAACGCGAGATACTGGAGGTAAATTCATGCAAACATGTTTTGGTCCAGAAGCCTCAAGCAGAACAAATATGGCAGCTTACACTCCTAATGTTCAATGGGCGAGCAATTTTAAAAACAATAGTTTTTTTGATAAAAGTGGAGGCGGAACATCTTCTGCAACGCCTCAAGTTGCTGCGGCAGCTGCAATGTGGTTGTACGAACACCGCGAAAGCCTGAACCAAATTTTGAATGGGAAACGTGATTGGCAAAGAGTCGAAATGGCAAGGCATGCGCTTTTTTCTACAGCCAAGAAAAGTGAAACGAGTGACTACAACGCGGTTTTTGGAAACGGAATGTTGAAAGCATTGGACGCATTGGAGATTACACCTCAAAAAGCAAAGTCGAAAATTAAAAAAGAAGCAGCTGACGACATAGGTTGGAGTGGCTTGGATGATTTGTTCAACTTGTTGCGCAACAGAAGTTTTGCTCCTGAGGAAAATGACTTAATTAAAGAAATGGTGCAAACAGAAATTGCGCAACTTACATGTATCGATCCTGCATTCTTTGATTTTACTGAAGAATCCACTTTGGATGACATGGGAGAAGCGATTTTGCAAAGCGATAAAGCATCAGATTATTTAAAATCTTTAGCCCGTCAAAATGCCGAAATAAAACTTCCGAAATCTGAACGAAGTGAAAGTGGTTTAGGAAATGATGTTTATGTTTCTGCCAGATTAAAAACAGATAATGACGGTGAATATCACATCAATGCTGAAGGATGCGCTTTTGAATTGATCGAGCAAAAAGCGGAGGATGATGCTTTATATGCAGAATATGAGTTGGTGGTTAGTCCAATTGTTACAAGAAGTGTTGCTTTACCGAAAATAAATTTCTTACGTAATTTTGAGGCCAGTCCTGCTGTTATTGTTACAGATTATGATGACGGAACAAAACACTATCAATGGATTATAGAAGAAGAACCAGAAGAAGGAAAAAGAGGATTTAAGTCTCTTGGACTTCAAAATAACGCCTTTGTTCTTGATGTCGATATTTATAAAACAAGAGGAAAAGGAAGAATTAAGCGCTTCTTTATTAAAATATTTAGAACGGTAAAAGATGAGGCGCTTTCTTCACGTCCAGGATTGATTGCTGGACATATTTCAAATGGAAAATTTACTTGGGTTGAAAGAACGGCTGCGATTGATAAAAAAATTGAGCAACAAAAAAGAACACTTTTGCTGCTGCATGGAACATTTAGTTCTGCCGAAAATTCATTTGCTAATTTGCTGGAACGACCAGAATTTTTCAGTGAAATGGAATCAAAAGGTTTCGGAAAATATGTTTTGGCGTATAACATGAGCACCATTCGTTCAAGTGTAGAAACCAATGCAAAAGAACTGCACAAAGCATTAAAACCATTGAAAATTTATTCTAAAACGAGTACAACGATAGAAGTTATTGCATCAAGTAGAGGTTGTTTGGTGGCCCGTAGAGCATTCGGAAACAAGACTAAAATGGCGCTAATTGCAGGAACACATTTAGGAACACCTTTGGCTTCTGCGGAACATCTTTCTTCATTGGTTAATCGTGTAAGTAATTTGGCAGCGATTTCACTTTCTGCGCCTGTTTTTACCGGATTTTTAAAAGGAATGAGCATTATTGTAAAATTAGTGTTCAAGGCCAAAGGAATTGCTGATCAAAGCGAAGAATCTTTAGAAATTAGGTATTTGGCGAAAACACCCTTAAACGAAAAGCAAAAAGTATTTGGATCCAACTTCGAGCCTGACGAGAAAATGTTGAAGCAACTAGGCGACGCAGCAGTGGATAAATTAATTTTTAGAAACCGCGAAAACGATGGTGTCACTTTAACTGATAGCGCTTTAATTAATGAAGGTCAGGGATCACATGAGCCATTTTACAGAGTAAGCGATGGTGGAACAAGTCACTTTGGCTTCTTCAGAAATGATGAGGTGATAGAAGAGATTTTAAAGCACTTTTAGAAGATTTGATTAGGATTTATGGCGGATAATTACTTTTTAGGCTGAGTTTTGAGATCGGTCTTTGGATGCATGTTGACTATAAAGGTAGTGTTATAAATTGATGCTTTTCCTTAGCGAAAAGTGTAAATGATTCTCTTTTTACACCTAATATTGACTAAATCAAGCATTATATACAGCAATACTTAACGTAAATAAGTTTTGTATTTTTTTGTGAATTTGGAGACAAATGGTTTTTTAGTTTTGTTAAACTGTATTAAGAAAAAATAAAAAAATGAATATATTTAAATCGATTGCTGTATCAAGTTTATTTGGAATTTTTATACTTTCATCTTGCGCACCAATATATAAATGTGGCGATCCAATTCCTGAGAAAAAGCCATCAGGAAAAAGAATACAAGCTGTAATTTCGGAAAGAGATAGTCTTTGTACAGATTTGGCTCAAGAAAAACAAACTACGTCAAATTTAAGAGCAGATAAAGTTGTTTTGGAGAAAAAACTTTCAACACAACAAACTATTAATTATGACCAAGCAGATCAGTTTGGGAAAGCTTTGCAGGAAAAATCAGAGGCTTTGGAAGAGCAAGAAAAATTGTTGAAAGATAGAGAAGCAACCTTGAGAGAATTGCAAGATATCATAGCAAGGAAAGATGCAGTAACCAAAAAACTAAATGATGTTTTGAGAAATGCTTTGTTAGGGTTTAATTCTGATGAGCTTTCAATTGATATTATAGATGGTAAAGTGTATGTGTCACTTTCGGATAAACTTTTGTTCCGATCTGGTAGTGCTGCGGTAGAAACTAAAGGTACGGAAGCCCTAAAAGTTTTGGCTGAAGTATTAATTAAAAATCCAGACATTGATATTTTGGTGGAAGGGCACACGGACAATGTTCCAATTAAAACAGCGATTTATAAAGATAATTGGGATTTAAGTGTAGCTAGAGCAACTGCGATCACTCGGATTTTAACAGAAACGAATGGGGTAAATGCAAAAAGAGTTGTCGCATCTGGAAGAAGCGAATTTTATCCAAAGGCTACAAATGAAACAGCGGAAGGTAGAGCGAAAAACAGAAGAACTGAAATCATTCTATCTCCAAAATTAGATGAAATGTTTGAGTTATTGAAAGGTAATTAATTCAAAGTAGAGCCTGGCGTTTGGTATCTTGTATTTGTTTATAACGTTTTCGCAACATACGAGTTGGTGCTTTAACCGATTCTCTAATTGCGATCTTCAGCTAGTTGGGTATTGGTGGAATATGGTTATTTAAATGCTCCTATTTCTATCAATGCTTCTTTGGTGACAGTTTTTCGGAGCTCAATTAACTTGTCCAAATTGGTTTCTTCACCAGGTTCAATGTTTGTTGCGAAATAATAAAATCCATGATCATTTTCAACAAAACCTACATACCATAAGTTATTTTTATCGTTCACTACGGACCAACCAGTTTTGCCACGTAAAGTGTATTCTTTATTATCTTCGATAATCATTAATCTGCGCATAATTGTATGCGTTCTTTTTGAAATTGGAAGCCTTTGTTCATTAAATATCTTTAAGAAAGATATTTGTTGAAATTGACTAATTCTTGACTTTCCTTGCAGCCAAAACATATCCAAATTTGTGCTGTCAAAAATCATCTTCCCGTAGTTCATTTTGTTTAAATAGGTTTTCATACGTTGAACTCCAATGGTTCTAGCAATTTCCTGATAACATGGTACACAAGAATAATGAAACGCTTCTTTGAATGATAAATCTTGCTCCCATCTTTTTTGAAAACGAGACTTGCCGTCCCACTTGATTATTGTGCTGTCATTTCCAACAATACCAAGTTCAATTGCAATTATTGAGTTAGGAATTTTGAATGTGGAAGCAGGTAGATAACCCTTTTTGGACAATTCGAAGTCATTCGAGTAATATTTATTTTCATTCCATATGAGGATAGATCCTTTAATACCCGCTTCATCTAATATAGTCTGAAATTCTTCTTTGATTATTTCTGGGTTTTCATTCTGATCAGTATCAATATTTGACTTTGATTCTTGATTGCAGGCTCCAAGAATGCATAAGAATAGAATAAATATGTACTTCATAATGTGGTTTATAACTGTAAGCGAATTTCTTTGCATTGAAAATCGTCAAAATATTTTATAGTTTTCGTTTAACTAGTAATGTTAGATGCCCAAAATTATTCCAATAAAATCCTTTAGCATCATTGGCAAAGCAAAAGAGTGTTCCATTCTCATTAAAAGAAATGTTATTATTTTTTCCAATGAGAAAATACTTGTCTTCATTTTTATCCAAAGATCCCATCAATGCAAACCACAAATATGGTTTTGCTCTTTTTTTAGGGTCAAATAACTGCATGTATTTATTAGTATAACCGTCAGCGTCTGTTTTTCTGATAAAATCCGTCCACTTGCCTGTTGCTATAAATTCATATTCTTCGCCTTCTGAAATTTCAATTTGCGTGGAATTCCACTTACACTTTGCTCGTATTTGAACTTCTATGGTTTCGTTTACTTGTAGTTTCATCTCTTTATGAATTGAAGGATTCTTACCAGTGCTGTAAAAATTGGCGTTACTCAAAACCAACCTGTACCTTTCAATCCAAATTTAGCGATTATATTGGACTTTAAGTGCTCTCAATTGAACAACTGCGAATTATAGCTTTCTCTTTGTGGCATTATTCCTACTGCGCTCTAAATATGACTAAATATTAAGGACGTTTTTATCATTTTCTAAAAGGTGTATTGCGAAGCTATGTCTTGAAATATGTAGTCCACCATTATTCTTTATTACTTCTATTTTAGCTCCATTGCTAATGATATACAAAAGGCTTGATGAATTAAAATGATTTCCATTTTTAAGATATTTCTTCGGTTTCTATTTTCGAAATGGACTATCTATTATAAAACTTCTAATTCATTCTTTAAAAACAACACTATTCTAACCATTTACAAAAAAAACTATTTATCCACCTACACCATAAATTTATTTTATCTTCGTTCTTATAATTAAAAGTAAGTTAAGTAGCTTTGCATCATGATGAAACACACCTTTTTCTTTCTTCTGTTTTTTCAGTCCTTCTTTATTTTCGGACAAGAGGCGTATAATAATTGCGCTGATGCTTTTGAATTGTGTCCTAACTCTTCTTTTACCTTGAATAATATTGATGCAAATTCAACTGTTTGTGCCAATTGTGAAGATGACTTTAATTTTTGTTTTGCGGGAGAAAACACCATTTGGATGACATTTACTACCAATGATTCAGGTGGTGATGTTGATGTGAATTTTTCGAATATCGTATTTCAAAATAATCCTGGACAAGGAAATGGACTGCAAGCAGCTTTAATTTCCGCTCCACTTCCATGTATTTCTTCTTCCTACAATTTGATTTCAAATTGTGAAGCCAATGGAACAACAAATTTCGCTTTGAATTCACTTTCTCTTCCTCCAAATTCAACTTTTTATGTCGTTGTGAATGGAACAATGGGCGCTTCTTTGAACGCGGAAGCAACTTTTGATATCAGTATTTCAGGGACAGGTGTGGTGAGAACTCCGCAAATTATGATTGAAGCAGATACCAATGTTATTTGCGTGGGAGAAAACGTTGTTTTTAATGCTACGATTACCGATTGCGATGAGCAGTTGGTGTTTAATTGGTATGCCAATGGTGTTTTAATAGGCACAACTGTAGATCCAAATTTTGAATCTCAACAAATTTCAAATGGTGATGTAATTACTGCTGAGATGGTTTGTTTCACTCAATGTCAAGATACTATTGCTAGTAATTCAATCACTTTTACAGTTTTTGATTTCCCAGTTGATGCAGGACCAGATCTATACATTAAACAAGGAGAAACTATTCAACTTCAAGGATATACAAGTGAGTTAATCTTCAATTGGAGTCCTAATTACAATATGAGTAAAACCACTGTTCTTGACCCATTCGTGAATCCTGAAGTTACAACTATTTATTATTTGAAGGCAAGTAGCAGTAAATGTTCCAAAATTGATGAAATGACCGTTTTTGTTGAAGAAGGACTTGAAATTCCCAATACATTTTCGCCTAACGCTGATGGTATAAATGACTTCTGGGAGATTTTAGGTATAGAATTTTTTCCAAATTGTAATATTCAGGTTTATAGTCGATGGGGCCAATTGGTTTTTCAAACTACCGGCTATTCACCTAATAAATTTTGGGATGGAAATACACAGGGAGGAAGAAATTTGGCTGCAGGAAGTTATTATTATGTCATAGACTTGAGAGACGATAACTTCGATGAACCATTCAAAGGAACAGTTACAATTGTAAGATGAGAAAATTCGCATTACTTCTAATCTTAATTCTTTCCTTCACAGGATGGAGTCAGCAAACCACTCAATATTCGCAATGGTCTTTTAACCAGTTTGCAATAAACCCAGCCTTGGCAGGAGTAAAAAACTGTTTAGAAGTAAGAACAGCCGTTCGTGCACAATGGGCAGGTTTTGATGGCGCTCCAACAAGTGGCTTGTTCACAATTAATGCTCCTTTAAAGAAAAAGAAGAAATATTATTATGACTCATTTCATGGTTTAGGAGCCAAAATAGAACGTGATGTTTTCGGTCCTTTTAATAACTTCGCACTAACTATAGCTTATGCCTTGCACTTTCCCCTTGGGGATCATCATCGAATAAGTTTTGGACTGTCTGGAGGGCTTCAACAATTTGCATTCGATCAAACTCAAGTTACCACAATCGACCCTGATCCAGCTGTAGCCCAATCATCGAATCAGATGCTGTTTCCATTAATCGGCGCTGGAGTTTGGTACAATTCGAAAAACTACTATATTGGTGGAGCTATTGATCAATTTTTAGGAAGTAAATGGGAAGATATAGGATATGCTTCAAGATTCAGATTACATACTAAAATTCAAGCAGGAACAAAATTTACATTTTCCAATAAAACATCTTTATTACCTGGCGTTTTAGTTCGTTTCCCTCCTGCTGGACCAGTCAGTTTTGATCTTAATTTGATGTTAGATTTTCAAGATAATTTCATGGTTGGAATTGGATACAGAAATACAGACGCACTAATAGGGTTTTTAAAACTCAACATTAAGAAATTTACAATTGGTTATAGTTTCGATTATATAACTTCTGCAATTCGAGGAGGAAATTTCCATACACACGAAATTTCATTGCAATTTAGTGGCTGTAAAAAAGAAAAACGAGCGTTCAATGCTTGTCCTTTGTTTGAGTAGTTTTTTAATAATATCCTATCATTAGAGAATTAAGCTAATTTTGAAATCATCTGTCCATTGAGGATAAAAAAGAGATTCCTCCATCACTAAAAATCATAGCGCCTCTCCTAAATCCGTCTTCCTGACAGAGCATTGCAACGAAGAATCTCTTTTTTTACTCTTAAATCAATTTTTAGATTGCAACTCTAGACCAAATGACTATCAGATTTTTTCTGATGTAACCAATTTTTTCTAATAAAAATCATGGCTAAATTTTCGCTCAAATCTACACAAAATTACCCCCGTTAAACCTTTATCATCAAAAACCCTTATCTATATCAATTATAAATAAGTGAAAAATGAGCTATAAATCAAAGTAACCTTTATTTTTGCTATCTATAATAGAAATATAAAAATAATTATGAGCAAATCTGGTTTATTTAAATCATCAATAGGAAGGAAATTTGCAATGGCGTTATCGGCATTGTTCCTTATGATTTTCCTTTTACAACACCTTGTTATCAACATAACAGCCGTTATTAGTCCAGACACTTTTAACGAATTATCACACTTTATGGGGACAAATCCACTGGTGCAATTCTTTGCGCAGCCAATTTTGATTTTCGCAGTAGTTTTTCACTTCGTGATGGGATTCATTCTTGAAATTCGAAATAGAACAGCTAGACCGGTTTCTTACAACAAGTTCAATGGTTCTGCAAATTCTACTTGGATGTCGAGAAATATGATCATTTCAGGTTTGGTGATTTTAGCTTTTTTAGTGCTTCACTTTATTGACTTTTGGTTTCCAGAAATCAACACAAAATATATCGTGGGTGATACATCAGGACTTCACCATGGAGAATACAGATATTATCCAGAGTTATTGGCAAAGTTTGCAAATCCAGCTAGAGTTATCGCATATATCGTTGCTTTCGTTCTTTTGGCTTTGCACTTAATGCACGGTTTTGGTTCTGCATTCCAATCAATGGGACAGAACAACAAATACATTGATGGATTAAAAAAATTCGGAGTTATTTATTCAATTGCAGTTCCTTTAGGATTTATCCTTATTGCAGTTGTACTTTATGTAACGACATTAAACTAGTAGGTTATGACAAATATAGATGCAAAAATACCAAGTGGTGCGTTAAAAGATAAATGGACTAACCACAAAAACAATATTAATTTAGTTAACCCAGCAAACAAGCGTTTAATTGACGTAATTGTTGTAGGAACTGGACTAGCTGGAGGATCTGCTGCAGCAACATTAGCTGAGTTAGGATACAATGTAAAAGCATTCGCATTTCAAGATTCACCAAGACGTGCGCACTCGATTGCGGCTCAAGGGGGAATCAATGCAGCAAAAAATTATCAAGGAGATGGAGATTCAATCTATCGCTTGTTTTATGATACAGTAAAAGGTGGTGATTACCGTTCTAGAGAGGCTAACGTTTATCGTTTGGCTGAAGTTTCGGCAAATATTATTGACCAATGTGTGGCTCAAGGAGTTCCTTTTGCACGTGATTATGGTGGATTATTAGATAACCGTTCTTTTGGAGGGGTTTTGGTATCACGTACTTTCTACGCGAAAGGTCAAACAGGACAACAATTATTGTTAGGAGCTTATTCTGCAATGAATCGTCAAATTGGTCGTGGAAAAATTAAAATGTACAACCGTCACGAAATGATGGATGTTGTTTTAGTTGACGGAAAAGCGAGAGGAATTATTGCCCGTGATTTAGTTACAGGTAAAGTTGAACGTCACAGTGCTCATGCTGTTGTAGTTGGTTCTGGTGGATATGGTAACGTATTCTTCTTATCAACTAATGCAATGGGAAGTAACGTTTCTGCAGCTTGGAAGATCCACAAAAAAGGAGCATATTTTGCAAATCCATGTTTCACTCAAATTCACCCAACATGTATTCCAGTTGCAGGTGAACTACAAGCGAAACTAACGTTGATGTCGGAATCTTTAAGAAACGATGGACGTATTTGGGTTCCTAAAAACATGGAAGATGTTAAGGCAATTAGAGCTGGTCAATTAAAACCAACTCAACTTTCAGAAGATAAAAGAGATTATTATTTAGAGCGTCGCTACCCAGCATTTGGTAACTTAGTTCCTCGTGATGTTGCATCTCGTGCGGCTAAAGAGCGTTGTGATGCTGGATATGGTGTTAATCAAACTGGACAAGCAGTATATTTAGATTTCGCTTCTGCGATTGAGCGTTACGGAAAAGAAACAGCGCACGTACAAGGTTTAAATGAAAATGATCAAGCACTTGTCACTAAATTAGGAAAAGAAGTTATCGCAAATAAATACGGGAACCTTTTCCAAATGTATGAGAAAATCGTTGATGAGAATCCATATGAATCTCCAATGATGATTTATCCTGCAGTTCACTACACAATGGGTGGAATTTGGGTTGACTACAACTTAATGACAACTGTTCCTGGATTATATGCAATTGGAGAAGCTAACTTCTCAGATCACGGAGCTAACCGTTTAGGAGCTTCTGCATTGATGCAAGGATTGGCAGATGGATATTTCGTATTGCCTTACACAATTGGTGATTACTTATCTAATGATATTCGAACAGGAACAATTCCAACTGATCATCCAGCATTTGCTGATGCTGAGAAAGAAGTAATCGAACGTTTAGATCACTTAATCAATAATAAAGGAACTAAATCAGTGGATAATTTCCACAGAAGATTAGGTCATATTATGTGGGAGAAATGTGGAATGGCCCGTAATAGACAAGGTTTAACAGAGGCTATTTCAGAAATCCAAGCATTGCGCGACGAATTCTGGAAAGATGTAAAAGTTCCTGGAGGAAGAAATGAATTCAACGAAGAATTAGCTAAAGCTGGAAGAGTTGCAGATTATCTAGAGTTAGGTGAATTGTTCGCCAAAGATGCTTTACTTAGAGAAGAATCTTGTGGAGGTCACTTCAGAGAAGAATCACAATCGGATGAAGGTGAAGCTAAGCGTGATGATGAGAACTTCAAATATGTTGCTATGTGGGAATACACAGGTAAACCTGCTGATGCCATCCTTCACAAAGAAGATCTAGTTTACGAGAACATTGAACTTAAAACTAGAAGCTACAAATAAATGTAATTTGAAAGTGTGTGATGAACGCCTTTCATAAATCATAAAAAATTAGAGATATGAATTTGACATTAAAAATATGGAGACAGCAAAACTCCAACGATAAGGGGAAAATGGTTGATTATCAAATCAGCGATGTCTCTGGAGATATGTCTTTCCTTGAAATGCTGGACGTTTTAAACGAAGACTTAATCTCAAAAGATGAAACACCTGTAGCTTTTGATCATGATTGTCGTGAAGGAATCTGCGGAATGTGTTCTTTGCATATTAACGGAGAGCCTCATGGGCCAGATAGAGGAATTACAACTTGTCAATTGCACATGCGTAGCTTCAAAGATGGTGACACAATTTACATTGAGCCTTTTAGAGCTAAGGCATTCCCAATTATTAAAGATTTAGTTGTTGACAGAAGCGCATTTGACCGTATCCAACAGTCTGGTGCATATGTTTCTGTAAATACTTCAGGAAACACACAAGATGCCAACTCAATTCCTGTTCCTAAGGAAGATGCAGATATGGCATTTGATGCAGCAACTTGTATTGGTTGTGGAGCATGTGTTGCAGCGTGTAAAAATAGTTCGGCTATGTTGTTCGTTTCTGCGAAAGTTTCACAGTTTGCACTGTTACCACAAGGTAAAGTTGAAGCGAAGAAACGTGTTCAAGATATGGTTCACCAAATGGATGAAGAAGGTTTCGGAAACTGTTCAAACACTGGAGCATGTGAAGCAGAATGTCCAAAAGGAATTTCTTTGGAGAACATTGCAAGAATGAATAGAGAATTAATTTCTGCTAAAGCCGCGGTTAAGCATTAAGGGTTTGGATTACAGTAAGGGTGATTTGCAAATCACCCTTACTGTAATATGCATATAATATTTTGGAAAGTGGAGGTCGTAAGGCTTCCACTTTTTTTTGTGGTTAAATATTGGTTCTGCCCAGACCACGAGATTGAACCCAGACCACGAGGTAAGATCTCACGGTAGTCGTGGTTCTACACTGTTGTCGCTAGATTTCATCCCATGATAACAGTTAATTCTTAATCAACCTTCGGCAATCGAATATAAAAAGTCGTTCCGCTCCCTATATCCGATTCAAACCAAATCTCCCCATTGTGGTTGTTAATGATTTGTTTCACCATGGCCAATCCTAAGCCCGACCCGGTTGTCTTTGTCGTGAAATTAGGTGAGAACATTTTTTTCTGAATTTCAATTGGAATTCCTGCTCCTTGATCATGAACTGAGACAATATAATGATCTTCATCTGTGGTGAATGCAATCGTAATTCGCGTTAAACTTTTCTCTGGAGTTGCTTGAATTGCATTTTTTATAAGGTTATTAAATACCCGAATAATTAAATCTTTATCCGCGAAAATTATCCAGTCTTTATCTCTGTCTACTATAACTTCTATGAGCACTTTGTTTGATGAATAAAGGTCCACGATGTTATGGAGAATTGGAATCAAATTTAGTTCTTCTTCATTGGCTTTTGGCATTTTGGCAAAGTTTGAAAACTCATTAGCAATCTTTGTCAATGCATCTATTTGCTCAATTAATGAGTTAGCAATGCGCTGCATTTTATCTTTTGCATTAGGGTCATTCACATCAAATGAACGTTGGAAATGCTGCACGCTCAACTTCATTGGAGTCAATGGATTTTTAATCTCATGTGCCACTTGTTTGGCCATTTCTCTCCAAGCAGTTTCTCTTTCACTTTTCGCCAATTGCATCGCTTTCAATTCAAGCTCAATCAGCTTATTGTTATAGTCTTTTACCAATGCTCCAATTTCATCATTACCAGTATAAGCAATAGGCTTATTTTCTTTGCCCAGCTCCACCTTTCTAAAACTTTGCTGAATCAGTCTTAATGGAGCTGTAATCCAACCCGAAACGAAAATTGCAACTACAACAGTAATTACGAGTAGTAAAACAGCAATGTTAATTACCGCAACAATAAAATCATTCATTTGATTCTCAAAAGCATTTTGCTTTGAAAAATGTTGCAGATTGATGTAGCCCAATAACTTTCTCTCATGATTTTTATACGGTAAATAAGCAGACAAAAAGGAAAGTTCTCCTATTTCTTCCAAATGAATAAACTCACTTCTTTCATTATATTTCATTGCGTAAAACGCCTTATTATTCATTTGATTAGTACTTAATCCTTTATCATAAATTTTAGGTTGAGAAGTTGCAAATAACTTACCATCTAATCCATAAAAGTTAATATCCGTTACAAAAACATTTGAAAACTTCTTCAGAATATAATTTACATAATCTCCATTAATTGAAGGTTCTAGAATTTTCTTTTCACCTATTTTTTGATCAATTTCAATATGCACTGAATAGATTTTTTCTTTAAGGTTATCTGTGGTGTAAACACTATATTGTCGTGTTACATTTTGGATGGCCACATATGCAAAAACCACAAATGACCCTACCACCATTCCAATTAAAACAACTTGAACCTTGAGAGAAAGCTGCCAATATTTTAATGGAAAAATAGAAGACCAATTGAATATTAATAAAACAATTGAAGCATAAATACCAAAGAAAAGCACCAAATAAGAGAATGTACTTAATTGCTCAATAAAACGCTTTTCTGGTTTTGAAATTACTGCAGATTGACCGTCTTCTTGTTGGTAAATGAGATGATTCATTCCTTCAATGGTTGTAAAACCAGATTGAGTTCCAAATTGTTTTTGGAAAAAACTCATTTTAGTAGGATAGTTGTAATCTCCAAAACGCATAACTAATCTTCCATTGGAGTATCGCGCTATGGAATAATCTTCTAGATCTTGAAGAGCATATGATTTCTCATTCATCAACAACCTAGGAAAACCAATTTGCTCTGGAATTTTCTTAGACTTAAAAATTATATAAAAATCAAGTTTTGAGTTGTCTGAAAGTGTAATCTCTCTTCGCCCGATATAACTAATTTGGTCATAATAATCATTCACAAAATATAATTCTTTCGCAATTGATGATTTATTAGAATGCACATCAATTAAATGATCAATTTCTTCTTTGGTTTTTGATTGATTGGAAATGTAATCCATTAATGGTGTTCCATCTGGACGAAAAAAGAAAAAACTCATTTCATATCTTTCCCAAAATTCTCCGAAACAACAATTTTCTATTTCATTTGAAAGATTTGGAGTAGAAAAAAGATCTGTTTCACTAACTAACTTATTAAAATTCGGATTTTCGATCAACTTATTCAATGTCGATTCATATTCAATTTCCATGTTAGGATCTTGATCAGTAATCAACTGATTAGCATACAACTCCCTCTTTTGATGCTCGTTAGATTCATTGTTTTCAAAAAGAATAACAGCCCCATAAAACCCAATAACTATCACAATAGCAATGTGATATTTCAACGCGTTTAATCGGTGATTTTTGGTGGCTAAATAAAAGAACAACGCATTCAATAAAACGGGCCAAAGTGCGTTAAAAATATTTTTTTGAACATAAACTATTTCAATAAAAACAAAGATAATTCCACTGATAAACCAAAAAATAGCCAGGCGATTAAGCGGAATATTCGACCGAATTAATTTGATACTGATTTGCCTAACTAAAAGATAATATGCTAAGAACAAAGACGAAATAATGATCAAAGCAATTACTGAATAAAGTGATAAAGAAAAAACCTCATCAATCACCAGTGATATGGAACTATTGATAATTAATGATTCAAATATGTAACTAATTAATGCTGAGAAAACCAATAAAGACAAATAAGAAACTACCAACACCAGCGTACCTCTGCGGGTATCCTCCTTTAAAATCCCTAGAAAATATAAGACCCACCAAATAACAATTGCAGTAATAATTAGTGTGAGGATTAAACTACCTAAATTGGGAATCAAACTATTATTGGCATATAAAATGGGATCATAAAGTTCAAATTCTCTAAATAAATTTATCCAACCGAACTCAATAGAAAGATAGCGCAAAAAGATTAAAAACAATGGATAAACTACAATGAGCCATTTGTGCATACGTGCAAAAGGAATGATGCTTTTCGTAAGTGCAATAAAGAAACTCAAGAACCCAAAAGCATAAAGACTAAAAATTATCAGTTGTTTATATGTGCCAATAGATTTTTCTTCATGAACAGTGACATAAAACAAGGGTTTATCCTTTGAGGATAAAATAGGAACATTATCCTCATTTTTTTCCCATTGTATGCTTATATCATTTGCGGTTTTAAATGTTGAAGTTAAGTTGTTTTTTAAGGCATTATTTTCATAAAAGAACTCATTTTTGATTTTACTGCTTATAAAAACCTGTAAATCATGCACTCTAAATTGGTCAACCAAATAGAAGCCATTTGAGAATTTAGCAACGTAATGATTATTTATATCAGATAATTCATTTTCAATTTTAATCTCATTCGAATTCCAGTACACTAAGGAATCATTGCGAAGAATATGAATTGAAATTTCACTTTTTTGAAGATCTTCCATAGACCATAAATGATCTATCGTGTTACTATTAATAACTTTAGATAGTGTGTTCCTGAAAGAAATTTGAGTTTTCTCTAACTCCGAAAAATTATTTTGAAATCGCTCCTGTTCGCTCTCAATATCGGTATTGTAAAAAACAGAATAAGCAACCCATGATAAGATTATACTTATAAGGGCCAGCAACAACCATTTAGTTTTGTGTGAAATAGATACCATTACAAACAAAACTAACTATTTTCAAAGAATATAGAGTAGATTACTTCCCTTTTGGAAGAATAGGTTCTAAAACTCCTGTCAAACGTAGAAAGTCATTTTCTGAACGGCTATCGTTGTGATATATAAAGTCAGCCTTGGTTTCATGTGGAGCAAGGAAGGAATTATAACAAGGAATTACGTGATTATCCCATTGATACATTATTTCAGAACGGGAATAGCCCCTAGATTCTTGATCTCGGTAAATTCTTCTGTCCAATTGAATCGCCGGGTCTACATCTACAAAAATACTGAAGTCTAATAATTCACGAACCTCTTCATATTCAAAAACAAAAAGACCTTCAACAATTAATAATGGAGAAGGTTCAAGTGTAATCAAAACATTTCTATTGTTACCCGCATTGAATTGATATTCAAAAACTTCAATACTTTTACCACCAACTAATCTTGTTAAATCTTTAACTAAACGTTCTTTATCTAAAGCAGTGGGCAAATCGAAATTCACTTTTCCATTTGTGTCTAAAGATTGTTCTTCGATAGGTTTATAGTAATTGTCCATGGAGAAAACCGTAGGACTATATTCCTCATAATATTCTGCCAAACGGTTTAATAAAGTTGTTTTTCCTGAGCCACTTCCTCCACAAATTCCTATAACCTTCATGCTTATTTCTTAAATATAATTTTCTCCTGTTTCTCCATATTTTTACTGTCTGTGAAATACGGAGTTCCTTTAATAAGATGCACAAAATTAGCAGTATTATCTTTTATTTTGAAAGAACTTGGGTTTAATTGAACTTTTTCTAAATCCTTTTTCGAAATGGATAAGGTAGAAACCCCATCTTTTTGAATTTTATAAGCGCTGAAACTTCCATCAATTTCACTTGACACGTACAATTCACCATCCAACTCGAAATAAGAAATTGAAGCATTTGGATTACGTGCTTCAACTGGTCTTCCACTACATTCGTTTAGTTGCTCAACTTTTCTAGCCGAATTTAAACCATATATTTTTAGACAATTGCTTTGGGCATCATTCATTACATAGTAATATTGTTTGTTATAATAAATAGCTTTACCTCTTGCATTAAATTTTGATTTATCTTCAACATAATTACTCCCATCAAGGTTTAAAGATTTAACCTGTGAAACGATTCCGTTAGCAGAGCCAATTTTCATAAATTGATCCGCTATAGGTTCAGCTTTTGGACTGAAAGCAATAAAATTCACATCCGTTTTACTTTCTTCATTTGAAGCATAAGCAAAATTAATCGTTGACTCATCTGCTCCTGCAAATAAAATTGGACCAGTAATTCCTTTCTTTTGTAATTTCATGTCTGTCGAAGGTCCTTTTGTATGATAAAGTCGATTGTTATGGTGCGTAATAGAAACGAAAATATTTTCAATGATTCCTTCTCCTTTCACCGGCAATTGCAAATAGAAAACGATAGATTTTGGTGTGTTTACAACTTCAGTTATTTCTATATCATCAGTGACGTTATATCCATACTCTCGAATTACTTTCAAAAGATCTATTTTAGTTGAAACAACTCCCCCACTTTGATTCAATTGGGCATAATAAATAAAATTATTCTCGTGTTCGAAATTGTCAACAAAGTAGAAATATTCTGACTTCCCAGAAACAATTAATTTAGAACTTTCCGTTTTAGGATATATACTTTTTGACCATTGCGTTTCGCCCTCATTATTAAAGAAATTAATGAAAATCTCTTTTTTTGAACCCGTTGGGTCTTCAGCCAATAGAATCGAACCTTGACCTGGCCATTCTACAATTTTGTTAAACGGATACTCTCCTTTTGCAACTTCAAATTGTGAGAAGGAAAAAGAAATGGAAGTAAGAATAGTCAATAATATAAGAGGTAACTTCAGCATAATTAAAACGATTTTAGTCAACAATATTTCTAAGATAATTAATCCAATATTTGTTTAATTTTCATGTATTTCGAGTTCTAAAATTACTGAAATATTAGAACAGAATGAATAAAGAGATGCTAAAGTGTGTTATTTCTTAATGATCGAAATATTGAAAGGCAACCATTTACAATCTGAAATCATTATCCTATTGCATGATATTTGCAAAGTAGTTTATTGCAGACCGATTAACATAAGCCGATTTTAGGTAAATAATCAATTATTAATATGTTGATTTATTCGTAATTTAGCGTCACATTTTTAGATTAGCACTGTATAATTTTTTACAATGAAAACGATTTTAATTTCCTTCATATTTCTTTTTTCACTCGTCGCTTTTGCACAACAAGGGGATGGAGGTGAACCTAATGGATATAATTATTTCATTAAAACGGATACAGAAATTCCAACTTTTTACTTTGACAAGCCAGATGTAGAGAAATTGAGAGCAGAAGATAAGATCAATGATTCTCTCAAAAATGGTCCTTGGAGATTTGGAATTAATAATTCAACTTCAATTAATTTATTGACTTCAGCGATATGGCGGGCAAATTCAAAGGGAGATAAAATTGGAATTTTAAAAATCACCTCTGATCAAGCTCAAACTATAAATCTAACTTTTTCTAACACCACTATTCCTGAAGGAAATGAATTATACATTTACAATCCTGACAAAAGTTTTATTCTTGGCAAATTCATTCAAAATCATATTTACAAAGGACAACTAGGGACCGAATTAGTTCCAGGAAACACGGTTTACGTTGAATATTTTGTTCCCGCACGAAACAGTGAAACTATTGGAAACGTTGAAATTTCAAAGGTTACACACGGATACAGAACAGCAAGAGAATATCAGACTAAAGCTTTTGGTACTTCTGCAAGTTGCAATATGAATGTAAACTGTCCTGATGGTGCTCCTTATGCAAGTCAGCGAAATAGCACATTGATGATTGTTGTAGGAAGTAGCGGATTTTGTACCGGCGCATTAATCAACAACACTCAATTTGATGGAAAACCATACGTTCTAACAGCAAACCATTGTACTTTCGCTAGTGTGAATAGTGATATTCCAAATTGGATTTTCAGATTTAATTGGCAATCACCTGATTGTAATAATCCTGCTTCATCTCCAAGTTTTCAATCTTTATCTGGATCAATTGAAAGAGCAAGACGTGTTCCATCAGATTTTTTATTGGTTGAAATTACGGGTGGTTTAGAAAATGGGAAAGTTCCTGAATCATATTCCCCTTATTATGCTGGTTGGGACAGAGGAGATACACCTCCCCAATCGTCTTACAGTATTCATCATCCAACCGGTGATATCAAGAAAATTTCAATTGATGATGACCCAGCTATTGCAATTCAGGCAATGGGATCCACAGAAGCAAATAGCACATGGAGAGTGATTTGGGATAGAAATACAACTACTCAATGGGGTTCGTCAGGGTCGCCATTGTTCAATCAAGATGGTCAAATTATTGGTCAACTTTGGGGAGGAAATGCAAGTTGTAGCCCAACTTCTCTTGATCAGGATTACTACGGAAGAGTGCATAATTCTTGGGAGCCTTTGGGAAGTGAAAACTCAAGTCAATTAAAACATTGGCTAGACCCTACAAGTTCTGGTTCAGAAGATATTTTAGGGTATGATCCTTACAATACTCCTTTAGATTATAATATTTCCGTTCAGAACCTTTACGGAGTGGAAGGACAAACATGTGAAGAATCTAATACACCAAGAGTTAAGGTTGTGAATAATGGAGATGTAACTGTAACATCATTTGAGATAAAATATTCTTACAACAATGCTCCAGTTCAGACCTTGAATTGGTCCGGAAGTTTATCTCTTTATTCTTACACCACAATTGAATTACCTTTAATTCTTCAAATGGATGGTGAAAATACGATTGAAGTTAACATTGTTAATCCTAATGGTAACGCAGACCAAGACATGAGTGATAATCAAATGAACCTCAGCTATTTTGCTGCACCCAATGGAACACTGCTTGATTTTGAATTTTATTTAGGTTGTTATGCTGATGAAGTGTCTTGGGAATTGAAGGATGAAAACGGAGCAATCCTGTATTCTGGAGACGATTATATTTCCGCTAATGCAGCAAATTTAGTTACTGAAGAATTTTGTCTACCGAATGGTTGTTACCAACTTGTATTGAAAGATTCTTATGGTGACGGAGTAGAAGGAGCAATACATAATCAATGCAATTATACAGGAAGCATGACTTTAACGAATAAAGTGAGTGGAGAAATCGTTGCAACTCTTTCGGAAGCCGAGGCTAATTTTGGATTTGAAATAGCCTATGATTTCTGTACCCAAGGAAAAGTTGAAGAAAAAGAATTCAAAATATTCCCAAATCCTTCAGATGGAAACTTCAAAGTTGAAATGGATTTAGAAGGTCAAAAAACAGTTACTTTAGTAGCATTAACAGGTCAAATTATTGGAACCTATGAAGTCAAAACTAATTATTTGATTATTTCTAAACCTCATCTTTCTGCTGGAATGTATATTGTGAATGTTAGGAACTCAGAAAAGAGTGTTTCGAAGAAGATTAGTGTGAAGTAGGTATTTTACGCTTTAATAACTCACCGATAATCACGGATTTTAATTAGGATGGTCACAGTTTTTTTTATATGTCTGGATGGTTTTTCATTACCGAATAGATCTAAAAGTAACAACTGGAAGATATGGCGGAACTTACTTTCGCTGTTGTAAAATTAGACCATGAGATAAATCCGTACAGCTGTCGGATCTCGTGGTAACAGTTACATTATAATATCTATTTCCTTTAAAATAAATGTACCTTTGAAAAATGGCTGGACTCTATATTCATATTCCTTTTTGTAAGCAAAAATGCACATATTGTGACTTTCATTTTAGTACTACTTTTTCCGCTTATCGCGAGAAAATGATCCATTCAATTGTAAAAGAATTAGAAAGTCGTGTAGCTTATTTAGGCAAACAAAAAGTTTCAACGCTTTATTTTGGTGGTGGAACGCCTTCTTTATTAAGCAAAGAAGAATTGAAATTAATTGTAGATACAGTTTATCAAAACTACCGAATTGAATCGGAAATCGAATTTACTTTAGAAGCTAATCCAGACGATATCTCGATTGAACAACTGTTGATGTGGAAAAACGCAGGTGTGAATCGATTAAGTATTGGACTCCAATCATTTTTACAAGAAGACTTAGACTGGATGAATCGCGCACATACAGCCGAAGAATCTGAAAGTGCAGTAAGATTAGCAAAAGAACATGGTTTTTCTTTAACAGTAGATTTAATTTATGGTTTACCCAATAGAACGAAATTTGATTGGGAATACAATATTGAAAAACTAGTGAAATTAGGACCAGATCATATTTCGGCCTATTGTCTTACAGTTGAAAAACAAACAGCGCTTCATAAGTTAATCGAAAAAGGTGAATTACCTGAAGTGAGTGAAGATAACCAATCCGACCAGTTTGAATTGTTGATTAGTAAAATGAAATCATCAGGTTATCAGCAATATGAGATTTCTAATTTCGCTAAAGAAGAAGCCTATTCAAAACACAATTCCAATTATTGGAAAGGAATACATTATCTAGGTATTGGACCTTCAGCACATTCATTTGATGGAGAAAGCAGGAGGTGGAATGTTGCCAACAATCCAAAATACATCAAAGGAATTACTGAAAACACCATTTATTATGAGGAAGAGATCTTAACCCCAAAAGATAGGTTTAACGAATTACTTTTAACTGGATTGAGAACGAAATGGGGAGTAAATTTAGAATCACTGTCATTCAAACATTGTCCTTCAAAAGAATTCTATAAACAATTAGAGTCCTTCAAAGAATTTGATTTAATCATTGAAGAAGAAGGAAGGATAATTTTAACTGAAAAAGGTAAATTACAAGCAGATCATATCGCAGCGATGTTGTTTTTAGAGTAGAATATTTTCGTTTAACGATTAGACCAAATATGAATCGGCGGCTTTAACTCCTTCCAATCAGAATTCACATGATTAATTATTTCTTCTTTATTTACACGAGATAAACGCTTCAATTGTTTTTCTCTTTTTATTGCATCGATAACCAAGCTAAATGTTTCATAATAGACTAACTTATTAATATTATATTTCGAAGTGAAACCTTTATTTATTTTAGTTTTATGTTCAAAAATACGCCTCGCCAAATTATTTGTAACTCCAACATAAAGAGTTTTATTATTTCTATTAGTAATTATATATACATAATATGATTTGATGGTTTTCATACCAATTAAGTTATGAAATTTATTCTAAACAAGCCAAACAAAAACTTGCATTCTCAAAAAACAAATGACTCTACACAAGAGTAAAATGTATTTTTAGTATTTTGCGTAAGCTCATTTCTAAATAACCCAACTCTAAAACTAGCAAGATCCCTCATAAAAATTCTTTTACAACAAGTTGATAAAAGAATTTTCACAAGGGATGACAATTATCATGGAATGATCTTTTGAAAAAAGGGGATAAAAAACCTGATGCTGCGCGTCAGGTTTTTTATCCCCTTTTTTCATCCAAAACACACACTTGAGATGTCATCCTTTGATCGATATAAATTACAGATTTATATTGATTGAAGGATCTTGTTGGAGAGCGAAGCCTATATAGACTAATAGAGTTTTCTTTTTTTGTGCTTTTGAATACATATCGCAGCGATGTTGTTTTTGGAGTAACCAAACTTTCCAACTACCTCAACAAACTAAAATGTCCTTGATGTTCGTGGAAAATTTGACGGTGATTCCTGTATTTAATTCTCCAAACATAAACTCCATCAGGTGCCATTTTACCTTGAAAAGTTCCATCCCAGCCTTCTTTAGTATTGTCTGTTTCAAAAATTTTATTCCCCCAACGGTTATAAATTTCAAATTGGTAATTGGTTACGTCCAATATAATTGGTAAGAAAATCCCATTGTATGAATCATTATCAGGAGTGAATGCAGTAGGGACATACATAGTAGTTTGAGGCTCTACATAAACTTGGTTGTGGGCAGTATCTTTACAACCAAACTCATTAGTTACTACTTGATATATATGATGATAACCTCCTTCAATATACTGATAACTTAAATTTCTTTTTGTAGTATCAACCGTGGGTGTAAGTTGATAAAAATGCTGTTCACTGTCTATACTTTGATCACTAATAAAAAATTCCGTTTCAAATACATTTGTTACAGGTGGTGTAACTGTAAAATCAGCAATAGGCCGAGGAAAAACTTGAATTAGTTTATGCTTTGTTAAGTCCAAAGTATCAATACAACCTTCAGTTGTCATCATGATTAACGATACATCATAATAGCCTGGATTTTCATAAATATGGATTGGGTTTGCTTGGGTTGAAGTTGAACCATCCCCAAAATCCCATAAATAAACCATATCAGAAGTTGTAATACAGCTATCTAAAAATTGAACTTCACCGGGAGCACAAAAAAGCTTAGGTTCAAATCCAAAATTAATTATTGGTTGAGCATGTACTTCTATTGTATCCACATAAGTTCCCACACAAGAATTCCAATTTACCGTGTAGGTAACAGGGTAAACACCTGGAACGGCATAAACTACTCCAACAACATCCTCGGTTGTACTTTGATTAGGCGTTGCGTCAATTCCAAAATCCCATTCAAAAGTTGCCCCAACATCATAATCTCCTTCTCCTACAAAATCGAAAGAATTCCCATCGACGCATTGATCTTTGGGAGGTTCAAAACTCACATTTATACCATCGAAAACAGTAAAAGTTTGAACTGAAGAGTCAGAACAAGGCCAACCTGGATTCAAATATAAGGTCACATCATAAGTTCCATCTGATGGAAAAGTATATGTTGGCTCAAATTGTGTGCTATTGGCATTAGGATCACTTGGTACACCGAAATCCCACAAATAATTTGTACCTCCGTAACTATTGTTTTCAAATTCAATAGTCAAACCTCCACACTCGCCAACGTATGTGGATAAATCCACTTGTGCTACTATCTCTGCAGCTGCGGAAATATCACAATTAAACACAGTAAATAAGAAATCTCTTTTTGTACTACCGATCAAAACTCCGTTTCTGTATTCTTTTACACAAACACCAACAACAAATTTCCCAATCAAATCGGGAGCAGCAATTAATTGTCCCGTATTTTGGTCAATTGATATTGGTCCGTTAGCCCCAAAAGGTGTAGTTTCAGTAAAACCATTTTCCCAAACGACATTGGAATATGGAGGTAAATTAGGTGGATTAGGTGCTGGATTAGCACTAGAACCACCATGTAGAGGAGTACACAGTTCATATTCTAAAACATCTCCATCAGGGTCAGTTGCACTGTGGTCAAAATTCAAAATGTCATTATTACATAATAAAAGTGGAGGATAATTCTGAAAACGAGGACTACTATTACAAATAACCCCACTTGATGAGCCCGGCACTTCCGAAGTGAGTGTTAAACCTTCAGCAGCCGGAGACATTAAATTAATTATTCCAGGACCACGACAACATCTTTCATAGGCCAAAATGTAGCCATCTGGCGTTGAAGGTAGTGATATTACCTTTTGATAAACAGCTTCTTGAACACAAATGTCTGTTGGAGGTGTTACGCATGGATTGCTAAAAATAACGGGAAGATTAACACTTCCGGGAAAACCAACAGATTCCGTTCGAATTCGCGCATTTGTTGCTTTATTGAAAATACCTAAATATAATGGCGTGTCAAAATCGGCCCCATTACTATTGCAATCGCGATAAACCTTAATGGTAACGCGGTATTGATCATTACCTAAACAATCATAATACATCTCACCTCCAACTATGTGCGAAGCATTAAGTTGAAAGCCAACAATAAGTAATATGATTACAAGTAGGTGTTTCATTGCATCTAAATTACATAAAATCAGATTAATCACCTATTCTGAAATTAATAAAAATATAGAGGTCTAAGAATGCCGATTAATAAAGAGTTACAAGAAATAAATCAAATTTAATTTAAATAATCAGTAGAAAATTTTTGAAAATTAAATAAGCGTTCAGTTCAATAAACAACTTCTTGACTACATTTGTATGCGATGCAAAAAGAGATTAAACCTTTTCATATTGTCTTGTTTATTTTAGTATGCCTAATTATTTTGGGGATAGTCACTTTTGCAGTTCCTTCAGGCAGAAAAGATTTTTTTGGTTATGAATTCCGCTTTTTGTCTCAATCCAAACTTTTAAAGAATGAAAAGCGAAATGAAGTCAATGTAGATTCACTTTTTGTAGATGTTGACACATCAATGGTTGATTTAAAGGAAGATTCATTAGGCAATGTGAAAAACTACAAAATTACTGATGAAGATTTGTTGGCTTATTCTGAAAATGGAAAAGAAAAATTCACAGCTTTCTTTAAACAGTTGAATTCTATTGGAACAGGTAAAATTAGAATTTTGCATTACGGAGATTCACAAATTGAAGGTGATCGAGTTACCGCATTTTTGAGGCAAAGATTACAAACTCAATTTGGTGGTAATGGTCCCGGATTCATTCCCGCTGTTAATGTTTACGAAACGATAACTTACACACAAACTGTTTCAGATAATTTCCAACGATTTACAAACTTCGGAGGAGAAAAGTTGTCCAATAAAAGATATGGAATCATGAATTCTGTTGGGAGATTTACCCCTGAATTTGGAGATTCTGTAAATCGCGACAGTCTGGAAATTGTTAGCGCTTGGATGGAAGTTGAACCAGGAAGATTGGGTTACAGCAAAGCAAAAAGTTATCAAAGTATCACTTTACATTATTCCGATGCTTTTGCTAAATGTGAGGTGAAAATTTATGACAATGATGTATTGGTAAAAACAGATTCCTTGATTCCAGATGGAAAATACCATAAGTTGAAATACACTTTCCCTGGTCAAGTTGGAAAAATAAAGTTTGAATATTCTGCTAAAATGAGTCCAAATGTGTTGGGTTATACTTTAGATGGAATTAGCGGTTTACAGGTTGACAATATCGCCATGAGAGGATCAAGTGGTACTTTTTTTGGGAAAATTGACAACAGTTTGGCAAAGCAAATTTATGACGATCAAAATGTAGAATTATTCATCATGCAATATGGAGGGAATGCGGTTCCTTACATTAAGGATTCTACGGATGTTTCTCAAGTAGTAGGTTATTTTAAAGGACAATTAAACGTGATAAAACGATTAAGACCAAACGCAATGATTATTGTGATTGGCCCTAGCGACATGTCAACGCTTATTGAAGAAGAGTACAGAACTTATCCTTTGCTTCCGTTTTATGTTGACGAACTTCGTAAAATGACCAAAGAAATTGGTGGAGCATATTTTGATATGTACGCCGCAATGGGAGGAGAAGATGCAATGGCTGCTTGGGTTGAAAACGGTTTAGCAAGTCAAGACCATGTGCATTTCACCTTGAAAGGAGCAAGTATTTCAACACAAAAGTTTTATGATGCCTTCATGACATCTTATAATAAATTATCCAAAATCAATGATTCAAAATAAAATTAGATTATCTGTTACGTTTGTATTTTTAATGTTCAATTTATTTGGACAAGAGCCCGATTTAGTTGAAAATGACTCTTTATCCATGTCGGAAAAGCTTGATTCAATCACTCAATCATTATTGAGCAAAGACAGCGATTCATTGAATGGTTATTTGAATGATGATTTATTCGGAATTATCGACACTTCTGTTCAAAACCAATATCCTTTCATACAATTTGATAAAAACAACTATCAGTTTTATACCAAAGAAAGTCCGACGTTTGAAAAGTTGTTTTTTGAACTTCAACAAATGGTAAAAACGAAGAAAGGAAAGTTAAATTTTTATCATATTGGAGGGTCGCATATTCAAGCAGATATTTATACTAATGATATGCGCGAATACTTATTAAATTATTGGGATGATTTACCTGGAGAAAGGGCTTTTGTTTTTCCTTTTAAAATGGCAAGAACAAATAATCCATGGAATTATGCTTTTACATCAAATAATGAATGGAAAGGTTATAGATCTGTAATTCACAGGCCGGATTCTGTTCATTATGGATTGCTAGGAGCCGCAATTGCTTGTACAGATTCAAAAATTGATTTGTCATTTAGATACAAAGGAGATAATGAAAACTCTCCGATTGATCACATTCGCGTTTATCATAACAAGGGGGAAATGCCTTATGAAATTAAATACAATTCAGTTAAAAATCCGATAATTCGTCAGTTTACGAATGAACTACTTGGGTTTACAGATACTTATTTCAAAAAGGAATTTACCACTTTTGATGTTGAGTTTATCAAAATTGCTGATAGTTTGTTGTCTGATTCGGTAAGAAATGAAGCGCTTTATATTTATGGATTTCAACTCATGAATAATCATCCTGGAATTTCATATACGGCAATTGGAATTAACGGTGCTGGATTATATACTTATTTAGAAAATGAGAATTTTACGGAACAATTATCTCAAGCTCCACCAGATTTTTTCGCTTTTTCTGTAGGAACAAATGATGCCAATGTCCCTTATGATGATTTTGATCCCCAAGTTTATAAAAAGAACCTGGAAGCAATGATGAAAAAAGTATTGCTTGCAAATCCCGATTGTGCGATTCTTTTGACTGTGCCCAATGACTCCTATTACAAAAGAAGGTATTTGAATAAAAATATTGATAGAGAAAGAACTGTAATTATTGAGCTAGCTAAAAAATATGAGATTCCTGTTTGGGATTTATATGGAATTATGGGTGAATTGGGTTCGTCAAAAACTTGGTCAACCAACAAATTAATGAAATCCGATTTAGTTCATTTTTCGGTAGGTGGTTATCACCTTAAAGGCGATTTATTTTTTGAAGCCTTTTTGAAATGGATAGAGCAAATGGAGAATAAACCTCCGGTAACAATTTTAAATAAAAACTAAATGCAACGCCTGCTGGACGTTTTTTCTTTGAATCCTGTGGATTTAACCTTTTCAAGGTTAGATTTCTGGTTGTTCTTTTTGGTGGTAATGATTTTCTTTTCATTCCTTCACAAGAACAAGCTTGTTCGAAGTATTTATCTCACAGCAATTAGTTTATTCTTTTACTATAAAACGTCTGGACTTTCTGTTTTTATTCTAGTTTTTGCTTTGGCCTCAAATTATAGTTTTGGTCATTTGATAGCCGCTCAAACCAAACAATCTTCAAGGAAATTTATTTTGGCTATTGGCGTAATCTTGAATGTATTTGTATTGGCTTATTTCAAATACGCTTATTTCTTTACCACTTCATTCAACGACTTTTTCCATACGAATTACGAGGTTTTCAACATGATTTCCTATTTTAAAAATGGATTTAGTTCTTATGGTGCAAACGATATTTTTGGGCGATTACTTCTTCCAGCGGGAGTTTCATTCTTTACTTTTAGCTCAATCGGGTATATCGTTGATGTTTACCGAAAAGAAGTTCCACCAATTAAAAACGTTTTTCATTATTCATTCTTTATTTCTTTTTTCCCGCATTTAATTTTAGGCCCAATTGTGAGAGCAAAAGAGTTTGTTCCACAAATCAGTAAACCTTATTCATTAAATAAAGAAGAATTTGGGTGGGCCATATTTCAAATACTAAAAGGGATATTCAAGAAGTTGGTTCTTGCAGATTATATCGCTGTTCATTTTATTGACAAAATTGTTGATTCACCAGAATCTTACCCCGGATTTGTGAGTTTAGTAGCCATTTTTGCATATTCTTTACAAATTTATGGAGACTTTTCTGGTTATACCGATATGGCCACTGGAGTAGCCAGATTGATGGGATTCAAATTAATGAAGAACTTCAATTCGCCCTATAAATCCTTGAACACAGCCGAGTTTTGGAGAAGATGGCATATTTCACTTGGTAAATGGTGGAAAAGCTATTTATATATTCCGCTAGGAGGAAACAGAACAGGTGGATTAGCATCAATAACAACGATTTCTATTATATTTTTATTCCTGTTTTTCTTCACGAAATGGTTTTGGTTATTGTATGTTTTGCTGGCTTTTATCGCAATTTACTTTACCATTCTGTGGCTATTTCCACATGCTAAAAAGATCATTTATCGCGACATGAACTTGTTGATTACTATGGTTGTGGGAGGACTTTGGCATAATCCAAACCAAAACTATCTGATTTGGGGAGCGCTCAATGGATTAGGTTTGGTGTTTTATAATCATTGGAAGAAAATTTCACCTTATGAAAATTCAAATCATTGGTTAGTTCGGATTTGGAAAATATTCTCCACATTTACATTTATGACCATCGCTAGAATCTGGTTTAGGGTGGAGGGAAAATCCGAACCTTTCGATTATTTCAACCACATGGTTTCTAAATTTCAATGGAATATGGACGCCTTCCTCTTGATGTGTACTACTTTCTCAATTCCATTGATTATTTTGGTTTTAGGATTGATTCTTCATTGGCTTCCAGAAAGAAGTGAAACATGGTTAGAAGATCGATTCTCTAAAACACCTTTTGCAATACAAATTGTAGCGAGTTGTGTGTTTGTGATTGGAATTTATCAATTGGTTGCGGATACCTCGAAGCATTTTGTGTACTTCTATTTTTAGTTTTTTGAATATGCACTTCTATTTATTTCTTAAGTAATGGAATGTATGTTAGACTATAATTAACTTGCGATTAACCTTTAAACTGTTGTTAATGAACGCCTCCCCCTTCGGAGGGGGATTAAGGGGGAGGACTGTTTAAATTTGATGAATTTATTAAAATTTCATATGAAAGGAAGCATATTTGAGAATACCTTACAAAACCATTTTTGTTGTCAATCCATTATTAATATCTGACTTGGAAACTTTAGTTAAACTATTTGATCCTCTCCCTAGTTCCCTCTCCAAAGAGGGATGTGCGCACTAACCTCTCTTTACTGATATAATAGACAAGCGTTTTTCTTAATAACGTCTTTACTGATTTTCGAAACCTTATATAAATTATCTTTTCATAGGAAAATCAAAAGGATCCTTATGCTGATATTCATACCTAAATTTCTCCGTTATCTTACTTCCATCAATAATTTTATAATCTTTATTTTTCTCATCGAAAGTAGGCGGTTCAATATTCAATTTTTTCGCTGCGAAGGTGTAATATTCCTCTTTTGACGGATGCATTTCAGCAGATCCATTGAAAATTTTACCCCAGATTGAATTCTCGATAATATGTTCTATAATTCCCATACAATCTTCTTGGTGAATTAAGTTTACCGGTTCCTCACCACCAGAAATTGTTCTTCCTGTCATGTATTTTGCAGGATTTCTATCTCCACCAACCAATCCTGAAAATCGAACAATAGTCAACCTGTCTTTTGCAAAGTCTTCCAACGCTTTTTCAGCATTAATGATGTATGCCGAATTCCTTCGGGTTCCTTCGAGTTCAGCTTCTTCAGTGACTTCTTGATTATTATTCGCATAAACAGAAGTTGAACTAATGAAAACTATTTTCGCTGTTGGTTTCAATTGCTTCACAATTTTCATCATAAAATTGCCATATTCTTCCTTCAAATTTGACGGTGGAATATTCAACAAAATATAGTCTAACTCAGAAAGCCATTTTATTTCCTCATTGGTCTTTTCGCTATCCAAAATATGTCCAACAATTCCTTCTTTCTCCAACTTCTCAATTTTGTCTTTTGAAGTTGTTGATCCTTGAACAGTTTTTTGTTCTTGAATCCATTTTTTCGCCATTGGAAGACCTAACCAACCACAACCTACTACCCCGTATATTTTTTCACTCATGTTTTTCTATAATAGTTTAAAGAGCTAACTTATGAATTATCCATTTAATTTCAAGTAGTATTTCTAACTTAACGTAAACAAAAAAGGTGTGGATTGCTCCACACCTCTCACATAAACGATATGCAATTACGCTTGTGCCTTTTGAGCATCAAGAGCTTCTTTAATTTTTTGTTCTAACTCAATCATCATCTCATCGTTATCTGCAATGATTTGTTTTACTGCATCTCGTCCTTGTCCTAAACGTGTTTCTCCGTATGAGAACCAAGAACCACTTTTCTTTATGATGTCTAAATCGACACCAATATCTAGGATTTCTCCAACTTTAGAAATTCCTTTACCATACATGATGTCAAACTCTGCTTTTCTAAATGGAGGAGCTACTTTATTTTTAACAATTTTCACTTTTGTACGGTTACCAATTACTTCGTCCCCATCTTTAATTTGACTTGAACGACGAATATCAACACGTACAGAAGAATAAAATTTCAATGCGTTACCTCCCGTAGTTGTTTCTGGATTTCCGAACATTACACCAATTTTATCTCTTAATTGGTTAATGAAAATACAACAAGTTCCAGTTTTGTGGATAGATCCAGTCAATTTACGCAATGCTTTAGACATTAAACGTGCTTGAAGTCCCATCTGACTGTCTCCCATTTCTCCTTCGATCTCTGCCTTTGGTGTAAGTGCAGCTACTGAATCGACAATTAATAAATCGATAGCACCTGAACGAATCAAGTTATCCGCAATTTCTAATGCTTGCTCTCCATTGTCTGGTTGAGAGATAATTAGATTATCTGTATCAACTCCTAAACTCTTCGCGTAAAATTGATCAAAGGCATGCTCTGCATCAATAAATGCAGCAATACCACCTGCTTTTTGAACTTCAGCAATAGCATGAATTGTCAATGTTGTTTTCCCTGATGACTCAGGACCATATATTTCAATTACACGACCTTTTGGATAACCACCAACACCAAGTGCAATATCTAATGTAACAGATCCAGATGAAATTGATTCTACATCAACTACAGCGCTATCTCCTAATTTCATTACAGACCCTTTCCCGTAGGTTTTGTCCATTTTGTCCATCGTAAGTTGAAGCGCTTTTAGCTTGTCTTCGTTTACTTTTGATTTTTCTTTTGTTTTCTTAACTTCTGCCATATCGTTTATTTTTAGCAAATTTAGGTGTGCAGAACGTAATCTTTTTACGTCCTGATAAAATTGTTATGATTTGGTTGGTTTCTATTCTTTTTTATCAATTATATTATCCTGATTATCAAGACCTACTACTTATTTACTCAGCTTCAAAACTTTTTAATATTTCTTCCGCGTGCGCCTTAGTTTTGGGCTTTTTAATCACATCATGAATTTTTCCTTCTTCGTTAATTAAAAAAGTAGTTCTGTGTAATCCATCGTATTCTTTTCCCATGAATTTTTTCGGCCCCCAAATTCCATAAGCATTTATAACTTCATGCTCGGTATCTGCAATTAAAGGAAACGGCAAATCATATTTGTCAATGAATTTTTGGTGACGTGCTTCAGCATCTGGACTCACTCCTAAAATAACAACATCCTCTTTACCTAGTGCGGAATAGTTGTCTCTCAAATTACACGCTTGATTTGTACATCCTGGTGTCATGTCTTTCGGGTAGAAATATAAAGCTACTTTCCTTCCTTTATAATCAGAAAGTGAAATCTCTTTTCCGTTTTGGTCCTTCGCTGTAAATGTTGGAGCTGTATCTCCTTTTTGTAAATTCGTCATTTTGATATTATTTTAAACATTCTATTGACAATATTATAATCAAAAGTAACAACTTTATTTTAATTATCATCAATTTTCGAAATTATTTTCTTTTTAAAAAACACAACAATTGATGTTATGTTTATATATAAGTTAATGAAATAATTGAAGTGTAAAAAGTTAAATTGCAATTATTTTTATTTTCTTGTAAAGAAAGAAACTTTTACCTAGTAGGTATTTAAGAATTTAAATTATGAAACAAATTCTTAAAAGAATAAAATCATTATTCCAGTGGATTTTTAATACACTGGGAAATTTAGGGAGTGCGATGTCATCTTGGTGGTAGATAATGATAAGTACCTTAAAAATTTATTTTCACAATTAAACTTTAATTATGAAATCAATTCTTCAGTACCATTTTATGATTCTATTTATTGTTTCACTTGCTTTCCTTTCTTGTGATTCCTCAATTAATAAAAATGAAAACAGTTCAGGTAAATTTGAAGATAACTCTATTCATCAAAATATAGATACCTTAGAGAACGCTGATAACCTTACCAATGATTTTAAAGTAGTCTTAATAGACTCAATAGATCGTCGAATACAAAGAGTATTTGTAGTAATTGATTCTATTAATATTGAAGTTATGCAAAATGCAATTTGTGACATTTTTGGAAATTACCAATTAACAGAAAGGTCTAATATATCATTCTTCACAGATGAAAAGTACGCTAACTATAAAGACGAAGTGTTTTTTATTATTGATGACGATCCATTTAAAGACGAAAACAATTATTTACCAATTGAAGAGTATGAAAACTGGCGAAATGAATATTATCTGGCCGAATATGATTTGAAATCAAAAGAATTAGTGCTTTTTCCTGCGAATGGAGAGAAAAAAAAGGATTTCGGGATTGTTGAATGTGAAAATAAGTAAACCATTGATTAAAATGAGTTTAGGTAGTTAAACTTATCTTGATGTATTCTTTTACTTTACCCTTCTCTAAAGGACTTCACACTTCAAAATAAATAATTTAACTAAAAAATAGTACTCTATTTTATAGCCAGGCGGTTCTGAAAAAGAAATTCTATTCTTCCAAAAAGTACTTTTTAGAGATTGAAATAAATTTCAATCTTAATCAATAAAATCTTACATTTACACGAATGCAACCTTAGCTATGCTATCACGTCTTATAAAAAAAAACCAGTTATGTTAAAAACGATTATGATTTGTTTTCTGTTCTCTTTAACCTTCATAGGCTACTCACAAGAAAACCACGACTCCCGATTATTAGAAAAATATTCGGCTGAAGAACTTACTAACCTTCAAAATACCGATCCTGAAGAATACAAAATTCTTAATCATGCATTAGAAGTTGGAATTTCTATAGGTGAAATACCAACTGAAAAGGGTAAAGACCTTGTTTTCGACGGAGAAATCGATAAAGACCCAAATTTACAACATACTTATATTAGTTTGGGGTTAGAACTAATTGATGGTCGATACCAATACTACAAATTCAAAGGAACCAATAAAATGGTTATTGTACGTCCTAAAAATTTAATCACTCAAATTAAATAAGTATGAAAACATTATATAGTTTATTCACATTTTTATTGTTCTCTACTCTAGTTTATGGACAATTAAGCATTACAGACCCTGATTATTTACAAACTAACCCTTTGAATTGTGCAAATTACAATGTACTCACTGCAAACTTTGTAGATGATGGTGGTGCTGCAGATTATTCTCCAAATAGTAACGAAACTTTCACTGTTTGTCCAGACTTGACAGCTGGTGGACTAAAAATTATAGGATCATTTGGAAATGCAACAGGATTAACTTGGAATGTTCATAGTAGTGATACACTCTATGTTTATGACGGACCAGACGCGAACTCTCCTTTGCTTGGGGCTTACAATAGTTCGAATGCTCCAACAGGTTTTTCTCATACTGCTTCTTGGGCAAATACTTCTGGTTGTTTGACTTTTGTTTTTGTTTCTGATGGGAGTAATCAAGGAACGGGTTGGGACGCAAATATAAGATGTATTTCTCCTTCTCAAGATATTGAAATGCATATGGAAGCTTTTGTGAACACTTCAACTACAAACAACATGTTTCCTTTAGATACTGGATATGTTGATATTTGTCAAGGTGATTCCGTTCTATTAGTTGCTAAACCAATTTTCCCTTATTCTTTTGAAAATACTGGTAGTGGTTATTCTCAAACACTTACAAATATTGATTACTTGTGGAATTTTAGCGATGGCCAAGTTGGTCCAAATAATGATAGTATTTGGTATGTTCCAAATGGTCAAAACGGAATTTTCGTTAGTTTAAACATAACTGATACTTATCCTCATAATACCTCAATGAGCGCTAAAATTAGAATTAGTACAACACCTTTATTTTCCGCCACAGGACCAATTGAAGACAGTGTTTGTTTTAATCAAGTTACTAATCTTTTAGGAGGTATAATCCCTGGCGATACTGTAGGTGTGGATGTACCACTCGGTAGTTTTCAATTAGGAGGAACATTTGCAGGATTAACCTTCTTACCTGATGGGAATGGAGCTGTTTATACTACTTCTATTAACATGTCTGACTTTGATCCTGGCTCTACAGTTACTTCTGCATCAGATATTGTAAGTATATGTGTAAATATGGAGCATAGTTATTTAGGTGATTTAGAAATGTGGTTAGAATGTCCAAATGGAACCGAAGTTGCTATTTTTAATGGCTATAATCCAGGACATATTCCTGGTGGATTTGGTGGGGGAGGTACTTTTCTGGGTGAACCTGATGATAATTTCCCAATTACCGGGTTACCTGGGAATGGTTATGAATATTGCTTTTCTTCAATAAACAACACTTTTGGAGATTTTGCAGCTGAATGGAATACAAATACAATCCCTACTCCTCCTACTGCTCCAACTGTAGGAAACACCATGAATCCAAATGGTATTTATGAACCAGAAGGCTCTTTGGCTGACTTTATTGGCTGTCCTTTAAATGGAGATTGGACACTTAACGTTCAAGATAATATTGGTTCTGATGATGGATATATATTTGAATGGGGTATCTTCTTTGATCCTTCACTTTATCCAAATAATGAATTTTATCAAAATACAATTACTGATGCCTTTTGGTCTCCTGATCCAACAATTACCTCTAATCCCAATAACGACACTTTGATAACAGTTGAACCACCTGGAATAGGAGATTATGATTATACTTTTAATGTTGTTGATAATTTCGGATGTTCTTACGACACAACCGTAGTTCTACATGTTTTAGATACTATTATTAACGTTAACACCTTTGGCAAAGATTTATTATGTGCTGATGATAGTGTTGCTATTTGGGCTCAAGCTACAGGAACTGTTTCTCCTTTTTCTTACCAATGGGCTGATGGCCAATCATCAGACACTGCTTATTATGCTGCGGTTAACAACGAATCTATTGATTATTATGTAACTGTTACCGACGCATGTGGAATTTCTGTTAAAGATACGGCAACTATAACTTTGAATCAAACCCTAGCAATAGACACAATGATTCAAACTCCTGCAGATTGTGGCATGGAAAACGGAACCCTTTCAGGAATGGGAAGTGGATTCACAGGAACCCCACAATTCAGATGGACAGGACCCGGTTCAGGAAATACAGATTTCACAACCGCATCTGTATGGGGGAATAAACCTTCTGGATGGTACTACTTCACTATTAAAGACGATGTTTGTAATGTTCTCGATAGTATTTTCTTAGAACAAAAAGACCCTCCAGTTGCAGACTTTACTCCTACTCCAAACCAAGGTGCTGCACCTCTTGATGTTACTTTTATCAACAACTCAGATCCTGGAACTACCTATGTTTGGGACTTTGGAAATGGAACAGGAAACACAGTGAATGACATGAGTGACCAATATGCAACTTATGTAAATGAAGGAGTGTACACCGTGACATTAGAAATTACTGAAGGTGCATGTTCTGATATTACTAGCAAAACGATAACTGTTTTCTTTCCTATGTCTTATGATCTTCCGAACGTTTTTACACCAAATGGAGATGGACAAAATGATGTCTTTACAATCAATGCTCAATATGCAACTGAAGTTGAAGTAGTTATTGTAAATAGATGGGGTAATTTGGTTTATGAAAGCTCTGATCTTAACTTTGCATGGAATGGAAATGTAGGTAACGATGGTGCTGAATGTACAGATGGAACTTATTTCTACACGTTGAAAATTAAAGGTAGCAGTACAGACCTCATTGAAGAACACGGGTTCGTTCAATTGGTTAGAGATAAATAACAATTAAGATTCGAAGACTGATAAATATTATAACGAGGAGCTGATTTAGTTCCTCGTTTTTTTTTGAATAAAAAACAACTAATTGTCAACTCTAAAACTCCAAAATGATTTCGAGATAATATTCAAAATGGCGCTCTATTCTACATCCCTCTTTGGAGAGGGACCGAGGGAGAGGATTATATTTAATGACTAATAGAACCTAGTAGTTTTTGCTCTGAATGGCAACAAAATTTGAGAAGTTGGTAACATAGATAGAGAGAACGAGTGAGTTATTCGTCTTCTAAAAGTAATATCTCTTTTAAACGTTCGAATACCTATTCATCATTCTTAGTAAACCATTCTATAATATCGTCAAATATTTTTTACATAAAATTTTATTAATAAATAATTATTGTTTACCTTAAAGTGAACTAAAACTATATTCTTATGAAGAATTAACAATTTGGAAAAATATGAAGTTAAAAGATTAATTATAAGGTAAAAACCATACACTATGAAAACATTAATATATATTGCCACAATTATATTTCTATCAACTATAGCTTTTGGCTGCAGAGATAAAGATAAGGAATACACTATCGAAGGTAGATTGATGCTCGATTGTGAAACTCCAGCGTCCAACGTTTCTGGCATTTCAATGAAGCAAAATGTCTCATTAGGTATAAAAAAGGGAATGATTATTTATTTCGAAACAGATGAAGATGGTTATTTTGAAGTAAAGTATCTCGGAGGAGATGGAACAAATTCAGATTTTAAGATTCTGAAAAACGGTGAAATACTGAGAGATATTCCTGTCTTCCAAGATATTGATTTGGGAAATGTGTATTTTAGTTTACCTAGGTTTGATTTCGTTGTTAAACTCGAAGTTGAGAATGCATACTCTAATTTAGACACTTTGTTTTATCAAGATTGCAATTATCCGCAGAATGGTGCTGATTTTTGGATGAAAAAAATTGCTGGCCCATTCGAAAGTATAATCATAGACACAATGTGGAATTGTAAAATGATGAGTAGTTATTCTTACGGAAAAGAACCATTAATGGAAGTCAGTTATTACATTAATGATTATCAAACCAATAGTCAAAAAACGAACTTTCAGTTATCCGATTTATGTTCGAATAAATTATATGAAGCTACTATCAATTTAGATTAACATATTACTTAACAAAAGATACAACGAGGAGCTAATTTAGCTCCTCGTTTTTTTTTCATCAGTTGACCAAAGAACAAGGCCTCAGAAGGAAAAATTTGAACTTTTTAATCTGCCCAAAACCTATCTCTAAAATTTCTCCCTTAGGAGAATGAGCCTAACCAAAGTCCAACTTCAAACTATATACTCAAAACTATATAATCTATACTCCGTACTACTTTTCCCATTCAACTACATTTGCTCCAAGTCCTTCAAAAATATCTCGTGTATGCGCATGACATGTAAAATACAACACTTGTCTATCAGCTGCGAAATCTATGAGAATTTTAGCCAAATTTTCTGTTCTTACAGTATCAAAATTCACCATAATATCATCAAAAGCAACGGGTAACGGTTCAGCATTTTTTTCGTATTCTGCAATTAATCCCAAGCGTAAAGCCAATAACAATTGTTCTCTTGTTCCTCTGCTTAATTCTTGAACGGTTTTACTATTTCCAGCAGCATCAATAATACTCACATGTTTTTCGCTAAGCGAAATGCGTATATCTTCATAAGCGTTATTAGTAATCGAACGGAAATAATCCCGGGTTTGGGTAATCACTTCTGGTTGACGTTCCTTCTCGTATTTCTGCTTACTTTGATTCAAAACTTCCAACGCTAATCTTGTTGTCAACCATTCTTTGGTTTCTTCTTTTAATTGCGCTTGCAAACTTTCCTTTTCGTTTTGAAGTCCATACATTTCATCTACTTCCAAAATGTGTCGAATGTCAGCTTCAATTCCAGCTAAATCCTTGTTCAATTCATCATATTTTGTTTTAGCCAATTCATAATCAACTGATGTTTCTTCTTTTTTTGTATTTAACTCTGAAGGCGAGAATCTAGATAACTTCAAGATGGTTTCTTTCAATAAGTTTTCTCCACATAAGGTTTGAATTGTAGCAGCAGAATTTTCTAATTTTTCTTTCTCTTCTTGAAGACTATTTTGAAGTTTAAAATGATAATAAAGCGCTGATTCATTTTCTACATTTAATGATTTAAAAATTGCATCAATTTCTTCATTTAGTTTTTTTACATTTTCTTGTTTTAAATCCTTTTTAATTGAAAAACTACTGATTTCATTTAAAAAACGTTCTCTTTTCGAATTTATCAACTCATTCTCTTCCATTTTAGAGATGATTGTATAGACAAAAGAAGTGTCTAATGCTGAATTTTCTGGAGCTACTTCATTTAGCTTATCCTCGAAAGAAGTAATTAAGTAATCAATATTCTGGATGGATTTCCGAGCTTCAATTTCATTCGAATTTTGTCTTTTTATTTCCTCAACATTACTTATGAAATCATTAATTCGAGAAGGAACAATGGAGGAAGGCAATTGATTGTTTTCGAGTAATGACTGCCATTCGCTTTCCAGCGCCGAAAATTGATTAGTCAGCCTATTTAATTCTATTTCTATTTTTTGAAATTCATTAGAC
Source organism: Brumimicrobium mesophilum (assembly GCF_003025005.1). Lineage (GTDB taxonomy): Bacteria > Bacteroidota > Bacteroidia > Flavobacteriales_D > Crocinitomicaceae > Brumimicrobium > Brumimicrobium mesophilum. The sequence continues at coordinate 168,220 of NZ_PVSS01000008.1, forward strand.
TTAAATTTTAATTGATTGTTGACTTCCTCCTTAGCTTCTTTCCATTGATCAAATTCTTGAATCGATGTATTTATAACATCTAACTCCCTATTGATATCGTTTAGATTCTGATTTGGAATTCCAGAAAAAGAAGTGTCTCTATTTTGAAAAAGAACAGCAATTAAACCAATCAATGCAATTCCAATAACGATACCTCCAGAAATGAAATCAATGAAAATTAATCCAATTCCAACTAACAAGAATACAATTGATAAAATCAAAGGAAATTTACTTGTTGTTTTGTATGGAAGACTTCTATTTTCTAATGCAGATTTGAATGCCGTATCTAACTCTATTCTTCTATGATTGGCTTTAGTTCTTTGCTCATCACTTTGAATGATTAAATTCTTTGTTTCTGGAATCAAACTTTCATGGCGTATTTCCAATGCAGAAAGTTCATCCGAAATACGTTCTTTTGATGCTTTTTTAGTGTCAATTAATCGATCTAATTTTAATTGACCCTCCCCTATTTGAATCGCTTTAGTTTGTAATTCAAAAGTTCCTTTTAATTCTAATAAATTCGTCTTACTCAAATTGACACCTAAGCGTTTTAAAATAGTTTCAATTTGCGAATGAGCATTAAATAATTTCTCGTTTTCTTGACTTCTTTTCGCTTTTGCGTCCTCATAAAGCTTCACGTTAGTTTTTAAATAGTCAAGTAAATTAGCTTTTTTAGAAAGATCTGAATTCCATTTTAACTCGTTTAAATCCTTTTCTATTTGTGTTAATTGTTGTTGAATTTTTTCTAATTCTTCACGCTCAGCATTCAACTTAAACTTAAGTGATTCATATTCTTCTAAAACTTTGGAAGAATAAATTTGAATTCTTCCAATCTCTGAAATTTGTGTTTGTGCTGACTTATATTTTATGTATTCAGGATAAGCTTTTGATAAATCGGAATATTCATTTTTATCTTTACCTAACTTTGAACGCTTTTCATTCAACAACGTTAAATCAGTTTCTAGCTTCTCTTTTTGCTCTGAAAGTCTGTTGTATTCTCCCAGTTTGTTTCGTAATTTATTAATCGCTTCTTCTTTTTCTACGATATCATTGGACAATTTAGGCAGTACTTGAACGGAGCCCCTGGCTTTGAAATAAGCAGATGAATGATCGATAAGGTTTTTCTCAAACCCACCAAAATCAACTCCGGAAAGCCCCATTCCCATGCTGAAAATTCTGTCTTCCATTCCTGACTCGCCCAATTGTTCAACGCTAGTAAGTTCATCAATCGTTATGGCATAAATATTCTTAAATAAATCGATAGACGCATTTCCTATTAATTTATGATACAACTTTTCATCCTCAAATTTCTCACCTTTATATTCTAAAAGAAAATCTTTTGCATTTCCGTGTCGATAAACAGAAAGCGATTCTCTTAAACTATTATTTAGCCAAATTCTTCCGCTGTGAGTTCCACCTAAAAGTGGCTTTCTTCGCTCTGCATGTGACCTCGGATATTCAAATAATGTAAAACGAATAAAATCTAAAAGTGTAGATTTTCCAGCTTCATTATTTCCATAAATTACATTGATTCCTTTCTTAAAATTTTGGATAGAGTGGTCATGAAAAATACCAAATCCGTCTATATGAATTTTGTCTATTTTCATGGTTAGTTTTTATTATTAATTAAACCATCAATACATTTCCATTTGGCTGCTGAAAATAGTTGCTGCATTTCAGTTAGAATTTCTTCATCGAAATCTGTCTTCTTTAATTCTCTTCCAAACTTGGTGCTAGAAACTTCCTCTAAAATATTAGAAATCATTTTTTTTGAAGCACTTTTGTCCAATTCTAACTCTTCAAATCTCACCAATAAATCGGCAATAAAGTCAGAGGATTTTTTCCTCGCTTCAAGATCAATTTCAGGGTAACTTTCATTGATGAATTTATCGATAAACACAAATCGGTCTTGATAAACAACTTCATTATTTAATTCTTGAATTAAATTTTCCATTTCGGAGTGATTAGAAAAAACACTATGTAATTCACTCTTTCCTTTTAATCGAATACGCACTAAATAAGATTTATCCTGATGAGTTCTATCACTTTTAAGCTCATGAATTGCTTCAAAAAATTGTGATAGATTCTTTATTTCACTTACATCCAAGTCGAAATAAGCATAAACAATGTCTGAAAGTGAAATAAAGGCATGCTTTGTAACGCGTCCATGCTCCGCAGTGACCAGTGAACAGCCTTTATCACCTGTTTCATTAAAATGTCTCCCTTGAATATTTCCAGCATAAACCACCATTGGGTTTCGTTTAGAAATAACCTCCCGTTTATGAATATGACCCAAAGCCCAATAATCCATATTGGAAGCCCTCAAAGTATCCATATCAAATGGACAATAAGCATTATGTGCGTCGTTTCCTTCAATCGTTCCATGCAATAACCCAATCGCAAAAGAGGCAGAATCATTCCTTAGAAATTGCTTTGCCAAAGGATTAAACTCCTCCTTATTACCATAACTAACACCGTAAATTTCAGCCAGTTTTTCGTTATTTTTAATTACAGTATGTTGCTGAACTTCATCCGCTTCAAAAAGTGTTACATTCTTAGGCAGTTTTAAATGCTTTGACCAAACGGACAGTGGGTCATGATTACCCGTAATTATAAAAACTGGAATTTGTGCGTTATTTAGCTTTTCTAATCCACGCACAAATCGATATTGAGCACTCAAACTTCCCGATTCACTATCAAAACTATCGCCAGCAATCAATAAGAAATCGACCTGCTCATTCAAAGCTGTTTCAATTAACTTATCATATGCTTTTACGCCATGTTCAACCAAAGAACGACCTAATTGCTCATTCATTTGACTCAATCCTTTATAAGGACTTTCAATGTGTAAATCGGCGGCATGAATAAATTTAAACTTTGACATAAAATGGCTTTATTCAAAGTTAATAAAGTTTGGGTGAATTATTGAAGGATAGATGATGGAGATGAATTGGGCGAATATAGTGGCAAGACATTTTATATTGTATCAATTATCATCTTATAAAATTCAATTAAAGCTTTAGCTGCACCAATTTTATCTCCAAACTGCAGGTGATATTCTGAATGAATGAACTGAATACCTTCTTTTTTGATGAGCTTAATATTGGGTTCGAATAGATTTTCTTTAGCTATTTGATGGATTCCTGAGATTTGTAGCGCCTCCTCAATTTTTAATTTGAATTGGGTGTTTTTGCAATCAATAGAAAAAAGTGATTTATTGAAGGAAAAAAGAATACTAAAATGGCTTCTATTTCTAATTTCAAAATCTGGAATAAATCCATTTACAACTTTCATTTCTACAGTTGCAGTATTACTAATTCCATATTCGTTGTCAATATGGATTTGATGATGCTTATATGGTACCGTAATCCAAACATTACTTACAGAATGGACCACTCCTGATAAAGAGCATCTAATTTTGTCATCTTTGAATTGCAATTGTGCACCTTCGTATGCCGCAGCTAATTTTTCATAGTCCTTTATCACAATTCATTATTAAGTTTTATCTTCAGTTACAAAAGAATTAGAAAAGAATATTATTTCCACGAGAACTCTAAATAAAAAGTTGGGACAGGAATGTTTAATCTATTTCCTTTTCTTCCTGCGGTTATTCCACTTGAAATTTCGGTTATTTATGATAGTAAATCGAGCATTGATAAATAGTTGATTGGTTTCCGTAAATATATTTGAAGGGGTAAGAAACATATATCCAGCCCTTACGTGCAACCCAAAGATTTTATATCCAATAACTGGTGCTATCCCAAAGCGTTCGACTTCAAAATTTGAACGTAAAGCGACATCAAATCCATAAGTTAAATCTAATCTACTTGGTTTGTGCCAATATCCCATATTTAGACCGAGTGCACTATTTGGTATATTATATTCCAGTCCAGCATGTAAGCTATGTGTTTTTGGCTTTCTCAATTTAATATCTTTATATTGAATTTCCATGCCTACTTCTCCAACAAAAAAAGCTCCTTTTTGAATTCCAAAATATGGTCCCATTTTTCTAACGCTTGGATCCAATAATGGCTTTTTATTCGACTTTTGAGCAGAAAGAGGTAGACTCAAAACTATTAAGTTAATTACAACTATAAGATGAAATACTTTTTTCAATTTTGTTCTAAATTCAAATTTAATGAATCCTTGTATTGCTCCTTTAGCAATTTCAAATCTTCAAGTGTTAAACCCAAACTGTCTGCTTTATTTTTTAATTCTTGAAAATTATCCAGATTTAAATCTTGACCATCAAAGAAATTATCATTTACACTATTTTTCAACCAAATTGTACTTTCCTCAATTGCTGGGATAGTTGCAGATGCGGTTAACCTCACAGGATTGTATAAATATGATTCATTTTTGACGTCTTTTGGAATAAAATTACCCCTTTCATCGTAAGTTTCAATCAAAATGATCAAAATAGATAGAGTATAAAGCATTTTGATAACTCCGAAAAACAATCCTAAAATTTTATTTACTGGACTCAAATTAACGACTTTCAACATGCGCTCAATCATTTTTCCAGCGAAATAAACCATTGCACCAACTCCTAAAAAAGTCAAAGTAAATGCCACCACAGGTAAGTATCTACCCTCAATGTTGATTTTGTCTTTGATTAAGTTTGAAGTCCAATCAGAAAAATGAATTCCAGCATAAATACCTACCAACAAAGCCAACAAGGTGAAAACTTCAATTATTAATCCTTTTCTAAAACCTACCCAAGCGGCATACAATAACGGCACAAGGATGACAATATCAACAAAATTCATTTGGCTAAAATACAATACATTAAATCAATTGATATTTAATTTAAAAAATGTTGCTAACAATAGACCCTTGATTGGTCATGTTTTAGAACAAATCAAGGGTCAAATAAAATTCTTTAAATACGCGTAATTATAAAGTTTACTACTTATTCAATATTGGTAAATACTTGTTGAATATCATCGTCATCCTCAATTTTATCCAGCAATTTTTCTATTTCTAAGGTTTGTTCTTCATTTAAATGAATTGGCGCTGTTGAGAACCGCTTTAAACCAGAAGTTGCAACTTCAATATTTTTCTCTTCTAAAGCTGCTTGAAGTGTTCCAAAACTTGTGTAGTCGGCATACATCCTGATTACACCATCTTCATCTTGTTCAATTTCGTCCAACCCAGCATCGATTAGTTCTAATTCTAATTCTTCGATATCTAAACCTTCTGATTTTTCTATTTCGAATGTTGCTTTTCGGTCAAACATAAACTCAATAGAACCATTTGGAACTACTTGTCCTCCTGCCTTATTAAAATAAGCTTTTACGTTGGCTACAGTTCTTGTTGTGTTATCTGTAGCACATTCAACATAAACTAAAACACCATGAGGTGCTTTTGCTTCATAATTCACCAATTCATAGTTTTCAACATCTTTCGCTGCCGCTCTTTTAATTGCTTTTTCTATGTTATCTTTAGGTACGTTTTTCGCTTTAGCATTTTGAATTGCCGAACGTAATGTTGAGTTCATGTGCGGATCATCACCACCTTCTTTAGCAGCCATAGTTATTACTTTCAATAACTTTGGAAACAACTTCGACATTGCCCCGCTTCTTTTCTCCTTAGAAGCTCTTCTTACCTCAAATGCTCTACCCATAATTTTTATTCATTTTTACAAATCAAATGTAACATTTTAAACCAAAATAATTTGACTAAGGGTTGATAATTTCGATATTACGCATAAAATTAGCGCAAAAGAAAAAGCTATCACCTAAATTGATGATAGCCTTCCTGAATTAAAAATTAAAAATTAAACTTAAAACCTATATCCTATTACCACTGAGAAGTTTCTTGGAGTAACACGATTTATAAATGATGTCCTATATGCATCATAACCAACTGTATTCATAATATTATTGGCTAAAAATCTTACATTAAAGTTTTGAAGTGTTTCATTGTTTATGTTTTTAAAATTATAATTCACTTGTGCATTCAAAAGAGAATATGCTTTATTGTTCCATGGTTCAAGATTTGGAGAAATACCATGGTACTCTACATTACCTTGAGTCCAGTCATTATATGGTCTATCACCTAAGTAATAAAATCCAGCACCTATAGATAACCCTTGCATCATACCAGTTTCAAAAGAGTAATTCAAATAAGCGTTCAATGTGTGTGATGGCGTTCCATTTGGTGAAGAGCCAGGAACGAAAGTAGTATGTTCTTTGTATTGAGCATCTATATAAGAATATCCGACTATTAACTCTAAGTTCTCTAATACTCGTCCAACCAGTTCTAATTCTATACCTTTTCTCTCATCATTTCCTCCTTGGAAGTAATAGTTTTGTAATTCTATAAGATCTGTTACCGGATTTTCAACTGCAGCTCTAATATTCATTCCTTTATTAGTGATAAAGTAGTAAGTTGCATTAAATCGTAATCGATCTTTAAACCAAGAAGATTTTATTCCCGCTTCAAACTGAGATATGGTTTCATTTCCTAATGGATTCCCATCTACATCAACATATGCTGCTGTTCTAGGATTTGTACTGTTTGTATAAGACCCAAATAAACTTAAATCCTTCCAAACTTTAACCATAGCACCTGCAATTGGATTAACAAATGTTCCTGTAACATTCGTATTTGCTAACGGACTTGAGCTGTTTGAAGTTCCGAAACGTACACCTCCAAATAATCTTACCCTTTCACCTATTTGTAAAACTTCCTGAGCGGAAATACCTATTCCACTAGTGTTTGATTCCTGTGTTCCAGTTAATGTGAAATCTTCAACTTCGCCAGGTAAATTATTATTTACTTCTTCAGTAACATTAATGGTATCTACTATTAGTGAATTAAATGATTCTGTTTTCAAGTAAGTCGATCTAAAGTCAATTCCAGCCTGAAAAGTATGTTTGAAAATCCCTGTTTTAATATTGTGACCAATTAAATCCATTTGAATTACGGTACTTTTATCGTTTCTTACATTACTTTTCCCAATCGATCTTTTGTACATCGAATTTTCAATAGTATTATATCCTAGACTGTCGTTTTTGTCAATTGCCCTAATGGAAGAAACAATGGCATCTGAATCATAATCGGCTATATACACAGCACCTCTCAAATATAATTTTGGTGCAATATCACGTTTAAAACGTGCAGTATAAGTAGTTGTTTTTTGAATCGCATTGTTCCCTTTAAACCCTAGAAAACGATCCATTGGTAATTCATAAATATCATTAATTCGATTATCAGGATCTAAATTCACTGTTCCTGGATCAAAAGCTCTTACATCATTCAAATAATCCATTTCAAGAATAATTTCCGTTTTATTATCAGGTCTCCATGCTAGAGATGGATTGATGTAGAACTTTTCTTGTCCAATTCCTTCTATATTCTGAAATGTTCTAACATTCTCATATGCACCATTTAATCTAAATGAAACTTTACCTTCCTTTCCTAAAACATTCTCTACATCGAAAGTTGGTCTAACTTGATTAAATGATCCTACACGTACAGTTACGTAACCAAACTCTTTAAATTTTGGTGATTTTGTAACAACATTTATTATTCCACCTGGACTTCCTAGATCCGCAGCTGAGCCCATATTTATAGAATTAGCTCCTTTTAAAACTTGAATTGACTCAACTCCTGAAAAATCAGTAGAAAAACCTTGACCTCTAAAATCTGTATGTATTCTCACACCATTCTTTAATACTGGAATACCACGAAATCCGCGTGAAGACATACTTTCTCGTACACCACCATAAGTGGCATAGGTATAAATTCCGGCTACGTTTCTTGTCGCTTCAGAGATTGAAAGGTTTCCTTGTTGTTCAATTAACTTTTGTGAAATGATTGAAATACTTTGGATTTGTTCAGTTGGCAATAAAGGTAAACGCGTAATTGCGTCCAATTTATCTGGTTGCTCTTCTCTATATCCAAAAACTTCCATTTGTTCCAAAACTTTTACTGGATAGGAAAGAGTTTTATTGTAAACATTACTCTCTTCGGTTATTGTTATTTGACTTTCTTCCGGAATAAAACCCTCACTAATAAATTCTATAGTGTGAGTTCCGTAAGGAATATTGGAAAGAATATAATTTCCTTGTTTATCTGTCTTAGTTTCTATTGATAAATCCCCAATTTTTACTTCTACATTCGGAATTGGTAATTTTCTACCTGAAATTACTTTACCATATGCAACACCAACTTGGCTATTTGCAAATGATGAAATTAAAATCAGAGATAAAATTGTTAGGATGGAATTGCCGGAAAATAATTTAATTTTCATTGCTTACTTTTATTTAGAATGAATATGAATAACGTTATTAATTTTCGACAAAGATACCCTTGCACTACTAAAGATAACATCCCCTTTTTAAGGTATATTTACAAATTTTAACATTCCTTCCTTAAAAGGCTGCCATTCATACATCTAAAAACCTGAATAATGTCCGTTAATATTTTAGCCCTTATGATTCAGGGAATTAGAATATTAATTAAATTTTACCGTAAAATGATTTAACAATATATCCTTGCTTTATTCGTATCTAAAGAAGTATATTGTCAGTAATAAAATGAAAATATAATGCTTGAATTAAGTAAGAACATTCTAACGAAAGTTAGTTTTGATAGAAATTTGTTTCAGAAGGAACTTGAGAAATCTATCAAATGGATTAATAAATCCGAAGATCTGCATTCTTTAAAAGAATGGTGTATGATCGAATTTGGTCATCTCTACCCTTCAATACTAAAAAAGGTATTTTATAAAAAATAATAAGAAAAGGAGCTCTAGGGCTCCTTTTCCTTTTTTCTGTATTATTTCCTTCAGTAGTTTGTCTAAATTAGGAAGACATTTTAACTCATTCTATCGAGAATAAGCGATGGAATATGTCACCCAAAAGTCCATAAGGCTTGTTGAGAAGAAATCAAACAGCGAGATATTACTCCGATAATTATCGAAATTGACAGTATTTGATGTTTTATCGTTGCTTTGGGTTCAGTAAAATGAATTAAAACAAATCTCCTTGAGTACTGGTTGGTTTTTTACCTAAATGTTCATATGCTTTTGCTGTAACTTTTCTACCCCTTTGTGTCCTTACAAGAAATCCTTCTTGTATTAAGAATGGTTCATATACTTCTTCAATAGTTCCTGCATTTTCACCCACAGCGGTGGCCAATGTTGTAATTCCTACCGGTCCTCCACTAAACTTCTCAATTAATGCTAAAAGTAGGCGATTGTCCATTTCATCCAAACCATTTTGATCTACGTTAAGCGCAGTTAAGGCAATATTTGTAATTTCAATATTAATGGTCCCATCACCTTTAATCTGTGCAAAATCTCTTACACGACGCAACAAGGCATTAGCTATTCTAGGAGTACCTCGACTTCGACTTGCTATTTCATAAGCCGCTTCATGTGTTATTGGAATATTCAACAAATCCGAAGATCGATTAACAATTGAAGTAAGTGTTTTAGCGTTATAATATTGCAATCTGGCATTGATACCAAAACGAGCTCTCAATGGCGCCGTAAGTAGACCAGAACGTGTTGTTGCTCCTATAAGCGTAAATGGATTCAAAGCAATTTGAACGGTTCTCGCATTTGGCCCTGAATCAATCATAATATCAATTACGAAGTCTTCCATCGCGGAATACAAATACTCTTCAATAACAGGAGATAAACGATGAATCTCATCAATAAAAAGGACATCACCCTCATCCAAATTGGTTAACAAACCAGCTAAATCCCCAGGTTTATCTAAAACTGGACCAGATGTAACTTTAAAACCAACAGCCAATTCATTAGCAATTATATTCGCTAGAGTTGTTTTACCCAATCCAGGAGGACCATGTAATAAAACGTGATCCAAAGGTTCGTTTCTTTGCTTTGTAGCTTGAACAAAGATTTGAAGATTTTCCACAATCTTCTTTTGTCCTGTAAAATCTTCCAAAGCTTTAGGACGAAGCACACGATCGAACTCTGCATCCGGGCTAGCGCTTTCCATTTTATAATCAAAATCCTCTTCTTCCACTTTCAAAATATTATCATCCAAATATAAGAAAAGCCCAGCACTAAATGTACTGGGCCTTATTAAAATCAATTAATCTCATTAATGTTCCTCTTCACCAGGTTGTAAAGGTACAGTTTGAGGAATGAAATCCTCTTCTGCTCCTGGCTTAGAATAATCATAAGGCCAACGGTGAACTTCTGGTAAAGCACCAGGCCAGTTTCCGTGTCCTGGAAGTATAGTTGGTGTTGTCCACTCTAATGTATTCGATCTCCAAGGATTTAAAGGTGCTTTAGGACCTCTGAAAATACTATAAAAGAAGTTAAAGAAGAAAAACACTTGACCAAACGCTCCAATTATAGCGAATACCGTAATAATTATATTCAAGTCTAAAACCATTTCACCTGCAGAAGGATTGAAAGTATCAAAGATAGAATTGTCATAATATCTTCTTGGAGTTCCTCCAAGTCCAACAAAGTGCATTGGCAAGAATACCCCGTAACCACTAACTATAGTAGTCCAGAAGTGTGCATATCCTAATCTATTATTCATCATTTTCCCATACATCTTAGGGAACCAGTGATAAACACCTGCAAACATACCAAAGATAGCAGATAATCCCATTACAACGTGGAAGTGGGCAACTACGAAATATGTATCATGTACTTGAATATCTAAAGCTGAATCGGCCAAAATAATACCTGTAACCCCTCCTGAAATGAAAGTAGAAACTAATCCGATTGCAAACAACATTGCTGGAGTAAATACAATAGAACCTTTCCATAAAGTTGTTAAGTAGTTAAATACTTTTACAGCAGAAGGAATCGCAATTAATAAAGTTGTAAATACGAACACACTTCCTAAGAAAGGATCCATTCCTGAAACGAACATGTGGTGTGCCCAAACAATAAATGATAAGAATCCAATAGCTAACAATGAACCAATCATTGCTCTATAACCAAAAATTGGTTTTCTAGAATTAGTGGATATTACTTCCGACGAAATACCTAATGCCGGTAATAATACAATATAAACTTCAGGATGACCTAAGAACCAAAAAAGGTGTTGGTAAAGAATTGGTGAACCACCAACATTATCTAACATTTCACCCCCAACGATTATATCACTTAAGAAGAATGAAGTACCCATAACTCTATCCATAAATAATAATAAAGCTGCAGATAATAATACAGGGAAAGAAAGTACACCTACAATTGCTGTAATTAAAAACGCCCAAATTGTTAATGGCATTCTTGTCATTTTCAATCCTTTTGTTCTAAGGTTTACAATCGTAGCGATATAATTTAAAGATCCAATTAATGAAGATGCAATAAAGATGGTTAAAGAAATTAACCAAAGTGTCATTCCTAAACCTGAACCAGAGACTGCTTGGGGTAAGGCAGATAAAGGAGGATAAACAGTCCAACCAGACATTGCAGGTCCTGATTCAACAAATAGTGATGCTAACATAATAATTGATGAAATACAGAACAACCAGAATGACATCATGTTGATAAAACCAGATGCCATATCTCGTGCACCAATTTGTAAAGGAATCAATACATTAGAAAAAGTACCACTTAAACCACCTGTTAATACAAAGAAAACCATGATGGTTCCGTGGATGGTTACTAATCCAAGATACATATCTTGATTTAAAATACCTTCTGGTGCCCAACGGTCTCCCAAAAACATATTTAATAAGTCTGAAGATTCTCCAGGCCATGCTAATTGTATTCTAAAGAATACAGACAACATCATCCCTACTACACCCATAAAAATTGCAGCAAGCAAAAATTGCTTTCCTATCATTTTATGGTCGTAGCTAAAGATATACTTTGATACAAAGCTCTCTTCGTGGTGATCGTGTTCGTGAATTGCTTCTTGAGCTGCAGCTGCCATGTCTAAATATTTATTTATTGTAAATGATTAATTTTCTTCTATTCGGTTTGCTATAGACTCATAGTGCTCTAGCAATTTAGATTCGTCTCCTTCAATCCATGGAGTACCATCATACGTAGATTTAGTTTTTTGCCATTCTAGGTATTCTTTTGGTCCTAAAACTTTAACTGACATTTTCATTCTATAATGAGAACCACCACAAATTTTGTTACACAATAATGCGTATTCAAATTCGGAATTGTCCATCATTCTTTTCATTTCATCCGTAGTGTAAATTGGTTGAAACTTAAAGTATGTTAGCATACCAGGAACCGTGTTCATTTGCATACGGAACTGAGGGAAGTAAGCACTGTGAATTACATCCTTAGAACGGAAAGATAAATTATATTTTTGTCCTTTTAATAAAACAAGACTATCCTCTAGAATTACATCATCGTTTGCGAATTCATCAAGTGAATCAGCGTAAGTAATTGACATTGCACTTAACATTCTTGACATACGTTCTTTACGACCTAAATCAACTTCTAATGCCTTACGCTCTTTTGAAGATAGCATAATCGAACGATCATTCAATTTATCTTCTATCATCTTAATTCCACTTTGACCAGGTTCTCCAACTTTCATTAATGAAAGTGAACGATCAATATTAGCCTTAGTCATGATTGCGTATGGATTCTCCGCAGTAGTAAGTTTGTAATCAAACTTTCCTAATTCATTATTCATTCCTGAATAACGTGCAGTCCAAGCAAATTGATATGCAAAGATTTCAATATCTTCATATTCAGCACCGGCTCTCGCTGTTGTTTCATTCCAAGTTCTTAAACCAAGAATGATAATTACTGAAAGTACAGCAGCTGGAATTACCGTCCAAACCATCTCTAGTTTGTTGTCATGTGCATAATAATATGCTTTAACACCTGGTTTTCTTGAATATTTCCATGCGAAAATAAATAGTAAAGAATTCGTAAGGAAAAATACTGCGATTACAATAATCCAGTTAAGATTGAATAACCAATCTATTTCCTGACCATGAACAGAAGCAGCAGGTCCTAAACCAACATGACCATACTTCAACATCAACCAAATAAAACCAGCATACAGAGAAATCATAAATGCCAACATCATATTCGCGTTGAACTTATTTTCACTTTCAGGAATTTCTTCCTCTTTTCGTTTGGTGGCTTTTGCTGTCAACTCATTAACGCGTACTAATTGCGCTATCGCAAGTACACCAAAAATGATCACCAATATTATAATTAACTTACTACCCATCTCTCTAAAATTAACTTATTCTAAATTTAAAAATTATATCTCGTGATGTAAGGACTCATCCAAGAATGGATGATTTTTACTTACCAGAGGAGCCTTCGATAATTTAACCAAAATTACTCTAACGAATAATCCTAAGAATAAAACTGCCATACCAATTTCCATGAAACCTATACTTGCAGTTGGACCCATTGAACCACCCATTACCATAATCCAAACATCCATCCAGTGTCCAGCTAATATTACTAATCCCACAAAAGTAAGAATACCTGCGTGTCTTTTTGCATCTCTTGACATCAAAATTAACATTGGGAAAGAGAAGTTGATTATAAACATACCGAAATACAATAATTTGTAGTGTTCGATACGCATCAAATAATAAGTTGTTTCCTCAGGAATATTCGCATACCAAATTAGCATGTACTGAGAGAACCAAAGATAAGCCCATAAGAATGAAGTTGCAAAAACCCATTTTCCAATATCGTGGATATGGCTTTCGTTTACTTTTGGAAGGTAACCCAATTTCTTTAGGTACAATAACAAAATGATAACAACCACCATTGCACTTGTCCATGAACCAGCGAATACGTACCAACCAAATAAAGTAGAGAACCAGTGAATGTCAATTGACATAATCCAATCCCAAGAACTTGTTGAACTAAATACTGCGAAGAACACTAAGAATAATGCACCTCTACGGTAATTCTTAAAATGTATATTTTCAGCTAAATCAGGATTTTCATCCATAGTTAATGAACGCTTGATAAAACCTTTCCACATTATGTAATAAATTGCTAAATAAGCCAAAGTCCTGATCCAGAAAAAAGGAGTATTTAAATATGCACCTTTTCCTGCAGACAAAGCATCATAGTGTGATCCACCTTCGTTCATCACCTCAGGATCCATCCACATATAAATGTGAGCACCATTTGTGAATGTAAGAGAAAGGAAAGTTATGATTAATAAACCACTACCAATTGGAAGAAATCCTGTAACAGCTTCGATTACTCTTTTAACATAAACATACCATCCAGACTCAGTTGCATATTGCAATGCTAAAAAGAACAATGCTGTAATTGCTATTGAGAAAAAGAAAAAACTATTTGACAAAAGATTTCCTAAGAACTTTTGACCAAGATGTCCGTCTCCTGCAGCAGCAATTACTCCGATACCTGTAAATACGATTCCAACAATCATTAAGACTGTCGTCCATATTTTAGCTTTGTTTGAAACTTGATAATCCATTTTATCTACTAATTTTCTTAATTATAAAATTCTATTGTTGTTCAGCTATTTCAACAGAAGTTGAGTCAGAAACCTCTTCTTCCGTAACGTTACCTACACCATAATCCTTAGATTGTAATTTGTTGATGTGGTGAACAATAGTCCAAATTTCCTTATTCTTCAATAATGGTGCATGCGCTCCCATCATACCTTTTCCGTAATAAATCGAATAAAACTTTTGTCCATCAGCTAATTCCTTTAGGTTAGCGAAATCAGGCACTCCTAAATAAGCTCCGCTTTCAACCATAGGACCTTTACCATCACCTTTTTCACCATGACAGTGAACACAATTGATTTTGAACAATTTCTTACCTTGATCAAATATTGCCTTTTGATTTTCTTCGGTTAAAACGATAGGATTTTTGTCCTCTGCAGCAACTTCGTAATCTCCGTTTAATTCTTCACTGATTTTCCAACCATGTTTTGCTTGTAAACCATGAGTTACAGGAGCAGAGCTTGCAACTTGCCTATGATATGGTAACATCATTTCCAAATCCTCAACCTTTCCATAATAAGGTATTGTATTCATTGGAGGATGTTTAGCAGACTGCTTCATTGTTTTTTCAACATCAGTTCTCTCCTTAACATAACCGTAGTCCACATATGTTTCAATCGCTGGTGAGCGATACATGTCTGGCATCCATTCTAGTCCTGGAGAATCTTTATCTGAAACACAAGAAAATAGCGTTCCGATTCCAAAGGTTAGCACTAAAGCTTTTGCTGATATTGCCTTAATTTTCTTCTTCATGACTTATTTAATGTGTTTTTGATCTAATTCTACAATACCTGTTTCCATTAACATGTCTTCCAATTCTTTTTCTGAGAATTTACTGTTATCACTCAATCTTAATTCCATCACAAAACGGTCATCAGTTGTACGAGGATCTGGATTTTCAGCAACCATTCCTGGAATCGTTTTATTCACTAAGAAATAAGTGATAGCCATTGCGTGTGCTGCAAATAAAACAGTTAACTCAAAAGTAATAGGAACAAAGGCCAACATATTCTCTAAAAAAGAGAAATTTGGTTTACCTCCAATGTTCATTGGCCAATCTGTAATCATGATATATCTCATTCCGATTAGTGCAAGAGCAAGTCCGGTTAATCCATATATAAAAGCCATGATTCCTAATCTGGTTTCCTTCAATCCAATAATTGGATCTAAACCGTGAATTGGAAATGGAGAGAAAACATCTGTTACTTTAACTCCTTTTGCAACCAACTTCTTTGCGCCGTCTTTCAAGACGTCATCATCGTTATACATTGCATAAAAAACTACGTTCGATCCCATGTCTTAATTATTATCGTTTTTTAAATTTTCGTCTGCCCCACCTTGTGAAGGTTTCATCTTTACATCTGCTAAATGCTGCTCTTCAATCGAAAATGCAGGAGTTTTAGCATCTCCATCTTTATATGATTGACCTGAAGATTTCAAAATTGTTTTTACCTCGTTCAATGCCAACACTGGGAAATATCTCGTAAACAATAAGAAGAATACAAAGAATAATCCGATCGTTCCAACGAAAATTCCAATGTCAATGTGTGTTGGGTAGAACATACTCCATGATGACGGTAAATAATCTCTGTGAAGAGTAGTTCCAATAATTACGAAACGCTCAAACCACATTCCGATATTTACTACAATAGCAATTAAGAAAGTAAAAGTTAGACTCGTTCTTAATTTCTTAAACCACATCAATTGTGGAGAAACAACGTTACATGTCATCATTGCCCAATATGCCCACCAGTAAGGTCCAGTTGCTCTATTAATAAATGCATATGCTTCGTACTCTACTCCAGAATACCATGAAATAAACAACTCCGTAATATATGCAATACCAACTATAGAACCAGTAGACATAATTACAATATTCATATATTCGATATGCTTCGTGTGTATGTAAGCTTCAAGATTATATGCTTTTCTCATTACCAACATTAAGGTTTGTACCATTGCGAATCCTGAGAATACCGCTCCAGCAACGAAGTAAGGAGGGAAAATTGTTGTGTGCCAACCTGGAATTACAGAAGTAGCAAAGTCAAAAGATACAATCGAGTGTACTGAGAATACCAAAGGAGTTGCTAAACCAGCTAAGATTAATGAAACCATTTCAAAACGACTCCATTGTTTTGCACGACCTGACCAACCGAAAGAAAGCATTCCGTAGATTTTCTTTGCAACTGGTTTCTTTGCTCTATCTCTAATTGTTGCGAAATCAGGAATCAATCCAATGTACCAGAATACCAAAGAAACTGATAAATAAGTTGAAATCGCGAAAACGTCCCAAAGTAAAGGTGAATTAAAGTTAGGCCAAAGTGAACCAAATTGATTTGGTAATGGCATTACCCAATAAGCTACCCAAATACGACCCATGTGAATCAACGGAAATAAACCTGCCATAAATACCGCGAATATTGTCATCGCCTCTGCAGAACGGTTAATGGCCATTCTCCATTTTTGACGGAACAATAACAGTACTGCAGAAATAAGTGTTCCTGCATGTCCGATTCCTACCCACCAAACGAAGTTAGTAATATCCCAAGCCCAGTTAATGGTCTTATTCAACCCCCATGTTCCAATTCCAGTACCCAAAAGATACAAGATACATCCTACTCCATATACACCGATGATGGCTGCGATAGCGAAAAGAATATACCATGTTTTTGGTGCTTTTCCTTCAATTGGTTTACAAACATCCTCAGTTACTTCGTGAAAGGTCTTGTGACCTAAAACTAAGGGTTCTCTAATTGTTGCTTCCTTATGCATTACAATATATTTATTGTTTTAATACTTATAATTCAATTAATGTGCTTCTTCAGTTTCAGTATGACCATGTCCACCTTTGTGTTCATTTGCCATTTGAATATCTTTTAGAAGATCATTTTCCTCGTTACGTACTTTAACTTTATACCACATGTTTGGTTTTAAACCAATTTCCTCCAGTGCTTGGTATGAACGTTTACTGTCTGCTGATTTTCGAATCTTAGAATTAACATCATTCCAGTCACCTACAATAATCGCATTAGCTGGACAAGCGTCACCACAAGCTGTAGTTACGTCTCCATCTGCAACTGGACGACTATCTTTCTTAGCATTCAGTTTACCTTCTTGAATTCGTTGTACACAGAAAGAACATTTCTCCATAACACCACGAGTTCTTACAGTTACATCTGGATTCAATACCATACGTCCTAAATCATCTTGTGCTGGATTCACCTCCCCAAACTTCTTGTAAGAAGGATAATTGAACCAGTTGAAACGTCTTACTTTATAAGGACAGTTGTTTGCACAGTAACGTGTACCGATACAACGGTTATATGTCATTTGATTTAACCCTTCATTCGAGTGAGTTGTTGCTGATACTGGACAAACAGTTTCACATGGTGCGTGATTACAGTGGTGACACATCATTGGTTGGTGAACAACCTTAGGATTTGTAGCCGCTCTTTCAGCTTTACTGTAACTAAATGTATCTTTATCTTTACGTGTACCAACCGTTGCTTCCTCGTCAGATGCATAATAACGGTCAATACGGATCCAATGCATTTCACGACCTCTTCTTACTTCGTCTTTTCCAACAACAGGAACGTTGTTTTCAACTTGACAAGCAACAAGACATGATCCACATCCAAAACAAGCATTCAAATCAATTGTCATCCCCCAACGGTGACCCACATTCTCTACAGGATGTGCATCCCATAAGTCGAATTCTGCCAATGGAGCTTCAACGTGATGACCATGTTCATCTATTTTTTGTAAAGTCCAATCAGGATTGTATGCGTCCTTTGAATGATTCTTGTATGTATCAAGAGTAGTTTCTCTAATAATAGAATTCCTCGCCATCACAGTTCTGTGAATTTGAGTTGTTGCTATTGGATAGCGAACATTTTTATTTTCAATGGTCGCTGCCGCAGTATACTCCATAGTACCAGAGGCAGTTTGAATCATGCGGTAAGCATTCTCCCCAATTGTCTTTGGATTACCATTTTCGTCATTAACAAGACCACCGTATTCTTTTGTTTGAAAAGCAGCTTTACCAATATTAGCTCCGCCTTCACCTCTTCCATATCCTAGAGCCAATCCTACAGTTCCAGGGGCTTGACCTGGAGAAGGATAAACAGGTAATTCGTATGTCACATCACCTACAGTGATTGAAGCCACTGTACATCCATTTTCTTGGTCAATGATAAAGTTATATCCTTCTGATTCCATAATCGTAGGATTCATAGTGATATAATTGTCCCAAGTTACTTTTGTAATTGGATCAGGTGTTTCTTGTAACCAAGGGTTAGCAGCTTGATCTCCACGACCAATCGCCGCTTTTTGATATAAAACAACTTCCAACTCACCAGCTTGTGGTAGTTTACTTGCTGTTTTTGAAATAGCACTTTCGTCAAAACTTGAAGCTGAAGGAGCTTTGATAGTTTTTGAGAATACTGAATTATGAATTGTAGTATTCCAGAAAGTATCAAAATTAGAAGTTCCTGCAAAATTATTATTCGACCAGTTCTCTTTAATGAAGTTAAAATAAACTTTACTGTCTTTCCCTTCACGCTCTGCCTTTCCAGACCAAACTAAGAAAGATTCTTGTGCAGAAACCGTATCGTATAAAGGACGAATAGTTGGTTGTGCTAAAGAGTATTCATTTGCTTTTGGAGAATAATCATTCCAAGACTCTAAAGCATGGTGGTCAGGAACTACAAACTTACATTTAGAAGCTGTTTCATCCATTACACCTGATAAAGAAACTGTCAATGCAGTGTTTCCTAGTGCTTCGGCTAATGCAACTCCGTTTGGAGCAGAATAAACAGGATTTACACCATAGAAAAATACTGCATCTGGTCCTTTACCTGCAAGTACATCAGAAACAAGTTTCATCATTTTATCATCTTCAGATGCAAACATCTGAACCGGGTTATTTAAGTTGATTGTTGAATCATAAGCTCCAATTAAAGAGTTTACTTTATTCACCAATACTTGAATAGCTACATTATTTGAAGAAGAAATTACTAATCCATCTCCTTGGCGTAATTCTTTAATTATTCTATCAACGTTTTCTTTACCAACATTTTCAGGAATAGCAGAAGAAACACCCCCTGTTGAACCACCTAAACCTTTAACTAAAGCTGCTAATAAACTTGCTTCTTCAGAAGGTTTGATCATTAAACGAACATCTGCATTTGAACCAGTAATTGACATATTAGATTCAATTTGGTAATGCTTATTCATCCATTTCCCATCAGGATTACGTCTTTGTCCATATTGTCCTGAATACTGAGTTGACATCAACCAAGTACTTAAGAAATCTGCACCAAAACTTACAATAGTTTTCGCTTTTGAAAAATCATAATCTGGAATAACTGGGCTACCGAAAGAAAGCTCATTTGCTTTTCTGATTCCAGCATAAGAAACGGCGTCATACTGGATATGCTCAAATTGAGCTCCAGTCTCTGAACCAGAAGTTACTGCAGCTGCTGCAACTACTTCTTCGTTATTATTAAATACCCCTTTTACTTTTTCAACAGCTTTATCTATAAAACCTCCTTCTTCTTCATTAACAATTGGAGTTGCTTTTGGTGCAACACGACCAGTAATAGATCGTTCCAATTCTTCTACAGCTTTATAGCTAGAAGGAGAAGCAAGTGTATTAGATACAAGAACAACTTTACCGCCCTTGCTTTTAATTTTATTTAATTCAGAAATTATTTCACTATCCGCATCTGCAGTAGAAATTCCTTGACCATCCTTAAATGCATATTGTAATCGAGCTTCGTTATACAAAGAAAGTACAGATGCAATTATTTGTGGATTTACGTTACCATTTGTAAAACCAAAGTCTTTGTTTCCTTTAATATAAATAGGACGACCTTCTCTTGTTTTTACAAGAATGTTAGCGTAAGAATTACCATCATAATAAGTTGATGCATACCAAGTTGCCACACCAGGTGTAACATCCACAGGTTTGTTAACGTAAGGAATAGCTTTTGTAACAGGCGCCTCACATGCTGCAATTGTAGCAGCAGCAACACTAAACCCTAAAAATTTCAAGAAATCTCTTCTTGGAGTTGATGTTTCGCTTAACTTTTCGTCAGCTAAAAATTCATCAACACTTATATCTTGACTAAACTCTTGGTCTCTGTTTTCAACAAACTCTGGAGTTTGATTCAACTCTTCAAGACCTTTCCAATATTTTTTGCTCATTGCCATATCTTATTTAGCTATCAACTTTTTAAATTAGTAGTGACACTTAGCACATTCCCATCCGCCAAGCTCGCTCACTGTTACTTTACCATCTTCAAGATACTCATCATATAATGATTCGTCATTTTCAAGTAAACGTTTATGTATTTCATCGTAGTAACCACCTTTTCCTTCAATAGTACCAGTAGAAACGTCTTTAATACTGTGACATTCAATACACCAACCCATAGTCAAAGTAGGTTTTGATAATTGAACATTACCTTCAATTTGATTTAATTCTTCAACAGGAACAACTCTAGGCAATTCATTTTGCTTAGTCATATCACCGTGACATTGTTTACAATCAACCCCTCCTATTTCAACGTGTTGAGAGTGATTAAAATAAACGTGGTCTGGTAAAGAGTGAACTTTATTCCAAACAATATTTTCTGTTTCTCCGCTGTATTTACCACCTCCTTCTGGAGAGAAACCTGCGGATGCATAAATGTTTTTAATTTTCTCTACCTGATCACCAGCTCCTTGAACTTGCTTGTGACAGTTCATACAAACATTAGTTGTTGGAATACCAGCAGATTTAGATTTATTCGCAGAATTGTGACAGTACTTACAATCAATCCCATTAATTCCAGCGTGAATATCATGTGGAAAAGCGATTGGTTGACTTGGTTGATACGCAGAAACAACTCCAATTTGGTAAAGTCCTAACAACAACCAAACAACTCCTGTCATTACAGCAACCAGAACACCAATACCTACAAATTTTCTATTTTTGAAAATCCAAGCTTTAGAACCAACTTTCAATGGCTGATCTCCACTTTCATCAAGCTCTTGTAATTGACGTTTTACTCCTCCAACAGAGAATATAATCACTAAGAAAACAGCTCCTAAAACATACCAAATCCAGCTGAAATCATTTTCTTCCGTTGGCAAATTACCACCGCCTCCAGGATTACCTGGTGTATCGACAACGGCACTTGCAACTGGCTGAGCATCGACATAATCAAAAACTGCCTCAATTTGCTCATCTGTTAAGTCTGCAAATGTTGTCATAGCAGATGGAGACCATGTCGCCACTTCTTTTGCATATGGATCTGTAGCTTCCGCAACTTGCCAGTTTTTCACCCATTGATGAAGTGAACCTTCCATTGCTCCGCCTTCTTCCCATTTCTGACGAACTTCAAATAACTTTGGCCCGGTCATATCCTTGTGAGGATTGTGACAAGTGGCACATTTCGAATTAAATATTGACTCACCCTCTTGTGCGCTTGTCACAAAACTTGTCAACATGAAAAGCGTTAAAATAAACGCAAACAATCCTCTATTTCCCATATTAAACATCTGATTCTTAGATATTTTGATTTATAATTTCGCAAAAAAAAGTACTTCTTTGCAATACATATCGAAAGCAAAAGTAGCAGAATATCCCTACTCAATGACAGTTTCGTGACAATAAAAACCTTTTTAAAATCAATTTAGAATGATTTTAAATAAGGCCTTATCCCTAATGAGAACCCCATTTGTAATACAAAAGACACCATTCAACCACACATCATATTCATTATCAATTTACAAAAGATTGTTAAAATACTGAACAATGTAGGCTTAGCATACAATATTTTGAAAATTGAACAAAATCAATTACAGAATTTTCAAATGTGTATATCTTTTTTTATTCCATTCAATATTAAAATCAAGGGATAAGAAATTTTTCAAAATATGTTATTAACATTATTAGCATAAAATAGAACCTCAAAGATCATTACGATTTGAAAAGCACAAATTGAGTCTAAAAAAAATAGCGACCATCTTCGAAAGCCGCTAATTTTATTTACTAAAATAGTATCTTGTCTTAATATAAGAAAATGCATGAGATTTTATCCAACCTAAATACTCATTACTCGCCACTCCCTACTGAACTACGACATAATTCGCGCATAAACCGAAGTGCCCGGGAATTTCTCCATGATTTTTTTGATTAGTGCAGTAAGAGGAATCGATAAAATAAGACCAGGGATCCCCCAAATAAAACCCCATAAAGCGAGCATAATTAGAACCGTCACAGTATTTATTGAAAATGATTTCCCCATTAAAATTGGTTCAATAATTCCACCGAAAAGCGCTTGCACACCTGTTATAATCAGAATGAAGAATAATAAAGTTCCTGTTAAGTTCAGTTCTACTAATGCGAATATTGTAAGGACAACAACTGAGATTACAGATCCGATCATTTGAATAAAGTTGATCAAAAAAGCAAATACACCCCAGAATATTGGGAAACTAACATCAAAAGCATAGCAAGCCAAACTAAATCCTAATCCAGTGAAGAAGCTTAAGATGAATTTCACAACGATAAACTTAAAGATATCTTTTTCAATTTGCCTAAAGGTTTTAACAGAAGCATGTTTCTGTTTGAAAATCAACAATTCCATAACCTTTTGCATATTGACGGAGCCAGCAAGAAGTAAAACCATAAAAAACAATGTCATTAAAGTCATGGTGATGATATTTTTGGTCATATTCAAACCACTACCTACGTTTCCAAAAAGATTGTCACTCACCTTATCATTGCTCATTAAGGCATGTAATTTTGTTTCATCCTTTTTCGGAGTAATCCCCATCATATCGACAACAGGTGAAACAACATCATTCAGACGATCTTCAAACTTATTTCGGAAATCATCATCAGCACTTGCCAATTCTTTACCAGTAAGCTGCAACATCTCATAAGTCCCTTTTATTCCAGCGCTTACGATTAAAAGAACAATGATAACTCCAATAAAATTTGGAACTCCTTTTCTTTTAAACCATCTCATCAAAGGTGAAAAAAGAAGTGCTGCAAATAGAGCAAATGTTAAAGGAATAAAAATTAGGGAAAGTAGATTTAACAAATACATGATAAGTGGAACTACAATAATTAGTAGTAGTTTTCTAATGGCTAAAAGTTCTTTTCGCATTGCTGTATTTTAGAAAGCTCAATATTAAGAAATAAAAACAAAAGATTCCTTATATATAAAGTAGCAAATTAATAAATAATGCAAATCCCAACTTTGGTAGAACAAAAATTAATTAATCTTCAGGCATTTCGTAGTACAATAAATAGCTATTTTAAAGTCAAAACTAAAAAATAAACTATCTTTATATTCTTAAATTAGACATCTTGAATCATAAAGTTTTATACCTTTCTTACGACGGAATGACCGACTCACTAGGACAATCACAAGTACTTCCATATCTTTCTGGTTTAGCGAAAAAAGGAATAAACATTCATTTAGTAAGTTTCGAAAAAAAAGAATTTTCAAATGATATTCCAAGGATAAAAAAACTCTGTGAAGAAAATGGTGTGGTGTGGCATCCTCAAAATTACACCAAAAAACCGCCTTTAATTTCTACAGTTAAGGACATCCGAAGAATGAAAAAAGTAGCTTTGAGTCTACATGAAGAAGTGGGATTTAATTTGGTGCATTGTAGAAGTTACATTCCAGCAATCATAGGACGATTACTCCAGAAAAAAATGGATTTAAAACTGGTATTTGACATGCGTGGCTTTTGGGCAGACGAACGTATTGAGGGTGGAATTTGGGATAAAAAAAGTCCAATTTTTAAAAGAGCCTACAACTTCTTCAAACGTAAGGAAATAGAATTTTTTAATGAGTCTGATGCAATTGTTTCATTAACAAATAACGGAAAACAAGAAATCGAATCATGGGATAATATTCCAAATCATCCTCCCATTGAAGTGATTCCTTGTTGCGCAGATTTAGAGCATTTCAGGTCGGACAAAGTTGATTCCAAAACAGTTAATGAAAAAAGAATACAATTAGGAATTTCAAAAGATGATTTTGTTTTAGGCTATGTTGGCTCTATCGGAACGTGGTATATGCTTCCAGAAATGTTGGATTATTATGCTGTTCTACGTCAACAAAAATCAAAATGTAAATTCTTATTTATTTCAAGAGAACCCAAGGAGAATATTGTAAATCTTGCTTTAGAAAAAGGTATTCCAGAAAATGAAATTATCGTTACCGGAACAACGCACAATGAAATCCCAACCTATATTTCATTGTTTGATTTCTCTATATTTTTCATCCGACCAACATTTTCCAAAAAAGCATCTTCTCCAACAAAACAAGGAGAATTAATGGCACTTGGAATTCCAATTATTTGTAATGCGGGTGTTGGAGATACAGATTTGATTATTAAAGATTCTCATGCTGGAATTGTCTTGGAAAGTTTAAATAAAGAAAGTTATGAAGCATGTAATTTAGACCCTTCTGAATACGATAAAGATGAAATCAGAGCTGGTGCAGAAAAATGGTACAGTTTAAAAAACGGAGTGGAAAAGTATTTTGGGATTTATGAAAAACTGGGCCGATTAAATCGGCAGAGAGAGATTTAGGGAGAGAGGAGAAAAATGATTTTCTACTTTAGCAAAAACAGCTCAATCTGAGCTTTTATTCCCATTACATCTTGATCCATCATACATTTAAAATGCTTTTTTGGACATTTAGCATAACCTATTTTTGAACAAGGTCGACACTTCAACCCTTTCACTTCATGAATGGTAAAAGAATCGGGTGCTTGAGGACGATAAGGGTACATTCCGAGATCTGCAACCGTATTCCCCCAAATACTCACGATAGGTAAATCAAATGCAGCAGCGATATGCATCATTCCGGTGTCATTTGTGATTAACAATTGCGCATCCTTCACCACTTGTGCCGACTCATGAATTGAAAGTCCACCACACGTATTATTGATGTTTTGATTTGGTAATAACTTCTTGATTTTATCCGCTTCTTCACGGTCATCTGGTCCTCCAACTATGACAATAGGATGTGAAATACCTTTTAAAACCTCAGCCATTTTTTCTGCAGGCATTCTTTTTGTTGCAAACTGAGCACCAATAGCAACTGCAATGTATTTCTCATGTCCAGGAAAGCGTTTTGAAAAAGACACAAAATCAATTTTTATTCTAAAATCGATTCCTTTTTCATCATTCTTTACTCCCAAAGGTTTCACAGCTTCAAAATAGCGATCTACGATATGTACATCTGGCATTAAATTCCATTTGAAATTTACGTAAAGCCATTTTTGAACATTGAGTTTTGGAAAAGAAAAACTCTCTTTTCTCAGGTGACTTTTGATTTTTGAAGTACGCAAATTCTTATGTAAATCAATTACATAATCAAAATTAGCCATTTTCAAATCTGCTAAAACCAAGTGATTTTCTTCCCCCCATTCATGTACAAAATCAACATGTGAATTCGTAGAATAAAGATTCGAATTTTGTTTTTTCGTTAAAACATGCAATTCAACATTAGGAAGTTGTTCCTTAATGCAACGCAAAACAGGACTTGTGAGCACAATGTCTCCAATAGAACTGAAACGAATGACAAGAATTTTGGTCATTGGACAAA
Source organism: Brumimicrobium mesophilum (assembly GCF_003025005.1). Taxonomy (GTDB): domain Bacteria; phylum Bacteroidota; class Bacteroidia; order Flavobacteriales_D; family Crocinitomicaceae; genus Brumimicrobium; species Brumimicrobium mesophilum. The sequence continues at coordinate 194,313 of NZ_PVSS01000008.1, forward strand.
TGTAATAATCAATTTCAAAATACGAATTAATTAATTACGAATTGTTTGACTCCTAGTTATGGACCGCTGAATGAATCTCCTCTTATTAAAACAAAAATATTCGGATTTCAACAAACAAAAACCTATGGATTTGAAGGATTTGCAAACCGTCCTACCCCTCTTTTTTTTATTTTATTTTCAAAAACATTTGCATTCTAATTAACTTTTTCATTATCTTAATTTAGAAGGCACATAGAAATAGACAAGTTTAATCTTGCTGTATCTCTCTTCAACCACTAACTTAGCATTCTCAAATTTCGAGGGCATAAATTTTAAAACCATGAAGCAAATTACAACCGATATTCAGTCTCCCGCAGAATTCACAGAAAGGTTTATTAATCAGACCAATCATTCTGTGTTTCTTACAGGAAAAGCGGGAACTGGTAAAACCACTCTGCTAAAGAAAATCATCGATTCTACACACAAGAATACAGTTGTGGTTGCTCCAACAGGAATTGCTGCCTTAAATGCTGGTGGTGTTACAATTCATTCATTTTTTCAGTTGCCCTTTGCTGCATTTATCCCAGATTTTGGTCAGCCTCCATTTCTAGGTCAACGAACACAGTTCAACACTAAAACAACTTTAGCACAGCATTTCAATATGAATAAGAAGAAGAAAATTATTTTTCTTAAATTGGAATTATTGATTGTTGATGAAGTAAGTATGCTTCGTGCAGATCTATTGGATGCAATGGATTTTATGTTGCGAAAAGTAAGAAGAAATGACGCTCCATTTGGTGGAGTTCAAGTTTTGTTTATCGGAGATTTAATGCAACTACCACCAATTGTTCGCAGAGAAGAAAAACCAACACTAGACAAATATTACAGAGGGAGTTTCTTTTTTAACGCGAAAGTAATTCAAGAACAACCTCCACTTTATATAGAATTGGAGAAGATTTACCGTCAAAACGATCCAGAATTCATTGAATTATTGAATAATTTGAGAAATAATCATATTTCAGAGGAGAATGTGGCTTTATTGAATAATTATTCTAAACCAGATTTCGACGCCACAAAGCATGAAGGATTTATCACTTTAACCACTCATAATGCCAAGGCGGATGAAATCAATAGTAAAGCATTACAGGCCTTAAGTGGTAGAACGAAAGATTATGATGCAAAAGTAGCTAAGAAATTTCCCGATCATATGTTTCCAATTCCAAAAACAATGGAATTAAAAGTTGGAGCTCAAGTGATGTTTATCAAAAATGATTTGTCTCACGAAAAGCGTTACTATAATGGTAAAATTGGTCGTATCACAGAACTTTCAGCTGATGAAGTACGTGTAACTTTCCCGGAAGAAAAACTAACAATCTCTGTTGAGCCTTATGAATGGGAAAATGTAAAATTCTCATTAGACGAAAAATCAGGTGAAATTAAAGAAGAGGTGATTGGAACATTTGTTCATTTCCCCTTAAAACTAGCATGGGCAATTACTGTTCATAAAAGTCAAGGGTTAACTTTTGAGAAAGCTGTTTTAGATTTATCTAATGTCTTCGCTCCTGGCCAGGCTTATGTCGGCTTATCGCGTTTGGTTTCGTTGAAGGGGTTAGTTTTGACTAGTCCTATTCGATTAAACGGATTAAGAAATGACCAAAATGTGGTGGATTATGCTAAAAACAAAGCAGACGAGAAGCTTTTAACCAGAAAACTGGAATTGGGAACCGTTATATATTTACAGAATAAATTACAGAAAACATTTAATTGGGACTCCATGGTGAGTCGTTGGTTATCTCTTGAAGCAGCGCATAAAACTGCAGGACCTAAAAGTGAAATGGCAAAGAATAAAGTTTGGTTTGAAAATCAAATCAATGCTTTGATGAGCACCTTAGAACCTTCTCGAAAATTCAGGTCTCAATTGATAAGAATTTGTCAACCTGACCAAATGAACATTGATGTTTTACACGAACGATATGAAGCTGCATACCAGTACTTCATAAAAACCTTAGAACCTGTATTTCGTGGCAACATCAAACAACTTTTGCTGTTAGGAAAAAAGTCAAACGTCAAACAGTATGCTGAAGATTTAGGAGAGTTAGATGATTTGCTAACTGATGTAATTATTGATTTGAAAAAGTCTAGAAAGTTAGTTCAGAACTTATACAACGGAAAAGAGCTCTCGAAAGAGAATATTTGGGATGATCAAATCCGTAATTTTAAAATAGCCAAGATACAAGTTGTAAAAGAAGAAATCCGCCGTGAAAATCCTACATTAGGAGAGCTGGATGATTTTTTTGAAGAGAAGAAATCAGCTAAAAAGAAAGAAAGAAGTAGTAAACCAAAAATATCCACTTTTGATAAGACTTTTGATTTATTCGATAAAGGAAGGTCTATAAAAGAAATAGCAGATGAAAGAGTTTTAACGGAAAAAACCGTTTACGGTCATATTGCAAGACTTGTTAAAGATGAGAAAATTGAAATCGATGCAGTATTGGATCAAGAGAAAATTGAAGTAATGAAGGACAAGTTAGGCAAAGAACTTGAGATGACATTGACTGAAGCAAAAGACCTTGTTGGGGACGCTATTTCTTGGGAAGAATTGAAAATTTATCATGCCAGTAACTTGAGATAAATTACAAACTTGAGTTTTTAGGTTTTAAGAATGCTATAAATTCATCCTATTGATTTTAAGAATTCAACAATATTCACATCTTCGATCAACTTAAGTTTTTTACGAAGTAGATAGCGTGACATTTTTATGGCTGTATTGCTAACATTTCTCATTGATGCTATTTTCTTATTTGTTAAACCGAGCCTAAATAGTCCACAAATGGTTTTATCTAATTCTGTGAGGACTGGATACTTTTTAGAAAATTGGTCTAAAAACTTATGATCTACCTCTTCAACATTCTCTTGAAACTTTTTAAGTTGATCATCGACAAGAAAATTATTGTTAGCATAATGAATAAGATTTCTTATCGATTTCTTTGTGTTTTCATCAAGTTTATCCAAAATATCTAACCAGCTTTCCTCAACCGAATATTCTTTCTGTTGGGCAAATGTATTTGTCAGAGAAATAAACTAATAAAAAAGTAAAGAACTAATTTCAAAGATTCTATAAAATAATCATTGCACCTACATAGGTCCTACATTAGAGTATATTAAAGGAAACAAAGTCGTTTTTAAGAACCCTATGACTTACTTTTGCTTAAAATCAAAAAACTATACATTATGAAAAAACAATTATTCTCACTTCTTGCAATATTTATTTTTATTGGAGGAACGTACTCACAGGTAGCTTTAAATTTTAATGGAAATGGCGATTATCTTGCAACAGATTTCCCTGGTATTATAGGAAACAATCCAATTACTATAGAGGCATGGGTCAAAACAGATGGAGTAAACAACGAGCAAGTTATCACTTCTTGGGGTTCTGAAATTTCAAATGGAGGTCGATTCACATTCAGGCTAAATAATGTGGGAGGTAACTTTGTTCCTCGTATAGAAATTAAAGGAGGAGGAATTAATGGAGCTACAGATTTAAATGATGGAAATTGGCACCATGTAGCGGTAACATACGATCCAGCTTTAACAAGCAACAAATACAAATTAATTGTAGATGGGGTGCTAGACACTGAAGGAGATATTTCTCAATCTCTTAATGTTATTCAAGATGTAAATATGAATATCGGTAGAAGGATAAATCTTGGTTTTACTGGCTACTTCAATGGTAGTATGGATGATGTAAAGGTTTGGAATGTTGCAAAAAGTGAGGCAACCATTTTAGCTAATATGAATGCGGAAATTTGTACTCAATCAGTGGATTTAGTAGCCTATTACAATTTTAATGAAGGGACTCCACTTGCTGATAATTCCACAATTACTGAAGCTCTAGATTTTTCAGATAATTTAGGATCTGCGGCGCTTATTAACTTTACACTTAATGGATCAACGTCTAATTATGTAACTGGTCCAACGCTTACTGAAGGAATAACATCTTCCGTACTTGTTGAAAACGCGTGTAACGATTATACATGGGCTGAAAACAGTACGCTTTACAACACTTCTGGAATCTATTCAGAAGTAGTTACAGCAACATCTGGTTGTGATTCTATCTTAATCTTGGATTTAACTATAGTTCAACCAGAAATAACTACAATTACTGAAATCTCATGTAACTCATTCACTTGGACAGAGAACGGTATGACTTATACAACTTCTGGTCAGTATTCTGAAACATTTACTAATCAAGCGGGTTGTGATTCAACGATCACTTTAGATTTAACAATTAACCAAGCTGACA
>NZ_PVSS01000080.1 GCF_003025005.1 Brumimicrobium mesophilum
TGAGGCATCATCTTTCTCTTTCTCTCTCTGTATTTTTGCTGGTGATATAAAAATCCGTTAAAATCAGCGTTGCTTCTGAAAGCATCTGCGTTATCCGCGTTCCATTACAGCGCAAACTGTTTTTGAGGGTAATTTTGATCGGATGGTTATTGTTTAATGGTTAAGGATTAATGGTTAATTATTAATGTCGGTTGGGTTGAAATCCCTTCTGCGAAGTGATTGTGGTTGGTTTACCGCGGAGGAAAAGGGAGGTTTTTCGCAGAGGGATGCGGAGGACACCTGTGGTTTGGAGGAAGCAGAGATATTGGGAATTGAATTCCAACTGCGTTGTAATTGAAGTTTTTAACCGCGGAGATCGCAAAGGTATCGCGAAAGTCGCAGAGTTTTTTTCACCTGTGGTGATTGAGAAAAAAAGGAGAAGAAGAAAAGTTGTTTTGGAATTTAAAGAC
>NZ_PVSS01000081.1 GCF_003025005.1 Brumimicrobium mesophilum
AGAGGTTTTTATCAAACAACAACAGCGAGTAATATTGAGTTTAAAAACAATATAATTGATATTACAAGAGAGGGTTCAGGTGCTAAGTATTGTTTATACTTTAATACTACAGCATCATCTATAACAAGCGATAATAACGTTCTGTACATAAGTTCTTCTGCTTCAGGGTCTAATAATGTTGGTTATTATGGCGGTGCTCAGTTAGCATTAGCAGATTGGCAAACAGCTTCTGGTGGGGATATGAATTCAGTTGAAAGTGATCCAGTTTTAACCAATGCAGCACTAAATAATTTTGAACCATCTAGTCCTTTATCTAATAATATAGGTACATCAATTCCTACTGTTACATCAGATTTTGGAGGAAATGCGAGAAATGCAACTACACCAGATCCTGGTGTTTATGAATTTGCTCCGCCAACCTGTCCTCAACCATCGCTT
>NZ_PVSS01000082.1 GCF_003025005.1 Brumimicrobium mesophilum
AGCTTCGCTGCTGCCTTCGGCGGTCGTTAATCTTTTGAATACGCTCATCAAAAGTCATCGGAGTGGTTTTTCGGGTGAAGACTTTTAGTCGCTGTTTCAATCTTTTCCATGCTTTCTTCCCTACAACCAATTGGTATTTACCTTTATCTCCTTTCCTGTAAATTGATTCAAATCCGAATCCCAGTAGTCCAAATTGAACTGGTTTTCTAACTCCACTTTTCTCACCGTTTATAGTAAGTTTAAGCTTTGTCTTCAAAAACTTTTCAATGGCTTTTAGCGTTGCAGTTGCATGGCTTTTATACTGAGTATATATGCTAAAATCATCTGCATAACGCACAAATCGGAGATTGCGCCTTGTCAGTTCTTTATCCAACTCGTTGAGCAGGATATTAGACAATAGCGGACTTA
>NZ_PVSS01000083.1 GCF_003025005.1 Brumimicrobium mesophilum
GTGAATTAATTGTGAAAGGTCCAACAGTTGCAGCACATCCATTAGCATCAGTAACAACTAAAGTATAATTCCCACCGATTGCATTGTTGAGATCAGCACTTGGCGTTACAACTCCATTCCATTCGTAAGTTAAAGGAGCTGTTCCACCAGAAGTAGTAATTCCTGTAATACTTCCGTTATTTCCATTACAATCGGTCGAAGTGATGTTAATCCCTATAGCATTAAGTGAAACACTTGGCGTATTTGTGATGGTGTAAGGTCCTACAGTTACTGAGCAACCTGCAACATCTGTGATTACTAAAGTATGTGATCCACCTGACAAACCTGTTGGATTCAGTACGGCAGCTCCAGAAGGTGACCATGCGTAAGTTAAACCCGTTCCATTTGC
>NZ_PVSS01000084.1 GCF_003025005.1 Brumimicrobium mesophilum
AGGATATTAGACAATAGCGGACTTATTGGAGAACCTTGCGGAACTCCCGTTACTCATTTCTTGTCTATTTTCTATAGGTATTCGTGAGGGCTTCGCCGTTCTTCGTTTGTGTAATTTACCATTGATTTGGATTGGAGCTCTTAACCATTTACGTATCAAACGCATGGTTATTGGGCACTTTACCTTTTGATAAAGTAAGTTTAGAAGTAAGCAATGGTCTACTTCGTCAAAGAATGTCTTTAAGTCAATGTCTACGATAAACGTAAAACCCTCATGGATATGTTCCAACGCTTTACCAACTGCTTGGCGTGCGTTTTTGTTGGGTCTAAATCCGTAGCTATTAACACTGAATTCACTCTCATAATGTGGCATCAAAA
>NZ_PVSS01000085.1 GCF_003025005.1 Brumimicrobium mesophilum
AAACATCACCAAATTTAGCTGCAGGGACTTATACTGTGGGTGCAGGAGGAGATTATGCTGATTTTACGGCAGCTGTCAATGCTTTGTCTTGTGGTATTGCTGGACCAGTTGTGTTTAATGCACTAGTAGGTTCAGGACCATTTAATGAACAAATTGTAATTCCTGAGATAATCAATACAAGTGCAACAAATACAGTAATATTTAATGGAAATGGAGAGACATTAACTTCTACTACTTCTGCTGGAGCAAGAAGTTTGTTCTTATTGGATGGGGCTGATTATGTTACGATTGATAATTTTAATTTATCAACTCAGTCAGCTACAAATAATTTTGTAGTTCAATTGACAAATAGTG
>NZ_PVSS01000086.1 GCF_003025005.1 Brumimicrobium mesophilum
CCTAATCCTGCAACTTCTGAGATCAAAATCAATAACTTGAATTCAAAATTCAGTTTTACGATTTACGATGCTTCAGGAAAAATTGTAATGGAAGCAGAAGATGTTATTGATACTACGATTCCACTTATTGATTTATCAAAAGGAATGTATGTGATTGAACTGGAGTTTGATGAGGAGGTGATAAAGAAAAGGTTTGTGAAGGGGTAATTCTATAGGAGGATTAGGGTTTCGTATCTACTGTTAGGAATTTTAGCTCTATTGTTTCCCACCCCGACAAAGGCCGTTAGCTTTATGCAACTATTTTTATCATAGGAAAGTTGACTTGCTCTTGCGACCTTGGAAGCACACGCA
>NZ_PVSS01000087.1 GCF_003025005.1 Brumimicrobium mesophilum
AAATGTGAGCTAACCCCGAACGGAAGAGAAAGAATCTTATTCGATTAGGAATTGACCAAGACCATGCATACGCATTTAGTCGTACCCGAATGGGGGGATGGGCAGTTGCTCACCTGCGAAGCAAGCTTTCATACAATAAAAAATAGACAAGAAATGAAAAAAGCCCTATTCTAGGGACTACAATCACTATTTCAAGGCTGAAGAAGCGCGGATATATTGCAATGTTGGAACTCCATTTATCGCTTAACCCATCAAGGTACGAACCGCCGTATACGAGACCCGTACGTACGGTGGTGTGAGAGGCGCAGTGACGACTTTTAAGTCGTCACCCGTCTACTCGATT
>NZ_PVSS01000088.1 GCF_003025005.1 Brumimicrobium mesophilum
CCAATGTCCAGTTTCCAGAAGCATAATTCACACCACTGTTAACTGTCAAGCTAGGTGTTTGAGTGATTGTTGTATCTCCATTAGAAGCAATCCAGTAGTAATCTGTTGCAGTTGCACCAGTTGTTAAAACAATATCATCACCTTGACATACGTTATTACTCAATGCACTAAGAACTGGTGTTGTTGGTAATGGATTCACAGTAATAATCACTGAATTCGTAGCCGTTCCACATCCGTTTGTTGTAACGCTTAATGTGTATTCACCTGCAGTTAAACTACTTGCTACAATTCCAGCCGGGTATTGACTTGATGAACTAAATCCGTTTGGACCAGCCC
>NZ_PVSS01000089.1 GCF_003025005.1 Brumimicrobium mesophilum
ATAGCCTTGGGAAAGCGGAACAGGTTAAAAGTAAAAGAATGATAGAACGAGTATTACATCCTCACAATGTGCAACGTGCCTTGAAGCAAGTAATTGCAAACAAAGGTAGTTCAGGAGTGGACAGATTAAGAGTAAATGAACTAACCGAAAGTTTTCGGAAAGGAAAAACACATCTTTATTCTTCCATAAAGGAGATGAAATACCTTGCTCAACCCATTCTTGGAGTAGAACCGAGGAACGAGCTCATGAATACAAATAAAAATAGACAAGAAATGAATAGATTCCTAAAGGAAATGGTAAAACACGACTTTTAGGAATACCAAC
>NZ_PVSS01000009.1 GCF_003025005.1 Brumimicrobium mesophilum
AATTATTCAATCAAAGTTTATGGAATGATGTTTTTGTAAGCTTTTTTGACTGAGATTTATGTTTGGAGACCCAAGGCCACGAGAAGCTTCGCTAAATCTCGCGTCAGCTTGGGAGGAAACTCAAAAATTAGTGCTCATTTCTGCCGTTTTTCATACTTCTCAAAGCTCACAGAAGTGGAGTAAAAGGTAAGCCCAAGGCCACGAGAAGGCTTCGCTAATCCGTACAGCTGTCGGATCTNNNACAGCTTGGGGCAAGATTCTTCTCCTCGATAGGTTGAGAATCACTAATTAATTATTTATTCATGAATATTTTAGATTCATATCTATCATCATAACTTATTAAATACGATAATCCATCCTTTATTAAACCTGTCTTGATAAACTTGTTCTTAGCTGAATTGAATAAATATATTCTTTCCTCGCTAAATAAATGAATGTTTTCTTGATAAAATTTATTTTTAACTAGTTTTTCACCCCTTCTCAAAAACTTATCCTTGTGAACCCATGAACTATTTAAGTATAAATATTTTATTTTCAGATCATCATCAAACATTACCCTACTATCATGATTGAAATAATTATTCTCCAATTTCAGTACTCTTCTAAAAGAAAGTATTTTTCTTTGTACAAATGAACGAAAATCATTTTTTCTCAAACTATTAAAAACCATTTCCACATTAAACCTATCCCAATCGTCATCAATTAAATTTAGTGCTTTATTTACTTTGCTCCAGCTTAATGAAACCAACAAACTATCCGTATTGAACCTTATTGTATCATAAGCTTTCTGTAAGTCAATAGAAATAGTAGGATATAAACTTTGATAAAATTTCAAAGAATGACTATCCATTGACGGGCCTGTAATACCGAACACGTGAAGCTTTGTATTCTCTGCCGCTTTATCAAGTAGGTAATTTAAAAATCCGATTTTATATTTTAACTCTCCTCCTATTTCAAAATCATTTGTAGTAAACCTACATTTACAATCAGTAAGTTTATATTGAAAAAAACTATGGTCCACATCTACAATTACAGCCAAGCTAAGAGAGTCCTTCTCAACATGCTCAATCATTTCTCGATAGAACACATATGAGATACTATCAATACTACTATTTCCAAAAAGATTGTATACATCATAATTTTCTTCGAATATATTATCTTTTTGAATAATGCTTTGAGAAAGTAAAAGTTGAGTATTTACACAAAAATATAGAAGCAATAACAAAGCTTGTGATTTTTTCATGGTATTATGGTTTTTCAAAAACAACTTGCCCTTTTCGAGACATCTTTCTAGCCTCTTTAGTTGTAGTACCCTCTCTAGATGTATTTTCTGTTGTAGTTATTCTATAGCTAAATCGTGAGCCAGGAGAGGGAGAATTTCCATTGACAGTTATATTTAATTTATTCGTACCAGAAGGTACGTTTATGATTCCTGATGTATATGAATTTGAGACCTCCCCATTTGCATTAGCACCAGGTAAATTTGCCGTGTCGAAAAGAATATTCCCATTGTTATCTGAAATTTGAATTCTATCACCAATTGGACGATTATCTCCAGTAATACTAAATGACTGAAAACCACTGGAAACAAAAGAGTTAATCGTTTTAAAATCTTGTCCTTCAGTATTTGGTATACCTTCTACATCATTGTTTATTCCAGTAACGTAATCAGTAGGTCTATACTCATAATTAACTTGAATTGAAGATGATGATCCTCCAGGTTTTCTTTTTGATTTTCTTTGTAGTCTTTTTGCTAACCTATTATACCTTCCAACCCTTTCAACAACACTCTCATCAACTTTTATTATTGTGGGTTTAGTCCATGAAGCATCATCGTGTCGTCCACTTCCATTCCCACTATATGAAGTAGATCGATATATGTGTAAGTTATTATCTTTTCGATCTTTTGCAAATTGATCTGCAAAAACTGGGTCGTTTCTTTTTCTAAAAGCTATTTGCATTCTAACTTTAAACCATCCAAACAAACCTCCATTTAATCTCATAGGAACAATTATCCTTTCACCATCAGGATCTTTATGACCTATTGGGTTGTTAGCCACAAAATTATAAGGACTTTGATCAATGTATTCTGATTCCAAAGGATCAGTACTCAACCACCTCCCAACTCTAGGGTCGTATATTCTAGCTCCAAAATCAAGGCTATTCCCCTCTCCTTTAATCTTATCATCTTTCTCCATGCCATTGAAGCCATAACGGTACGAACCTAAACTCAACATCTACTTCGAAATTACAATTTTCTCAACTCTCATAAAACTCTCTTTACCTATTCTTACGAGGTAAATCCCATTTGAAAGTGTGGTTTTGTCAAAGGAAGTTTTAATTTTTCCATCGACTGTGCTTTTAGTTTGACGCTCGATTAATTTTCCACTGATGTCGAATAAATCGATGTACATTTCTGAAGAATTAGGTAGGAAATTTCCTTCAACTATGATTTGATCTTCGTTTTGAATTAAAACTAAAGTTGGGTCATTTGTTAAACTTTCATTTTCTACACTCACCTGACTTTGAAGATTGAAAGAAAATATTCTTGTTTTCCTTGCTCCAAATGCACCAATGTATTCTCCAGTGTACCAAAATTCCTGTCCATTTGGTGATAATGACATGTGAGAGTAATCTCCAAACCGATTTCCTCCCGATTGCGCTGATAGACCTTTCTGAGCCCAAGTTTCTGTAAAAGTGAACTCACCTAAATTATCATTAGAAAAACGTCCTGTTGCTGCTAAACCCGGATATTCCGTAGTTCCAGATACTGAGTATCCCATTCCGATATGACCATTATAATCCATGGCAATACTTCCCAAAAAACGACTATTTCCATCATCAATTGAATAGGTTCCTTGTTGATGAATTCCCCAATCATCTCCATCATTATCTTGACGCAATTCATACCAACGAATACCAGCAGTATTCTCATCATCGATATCTACAACATTACAAAGTAAAACTGTATTATAAGTTGGCCATTTTAAATATTGTGCTCTATAGTTGAAAACTGAAGCGATAGCATCTAATTTTTGATTAGATGCTTGTTGTTCGATGTCATCCCAAGAATTCGTAAATGTTGAATTAAAAGGTACAGTAATAATTTCTTGGTCAATTACAATGGAAGAGTTGTTGGGAATATTCCAATCCGTAGTCATCTTCAAAACTTTTATGTGATCTTCGGTAACTGATCCACTCCACGAATCATCTTGAAACAAAAACATGCTAATTGGAGTTCCATAAGGCGGTAAATCTCCATCCGCATCAGCAGGCAATACACTGTTAAACCCGTATTCTCTAGCAAAATCCGGTAAATCCAAATTAATCATAGAAGCTGTGGGGTCACCAACTAACATTTTATCACGTTCGAAAGCTACAACACCTTTTCCTTGCGTGTTTGATGTCATATAATAACCATCCGACCAAACAGAATACTTTGGATAATCAGGGAAACGGTTAAAGGAAAAAGAATATAAGTGATAAGCTCCAGTTGGATCATCAGATAGTGATACAGCAAGTAGAATTTCATTTGACCCCGTTTGAAATTGGGTAACGACAAATCTATCAGCGTGTCTGTCGTACATCACAATAGGATCTCCAGAATTCGAAGACCCTGGCCATAAATTATTTAACTGGATAACACCAGTAACAGGGGTACCATCTATGTTATATACACGATAAGCCGTATTTACTGCTTGAACATAATATTCATCACTCACAGCTCCTGAAGGATCTGGTGGAAAAGAACCATTCATTCCATCAAAATTTTCTAGTAGATTTACCTCACCACGCGGTTTTTCTGCAGGCCCTTTAGTGCTGAAGTTTTGACTCTTAATTAATGGATCATATTTAAGAGGTAAAGCTGTCGAATCAATATATTCTGGTCGAACTCTATTTTTCCTCACTTTTGCTTCATCGTTATAATAAACTACCGAATTTTCATCATGAATTTGAGGTAAATCCTTCAATGGTTTAGACAAACCCATATAAGTTCCTTGTTTCTTTATTGCATTCGATTTATCCACTTCTTGAGCAAAAGAATTGGTACTTACAGATACGAAGAAAATGGTTATTAAAAAGTAAATATTTTTCATGTTATAAATATACTGAGATTAAACTCAATTTACTAAACGATTTAAGTTGGAAATATTGTAAGGCTAGTTTTTAATGATTAATGGTAAATTATTAATGATTAACGTGAGTGTGTAGACCGAGAGTGCAACCACGAGTTGAAAACTCGCGGTAACACTCGCGGCGACATTCACGGTGACACTAGTGATAGCACAAGTAAGGCTTTGGACTTTGGAAAAAGATGTTAAAAAGAAAAAAGCCATCCTCAAAGAGAATGGCTTGTATAATATGAATATTTAAAAATTCGTAATTATCTACTTGGCGTAGTTAACTGATCTTCTTTCACGAATCAAAGTAACTTTCACTTGACCTGGGTAGGTCATTTCAGTTTGAATTTTTTGTGAGATGGCAAAAGAAAGTTCATCCGCTTTTAAATCGGATACTTTCTCGCTTTCTACCATAACGCGCAATTCTCTACCTGCTTGAATCGCATAAGCTTTAATTACACCGTCATAAGAAAGGGCGTGATTTTCTAATTCTTTAATTCTATTGATGTAAGATTCTACAACCTCACGACGAGCTCCAGGTCTTGCTCCAGAAATAGCATCTGCTATCTGAACAAGTGGAGAAATCATTGTTGTCATTTCTATTTCATCGTGGTGAGCTCCAATTGCGTTACACACATCTGGTTTTTCACCAAATTTCTCAGCAATTTTCATCCCCAAGATTGCGTGTGGCAATTCTGGTTCGTCTTCAGGAACTTTTCCAATATCGTGAAGCAAACCAGCACGTTTCGCTAATTTCACATTCAAGCCTAACTCTGAAGCCATGATTGCACAAATATTCGCTACTTCTCTACTGTGTTGCAATAGGTTTTGTCCGTAAGAAGAACGGTATTTCATTCGACCTACCATTTTCAATAATTCAGGATGTAAACCATGAATTCCTAAATCGATACAAGTACGACGGCCAGTTTCAGCGATTTCATCATCCAAAGATTTTCTTGTTTTCGCAACAACTTCTTCAATACGCGCTGGGTGAATACGACCATCAGAAACCAATTGGTGCATAGATAATCTTGCTATTTCTCTTCTTACTGGATCAAAACAAGAAAGTAAAATTGCTTCTGGTGTATCGTCAACAACGATTTCAACTCCAGTAGCTGCTTCTAAAGCACGAATATTTCTACCTTCACGACCAATAATTCTACCTTTTACCTCATCTGAATCAATGTTGAATACAGAAACAGCATTTTCAACTGCTTGCTCATGTGCAACACGTTGAATAGCTTGGATAATGATTTTCTTCGCTTCTCTGTTAGCGTTCAATTTCGCCTCATCAACAATATCTTTAATATGTGACATTGCTCCTGTTCTCGCTTCATCCTTTAAAGCTTCCATTAACTGTTTTTTGGCCTCGTCGACATCCATTCCTGAAATACGAGACAGCTCTAAAACACGCTTATCTTGAATTTTTTCTAATTCATCTTGTTTGGTCTGAACCAATTGAATCTTTTCTTCTAAAGATGCTGTTTTCGAATCAATGGATTTTTCCTTGCGGTTATTTTCTTCAATTTTTTTCGATAAATTTTTCTCTTTAGCTTTAGTTCTATCTTCTGCAGATTGTAATTTACGCTCACGATCTTTCATTGTTTTCTCGTGACTTTCTTTCAAGTTTAAGAATTTCTCTTTTGCCTGAATAATCTTGTCTTTTTTTATTGACTCACCCTCGGTTTCAGCCTCTTTAAGGATTTGTTCTTTTCTTTTCTTTAATAGTACATTTTGCACTACCACGGCAAGTATGACCCCTACTATCAGCCCTATACTTATCCCTATTATTATTTCCATAATTATTAAAAATTAAAAATCCCAAATCTCTTAAGAGCAGGAATGCTATTAAAAAAAATGGGAAACGTTTATAACAAAATATGCAAGCTTATTATTCTCCTTCTACAGTTTGTGACAATAAGGTTAAAGCCTCTAGCACATCCGATTTTACTACTCGCTCCTTACCATCTGAAGGAGTTGCATTTGCTCGTGTGGCCAATTGCAATGAAGTCATTGCTAATAAATCTTGCATATCTTTTACTGCATAACTCTCTTGTAGCTTTTGAACATTGGTATTAATGTCTTCCACAGCTTTACGGATCTTTTCCTCCTCACCTTCATTGATGGTAAGCGGATAATTTCTTCCGGCAATAACTATTTTAATTGACACTTTACTCATATATATTTATGCTTTCAATCGACCTATACAGTCATCTATTTCCCTAACTAACGCGTCTATTTGAGCTTCATTTCCTTTCTTATCTTGATCTTCAAGTGAAAGGCGTTCCTCATGTTGACGCTTTAAACCATCGTACTTTTCCCTGAAATCTTCAACCTCTTCCTCGCGCTGACCTAATTTTTCATTAAGCAATTGCACTTCTGATGCTAATTTTATGTTTTCAGTTTTAACATCCACTAAAGCAGCTCGCATCTTTGCGACCTTAGACTCTATTTCTGCTATGACTTTTTGAATTTCTTCCATTTTTTGTACGAATCACACAAAGATAATATTTGCATGGATATAAAACAATTATTTTTTCGAATGATTTTTCATGTAGAGGCGCAATGTTTTATAATGTGGAGACGCAATGCATTGCGCCTCCACGATTTAAAATATTACATATTTCTTCTGTACTGCCCTCCTACATCAAACAAAGCACTTGTAATCTGTCCTAAAGAACAGAATTTACTTGCTTCCATTAATTTTTCGAACATATTCTCATTCTTGATGGCTGCTTCTTGAAGAATTGTCAACCATTTTTCTGATTCAGTTTTACGGGCTTCTTTTAAATCAGAAAGCATTTCAATTTGATATTGCTTTTCTTCTTCAGTTGCACGAATTACTTCTTTTGGAACAATCGTTGGCGAACCTGTTGAACTTTTGAAAGTATTTACTCCTATAATTGGAAATTCACCTGTATGTTTCAAGGTTTCGTAATGCAACGACTCTTCTTGAATTTTTGAACGTTGGTACATTGTTTCCATTGCTCCAAGAACTCCTCCTCTTTCTGCAATTCTATCGAATTCAGTTAAAACAGCTTCTTCAACTAAATCAGTTAACTCTTCAATGATGAACGAACCTTGAATTGGATTTTCGTTTTTAGTTAAACCTAACTCCTTGTTGATGATTAGCTGAATTGCCATTGCTCTACGTACAGAGTTTTCTGTAGGTGTTGTAATTGCCTCATCATAAGCATTTGTATGCAATGAATTACAGTTGTCGTAAATTGCATAAAGCGCTTGTAAAGTTGTACGAATATCGTTGAAATCAATTTCTTGAGCGTGTAACGAACGACCAGATGTTTGAATGTGGTATTTCAACATTTGAGCACGTTTGTTTGCTCCGTATTTCTCACGCATTGCTTTCGCCCAAATTCTTCTTGCCACTCTACCAATAACAGCATATTCTGGATCAACTCCATTTGAGAAGAAGAATGAAAGATTTGGACCAAATTCATTGATATCCATTCCACGGCTTAGGTAATACTCAACATACGTAAATCCGTTAGAAAGTGTCAATGCCAATTGTGTAATTGGGTTTGCTCCTGCTTCAGAAATATGGTATCCAGAAATTGATACAGAATAGAAATTTCTAACTTTTTCAGAAATGAAGTATTCCTGAACATCTCCCATTAAACGCAAAGCAAATTCTGTAGAGAAAATACACGTGTTTTGAGCTTGATCTTCTTTCAAGATATCTGCTTGAACTGTTCCACGAACAACAGAAAGCGTATTTTTCTTGATTTCTTCATAAACATCTGCTGGTAAAACTTGATCTCCAGTTATTCCTAACAACATTAATCCAAGTCCATCATTTCCTTGAGGAAGATCGCCTTGATAAACAGGTTGTTTTGTACCCAAAGCATCGAAAATTGATTTTATCTTCTGACGAACTTCATCTTCTAATCCGTTTTCTTTAATATATTTTTCACAAGCCTGGTCAATTGCAGCATTCATGAAATATCCTAACAACATTGGCGCTGGACCATTAATTGTCATTGATACAGATGTTTTAGGATCACTTAAATCGAATCCAGAATACAACTTCTTGGCATCATCTAAACAGCAAATCGAAACACCTGAATTACCGATTTTACCATAAATATCTGGACGTTCAGCTGGATCATTTCCATATAAAGTAACAGAATCAAAAGCTGTTGAAAGTCGTTTTGCTGGCATTCCCAAACTTACGTAATGGAAACGTTTATTAGTACGCTCAGGCCCTCCTTCACCCGCAAACATTCTTGTTGGATCTTCTCCTTCACGTTTGAATGGGAATAATCCGGCGGTATAAGGATATTCTCCTGGTACATTTTCTTGCAATAACCATCTTAAAATATCTCCCCAAGAAGAATATTTTGGTAAAGCTATTTTAGGTATCTGTAAATGAGAAAGTGACTCTGAATGGGTTTGAATTTTTAATTCTTTATCTCTCACTTTAAATTTAAAAACTGGGTCTTTGTATTTTTGAACTGTATCTCCCCAAGTTTCGATTGCCACCATATTGTGTGGGTTCAAATCCATTTTCAATTTCTCGAAAGTTTCAGTCAAACCTTTAACCAATCTATCTTTATCATCCATTTCACTGTCAGAAATAGTTTCAATTGATTTTTGAACGGCATACATTTTATCTGCAACAATCACTTGTGCATCAACCCAACGGTCATAATTACGGTTGCTTTCAGAAATTTCTGATAAATAACGTGTTCTTTCCGGTGGAATAACAAAAATCTTCTCAGACATTTCATCTGTAATCTCGAAAGTAGATTCTAGTTTCGTATCGGTTTTCTCCTTCAATGTTTCCAAAAGTACTTTGTACAATTGGTTCATTCCTGGATCATTAAATTGCGATGCAATCGTCCCAAAAACTGGCATTGAATCTACCGGGTCATCAAATTTTACGTGATTTCTTTGGTATTGTTTACGTACATCTCTCAATGCATCTAAAGCTCCACGTTTATCGAATTTATTTAAGGCGATAACATCCGCAAAGTCCAGCATATCAATTTTCTCTAATTGTGTTGCTGCTCCATATTCTGGTGTCATTACGTACAAACTCACATCAGAATGTTCCATAATCTCAGTATCAGACTGACCAATTCCAGAAGTTTCTAGAATAATCAAATCAAATTCAGCTGCTTTTAGCACCAATAATGCTTCACCAACATATTTTGACAAGGCTAAGTTAGATTGTCTAGTTGCCAAAGAGCGCATGTATACCCTATCGCTAGAAATTGAATTCATACGAATACGGTCACCCAATAAAGCTCCTCCTGTTTTTCTTTTCGAAGGGTCAACAGAAACAACAGCTATTTTTTTGTCATCGAAATCGATTAAGAAACGGCGAACCAATTCATCTACCAAAGATGATTTACCTGCACCACCTGTCCCAGTGATTCCTAAAACAGGAACATTAGCTTTTTCAGCCAAACCGTGCATTTCGTCTAATAGAGCTTTCGATTCTTCAGGATAATTTTCTGCAGCTGAAATCACTTTAGCGATATCTGCATCTTTCTTATTCTTTAGAGTTTTTGGATCAATTTTCACGTTTTGTCCAACTGGAAAGTCAGATTTCTCTATTAAATCATTGATCATTCCTTGCAAGCCCATTTCACGACCATCATCTGGATGATAAATTCTCGTGATTCCATAAGCTTGTAATTCTTCGATTTCAGAAGGTAGAATTGTTCCACCTCCCCCAGCAAATATTTTGATTTGCGGTGCTCCTCTTTCTTGGAGCAAATCGTACATATATTTTAAATATTCTGTATGACCTCCTTGGTAAGAAGTCATTGCAATTGCTTGTACATCTTCTTGAATTGCGCAATTCACCACCTCATCAACACTTCTATCGTGCCCAAGGTGTATCACTTCACAACCGGAAGCTTGGATGATTCTACGCATTACGTTAATAGCTGCGTCGTGGCCGTCAAAAAGTGAGGCTGCGGTAACTATTCTAACTTTATTCTTTGTTTTATAAGGTAATATTTTCTCCATAATTTCAAAATACTGAATACCCGCAAATATAATGAGTTTATGTTGAAATGAGCTTGGTTTTACTTGGTTATTTCAAAAGAGATGGAAGGAGACGGATATTGTATAAATGGTAAAACTTGAAGCTGAGTCTATGCATCTCCAATTGTTAAAACGTGAATTATTTAAACATTAGTAGTTCAGAAGTTGAGCAAGGTCACAAGATGAAATTTGTCATTTGAATTAATAAACTGTAGATTTATATTTTATATTAAACTACATTATGAAAAATCTACTAGTTATTTTACTCATCGCTTTTCTTGCATTGGGATGCAAAAAAGAAAATAAAATCGAAAAGAATCTTTGGAATAATGGAGGAGAATGGGAAATCAAATCATTTGAACAATCAGCCTATAAAATCCCTGCTTCACAATTTGACTATTCGACATTAATCAGCAATGGAGGCTCTATTCAATTTAATAAGGACGGAACTGGAAAATTCAAATACTCAGAAGAATTAGCAGAATATTTAGAGATTATTATATACGAAGAACAAATCAACGCTGATTTTACCTATCACTTTACTGAAAATTCGATTTTCTTTATTTTTACAGATGCTCAAGGCGCAGCTTTTGACTTAGAGTGGGAAGAGGACAAAATGATCTACAGTCACAATGAAACTCATGTTGATTACGATCTTGATCAATTCAATGATACGATTCCAGGATCAAAAGTAACATCCATTTATTCGATGAAGTTTAATTGTGAGAAAAAGTAAAACTCAAACACTAAAATCATTAATGATGCAAAGATTAATATTTATAACACTTACACTTTTCTTAATATTCTCGTGCAGCAAAGAAAAGAAAATAGAAAGAAATCTATGGAAGAATGGTGGCAAATGGGATATCGTAAAATATGAAGAAATTGTAACTTCTAATTGGCCAGCTAACGAGAAAAATGAAGTAAATGAAAATATTGGAATTTTCCAATTTGAAAAGGATGGGTCAGGTTGGATGATAGATTCTGATGGTTATGACGCACAGAAGTCAAATTTCAAATACACAAATTCTGATTCAGAATTAATATTAGATTTCTATGAATTTGAATCAACACGTACTTTTGATATTGAATGGGAGAAAAATTCATTAATTCTTACCCGAAGTGGTACTTCTACTTATACACCCAATGGTTCAAGTATAGAAATTACAGACCATCGCATGTATAGGCATACTTGTGAGAAAGAGTGATAATATTTTAACTTTCAAAAAAGTGAAATTCTGTCTGCCAAATAGTAAAAACAGATTTAGGTCTTTAAAAAGTCTCATTTCTTTTCATAATTCTCTATTTTAACGGAAAATTACACAATCTATTTATGAAGAAGCTTTCAGTTGCACTGTTCTATATATTCTTTTGCTTTTCATTTTTCGCGCAAGAATCAAATCGAAATCACCTTATCCATATAGGTAACACGCCAATTCAAATAAAAGGATCAATTGCACAAAACTGGGAGAGCCTAAAAAATGATTTAACTATTGAATTTGAAGGAGATTTTATTGTTTTACTTCAATTTAATACAATTCCATCGGAAGAAAACAAAGCTACATTATTAGCAAACGGTATAGAATTACTAAAATATATTCCAAATTTCAGTTGGGTAGCCCGTGTTAAACCAAGCACAGACATTCAAACTTTAACTTCAAATAATGTTCGAAATATTACGAAAATCAATTCTGATTGGAAAATAGTGAGTGAATTAAAATCTGGAGATATCCCTTTTTATGCAGGTTCATTAGACAAAGTAAATGCCCGAGTAGTGTTTTTCGCTTCAACTAAAAACACCTCATTTCAATCAATTTTAAATAAATACAGTGTTACAATTACAAAGGAAGATAACATTTTAAATAGTGTTGAATTGAGTACATCTGCTTCTGAATTAATAGATTTGGCAGACCATCCTTTAGTTCAATTCATAGAATTTGTTGATCCTCCGATTCAAAACGAAACCATTCTTGAAGAGTCTGAGCGAATTATAAGCACTTACATTTCCAATAACCCTGGAAAGAATTATTACTTCGATGGATCAGGAGCAAATATTGCAGTTGATGAAGGTGGAATATTAGACCCAATTGAAAACCCAAACTTTAGAAGTAGAATTGATAGAAGTTTTGAGAACGCTACGACTCCAAGCTCACATAAAACGAACGTAGGAACCCGAATGGCGAAAGCAGGAAATCTGAATCCTACAGAAGAAGGAACTGCTTTTGGAGCAAGTCTATTTTCTGGGAGCATCAACACTCAAGATGCCGCTACGGGAGGAATGAATATCGTCAATCGTTCTTATGGATGGGGATGTCCATCAGGAACTCAAACCTATAACGCCTCATCTTCCACTTATGATTATTACGTTCGTACATACCCAACATTTATCATTACACATTCTGCTGGAAATGCTGGAACAAGCAATTGCTACGCGGGATTATTTAGCTGGGGTAACATTACAGGAATGGCAAAAATGGCCAAGAACATTTTCAATGTGGGGTCTTCAGGTGATAATGGTGAATTAACCAACTTTAGCAGCAGAGGCCCTGCAAAAGATGGTAGAATTTTACCGCATATTATTGCTCCAGGTCAAGGTGGAACTTCCTATGCTTCTCCCAATTTAGCAGGTGTTTTCGCACAATTAATTGAAGCTTATCGTTTTCATAATAGCAACACCACTCCTTCAGCAGGTTTATTGAAGGCAGTAATCATGAATACCGCCGATGATATGTTAAATCCTGGGCCGGATTTCAAAACTGGTTTTGGACATGTGAATGCCAGACGAGCTTATGAAGTAATAAAAGAAGGAAATCATATTGAAGCATCCATAGCAAATGGAGCAAATAACAGCCACAACATTACGGTACCAGCAAATGTAAAGGAAGTAAAAGTGATGGTTTATTGGGTTGACTATGAAGCTACATCGGGAATAACGACAAGATCTTTGGTTAATGATTTAGATATCACACTTACAGAGCCAAGCTCTAATAGCTATCAACCATGGGTTCTGAATCCTTCGTTTAACCCCGCTACATTGAATCAAAATGCTGTTCGTGCAACAGACACGTTAAACAATAACGAACAAATAACAATTACTGACCCTCAAGCAGGAAACTACCAATTAAATGTGCAAGGGACCATGATTCCACAAGGTCCTCAAACCTACTTCATGACTTATGAATTCGTTTATGACGACATCATTGTAACACACCCACATGGAGGAGAAAAATTTACACCTAATGAGACTCAAAGAATTAGATGGGACGCTGTGAGCAATGGACAAGATTTTGAGATTTCTTACAGTAATGACAACGGAAGTACTTGGAGTAGCATAGCAACTGGAATAGGAGAAGCCGAAAGATATTACGATTGGAATGTGCCACAAGATTTAACAAATACTGCCCTTATCAAAGTTGATAGAGGAAATTCAAATGGACAAAGTGATACAACTTTCACTATTGCTCAACAAGCTGAAAACTTAATTGTAGCATGGACATGCGCAGATTCATCAATGTTTGTTTGGGACGACTTTCCAAATGCAGATGGATATATTGTTTATCGTATTGTTGGAAACTATATGGATTCTATAATGTACACAACTTCGAACTCAATAATTATTAACGGTTTGTCCTCAACAGAAATCGAATACTTTTCAATCGCAGCAGTTATTAATGGTGTTACCAGCAGAAGAGTAATTGCTGTTGAACGAGCACCTTCAGATTTGAATTGTAATTCGAATGACATTGGAGCTACCAAACTTATTACGCCTGGAAGTTTAAATTTCCCTAGCTGTATGAGCAATGGATTATCAATTAAAATTAATTTAAGAAATTATGGTGTCAATTCAATTGACACTTTACCTATTGGATATCAGTTAAATGGAGGTGCAATTTATTTAGACACCTTGTTTACAAATTTATCTTCTGCAGCAAATTATGAGTACACATTTAATTCTTCAGTCGATCTATTACCAGGCAGTAATACCCTTGCAGTTTGGACACATTTAAACGGAGATTCTAATATATTAAATGATTCAATCGTGAATGACATTATTGTTTATTCAAGTACGGGTTCAGGACCTTATTTAGAACAAACCTTTGACAACTTCAATAATTGCAGTACCTCTTCAAATTGTGAAATAGGCACATGTATTTTACAAGATGGTTGGTACAATGTTCCAAACGGAACAGGTGATGATATTGATTGGAGAACACAAGATGGATCTACAATTTCGGCAGATACAGGACCCTCATCAGACCACACATCTGGAAATGGTAAATATTTGTATATCGAAGGGTCAGGGCCATGTAATAACTCTACTGCAAAACTAATGTCTCCATGTATAGACTTGACTGGAATCACCAATGCACAACTTTCATTTTGGTATCATGCTTACGGAACTTCAATTGGAGAATTACATGTTGACGTTTTAGCAGATGGTGAATTTTTTGAAGATATAATGATTCCTGTTGTTGGTGAAAAAGGGGATTTATGGATTAATCAGATAGTTGATCTTTCGCAATTTAGCAATCAAAATGTGGTCATAATAATTAGGGGTTCAAATGCATCAAGCGGATGGACATCTGATTTGGCAATCGACGATATTAATATATCTCCAGCTCCAATCGCAGAATTCACAGTAAACGAAACAAATCTTTGCAACAATGGCTCCACTACCATTTCCAATACTTCTACTTATGCAACTTCTTACGAATGGAACTTCCTACCAAACACTGTGAGTTTTGAAGCAGGAACAAATAACAATTCTGAAAATCCTGAAGTTAGTTTTAACGCTTCCGGCCTTTACACAGTTGAACTTATCGCAACAAATACAGTTGGTGACGATACATTAACTTATGTAGACCATATTTATGTTTTCGAAGAGCAACCTCAACTTTCTGGAAGTCCATTTTGTAGTGGTGACTCAGTAATAGTTCAAGCAAATAATTTTGGTGAATTTGTAGAATATTATTTGAATGGCAATTTAGTTTATTCTGGAACAAATGCTTCTCATTATTTTGAAAATGCAGTTGAATCAGATGAAATATATGTTACCTATAACGTGAATGGAACTTGCTCACTTCAATCCGACACATTAACCATATCTTTTATCGATGTTGAAGTAGGAATAACTCAATCTGGATTTCAATTGAATGCAGATGCTGTTGGTGCGAAATATCAATGGGTAGATTGTTTGAACAATTTCTCTCCAATTCCAGGAGATACCAATGCGACCTTTACACCAACTCAAGATGGAGAATACGCTGTTGAAGTAACTCAAAATGGTTGTACTCAATTATCTGATTGTATTGAATTCAATCAGAGTACTTTTTACGACTATGCTAGCGACAGTGTAAATGTCTTTCCTAATCCAACGAAAGATGGGGTTAGACTTCAATTTGGCACCAAGAAAGAACAAGTAAACATTCAGATCTATTCAATTCTAGGTCAACTCCTTACAAAAATAACTGTTCAAGACACCGATAATATTGAAATTAATCTCCCGTTCGAATCCGCTGTTTACATGATCCATGTTGAAACAGAAGATGTAGATAAAGTGTTTAGAATTGTGAAGAATTAAAGAAAAAGAATATACTGAGAAAAACCGTTACCGCATAATCTCGCAGTAACGTTAAAAAAAGCAATAACCTACAATTTGTAATTAATAATCCCCAATTAGCTATGGGTTCATCACCTTGGTTTGGTGGCGAATAGATTCTTGGTGAATGGCATCTAAAACACTTCTTAAAAAATCGATAGTCAACTCTAATTCCTTAGCTTGAGAAAGCCTTTGATTAATCATTCTCTTCCAGTGATCAGATTGAAGAATTGTGATGTTATTTTCTTTCTTGTAGAGACCTATGTCTCTAACTATTTCCATTCTTTCTTTTAACAATTTGAACAGTTGATTGTCTAATTCAGCAATTTTGCTTCTTTGAAACCCAATAAAATCAAGTTCTTCAACTTTTATATCCGCTTTTCTCAATATGAGTTGCTGCAACAATTCACTCAACTTTTCAGGTGTAATTTGTTGTTGGGCATCGGACCAAGCTTTGTCAGGATTGTTATGTGTTTCAATCATCAATCCCGCAAAATTTAAGTCCATAGCCTTTTGGGAAACATGAAGCAATCCGTCTCTTCTTCCAGAAATATGACTAGGATCACAAATAACTGGTATTTCTGGTAGTTCTTCAGTTAAACCAATTGGAATTTCCCAATTCGGTACATTTCTATATCTCGGATGTTTATAAACTGAGAAACCTCTATGAATGGCAATCAAATCAGTTATTCCGGCTTTTTGAAATCTTTCGAAAGCACCAATCCACAGCATGAGATCAGGATTTATTGGATTCTTCACCATAACTGTAATTTCTGTTCCTTGAATCGCATCGGCAATTTCTTGAACTGCAAAAGGGTTTACAGTGGTCCTTGCTCCTATCCATAAAACATCAACACCCGCTTTCAAAGCTGCTTCTACATGTTTAGCATTTGCAACTTCTGTCGTAACAGGTATTCCAACCTCCTTTCCTGCGTTCACGAGCCACGGTAAACCTATGGTACCAACACCTTCAAAAGAATCTGGTCTGGTTCTAGGTTTCCAAATTCCACCTCGAATTAATGCTGGTTTAGAAATAGCAATTGATTTCGCTATTTCCATCACTTGATCCTCACTTTCAACACTGCATGGACCTGCAATTAAAAATGGTCGCTTATATCTTTTTAAATTATTTTGTAAATCCAATTTCATTTGCTCTATCAATTTCTTATTACATCAACAACTAAGTATCGAAATAGATTTCTTTTATATTAATTTCAAGACTGGATTAGGCTTTTTTCTTTAAAGCTAAAAAAATGGCTAGACCAGCGATGCTAATAAAAACGGCATGTTTAATCTCGAATCCAGCCAAAGTAATATCATAAAATGTAATAGCTACTAAGGCTAATCCCAAAATAACGCGGAAATTGATTTTCATAATTTCACCAATTGATTTTTGCGAATTGTGCTCCTTTGATCACTAGGGTATCAAAAACATTAATATCTGAAATAAATTTCGCTGTAAATATACCTGAAAGATAATTTTCTACATCGTTAATTTCTTCAAAAGCAACAAAACCGCTATGCAAAGTTGAGTAATTAATATTATTCAATTCTCCTATAGAAAATGTAGTTGAAATTGGTCTACCACCTAAAGAATCTCCACTTCCAAAATTAACATTTACCGAAATTGTATCATTATCAAAACTAAAAATCCAATCAGGTGTTTTTGACAAACTAAAATTATTGAATGAAATTTGCTGGTCGTTTATTTCAGCGGAAAGATAAGTATCAATAATTGTTGGAACAAAATCGCAAGGTGGACAAACACCTCCACAATCAAGTTTTTCTTCTTTTTCCGGAGTAAAAATACCATCAGAACATGATTGCTCATCTTTATTGCAAGAGAATAGGATCAATGCAAAGGTAAATAGTATAGATAAATTAGTCTTCATTTATTTCAGCGATTACTTTATTATATTTGCACAAAACTCAAAAATACTGAAAATACCCACAACATACAAAACATTAAAAGGCACTTCAGAAGGTCAATATAAGGAAAAAGGTTCTAAGTTTATTGGAATTGCAATTAACTGTGAGGACGAAGAAGAAGCAAAACAGATTTTAGCCCAATGGAAAAATGATCATCATCAAGCCAGACATTTATGCTATGCCTATCGGTTTGGTATAAAACAAGATGTTTTTCGAGCGAATGATGACGGAGAACCGAGTAATTCTGCTGGAGCACCAATATTAGGTCAAATTCAATCTTTCGATTTAACCAATGTTTTAATTGGTGTTGTCCGATATTATGGAGGTAAAAAATTAGGTGTTGGAGGATTAATAAATGCCTATCGAACGGCTGCCAAGGAAGCTTTAGAAAATGGAAAAATAATCAAAGAAGTTGTAAAAGATCGCTTTGAATTATTTTTCAACTATCAAGATATGGCTTTAATCATGGATGTTGTAAAAGACAGTGATGCAAATATCAACAAACAAATTTTTGAGAATGATTGTTACCTACAAATAGCAATCAAAATAGAATCGACTGAATTACTTTTATCTAAACTAGAATCATTTGATTCACTAAAAATTGAAAAAATTGGCACATTTTAAACCAGAATTACTAGAGCAATTAATAGAAGTTAGGGGAGCTTCAGGAAATGAAGGAGATATTAGGGATTTCATTCTCGATTATATTGAATCCAACAAAAAATCTTGGAAAAGCGAAGTTTCGGTGCATTATGGAGAAGGATTTCAAGATGCCATTGTGCTGATATTTGGAAAACCAAAAACGGCTGTTTTCGCACATATGGATACAATAGGTTTTACAACGGCTTACAACCAAAATCTCATTAAAATTGGCGGACCAAGAGCCATTGATGGGATGAAGCTAGTAGGAAGTGATAGTCAAGGTGAAATTGAAACCGAACTTATGATTATTGAAGATGACGAAGGAAATACAAGTTTGAAATATGTTTTCGATAGGGAAATTGACAGGGGAACAGATTTAACATTCAAACCGAATTTCAAATTAACAGAACAATATGTTCAAACACCATATCTAGATAATCGTTTAGGCGTTTTAAATGCATTAACAATCTGCGAAGACATAGAAAATGGTGCAATTGTATTTTCTACTTATGAAGAACATGGCGGTGGATCAGTTGGATTTTTAGGCCGTTTCTTATACAACAGTTTCAATGTTCGTCAAGCATTAATTTCGGATATAACATGGGTAACAGATGGTGTTAAACATGGAGGAGGTGTTGCCATTTCAATGCGTGACAAAGCTATTCCAAGAAAGAGCTTCCTGAATAAAATTATTTCTATTGCAAAAGAAAACGACATTCAATTCCAATTGGAGGTTGAATCTGCTGGAGGAAGTGACGGTTCAATGCTACAAGACACGGATTTACCTTTTGACTGGTGTTTTATAGGCGCTCCGGAAGACAATGTTCATTCGCCAACTGAAAAGGTTTACTTAAGTGACATCGAGGAAATGATAAAGCTATACAAGGTCTTAATGAAAGAGATGAATAAATAATGGTTAATGATAAATTATTAATGTTTATCGGCACTTTTACTAATGGTTAAAGTTAAATTATTAATGTTTAATGGGTTTGGCATTGAATTTCGACAGCTTAGAAATTGTGTCTGATTTTGAAGAAGTCCAACTCAACTCGCGTTAATAATTAAATCGTAAACATTAATAATTAATAAAATTCTCCGAGAGTGCTTTCAAAATCTGTATATTTGAGTAATTACATAAAAATTTAACATTAAACTATGAAAAATAAGAATTTCGCATTCATTGCAATGGGTGCTTTGTTTTCTCTTGCTTCTTGCGCCCCTGTTTATAAATGTGGGGAAGAAAAACCACCTGGAGAAATTGCGGGAAGTAAACGATTGGTAGAAGTTGTTGAAGAACGTGATGAATTGTGTGAAAACTTGAGTATCAAAACAGAGGAAAACGATTTTTTAATTAGAAACAATCAGAAATTAGAAGTCGTTAACGATAGTTTATCAACTATTAATGCAGACTTGAAAGAAGAAAATGCTTTAACAAGTAAAAAGCTCAAGAATCTAGAAAGCGAACACTTGAAATTAAGCGAGCGCTATTCAGATGCTGTAACTAATAATCTGAATCAAGGTCACTTATATGATGAAAGAATCAAAGAAAAAGAAAGAAAACTTGCTGAAAAGGAAGCTGCTTTAAGTGAAAGAGAAGGTGAAATCAAGAAATTAGAAGAAGAAATAGCTCGTCAAGATTCAATTGCAAACCGATTGAATAGAGTTTTACGTGAAGCTTTACTTGGATTTGATGGAGATGAATTGACAACTGAAATAAAAAATGGAAAGATTTACGTTTCGATGTCAGATAAATTGATGTTCCAATCAGGAAAAGCAAATGTTCAAGCTAAAGGAAAAGAAGCATTGGAAGCATTGGCTGGAGTATTAAAGAAGAACAAAGAATTCCAAATATTGGTTGAAGGTCACACTGACAATGTTCCAATTAAAACAGCGCAATACAGCGACAACTGGGATTTAAGTGTAGCACGTGCCACATCAATGGTAAGAATATTACAAGATGAACACGGACTTGATCCAGATAGATTGACTGCATCTGGTCGTGGAGAATACGAACCTAAGGCGTCTAATGACTCTTCCGCTGGAAAAGCTAAAAACAGAAGAACAGAAATTATTTTATCTCCAAATTTAACGGAAGTTATGGAGCTGATAGGTAAATAAAAAGTATTCATTAAACGACGAGTTGGTAACTCGCTGTAGTACACTTTTGAATAAGGATAAAACAAAGAATTAAGGAGCAACAGAAATGTTGCTCTTTTTTTATTTAATCATTTCTCCGTAGAAAGGAATCTCTTCAAAGTATTGAATAGCTCCAGAGCTTTGATCAACGAAGGCTACAATAGTTTGAAGACCGTTCGTAAGAATCAACCAATTCACCCGTAACCTGAAATTGTATTGTGCTATTTGATGTAAAACAGCTTCTGTAAGATTAATTTTAGGCGCTTTGCATTCTACAATTGCAATAGGTTTTCCTTCACGATTAAAAAGTACTCCATCGCATCGGCGCACCATTTTATTGACTTCGATAGGATATTCTGCAGCAATTAAGGTTGCCGGAACTTCTTTTTCATTAATCAAAAAATGCAAAACATGTTGTCTTACCCATTCTTCTGGTGTAAGAAGTAATTTCTTTTTCCTAAAAATATCCCAAACATATATTTCATCTCCTTTTTTGGAGAGTTTTAATGGGGTTTTGGGAAAATTTAATGGTGTTAACATCGAGCAAAAATAGTATTAAAAATTTTATTTTTAATACTATTTTTAGTCTTGAGTTTTGAGAAAGGAGTCTTGGGTTTAGCGCGAGGAATCTTTAATATCAACCCCAATACTGACCACTCATTACTTAATTGATGTTGTAACTATTCTAAAACCAACCATTGGTGAAGGCCCATCATAATTTTTCGTACTGCGATTACGGATATCTTTACCGCCATCATGCCTATGATAATGTATTGAGTAGGCCTCTGATTTTTGACCAAATTCTTTTTGCCAACCTAAAGTATCAATTTTTGCAACTTCATATATTTCATTTTCACCATTTTCTTTCAGCTCATGTAAGAACTCTTGGTATTCTTTATTGCTCACCTCTGTTTTAGAAATGTGAAATTCTGATATCCTTTTATCATTTCCATCTAAGTTCACTTCCCCGGAAGGAACATGTCCAAAGGATTTACTAATGTTTTTAAGAATTTTTCGTTCTGATGGTAATTTTTGAATGTTCATAGAAATTGAAATTCCTAAGATTAGAACTGTTAGGATGGGGAAGACTGTTTTTTTCATATGTAATGTTTGTATTATCTGTAACGGAAATTTTTAGACAAGTTACATCTTTTTTTAAAACTTTTTAATTGAAGATAGATATTGAACTTCAATCTCGCTAAAACGCATATCTTGTCAGATAATTTATATTTTATCATGGGGAAATCTCGAATTTCAGACTTTTAGTCAGCTCTAAAACTTTCCGAATGCCATATTGTCATTGATACATAGCGATTCTATACATTTTTTCTAATGGATTAGATTTTGATATAAGTCTATCGAAAATAAGAAATAAAAAACAAGAAAATATGGATACTAATAAATGGACAACTAAAACGCAGATGGCTGTGCACGAAGGGCAAAAAATTGCGCTTGAAGGCGGTCAACAGGCGATTGAAACTGGACATGTTTTGCGCGGCATGATACAGGTCGACGATAGTGTTCTTCCTTTTATATTTAAAGAATTAAATAGCGATTTGGCTATATTTACAAGTGCTTTGGATAGTATAATAAAAAACTACCCGAAAGTTCAAGGTGGTCAACCTTATTTAAGCAACACCTTACAACGTGTTTTGAATTATGGGATGAATGAAATGCGCAATTTTAAGGACGAGTTTCTTTCATTAGAGGTTTTACTTTATGCATTGATGGATGGAAACGACACAGTGGCGAGTTTAATGAAAGACAATAAGTTCAAAAAATCGACTTTAAAAGAAGCAATTATGAAATTAAGAGATGGAGAATCTGTAGACTCTCAAGGCAAGGACGGAACATATAAGTCTTTGGATAAATTTGCCAACAACTTAAATGAAATGGCGAAAAATGGGAAGTTAGACCCTATTATTGGTCGTGATGAAGAAATTCGTCGTGTACTGCAAATTCTAACGCGAAGAACGAAAAACAATCCAATTATGATTGGTGAAGCAGGTGTTGGTAAAACAGCAATTGCTGAAGGAATCGCTCAAAGGATAGTTTCGGAAGACGTTCCTGAAAATTTAAAATCAAAAATTGTTTATTCTTTGGATATGGGAGCATTAATTGCTGGAGCAAAATACAAAGGAGAATTTGAGGAGCGATTAAAAGCAGTTGTGAACGAGGTGATCAAGTCGGATGGAGAAATTATTCTTTTCATTGATGAAATTCATACACTTGTAGGAGCTGGAGCTGGAGAAGGCGCTATGGATGCAGCAAACATTCTAAAACCTGCTTTAGCGCGTGGAGAATTGAGAGCGGTTGGAGCAACAACGTTGGATGAATACCAAAAACATTTCGAGAAGGACAAAGCTTTAGTGAGACGTTTTCAAACTGTTTTAATTGATGAACCAACTTCGGATGATGCAATTTCAATTCTTCGTGGAATTAAAGAAAAATACGAAAATCACCATAAGGTTTTAATCAAAGATGAAGCGATTATTGCTGCGGTGGAACTTTCACAACGATACATTACCGACAGACAACTACCAGATAAAGCGATTGACTTAATTGATGAAGCTGCTTCAAAATTGAGAATGGAAATCAACTCAAAACCTGAAGAATTGGATGAGATTGAAAGAAAAATCATGCAATTGGAGATTGAGCGAGAAGCAATTAAACGAGAAAATGATCAACAAAAATTATCGAGTCTAAAAGCAGAACTAGCAAATCTTTCTGAACAGCGTGATGAATTTATGGCGAAATGGAAAGCTGAGAAAGATGTGATTGATGTTATTCAAAATGCGAAGGAAGAAATTGAACAAACTAAATTGAAAGCCGATCAAGCAGAACGCGCTGGAGATTATGGAAAAGTAGCCGAATTGCGCTATGGAAAAATTAAAGAACTGGAAGCAGTAGTTGAAAAAGGAAAAGCAGACTTAATTGACCTTCAAGCTGACAGTAAGATGATTAAGGAAGAAGTGGATGCAGAAGAAATTGCGGATGTAGTTTCTAAGTGGACAGGAATTCCGGTGAATAAAATGTTGGAAAGCGAAAGAGCTAAACTCTTACGTTTAGAAGA
The DNA here is from genome assembly GCF_003025005.1 of Brumimicrobium mesophilum. Taxonomy (GTDB): domain Bacteria; phylum Bacteroidota; class Bacteroidia; order Flavobacteriales_D; family Crocinitomicaceae; genus Brumimicrobium; species Brumimicrobium mesophilum. Next base: position 23,516 of record NZ_PVSS01000009.1, read on the forward strand.
TGAGTTGAGGTTAAGAGTTGTTGGACAAGAAGATGCAATCGAAGCAGTTTCTGACGCTGTGAGAAGAAATAAAGCAGGATTACAAAACCCAGATAGACCAATTGGTTCTTTCCTTTTCATGGGTACAACAGGTGTTGGGAAAACAGAATTGGCGAAAACATTAGCTTCGTATTTATTCAACGATGAAAACGCAATGACGCGAATAGACATGAGTGAATACCAAGAAAAACACAGTGTGAGTCGTTTAGTTGGAGCTCCTCCAGGATATGTTGGGTACGATGAAGGTGGGCAATTGACCGAAGCTGTTCGCAGACGTCCCTACTCTATTGTTTTGTTGGACGAAATCGAAAAAGCGCATCCTGATGTATTCAATGTTTTATTACAAGTTTTAGACGATGGAAGGTTAACCGACAATAAAGGAAGGCTAGTGAATTTCAAAAACACCATCATTATCATGACTACAAATATGGGTGCGGAAATCATACATAGAAACTTTGATGCAGCTGTAGATGTGGAACTCCCAAGAATTAAAGAGAAAACAAAAATGGAAATGCATGAGTTCTTGAAGCAACACATTCGTCCAGAATTTTTAAACAGAATCGATGAGCAAATCTTGTTTACTCCATTAACAAAAGAAGATACACGTCAAATTGTAGAAATTCAGTTGAACAACTTGAAAAAACAATTAGAGCAACACGATATCAGATTGGTTGTAAAAGATGATGCCCTCAATTGGATTGCCGAAACAGGTTACGACCCACATTTTGGAGCGAGACCGGTGAAAAGAGTAATTCAAAAAAGTATTTTGAATGAATTATCGAAAGATTTACTCGCTCAGAAAATTGACAAATCCCAAAACGTGATTGTTGATTTATTCGATGGTAAGATTGTGTTTAGAAAACCGATTACGGAAGAAGAAGAGGCAATTGTTTAACAATTTCTTGAAAGAAGTGCCGATGAATCGGCAAGGAAGTGAGAATGAAATAAAAGTTGAAATCCTCTGTACTGAAAAGTATGGGGGATTTTTTTTATGTAACAAATTATAACTAACTATCAGAGAAAAATCAATTAGGACACTCCTACTAGTAATCAAATACACCACACTAAAATCCTCACTCTGTATCTCCCTCCAAAGGGAGAGGTGCATCGAAATATCATTAAAAATATAATAAATAAAATTTAACATTCACACCTACATCTCAGACTTAACCATATTTCTTCTGAATAATGATTTTATTTGAGACCATTTAAGACTAAAGAATAAAATGAGAATTTAAATTATAAAAAGTAAAAAATCCTTGATCTCGCCTCTCTACTCAATACTCTTGCTCAATACTGATATTTAAATATCTCTCATTGCTTCAACTATTCTACTTGCTGCAGGACAGATTTCAGTATTTTTCAATGTTAAAGGAATAATTTGGAACATTTTTTTTCTGTCGGTATGTGGATATTCACTGCAGGCTTTTGGTCTATCTTCATAAACACTGCATGAATTATCATCAAAAAGGAAAGGACAAGGTTCAGCCAATTTTAACACATAATCTTCGTCTTCATCAACCCTTAAATATTGATCAATAAATTGAATTGGCTTTACTCTAAAGCGTTTTGCTAATCTTTTAATATCAACATCTCTGAAAATCGGACTTGTTGTTTTGCAACAATTGGCACATTCTAAGCAGTCAATATCTTCAAAAGCTTTTTCGTGTTCCGCATGGAAAATTTCGTCCAGTTTTCTTTCTGGAGTTCGTCTCATTTGCTTTCCCAACCTTTTATTGTCGGCTTTGTTCTCTTTTGCGATGTCTAAGTCCTCTTGATATTTCATTGTTGCAAAGTTAGGGGAATAAAATTTAGTTAATAGAAAAATATCTGTTTAATGATTTCATCATACTCAAAAACATAAGCTGTTTAATGTTTCATTACAAGAATGGAGAAACAAGGTTAAATCAATCGTCTTATCTTTGGCTATAATTTTTCAATAAAAAAGATAAATTCAAATTATGAAAAACATTCTGATTATAGCTTCCCTCTTCTTCTCATTAACACTTTTCGCTCAAACAAATATTTACAAAGGGAATTCTACCAGTTACTTTGATGTACTATACAACATAAATGGTGATAAAATATTTCGTGGGGGATCTACAAGTTTTACGGATATTCAATTTACCATAAAGGATGGGAAATTCTATAAGGATCAATCCATAAGTTTTACAGATATTCATTACACTGTTAAAGGAAATATCATTTATCGTGGGAATTCTACGAGTTTTACAGATGTTTTATATACAATTAGCAATGGAAAAATTTACAAAGGGGAATCTACCAGCTTTGTGGATTGTTTACTCACAGTTCGAGGAAATAAAATATATCATGGAGATGCAAATAGTTTTTCGAATATCTTGGCTACATTCGATAAAGAAATAGATATTTCAATTATAGCCGTCTTGTTTGGACCTTATTAGATGAAAACATTAACTTTATTTCATGATAAATTATCTCAAATCCTTTAGATTACTCACTGAAAAAGAACTTCAAATCGCTGAAAAATTGGCGAAAGTAAAAAAATACAAAAAAGGTGATTTTTTTATACGAGAAGGTTCTACTTGTAAGGAAGTAGCTTTTATTTCAAAAGGAATATTTAGGTCTTTTTACTCAACTTCGAACGGTGAGGAAGTTACTTATTGTTTTCGTTTCGAGAATTCATTTGTTAGTGCTTATTCTTCTTTTTTAACCCAATCTAAATCTATTGAAAATATTCAAGCGATTACTGATATTGAGGTTTTAAGCTTTACGCGGGATGACGTATTGAAGTTGGAGAATTCTAGTGAAAATTGGTTACGATTTTTCAAAATCAATGCTGAAAACGAATACGTTGAAATGGAAAAGCGTATTTTCATTCTACAAAAAGAAAGCGCCGATCAACGCTACAGAAACATGATGATTAACGAACCAGAATTATTAAAAATTATTCCTCTTAATTACCTTTCCTCCTATTTAGGTATCACACAAAGGCATTTAAGCCGAATTAGAAAGTCAATTGCGAATTAGACATTTGTCCTTTCCCCTCTATTTTTACTTGTTGAACTTTGCAGAAATAAAAATAAGCAATCATGAAACAAGTTTTAATTATTAATGGACATCCAGACCAAGAAAGTTACAATTACGCATTATCGGAAGCATATTTAAATGGAGCTGCCAAAACAGATGTTCAATTGAGTCAAATAAATATAGCTGATTTAAAGTTTAATCCGAACCTAACATACGGTTATCGTAAAAGAATGGAATTAGAACCAGATTTATTGGATGCAATAGAGAAAATTAAAAATGCGGACCATATTGTATGGGTTTTTCCAATGTGGTGGTACGGCTATCCCGCTTTAATGAAAGGATTTATCGATAGAACTTTTCTCCCAGGAATTACTTATCAACCTATTGAAGGAAAACCATTTCCAGAAAAGTTATTGAAAGGAAAATCCTCAAGAATAATAATTACTGCAGACACCCCAAGATGGTATGACTTTCTAATTATGAAGCGTCCAACTATCAATCAATTTAAGAAAGGAACTTTGAAATTTTGCGGAATCAATCGAGTAAAAGTTACTTTCATAAGTTCTATTAAAGGTTCAAATGCAACTTTTAGAGAAAAATGGTTGAAAAAGGTGGAGCTGTTAGGTGAGCAATTGAAATAATCTAATAAGGACAAAATTCTTACTTCTATTATTTAGCAATTATCGGGTTTCGAGTCATTAAAAACATTTCTACATTTACAGAATTAAAACTAAAGTGTATGAATGAGCAAGCAATTCTAAATTATCAGCGAATAGCAGAGGCAATTGAATTCATTCAAGAAAATTACAAAAATCAACCTACGCTTGACCAAATTGCAAAGAAAATCAATTTAAGTCCATTCCATTTTCAGCGTTTGTTCACGGAATGGGCTGGCGTGAGTCCTAAGAAATTTTTACAATTCATTAGCGTTCATCATGCAAAACAAATATTGGGAACGCATCAATCAACCTTATTTGATGCTGCAATAGAAACTGGACTCTCCGGAACAGGAAGGTTGCATGATTTATTCGTGAATATTGAAGGAATGACTCCGGGAGAATACAAAAACAAAGGAGAAAATCTTACCATTAACTACAGTTTCGGAGAAAGCCCATTTGGAAAATTATTGGTAGCATCTACATCAAAAGGAATTTGCTATATGGGATTTTCAGATGACTCAGAAATAGCATTCTCTGAACTAAATAACCGTTTTCAAAATGCAAAGTTTATCCTACAAAGCGATGCTATTCAAGAAAATGCATTAAAGATTTACACAGAAGATTGGACGGAAATTGACAAAATAAAACTGCATTTAAAAGGAACAGATTTTCAACTCAAAGTTTGGGAGGCACTCTTGGCCATTCCAACAGGAAAACTTTCAACTTATGGGAAGTTAGCCAAGAAAATTGACAATCCAAAAGCGGCAAGAGCAGTAGGAACGGCAATTGGCAGTAATCCCATTGCATTTCTGATTCCTTGTCATAGAGTAATTAAAGCGACGGGAGCTTTTGGAGGATATATGTGGGGAAAAACACGGAAAGCGGCTATAATTGGATGGGAGAAGGCAATTGAAAAGTGAAAATCTTGTTAGAGGAATAGTTAGTCATGAATGGTGAACGAAAAACAGTTTAGATATTTATCACGTGCAACCATTACTTGTTTCCGATTAACTTTATAAATTTACACTACTATTCTTCAAATCTATGACAAAACGACAATTACGTAAAGCTGCTAGAATTCATGTTTCTAATGGATTATCAAAGCAAGAAACTTATGATATCCTTAAATCCGAAAATAAGATTTCTAGCGATGATTTAGGAAGAATAGTTCAAACAATAGCTTCTTTAAATGCAAGAATAAAATTTAAAATCATGAATGGGAATTTGATGCTAATCATCGTTTTCACCATTATTCTCAAGATACTTACACTTATTTGGAACTATAGTGATGGTGAATCAAATTGGTTTCAAGGAATTTCACTTTTAATGAGTATTCTGTTTCTGATTGGTGTAGCCAGATATTACAAAGGTACTTATGTAGCCATCATGGTTATATATAGTATTGGATTGGTAGGTGTCATTTTATCATTTGATTATAATTTTGAAGCTTATGAAATAGTCAATTTGGCGATATTTATTGCCCTAATCTTATTGAGTTATCTCTTAAACAAGAAATTATTTCCAAATTTCACAAAAGAAAAACAACTGTACCGGAATCGTTTCAATCAAGATAGAATGAGATATTTGATAAAATTTGAAGATTAAAATAGAAGTTCAATTGTATGATTTTACAAGTCCCAATTCCTATTTAAATTCTTAAGAATTAATTAAACTTGTACCTTATAAAAAGCAGCCATGAAATTAAGCAAACCGACAAAACTTTTAATATCTGGAATATTTCTAACTATTTTAAGTTTAAGTGATTTAGATAATTTTAATGTTCTTTTTCATGGCTTTTTTTTACTCATTGGACTTACAGCTATCGTAATGTCTGCGATATTTCATATAAAATCTAGAAACGAAGAAAGCAATTAAAAATTTATAGTTAATATGGACATTCCAGAAATAGAACTTCTCGACGCAAAACTTTTCATACCTCAAGGGAAGAAAATAAGTAACATTGTATCTGAGTCAGAGAGTAAAGAATATTTAGCTCACACATTTCAATTGGATGGTCAAAAAGTAATCTTTAGAAAAGCTAAAATCACACCTACGAAAACCGGGCAATTTGTAACTATTTGGAAGCGTAATAATGAAGGAATAACTTCGCCCTATAATATTGTTGATGATTTTGAATTCTTTATAATATTAGTCCAAAAAGAAGAATCATTTGGTGTATTTATATTTCCAAAAGCTGTTTTGCATCAAAAAAAGATTATATCTGATGAGCGTAAAGACGGAAAACGTGGAATTAGGGTTTATCCTCTTTGGGATTTACCAATGAGTAAACAGGCGATTAAAACTCAAGAATGGCAAATCAAGTATTTTTTTGAATTGAAAATAGCCAATTGATTTGATAAGGTATTCTTAAAAGAATATACCCTTTTAACCCTGTTATTTATTATTCAAAAAAAAAGGAAACCAATTTAAAACTGCAGCCCAAACCAATTTACTCAACTAGTTTTTAATACTTTACAAATAATTTCTTTATATTTATTCCAAAAGTTTAAGATTTAAGCACCATTCTAACTAATAATAGCAAGATGAAAAACCACCTATTTTTCGCACTGATTATTGTTTTTTTCAGCTCATTCTCTTTATCACAAAGCTTTGATAAAAAGAAACTAGATGGATATTTTAACACATTAGAAAAGAATAATAAATTTATGGGAAGTGTTGCAGTATCCCAAAACGGCATTATAATTTATACTAAATCAGTTGGTTTTTCAGATGTTAAAAACCAAATTAGAAATACTCATGAAACAAAATTTAGAATTGGGTCAATCTCCAAAACTTTTACTGCAGTTTTGGTATTGAATGCAATAGAAGATAGAAAATTGACTATAAATCAACACATTGACAAGTTCTTTCCATCAATAAAACACGCTGAGCAGATTTCAATCCTACAATTATTAAATCACAGTAGTGGAATTTCAAATTTCACCAACGATAAAAATTTCGTGAACTATTACACTCTGCCAAAAACCCGAGAAGAATTAATACAAATCATTGCTGATGGCGGTAGTGACTTTAAACCAGGCAAGAAGGCTGAGTATAGTAATTCTAACTATGTATTGTTGACCCTCATTCTCGAAAAAATTTACGACAAAACATTGGATGAAATTCTTTCTAAATATATTACTCAGCCTTTAGGATTAAACAACACTTTTATGGGGTCTAAAATAAGTACTTTAAGTAAGGATGCTAAATCTTATTATTACAATGAAGGTTGGCAAGAACAAGTAGAAAGTGACATGTCTATTCCATTAGGAGCTGGAGGAATAGTTTCCACTCCTTCAGATATAGTTAAATTTAGTGATGCCCTTTTTGCTGGATCACTCTTAAATTCTGAGAGTGTAAACCTTATGAAAACAATAAAAGAAGATTATGGAGTTGGATTATTCTCTTTTTCTTTTAAAAATAAAATGGGTTATGGCCATGACGGAGCAATTGATGGCTTCAAGTCTAGTTTTTATCATTTTTCAAAAGGAAAGATATCATATTCAGTTATTTCCAACGGTTTAGACATTGATTTAAATTTTATCACTAATGGAGTACTCAATGTCATAAATAACGAACCTTTCGCGATTCCTTCCTTTCAAGAATATAAGGTGAGGTCTGAAATTTTAGAACATTATATTGGCACTTATTCTTCAGATGAAATTCCAATAAAAATTAAAATTTCCAGAAATGAAAACAAATTAATTGCCCAAGGAACAGATCAACCAGAATTAATTTTAGTTGCAACAGGTGAGCATGAGTTTAAATTTGATCAGGCTGGAGCAATCTTCACTTTTATTCCGACAAGAAATGAAATGATTCTAAATCAAGATGGTAGAGACTTTTTGTTTAGAAAAAAATAACGCTTAATGGATAATTATTATTGTATGCCGAATGGACCAATAGTAGTGCGTTGTAAAGAAAACGCAATATTCAATCAATTCGACTTATATAGCTCAATATGAGTGAATATCGCGTTAATAATTAATCATTATTTATCTTTATCGTAGAAATTTGATTTATAAGTATCGTAATCAACTTGCTTAACAGAAACTTTTTTGGCGTGCTCCGCAGGGCGAATTGGTCTACCTTTGTAAATCATAATTGCTCTGGTTATTTCCGCCCCAAGAAGAATAACGACAGTTGAATAATAAACCCAAATCAATAAAACTACAATAGATCCAGCTGCTTGGTATGTTTCAGCAAAATCGCTAGTTGATAAATAATATTGTATTCCATACTTTCCTAAAATAAATAATCCAGCTGTGATTAATGCTGCCAATCCAACATCTTTCCATTTTAAAATTACGTCAGGAAGAAATTTAAATATCATTCCGATGATTGCGAATACAACTGCGAATGAAACAATACTACTTGTAATATTTAAAAGTAAACTTGGTTCGCTTCCTATTAAACTTTGAATTTTACCAAAAAACAATTCTAGTAAAGTGTCACTAATTAAAGATACGATAAAAATGAACCCCATTCCAACAATCATCCCAAGAGATAACACCCTATTCACAAGAAACTTAACAAAACCCCTTTTAGGCTGCGCAACCACATCCCAAATTTTATTTAAACCTTCTTGTAAACTCATGAATATGGTTGTTGCAGAGAATACCAAAGTTCCTACTCCAAATATTGTCTGAAGTGTACTATCTGATGACATATCTACTTGAACAATAATTTCAGAAATTGACTGTGCAATATCAGGTCCAATAAATTCGCTTAACTGCATTGTTAATTCACCAGTTGCAGCTTCCTTTCCGAGAAATACTCCGGCAACAATAATGATTGTTATAATCAAACCTGGCAATGAAAATATGGTGTAAAATGCTATTGCAGCGGCAAAAGTCATTAAACTATGAGAGCCTACTCCAGAAATAATCGTTTTTACAACTTCGATAATAGGATTTAATGCGGTTTTTATTTTTTGAAACATATAGTGATATTTGAGTGAAAAATATTTTAAATCGAATAGCTAATCAGTGATTTAAACGAATTCCAAAACCATTTCTAATAATTACAATTAATAATACTGAAAATTAATAAATTGGATTTTAAAATTTATAATATTTAACAAAATGAGAACAATGTAGTCGCAATTCAGAAAAATGAAAAAGGTAGAAGAATTGAAATTCAAGTTCCAAATCTAATTTTTCAACCCATAATAGTCTGGTCTATTTTAGAAATTGATTTGCTTTTTCCAATACACTAAAGGTTTGCCATTGAAAAAAAATGGGTTTTATCTGTTATTGTTCAGCGAAACTTCAATTGAGGGATTAAGGCAACAAAAGATTGATAATAAAACTCCTAATAAATACATTCTTTTCAGCTAGTAGCTGTTCAACCTGATGTGGAGCAGTTTAACAAAAATTCATTTTATTGATTAAAAAAAAACGGAAAATCCCATTGGAAATTCCGCTTCTAAATTTGATTTTGAATATTGAGATTAATCAAAATTCCGCATTTAGAATACCATCTACTTATTCAAGGTGTAATCCAAATTTATTTTGGTATCTAACAACAATGAAATTGGACAATTCTCTTCGGCATCCTTTGCTAATTTCGAGAACTCATCTTCTTTAATTCCATCAACTTTGGCTGTCAGTTTTAGATTTGAAGAAACAACTTTACCGTCTTCAAATGTAAGAGAACCTGAAGTTTCCAGGGTATCTGCGGTATATCCTGCCTCTTGTAAGTTGAATGTTAATTTCATCGTGAAACATCCTGCGTGAGCAGCTGCAATCAATTCTTCTGGATTGGTTCCTTTTCCATCTTCAAATCTACTTTTGTAAGAATAATTGGTTTCATCTAAAACTTTACTTTGAGTTGTTAAATGGCCTTTTCCTTCTTTTCCATTTCCGCTCCAAACGGCTATTGCTTTTCTTTCCATAATTTGTCATTATTTGATGAACTCCTAAGGTATGAATTAGGTTTCTTTGATAGTGATAAACAATGTTAAAGTGATGAAATAAATCAATATATATTCTCTTTAAACGAAACTTCATTTTAATTTCCAAACATCCTGTTTAGTTACCCCACTTCAGTATAAAAAATAGACTTAAGATATTAGATAAACCAAGTGAAATCAAAATTAGAATATAGTGATTATACGTACTTGTCTGATAAGTGGTTTATTACTACTTTTGTTTCGTCTAAAGATTCTCATTTTATAAAAGATTTAATTCAAATTTAAGTACAATTATTTTTTGGCTTTTTAAAATCTTGACTTTAGGATGAAAGTAATTTATTAACTAATAATTTTGATTATTTTAGAGTTAGGTAAAGAGGCCACAATTTAAAATTTTCAATTCAAAAAAAATGAAAAAACTTCTTACTAGATTCCTTCTATTCCTAGCACCTATTGCAATAATTGTTTTGCCCATTGCATATTTTGATTTCTTCCAAGTTTTTGGTTTTCCAGAGTATCACCTTGATCAAAGAACTGCAGTCAATCGTGGAACGATGACTACTAAAACATATATTCATTTAAGAGAAGAAGAGAAATATGATTCTTTTTTATTTGGAAGCTCAAGATCACACGCATTTAAATGTGAAAATTGGAAAGAACATTTACCTAAAGATGCTAAACCCTTACATTTCGATGCTTCAGCCGAGGGGATATGGGGCATATTGAAGAAAATGCAGTTTATTAATGAGAATGGTGATTCTATAAAAAACGCTTTAGTTATTTTGGATAGACATGGACTATCAGAAACAAGACCTAGGGACGGAGTGTTATTCATTGCCATGCCTGAAATTTCTAAGGGATCGTATGTAAAATACTATTCGGAATTTCTAAAGGCTTCACTGTACCCTAAATTTTTACTGGCTTATATCGATTACGCAATATTTAAAAAGCATAGAGAATATATGGGCAATTTTATCAATACTCGTGAATATCCATTTTTAATGAATCGCAAAAATGGGGACATATGGTATGGATATGACAGGGAAATTGAAGAAGATTCCTTAGGGTATTACAAAGACCTTATTGAACAAGGTGTCTTTTACGAAAGACCTAAACCAAACAATCGGAAACCTGAGGTTACTAAAGAGGAAATAGAGCAACTAAAATTGATGAAAGAGCTTTTTGTTCAACATAACACTAACTACAAAATAGTGTTATCACCTATTTATGACCAAGTTCCAGTTGAACAGGATCAAATTGACCTATTGAATGAAATATTTGGCAGTGAAAATATTTTTAATTTCTCAGGTAAAAACAGTTTTACTGAGCCAATTCATAATTTTTACGAAACTTCACATTTTAGGCCTCATGTAGCAAATGAAATTATGGAAATTATTTATCAATAATAAAATTGCTAAACTCTTAAAAAAAGCATCACATTGATTAATTAATCCACTACATTCTATATTTTTACATTCAAAATTAAGACCATAGCTATGAAGTGGAAAGGAAGAAGAAAAAGCAGTAACGTAGATGATAGACGAGGAATTAGTTCTAAGTCTAAAATTCTAGGTGGAGGTGGTTTGATTGGAATAATCATCCTTTTAGTAAGTGTATTCGGTGGAGAAACTGGAAAGCAAATTGCTCCTATTTTAGAACAGTTTAATCAATCCTCCTCATCGGGAATGGTAAATTCTGAACAACGAGAACTTTCTGCTGAGGAAGTTGAAATTGGAGATTTCGTAGCAACTGTTTTCCAAGACACAGAAGATGTTTGGAACAAAATTTTCCAAGAAAACAATATGGTTTACGAAGAACCAGGTATGGTTTTATTTACTGGGCAAGTTTCTACAGCTTGTGGAAATGCAACTTCAGCATCTGGTCCTTTCTACTGTCCAGGAGACAAAAAAGTATATATGGATTTAGATTTTTTCCAAGAACTTGAAACCCGGTATGGAGCTAAAGGAGGAGATTTTGCAATGGCTTATGTAATTGCTCACGAAGTTGGACATCACGTTCAGACAATATTAGGAATCACAGCAAAAGTTCGTCAAATTCAATCCAAAAAATCACAAGTCGAAGCCAATAAAATGACCGTAAAACAAGAATTGCAAGCGGATTTTTATGCTGGAGTTTGGGCATATCACATGAAGCAATATCTCGAAGAAGGAGATATCGATGAAGCGTTAAGTGCAGCCCATGCCGTGGGAGATGATGCCATTCAAAAGCGAGTAAGAGGAAATGTAACACCCGACTCCTTCACTCATGGAACTTCTGCTCAACGTAAAAAATGGTTCACAAAAGGATTTAAAACTGGTGACATTAGACAAGGAGATACCTATTCGAGTGATGATTTGTAACATCTTCGAGGGGTAAATCAACTAACTGCGAAGTTTGTACCAACTACATGCTGATATTTTTTTATTTAACCATTTGACATTAGAGAATATCGTTATATAAAACGAAGAATAAGCACTTTTGCAAAAATCCTTTTTACAAATTAACATTCAATAGTTCGCAATTTTTTCATCAATAAAACAGCCTCAAAAAGTACCTAAAACGGTAATAATTATGGTAGTAATTTCATGACTTAATTATAATTGATTGAAATTAAAAGGTTAACAAAAAGTAACTTATTTCGTTCGGTTCTATTCGGACAAAACCCTTTAAAATAGATACCTTTGCTTCAGTAACAACACTAAATACCATAGAAAAACAGTTTTCCTATGGTATTTAGTGTTTTTGAATAATCATTAAAAAAAAATAACATGAGAAAAATTACACTTTTCGCTTTTGGTGTTTTAGCAAGTGCCGCAAGTTATGCGCAATTGACAACACCAGGAACAGGTCAAAATTATGACTTAACCACTCTATCTGCTTTAGACCCATCAATTTTAACCTTTGATGGAACAAAATACATCCTGAGTGATGATTTAATCATTTCAACTACCGATGTTTTAGAAATTACGACTTCAGACACTTTATTCGTTGATTCCGATAAAAGAATAACCATTGAGGGGAGTCTAGTTATTGATGCTGGTCAAAACAATCCGAAGTTTGTGCTTAGTTCTACAGATACCTTGAATCCAGCAGAAGGTATTCGTTTTGAAGAATTCTCTATTGGATCAATAAAAAATTCTGAAATAACCTATACAGGTGGTTTAAGAGTTCTAACGGAAGACTTCGAAATTGAAGATAGTTATCTAGCTCATAATGTCTCAGGAGTTTCAACAGGTGCAGTAATTTCGTTATCAAGAGGTGCTGCTGTAATAAAAAACAACACATTTTATATGAATGACTTGCCTGCAGTTGGTTCGGGAGCAAATCAAAATGTAGCCGCACAAATCATTAATAACTGGATAGAAAAAAATTGTCAGTCAAATCAAAACCGCCCTCAAATAAATGTGGGACCAACTGGTACTGATACTTTAAGGATTATTGGAAATACTATTCTTGGTGATAGAGCTATGACAATGGCTGGTGGAATTGGTGTATCTAATTTTGTTGGAGCAGATATCAATGCAATTATAGAGGCAAACGTAATCATTGACAATAGATATGGTTTATCTGTTTTAGGTGCAAACGCAAATGTATTGATAAAAGACAATATTATTGAAGACAATGATTCTCAAAATGACCCTAATTTAGGAGGAAGTGGAATTTCATTAAATAGTAGTGATGACTCACAGAATATCATCATACGTGAAAATAAAATTCGTGGGAACATCTGGGGAATTACCGTAATTGGTCAAGCTTCAGCTGATCTTGGAACAACTGGTGATCTTGGAAACAACCTTTTTTCTGACAACGGAAACAATGGAGAAATATTTGCAATCTACAACAATACTCCGCTAGACATTAGCGCTATGGGAAATTGTTGGATAGAATCTAACCAAGCGGCCGACTCTACTGAAATAGAAGATGTTGTATTCCACAATGTAGATGATGTAACTTTAGGAACTGTTGATTTTAGTAATTGGTCTTGCGGAATTCTATCAACTGATAAATTTAAATTAGAAAATATCAATTTATACCCAAATCCAGCTCAGAACAGAATCAACATTACCAATGATTCGAATTTTGAAACTGTCGAATTTTTTAATATTAGCGGTAAACTATTGAAAACTGAAAAGTTAATTGATGGTGAAAACAAAATAGATTTATCATTTCCTAATGGTTTGTATTTGTTAAAATTCACAAACAAAGAAAATAGCTTGACAAAAAAATTAATGATTAAATAATAACACTCAATTAGAATTGAAGCTGACCATAAACTCAAGAAAATATTAGTATTGAGGGAATGGTCAGTTTTTTTTTGTTTTTTAAGTCTACGCACAAAGCTTACTTAACGGTTCATATATTCGTAATTATTTTAACTTTGTATAAACAACTTACGTGGGAGTATTTTTTCTAGTATTATCGATATTTTTAGTTCTTTTGAGCTTGTTGCCTTTTGTTCCAAATCAGCACTGGGTTTTTCGTGTTCCAGAATTCCTTAGTTTACAGCTCCTATTTCTTCATATGACAGCCATTGTTGGATTAGGTATTTTTACTGAAGTAAACACTTTATTTTGGGTAGTTTTCTTATTACAGTTGGCTTTAATTATTTATCATTTTTATTTATTTTTCCGCTATACTAGATTCTATAAAAAACGTGGGCAAGATATTAGCGATTTAAAAGGAGTCAAAATTATTTCTGCAAATATTTATCAATTCAATAAAGAATTTGAAAGATTTAATAAGTTCATTAGAAAGGAAGATCCCGACATTTTTTTAACCATTGAAAGTAACTCAGATTGGGAAAAAGCAATGCGTGTTCATGAAGAAGATTATCCTCATACCAAGAAAATTACACTTGAAAACACCTATGGAATGCATCTTTATTCGAAAATTCCATTTGAAGAAATTACGGTTCACTATTTTGTAGCAGATGACGTACCAAGTATCGAAGTTCATTTCAAAAATGAAAATGATGAAGATTTCGCCGTGTTTTTCGTTCATCCTCCTCCACCAAGTCCTACAGAAGAGGCTAACTCTAAAGAACGTGATGGAGACTTGTTGTGTGTAGCCAAGAAAGTTAAAGAATTTGATAAACCTACATTAGTAATAGGGGATTTCAATACAGTGGCATGGTCAAACATCTCGAAATTATTTCGTAAAAATAGCGGCTTAATTGATGGGAGGCACGGAAGGGGAATTTTGGCCTCATTTCATGCCAAATATTGGTTTTTCAGAGCGCCCTTAGATTTGGTCTTTCATTCTCCGAATATGTTTCTCAAAGAATTAAATGTAAAGGAAAATGTAGGTTCAGACCACTTCCCTATTTGTTGCATTTTATGCATTGACCGCTCGGATGACAGTCAAAAAGATGAAGTTGAAGAAATTTCTGGTAATGAAAATGAAGAAACGGAAGAAATTATTCAAGAGGGAAAAGAAGAAGAAAGCGAAAAAAGATAAGACCTGGATAACATTGAGAAATAACTGAAAAATGCATGAATAGAAAATTCCAGTTCTTCCTCCTTACAATTATTTTAGTGACAGGATGTGTACAAAACAATGATTCTATTTCACTTGATAAAAATCCTTATGACATTTCAAGATTGACATCAAATGATTTACCCCATCTAAAAATTATCTTGCGAAGAGGAGCATTTCATTACGATTCTTTCGAGCTTTCAGGAAATAAACTGACTTTCACACCAAAAGAGACTAAAAACACAAAAGTGGAGTTCGACTTTGAGAAAAAGCATAAAGTAATTTTAGAAGATAGCATTGCTTTATCTATTTTTCATAGGTTAAATAATAATTCCATTTTTGATATGGACTCCTTGTACGAAAGCTCAACCTCATGCAACAGTATGCTTGAAGTTGAGATTTTTTTTTTATGACCAAAAAGTTAAAATTAGATGTGAAGATTTTGAAAGAGGATGTCCAGAAATCATTTCAAAACTTGAAAAAAATTTCATAAAACGCATTGGGAAAGATTTGAAGAGAGTTGTTTTACCTGGATAGTTAGGGCGATATTATATATTTAAAGAGAAATATAGTGAGACATTTAAAAACGAATATAACTCCCATAACAGTAGCATTTTTTGTTTCTCTCCTCTTGGTTATTTTAGGTCATGTAGAAATTGAGCAATCGTTGCATGTTTACTCTCCCTTTCCTGTTTCATTAATAAAATTTTGGAGCATGATTATTCTCTATCTATTCGTCTCAACTTCATTTTTATCACTAGTTTTCATTCCTATTTTCAAAATAATAAGTGCAACTGAGTACCAAAAAAAATCGGAAGTTTTAAAAAAGTACAAATATATAGTTTATGTATTAGCATGGAGTACAATTATTAAACTAGCGCTATATGTGGCTCAATTCACAGGAATTAAAATGCTCTTTGAACTCAGTATGAGTTTAAATCTTCACATGGATTGGTATTTTGGAAGTGATCTTAATTATTTTTACCATCTTTTTGCTTTCGAAGTGATTTTTATGATTGTTCATGGAATTTATTTCTTGAAAAGAAAACTTAGTTAAAATAAAACACACAATAAATAATACACACAACAAAAGCAACAAATCCATCCTTTTTACGTTAAACCTAGTTTAACTACTGTAAAAATTCTAAACTTGGAAATTCTAATCGAAAATATTTTATCCAATCACTCTTATCCATTGTTATTTGGTTTGACGGTAATCTATTTTATGATTTTGTATTTTGGTGTTGGCTCACTTTTCTTAGCTATTTGTAAGTTTTTAGAAAGGAAGAATATACTTCATAAAATCATAGAAAAGGACGTTTCAAAAAAACAAATCAAATTTGAAATTAAGCATTCATTAATATCAATCTTTGTTTTTGGATTTTCAATCATTCCTATTATCTATTTAATCCGGATTGATACGATTGAACTACTGCCAAACACTTGGTTGAATATCTTCATTGGATTGGGCATCCTTACTTTATGGAATGAAATTCATTTTTACATCGTTCATCGAATTATGCACCACAAATTTATGATGAAAAAAGTTCATTATATTCATCATAAATCAACTGTTCCAACTGTTTACTCGGTTTTTAGCTTCCATTGGATTGAAGCATTATTATTGAGCACAATTCCACTCACCATAGTACCTTTCATTCCATTTTCAATAATAGCTGTCTTTCTATTTCCTTTGGTTAGCATCCTCTTAAATTTCGCAGGTCATTGCAATTATAGATTTGGAGGTGGAAAAGGAGCTGATTGGAGTCTTTTTGGCACCTATCACAACGAACACCACAGCAGAGGAAGAAAAAATTATGGTTTTTCGCTTAACTTTTTGGACAAATTATTTTCCAAGAATAATAAATAAAATATGAAAGAAGTTTACATCACAAGTTCAGGTACTTTTTTACCAAATGAAGCGATTTCGAATGAAGAAATGGAAGACTATTTAGGTCGAATAAATGGTAAAGACAGCCGAGCAAAAAATCGTATTCTTAAGCAAAACGGAATTAAATCCAGGTATTTTGCACTAAATAAAAACCAAGAAACTACGCATTCGAATGCTCAACTGGCAATAAACGCGGTCAATAATGCTTTGTATAAAAGCATTATTGACCGCAGATGTCGAATTTTTATGCACAGGAACTACTCAAGCGGACCTCCCAATCCCGGGATTTGCAAGTATGGTTCATGCAGGACTTGACATCAACCGATGTGAAGTAGCCAGCTTTCAAAGTGTTTGTGCGAGTGGAATGATGGCTTTGAAAAATGCTTATTCTCAGATTAAAAGTGAAGAAAAGGAAAATGCTGTTTGTGTGGGAAGTGAATTGGCTTCTCGCCTATTTAAATCTTCAAGATTTGAAGCCCAAGGCGTAGATTCTTTGCCTTTTGATTCCGAATTTCTTCGATGGATGCTTTCCGATGGAGCTGGTGCAATGGTACTTCAAAACAAAAAAAACGAAAATGGAATCTCTTTGAAAATTGATTGGATTGATTTAAAATCTCATGCCAACGAATTTCCTGTTTGTATGTTCACCGGTAAAACGGACAACAAGAATGAAGAGGAACAAACTTGGTTAGATTACCCTAGTTATGAAGAAGCTTCAAAAGCCGGCGCAATAAATTTAAAGCAAGACACCCGATTACTAGACAAGGTAATTAAAGCTGGAGTTGCACATTATTTCGACTTAATAGATCAAGGGAAAGTCAAGAAAAACAAAATAGATTGGTTATGTTGTCATTATTCATCTGAAATTTTCAAAGAACCTATTAA
Source organism: Brumimicrobium mesophilum (assembly GCF_003025005.1). Lineage (GTDB taxonomy): Bacteria > Bacteroidota > Bacteroidia > Flavobacteriales_D > Crocinitomicaceae > Brumimicrobium > Brumimicrobium mesophilum. Next base: position 41,388 of record NZ_PVSS01000009.1, read on the forward strand.
AGAATTAATGCTAAAAGGTGGTGGAGAAATAACTGATGAAAAATGGTTCAGCAATCTTACCACAAAAGGAAATACCGGAGCAGCCTCAATTTTTATTATGTTAGAAGAATTGATGTATTCGAAAAAATTGAAAGTAGGAGATAAAATCCTTTGTATGGTTCCTGAAAGTGGAAGGTTCATCACTTCTTTCATGCAGTTAACGGTAGTTGGAAACGAAGAATCAAATTCAAAAAAATATCCAGTTAGAGAAATTGAATCACCAGAATTAGTCATTGATAAAAACGAAACTTCTGAATGGTTGATTAGAAATTTAGCACAAATTTGGATTGATTTCGAGACTGAATTACTTAAAGTTCCTATCATTACTAAAATTCATGACGGGAAATTGAGCATTTCGGATTACAAATTATTACTTCATGATTTGAGGCAACAAGTAATTGATGGTTCTTTGTGGATTTCTAGAGCGGCTTCTAATATAGATATCGATTTATTTGAATTAAGGTCAGCATTCATAAAACATACCGCTGCAGAACACAAAGATTATCAAATGTTGGAAAGAAATTACGAAGCTTTAGGTGAAAACATTGAAATGATTAGAACAGGTGAACAGAACATTGGAACCGTGGCGTTGACTTCGTTTATGTTTCAACAAGCGAGTAAAAACAACCCTGTTGACTTGCTTGGTGCAATGTTTATCATAGAAGGAATCGGGAAGAGACTCGCTGGATACTGGGGTGAAATGATTAAAGATCAGATGAATTTAAAAGACAATCAAGTTTCTTTTTTCACTTATCATGGTGTAGCAGATGAAAATCATTTTCATAACTTAGAAGAAGCTTTAAATCATCCGAGCATGAATATGGATGTGGCTAGAAAAATTGTAAAAACTGCTAAAACAACAGCTAAATTATACATTTTGCAGTTGAAAGAATTAGGCAATTATTAAAAATAGAGTATGATAAACGAAAATATGGATATTTCAGCGCACGACGATAGAGATCCTAATCCTTGGTTGGCGTTACTTTTAGATGACAGTATTCCAATTAATCAAACCACAAAAATGGCCTTGATGAGAGATAACGCATCGAAATCTGTGAGGTATTTTATGCCTGTGATTCAGTTATTCTCCAAAATCACAATGTTTTTCATTCACATTTTTAAGTTTTTCTTCCCTAAATTGATCAATTCTTCAAAATTCTTGCATCGTATATTAGCTTGGGGACTCAAAAGATTTGTAAGTCCGGATGCAAACCTGCTTATATTTAGACACTTTCACGTTGGAACTGAAATTTTACAGTTTATAGAAGGGAATGTCCCCAATATTGAAATCAACGGAAACCCTCTAAAACCTAAAGATTTTAATGATGTAAAGGACGATTTGTTTTTAAATCATGATTTGAATTTGTACAATTTCGTAATAAGACTAAACAGTCAAATGAAAGAGAAGAACATTACAATCACTCCACCTGAAAAAATCAATTTAGATATGATTACGGTAGATCAATTCGATCACATCAAATTCCCAAATAAATGGACCAACTTTTTAGATTTGCGTTCAGCAATAGAACTTTTTACTCCCTTTTATCAATTATTTTTAACTTCTAATGATTTTATTCGAGCATCAAACTCACTTCAATTAGATGAAACAATAGCTATTTATGCATCACAAATTCTCGGAACTCCTGGACATTTAGGTCTAGTGAACAACAAACACCCGATGGTTCCTGTTACAACTTACAGTGCAGCATATAGATTGGTTTTGCATGGATTAGCCGCAGAAACGCTACACGAGGTATTGGTTAAAATGAAGACCAATAAAAATATCGATGGAATTGTAACTCCTAAGACCTAAAATCAATTTTTATTCTTAACTTTAAATGAGAAATAAGACACTACACATCTCATGAACAAACAGTTAAACAACTTTAGTATTCTTGAGCAGTCTGATTATATTCACTAATATTGAAGTTATGAAACCCATTTTATCAAAAATACTAGTAGTTTTTTTCCTTTCGAATATCGGGCTAAGTATTCATGCTCAAGGATCTGGAGGAGGAGAATACAACCACAATCACGAAAAATCTCCTTGTTTAACTTCTGAACAAAGACAAAATATTATTCACCAATTAAATGAAAGCAAGAAGAATTTAATTGAGCAAAATAATTACATTCAATCGAATGTACGAACTCCTAGTTCTCTTTTTATTTGGCCAGTAGAACAAGCGACCAATGTTAATTATCATGAAATTTGGGGAATCTCCAATTATGTCGATCACAATCAAAATTACCCAAACCAATTAACAGATTATTCGGGTGGAACGAGAACTTATGACACACAATCAGGATACAATCATCAAGGAATAGATATTTTCACTTGGCCATTTCCTTGGAAAATGCAAGATGAAGATGGTTTGAGAGTTATTGCCGCTTCAGATGGTCAAATTATTTATAAAAATGATGGTGAATTTGACAGGAGTTGCAATTTCAATAACAATATTTGGAACGCTGTTTATGTCAAACACAACGATGGAAGTGTTGCATGGTATGGACACCTCAAAAATGGCTCTCTTACTTCAAAAAGTATTGGTTCTACAGTGAGCCAAGGGGAATATTTAGGAATTGTGGGCAGTTCCGGAAATTCAACTGGACCTCATTTGCATTTTGAAGTTTATGAAGATGATTCCTATGCCTTAAATAAATTGATAGACCCTTATGCTGGACCATCGAACACATGGAATTCAACATCTTGGTGGGAAAATCAGAAACCCTATTTGAACCCAACAATAAATGGCTTAACAACAAATAGCGCTCCTGTTGATTTGAGTAATTGTCCGACGCAGGAAACTACAAATGAACAAGACAATTTCCAACCAAATCAAACGGTTTATTTTACAGTATTTCTAAAAGATCAGCTGAATGAAAGCTTCGTTTTGAAAGTTATTAAACCAGACAATTCTATCCATCAAACTTGGACCAAAAATTTATCAGAAGATTATGTTGCATCTTATTATTGGTATTCTAAAAATGTGACTTCCCAAGGCTTATGGAAAGTTGAATGTATATTGAGCACAGGTCAAGTATTGACACATAATTTCACCGTGGGTAACTTAAACACAGAATATTATGATTTAAAAAACTTGAGCATATACCCTAATCCTGTAAAAGACATATTAAATATTAAAACTGAATCTAGAATCATCAAAGTTGAAGTTAGAGATGCTTTAGGTAAGAGAATTCATAGTGCTGAAAATAAAAGTAAGGGAATTACAAAAGTGAATACAGAAGCGTTTTCTAAAGGAATTTATTTTATCACCGTTATGGATAAAAATTCTCAAGAGAAGACCTTAAAGTTTGTTAAGTAATTGAGCCAATTGATAATTGAAAATATTGTAATCTTATGCTTTTCAGTTATTATAATTGAGGAGAACAATTACTCCGTAAATTCCTTGAATTTACGGAATTTCAAATCATTCTGTGAAAAAATGCCAAAAAATTATCTCTTGAAATTTTCACATACAACATAGTTAATTAATGTCCGTTAAAATTCGAGACACACAAGAATTTGACAAGGAATAAGAACATACTATTTTACCTAACAGCATTAGGGATTTTCATTCTTTTGAAACTACTTTATACTTTATCCGAAACAAGTGATTTATTATTTATACTCAGTCCAACAAATAAAATAATTGAGCTCATCACTGGTTCCCAAGCAACATTCATTATTGGAGAAGGTTATTTTTATGATAAATTGAACATTATCATTGATAAATCTTGTTCAGGATTTAACTTTTGGTTGCTCTGCTTCCTAATGCTTAGTTTTCTAAGCATTAAATATTTTACCAGTTCGTTGGTTAAAGCTTTAATGCTGTTAATTTCATTCGTTGGAGCATACATTTTTACGGTTCTAGTGAATAGCTCAAGAATATTCACCTCAATAATTATAGAAAAGAAATTTCATTCTCTACCAAACCAATCGGTAATTCACGAAGGTATTGGAATAATTACTAACCTCACATTTTTGATCCTCATCTATTTAGCTGTGGAAAAAATATTACAAAAACGAAACTCACATGCGAACATTGCTTAATCCAAAATGGCTATTTCTTGTAAATACCTTACCAATTGTAATTTTATTTCTCCTTTTCAATAATGATTTTCAAATCATAAAAACCCTGCTCGATGAAGAAAATATTATCGTTTGGAAGAAGTTTGGTTGGACTTTGGGAATATTAGGACTAGCTAATTTCGGCTATGCTATTTACTTGACGCGAAAACAGAAAAATATTTCAATTTGGTATGCATTAATCGCACTACCAACATACATCACTTTCATTTATTTATATGGATTTTATTCTCATGAGATAATTCCATTTTCGATTCCACGATGGATGATTTCTGAAAATTTACTCGTTTATGTGGGTACGTTCTTAATGCCTACTTTAGCTTATGCATTATTTATTCTAGTAACTCAAATAACCATTAAAAAAGATGATCCTAGAGCATGGAAAAGTCTATTTATCGCCATTTTTATTCCTGTAATCTGGTATATCTTTTCACAAGTTATACTTCCACTTTGGCAACCTGTGGGAGATAAGTTCGGAATCCACTCTATGCTAATACTACTCATAATTGGCACACTATTTTTTTTATTTTTCCTTACGCAAAGCGCACTTATCCTTTTAACAAAAAAAGCGGATACATTACAGAAATATGAACTCGTTTGGAAAATTCCAATTGCAATTATATTCCCAATAATAGGCTTGTTGGTGAATAATGGCTCTTTTTCCAATGGTTTTAGTACCACAAGCTCTGGTATTTTCGGAGATTTCAATAGTTATTGGTATTTCATATTAGCAATTCTCAATGGAATATTCATCTGTTTGCCAAACCTTGAAAACAAGATTTATAGAACTTTTTTATTTATTGGAAGAAGCATTACACTAGTTTACACATTCTATTTCTTCGTGGTTTTTCTTCCTTTCTTACCCCTTTCCGTAGTTGCCATTATTGCAGTAGGAACAGGATTTTTAATGTTAACGCCTCTGCTCCTATTTATCCTTCACATCAATGAATTGGTTAAAGATTTCAAATACTTAAAAAATCAATATTCTTCTACGCAAATTTGGTCCATATCAATTGGAGGTTTCTTGATAATTCCACTGTTCATAATCGCTAGTTATTCCAGTGATAGAAACACCTTAAATGAAGCTTTAGCCTATGTTTATAGTCCAGATTATTCAAAAGAATATGATATTGATGAAGAATCGTTAGAAAAAACTTTAAGTGTTTTAAGAAAACATAAAGTCAATAATAGAGGTGGAATTTTCGGAAGTCAACAACCCTATTTGTCCACTATTTTCAATTGGATAGTTTTAGACAATCTAACTTTATCAAACTCCAAAATAGACAATCTTGAAAGTATATTCTTAGGAAAAGAACCTCGAAATGTAAGAACAGACATTATTCAAAATAATAAGGTTGAAATCACTGAGATTACTTCTAAAAGCACTTTTGATAAATCTCAAAATGCTTGGAAAAGTTTGATCGATTTAGAAATCACGAATAAAAACGAAGATTCATGGATGGCAGAGTATGCCACAACAATCGATTTGCCGGAAGGAACATGGATTAGCGATTATTATCTCTATGTTTTTGACAAGAAAGAAATGGGGATTTTAGCTGAAAAAAGAACTGCAATGTGGGTTTTTTCTAGCATTAGAAATGAGAACAGAGATCCTGGAATTTTGTATTATTTATCAGGAAACAAAGTTGGATTTAGGGTTTTTCCATTTGCAAAAAATGAAGTTCGGAAAACTGGAATTGAACTTTTACACAAAGATCCAATTCAAATAACAATTGATGATCATGCACTGAATCTTGGACAATCTCTCAACAAACCAAAACCACATTTAAGTGTCGAAAATGATAATGCAGTTTATGTTTCAACGTCAGAAAAAGAGAAATTAAAGGAAATTAAAAGAAAACCATATTTCCATTTTTTAGTCAATTCAACCGCAAAAGAAAACATTAAGAAATACATTAAACGCATTAAAGCAATTGCAGAAAAACATAAAGATTTAGCTGAAAATGCGAAAATCAGCTTTGTAAATAAATATGTAACAAGCACTTCTTATAATTCCAATTGGGAAGAGGAATTAAATAAGCAAAACTTTGAGGGCGGATTTTACTTGGATAGGGCCATAAAGTCAACGTTATATAATTCATACAAAGCTCAAGAAAAATCTTATCCAGTGATTGTTGTTTTAACTGATGACTTAGAAAATGCTATTTTGAATAAAGACTTTTCAGATTGGAATTTTGCCTTTCCTGAACCAGATATATTCTATAATTTGACCAAGAATATAAAACTTGAACCTCATTCATTGCTTGCTAATCCAAAGTTAGTTACAAAGGACAGTCTAGCTCTGTCATTTGATCAACCTGTATTGGAATATCCTTTATCTGACAAAAGTATTCGCTACATCTCAAATGATGAAAATCCAAGCATTATTCTAAAATCAGACAAGTTTGAAAGTGATGAGAAAAACATGAAAGAAAATAACTGGAATTCCGCATTAACGATGCAGGCTATGTGGAGATCTCAAATTCTTCATCCAGAAACAACCCAAACCGAATGGTTAAACCTTGTAAAACACAGTTTTGTTTCCAAAGTAATGTCGCCCGTAACTTCGTTTTTAGTAGTAGAAAATGAAGCTCAAAAGGCTATTCTAAAAAAGAAACAGAAAGAGGTTTTATCAAGCAATAAAGATTTAGATATTGGAGAGGACACAAGACGAATGAGCGAACCAAGTTGGCTTATTTTGGCGATTTTGTTGGGAATCACAGTCTATTTCAGAAAGAAAAGGCAAGTTCAACATTGAATTTCAATGTAAATATTCAATAATCGTTCAAATAATTTTAAATTAGTTCATATTTTAGAAAGTAAACGCGAATTATTCTACAAATTATCTACTATGAAACTTACAATTTTATCACTGTTACTTTTTTTGAACTTTAATTTTATAGTTGCCCAAACTGCCGAGGAATACAATCTTCAATCAATTGAAAAGGCAAATGAAGGTAAATATTCTGCTGCATTGAAAGATATTGATAAGGCATTAGAGATCGACTCATTAAATATTGAGTATTTAATCTCCAAAGCTTATTTACATTATGATTTAAAAGAATTTCAGGAATCTTACAACGTTTTTTCTCATGTAATATTTTTGGACGGAAATTCTGTTTCGTACAATGGTAGAGGAATGGTTATGGAAACAGTTGGAGAAATGGAAATGGCTATTGAAGATTACAGCATGGCCATTGATAATGCCGAAAATGATACTATTAGAGCGAGCGCTTTATCAAATAGAGCTGCATCCTATTCGAAAATCAGAAATTTCAATCTTGCCTATGAAGATTTAATTAAAGCTTATTCAATTGATTCAACAAGTTTGTCCGTTTTGACTAACCTCGGAGCAATTTGTGACGAAATTGGAAAAGGTGATGAAACGCTGAAATATCTACTCAAAGCTTTGGAAGTCGACCCTGACTTCTACCCTGCTTATGGAAATATTGGATACAAATATCAAGAAATGGGACAACACGAAATGGCCATTAAATATTACGACAAAGTGCTAGAATTCAATCCTGAGGAGCCTTTAGGCTACAGTAACAGAAGTTTTAATTATTATAAACTAGGTGATTTTAAACAAGCAATGAAAGATATTGACAAGTCACTTAAACTGTATCCGTCGAACTCGTACGCTTATAGGGTTAAAGCACTTATTTTACTGAAAGACGGGAAAACAGAAAAAGCATGTGAGAATTTACAAATAGCAATAGAATACGGATTTACGGAACGTTTTGGAAATGAGGTTTTGAGTTTACAACGAGAGTTTTGTAAGTAATGATTACACAATAGAAATCGGATGTTTAATGAGGGCAAACGCTTATAAAAAATATTTAATGCCCGCAGATTGGATTGCTTGTGCAATTGTTGGAGGAAAGATAAATTTGAAAATAAGTAATGGAAATAGCGTATAAATTAACGGAAAAAGACTTTTTAGATTTTCAAATGTACACTGCATCAAAAAATGAAAGAATCAATAAAAAGAAAAATAAATCGTGGATTTTAATTGTAGCAGCTTCTCTGATTTTAGGAATCTATTTTTACTTTCAGAATAACATCTTTACATCAATTTATTGCCTTTCATTTTCAATAATAACTGGTCTTTTTTATCGTAAATATTTTATTTGGAAACATAAAAAGCACTACCAAAACTTTATTAAAGAAAACTACAGTAAACAATTTGGTAAACCAATAAAATTAAATTTCGGAAACGAATATATTCATTCAAGTGATAAAACGGAAGAAGGGAAATTCAAATTATCTGAAATTGAAATCATAAATGAAACCCACTATCATTTGTTTTTAAAAATTTCACCAAGTATGTCCATTATTATTCCAAAAAGAGAATTGTTAGACATTCAATCGTTGAAGAAACACATAGCGTTTGTTGGAATTAAAATCAATACTGAATTGGATTGGACATGGAAATAGCTTTAGAAAACAAACACACAGTACTCTAGCTATGGACGAATTGAAAACCATTTTTGATATACCTAAACCTAAGAATTCAAGTCATATTATTTGGACGCATGTCACAACATCCGTTATAACTTTTGTTGGCACATTTGCCTTAATTATTTTTGGTCCTATGTTTTTAGGAGCTAAAACAAGACTAGGCAATTCTAAAACCAGCGCCCTAAATATAATAGGATGGATGTCAGAAAACCCTGAGATTACTTATTTAATCTGTTTTATGGTCGCTGTAATTGCCAATATTTATATCTATTGGAAAAATTCAAAGTGTAAATTCGTTCAGAAAATTTCCATTGTTGAAAATCGAGTTCATTTCCAATTAATTGATTTAATGTTTAAGAAATCTGTGGATTATTCTATACCAATAAATGAATTTGAGATCAAACTAAAATCTGAAAAAGAAGGTGAACAACTGAAAACAAAGAAGATATCATTTTACAAATTAAATCAAGGAAAGCCTTTTGCTGAAATTCTTACACGTCATATTATTTGGGAAAAGCATGTCCTTAAAATGAAAACCCTTTTAAAAGCCCTACATAATTCAGGGGCAACAATAAATCGAAGTTCAAGAGATAAGAAATCTCTTATGTCAAATCTTTTTAATTAACACATTAGAAATTTGAAAAACCAAGTCTACAAAAATCATTAATTTCGATGTCCAAGTAAAAAGTGAATTCAAACTTGACCCAGAAAAAATGAAAAAGAAAATCATCAAATTAGCATCCAACCTCTTCCCTACTGCAATAACAAATTTTGCTTTCGACCAATTGATGAATCCACAAGTTCATAAATTACGTCAAAATGAATTAGAAATTATAGATAAAGCAGAAAAGGAAATATTCAAGTACAATGAGTTCGATATTCAATTGTACACTTGGAAAGGAGGTAAAAAAACAGTCTTTCTAATTCATGGTTGGGAAGGTCAAGCTGGGAATTTTTCAGATATAATTGTAGCACTTTTGGAAGACGGATACACCGTTTATGCTTTTGATGGACCTTCTCACGGATATAGTAGTAAAGGCAAAACTAGCCTTACAGATTTTGCAAACTTGGTGGGAGTGTTAATCCGAAAATTTAAAACCAAACATTTGATCAGCCACTCTTTCGGTGGAGTGGCTACAACTTATGCATTACACGACAATCTTGATTTAGAAATTGATAAATATGTGCTCATAACCACTCCCGACAAATTCGAAGAGAGAATTGATGAAGTTGCTGAAATGGTTGGAATCAACAACAAAGTGAAAAGCAAACTCATTTCTAAATTAAAAAAAGAGTCGAACATGAATGTAAGATCGCTAAATGTTAGTGATTTTGTAAAGGAAGTAAACGTAAAAAGTGCAATTATCTTTCACGATAAAAACGACAAAGTCATTCCCATTGAAAGATCTAGAAATGTTCAAAGAAATTGGAATGTTTGTGAATTTAGAGAAATTGAAGGCACTGGCCATTTTCGTATATTGAGAACGAAAGAGGTGATTGATGGGGTGATTCAATATTTGAGTTAAAATTATAGAATACTCAACCCATTTATAAATTGATTTAAATTAAACGAAAAAAACAGCAGCGCACAAAAGTGAAAAATCTAAAAACCATATTGTTCTTAATATTTTTCCTTGTCTTGCATATAGCTTTAGGCCAAAATTCGAATAACTCTTTCAAAATCAAAGCTATTTTGATCGATTCATTGAGTGATCAGCCTATTTCTTTTGCTTCCATTTACAAAACCAGAGATACAAAAGGAACATTAAGCAATTATAACGGTGAATTCACACTAGAAAACGTTACCAATGGTGACACTATTATTTGCTCGTTTGTGGGTTATGAAAAGTTGATTTTCATAGCTCAACAAACAAAAAAATACTCAAAAATCTATCTTTTACCAGAAGCTCAATTGGAAGATGAGGTTACTATTCTTGCTGATGATGCGTTTCTTTATCAATTAGTTTCCAATGCGAAAAAGTCAAATACTACTGCGAAAAAAGTAGCTAAAACCTATTTCGAATTAGAGTCATTTCACAACAACGCCCAATTAGAATTATTTCAAGGATATTACAATGGAACTTTTAAAGGTTATGATGTTTCCGAGTTAGAAATGAAAAATGCACGTTTTGCTTTAGCTCCAATCGAAAATCGGTTTTTTATTTCAACGGAAACTTCCAAAGCGATGTATATGCAAAACTTGATGGAGTCAGATGCTTATTTTCCAACTGGCCCTTTGGAATTAAGTTCGCGAAAACTCAGAAAAACTTATTGGCTTTCTTTAAATACTAAATTCAAAAACGAAGAAAATAAAATCATTTATGCCATAAAATTCAAACCTAAAGTAAGTAAAAATCATTTTTTCCAAGGAACGGTTTGGATAGATTCATTGTCGAATAAATTAATTAAAATCAAGTTTAACATCGAAAATGCACGAACTCATCCTTTTCAGGCAATTTGGTCTATTCACTCTTTGGAGAAAGTAAATTTAGAATTATCAAAAAGTTTTATCGAAATAGAAGGTGAAATGTTTCTAAATTCAATGGACTTCAACTACAATTTAGCTTACAAATCTGAAAACGATTCGCTTATCAATATTTCTACCAGAGCAATTTTATATGCATATAATTTCAGTGATGAATTTATTCTTCCCTTTTTTGATTTCGCTGAAGTTTCAAATGCAGATTATCGAAAAATTCAAATGCTGCCCGATAATCAAAAGTTTTGGGCTTGCACAAATGAATTTAAAATAGAAAACAACAGTATAAAAAGGAACTCCTTCATCAACGAAAAAGCGAAAATTAAAGATTATAACTTTTTCGATACAGACACTTTATTCAAGAAAAATTTCTTTGAACAGTCTTATGCTGTATGGAATGGAAATCGATTCTTACTTAAGGAAAAAATTGATGAGACCAAGCAAAATGACTTTCATAGGAGGAAAATACCATCCAATTTATATCATTTGGAAGTTCAATTATTTATGGACTTAAACATACTGTGTGATACATTGCAAATTATCACAAAAACTGTTTTCGACCCTTTCGATACTTTCTATAATCTACCAATGACCAAGGAATCTCAAGCTTTTATCAATATTTATTTTGACTTAATGGAAATTGAAAGACGAAAAATGCATGAAGAACTTCTCCTATGTGGAAATGATTTGAATTTGATCAAGAAAAAATATAAGAACTCTAAAATCAAAGCATTAGAAATGAGTGAAATCTACTTTAAAGAAATGCAAAGAGGTACAAATCGTGAAAATTTGTTGAAATGGAATGAAGTGGTGAAGAGAGAGTTAAATATTGATAATTTTACTTTGTTTGAGGTTGGTATGGATTAGAATTACTAAAACTAATTAATCCATCAAGAAAACACATGAATAAATCAGAAATCCAATTCTAAATTTTTAAAGAAATTTCCATAACTTGTTACTTTATTCATCTAGACAAACTATTGATTATGATAACAAAAATTACTGCACTCTTTTCAGCATTGCTGTTTTTAGGAACAACTACAGCCCAAACTTGGCAACAAAAAGCCAGTAATCCCGGTGATGGAAAACATCATCCAGTTTCTTTTTCCCTCAATGGAAAAGGTTATAAAGCAACTGGGGTAACTGTTGCTAATGAGTCTACATCAGATTTCTTCGAATATGATCCAGTTACTGATACTTGGACTACTTTACCGGATTTCCCTGGCGTAGGTCGAGGTTTTTCAATTGGAGATACCTGGGACGGAAAAGCTTATATGGGATTTGGATATGGTGCAAACAACTCTTATCTAAATGATTTGTGGGTTTTTGATCCAGCAACAGGAGTTTGGACTGAATTGGCTACGTGTCCTTGTGAAGAAAGAATTCATCCTTCATTCGTAATTGAAGACGGTTTACTTTTCACTGGAATGGGAAACAACGACGTAAGCGGAAATATGAAAGATTGGTGGGAGTACAATATCGCAACTGATACTTGGCGTCAGCTTCCAGATTTACCAGGATTAGAAAGACATCATCCCTTTATGTTTTCAGCGGATGGAGATGTTTACACAGGTTTAGGACATGGAGACGGACCGGGAACAAATGTATTTGTAGACTGGTATAAGTGGGACTTAACAAACGAAAACTGGGTTCAATTAAATGATTTCCCAGGTGAAGGTCGTGTAGCAGGTTCACAATTTAACATTGGAGATAGAGGTTTTGTTATTAGTGGTGATGGAGACAACCACAGTTCTATGCCAACTGGAGAGTTTTGGGAATACGATTACCAAACTGATTCATGGACAGAATTACCTCCACATCCTGGAGTGAGCAGATGGGCTCCTGGAACTTTCGCTATTGGAACCACAGTATATTTTGGAGCTGGAGAAGTGAGAAATGGAGCTGAAGCCGGATTAAAAAATGACTTGTGGAGCTTTGATTTAGACCCAAGTCTTAGCATGACAAATGAAGAATTAGCTTCAAACATTGTTCTTTACCCTAATCCAGCTGTTTCAACTATTCAAATAGATGGAATTTCTATGGATGATAACGCAGAGATAATTATTACGAATAGCGCAGGTCAAGAAGTGCTAAAACAAAGTTACTCGAACAATGAAATCAACATTAAAAATTTGAATGATGGACTGTATTTCATGACTATTTCAAATCCTGAAGGATTATTGAAACGCGTTAAGTTTGTTAAAAATTAAAGTTAAAAAAACCTGATCATTGCTTATTATGATTAAAATTAAAGAAACATATTTCAGGAGGGGATGAATCAATTCAATGCAAAACTAGATATTATTGTTGGAAATCCATTCGTATTTGTCCCCTCTGAAATACTCAATTCAATTTTCGAAAAAGCCAATAAGAACAAAGGGACAATTCCAATTAGAGGAAATGTTAATGGAAAACCTTATCAACAAACTTTACTGAGATACAGTGGAGAATGGCGACTTTACATCAATATGAAAATGCTTAAGGATTCACCTAAAAGAATAGGTGAAATTATTGAAGTTGAAATCGAATTTGATCCAAGCGATAGAACAATAAAACCTCATCCGAAGTTAGTCAATGCTTTAACTGAAAATAAAGAAGCCAACAATGTTTTTGAAAGCTTATCTCCCTCCTATCAAAAGGAAATTGTAAGGTATATTTCATTCCTAAAAACCGAGAAAAGTTTAGAAAAAAACGTGAATAGAGCAATTAATTTTTTACTTGGAAAAGAAAGATTTATAGGTCGAGATAAGCCATAATTGAAAATAGTAACATAATTTAGTAACTAATTTTCATGTTAGAATTGAATTAAAATTCGCAAATTCACCTAAAAAAATCAAGTTTAATGAAATTTACATTCCCCTTTGCAGCAATTCTCCTGTTTTTGATTTCAACATCTTGTGAATTCAATCAATCCGTAAAAAAGGATTTAGCAACCGGTGCTTATTCGCGAGGAGATGGAATTAACTGTGATGAAGTTTCAATCAATATCAACGAAGAATTAGACAATCGAAATGAATTTATTTTTGGAGAAGGAGTGGTTATCTATTTTAATGATATTCAAGGACTAAAAAAAATCGAAGGAAAAACCTATCCTGGAATGTCAATTTACATTATCAAAAATGAAAAAGATACAGTTGTTTCGAATGCAAATTTATTGGAAGAAGTGAAGGATGGTACAGATTTATCTCCTCTGCAATTGCACGCAAAGTTTGGAGCTATTTTTCCATATAAAAACGATGAAGAATACAAATTATTCGTTGAAATATGGGACGAAAAAAGTGATGGTAAATTCAACTACGAATTACCTTTCACCATCAAAGAAAACGAACTTTTAGAGATTAATTCCAAAGGAATCAAGTATTCACAAATTTATTTATGGAATGAATCCTTGAAAAGTCCGGTCTTTAAAAACCACATAGACAGCAGAAGTGAATTAATTTTAATTCTTGATGGGATTGAAGGATTTGATTTAAATCAAGGAAGAGCTTTCCCAACTTTCTCAATAGATATAACTGACAATAGTGGAAATAAAATATTGTTTACACCAAACCTACTTTTTGAAAATGAAGATATTGGTTTTAATCCTGACAATTTGAAAAAACAGCTATACGCTAAGTTCAATTTTTCTTCTAGTCAAGTAGATAATCCTTGTAAAGTAGTAGCTAAATTGAAAGATCAAAACTCCAATAAGGAACTGATCGTTGAAACTGAGTTAATTGTTGAGCACCACAACGAATAAAGAATGACTAAAATTTCAGAATTGACACATTAAATCAACATGGATCTATTTAGCGACGATATTAATATTTTACCCTTTGATGGAGAAGTGAATTACTACGGGCCTGTGCTCTCACAATCCAAAGCACAAGAGTATTTCGAGAAATTAATGGACAACATTCAATGGGAAAATGATAAAGCAATCATTTTCGGGAAAACCATCATCACCAAAAGAAAAGTAGCTTGGTACGGTGATCAACCTTTTGAATATACCTATTCGAAAACCACTAAATCTGCTTTACCTTGGAGCAAAGAACTTCTGGAATTGAAAGAAATCATCGAAAAAAAATCGGGTGAAACTTTTAATTCTTGTCTGTTGAATCTTTATCACAGCGGCGAAGAAGGAATGGCGTGGCATAGTGATGCCGAAAAAGATTTGAAAAAAAATGGCGCTATTGGGTCTTTGAGTTTTGGTGCAGAGCGCAAATTCTTATTTAAACACAAAGCTTCGAAAAAAAACGTTTCTGTCATTTTAGAAAAAGGGAGCTTGCTCGTAATGAAAGGAACAACTCAAACTAACTGGTTACATCGCTTGCCACCAACAAAAAGGGTGAAAATTCCAAGAATTAACTTAACTTTTAGGACAATTGAAATTAAGCAATAACTTAAAGATATAATGATTTACAAATTGGTGAAACTTTAAATTACTTGGAACCTCAAGGTTGGAGAAATTGGAGGGCTAAAAAAAAGAGTATCGCAGTCAATAAGCTAAAAATGGACAAAGAAAAACCTAGAATATCGAGATTAACTGCAATTCTCACTGAATTACAATCGAAAAACATTGTAACCGCAACAACTATCGCTGAAAAATTCGACATCAGTATAAGAACAGTCTACCGTGACATAAGAACATTAGAAAAATCTGGAATTCCAATAATAACAATTGAAGGCAAAGGATATTCTTTCGTTGATGGCTATAAAATTCCACCAATAATGTTTACTGAACAAGAAGCAAATGCATTGATCACTGCCGAATTGCTCATTAAAAGAAATAAAGACGAATCTTTGACCGAACAATATGAAAGTGCTGTTACCAAGATTAAATCTGTTTTAAAATATTCACAAAAGGAGAAAACAGAATTATTATCAGACAGAATTCAAGTTCGAAATAACAAAGAAAATGAAAAAACCAGTAAATATTTAATTCAACTTCAAACCACGATTTCCAATTACAATTTGGTAAAAATCGAATATAAATCTTTAGCCAATAAATTAAGCCAAAGAGAAATAGAACCTTTCGCACTTTATACAACCCAAGATAATTGGGTTCTAATTGCTTTTTGCAGAAATAAAAATGATTTCAGAGCATTTAGATTAGATTGTATACAGAAATTGAAAATTTTGGAAACTCATTTCGAACCACATAAATTATCGCTTCAACAGTATTTAGAGAACTGTAGTGCGAAATATTCAAGGAAAAGATAAATATTTCCTAACACCCCTGACACACCTTTGACATTCACCTCAATTATATTTGCATTGAATATTAAAAACAACAAAATGGAAAATGTGAAAATTGAGTCTTTTAAGGTCATCGGAATCTCTATCCGTACAACGAATGAAAATAACCAAGCCGCTGAGGATATTGGGAAATTATGGGGTGAATTCATGTCTAAAAACATTTTAGGTCAGATTCCAAACAAAATAAATAATGAAATATATTCTCTTTATACCGATTATGAAAATGACCACACTAAACCATATACAGCGATATTAGGTTGTAAAGTAGAGAGTCTGAACGAAATCCCTAAAGGAATGATAGGCAAAAACATATCAGGTGGAACTTTCAATAAAACTTCCGCTAAAGGTGATTTAACTAAAGGTTTAATTGTTAATCATTGGTCAAAAATATTCGGAATGCCTTTAGATAGAACTTACACCACAGACTTTGAAGTATTTGGTGAAAAAGCTCAAAATCCAGCAGATGCCGAAATCGATTTTTATGTAGCAATCAAAAAATAAAAATCGGTATTATGGATTTAAGAAAAACCAAAATTAAAACCGAACCGAAATTCGATATTGTATTCGCAAATTATCCTGACTTTGTTCGGGATAAAATGCAAATGTTAAGGGGATTGGTCATTGAGACTGCCAAGGAATCCAATGGAGTTGATATTTTAACTGAAACTTTGAAATGGGGAGAACCAAGTTTCGTTACCAAAAATGGAAGCACATTAAGAATGGATTGGAAAGCGAAATCACCAAATTTTTATGCAATGTACTTTCAATGCAATAGCAGATTAATAGATACTTTTAAGTTAGTTTTTGATAAACAATTTCAATTTGAAGGAAATCGTGCAATTGTATTTCAATTGAATCAAAAAATCCCAGAATTGGAATTGAAACAATGCATAAAAGCTGCACTAAATTATCATTTAATGAAAGATCAAGCAACTTTAGGAATATAAAAATGTTCTAAGAATCAAGATAATCTCTTACTTTTAGGAATACCAAAACTTAATAAACTAAAAGAAAATCAAATGAGAAAATTAAAACTTCAAATTCAACTTTCAATCGACGGATATATCACAGGACCAAATGGAGAAATGGACTGGATGGTTTGGAACTGGGACGACAAACTTAAGTCTTTTGTGAATGAATTAACCCAACCAGTAGACACTATTTTGTTGGGTAGAAAATTGGCTTAAGGATTTATTCCTCATTGGACAGATACCTTCGAAAAGTCTGATAAAAAAGATGAATTCGCTCAAAAAATGGTTGAAGCTGATAAAGTTGTATTTTCAAAAACTTTAGACAAATCAGAATGGAAGTCAACTGAAATAGCCAAAGGTGGTCTCAAAAATGAAATCGAAAAATTAAAAAAATCAGAAGGCCATGACATCATTGCTTATGGAGGAGGTGAATTTGTTTCATCATTAATTCAAGAAAATTTAATCGACGAATATTACTTTTTTATCAATCCTTCGATCTTAGGAAGTGGAATGACAATTTTCGAAAAAGTAGATTATAAAACAGATTTGAAATTAGTGGAATCTCAAGCTTATGATTGTGGAATTACAGTTTTGAAATATGTTAAATGATTTTTGACAAGTAAAAACTAATTGAAATATAAAGTTGTGGAAATGATCAATAAGAAATTAACACTAAAAGAAATCCTAATTGCTATTGGATTACTCATACCAACTTATTTCATAATTGCTATTTTCAATATTTCCAATGAGGATTTGTATAACAATGATATAGATACAATTTTTAGCCAAGGAAGTTTTATGAATAAAACAGCATACATTCTATTTTGGATTTGGTTAATTATTATAATTTTATGGGGATTGAGTATTATTAATCGTTTTATTAAACAATTAAAATCAATACTTAAGAATTAATTAATAACATCACTTCCATGGCCAACGAAACAAAAATTCACTCAACAAATTACGTCAACACCTTTATTGAAGTTGCTGAAGACACAAAATCTACTACGGGAACGGTTCCACCAAGGAAAGGTGATAAGAAAACAGTGGCTCTAATGCAGTATGAATTGATTGCTAAACATCCATATAAATTCACATCAGACGATATATTCTTTCAAGTGTTTGCAGAAAGAAATGATTTAACTAAAGTAGAATTAGGGGAAGCCAAAGAAAAATTCTTTTCCAAAGGTCAACCTTGTTTTAGGGCTTCACCGCTAACTAAATCTTATGGATTTGGTGTTCATAGCGATGAAGAAGGGAGAATAGCGCTTTACGGAATGGAATCAGATGAGTATCAAAAGTATTTAGCTGAAGACAAAATCAAGAAGGTCAAAGCAATGCGATCAAGTAAAAAATAAACATATGCTATTGTTTACACATTCCATTTTTTATGAAATGCAATTAGAGCTACTACTTAACTATTAGCTTCCTAACCTCAACTTCCTCATTGGTATAAACCTTTACAAAGTAAACTCCTGAAGATACTTTAATATTCTTTAGTTTAACTTCCTTTGTAATTTCAGTAAAATTGAAACTTTTCACTAATTCACCAGTACCGTTAATTAATTCAACTTTAGAAATAGAACCTGTTGAACTAATTAATAAGTCGCGCCCTGAAATTAATGGATTTGGATAAATATTTAAGTAATCCCAAGCATCAAACTCAACAGATTTTATATCAGAAAATGAAAACTGACCATCAAAATCAATTTGCTTTAATCGATAATAGTTTATTCCTGTTTTTGGTTCTCTATCCAAATAATCATATTCAATTATCTCAGAACTATTTCCTGCTCCATCAACTATAGTAATTGTTTCAAAATTATAACCATCCGTAGATCTTTCTAAGTTGAAATAATCATTGTTTAACTCTGAAGCAGTTGACCAATTCACCATTGCAGCAGATCCCTGTTTTTCAACTTTGAACTCTATTAATTCAATTGGCAAAGGATTATTTGCAGTTGTAGTAGCTATGGTAAATGGACTGAAGTTTGAGATTGTTCCTGCTGAAGTAACAGCTCCATTAGCTGCGGTTCCAGTATTCCCACCATTACCATGGTCTTTCCAAATACTACCATCCCATCTGCTAACCAACAATTCAATTGGAATATTAACTCCACTACAACCAAATGTAGGAATATCTCGATAAGAAAGAGTGACTTCCACAGCTATTGTACTTATACCGTTTAATTTATCCAATATCCAATACTCACAATCACTGACATGATCAATAGAAGTTTCAACAGGATTATCCGGAGTTCCACTTGTCACAACATCTTGTGGAAAATATTCAGCTCTAAATTCAGCATTAATAACATTAGGCTCAGAAATGCTAATTGGTCTATAATATCCTTGTTTACCAACTGGAAAAACAAAAGCAGGTTTTCCTATCTTTGAAATTGGCCCCTCCACAAACCCATTATCAGAAACATTACTAACAATAGAACCATCGACCATTGTCACTAGATTCGTTAAGCTCGACACAATGTTTCCCTGTACCATTCTTAAGTCCTTATCAATGATAATCGGTGTCCCCAAAGTAATCTCTTCATTTGGATTTTGTGTTTCTAGTGCCCTAAACTCTGGCCTTGGAGTTGACCCCACTGCAGAAATAAATTGTGGTATTGTTCCATCCATAACAACACGACCGCCACTATTTGAACCAAACACTACAATTGTAGCAGAATTAACTGATATCGCTCCTTCATAAGTGCTCGAGGCATTATATGTTGGTAATATTGCACCTGAACCGGTTTCAACATATGAAACGTCATCATTGAAATCATTACCATTAAGATTTGCAAAAACAAGATTTCCTGCCCCAGAATTTTTAAGTATTGCAGTCCCATTAAATGTATTCCCTCCTGAACTAAGATCATCAATAGCTCCAGTTTTTTCTAGAAAAGCTGGAGAATTGTAAATAGATGTATTTGAAAACATTCTCGAACTAATGAAATTTACCGGCCCATTCCATTCTGAGTCTCTACTTTCAAATCTCGTTAAACCTAATAACGGAACAAAGCTTTGAGTCGTGGTTCCCAACTGTGTGAAATTTCTGAACAATAATCTTTTTCCTATAAAATCGCTAGTTCCAACAGAAATGGAGTAACCGACACCCAAAGTTCCTTGTCCTGCTGTGGTTGATGTTCTTCTACCAAAGAATATTCCATCATCAACGCTAGAAGCTCCATTGGTCGTGCTATTAAGCAATATATCACCATTATATGCATTTGAACTTTCGACATCTGAATTCAGAAGAATATATGAATCTAAGGTAGACGTCGCCGAATTGTTAAGGTTTAGGGTATTATTAAAAGTAACATCTCCTTTCAGTCCAGCAACTATCCGCTTGACATCCCCACCATTACCTAAATTGACTAAATTTGAAATTCCGGTTATATTCACCACTGAACTTGGATTTCTAGCTATGATCAATTCTCCTACAGTAGAAATAGCAGTATTTAATATTTCCAAACTCCCTAAAAAGTTAATATCACCTTCATACCCAAGAATAACACCAACATTGCCAGCAATAGCATTATTACGCACAGTGGCACTTCCTCCAACTTCAAGGGTTGACATAGCAGTATATGAAAAAATGCTGTTTTGAGACGCTCCTGTAGACGTAGTCACTACGTCAAGATCTCCATTAATTACATTCCCGGCACTATTATAAGCTACATGTAAATCACCTGAACCTTCACTTATTACTTTTAAATTCGCGTTCCAAGTATCAGGATTGGTATTTCCCATTATGAAAGAACCAGAGCCTGTATTACGCATAGATGAATTAGAATCAAAGACATTATTTCCTTCGCTTAAATCTGGATTTATACCCGTTTTTTCCAAATGGGTAGAATCTCCATAATGACTGTCTCTTGTTGTAATTCTTGGACTAATAAAATCTCCTCCTCCTTGCCAATCACAAAATAAGATTGTTAGTTCAGTATCAGTACCTGTTGATATAACAACCTGAGGTGTGGAGCCTAATTGGGTGAAATTTCTAAAATACAACTCACCAGTATCAAATCCAGCGGCCCCAATAGAAATAGATTGACCAGCTGCCAAGATTCCAAACCCACCTGGAATAGGAATACCACTTCCGTTTCCAAAATAAATTCCATCGGAAGAAACACCTGTATTTGTCAATACAATAGCTCCATTATAATAATTAGTGCTTCCTGGGAAGTGATTTAAATAAATACCACTTAGGGTAGCTATAGCATTATTTTCGATGATTAGGGAGTCGCCAAATGTTATATCACCACTGTATCCCATATACATCCTTCGCACATCTCCAGAACCGTTGTTTACGAACTTTGCAACGCCAGAAATACTAACTGCAGATGGTTCGGTCTCAGCAACACGAATCGTTGTACTATCCCCTGTAGCATTTTGAACTATATCTAGTCTTCCTCCAATGTTTACATCTCCCTCATTTCCAATATAAATATTACTTTTCTCTGCAGATGAAGCTGAAAGTACATAGACATTCCCCAGAATACTGATAGACGAAGTACTTTCATTACTAACCGCTATATCTTTTGAAATACCTGAAGTAAAAATAAAAAGATCACCATCAATACTATTTCCCGGGCTTGTTTCCGCTATTTCTAACGTAGCTGAACCAGAATTATTCAAAATTAAATCCTTATAGAACTCATCTGGAAAACCAGTTCCGAACCTAACATTACCGGAACCAGAATTACTAATCACTGTACTATCCTGAAAGTAATTACCACCGGATTCATTATTACCTGGACCTGTTTTTTCTATGACTGTAACCCCTATAAAAGTTGAAGCTTTCAATTCTATCTGAGGTGCAATTACGTTTAAATCTCCTTCGAATGTTGTATTGTAGTTTGTATAGAATTTTGATGTACCCGTTAAAATAATGTTTTGGGTTGTATTACCTGATTGAGTAAAGTTTCTCAAATTTAAATCCCCAGATGTAAAGCCATTTGAACCTACCGTAATTGTTTTTGTATTAGCCATCACTGACCCACCTAATGTTCCCCCAATTTCCACGCCAATTCCATTTGATGAGTTTACTTCAATATCCTCATTAAATTGTGTTCCTACACTACCAGCTGCCAGCCTCAAACTAGAAATTCCAGTATTGAATAATTTAACTTCTCCATTAAACTCATCAGGATTGGTAAAACCAAAATAAAAATAACCAGACCCAGTATTTGTAAATGCAACTTCGTCATGAAAGATATTACCTCCGCTCCCAGCAGTGTTTGTACCTCCAGTTTGAGTTGCATTGATAACACTATAGAAAGTACTATTTCCAAAACGAACTTCACTTGCCGTTATATTCAAATTAATATTTGACGCTACAGAACCTAAGGTAAACGAATTGAAACTAATCTCACCAGAAGTTACAATATTAATAGTCGAAACACCTGAAGAATTTATTATTGTTCCACCACCAAAAATACAATTCCCAGTGGCTCCTGCTACAGGTTGAAATGTATTACCGTTTAAATCAATTGTTCCATCATAGCCAGTTGTAATAATTCCAGCTATACTTACGTTAATATCTAAATCACAATCTGCCCAAACCCCTGAAGTAAAAATTGCAATATCCGCCGAACCAGGAACAGATGCTGGGCCTCCACTACCAAATACATCTGTCCAATTATTTTGATCATTCCAATTCGTTGTTCCCATACCAATCCAAAACCTATCGGCAGATAAAGCGTATGAACTAAGTAGAATTGACAAAAGAAATAAAATTGAAACTCTCATTTATTTGAAAATTTATATAAACAATTGAATATTATTGATTTATGACTGCAAAAATACTAAAATAATGTAACTTATAGAAATTGAAAATTATTAGACTTGTATATTTTTATAAACACTAAATCATTAATAATTATAAAACGAGCTTTTTCCGTACTTTTCAGCTAAAAAACACAGCAATTTTAAAATTATGAAATATCTACTCACTAATCAAGAAACAAAAAGGCTAAAATTTAGACTTTTAGATGAAAATGATTTTGAAATTTGGAAAGAGTTATTCACAGCAGAAAATGTAGGGAAATTTTTAGATATGGATCCAAATTTAACACCTCGACAAATGTGTGAAATTTGGTTTAAAAAATCACTTAAAAGATACGAGGATAAAACAGGTGGAATGAATGTTATGATAGACAAACAATCGAATCAATTAATTGGTCAATGTGGCTTACTCATCCAAAACATTGACAATGAAGAAAGACTAGAAATTGGCTATTCTGTTTTACCTAAATTCTGGAATAATGGTTACGCTTTTGAAGCAGCTTTAAAATGTAAAGAATTTGCTTTCAAAAACAATTTAGCGAACTCCCTAATATCCATGGTTCATTTTGAAAATATTGGTTCAGAAAAAGTTGCTAAAAAAAATGGAATGTCGCTTGAAAAAAGAAGTGGAGATTATAATATATTCAGCATAAAAAAGAAAGATTGGTTTTAATAAATTGATACAAAAACTCTTTCTAATTTTCTATTTAACCTTGAATAGAAGTTAATTAAACCATTATTTAAAATTGTTTTGCTAATTTTGATTTCTCGAAACATGAGCAAAAAAATGTTTTTATAATTAGAATTATGGCAGAAAAAAAAGTGTTTAAAGCAAGTGATGAAGCAAAAGGAAAAGCGAAACAATTAAGAATGTTCGCTATTTTAGCTTGGATTCTTGGAATGGGAGGTCAAATCTTTGCTATTTTTAAATTAATCAGTAACGAAACTTTAACTTGGTTAATCGTTGCGATCGTAGCTATTCTAATTTTATCCATTACTGGATCATTACTTTGGAAAAAAGCCAACAAATTAGATCCGGCTTCAGAAAAAAACAAGACTAAATTCTTTATTCAAAATCAGTTGGGTGCGATAATGGGTGTATTGTCCTTTCTTCCATTGGTAATCCTGATTTTCATGAATAAAAACATTGATGGAAAAACGAAAGGTATTGCTGGAACAATCGCCGCGGTCGCATTAGTTATTGCCGGAATTACAGGTGTTGATTTCAACCCACCTTCAGTTGAAAAATATACCAAAGAAATCAATGAACAAACTGAGGTAGTTAAATCACTTAACCATGATACTGACAATGTTTACTGGACAAAAGCCGGAAATAAATACCATATTGAGGGAGATTGTCAACACATTAAAGGACGTGATGTAATCAACAATGGAACAGTTAAAGAATCTTGGGACCAAAAAGGAATTTCTGAACTTTGTAAAACCTGTGAAAAAAGAGCATTAAAGAAGAATGAAGAAGCATTGATTACACCAGAAGCAAATGAATTTCTACCTTCCGAATAAATTTTCCTCAAACTTTTAAAGCTCCTTAAACATATTTTAGGAGCTTTTTTTTCAAAAAACTTTTATGTTAATTAACCCTATGGCATTCGAGAAATAGAATATTATTTCAATCACGACGAGTTTCTTTCTGAATACGACCGATATTCATTTAGCTTAAATACTCTAAAAAATCTTCAGACACCCACTGTTCTTCTACATCGATTTTAGCCCAATCATTTTCTATTTCATATACATATACTTCATGATTTTTAGTTAAACTAGCTACTTTTGGATAATTGGAACTCGGACCTGAGCGAACGTTTAATTTAGTGTTTACATTTACCCTGGCTAAACGAATTTTATTAATAAATCTACCATAAACCCATCTTTTTTGATTTTGGGAAATCCTAAACCAGTTGTTCTTTTCTTCATAAATTCGAATTACCATACCATTTTCAACATAATCAATCTTGGAATGATAAGTTCCAGCGCCAAGTCTTACGCTTAACCGAGTATTTACATCCACAACTCCAAAATACAGCATTTTACTAGGTAATTCATCAGTTGTTTTATCAGCAAGTCCTTTCACCAAAGGTATAAAATTATTCTCTGCAGCTGCTAATGTATTTCCACCAAAAAAGTTTTCTCCAGGACAAGTCTTGTTGGTAGTTTGAGGTCCCCCGTTATTTCTTGCACCTGTACCCAAATGAAACCAATGATGATAAACAATTCTATCTGTATTTATTGGAACATTAAATCGCTTGGCCAATGCTGCAGTCATTCTAACAACTACATCCTTTTGAGCATCGGTCATCTGGTCTTTCCCTTGATCAAAATTTCCTATATGCTCTATGCAAATAGAACTATTATTGTTTCCATAAATACAAGCCGGATTCAACTCTAAACTTCTCCCGGTACAAATTCTACCATCAGGATATGTGGAAAAGTGCTGACCTATGTCACTCCAACCTCGCTGATTCACATGATAATGCTTCATGTTTTTTTGCAGGGTAAAGTGATTCTCCTTGAAATGAATATATGATGGACTCCAAGTATGATGTTGTTGAATAAACAATATATTCCTGTGAATATCTAATGAATTTACCCAAGTTTCAAATTCCTGAATATCCATTAAAGTAAAGCCGTGTTTAGTTTCCAAAATCAGTGAATTTAATGGTTCATAAAAGTAACTTAGGAAAGGTACAATTTTCGTGAGACTTTTCATAAAGTTTTAGCTAACAATTAATTAGATAAATGATAGATATAAAAAAACTGATCAATGAAACCATGACCCCATAATCATTTAGGGGTACTCAAGAGCGAAACCACAGAACAAACTCACTCACAACATGTTGAGAAATCAATTTTAATTTTTCATGCTATTGGAATGATTATTGACTAATTTCAAAGCAGAAAATAAAAACACATGAAAATTCAATTCAATAATGTAGTTCCCATTCCATTAAATGGAATCCAACACAGCAACAAAAGTATTTGGGGAAATTCATTTTCTCTTCTCAAGGGTGAAAAAGTAATGTTGAATGCTTCAAGTGGAAAAGGGAAAACGACTTTCACACATACCCTTGCGGGTATACGAAAAGATTTTAATGGAAGTATTCGATTAGGAGAACGAGAAATCACTTCATTCTCTCCGGAAGAATGGGCCAACTTAAGAAGAAATCATTTGAGCTTTGTTTTTCAAGATTTACAATTGTTTCCGCAATTAACCGTTGAGGAAAACTTGAATTTAAAAAATGATTTAACCGATACATTCGCTACTGCTGAACTAAAATCAATGCTGGAAGAACTTGAAATAATTGACAAATGGTCTGTTCCTTGTGGCATTCTATCCATGGGACAACAACAAAGAGTAGCGATAATCCGTGCTATGTGCCAACCCTTTGATTGGTTATTTATGGATGAACCCTTCAGCCATTTAGATGAAGAAAACACTCAAAAGGCTTTGGCATTAATAGCTAGAAGAACTAAAAATATTGGTTCAGGTTTCATTTTAACCACATTGGGAGAAAATCACAATTTTAGTTTCGACAGAGAATTAAATTTATAATCCATGATTAAGAAAATTTTATTTAATTACCAGAACAAATCTCAATTGATCATCGCTATGATTGGTTCATTTTTAGGTTTCACATTTTTGGTTACTTCAATTCACTATTTAATTCGTGTAAATGAATTTGGCGAAGGAGAAGAGATTTTAGGAAACAACACCATGATCATCCAAAAGAAAATAAACAATTTTAGTAGTTTGAAAATGACTAAAAATGATTTTAGTGAACGCGAGATTGAAAGTATTCAAAAGGAAAATTTTGTTGAAATTTTGCAACCTATTTTAAGCAACAATTTTGATGTTGCCCTTCAAACTGACAGTGAATTAGTTCCTTATTTACGTACTGATGTTTTTGTACAATCTGTGGACAATGAATTTACAAAAATAGATTCAGCCAAATGGAAATGGGCTCCAGGTGACGAATTCGTACCAATTGTTTTGCCTCGAGAATTCTTGGTTATGCTAAACACTTTTGCTAGTGCTAAAGGTATCCCTCCTATCTCTGATGATTTGGCGAAATCTGTTGGATTCAAATTCACTTTAACTAGTCCAGGTAAAAAAGAATTCGAAAAAGTAAGAATCGTGGGATTCACAAATGAAGTTTCTGCAATTTTAGTTCCTGAAACATTTATGAAATATGGGAATCTTAATTTCCCAAAAGGTGAACCTGCAATAATTACTCAACTGATGTTAACAGTAAAAGAAGGACTTTTTGGAGAATTTGAGAATTATTTAGATAAACGCAATTTAGAATCTAAAGAAAACTCAATGATTGTTGGGAAACTTAAAAGTGTTGCTGGTACTTTATTTTCAATTTTAATAGCGATTAGTGTTATCACCGTTTTCCTAGCAGGATTAGTATTGGTACAATATGCTCAGTTATTAATTTCCAGAAATGAATATGAAATAAGAACCTTGCTTAGACAAGGTTATTCTCCCAAAAAAGTGATTAATTCAATTTTACTTTACTTTATTAAGGTTTTCGCAGTAATTTCCGCGGCCAGCATCATCGCATTTGGACTACTGAAGTATTTTATAGACAAATTACTCGACAAGGGAGGAATCCAAATTGATTCAGGATTTACTTTTTTAAGTGTTCTTGCCGTCATTTTAGCCTTTGTGATTTATTCGATTGTAAATTATTTTAATGCTAAACGGGGAGTTTTAAAGACACAATAAACTATTTCGTTAAAATACTGTTAAAAGGAAACACCTATTTAGCTATTAATCGTCTGAACAATAAATACAATTTATATTCGCACAAACAGAACAAATAATATGAAGATACTTATCACATTTATCGTCACCGCATTAATCGCTTTCAGTGGAATTACTCAAGACCTAACTTTTAAAGTTACAGGAATTAAAGACACCACTGTACATTTAGTAAAATACGTTGGAAACAAACTTTACTATACCGATACAGCTAAGTTAGTTGACAGTAAAGTTACCTTTGACGGAAGTAAACAAGAACCAGGAATTTTAGCTGTCTTGATGCCAGGCCAACGATACTTTGAATTTGTATACAACAATGAAAAAGTTCATATGGAAACAAAATCTCCAAACTTTGTTGACCATATGGTAATTAAAAAGTCTGTAGAAAACCAAATATTTCTGGATTACATGAACTTCATGAAAGAAGGAAGAAGTGAAGCCAATAAAATACAAGGTCAAATTCAAGCTTTAGACGCAAATGATAAAGAAGGTAAGGCTAAATTAACCAACCGAATTAAAGAAATTGGAGATGAAATTTTGGCGTATCAGCAAAAGGTAGTAAAAGACAACCCTACAACTTTGGTTTCCAAAATCATTAAAATGTCAACGGATGTTCAAATCCCTGAAGCACCAAAAGATGAAGAAGGTAATGTTATCGATAAAGCATTTGGATATAAATATTTTAGAGATCACTTTTTTGACAATATTGATTTAAAAGATGATCGATTGGTAAATACACCTGTTTTACAAAATAAAATAGAGTATTTCTACTCTAAAAACTTACTACCACAGCACCCCGATTCAATTATTAAATATGTATTTCCAGTTATTAATAGTATTCCAGAAGAATCCATGATGTACAGATTTTTTGTCACGAATGTAACAACTCATTTTGAGAAATCTAAATACATGGGAATGGACAAAGTTAAGATGCACATGGTAAATAGTTTTTATTGTGCTCCAGGTAAAAATGGAGAACCTAAAGCGCACTGGATGGATGAAGATAAATTGCAAACACTTTGTGAAAACACTAAAACCCAAATTCGTTTAGTTCAGGGAGAGATGCCTCCAAATTTAATTCTGCCAGATTCGTCAAATCAAAAATGGTATAACTTATATGAAACAGAAGCAGATTATATTGTACTTTTCTTTTGGGATCCGGGTTGTGGCCATTGCAAAAAAGTAACACCACAACTTCAAACATTATATGAGAAGAAGTTTAAAGAAAGAAATATTGAAATTTTCTCAGTTGGAAAAGCGACAGGAGATGATTTCGAAGATTGGAAAAAATTTATAAAAGACAATAAATTAACTTTTATAAATGTTGGTGTAACTAGAGATGTTTACGAAAAAGCCAGCGAGGATCCACGATCATTAATTCCTTCTAAAACGACTTATGAATCCATTAATTATCAAGCAACTTATGACATTTACTCAACACCTAAAGTATGGATTTTGAATAAAGACAAGCAAATTATTGGAAAGTCACTTACTATTCCACAGATTGAAGCATTTTTAGATGACCTTCAAGGGTTTAGTGATGCTGAAAAAATATTCTTAATGGATGAAAATACTGAGGAGATCAAGTAAATATTAAGTACAAAAAAAAGTGGGTTTGTAGAAATTCTACAAACCCACTTTTTTTGTATGGTAAAAAACCATCCTTTTAAATCTTATTTATCACTTAAACATTGTTCCTCAGGTTTTGCACCACACATTCCACATGCTGCACCTTCTTCTTGTAATATAGGATTGTTACTTGCGCAAGTTCCGGCAAACTCTCCGTCTTTCTTAGCCCAAATTTTTATTGCAATTCCTCCAAATGCTAAAGCCAATAATGCGATTGCTATTAATATTAAATCCATTTTTATATTTCTTTAAATTCGAAACAAAATTACAACATTTCAATCAATTATTCAAACTTATTACCTTTCCACTTCCTTCCAAGTGCACGGTTGAAGAAATGGGTGTTCCGACATATTCAATATTACCACTTTGCTTTATCGTGGCCTCTAATACAGTTTCATTCGCATTAATTTTCATCACTCCTACAGTATTTGAAAAAACATTTAGCCAACCATCTACATTCAACATTCGAGCATCACAAAAACCATTAGAATTACAATGCAAAAAGCCATAATTTGTTTTTCCTCGCAAGGTAATATCTCCAAAACCATTGGATACTATTGCGCTTGTATAGCCGTTTACAAGAGTTAAATCTGCGCTCCCTGCACCATCTCTAATAATTAGTCTAAGTTCATTTGAACGAAGTGTATCTATACTAGTCAACTTCTTACTTCCTTCGTAATAAATATAAGTAATGGAATCAACATATATCTTAGCATTAATTTTATTCTTGTAAGACCTCAAAAACTTACACTTATTATCATTCTCAATTGAAAGCCCTCCATTATTAATCCTTACATCTATATGTGAAAGCAAATTTTCTCCACCTGTCAACACAATTTTAGTTTCATTACCCTGCGCAAGTGAATAATATAAATCATCAGACAAAAAGAGTGAATCGATATCTAAATCTGTTTCAATAATTCTTTCAGCATCCTCACCAACAAATTTTAAGCATCTTCTATCTTCTGCCTTTTTGCAAGAAAGAAATGCCAAAACTATAATTATGCCTATGTATATTTTCATTTCCATCTATAACTAATTCCATATTCAAAATAGTCTGCCTTGGCCCAATGGGATTTAATTGTAAAATTCCCCCATAGTTTATCTGTAATTTGAAATCTACCCCCAAACTTATGATAAAACTTTCCTCCAGGATTTAATGGATCAACAATATAGCTTCCCATTGCAACCAAAAATTCAATTTTGTGAATAGGTAAAACATAAGCAGCATAGAGTCCCATCTGAAAGTTCTTCATTCTACCATGACCTTCTTTGTTGTATTTAATAACAGATTGATTATAAATTGCATCAATTCCCCCTTCAAAAATAAATTTTGGCTTAAACCTATATTGAAAATAATTGTTCAACGCAACTATTCCAAAAGTACTACCACCTGTAGGATAAATTTGCTTAACAGAACCTACTAACTGAGTATAAAAACCCCAGTTTTTTAAAGGTAACCCGGAACTCAATTCAGAATAATTCTCCTCATATTTCAAAGCATTAAGAAAATGAGTAAAATTAAAACTTAAAAGAGGGAGATTTAACCCTAAATTAGGGAGTTTATACGCGCCATTTGACAAATGAGTCATACCTATTTCAATTCCAATTGAATTGTTAACCCATTGCTTCTCAACTCTAACGCCTAAATTCACCATTGCATTTATATGAGATCCTATTGCGTTATTTTTGGGATTTTCAACTTTATCATAGTGCTTTGATACCCACCCAATTCCTAGTAATTGGGTACTTCCTATACTCCAGCCACTGTAATTAAAAAACGGTAAGTACATTCCGGAAGAAACCCCAAATGTTTGTCCCAAAACAGAACTATTTCCTAAGTCATAAAAGAAGGTATTCAATTCTATTCTTGGAAAATTAAAATCATGATGCCATTGCTTACTTCCATTTGTTTGAATTACAGTGCGCAATTGCCCACCGGTTACATGGCCTAAATTTAAATGGCCCATAGCAGCTCTGTGAGGTAACAGATATCCAACTTGAGAAGATAAAGACAGTCCTATATTCTGTTGTTGAGCAGACAATTGAGCACTTAGAAGAATAAATCCAAAACCAATCACCAACACTATCAATTTGCTCATTTTCAATACTCAAAAGAATTTACCACACGTTGTTAAATCAAATAACCGTACAAATATCGAATAAAAAATTTAAAGGCTAAAAAATTATATTTGTAAGACCAATTAAAGCGACTATTTTTGTTAAAAATTGAATTATGGACAAAAGGCTAGTGGCATTTGAGCGTTTATTAAATATAATGGATGATTTAAGAGAAAAATGCCCATGGGATAAAAAACAAACGCTTGAATCTTTAAGACACCTTACAATCGAAGAAACTTATGAATTAGCTGATGCTATTTTAGACAATGATTTAGATGAATTGAAAGGTGAAATTGGAGATATAATGCTTCATATGGTATTTTACAGCAAAATAGCCAGTGAAAAAGGTGCTTTTGACATTTCAGATGTATTAAATGCTATTTGCGACAAATTGGTTCATCGTCATCCTCATATCTACGGTAATGTTGTTGCCGAGGATGAAGAAACAGTAAAAGCAAATTGGGAAAAACTAAAACTGAAGGAGGGTAAAAAATCCGTGCTTCAAGGCGTTCCTAAATCTTTACCTTCTCTAGTTAAAGCAGC
The DNA here is from genome assembly GCF_003025005.1 of Brumimicrobium mesophilum. GTDB lineage: Bacteria > Bacteroidota > Bacteroidia > Flavobacteriales_D > Crocinitomicaceae > Brumimicrobium > Brumimicrobium mesophilum. Next base: position 73,532 of record NZ_PVSS01000009.1, read on the forward strand.
CAGAATACAAGAAAAAGTTAAAGGAATTGGATTTGATTGGGACGATTCAAAGCAGGTATTAGCGAAGGTTTATGAAGAATTGGAAGAACTGGAAGTTGAAGTCAACAACAAGACAGATCAGGTTGAGCAAGAATTTGGGGATGTTATGTTTTCTATGATAAATTATGCCAGATTTATTGGGGTAAATCCAGAAACAGCTTTAGAACGAACCAATAAAAAGTTTATTAAACGATTTCAATATATGGAAGAACAAATGAACATTGAGGGAAAGAAATTCGACGAAATGAATTTAACTCAAATGGATGTATTTTGGGAAAAAGCCAAACAGGTTGTAGGCTAAAAATATGCAGTAAAATAAACAGTATCTACTTTTTAAAGTAAACCCGTTAACAAACGCTAAAAAAATGCTTATCTATGCGTGATATTTATATATTAAATCTGAAAATTTTGAAGAAATTACTTTTTTTCTTAACTCTAATAATAACCACTTCTTCCGTAATCGCTCAAGCTGATTTTACAATTCGGGGGTTTGTTTACAATGAAGACAATGGTGAAGCAGCAGCTTACATCAAGGTTTTAATTAAACCTATTATTGCAAATACGAATACTGAATTTAAAGGTGCAACCACAGATATTGATGGATATTTCCAGTTTTCTTCGTTTGAAGCAGGAAAATATGCAATTGAAGTAAGAAGTGCTGAGCATATTGATATTCTTGACACCATAATTGTTGGCGATAAAGTTATCAAAACGCTTAGATATGAACTATCTAAAAGCGAAGCGGTGAAGGAAATGGAAGAAGTTGCCGTTTTTGGGCAAGACCAATCAAAACGTACCAATGTAGATATGTCGGTAAATAAATTAAACCAAGAGAGTTTAGAACGTTTACCAAGTTTCGGAGCTGAAAATGATATCATCGCTGCATTCTCTATAACACCAGGAGTTGTGAGTACAGGTGACCAAGGAGGTCAATTATATGTACGTGGTGGAACTCCAATTCAGAATAAAATATTATTAGATGGAATGACGATTTACAATCCATTTCACTCTATTGGTTTTTTCTCCGTTTTTGAAACCGAGTTAATTAAAAGTGCAGATATATACACCGGTGGTTTCTCCTCTGAATTTGGAGGTCGAATTTCTTCTATAATGGACATAACTTACAGAGATGGAGATTTAAATAAGCATGGAGGACTGGTTTCTGTCTCTCCTTTTATGGGGAAAGCTGTTTTAGAAGGTCCTGTTTTTAGAAACAAAGAAGCTAAGGGAAGCGGTGGATCTTATATTTTCTCAGCAAAACATTCCTTATTGGATAATACTTCTGAGGTGCTTTATCCGTTCGCTAATGATGGTCAAGGGTTACCTTTTACATTTACAGATATTTATGGGAAATTCACCGTTAAGAGTCCAGAAGGTAGTAAATTCTCAGCATTCGGATTTAGTAATAACGACGCTGTTAAATACACAAACATTGCAGATCTAAATTGGAAGTCTTACGGAGGTGGATTAAATTTCACACTTATTCCTAGCTCTAACCCTGTGATAATAAAAGGACATGTGAACGCATCCAATTACGATATTTTCTTTCAAGAAGAAAATGGTGCAGAACCACGAACAAGTGGTATTACCGGATTTGATGTTGGATTCGATTTCTTATACTTTTTAAAGAATCAATCTGAAATCACCTATGGTTTCAACATTGGAGGATTCTCAACGAATTTCTCAACTTTCAATGAATTAGGTAGAGAAATAAAAATTGAAAACTACAATACTGAATTAAGTGGGTACGTTAACTATAGATTGGTTGCTGGTCGATGGGTATTTAACCCTGGAATGAGAGTTCAAGCCTATCCTTCAATTCCAGCAGTTGTTCCTGAACCACGTCTTGGAATTAAAGTGAATGCTACTGAAAAATTAAGATTTAAAATGTCTGGAGGTTATTATTCGCAAAACTTCACTTCTGCCGCAAATGATAGAGATATTGTAACATTATTCTATGGTTTCATTTCTGCTCCTACTGATGTTCAGCAAACATTTACCAAGCAAAATGGTGAGGAAGTAGAACCTGAAAATGGACTTCAAACCTCATGGCATGGTATAATTGGTACAGAATACGACTTCACTCGTGAATTAACCTTGAATGTTGAAGGATATTACAAATATTATCCACAATTGAGTAACATTAATGTGAATAAGTTGTATGACGATACGCCAGAATTTAGCAAGGTCTCTGATATTTACAAAAAGGACTTCTTAATTGAATCTGGAGTTGCGTATGGAGTTGATGTATTGCTAGAATACAGTAAGAAAAGAATATTTTTATGGGCAGTTTATTCACTAGGTAAATCTGAACGATGGGACGGATTCATGAACTATGCTCCTTCTTTCGATCGTCGTCATAATATTAACCTAGTTGCAACTTACACTTTCCTAAAAGACAACAGTTTGGAATTAAGTATGCGCTGGAACTTTGGTTCAGGATTACCATTCACTCCTACTTCAGGCTATTACCAAGGTGAGAAGTTCGGTGACGGAGTTACTACAGATTATACAACTAGTAACCCTAATGATCTAAGCATTCTTTTGGGTGGCATCAACTCTGCTAGACTACCTACTTATCACCGTTTCGACATAACTGTCAAAAAGAAATTCAAATTCAAAAACAATACTGTTCTAGAAGCGAAAGGTGGAGTAACCAATATTTATGACAGGGAAAACATCTTTTATGTTAATCGTGTAACGAACGAGAAAATTTATCAATTGCCATTTTTACCAAGTGTTGGCTTAAGTTATGATTTCTAAATTTTGAAAAATTAATTCAAAGGCAATCTAATTTAGATTGCTTTTTTTTGTGCCATAAACCTTCAACGTTGTATTGGTCTTCATTTCGGTAATCAATAAATTCAAAGTATAAATCAGAAAGGCCAATGACAAATTTAGGGTTGAACTATTCAATAATCTATACTGTAAACTATCGGAGTCCAGATCAAGTATTTAAAGAATATCTTAAATACAGAATATGAAGGATATATTGAAACATAAGTTTCATCAATTTGTATTACTCAACTCTTAAATAATCATCTGAGAAAATTATTACAGATTATTTAAAGAAGGATTCTAAAAGCAATATAAATTAATATTCGACTTTATTAATTGAGCCAATGGGCAAAAGCAGAATGAAAAATAAACTAAATTAAAATTAAACGCGATAACGAAATACTTATTACACTGACAACGTTCAACCCTTAATAATCAATCAATTGAAAGCACATGAAGAAAGTCATGTTCTCAAACAATAATAATATTACTTAAAAAAAAAGAACTTAAGGTCTTGAAAAGTTGAAGCCACAAAAAAGCCTGATTCCGATTTTCTATTATAGAATCAGAATCAGGCTTAAAGTTTAAGCAATAAGATGAGTTACTTAATCACAATGTTTTTAGAAACTGAAGTTTCACCATCTGTGATATTTAAAATATACATTCCTTTTTTCATTGCTGAAACATCGATTGTTTTCACATTTGAATTTAAAGATGTAGAATAAACATTACGACCTAAAACATCAGAAATTGTAACAGTTGCAGCTTCTACTGTAGAAGGCAAATGAATATTTAATTCATTGGTTGCAGGAACTGGATAAACAGATGTTTTTGATAATTCATTTATAGTTAACCCAACAGAAGTCGAAGGATCTTCTAAACTTAATACAAGGTTTGAATTCGATAACACCACACCTCCACCTGACGTAAATACAATTGAAGTATGAATAAATATAGGTAAATTACTTGCAGCTAAATCGTAATACTCGTACTGAGTGCGTACCATTTGGATAGCTCCCAGTACAGCAACCGTAGTATTTACAGTATCAGTAATTTTGTATCTTAAAACATTATTATAAGAATTATTAGCCAAAACTAAAGTTCCTTTTCCATCAACTTCTGCAGTAAGAGATCCAGTTAATGGAGATGTTTGAGGAATCCCCAAAACATACTCTAAAGTTCCAGAAAAATTATCTGTAATTGCAGGACTATTTTCATCCATAGGATAATTGTACGTCGTTGCAGGATCTGTATCATAAATTGCAATTATCTCTCCCAAACTTGGCTCATCAAATACAAAACCATAGCTAGTCATCTCTGTTGCTGAGGTCGTTGAATATGATTTTAAAAATCCTTCCAAATCGATAGTTTCAGTAGCGTTAGGAAAACTTGATGCGTTTGCAGTCGTAGTTGCATCTAATCCAGTGACATTTCTCGAAACGTTATTATATCCATCTGTAGAACTGTAATCCCAATTCGCATTTGAACCTATTTCGTTAGCGTAAGCAGGTGCCATACTATCAATTACGTACAAAGTCGAACCATTTCCAATTGATGGGCTATTTGACTGTGTAAACTGTGCAAAAGTCGCTGTTCCAAAAAATAAAGCAGCTACTAAAAGTAAATTTCTCTTCATAATTTTTATGTTTTAAAACCAAAAATAAACAATTTTAGTTTGATTTCCATAATAAAAGTATAAGTGGTAAAACAATAGGAAGTAGATAATGGTTAACTTTACTGTCTTAAACGATAAATAAAAATTAAGCGTTGGAAAAAAATTTAAAACGAATATCCTATTTTGTTATTTCTATCATCCTAATAACAACTATTTTCTTTGCATTTCAATTACCAAAAACAACTCTGAATTACAATTTTGAAGAGTTTTTTCCCGCACAAGATAAAGAAACTGATTTCTTTTTCAATCACCGTGCATTATTTGAATCAGACAACGATTTTATTCTCATTGCTATCGAAAGAGAAAAAGGAATATTTGATAAGTTTTTTTTAAATGAAGTGAATGAATATTCGAAAGAATTGGCTGCGCTGCCTAATGTGAAATTCACAAGAGATATTACCCATGAAAAAGAAACCTTTATTTATACTGGGGGAACAAGAGGAGAAAGACCATATATTCAATTAGACTCAACCAATTTTGCACAAGACTCCATTAACATTTATAAGAACAAGGAACTCATTAACACTTTGGTTAATTCAAAAGGTAATGCATTAACAGTATTCGTAAGGCACAATGATTTTTTGAGCAAAGCTAAAAGTGAACAGTTGGTCGCTGATGTAAAACAGGTTAGTGAAAAATTTGATTTTGAAAACGTAAGAATGGCTGGTAGGTCTGTAGGACAATTATATTATGTTGACACCATGATTACCGAAATGACAACATACGTTGGAATGAGTATATTACTTGTTATTGTATTCTTAATTATAAGTTTCAAATCTTTATGGGGATTAATGGTTCCTCAAATTGTCATTGTGGGCTCAATGATTTGGATAGTTGGAATTATGGCATTAATTGGTAAACCCATAAACATTTTATTGATTGTTCTACCCTCTATAATGTTTGTTGTAGCCATGTCAGATGTCATTCATTTGATGTCTAAATACCTTGAGTTACTCCGGTCGGGATCAAGTAAATTAGATGCCATAAAAACTTCATTCAAAGAAATTGGAATGGCCACTTTTCTAACATCGTTAACTACCTCTATTGGTTTCTTTTCATTGCTCTTCGTAAATGTAATTCCTATTCAAGACTTTGGATTGTACACTGGAATTGGGGTTTTAATTGCCTTCGTAATTACTTATGGATCACTTCCATTCTTATTTTATCTGACCAAGGTTCCTGAAGTTGGAAGAAGAAATGATCGGAACTTTTGGAAATCTATAATGCGCAAAGTGTTTCTAATCACAATGAGAAACAGAAAAATTATACCTTGGATTAGTATTGCTTTCATTGTAATTTTCGCATATGGTGCAAAATTGATTGTAGTGAACAACTTTATTATGGATGACGTAAGTCAAGAAAGCACAGTAAAACAAGACTTTGATTATTTCGATAGTAAATTTGGTGGAGTTCGTCCTTTTGAATTAGCAATCAGTTTAAAAGACAGTACAGATGATATTTGGAATGTTAATCGATTGAAAGAAATGGAGAAGATTGAGAATTATCTTTCCAATGAATATGAAGTCAATATTAATAATTCATTGATTCAATATTTAAGTATTTTAAATCGAGCATCCCATGCTGGAAACACTGATTACTACGGCATTCCCGATTCAAAAAATGAAATTCGGAAATTTAAAAGAATGTTGAAAATAGCAGATCAAGGAAAATTTATTGCTTCTGTATTAGATTCAACAGAAAACACCACAAGAATAAATGGAGGAGTTCCAGACTGGGGAAATCAAAAAGCTACATTAGAAAATAAAAAATTCTTCACATTTATAAATGAAGAAGGCTTAGACAAACACCTCGACATTCATGTTACCGGTTCGGCCCATTTGCTTGATAGAAATATGAGCTATATGTCTTCGAGTTTAGTAGAAGGACTAGCATTTGCAATTATTGTCGTTTCTATTCTAATGGCACTTTTATTTAGATCTTTTCGAATGTTGATTATCTCAATTATTCCCAATGTAATTCCATTAATTATTATTGCTGGAATTATGGGATATTTTGGAATCAATTTAAAAATCACAACGGCTATTATTTTCACCATATCTTTTGGAATTGCAATTGATGATACCATTCATTTTTTAAGTAATTTTAAACTAGAACTTAAGAAAGGAAAATCAAAACTTTATGCCTTAAAAAGCACTTATTTAGGAACTGGAAAAGCGATTGTTTTAACTTCTGCAATTCTTGTTGGTGGTTTCAGCATGCTGCTATTGTCTAATTTTATGGGAACCTATTACATGGGACTTATGATTTGTATCACTTTAGTTGTTGCAGTGGTTTCCGACTTGTTTATCCTTCCATTACTACTACTATATTTCTATCCTGATCCAAACAAGAAAAAGGAAATAAATAGTAATTCCAAAAATTAACAAACCCTTTATATCTATTAAAAAAAATACTTGGCTCTAGTTTAAAAATAGAGTTTTTACGAACACTTAACCTGATATTTAGATGCTGGCACACCAAAATTTTTAATGGTACTTAAAAAACCAATCTCTTGTTAATGAGAAGGAATTAGCTAATCGTATTAACCAATAAGGCAATGTTGATTTAATCTCAAGGTCTAATTAAAGAAATCCCAGGTAATTCCTAATCGAATTAGAAAAGGCATTATTGGATAATCAATGTCAATTCTAGTTTTAGGATCATTAATTAAAGAAGATAAGTTTTCTGCTTTTACAAAGAATCTAAATTCATCTATTGACAATGCTAAAAATGCATTTAAACGAATTATAGCTTCTGTTTCTAATGGTGTGGTTGGAATTTGTAACAACCCTAAAACACCATTATACTCTAGATAATTATAACCCGATTGATATCCTAAATCTACACCAAATGCTGCACCTAACTTTTGAGCTTTAAATAGCTTAGTTTGAAAAGTTATTCTATTCATAGTTTCGAAAATAGGTTGAAAACTGAAGTTTGCAGAGTTAAATCGCAATGTTGCTGTTGGGTAAAAAGACCATTTACCCAATTTTAAACCTCCTTTCAATTGAAAAGAACCCATAGAAATTAATTCCAAAGTATCTTGCCTCCATTCATTTCCCATAAAATAACGTCCATTATTTATACTTGTCCAAAGTACAGAAGCTTGAATAAAAGTAGAGTCTCCATATTTTAAGTCCCCTCCTATTTGCAACTTTTGCTGCATCTCCAAATCATCTATATTCCATTGGTAATAATTAGCAGTATGAAACCTTTGATAAGGAGTTGGGTATAAATTTTCAAAGTTAAGTCGGCCTTTCAAAGTTAGGTCATTGAAAATTTCATAATTCAAAAAGGCGTAATTTTTTATTTCTCCAGTAGCGCCAATTAAATTAAGATAAAACTCATTACTCAAGTGTAAACGACTGCCCAAAGCGGCAAATAAATTTGAATGTAAATAAACTTCATTCGTATCTCTATTAGCGCCTAAATTCTGATTTCTCCAATATTGATGATTTATTGTGGCGTCAATCTTTAGACCAGGTGAATTAAAGTAAACTCCTCCTCCATTTGAAAATTTTGCAGTCTGATATTGATCACGGGTTTTCCCACTTGTATCAATATAAAAAGTATCAATAACTGACAAATCTGTTAATTGATCAGTATACTCTCTTCCAACAATATTATATTGATGCTTCGTTTTAAACCCCGAACCTATTAACGAATCTCCAACCATCAATAGATAATTATCCCATTTTAAATCGAGTTTTCTTACTACAGAGCGAGCGTTTTCTCGTTGAACAGGAGTAAATTCAATTTCAAATTCATCTAATAAACTATCCGTTGATATCCCACCATTCTGAGCAATATCATACGCTGAATAAGAGCCTTCAAAGTTTGTTGAATATCTCTCCTTAGAATGAAAGAATCTTAAATTTAAATCATTTAAACCGTAATCTCCATTTCTTAAGAAACCATTACTAGTTCTTCTGTTATAGCGAAAATGAAGATGTGAGTTGGGTCTATAAAATTGATGATATTCTAAATTCAAATCCTGCGTTAATGATGAACCAAAAGCATATTGAAAACCTAAATAGGGTAACCCAGAAAATTTAGGAGAAATCTTCCTTTGAGAAGATACATAAGCTAAACTTGCCGGACTTAGAAATATATTTTCAGCTAAATTCCTTTCATATAACTGCCCAAATCCTGAACCTGGGCGCAGTGTAATTTCACCAATGAAACTAGCATCGATAGAATCTAATTCAGTTCCACCGGACCTGTAACCAATTTTAATAGAATCCATTTCTTGATAAAAGAATTCCTTTTGACCCACCAAAGTGAATGAAAAGATCAACGCAATAAAGGCAAAAGGATATTTCACTTAGAACTATTAATTATTGGCAAAAATTCAACAAATGATAAAGAAAGCAAATTTATGATTTAAAGCTTATAATTATAGGAAATACATTGGAATTTTATTCATAAAACATATTTCACAATATAATGTTTAATGAAAGTTAGGTTACACTCGTAAAAGCACTTAGAAAACTGATCTTATTAGAAAAAAAAGTAATAAAAAAAAGGAAGACCATGAAATCCTCCTTTTTTTTATACAAAGAAACTAAAAAAAACTATTAACTTATTAATTTTCAGCTAATTTACATTTGATTTATTAGATATTTATCTATAGGTGTTAGGTAAATCTATTTAATCTCAAAAGTATGTTTAGTATAATTAATGTAAAATGAAAATTCTACTATTAAATATGACAATCGTTCTTATCTGTTGTCAAATATGATGAGAAATAATTGTTAATGTTAAATTATGTTGTGAAACACAAAAATTTGTTGCAAACTACATGAACAGGTCTAAACCGACTACAAAACACATTTATTTAACGATTAAATTAATCACAAGTTTAAAAAATTACGTCTGTAAGTTCTTGATAATGGAATTTCAATATCATCCAAATAAATACTATTCCCTTTAATTCTTGAGATCTTAGAGAAGTTCACAAGATATGATTTATGACATCTTTGGAAGTTTTGAGACAATTCACTCTCCAAAACCTTGAGTTGTTTTCTTAAAATATATGTCTTATTTTTAAGATATACTTCAACATAAACATTGTCAGATTTAAAATAGAGTACATCATTTGGGTCTATCATTATTTTCTCTTTCCCTGACTCTATTGCTATTTTTACGTCTAACTTTTGAGAAGCCAATAGAACGGCAGCAACAACATCTATTTCTTTGAATGGTTTAGAGACGTAGGCAGTAGGGTTGGTAACTATTGCTTTATCAAATGTATCACTTTCAGTGTTAGCAGTAATAAAAATAAATGGAATACTTCTCTTTTTAAGCTCCAGAGCAATATTAACTCCATCTATATTAGTTGAAAGTTGTATATCCAGAAGAAAAATAACATCCTTTAATGAATTTATATTTGCAAGAACACTTTCACCTTCATGAAAAATTGAAACCACATCGTACCCATTTTTTTCAAGAATTTTTTTCAAGTGGTTTGCTACAAAAAATTCATCTTCAACTATTACTGCTCTTTTATTCATTAAAATAGAATTTATATTCACCGTGTTGAGGTTCAAAATTCAAATCTCGACCTCCACATCTAACAATTAAATTTTCAACAAGAAAAATACCATTACTTTTAACATAATCTTTAAAATTTGAATTATCCCTATAAATAAAGATATGCGACTTATTCGATTTCAACACTTGAATAAAGATTTCATCTTTCTCCTTCCGATGTTTTAGCGTATTTGATAGCAATTCATTCAAAATTAACCCAAAGTATACTATTCGTTCACTTTCAATTTTCGAATCTATAAAATCAATGTTAAAATTTAACTCACGTTTTGTAAGTTTTTGAAAGTTTTGGACAATCTCCATAAAGTAAGTTTGCAAATCAACCTTCTGGTTATGCACCTTAAAATCAAGAATTTTATGCAATGATGAAATGGTTAAAATCTTAGATGATATAGTTTCTAATAATTCCTGACTTTCACGACTTGTATCTTCTTTATCAAATTCTATTATCGATAAAATCATTTGAAGATTATTTTTTATTCGATGATTACTTTCTTTAATCAATAGTTGGTAATTGAGATTCGATTTATTTAAATCAAAATTGGATTTCCTAATCCCCATTGTTAATACTCTTTGTCGGTATAGAAGCCAAATTAAAATTAATACCAATGAGAATAATATTACACTATAAAATCTATTTTGATCTATCCGTTTATTTTTTTCTAGAATAACCAATTCTTTTTGAGATAAGACATTCAAATTTAAGTCTAAATCTGCTTTTAAAGAATCAAACTCATAGAGCAGTTTTAGCTTTTCAATAGTATTGTCGGCATTCTTGTTTATAGCGTCAATCATAGCGCTTTTCTCTAAGATCGTTTGGCGAAAATATCCTAAACTATCATTTTTTATACGAACATAATATTGCCCGAGTAAACTTCTCGACATTGTAAGGTTTGGGAAATAAATTGATTCATCCGCATATTTTGATACCACATTCTTAATTGAATCTACATTATTATACTCTTCAACTATTGCAAGTCTGAAGAGTCCATTCAAAGAATTATGGTAGTTTAATGAGTCATTTATGGACATGAATAAATTCATAGCTTTTCTATAAGATTCTTCAGCAATTTCAAGGTGCTTGTTACAATCTTTTTTTAAGCTGGCACATTCATCAAAATGTATTGATGCATTCAAATTATAGAAGGAAGCCAAACTTGGTATATTATTTAATTCTTCTGAAACTCTAATCCCATTATTAATAATAGGATAAATTATTTTTATCTGTTCCTCCATAGAATATTTTGGACTTTCTAAATACAATGCTGCTTTTCTGAAACTTACCTCTAAATGTAAATTAGGTTCATCCCCCAAGTCAGGAAGTAAATTTATTTGTTCCATAGCATCATCATGTTGATTGGATAAGCGTAAAACTCTTGCCACCATCAAACGGTAGTTCACTTCATTTTTTAATGATGACTCAATATCCTCACTGTATTTTTCCTCAACTAGATTAAGTTGACGCATTGCTTCAGAATACTGTTGTGTATCGGTAAGTAATCTTACTAAGCTTAATTTAGAGTCTAGTGTTTCTTTTTCAATTGTTTTTTTTTGAGAAAAAATGGAATTCGAACTTAGTATAAAGCTAATAAGGATAAATATTATTTTGTATTTTTTCAATTGAGATGTTTAATAAATTTAAATCGAATTTCAAATAGCTTAACATAGCATTGCAACTGATCTTGGGCGTGATAATATAATTTACCTCTCGAAAAGCCAACAGAAAACTCTTTTCCAAATTTAAGCATATGAATTTGAATTGATGGTTTCTAGGCTAGATTAAAAATTGAATTCCATTAATTGATTAGAGTCAATTATTTAAGGAGTAGGAGAAATAAAAAAGTTGTTATAAAAAAAGACTGACTTCTATTGCTAGAAGTCAGTCTATAAAAATTAAATTATATTAAATTATTTTTTAACAACCCTGTGGATACTTTCACTTTTTCCATTTGAAATTCGGATAATGTAAACACCTCTTTCGTAAGTTGATAAATCTACTAGTGTAGAGTTATCAGTAATGTTTTGCTTAGCCAATTTACGAGCAGTTGCATCGATTACCTCTAAAGAGTATTGATTCCCTTCCATATTGTTTTCAAACAGAACAGTTACCGCTCCATCTGTTGGATTAGGATATAAGCTAACTCCTAAGGTTTGCTCAATATCTTCCAAACCTACATTATCTACCATAATACAAGTAGATGTATCAGTACAACCATTTTCAGTAACAATTACTGCATAGTTCCCATTTACCATAGCAGTGTAATCTTTATTAGTTTCACCTGGTAATGGTGCATTTCCGTTATCACAATCAATCCACTGATACATTGCTCCAACTGCATTTGCAGATAAGTCTATACCATTCGTTTGAGTTGTTGTAACATCAACAGTATTAATTGTTAAGTCTAAGGTTACAATTGAATCACAACCGTTTGCTGCTCCACCTACAATAGTAAATGTAGCGGTGTTGTTATGCATTGTGTATTCCACACCATCAATCCAAGTAAAACTATTACAAGCCTCTTGAACGTCTGTACCAGTTACTGAATTGTTGATTGTTAAATCTAAAGTTACAATTGAATCACAACCATTAGCTGCACCACCTGTGATTGAAAATGTAGCAGTGTTGTTTGAAGCTGTATAATCATTCCCGTCAATCCAAGTGTACATTTCACAAGCAACTTGGGTATCAGTTCCTGATGCTGCATTGTTGATTGTTAAATCTAAAGTTACTATAGAATCACAACCTGTTGCTGCACCACCAATTAAGGTAAATGTTGCCGTGTTGTTTGAAGCTGTATAAGTAGTTCCATCAATCCAAGTATAGGTTTCACAAGCTACTTGAGCATCTGTTCCTGTTGTTGCGTTGTTGATAGTTAAATCTAAAGAATATAAAGAATCACATCCATTAACACTAGCCCCCACAACAGTAAATGTTGCTGTATTGTTAGAAGAAGTATAAACTAACCCATCTCTCCAAGTATAAGTTTCACAAGCTACAATAACATCTGTCTCCATTACTGGAGCATTAAGTGTTGAGAATGTGAATGGACCAACCATAGCACTAGTAAGACCAGCGCTACAATCAGACTGAACATAATACTCATAGTCTGAACATGACGTTAAAGCATTTAAAGTGAAAGGATTTGAAACACCAGCCACAATAGTTCCTGTACCTGGTGTAAATCCAGAAATACCATATTCAACATTATAAGTAGTTGCAGTTCCATTTTCCGTCCAACTTAAATCAGCAGAAGTTCCTGTGATATTAGCTGCTGTTAAAGCAGAAGGATCTGGACAACTTGGAGTCTCCATAACGAAAAAGTCATCTATACCCAAATCATTTTGGAAATAATTTGATGAAGTAGTTCCTGTTGCTGCAATCGCTTGAATTCTGAATTTAGCGATAGTTGGAACCCCTGCTGGAAGTGGCCCTGAAACTTCAGTCCATCCTGGGAAGTTACCTGATTCAGTTGTAATATTAACCCATGCATTACCATCCCAAGCGTCTAATGATATAGTATGGTTAATTGCATTATCGACATTGTTAGAAGCAAACCAGAAACCGATTAGCGGAGTTGTCAATGCACTCATATCGATAAATGGCGTAACCATTTCATTAGCTAAAATATCAGTTGAGGCATCAATCCACATATAGTTTCCTGTACCTGTTGTGTGATCACCAATATTTGGTAAATAAGCATGACCAGTATTTACAACGTCATTTGTTACATCCCAATCATCTGCTAATGTTTGAGGCTCCCAACAATTTGGCAGATCAGTATAAGGAGAAACTAAAGCTAATCCATCGAAGTTTTCAATAAATGGAGCTAGAAAAGCATTACATGGAGTAGAAAAGGTAGTAATATTCGACCAATCACTTGTATCCCCAGGAGCACAAATTGCTCTTACATATAAGTCATAAGCTGTGTCATCATTTAAACCAGTTAGACTAGGAGTACTTGTTGTTTCAATACTATTTGTTCCTGATCCTAAAGTAAATCCAGAAACGCCATATTCAACTTCCCATTCAATTGGGGAACCAATTTGAGTCCAAGATAAATTTGCACTTGTGGCTAAAATAGAATTAACCATCAAATTTGTAGGAGCTATACAACTAGGAGAAACCTCGTAATTGAAGTCATCAATTCTAATGTACTTAAGGGTACCTCCATCTAGTTCGTGAATAAATGCGATATATTGATCTGTTCCATTGTATCCATTTGCAGCATCAAAGTAAGTAATCACTTCTTGATACGTATCATCCGCAAGGAATGTAACCGTATCAACTGGTGTAAATACAGCCGTTGGAGCTTCAGATGGAACCGTTCCTATTATTAATCGTGTAGTAACATTATCTGCATTTGCCTGAAATCTAATTCTCTTATCTCCAGCAGTTAAATCACTGAAGTTTGGAGATATGGCCTTTAATGTATCTGAACCAACTGTAAATCCTGAACCATTATATAAATATAATGCCTGTGCTCCTGCAAATGGAGCAGCCGTTCCTGTGAAATCTTCTACTTCAACAAAACCATTATTTATAGTTACGTAAGAATCCCAACAACCTGGAGCAAGGTCCAAGTCATCATTCTCAAATCCATTATAATAAGGAGCTGTATAAGGTAAACATGTTGTAGTGAAACTAGAAATTAAAGACCAAGCACTTGTGTCGCCAGGACTACAAATTGCTCTAACATAAACGTCATAATCAGTAAAAGCTGATAAACCTGTTAAATTTGCACTTGATACAGATTCCACACTGCTTGTTCCTGTTCCCGCAGTATATCCTGACAACCCATAATCCACTTCCCAAGATGTTGCTGAACCATTTTCTGTCCATGTTAAACTTGCAGTGGTAGCTAATATCGAATTAGTCATTACGTTTGATGGAGAAAGACAACTAGGAATTACTTCATAATTAAAATCATCAATTCTTATATATTTTAATGTTCCACCGCCTAATTCATGACCAAATACTATGTATTCATCTGAACCATTATAGCCATTCGCAGCATCCAAATTAACTATTACTTGCTGATAAGTATCATCTGCAAGGAAAGTTACCGTATCAATTGGATTGAAAGTTGAAGATGGAATTGGAGCAGCAATTGTACCGACAATTAATCTAGTTGTTACATTATCAGCATTTGCTTGGAATCGAATTCTCTTATCCCCACCTATTAAGTCTGTAAATTGAGGTGTTATTGCAATTAATGTATCTGCACCAATAGTAGATGATGAACCATTATAAAGGTAGAGTGCTTGCGATCCTGAATAAGGAGCAGCAGTACCAGTAAAGTCTTCTACTTCAACAAAACCACTAGTAGTATTATAAAATCCCCAACAGTCTGGGGCAAGATCAAGTGCGTCAAACTCGAAACCATTATAGTACGGAGCTGTTAAAGAAGAACATAAGGTTTTAAATGAGCTAGCATTGGACCAATCACTTGTATCGCCAGGTGCACAAATTGCTCTAACATACCAGTCGTAATTAGTTATTGGGTTTAAGCCAATTAAAGTCGTAGAGTTTGATGACAAAATTGAAGAGTTTACGCTGGTTCCTGGTGTAAAACCAGTTACATCGTAAGTCACTTCAAAAGAAGTTGCTACAGTGTGACTCCATGAAATGTCAGCAGAAACAGCAGTGACATTTGTTGTTAATTCATTTGTTGTTTTAAAACATGTTGGAGCCTCCATTACGAAGAAATCATCAACTCCCAAATCATTTTGATAGTAGTTAGCTGATGTAGTCCCCGTTGCTGGTGTAGCATAAATTCTGAATTTAGTAGTTGTTGGAACCCCTGCAGGCAAAGTACCTGCAACTTCTACCCATGAGGAGAAATTACCTACCAATGAAGTAATATTTACCCAAGCAGTTCCATCCCAAGCATCTAAATTAATGGTATGGTTGAAAGCATTATCTACATTATCTGAAGCAAACCAAAAACCAACATATGGAGTTGTTAAACCACTCATATCTATGTCAGGTGTAACCATTTCGTTCGCAGTAATATCTGTAGAGGCATCAATCCACATAAAATTACTTGTTCCTGTGGTGTGATCTCCAATATTAGGTAAATATTGTGGTCCATTAGTAACATCATTTGTTACATCCCAGTAATCGGGGCCTGTTTGAACCCCCCAACATGATGGCAAGGCTGTATAAGGTGAAGTTAAGGCTAATCCATCAAAATTTTCATTGAACGGAGCTAAAACCGGGGTACATTGGGCCACTGCCTTCCCATAATGAAAGAAAGTTAAAAGCCCGAGTGTAATTACCGCTAGAGTTTTTTTTGTTATCATAAGTAAATAATTAGTTAATAAATAATATCAATCGCTCTTTTAGATTGATAATTCAATAGTAAAGTAACAACAAAAAAAACGAATTATCCTAATAAATTATTGATACTAAGAAAATTAGTTAGGTTAAGGTTATTAAAATGACATTCCGATTTCTTTGTAATTTCTCAAACTTTTGAAAAGGAAAATTAGTGAAATAGGAAAGAGTTAGTAGAGATTGGCGAAAAAAAGATTTTATAACTTTAATAATTTCCAAATTATTTTAAACAAAGACGGTCGCCTAAAAAACAAAAAAACGGATGAATAATCATCCGCAATTGGTTAACTGTGATAAAAAAAGAAAAAAACCCATATAGTTGAATTCTGAAAACTTCAGATTTGCATTTTTAGAACCTCCGTTTTACTTCTGTAATCCTCTGGGTTATCCTTTTCGTAAACGAATTAGGGAGGCCCGCCATAGATAAAACAAGTACAGTTCTAATTGTGATATTTTAAGTCTCAAATAACGCTATATGGGCGGTCAAAGAATGACCTCAAACAAATCGAACACCTTTGTGTGATTGTTTGTGTTATAAATATACAGAATAATAATCTATACTACCAAATAAAAACATCAAATTAAAGAAAGATTTTCCATTTACTCTAATCATGTTATAAAAAGAAACCCGCTATAACGTTGACTTCGAATCAAAATTATTGCGGGTTCGATAAAAAAGAAGATGAGTAAACTACATCTGAATATTACCCATAGTAGATTTCAATACATCTTGATAAGCATCTATAACCTGTTTTAAAATATTATCTCCTTTGTTCTTCATAACCAATTTCATGACAATTTGTTCGTTATCCGCTGTAAGAGACATATAATCCGCAATTGAAAGAATTACATCAAATTCACTTCTTGCTTTGTACAATTCTGAATCAGAAAGCTTTTTAAAATCAACAAATAAAGAAAAAGGGGTATTTCCAAAGTCTTTCATTGACTCTGTATACTCTATTTCACCAGTTTTAAATTGTAATCTTGAAGTGTCGTTGCTATGTAAAACAATAGATTTATCTTTCATCAACATTATAGACTTATCAATTTTATAAAAACCTTCTCCTAAATCAACAATTTGATTTTCTCTCGCATAGGTTTCAACGAGGTCTTTCATGTTTTGTGGATTTCTCCCTAAACCAACATACAAATGAGAGCTTGGAATTCCTGAAGTTCCCATTATTGTATCCGTTGAAACTTCACTGCTGATCATCATTCCAATATTTCCATCCAAAAGATTTGAAATATCATCCTCTGCTAAAGTAGAAAACATTTCACCCATTGGTCCAAATGAACTATACAATGACTTTTCAGAATTTGGAGAAAATTCTTTCATCATTTTTTCTAATTTCTCAATATCAAGCGACATCGCTAATGCGAAGATTGGTTGTCCAGGTCCAATATTTTTCATAACATCAGATGCTACATTTTCTTTAAAGAATGACTTTGCTTTCAATTTATCGTTAACTCGTGAAAAATCTAATTTTGCTGTTAAATCTCCATTATTGAAATCAATAGTTAGCGAAGCATGGCCATCCTTAACCATTTCCATGATTTCAGCTTTCTCTTCTGCCTTTAGGTTATTCAATGAAGTATTTGACGTTTTATATAAATTCTCTAAGTTCCCTGCAACTAATATATCAGTCGTTTGAGCTAAGATTTCTGTAACATTGTCATTTTTTATCTGATCGCTTTTCTTTACATTAAAAGTTGAAAATGCGTTTAGCAATTTATCTTTAGGGTCATCTCCAAAGTTTCCTGAAACTAAAACGGCAGTATTTTCATTGAAGCCAACCGCCATATTCATATCATAAGATACCATTAAATCATTTTCTTTTTCAAAAAAGAACCCCATTTTCTCAAACATCTGTAAAGTACTGTCTTCATTTTCAACAGTCATAAAAATGTAAGCGAATTTTGGCAATCCATCCTTATTTAAAGGACCTTCTAAAGCATAATGAATCTTGTCTGAAAGTTTCAAACTGTTTTCAATAGATTTCATTTCATCATTTACAAACTCTCCAATTGTTGGTATTTGACTTAATTGAGCCTTACCTTTTATCGCAACTAAATTTACATATCCATAGCCAACCACATCCTCTGAGGAACTAACAAAAACGGCAACATCAGAATTTAAATCACTTGTACTCTTAGCTCCACAACTTACTATTAGTAAAGACAATATAATTCCAGATAAAAAATAAAATAATAGCTTATTCATAGATTTCGTTTAGATTTGGTTCAAAAATAATTAAAACATTCTATAATGAGCTGATTAGATTAATAATGAACGTTAAATTATTAGGTGGGACAGAAAACAAATTCCCGATTGTTATGTTCTTTTAGTGAATGAAAACAGGAAATACTATTACTGTAATTTCTTATTTTTAACTTTGTCATATGCATGAATTAGAACCTTATTATAATTGGAGAGATCATTATATTTCGTCGGAAGATGAGCGTTCTCCTTTTTATGAAAAAGAATATAGTGAATTTGAATTTTCTGATCAAGTTTACAACTTCCTTTTACACCCTCAATGGGACAACTTTGGTTCAACTACTCTATTCATTAAAATATTATACACTGATTATGATGAAGGTTTTACCGTAATAGAATTAATAGGAGAATGGAACGATGCCATTAATAATGACATTATGATGTTTAAAAGAGACATCATAGAGCACATGATGGAACAAGGTATAGATAAATTCATTCTAATTGGTGAAAACGTACTGAATTTCCACTACTCTGATGATTGCTATTATGAAGAATGGTTCGATGAATTGGAAGATGGATATATTGCAATGGTTAACTTTCATGAACATGTCGTGAGAGAATTTAATGAAATTCATCTCGATCAATATTTTGTGTTGGGTGGTGAATTAGAAGATGTTTCTTGGAGAACGTATACTCCCGATCAGTTTTATGGAAAAATAAATTCTTACGTACAAAAAAGATTGGGGTGAAAAATAATGACTATTGTCTGATGATTAATTATTAACGTGTTTGGTGTAGAAGTAAACTGAGTAATTAGGTTTAAAGGATTTTCACCGTTTGTAATTAACAGATCGATGCGTTTGTACTTAGGTCAGTAATCCAAATTATTGAATTTATTATTTTTCATTCATTTTAATTATTCCCGCTACTAGCTTATCAATCGGAAATGTTAAATCTTCGTCTTTTAAATCTTCAACCCTTTTCCATCTGTGCGCTTCTATAGCATTAACTTCAAAATCGAAAGGAATTTCTTTCACTGGAATAATTCCTAGATCATGAGCTGACACGGAATAATAAACGCTAATGATTTGATCATCTTTATGAAATGCAGATTTCTGGTAAAAATCTGTTAAATAAATTAACTCCTGCACTTCAATTTCTAAATGTAATTCTTCTTGAAACTCTCTTTTCAGACAATCTTTTAATCCCTCGCCCAATTCTAATCCCCCTCCGGGAAATTTAGTGAACTCTTTACCGAATCTTCTTTCATCAGATAGTAAAACTTCATTTTTTGAATTGATTAAAATGCCGTAGACTCTTATATTAAATGCCATTATAGATGTTACCGTTTTTAAAATTAAAAATAGGACTAAAATAATCAAAGCCAACCGTCTTGCTCCTGAATTGATAAATTTGTTTTACGCGAATCTTAATCAAGTAATAAAACGAACATTGCAATTATTCAAAAAATATTAAACTTGTACAAAATTATTAAATGACAACAGACCTTTATATCTATGCTTTTGTTGGTGGGTTAATTCTTGGAGGAATCAATAGCTGGATTGCATACAACAATGGTTTACGTGGTGGAAAGATGTTTTTCATGGGAACAATTGCCTTTTTTGGAATTATCATGTTAATTTTGAAATTGGTCTATCAACAACAATGAAAGCTTTTAAAAATCATTATTTAGCCTTAAAACACGCTTTAACCTTACTATTATCAGGTCATTTCTTAATTTTCTTTATTCCTGGACTTGTCATCGCAAGTTTCTACTTAATATATATCATTATTGTCGGTTCGGTTGGAAGTCTTGTAGGATTTATTTCTTATATTCCGTGGATTGGTAGCTATATGGGACTAGCAGTTGACTCTATTTTCAATGGGGTAAACAGTGTTTCAATCTATCTCTATCAATTCACCATTATCACTCTATTATCTCCGTTCCATACTATTTTAAGTGAACGTGTGGAGACGCATAAAAATGGAAAGACTTACAAATCTAATTTTTCTAAATTTTTCAATGATCTTTTACGAACACTTGGTATTGCAATTCTTGGAGCAATAATTTATTTATCGCTATTTCTTTTGTGGTCTTTCCTTGCTTGGATTTTTAATCTAAATTTTCTCTCGCCTTTCATATCTGCAATTCTAATTGCATTCTTCACTGGTTTCAATAGTTATGATTATTCCTTGGAAAGACACGGTATTAAAGTAAAAGACAGTTGGGTATTCGCCTTTCAAAATCCGCTTCAAATGATTTTGACTGGCCTAATCTTCACGATAATATTATATATCCCCGTTATAGGAGTTGTAATTGCACCTGTACTTTTAACAATGGTTGGAACCATTAATTATTTAAAGCTGACACAAAACCAATCGATATAATTCTTCAGTTGAACTTCAAGCTTCATTCATTAACAATCCCAAAGCATATCTTCAAAAATCAACATAGCGGCAAGTGCCAATTGAGAATAATTTTGTGAAGCGTTTCTGAATCTTCCATTTGATGTTATCCACATATTTTGAATCAACTCCATCCCTCCTTCTGATGGATTAATTTTATTCACCACACCTGCAACATTATAAGCACCCGCATGATAAATATGGAGAACAAACAAACGAAACCACAAGTCATTTTCGTTGTATTTTATTCCTTTAGCATCTAAAATCACTTTTGCCTCTGGAATACAAACTTTAGCGATTAGGCTACTTGCTCCAATTGCAGATTTCACGAAATCTTTTCTGTCGTCTCTATACTTGTTAACAGTCAATCCTTGCGCTCTTGCTACGGAAGCCATTAACTGGAAAGAACCATAGGCACCAACATTAGATTTAGCCAGCCTTCCCGGACTTTCAATCATTAGAATTGCTTGTGCATACCACGGGTCAACATCTTGTTGTTTGAAAACCTCAACACCTTTCGAAATTGTAGGCAATACATTGTCAAATGTATAAAAATCACTTTTACCTGTGGTCATGTAAACTTTATCTTCGCTTGTCAAGCCATTTGCAGATCTTACAGAATCTCTGTAAACATCTTTTTCGTCATCAGACCTTTTGTCCCATGATTCAACTGACATTGATTTAATAATTTGACGCGTTGCCCCAATATTAATCACACAAGAATCTGGTGAAAGTTTCATTATTGTGCGCCAAAACACCGGATGTGCTAAATTATTCCATTCTTCCTCAAACAATTGAACATTGTTTACATAAAATAAACTTACTGTATCGTTAAGAATACGAGATTCAACAAAATTAACCCTTGGAACCTTTGCACTTTTAGAATTGGATAAGCTATCATTTTCATGGGCGTGAGCAAATCCTACAATGGCACATGAAGCTGCGAGGATGAAGTTTTTGAGCATAGTTTTCTTTACAAGGTTTAGTGAAAACACACAATAGCGAGTGTACACACACAATAATAACGAAATTTGAGAACTTCGTTACGTTTTCCTTGCTTTTTTTACTAACTCTAGAGTCTTAATTAATTGTTCTTGAGGTGTTAGGTTTGTATTATCCAACACAATGGCGTCATCAGTTTGAATCAATGGACTTTCCTCTCGTGTAGAATCCATTTCATCTCTTAATTTTAAATTTTCTTTAACTTCCTCTAAAGTTATCTCATCACCTTTGGCTTTTAATTCTTCATATCTTCGTTGGGCTCTAACATCAGGGTCTGCGGTCATAAATAGTTTCAATTCTGCCAATGGAAAAACGATGGAACCAATATCTCTTCCATCCATCACAACACCACCATTGATTCCCATTATTCTTTGTTGCTTTACAAGGAATAAACGAACTTCTTTAATTCTAGCAACAGAGCTCACGCTATTTGAAACTTCAATTGAACGAATTTCTTTTTCCACATTTTCCTCATTCAGGTAAAGTTCAGCTTTACCTTTAGAATTTTGTTTAAATGTGATTTTAATATCCGCCAAAGAAGCAATAATTCTATTGATATCGACATGATTACGGGAAACTAAATTTTTTCTCATCGCGTGTAAAGCAGCTCCTCTATACATCGCTCCTGAGTCTACATAGATAAAATTTAGTTCTTTCGCCAATGCTTTGGCAAGGGTACTTTTTCCACATGATGACCAACCATCAATTGCAATGGTTAGCTCCTTATCCCTCTCAACTCTCCTCATGTCTCTTCTCATAGCCGTAAATATAGGAATTCATATTAATTAGACACCCATATCAATTGAGCTAATTTTACTTTCATTCGAGCAAAGCCAAGTAAAACTGTTACCTCATCATTCTTTATTTCCTCAACATCACCTATTTGCTTAGTAGCGATTAATTTAACTTTACTCCCTACTTTTATCTTATCTTGTTGATACTCATTAACGATTTTATTTGGTTTACCTTTTTTCTTATTGGCTTGCTTCTTCAAACGAATTTCTTGCTTAGCCTCTTCAGTCTTTGCTTTTTCTTTTGCAATATATTTCTTCAAATCATGAAGTAATGCATCATTTACATTCTTCTTTTTAGAACCGACTTTAAAATCATCAATAGATTGCTGTAATTTATTTCCAAGACTAACGAGTTTACTCGTTTCTTCTGCTTTATTTTGAAGTGAAGCTAATTTACGTTCGTACTTTTCTTTCGTCACTTCATAATATTGACGATGTTTATCCGCTGTTTCCTGAGCAAGTATATGTTCTTTAGTCAATCGACTCAAATAAGACTTCTCCTTTTGCAATTCGTGAAGTAATTGATCCATCTCCACTTTTTTACTATCGAGTTTAGATTTGGCTTTATTAATTAACTTCTTTGGAATTCCGTTAATCTGAGCAACTTCAAATGTAAATGAACTTCCTGGTTGCCCCATCGAAAACTTAAACAACGGATTTAAAGTTTCTGTGTCAAACAACATACAGCCATTAATCGCTTCAGGTAGTTTATCCGCTTTCAATTTAATATTGCTGTAATGTGTAGTAATTACACCATAAGATTTCCTATCATATAAAGTTTCGAAAAATACTTCTGCCAACGCACCACCTAAATCAGGATCTGAACCTGTTCCAAATTCATCCAATAAAAGCATTGAATTTTTATCGGCCACATTTAAAAAGTGTCGCATTCTTTTTAATCGGTAAGAATAAGTACTTAATTCATCAACTATAGATTGATTATCTCCAATATCAGTCAATAAAGCGTCAAAAAAGCACATTCTACTGTTCGGATGTAAAGGTACCAATAATCCACATTGCAACATTAATTGTAAAAGTCCAACTGTTTTTAAAGTTATACTTTTCCCCCCAGCGTTAGGTCCAGAAATCACTAACATTCTAGAGTTTTCGTCCATAGAAATGCGCTGAGGAATGGTTTTCTTCCCTAAACCTTCATTGTTTAATTTCAATAAAGGATGAAAACAATCTATTAAATCAAATGCTTTGTTTTCATTTATTGCAGGTAAGTTCGCATCCAGTAACAAAGCCAATCGGCATTTTGCATTTATGAAATCCAACTTCGTTAATACTTGCTGATAATCTTTAATCAAAGGCAAGTAAGCCAACATTTCTCTTGTCAATTGTTGAAGAATAACGAAAATTTCCTTACGCTCATCATCAACCAATTGGTCATATTCATTATTTAAAGGAACTGTTTCACTTGGTTCAATGAAAGTAACATTCCCAGATTTTGAATTGCTAACCACTTGTCCACTCACTTCTCTTTTATAAGAAGATACAACAGCCAATACACGGCGGTCATCAAAAAAACCTTCTTTAGTGTCCGACAAATATCCTTTCTTTAGGTATTTGCGCATACTTCTATCGAAAGTAGAATGAATATGCCTTTTTACAGAGGTCATTTGTTGACGTATATAAAGTAATCCTGTCGAAGCATCATCCTTTACCTTTCCATGCTTATCAAAAATAAAATCTATTTTCTCTATAATTTCTTTAGTGAATTCAACATTTGAAATTAAATCACTTAACTGTGGAAAATCTTCTTCACGCTTATTAAAAAAGAAGAGCAATGAATTTACCATAGAAGAAGCCAAACGAATTCTAGCAAAACTCTCTTGCGGCAAACTGGCATTTTGAACAGGCAGCATTCGAATTTCACTTTGAAGTTCTTCAAACTCTATTCGAGGAAAACTTTCGCCTTCTCTTCGAATTTCTACCAATTCATTGGTCTGATTAAGAAATTTCATCAATTCCTCATTATTTTGAACAGGTTTCAATTGTTCAACAATTTTGAGCGCAGAAGGGCCAACACAGTACTCTCGTAATATATCTTGAAGCTTTCCTAGCTCCAAATCCTTATATGTTTGTGGGTCGCATTTTAACATTTGCATACAAAGCTAATAAATCATTACATTTGTTAAATGAAAAAGTTCACTGCATTCGCATTATCCTTACTAACTATTGTTCCATTTGTGGCAATCGCGTGGTTATTGTATTCTAATTTTCACTCAACTCCAGTAGTGATAATCAACCTATTAATTGTAATGACAGGTGTAATGCTGGCATTTATCGTGTTCAATAGAATTATTGTTGGAAATGATAAAAATGCAATTGTAATAGACACAGATCACTTTCCTTACATCGAACGCGCATTAATTTATGTTATGCCACAAGATTTCGTAGCTAAATTAGAAAAAAGTCAAGGAACCATATTCCTCGCAACGAATAGTGAAGTTGGTAAAAAAGTTTCCATTATTGAAGGAGATTTCAATAAACTAACTGATACGATTTCATTGAAATTTACAAATGGAATCAGCACAACTATTCGTGGTTCTAGAACTGTTGCTGTTGGAGATAATCAATTTCTATTTCACGGGTTTGATGAATTAATTCATAAAGAAGGAAAAGAAGAAACTGTTTATATTTGGGAAGATGATCGTTTGGTTCTAAGAAATGGCGCCGGATTTATGCATATAAATATTCCTGATCGCTTGCCTGTTTTTATTTTTGATTGGAAGTAAATATTATTTTTTTCTAAACACTTTAATCTTGTAAAATGGGTGAAAACAACTCTTTGTTGTAAAACGGTGTTTTCTAGAATAATAAGCTTTTAATCTCATATAACTCCCTTAATTAAATTTAAGTTTACCAAAAAACAATTCATGTCTTCAGCAAAACAACAGAAATCTCAACTTCACCCTAGAAATAAAAACGTAAATCGTTACGATTTATCAGCTTTGGTAAAAGCAAAACCAGAATTGAAACAACACATCCAACCCAACAAATTTGGGGAAGATTCTATCAATTTTTCTGATGCTCGTGCAGTAAAGTTTTTGAATACAGCGATTCTTCAACATTATTATGGAATAAATAATTGGGATTTTCCTGCTCAGAATCTAACTCCTCCCATTCCAGGAAGAGCAGATTACATTCACCATATCGCTGATTTATTGGCAGAAAGTAACGGAGGAAAAGCTCCTACAGGAAACAAGGTTACATGTTTGGATATTGGAGTGGGTGCGAGTTGCATCTATCCAATTCTTGGAGTTTCAGAATATGATTGGAATTTTATTGGTGCTGATGTTGAGCCAAAGTCAATAGCTTCATCTGAAAACTTGGTAAAAAACAATCCTTCACTCAGAGGAAAGGTAGAGTTACGTTTACAACCTAATCCTTTGAATATCTTCTTTGGAATTATTGAAAAAGAGGATAAAATAGACATTACCATCTGTAACCCTCCATTTCATTCTTCAAGGGAAGAAGCACAAAAAGGAACACGGAGGAAAGTCAAAAACTTAAAAGGTAAAGACTCAAAAACTTTAGAACTTAATTTCGCAGGTAAAACAAATGAATTGATCTTTAAAGGAGGAGAATACGTTTTCATTCATACAATGATTAAACAAAGTAAAGCTTTCGCCAAAAATGTAACTTGGTTTTCAACTTTGGTTTCTAAGCAATCCAATATGAAAGGAATTTTAAATGCCTTAGATAAAATTGGAGCAAAACAAGTAAGAGAAATCCCAATGGGTACTGGAAATAAAGTTACAAGGGTTGTGGCATGGAGCTTTAATTAATGATAAAAAAAGGAAAGGAAGAGGTTTCAGGGAGAGAATCTAGAAAAGAGATTTCCTTGAACCATTACCTGATAATTTTCATACAGAAAGCCTTAATTTGAATTCGGCTAAATATTCCAAACTCTCCCACTCTCGACCTATTTTAATTAGCACTCTCTCCCTGCGCTTTAGCTCATCATCCTCTAAACAAGAAAAAATCATCTTTCATATTTTCTATTAAGCTATCTTCGTTTGTTAAGATATATTCAATCGCTTTTGAAGTGAACTCCTCCCCTTTTTTAGTTAACGAAACGATGTTATCTGTAATGAGAATCATATTGTTTTTTAAAGCCAAAGTTAACACGGTTTTACTTCGTACTTTTTGCCAATTGATGTGTTCGTTGAGGTGATTGACGTGGCGTTCTCTTTTTTCTGTATGATTTTTTAAGTGCAACAAAAATGTAATCAATGAAACTTCTATTC
Organism: Brumimicrobium mesophilum; assembly: GCF_003025005.1. Taxonomy (GTDB): domain Bacteria; phylum Bacteroidota; class Bacteroidia; order Flavobacteriales_D; family Crocinitomicaceae; genus Brumimicrobium; species Brumimicrobium mesophilum. The sequence goes on from NZ_PVSS01000009.1 coordinate 100,587, forward strand.
TTTGTTGTTTCTCACGATACAAGACTGCGATTAAACCTTTGCTTGGAGCGAATAAGTATATGATTAAAAATACAATTCCTAACATTGTGGTAATGCTTCCTGCAATTGACGCATCTAAAAAATTTGCTATCCAATAACCGGAAATTGCACTCAAAACACCGAAAAAACAAGCTAATCCTATCATCTTTTTTAAGTTGGTAGTTAACAAGTAGGCCGAAGCCGCAGGAGCTATCATTAATGCTACAACCAATATAGCTCCAACAGCATCAAAAGCTCCGACAGTTGTAATAGAAGCCACACTCATTAATCCGTAGTGTAAAATTACAGGGGAAAAACCCAGAGAAGTTGCTAAACCAGCATCAAAAGTACTAAGCTTCAATTCTTTAAAAAAGGCGAATAACAGTATCAAAGTGACCAACAAGATTGACCCAATTACCCAAAGCGATTTCGGTCCTAAATCTACTTCACCATAATAAACCCGATCAAAAGGAGTGAACGCCAATTCACCTAATAAAACTGCATCAACATCTAGGTGAACATCGTTTGCAAATTTGGCAATAAGAATAACACCAATACTAAAAAGTGCCGGAAACACCAATCCAATTGCAGTGTCTTCTTTTACTAATTTTGTTTGCTGAATTTTCTCGACAAAAACAACGGTAAGCACACCTGTAATTGCTGCCAAAAGAATTAAAAGAGGGGAATTTAAGTCTTGTGTTAAGAAAAAACCAACTACAATTCCAGGCAAAATAGAATGACTAATTGCATCACTGATCATTGCCATTTTTCGTAGTACAAGAAATGTTCCTGGAATCGCACAAGCCACAGCGACCAAACATGCGATCAATTGTATTTCGAACTGAGCGTCAGACATTCTTTCCGTTTTGGTTATACAAATTTTCAGCGGCTTTGAACCCTTTTGATGTCATACTCCACATCCCACCTTCAACTTCCACGTAATTTTTATCTACTAATTTTCGCAATCCTTTTCTGCTGTATCCTTGGAAATTATTCAGCATTTTTATGGTGTGTGGATGCGTTACATCATCGTGATCTTCCACAATGTGATACATAAACGCTAAGGTTTTCTGAGTTTCCAAATCATTTCGATTTTTGATTAATCGAATTCGTTTGAACAATAAACCACGTTTTGGAGAAAATATGAATGAAAACAAGACAAATATTGAAGCCACTAAGACAATTACTGGTCCCGTGGATAAGTTATTCTGAGTGGCACTAATTGCTGTACCAAAAACCCCAGCACTAGCACCAAGAATAGCTGCAAGAAAAACCATCTTTCCTAAACTATTTGTCCATTGTCGAGCCGCTGCTGCAGGAGCTAACAGCATTGCGCTCATTAACACCACACCAACTGTTTGCAAACCTAAAACAATGGCCAAGACGATAAAGCTTGTGATTAAAATATCAATAAATTTTGTATTGAATCCTAAAGTTTGGGCGTAATCCTTATCGAAAAGTAATATTTTAAACTCCTTCCAAAAGAGCAGTAAAACGATTAAGCACAAACCTGTAATTAAGGTCATCAACCAAACATCACTTTCAACTAATGTTGCTGCTTGACCAAAAAGGTACTTATCTAATCCTGCTTGATTGGCATTTGGTTGTTTCTGGATATAAGTCAACAATAACATTCCGAATCCGAAGAATAATGAGAGGATTAACCCCAATGCCGTATCCGATTTCAAATAAGTTTTTGAGGTTATTCCACGAATCCATAAAGTACCTATTAATCCACTTACCAAAGCTCCAATAAGTAAAATATGACTGTCTTTAGATCCTGTAATTAAAAAAGCAATAGCGATTCCTGGCAAAGCTGCATGAGAAATAGCATCACCTAACAAACTTTCTTTTCGCAACACAGCAAAACTACCCAACATACCGGTTACAGCTCCTAAAACAGCCGTTCCAAGTGTAATGGTTCGCAATGTGTAATCGCTAAAAGCCAATTGTACAAATTCAATTATTTCCATAAACTATTTCTGAATACTCACTTTATAGTTAATTCCATAAGTTTTAGTTAAATTATCATCATTAAAAATATCTTTGACAGCTCCTGTTGCTATTTTTTTCACATTTAAGAAAGTAACCCAATCAAAGTATTCTGGAACAGTTTGTAAATCATGATGAACAACTACAACAGTTTTTCCAGCTTTTCGCAATTCTTTTAAAATATTGATAATGGCTACTTCTGTTGTTGCATCAACACCTTGAAAAGGTTCATCCATAAAATAAATTGAAGCATCTTGAACCAAAGCACGAGCTAAAAAAATACGCTGTTGTTGTCCTCCAGAAAGTTGACTAATTTGACGACTTTTAAACGAAAGCATACCCACTTTTTCAAGTGCTTCTAAAGCCGACTTCTTTTGTTTGATTCCAGGACGTTTTATCCATCCCAAACCTCCATAAGTTCCCATCATGACAACATCTAAAGCAGTAGTTGGAAAATCCCAATCTACACTTCCTTTTTGCGGAACATAAGCCACATGCTTACGTTGAGACTTGTAAGGTTTGTCAAAAATAGTTACACTTCCAGCAATAGGTTTCAAAATTCCTAAAATAGCTTTGATCAAAGTTGATTTCCCAGCACCATTTGGACCAACAATGGCCATCAAAACACCTTCAGGAATTTGCAAATCGATATCCCAGAGCACAGGCTTGTAGTTGTAAGCTACAGTAAGGTCATCTACTTTTACTGCTATTTTTTCCATAAATACTATCTGTTATTTCAGTGCGTTTACGATGGTTTTAACATTATATCTAAACATTCCAATATAAGTTCCTTCCTCAGTATTGGGATCCCCTAGTGCATCAGAATACAAAGTTCCTCCGATAGCAACTGCATGATCATTTGAATTTACCGAAGCCTGAAGTGCTTCAACTGTTCGACGAGGAACAGAACTTTCAATGAATACCGCTTTCACTTTGTGTTCTAAAATATATTTAGCTGTTTCTTGCACATCTTGAACACCAGCCTCCGTTGCAGTAGATAAACCTTGCAGCCCCACAACATCAAAATCAAAAGCCATACCGAAATAATTAAAAGCATCATGTGCCGTAACTAACCTTCTTTGGTCTTTCGATAGTGTTGCAATTTCAGCTTCTATTTCTTGACTTAATTCCTTTAATTGCTGTAAATAATTTTGGGCATTATTTTGAAAATACGCTTTACTTTCAGGAAGCGCTTCTGATAATTTATCGGCAACAAAAAGTGTTATTTGTTCCCAATATCCGATATCAAACCAAATATGTGGATCATAATTAGATGCAAAATAGGTAGAACCGATTAAATTTTCCTTTTTCAAGATATCAGTTACTGCAATTGCATTGATATTTTGCTTCTTCATACGTTCAAAAACATCTACTAACTTTCCTTCCAAATGTAATCCGTTGTAAAGAATCATATTGGCACTTGACAATTTGTTGACATCACCTTCACTGGCTTTATACAAATGCGGGTCTACACCTGCTCCCATTAAACCTTGTACAACAACGCTGTCACCTCCAATGTTTTTCACTAAATCAGTAATCATTGAAGTTGTTGTTACAATATTAAACGTATTGTCATCTTTTTTTGATTCTGTATCGCTACAACCGATTAAAAGTACCCCAATTAGCAGTATAAATAATAATATTTTCATTAATCTAAATATTTGTTGCGAATGTACGAAAATTATCGAAAATGCGGGGTGATTAGGGTATGAATTAGTTCAACCGAAGTACATAATGATATTACCACCATAAACTACCAAGAAATGCAATTTTGAATTGCTTAGCTTTCACTTATTGTATTTTACCTAAATGTAACCAAATAAAAATATCACATTATTATTACATATAAAATACTTCCTTTATGAAAACTACAACTCTCTTAATTTTTGGATTCTTAACCTTTAGCATGATTGCACAAAATAATATTAGAACTGCAGACGACATCATAGAACAGACCGAAAAAAAGGCAGGAATTTATAGAATTTCAGGAACTTATTTAAACACGGCTGTCGTGAATATGAATTATGCTCAATCAAATGTGCTTTCCGTTATGGACCAGGAATTGTTACAAAAAGCAGAAATTATTCAAATAGATTTAATTTACACTGACTACCCTAAAGGTCAAGACATTAAAAGCTTAAATAAAAAAAGAATTTTAAATATGCTTGATATTCGTTCTGATTTAGTGAAAAACGAAAGTATAAACTGGTCTGTTGTACGTCAAATGCACTGTAATAGCGAATCTGAGGCGAAAATAATGTTTCACGGTGCGGTCATCTATTATTTGTCACCTCAAAATAAGGACCTGAGTGATTATGAAATAAACCAATATGAAGGTCTACCCAAAAACGATAGTGTAGAAATCACAAAAGAAAGTTTAAAACAGTTTAAAAATGATCCAGTAATAATAAAGGCATTCGAACGAAATGAATGGAAGGAACCAACAATCGTTGCAGATGTTACTGGCAGTATGTATCCATACATGAAACAAATGGTCTTCTGGTTTCTACTAAAAATGAATAGGAAAGAGAATGTCTATTTAACCTTATTCAATGATGGCGATGGAAAGAAAAACAGGTTTAAAGCCATTGGTTCAACAGGTGGAATTCATAATGTTAAAACAAAAGAATATGCTGTCTTCAGAGAACTCCTTCTAGAAACGGTTTCCTATGGTTGCGGAGGAGACTCTCCAGAAAATGATCTTGAAGCCATAATAAAAGCCCAAAAGGAAAATCCCAAAGCCAAAGAAATTATTTTAATAGCTGATAATTTTTCAGAGATACGAGATTATCGATTAATTGATCAAATTACAATTCCTGTTCGCGTTATTCTTTGTGGAACCAAATATAGAATTAATCTTGACTACATAAACTTAGCAAGAAAGACTGGAGGTTCTGTTCACACTTTAAAAGAAGATTTGGAGGATTTAATTAAAAAATCAGAAGGGGAATCATTTTCATTTATGGGAAAGATGTACGAGATCATCGATGGAATGGTTATGGAAAAAGTATCGAAAATTAAAAGAATTTAGAATTACGGAATCACTAATAAACATAGAATAAATTAATGTTTCATCTCGTATATTAAAATAACAGCGGATTATAACAAAAATATCAAATGCTCTTGTGGAAAAGATATATGGGTTATTGGTTCAGCATCACTCCAAAATGGCTGCTATAATTGTTTAACTGGAGAATTATTACCAACTGACAATTACGAAATCGATAGCGTTGTTCCTCCTTTTACCGAAGCTGATGCTTTCACTGTAGATGATTGGGGAGAATTCAGTCTTGATTTCTTGGGAGAAGGAAATTACCGCAATGATGATGGAACGCTAATCGACCCTGACACATATCCAACTCCAAAAAAGTGCTTGAATTGTAAAAACTTTATATTAAAAAGTCAAAAAGTATATTGTACTCTAAATAAAATTGATCAAGCACTAGGAAAAGAATTCAGGTGTGGAGGTTTTCAACAAGCTTAAAAAAAGATATAAATTTAGTAAGTAACTATAATCCTCCATTAATAACGAGAACAAATTCTGTGACTCAAACTGAATAGTTTGGCTAAAATTTATGAAGTGAAATTTCAAAGTAATAACTGATTTCTCAACCTAAAAAATACCATTATCAGTCAAATAATTTTAAATTAGCACAACAAAATTGATAAATTATGAAAGCATACGTATTTCCAGGCCAAGGAGCCCAATATATAGGAATGGGGAAAGACCTTTATGAAACGTCTCCTGTTGCTCAAGAACTTTTTAAAAAAGCCAATGACATTTTAGGGTTTGACATCACTGAAATTATGTTCAATGGAACAGATGAGCAATTGAAAGAAACCAAAGTTACACAACCGGCAATATTCTTACATTCAGTAATTTTAGCAAAGGTTTTAGGTGATGATTTTAAACCAAATATGGTTGCAGGTCACTCCTTAGGTGAATTTTCAGCACTTGTGGCAAATGGGGTATTATCTTTTGAAGATGGACTAAAGTTAGTTTATCAACGTGCTTTAGCTATGCAAGATGCTTGCGAAGCTGAGCCTTCAACTATGGCTGCTATTTTAGGACTTGAAGATGAAAAAGTAGAAGAAATTTGTTCTGAAATTGACGAAGTTGTAGTTGCCGCAAATTATAACTGCCCTGGCCAATTAGTTATTTCTGGATCTAACAAAGGAATCGAAATCGCTTGTGAAAAGGCAAAAGAAGCAGGAGCTAAAAGAGCATTGCCTTTACCAGTTGGTGGAGCATTTCATTCACCGCTAATGGAGCCAGCTAGAGAAAAATTAGAAAAAGCAATTAAAGACACACCATTTTCTGAAGGAGTTTGTCCGATATACCAAAATGTTACAGCTAATGCAGTGAGTAATCTTGAGGAAATTAAGAATAACTTAATCGCTCAATTAACTGCACCTGTTCGTTGGACTCAAACTATGCAACAAATGATTGCTGATGGCTGTGATGAAGTTATTGAAGTAGGACCTGGTAAAGTTTTACAAGGTTTATTTAAGAAAGTAGATAGAAAATTCCCAACTTCGAGTGCAAGTATAGGAGAGTAAAGTTTGCTGTAGGGGCGGTTGGCAAACCGCCTTTACAACAAATCCTTATTTCTAAAATTCATATCCCTTAATTTCTTGAAGTATTTCTTATCTAAGTTTCTTTTAAGGATATCAAGGTGTTCAATTCTATGGCAATCCGTTGCAACATAATCAACTAGATCATTATCGACTAATAATTCGGCTTGTTTTTTAATCTCAGGACCATAATGACCTGAAAGTGAGTTAAGATTTAATTGAATCCTCACACCATGATCACGGAATTTTTTTGCAGGTTCAATCCCTTCGTTTAGGAAGAACAAGTATCTTTCATAATGAGCTAAAACAGGTTTATATCCCTTAGTTTTCATTTTAAAAATGAGCGCATCGATTTCATTGGGTTTTGCTCCAAATGAAAATTCAAATAACAATTCATTATCTCCAAAAGTAAGAAGCTTTTCATTTTCGATTAATTCTAAAAAGAATTCATCATAAAAATATTCAGCTGCAGCGTCAATCTCAATTGGAATATTTAGTCGCTCAATCTCTTCACGAACTTTTTCTAAACCACTAAGTATAATTTCAGGAGTATTCCTGTAGTAATCGTACATTATATGAGGAGTAGTAATCACCTTTTTGTATCCTAACTCAACAAAACGCAATAACATTCCAATTGTATGATCCAAAGATTGTGATCCGTCATCAATTCCAGGAATTAGATGACTATGCATATCAACTCCTAGAACACTTAAATCTAATGGTTCTTTGGTATTTCCTCCAAATAACGATTTAATTAGTCCCATATATAATTATTGATTTTATAAAAGGTTTACTTCAGTAGATATAGTCATTTAGCTCAAAAATACATTTTTGCTAAATATAGACATTACTAAATGCTCTTTCTTGAAACGATGACCGCAATCATTTGTTATAAAACCCCCAACCTATTTTTTATTTTAGATTGGAGGCATCACTTATTTTTTTTCTCTTTTTGGTCAGATTAATATTGAAATCAAATTTATTAATCTAGAGAGTTGGGTTTAATTATTATAAACTCCAGTATTCTAAATCTTTGATTTCTTTTTTAAAGATACCTTTGATATCAACAAAGACACCTTTTTCATCTTTCAAATATTTTTTGAAATCATTTTCTTTTAATTCAGCATATTCTTTATGATTCACCGCTACAATCACTGCATCGTAATCATTACCTAAATCATCAGCAAGTGGCACACCATATTCGTGTTCCATTTCTTTAGAAGATGCATGTGGATCAATTAAATCTACTTTTACTGAAAAAGATTTAAGCTCATTCACAACATCAATAACTTTTGAATTCCTGATGTCACTCACGTTTTCTTTAAAAGTTGCACCCATAATCAAAACTTTCGCCTTGTTCATGTCTTTACCTTGTGAAATCATCATTTTAACAGCTTGTTTACCGATATAGAACCCCATTGAATCGTTTACTGAACGACCACTGTTGATTATTTCTGCATGATAACCTACTTGTTTTGCTTTGTAAGTCAAGTAATAAGGATCTACTCCAATACAATGTCCTCCTACTAATCCCGGTTGGAATGGTAAGAAATTCCATTTTGTACCAGCCGCTTCTAAAACCTCATAGGTATTAATTCCTAATTTATTGAATATGATCGATAGTTCATTAATTAATGAAATATTCACATCACGTTGAGTGTTTTCGATAATTTTTGCAGCTTCTGCTACTTTGATCGATGCAGCGCGGTGAACACCTGCACCAACAACTTCTTCGTATACTTTCGCTATTTCTTCTAAAGATTCGTCATCACTTCCTGAAACAACTTTCACCACATTTTGAAGTGTGTGAACCTTATCTCCCGGATTAATTCGTTCTGGTGAATAACCTACTTTAAAATCAATTCCAAACTTTAAACCTGATTCTTTCTCTAAAACAGGAATACAATCTTCCTCTGTACATCCAGGGTAAACTGTTGATTCAAAAACAACGTAATCCCCTTTTTTAAGTACTTTTCCTACAGTAGAAGATGCACCTAATAGTGGACCTAAATTTGGTCTATTAGAGTCATCAATCGGAGTTGGAACTGCAACTACATAAAAAGTAGCCTCTTTTAAATCTTCAAGTTTTGCAGTAAACTCTATACTACACCCTTCAAAGTCTGAAGCTTCTAATTCTTTACTAGGGTCGATGTTATTTCTCATCATATCGACTCTCTCTTCGTTAATGTCAAACCCTATGACATCCATTTTACGAGCAAATTCTAGTGCGATAGGTAATCCTACATATCCCAAACCAATTACGGCCAATTTCTCTTCTTTGTTAATTAACTTAGTGTGTATCAAATTGTTCATCTCTTACTTTATAAATTCGTTCTATAATTTCTACAACTTTTAATCCTTCCAACGCATTAGTCGTTGCTATGTTCCTTCCTTTTAATGTATCCACAACGTTTTTTATTACGTAGTGGTGATTCGCTGCTGAACCTTTGTAGGCACCATAATCATTCCCTGGATTTGTCGGGGATAACTCTGGCATTTCATATCCTTCGATATTGCAAACTTCTACTTCATTCATATATTGCCCTCCAATTTTCACCGATCCATTTTCACCTATTATTGTAATTGATGACTCTAAATTTTGACCTGCAACAGATGTCGAGTAATTTAATGAACCCATTCCGCCTTGAATAAAATCAAAACTCACAAATCCTGAGTCTTCAAAATCTGTTGAATCTTTATGCGTAAAGTCTGCAAATTTACCCTGAATATTTTTAATATCCCCAAACAACCAATACATAATATCTACAAAATGGGAAAATTGAGTAAATAAGGTACCTCCATCAAGATCTTTGGTTCCTTTCCAACCACCATTTTTATAATAGCGTTCATCTCTATTCCAGTAGCAATTCAGTTGAACCATAAATACTTGACCTAAAATACCATTGTCTACAATTGACTTTATCCATTCAGAAGGTGGCGAATACCTATTTTGCATTACACAAAATACATGTTTTGACATTTGTAAAGACTTAAATATAATTCGTTCACAATTATCTTTAGTCAACCCCATTGGTTTTTCACAAACTACATGTTTATTTTGTTCTAATATTTTAATACTTTGCTCTGCGTGTAAACCATTCGGTGTGCAAATACTTGCAATATCATATTCAATTTCTGAGGCTAAAAATTCATCAATTGAATTAAAAAAAGGAGCATTAAAATCTTCAATTGCTAGCCTTTCTTTTGGCTGAATATCAATTAATGCAACAAGCTCTGCTTCTGGATTTTCTTTCACCATAGTGGCGTGACGCTTTCCAATGTGCCCAGAACCAATTATTACAAATTTAATTTTCTCCTCCATCGTTATTTTTAAATCTTACTTACCCTACCTTCATTAAGTTCATAGACCTCTTTACTTTCATCGCAAATAGCATGATTGTTTTCATCAAATTCTAGTCGATGACCAAACTCACTCATCCATCCAATTTGTTTTGCTGGATTTCCAACCACCAAAGCATAAGGTAAAACTTCTTTTGTAACAACAGCTCCTGCACCAATAAAAGCAAATTCACCAATGTCATGCCCACAAACTATGGTAGCATTTGCTCCAATTGAAGCTCCCTTTTTCACTAAGGTTTTACTGTATTGGCCTCTTCTCACCACAGCACTTCTCGGATTAACAACATTGGTAAAAACCATTGAAGGGCCTAAGAAAACATCGTCTTCGCATTCTACTCCAGTGTAAATTGAAACGTTATTTTGAACTTTGACATTGTTTCCTAAAATAACTTCTGGTGAAATAACTACATTCTGACCGATATTGCAATCATTTCCAATCGAACAATTAGACATAATATGAGAGAAATGCCAAATCTTTGTTCCTTCACCAATGGAACAATTTTGGTCTATAATTGCAGTAGAATGTGAAAAGTAATTCATTATTTAATTTATATAATCTTCAAAATTATTATGGTCCTTTAAGAATAATTCTTCTTTAGTGAGACTTTTAAAGTAAGCGTATGTAAGTTTCAAACCTTCTTTCCTGTCATATTCTGGAGTCCAATTCAATATTTCTTTCGCTTTCTTAATATCTGGCTGCCTTTGTTTAGGGTCATTTTCTGGTAAGTCCTGATAAACGACCTTTTGAGATGTTCCTGTTAATTTAATTATCTCTTCAGCAAAGTCACCTATAGTTATTTCATCAGGATTTCCAATATTCACCGGTAATGAATAATCAGAAAACAATAAACGAACTAAGCCCTCAATCAAATCATCAACATAACAAAATGACCTTGTTTGACTACCATCTCCAAAGATTGTTAAGTCTTCTCCTCTTAAGGACTGACCAATAAAGGCTGGCAACACTCTTCCATCATTCAAACGCATTCTTGGTCCGTAAGTGTTGAAAATACGAGCAATTCTTGTCTCCACCCCATGATAAGTATGGTATGCCATGGTCATTGCTTCTTGGAATCGTTTTGCTTCGTCATAAACTCCCCTTGGTCCAATAGGGTTAACATTCCCACAATAATCCTCTGTTTGTGGATGAACTTCAGGATCTCCATAAACTTCGGATGTTGAAGCGATTAAAACCCTCGCATTTTTCTCTCTAGCTAAACCCAAACAATTATGAATTCCTAAAGATCCAACCTTTAAAGTTTGAATAGGAATTTTTAAATAATCAATAGGACTTGCAGGAGAAGCGAAATGCAATATATAATCGAGTTTTCCAGGAACATGAATAAACTTTGAAACATCTTGATGATAAAATTCAAAATTCTCTAATGGAAAAAGATGTTCTAAATTAGAAAGTCGTCCGGTAATTAGGTTATCCATGGCAATAACATGATATCCGTCTTTAACAAAGCGATCACATAAATGTGAACCCAAGAAACCAGCCGCCCCAGTAATTAAAACTCTTTTACTCATTTTATTATTCTAATTGATTTAAGAAAGTTTGTAATTACCCTAAAATAAATTCTTTAACTGACGAACAGATATATTCTAATTGATCATACTCCAATTCAGTATGCATAGGTAAAGAAAAAACTCTGGTTGTTAGCCAATCTGTGTTTTCTAAACTTCCACTAGAAGTTTCCAATGTTGCAAACATTTTTTGTTTATGCGCTGGAACTGGATAATAAATCATAGCCGGAATTTCTCGATCACCTAAATATGCAACCAAAGCATCACGGTCAATTCCATCATCTAATTGTAATGTATATTGATGAAAGACATGCTTAGAATTTTCAACTCTTTTTGGAGTAGTTAGCCCAGGAACATTAGCAAATGCTGCATCATAATAATCAGCTGCACTTCTTCTTGCATAAATATAGTTATCTAATTCACGTAATTTAATGCGTAAAACGGCCGCTTGAATGGTATCTAAACGAGAATTACAACCTACAACGTCATGGTAATATCTTTTACTTTGCCCATGATTTGCAACCATTGCCAATTTCTCCGCTATATCATCATCGTCAGTACACATTGCTCCACCATCTCCATAACAACCTAAGTTTTTTGAAGGAAAGAAACTTGTACAACCAACATCTCCAATAGTTCCAGTCTTTTTTACCGTCCCGTCAGAAAAAGTATAATCTGAACCAATTGCTTGTGCATTATCTTCGATTACTTTTAAATCATATTTCTCTGCAATTTTCATGATTGCTTCCATATCACAAGACTGTCCATATAAATGAACAGGAACAATAGCTTTTGTTCTAGCTGTAATTGCGGCTTCAATTGCCTTCGGAGAAATATTAAATGTATCTTTTTCACAATCTACAAACACAGGCTTTAATCTCAACAAGCCCATCACTTCCGTTGTAGCAATATAAGTATAAGAAGGAGTAATCACCTCATCACCTGGTTTTAACCCAAGTGCCATCATTGCTATTTGTAAAGCATCCGTTCCATTTGCACATGGAATAACGTGCTTTGCTTCTAAATAAGTCCCTAGTTCATCTTTAAAACTATGAACATCAGGCCCATTAATAAACTGAGCATTATCTAGAATATTGTTTATAGAATATTGAACTTGTGGTTTTATTTTCTCATACTGGCTAATTAAATCAACCATTTGTATTTTTTTCATAAAGACGGTTTTACTCTTTGTTATAAGTAGGCAAAAATAACAAAAAGTAATGATTAAAATTGTTGTACAAGTAAAAAGCGCAAATCTGAAAAGCTTATAACCATAGATTAATATTAAAAATATATGTTAAACTATTATTTCATTCGATTTTAACTCTTTTTAAAAGTGTTCACCTAAGGAATTTAATAACATTAACTTAACATGGCAACCAGAAAATATTAATCCAGATTAAGACTAACCTCCAAAATCTATTTTAACAACTTCTAGAAAATCTAAAACCACATAAAAAACAAGTGACAAAATAATTCTTGATTAGTAGCTGCGTTTTTATTAAATTTGCGGTTCAAACTAATATTTTGTAAGCATGTTCGAGAATTTAACAGACAAATTTGAAAAAGCATTTAAGGTTCTTAAAGGACAGGGACAAATCTCTGAAATCAATATTGCAGAAACACTTAAAGAGGTGCGTCGAGCCTTACTTGATGCCGATGTTAACTTCAACACTGCCAAAGAATTTACAAATATTGTAAAAGAAAAAGCGCTTGGTAGAGATGTTTTAAATGCAGTTTCACCTGGCCAATTAATGGTTAAAATCTGTCATGAAGAACTTGTCGAATTAATGGGAGGTGACGAGTCAGAAATTAACTACCAAGGAAATCCTGGAATCATTTTAATGTCAGGACTTCAGGGTTCTGGTAAAACTACTTTCTCTGGAAAGCTTGCAAACTTTTTAAAATCAAAGAAAGGTAAAAAACCTTTATTAGTTGCATGTGATGTATACCGTCCAGCTGCGATTGACCAATTACATGTGTTAGGTGAACAAATTGGAGTTGAAGTATATTCAAATAAGGAAGAAAAAAATCCAGTTAAAATTGCACAAGCAGCTATTCAACATGCCAAAAGCAAAGGTCACAATGTAGTTATTATTGATACGGCAGGGCGTTTAGCGATTGATGAACAAATGATGAGTGAAATAGCAGACGTTAAAAACGCTGTTAATCCTACCGAAACATTATTTGTTGTGGATGCAATGACAGGTCAAGATGCTGTGAACACTGCAAAAGCCTTTAATGAAAAAATTAATTTTGATGGTGTAATCCTTACCAAATTAGATGGTGACACACGAGGAGGTGCTGCCATTTCTATTTTAGCTGTCGTAAACAAACCAATTAAGTTTGTCGGTACAGGTGAAAAAATGGATGCTTTGGACGTTTTCTATCCAAAACGTATGGCTGATCGTATCCTAGGAATGGGAGATGTTGTTTCTTTAGTTGAAAGAGCTCAAGAACAATACGACGAAAAGGAAGCTAGAAGATTACAAAAGAAAATAAAAAAGAATCAATTTGATTTCAACGATTTCTTAAGTCAGTTACAACAAGTTAAAAAAATGGGTAACGTTAAAGACTTAATGGGAATGATTCCAGGAATGGGAAAAGCCATGAAAGATGTTGAAATTGAAGATGATGCATTCAAGCACATTGAAGCGATTATTTATTCAATGAGCCCAGACGAAAGAGAACGTCCAGAAATCATTGATCAAAGTCGCAAGAAAAGAATTGCAAAAGGAAGTGGACAGGAAATAGCTGAAGTAAACAAGCTCTTGAAACAATTCGGTGATACTAAGAAAATGATGAAGATGATGAGCAATAAGAAAAACATGGCCAGCATGATGAAACAAATGAAAGGAGGAATGCCAGGGATGTAAAAATTTTTCAAATTTTTACTGTTTCGATGGAGAGACTCGAGTAAAGAGGTGAAATCAATTCACATTTATATTATAGATATTAGAATCCCAAGAGCTCAAGCTTTTGGGATTTTTCAATTATGCTATTTATCTTCAAAAAAATTAATATCAACACCCAAAGAATTAGTTTTTCTTCATTTTAAAATTTGTCATCAACATAAATTTTGATTTTACAGGAATAATAAATCTTTCAAGATCAAATCTTTATCAAATCAAGCAACCTAAATCAACCAACACCGAACACTTAACACAACAATTCAAACACAACACTCAAAAAAAACTAGCGTTCAAATTATAATTTTGAACTTTTAAGCAGAAATTCCTAAATTCATAACAGGAACCAACGCTTTACTCATATGAAACTAAAACACATTTTATTTCTGGTTTTACTTTCTCCAATACTTTTGAATGCACAAACTTTAAGATTAGCTATTCAAAATGAAGGGAAGTTTGTTTACTACGCTACAATTGAGGTAAATAATAGTTTCTATTCTACTACTTCAACAAATCATGTCTTCAACATCCCTATAAAAAGTAAAGATATAATCACTATTAAACATGAAATCTATGAAGATTATAAATTCAAAATTATAGATGGTCTAAAACCCACAGACACGATAAACAAGTTAGTTTCATTAACTCTAAAGCCAGAAAACATGAAACTTCAAATGTTGGATGAATTCACTATTACAGATTCCAAATACAGAAATGTTTTCGACAACCAAGATGAGTTCATTATCGATTATTATCCTTTCCCTCTCAATCATTTTTTTATCATCACTAAATTCAAAAAGGAACACTTTATCAAAGTTATAAATAGAGCAGGAGATGAAATATATACAAAAATCTTAAAAATAAAACCAGAAGAAATTTTCTTGGATGCCATAGGAAACTTTCATTTGATTGAAAAAGATTCAGTGTATCAATTTTATACACAAAACAAGAACATACAACTCATGAAAGGAATTTCAAAAGAAGACTTTGAAATCAATATTAAAAACTTGGTTACTTTGGGTAATAATGGAGCATTTCACCAGAAAATCAGTATGCATAATCAAATGTATTCGCTTATTAGAATAATTGATAAGGAAGTTACTGATATTTATCAATCCCTCGATCATGAAGGTTATGAAAATGCTGCATATCATTATAATTCAGCAGTTGCATACTACATGAGGCACCAACCAGTACATCAAAACATTATTACAATGGGACTTTGGGATGGAAAACTAATGTCTTTAAATAATTATTCATTTGAATTATTCGTTATGACGAGTTGGAGCGATAATATTGCCTCCCAACCTCTTGACGTATTATCTTTTGGACTCAATGACAATATAGTGGTTTTGGATGGAGTAAGAGATAGCATTTTTCAAATTGACAACGAAACCTTCTCTTTAAAGAAAAACAGTGCAAAATTCTCTTTCTCAGGTGAATATTTCAAAGATTACTTCTACGACAATATTTATATGTACACCAAGGATAAGCAAGGAGTCATAGTTTCAAAAATCAATCTTGAAGATGGTACAATAACTAATATTGCTCAATTGTCAGATATGCGTCAACCACGAAATATCAAAGTAATAAACGACAAGGTATATTTCACAAAATTAGATGAAAGTCAATACAATCGGATTGTGGAAGTAAAAAAACAATAACATCCAATAATTAATTCACTACTACATTTTCTAAGCGAATTTCAGAAACCAACTTCATTCCATCGTTAGAAAAAACTTTATCTACGCTCATATAGTCATTCATCAAATTCTCTTTTGGTGCATAGTTCAAATAATCTCTAAATAAAATCCCATTTACTTCTTGCACTTTATCTACAGCCCTAAATCGAATCCCACCTTCTTCAGTGAAATATTGATACGCCATATAATCCATTGAATAATCTTCAATTCCTATCCAATATAGAAAGATATCATGAAAGTCTTCTCCCCCACCTTCTTCATTAAATGTCACTTTAATCTTGTAATACATTTTTTCATTGATCTCAACCTCATCAACCAAATCCAAGTTTACAGCAGGATCTTTTAAAGCTTTTGGTAGGAAAGCGAAGTAAAAAACGCTATTAATTGAGTTTTTATAGGCATTTCGTTTCTTTTCAGTTAAATCAATCACCTTTCCATTCACAGTCCTAATTAAAGAATCACCTTGCCAAGTATCAACAATTACCTCTTCTTTATCATTCGTAAACTTTCGTGATTTCATAAATCCAGCATCTCCCAACATTCGCACATATTGGAACTCTCTAAAGTCAAATGATATGTTTGATTGATCGATTAACCCAGAACCACTTTTTTGAAAAACACTATCAACGATAGCTTCTACAGACAAATCATCAAATTCATTTTCATCCAAGGTAGTTTCAACTTTTTCGTTTTCAACCTTTACTTTTTCATCATTACAAGCGGCAAATAAAAACAAACTTGTAAACGCAATAAATAATTTATTCATGATTGTAAATTTTCATTAATTTTTCTGCTCCTTCAAAAGAAGACATTTTTCCTTCAACAACATCTTTTTCTACTTCGGCTATCACTTTAACCAAACTCTCAGATGAATAAAAACTCAACATTAAGGTTTCTGCAATTGTTTCATGCAACCAATATTTATCTTGACGCTTCCTATTAATAAGGAAAGATCCATTTATTTTTGTTTGATTCATAAAACTCTCGATTGTGTCGAAAGTTTTAACAATATTGTAGTTTTCTACTGCAGACGCAACTAAAGCTTTAGGAATCCATTCATTTTCATTAGCAGGAAATAAATGCATTGCATTTTCATATTCTTTTTTCGCTCTTCTGGCCTTCAATAAATTATCTCCATCCGCCTTTGTGATAACTAAAGCGTCGGCCATTTCCATAATTCCACGTTTAATACCTTGCAGTTCGTCACCAGCTCCAGCTAACATCAACAACATAAAGAAATCCACCATTGAATTCACCATGGTTTCAGACTGACCAACACCTACAGTTTCAATTAAAATAAAATCATATCCTGCAGCTTCACATAAAATAATTGATTCTCGTGTTTTTCTAGCCACACCTCCCAAAGATTTCCCTGCCGCAGAAGGCCGAATAAAAGCATTTTCCTGAACCGACAATTGATTCATTCGGGTTTTATCACCTAAAATACTACCACCACTTTTTTCTGAAGAAGGATCAATGGCCAAGACAGCAATCTTAAAACCTTTATCGATTACCACTTGACCAAAAGACTCTATAAATGTACTTTTCCCAACTCCCGGAACACCAGTAACTCCTACACGAATTGACTTACCCGAATATTTAAGACAGCTATTAACTAATTTTTGAGCTTCTTCCTTATCTTTTTTTCGGTTACTCTCAAGCAACGTAATACCACTACTTAAAGATTGAAGATCTCCACTTAGAATACCAGAAAGTAAACCATCACTATTAAAAGAATCTCTTCTTTTCTGACGTTTTTCTTTCCATTTTTTCAGTTGTTCTTCATTCATAACCTTAACTCATTTTGAAAGAATTCTAGATTAAACCGCTACATTATGCTCACGTAAAGCATCATTTAAGGAAGTTTTCAAATCTGTACTTGCTTTTCTCTTTCCAATAATCAAGGCACAAGGAACCTGAAAATCACCTGCTTTAAATGTTTTAGTGTAAGAACCAGGGATTACAACACTTCTTTCTGGAACCTCCCCTTTAATTTCGATTGGCTCATCACCTGTAACATCAATTATTTTGGTTGATTTAGTCAAAACTACATTTGCCCCTAAAACAGCTTCTTTCCTCACACGAACTCCTTCAACCACGATACAACGTGAACCAATAAAAGCTCCGTCTTCAATAATTACTGGAGCAGCTTGCAAAGGTTCTAAAACTCCACCAATCCCAACTCCACCACTGAGGTGAACATTTTTTCCAATTTGTGCACAAGAACCAACCGTTGCCCAAGTATCCACCATAGTACCTTCATCTACGAAAGCACCAATATTAACATAGGAAGGCATTAAAATTACACCTTTTGAAATGTATGCCCCATAACGTGCAACCGCGTGAGGAACCACACGAACACCTAAATCCTTATAGTTTCTTTTCAATGCCATTTTATCGTGGAATTCGAAAGGACCAACTTCAATAGTCTCCATTTTACGAATAGGGAAATACATGACAACTGCTTTTTTAATCCACTCATTCACTTGCCAATCTCCATTCACAGGTTCTGCAACTCGTAAATCTCCTTTATCTAAGCCTTCGATAACTGCTTCAATTGCTTGTACGGTTTCATCGTTATTCAATAAAGAACGATCCTCCCATGCTTTTTCGATTATATCTTTCATCTCTTATATTTCATTTTTAACAAATATAACAGACTTCTCTTGAAAGGCTGATGAAATACTTAGTAAAACAGCTTTGAATTTATCCAAATAGTCTAAAAACTGTTAAATAACGCTCCCTTTTAATAAAATTATATTTAATAACCAACTTTTTCGGAATAAAAACGTTATATTAATGTATGATAAGTTTAAGGTGCCTTAAAAGCGCATTATAATTATCAAAATTTCAAAAAAATATAGGGATATGAGACAACTAAAAATTAGCAAACAAGTTACCAATCGAGAAACTGCATCCTTGGATAAATACTTGGTGGAAATCGGAAGAGTAGACTTAATCACCGCCCAAGAAGAAGTTGAGTTAGCCCGTCGAATTAAAGCTGGTGATCAACGTGCTTTGGATAAATTGACACGTGCCAATTTGCGTTTTGTAGTTTCTGTATCGAAACAATATCAAAACCAAGGACTCACACTTCCTGACTTAATTAATGAAGGAAATGTTGGATTAATTAAAGCTGCCAGAAGATTTGATGAAACAAGAGGATTTAAATTTATTTCCTACGCAGTTTGGTGGATTCGTCAATCTATTTTGCAGGCTTTAGCAGAACAAGCAAGAGTAGTTCGTTTACCTTTGAACAAAATTGGATCTATCGGCAAAGTAAATCGAGCTTATTCCGAACTTGAACAAAAATTAGAACGCGCACCATCTGCAGAAGAATTAGCGCATCATTTAGAATTATCCGTTAAAGATGTTAAACATGCTTTAGAATCTAATGGAAGACACCTTTCCATGGACGCCCCTTTAAAAGAAGGTGATGAATCCAGTTCGAATATGTACGACCTGCTTGAAAATGACAGTTTACAAGGACCTGAGGAAGGTTTACTTCACCAGTCTTTACAAAAAGAAATCAATCGCTCCTTGACCACTCTCACATCTAGGGAGGCTGATGTACTAAAACTGTATTTTGGACTAGACGGTAGACGTCAAATGAGTTTAGATGAAATAGGATACAGATTCGATTTAACAAGAGAGCGTGTTCGACAAATTAAAGAAAAAGCAGTGCGTCGCTTGAGACATACCTCAAGGAGCAAGATGCTTAAATCATATTTAGGATAAAATTTAATCTAACACAGAAAAACCGTCATTCTTGATACAATCAGGGATGACGGTTTTTTTTGTTTAATGAACATAGTTCAACAAATACTATTGTCCTAAAAATAAACATCACCCCTTTTGAAAGTTTATAAATTTCTAAACAAGATATGAACGAAAAGACTTTAATTTCTATTATTTTTGTAACATGAGTGATTATATTGTTTCAGCTAGAAAGTACAGACCCCAAACCTTTGATACATTGGTTGGGCAAGGCAATATTTCTACAACTTTGAAGAATGCAATCAAAAACGATCAGTTGGCGCAAGCATTTTTATTTTGTGGTTCACGAGGAGTTGGAAAGACTTCCACCGCTCGTATTTTAGCAAAAACGATCAATTGCTCAAACAAAACTGAAAACATTGAGGCATGCGGAGAATGCCCTTCATGCAAATCATTTGATGAAGGTCAATCTTTAAATGTATATGAATTAGATGCCGCCTCAAACAATAGTGTAGATGACATTAGAAATTTAATTGATCAAGTGCGTGTTGCACCACAATTAGGAGATTTCAAAGTTTACATAATTGATGAGGTTCACATGCTTTCAACAGCGGCTTTTAATGCTTTTTTAAAGACATTAGAAGAACCACCAAAACATGCGATTTTTATTCTCGCAACGACTGAAAAACATAAAATAATTCCTACCATACTTTCTCGTTGTCAAATTTTTGATTTCAATAGAATTCAAATTTCAGACATTGCTGATCACTTAAAAAAGATTTCCGTAAACGAAGGAATCGATGCGGAAAGTGAAGGCCTACATTTAATAGCTCAAAAAGCGGATGGAGCACTTCGAGATGCACTGTCTATTTTTGATCAAATTGTAAGTTTTGCTGGGAAGACCTTAACTTATAAATCAGTAATAGAAAACCTAAACGTTTTAGATTATGATTACTTTTTTAGATTAGTTGACTATGCATTAGACGAAAACATCACCAATAGTCTTTTGTTGTACCACGAAATCGTTAATCATGGATTTGATGGTCACCAATTTCTTGTTGGTTTATCAGAACACTACCGGAATCTTTTAGTTGGTAAAAATCCAAAAACAGTTGAATTACTGGAGGTCGGAGACGCTATAAAAGAACGATATAAAGAACAGTCAGCAAACATAGATGCCAAACACATCATGCGTGCTCTAGGTGTAATTAGTAGTGCAGACACCAATTACAAGTCAGCAAAAAACCAAAGATTATTGGTCGAACTAACTTTAATGCAATTGTGTTCGATTAAAAATGAGCTTGAAAAAAAAAAGCCTTAACTGATCCCGTTGAGATCATTCCTTTCAAAGGACAAAAAGACAGCAAAGCCTTAAGGGATAACAAAGCCAACTCAACCTCTAATCCTAAAACAAAGGAAAAACCAAAACCTATAATTTTAAATAAGGAAGCTAAAAAGCTCACAGCTCCTACTCGAAAACTTAACAACTCTTATTTAGGCATTAACGACCTAATGTCGAAAGCAAACACTAAGAAAGTAGAAGTTGTTGAGGAAAATCACGAAAATCGTCCAACAGAATCTTTTACTATCGATGATTTAAGAATGACTTGGAGAAAGTTCGCCTTCAAAGTTAAAGAAGAAGGGATGGGAACATTGTATACTGCCATGATAGGAAATGACCCGGAAATTGGAGAAAACTATCTAATCAAACACAGGGTTGACAATGATGTTCAAATGGGATTCATTAAAACTCATGAAACAACACTTGTTGGGTATATGCGAAAAGAACTCAACAATTGGTCTATCCAATTAAAGATTACTGAAGAAACTGTTAAAGGAGGGAAATTCTTCTCTAGTCAAGACAAATTTAATGATATGGCAGAACGCAATCCACACTTAACAACATTGCGTCAAAAATTTAATTTAGATATTGATTTTTAATTTAAGAATTATCATTGTCGGAGTTAAACGATTATGTATATTTGTGCCACTAAATTAAACGCGAACAAATAATTTTAAAAATATTCATTATCCGACGTGTTTAATTCATAAATTATATGTAATATTGCACCCCAATTTCGGAGAAGAATAAAATAATAGTCATGGATTTAATAAAAGAAGTTCAAAACGAATTTTCAACAGCATACGATGCGCCAGCTTTCGGAGCAGGAGATACAGTAGCTGTTTCATATAAAATTAAAGAAGGTGAAAAAGAGCGTATCCAGATATTTACTGGTGTAGTTCTTCAACGCAGAGGTGTTGGTTCAACTGAAACATTCACTGTACGTAAAATATCAGGTGGTATCGGAGTAGAGCGTATCTTCCCATTACACTCACCTTTTATTGGAGAAATTAAAGTACTTAAGCATGGTGCTGTACGTAGAGCTCGTATCTTCTACTTCCGTGAAAGAACTGGTAAATCTGCAAGAATTAAAGAGAAAAGAAGATTCTAAAATCTTTTTTCTTTCAACATACTTTAAGGACTTTCTTTTATCGGGAAGTCCTTTTTTTGGTTATCTCTATTTAATTCGAAAATGAAACGCTCTGTAATTGCTATCAATTTTGTGTTTCTTATAATTTTCAGCTTAATCCTATGGAGCTCATTGCAATTTAAAGAAAGTAGTGATTTCAACTACGCCATTCCGAAAAACTATCAAGGATTTGGGATTGATGTTTCTCATCACCAAGGAAAAATAAATTGGGACACCTTATTTTCGAAATCCCTTACTCCAGCCATTCATTTCGTTTATGCTAAAGCAACCGAGGGAAAAAACCATACAGATAGAGAATGGGATTACAACAGAAAAGAATTAATTCGGAAAAACATTAAACACGGCGCATATCATTTTTTTCGTCCAAACACTAACCCTAGCGAACAAGCAGAACATTTCTTGAAACACTATAAAGTTCTTGAAACAGATTTAGCGCCTGTTTTAGACGTAGAAATAGAGGGCTCCTCTGATGAAATTTTATTTGAGAACATGTTGACTTTTCTGAATGAAATTGAAAAAAAAACAGGAAAAAGGCCGATTATTTATACTTCATTCCATTTCTACAGAACAAAGTTTCAAGAAAATTTTAAAGACCATAAATTTTGGATCGCAGCCTATTCAGAACCATTCCTACTTCCTAAAGATGACAGAATACTGTATTGGCAATTTACTGACAAAGGAGATTTACCTTTTCATAGGAATGTCAAGCT
This sequence comes from Brumimicrobium mesophilum, assembly GCF_003025005.1. Classification (GTDB taxonomy): domain Bacteria; phylum Bacteroidota; class Bacteroidia; order Flavobacteriales_D; family Crocinitomicaceae; genus Brumimicrobium; species Brumimicrobium mesophilum. The sequence goes on from NZ_PVSS01000009.1 coordinate 123,590, forward strand.
GGATTTAAATGTAAGCAGAGTGAGTTTTGAATAATTCAACCAAAAATCACAGACAACAATGTCTCACTTTTATCTTCAGTTTCCTGTAATTCATTCGCAATATCTGAAGCCAAGGTAATTCCTCCGCCAAGGTACAACGCGAAATTATCTTCAAGCACTTGCATACAGCGCAAATTAACATATACTTTTAATTCATTCACACTCTTCAATCCAATTAATCCAGTATAAAACTCTCTTTTATGCGGTTCATTCGTCAGAATATAATTTTGCGCTAAATCCCTAGGTGTTCCACATACCGCTGGAGTAGGATGAAGAGACTGCATTAAATCATTCCATTTTTCTTTTGCTAAGGGGAATTCAAAATTGGTTTGCAAATGATAAACAGAACCCTTTTTTACTGTTTCAGCAGAAGAGACATACAAATCCCCCGAAAATTGAGCCTCAATCCTATTTTTTACAAAATCAACTACATATTGCTGTTCTTCCCTTTCTTTAGTTGTCCATTGAGTTTCTTCAGACCTTTTTGTTCCCGCCAATGCCATAGACTTCATTACTTTCTCGTTCCCTGAAAGTAAGGTTTCCGGTGTTGCTCCAATCCAAGTTCCAAATTTCTCATCGCTAACCAAATATACGAGAGCTTGACTTTTATATACCTTTGCTAGTCGTTGGAAAACTTCAATCATTCTACTGGCTTCCTCTTTTTCAACCAGCTTAATTCTTGAAAAGATAGCTTTTTCAATTCCGAACATTTCGAAGCCATCTATGAAATATTGTAAACCATTTAAATAAGCTTTTTCATTGGCAATAAAAACATCGTCTTCTTTATTAAAAAATAAATCAGCATTGGAAAATGCACTAACCTCCTCCTCTTCTATAAAATAAAAAGATTTTTCCTTTATGAAATCAGTTATAAAAAAACAGTTTTCAGGTAAATCCTCAAAACTTTTTTCGCGCCAAGACCCTTTTAAAATCTTCACCTCTTCATTCGGAAATTGATATGTTAAATATGCCATAATATTATTGCTGTCTTGGAACCACCATTACTGTTAAACGACCAGTACATACTAAACGACCAGTTTTACTATCTGTTAAGTCAACTTGCCATACATGGGTTCTCTTTCCAGCATGCACAACTTTCCCCACTGCTGTTACCATTCCAGAAGACATTCCACCAACATGATTTGCATTAATCTCTATTCCTACAGGAACTTCCTTTTCCACATCAAGCATCAAAGTTGACCCCATAGAACCAATGCTTTCAATCAGTGCAGCACTCGCACCACCATGTAACAACTTCATCGGCTGGTGGGTGTTTGCATTAACCGGCATCGTAGCAACGATATAATCTTTCCCAATTTCCACACATTTAATATCTAATGTTTCCATCATTGTGTCTTTATTGAAAGAATTGATATACTTTAAATCGACTTGTCTTAGCATCTTATTGATTTTTAAAAAGTTTTTAAATATTGAATAATGATAAAACAATCATTTTCTTTATTTGTGCACCCTAAAAGTAATTACATTCGTATAAAATATGACAAAATGCTTCAAGAAAACGTAAATCTTAAACCATTCAACACTTTTGGAATCACAGTTCATTCGGAATTTTTCGCTCCATTTACATCAGTAAACGAACTTAAATCATTGCTTTCAGAATTGAAAACCAAACCCTTATTGATTCTAGGAGGTGGAAGTAATGTTTTATTTCAAAGTGATTACAACGGTGTGGTATTACGAAATGAAATTAAAGGAATTGAGCTGATTGAAGAATCAGATAAAGATGTCACTTTAAAAGTTGGTGCGGGGATCGTTTGGCATGACTTAGTTCTACATGCCATCAAAAACAATTGGGGAGGAATTGAAAATTTATCTCTAATTCCTGGTAGTGTTGGAGCTAGTCCGATGCAAAACATAGGTGCTTATGGAGTTGAAATTAAAGATGTTTTTGATTCTTTAGAAGCTTTAGAAATTGCCACAAAAAAATTAAAAACTTTCACACATGAAGAATGTCAATTTGGCTATAGAGAAAGTGTATTTAAGAAGGAGCTCAAAAACAAATATGTCATTACATCAGTCACATTTAAACTTTCAAAATCTCCTGTTCTTAATACAAGTTATGGGGCGATTGAGGAGGAGTTAAAAGCAAGAGACATTTCTCAACCAACTATTAAGGACGTGAGTGATGCGATCATTTCAATTCGTCAATCAAAATTACCCGATCCTAAAAAAATTGGGAATGCTGGAAGTTTCTTTAAAAACCCAGTAATTCCTTTGAAACAATATCTCAAACTTCAATTGCGTTATAGTGAAATCCCTGCATATAAAGTAGATGAGCAAAATGTAAAAGTTCCTGCTGGCTGGTTAATTGATCAATCTGGATGGAAAGGTAAAACTTTCGGTGATTTCGGAGTTCATAAACGTCAAGCCCTTGTACTTGTCAATTATAAAGATGCTACAGGAAAGGAAATTTACGACTTATCTGAGAACATAATTCAAGATATTTCAGAGCGTTATGGGATAAACTTAGAACGTGAGGTGAATATTATTCATTAATATAAAGTTTTACATAAGTTCTAAACAATCTACACAACTAACTCACAACAACTTAAGCAAAGCAAGAATTAATATTTACGTAGTGAGAGTATGAAAATATCTAAAAATCAGCTATCTTTGCATTCGTAATAAATGACAACTTATTCTTAGGTTGACAAAAAAAGACTTTTATGGCTAAAGACATATTTGAAAAAATAAAAGAAAATAGAGGTCCAATTGGACAGCATGCTAAAGGAGTTCATGGCTACTTTACATTTCCTAAATTGGAAGGTGAAATCGGAAACAAGATGATGTTTCGTGGTAAAGAATGCCTTGTATGGTCAGTAAATAACTACTTAGGTTTAGCAAATCATCCTGAAGTTAGAAAGGCGGATGCCGATGCAGCTGCAAAGTGGGGAATGGCTTATCCTATGGGAGCTAGAATGATGACGGGTCAAACAAGTGAGCACGAAGCTTTAGAAAACGAACTTTCTGACTTCATGAAAACAGAAGATACAATTCTTTTGAACTTTGGTTACCAAGGAATGGTTTCAGCAATTGATTGTTTAGTTGACCGTGGTGATGTTATCGTATACGATAGTGAATCACACGCATGTATTTTGGATGGTATGAGATTACATGCTGGAAAACGTTTTGTTTTCAAGCACAATGACATGGAAAGTTTCGACAAACAAATGTCAAGAGCATCAAAATTGGTAGAAAATACTGACGGTGGAATTCTAGTAATTACTGAAGGAGTATTCGGAATGGCTGGTGACCAAGGAGACCTAAAAGGGATCGTTGATTTTAGAAAGTCTGGAAAATATGACTTTAGATTATTCGTAGATGACGCACATGGTTTCGGTACAATTGGTGAAACAGGAATGGGTGCTGGTGAAGCTCAAGGTGTACATGAAGAAATTGATGTATTATTCGGAACTTTCGCTAAATCAATGGCTTCAATCGGAGCTTTTATTTCAGCAAAAGAACACATTATTGAATTCATGCGTTACAATATGCGTTCACAAATGTTTGCAAAATCACTTCCAATGCCGTTAGTTGTTGGTGCACGTAAACGTTTAGAGTTATTAAGAACTCAACCTGAACACAAAGAGAACCTTTGGAAAATAGCATCTGCCTTACAAAAAGGATTGAAGGAAAATGGATTCAACATAGGTGAGACTAATTCTGCTGTTACTCCAGTCAATCTTCAAGGAAATCTTGCAGAAGCAACAAATATGACTTTCGATTTACGTGAAAATTATAGCATTTTCTGTTCAATCGTTATTTATCCTGTTGTTCCTAAGGACACAATTATGTTGCGCTTGATTCCAACAGCTGCTCATACTTTAGAAGATGTTGAGTATACAATCGAAACATTCAAAAAAGTGAAAGCTAAATTGGATAAGGGTGAATATAAAGCAGAGAAACTTGCAAATGTAGAGGTTGACAAATAATATTTAATTTTTTATTTGTTTGCCCTGTTAATATAATTAAGTGCTCCTCAACAATGTTGAGGAGCATTTTTTTTAGTTAAATAAACAAATTCTACCTTATATCTTTTTTGGTTTCGTGCATAAATTCAGTTTAGAATTAAAAGCGTTTTCATTCTAAGTTGTACTACTTTTACAAACATCGATTCTATTATCATAAAATGAAGAGATCATATCTCTTTTGTAATTTCAAAAAATGTCTAAACTCCCTTTAGAATATAAATTCCTTGATGTATCAGATTACGGAAGAAAACCCGGCCGATGGTTTGCAAAATCATTGATGAACACCAATGCAACACCTCTTCATGTCACAACGCTATTTCTAATCGTGGGATTGATTGCTATTGCTTGTATTATAGCTGGATACTTTTATGCAGCCGCATTTTTCATTGTTCTGAAATCAATAATTGATGCATCAGATGGAGAACTTTCAAGATTAAAACAAACCCCATCTCATACAGGAAGGTATTATGATTCCTTGTCAGATTTATTGCTGAACTTTCTTTTCCTTTGTGCAATAGCTTATATTGCAGATATTCGATTTGGCGAGATGCTCCTTGCCTTTTTTGGAATACAACTTCAAGGCACTCTTTATAATTTCTATTATGTTATTCTTAGGAATAACGTGAATGGAGACTCCACTAGTCGCATATTTGAAAACGAAACTCCGAAAGCTTTTCCAGGCGAAAAACAATCTACAGTTAACAAAATATACAAAGCATATATCGCTTTTTATGGTCCATTTGACAAGATTATCTATGCTTTGGATAAACAAGCAGCCAAGAGTAAACCATTTCCAAAATGGTTTATGACTTTAGTTTCTATATTTGGACTGGGCTTTCAATTGTTAATAATTTCCATCATGTTAATGTTAAACATGACTGAATACATAATTCCATTCTTTATTTGTTACACGTTATTGATCTTGGTTTTTGTAGCTATTCGAAAATTGTTTTTGAAATAAAGTGATATGTTTACTTTTATATTTACTTAATTCTTTTTGCTATGCAGTTTAATTTTAAAAAAGCAAATCCGGACGATGCTTCATCAATTTGGAACATTTTACAACAAGCGATTGCTCAAAGAAAATCGGATGGAAGTAATCAATGGCAAGATGGCTACCCAAATGAAGATTCTATTCGCACTGACATTAAAAACAATGTAGGATTCGTGTTGACAGCGGACAACGACATAGTAGGTTATTGCGCAATTCTAATTAATGATGAACCTGAATACGACAATATTGACGGCGAATGGCTAACCAATGAAGATTTTGTAGTTTATCACCGTGTTGCTATTGCTAAAGAATATTTAGGAAAGGGACTAGCTAAGAAAATGTTGAATTATATCGATCAGTATGCTTTGGAAAATGAAATATACAGTGTTAAAGCCGATACAAATTTCGACAATGGGCCAATGTTGGCTCTTTTTGAAAAGTTAGACTATAAATACTGTGGAGAAGTCTATTTTAGAGGTAGCCCAAGAAGAGCATATGAGAAAGTTTTATAATTAATATTTTTGATTTGTAGAGGCACAATACAATATACCTCTACAAATCAAAAAAATTAAACCCTTTCAATAATTGCTGCATAACCTTGACCAACACCAATACACAGGGTAATCAAAGCATATCTTTTTTGAGTTTTTTGTAGTTCAATAGCCGCTGTTTGCAAAATACGAGATCCTGTCATTCCCAAAGGATGACCTAAGGCAATGGCTCCTCCATTTCTATTTAAACGTGGATCATTATCAGCTAATCCCCAAGCTCTTGTACAAGACAATGCTTGCGCCGCAAAAGCTTCGTTCAATTCAATGATATCCATATCATCCATTGTTAAACCAGTTCTTTTCAATAATTTATTGGTCGCATAAACAGGTCCAATACCCATAATTCTTGGCTCAACACCAGCTACAGCAGCTCCAACAAACCTAGCCATTGGCTTTAATTGATGATCTTTTAATCCTTGCTCACTTGACAAAAGTAAAGCTCCTGCCCCATCGTTTAATCCCGAAGAATTCCCTGCAGTAACAGAACCTCCTTCTTTTTTAAATGCTGGTCGTAATTTACTTAATGTTTCAACCGTTGTTCCAGGTCTGAAAAATTCATCCTTATCAAATATTAATGCTTCCTGTTTACGTCTTGGAATTTCCACAGCAACTATTTCTTCAGCTAATCTACCATTTGACCAAGCTGTTTCAGCTTTTTGTTGCGACCATGCAGCAAATTTATCTTGATCCTCTCGAGAAATACCATATTTGGCCACCAAGTTTTCTGCTGTTACACCCATACCATCAGTACCATAAACTTCATGTAATTTTGGGTTAACAAAACGCCATCCGAAGGACGAATCATACATTTTCACATCACTACCAAAAGGCGCCGAGGACTTACTCATTACCCATGGTCCACGTGTCATGTTTTCCACACCACCAGCCAAATAAATATCTCCTGCACCGTCCTTTATTGCACGAGCAGCAGTTACAGCAGACGACAATCCTGAAGAACATAATCGATTAATAGTTTCCCCACCAATTGTGTTCGGTAGTCCTGCCAACAGCAGCGACATTCTAGCAACATTCCTATTGTCTTCTCCTGCTTGATTAGCACAACCAAAGATCACGTCCTCAATTGCATTAGGATCTAATGTAGAGTTTCTTTCAACAACTGTTTTCATAACTAAAGCCGCCATATCATCAGGACGAACATTTGATAATGAACCTCTAAAACTCCCTATTGGTGTTCTTACACCGTCAACTATATATACTTCTTTACTCATCTTTCTATGTGATTTTGAAATGCTAAAATAACAACAATTTCGCAGAACACTCCATTTAAAAGCTACCAAGACACTAGAATAATTCTATTTATCTTATACTTTATTGGGTTAAGTTCCAACCAAGGAATCCAATTAATTATTCTAAATTTATGGATTGCAAAAACGAACAAGATGATAAAACAAAAACTTTTGCTCTTTGGTTTCGGTATATGCATTTTTGCGCATACAGGAATTAGTCAAGAGCTTACCGAGAAAGAACAAGCATACATGGATTCTATTTCAGCTCAGAATCAAGAAAATAGTACAACCGCCGCAAGTCAAGAGGCTTACAACAAAGGAATTGAGCTTTTTAAACAAAAATCATATTTAATGGCAGTTGCCTCTTTTGAAAAGTCTATACAATTGGATAATAATTTCACAGCTGCTTTTTATAATAAAGGAATTGCGGAGAATGAAGCTAAACTTTACGGAGAAGCAGCTAAAACCCTAAGTCAGCTCTTGAATAAAGACCCAAACTATTCTAAAGCTTATTTTCAACGTGCCAGAGCATATCAAGGGAGTTTGGAATATACAAAAGCAGAGGTTGATTATAAAAAATCAATTGAAATAGACCCTGAAAACCCAAATGCATATTACAACTACGGAACACTTCAATTCTTACAAAAAGAATATGACTATGCAATTCAGTCATTTACAACAGCGATAGAAAAAAACGGAAATTTAGCTTATGCATATAATGACAGAGCAAGTTGTCACCGAATGAAAGGAGACTATACTAAAGCAGTTGCCGATTATGAACAAGCAGAAAAGAAAAATCCAAATTTAGCTTTCGTATTGAACAATATTGGTACAACAAAAATGAAAATGAAAAACTATGATGGAGCTATTGCTGCATTCAACAGAGCAATTTCAATAGATCAGAATTTTCATTTAGCATATAACAATCGTGGAGCAACACAAATGGAACGCAATAAAATAGAGGAAGCATTATCTGATTTCGAAAAATGTGTGCAAATAAAAAGTGATTATGCTCCAGGGTTTGCAAATATTGCTGCTGCTAAATTTAAAAAAGAAGATTACAAAGGTGCTAAAATAGCTGCTGATAAGGCTATTCAATTAGACAAATCCTATGCGAGTGCTTATGTAAATCGAGGAATGATAAATGAAATGTTGCGAGAAATGAATGCAGCATGTTCTGATTGGGAAAAAGCAAAAGAATTAGGCTCAGAAACCGGAGCGCAATATGCATCACAAAATTGTGGATTTTAAAGAATACTAATATGAAAACATTAAAGAAATTTATTTTAATTAGCACTTTATTGATCAGCGGATTCTCAACAGCACAAAACGTAGAGTTCAAACGCAGTAACTTCAAAGATGATACCGATGCATACAAAGAAGCTACGGATGCAATTGACAAAGGAACTACTCTATTTGAAGAAGGTTCATTGGCTATTTTTGAAGTGAGAGATCCAGGTTTGACCTTCAAAAAAGCACTTATTGAATTTGAAATTGCTCAAAAACTCAATCCTGAAAACGCGTTAAATAATTACAGAATTGGAGTTTGTTACATTCATTCTTCTACCCCATACAAAGCAATTCCATTTTTAGATAAAGCATACGCTTTGGATCCAGTTGCAGATCCATTCCTATATTATTATCATGGTAACGCTAAGCAACTTGAAGAGAAATTTGATGAAGCCTTGGTTTCTTACAAGAAATTTGAAGAGAATTATAGAAAGTCGGACAACTTCAACAAGTTTGTTACAATGCGAAAAAAAGAATGCGGATATGCTAAAAAATTTAAAGCAGAACCTGTTCGTGTATGGGTTGATAATGTTCAAGCACTAAATACAGAATTTGACGAAATTGCACCAACGATTACAACTGATGGAGCAGAAATTATATTTAGCTCTAATCGACCTAATGAAAACAAACCAAATGTAGTTGGAGATTTTGACCACGACATCTATAGTTCATTTAACAATGATGGGACTTGGCAAAAAGCAAAGCCAATTTCTGGAAGTGTAAATTCAACTTTAGACGACATTGTAAATAACTTGTCTTACGACGGAACAAAAATGCTTCTTCACAAAGATAACGAAGGGCAAATCGATATATATGAAACTATCTTAATGGGCTCGAATTGGAGTACTCCAGAAATTATGCATCATCAAATTAGCACAAAACGAACGAATGACATGTATGCTTCCTATAATCACGATGGATACAACATATTTTTCGCTCGAGGGAATGAAAACCTGAGTAAAGGAACGAATATTATGTATGCTGGGAAACAAAGTTTAATGGATAAAAGTTATAGCACTGCAACTACAATCAATCAGGTAAATAGTCAATTTAATGATGGCCCTATCTACATGCACATTGATGGAAAAACAATGTATATTGCTTCTCAAGGCCACGAATCAATTGGTGGATATGATATATTTGTATCGAAAAAGACTCAAGGAGGATGGTCAAAACCAGAAAATATGGGTTATCCAATCAATACTCCTTATGACGATTTCTTTTTTGCAGCAACAGCCAATGGAAAATACGCTTACATTTCTTCAAATCGTCCAAATGGCCAAGGTGGTTTCGACATTTATAAAGTTACTTTTTGGGGAGCTCCTAAACATCCAATTGTCGATATGGAGGATTACTTATTAGCCTCGATTGCAGAACCAATTAAAGACCCTCAGATTGAAGAAGTAGTGAGTGTTAATAAAGTTTCATTGACCGTTTTTAAAGGAAAAACAATTGACGCATTAACTAGAAAAGCTGTTGAAGCCTCGATAGAAATTACAGACAATAAAAATGGTAAAATTATTGAGAGATTCACAACAAACAGTGCAACTGGAAAGTTTCTCCTCTCTTTAACAGCTGGAAAAAACTATGGAATTGCTGTAAAAGCAGATGGATATTTATTCCATTCGGAAAACTTTGATGTTCCAGAAGGAAGCGATTACAACCTTATCGACAAAACAATCAATCTGAAAAATATTGCCGTTGGAAGTAGAATTGCTTTGCGAAATATTTTCTTTGATGTTGGAGAATCAATCTTAAGAAGTGAATCTAATGCAGAATTAGACAGGCTGGTAAATCTATTAAAAGAAGTTCCAACTTTAAAAGTTGAGATTTCAGGGCATACCGACAATACAGGTTCTGCAACGATTAATGACAAGTTGTCTCAAGATAGAGCTGATGCAGTCGTGGTATACTTAAAGGGCAAAGGAATTTCAGCAGACAGATTAACTTCGCAAGGGTATGGAGCTTCGAAACCAATTTCCAGTAACAATTCTTCACAAGGGAGACAAGAAAATAGAAGAACGGAGTTTGAAATTACTGCTAATTAATACATTCTTCAATTATAGAAAAAATGACCTCAGAACAAATTGATTTTTTATTCAACAAATTCAAGAACATCGCTTTTAACGACTCCGAAATATTAGATAAATATGGTCGTGATGAAACAGAAGATTTACTTTTCCCTCCTCAAATAGTTTTAAAACCTTCGACAACTGAAGAGGTTTCAGCTATTTTAAAATATTGCAATGACAACAAAATCCCGGTTACTCCATCTGGAGCTAGAACAGGTTTAAGTGGTGGTGCACTTCCTATTCACGGTGGAGTGGCTTTGAGCATGGAAAAGATGAATAAAATCATCAAAATAGATGAAAACAACTCTCAAGTCATAACTGAGCCAGGAGTAATTACTCAAGTCTTGCAAGAAGCTGTTCGCGAAAAAGGATTGTTTTACCCTCCCGATCCAGCATCAAAAGGAAGTTGCTTTATTGGTGGAAATATTGCTGAAAATAGTGGCGGCCCAAAAGCTGTGAAATATGGCGTAACTGCAGATTATGTTTTAAACCTTGAAGTTGTTTTACCTAACGGCGAAGTTATTTGGACAGGCGCCAATGTTTTAAAAAATGCGACAGGCTATAATCTTACTCAATTAATTGTGGGTAGCGAAGGAACTTTGGGTGTCGTAACCAAGATTGTATTGAGACTAATTTCTCATCCGACTGAGAACATGTTAATGTTGGTTCCCTTTTATGAAGCTAGGAAAGCATGTGAAGCCGTTGCTGCCATCATGAAAACAGGAATTACGCCAAGCGGAATGGAGTTTATGGAGCGTGATGCCATTCGTTGGACAATAGATAATATTCCTACAATTCAAATGGAAATAGATGAAAACCACGAAGCTCATTTATTAATTGAAGTTGATGGTTTTGATGAAAATAAACTTATCGAAGACTGTGAGAAAATCGCAAACATTTTGGAGCAATTTGAAACAGGCGACGTGCTATTTGCTGATAGTCAAGCACAGAAAGACAAACTTTGGGAAGTTCGTCGAAAAGTTGGCGAAGCCGTAAAAACACATTCTATATATAAAGAAGAGGATACGGTTGTTCCAAGATTTGAGTTAGCTAATCTTTTGGCCGGAGTTAAAAAAATCGGTGATAAATATGGTTTTAAATCGGTGTGTTATGGTCACGCTGGGGACGGAAACTTACATGTGAATATTTTAAAAGGAGACCTGACTGATGACCAATGGAATAATGAACTTCCAAAGGCGATCCGAGAAATTTTCTCGCTGACAGTAAAGCTTGGAGGAACTATCTCGGGAGAACATGGGATTGGACTCGTTCAAAAATCTTATATGGATATTCCATTTTCTGCGATGTCCTTGCGTTTGATGAAAGAGATAAAGCAAATTTTTGATCCAAATAATATAATGAATCCAGGGAAGATACTTGAATAGTGACTTTATTCCCAATAAACAAGCGCTCTATTTTCAACAAAGCTTAATTCATCATGAAGTTCGGCGATTTTCTCTAATTCTGTTGGACTAGCTATTTCTTGAATTAATTGGAATAACTCCCTTTCTTCGAATCTGATGTGTCTTTCAAGTTCTTCCTCGATAGAATTTATTGATTCTTCTAATTCCTGTTCAACTGAAAATAATTCTTTTAAGCGTTCATGATCCGATTTAGCTTTCTCAATCATTACATGCTCATCACCTAGAACAGGAAAAATATATTTTTCTTCGTCTTCAAAATGAGGTTTCAAATATTTTTCGAAAAACCAATCGTTGTAACTTTTGATCTTTTCTAAAGAAACTCCATTTTTTATCCCTTTACGAATTTTCCACCCCAAGAGCAAACCTTGGTGATGTTCTCTACTAAATGGCTGCAAAGATTCATGTCTTTTTAATGGTTTTCTAGGTTTACTCATTTTACTTAGATTGTTTATGTAAATGAGCAACAATTTTTGATGTATCTCCATCTGCATAAACGCCGTAAGCATTCACTAAAACCCCCTTAACATTATGTTTATTAGAGGAAATGGCATAAACAATCATAGAATCACCTGGGTCTGTTTCTCCTTCAAATCGATGAACCTCGTCGATAACAAAATCTTTTTCAGACAAAGCTAAATCTGATTTTCTACAGACAATACAATCCTTTGTAGCTTCAATATAAAAGTCAGTTGTATAACCACGTTTAATTAAGTCATTGGTCGCTTCAGATACTGTTTCGTATGTTGGTTTTCTTGCCATAATCTAAAATTTTAGCGTGCACCTAAATTGGTGTCACCATAATGTGTGCTCTGTGCGTTCCTGGATCCATTAACCACGGCATTCCTGGTGCTGAGGGCGATAGCGGAAGTCCGGTAGATTCTTGAGTTGCATAAGGAATGTAAACCACATAGCGCAATCTCCCATCTTTCACTTCTCCCGTTTGGCTATTCAAGTTTTCTTCTTTTCCATTGAATACATACATCATGCTTTGACCTTCTGGAAAATTCAATTGATTTGATTCTATTTCTTTTTTTCTAATTTCTCGAATTTCAATTGGTGTTTTACCTTGAGATTTCAACACTCGTCCTCTTTGAAAAAAATCTTCTAATTCACTATAATAGCAAACGATTTGAACCCCTTCTTTCTTTGGGTCATCTGCAACACATGTTAAGTAACTATCAGATTCACGCAAAACAATCATGTTTTCATCATTGGAATAACCTAAAACTTTAGCTTCACTTTTTTCTTTTTCAGATAAAAAATGCGTTGCTAATTTAATTTGAGTTTCCTTAGACATTGAACTCTCTTGCGTAATTCCGATAGAACCGATAAGAAATGATAAACTGATTAAAATATATCTCATAATTGTACTTTTGCGATAAGATAATCATTTTTTACTTTTTTTCAGTAATAATTTAAGTTCTCACCTAAACCTTATTTAAGGCCGCTTCATAATTTGGTTCATCTGTAACTTCCTCAACCAATTCAGCATATTGCACAACCAGGTTTTCATCTGTCACAATTACCCCTCTTGCGTGCAAACCATCCAAAGGTCCACCTTTCATTATAGTCCCCAATTGATGAGCATCGCCATATCGATAATCCGACGTTGTTATAGCATTTTCTATTCCTTTAGAAGTACAAAAACGTTTAAGTGCAAATGGCAAATCCAATGATGTAAAAACCAAAGCCACGTCCTCTCTATGTTTTAATTTATCCGCAAATTTATTCAACTGCATTGCACATACTGATGTATCCACACTAGGAAAGATATTAAAAACAACTTTTTTACCTTTAAGATCATTCGTATTTAACTCTGTTAAATCTGACTTTACTAATTTCATTTCTGGAAGTTTATCCCCTACTTTTGGAAAATCTCCACTTGTTTGAATAGTTGTTCCTTTAAATTTAATTTCCATGATATTGTATTTAATTTTACTATAATTTATTCCCTGGTCTTTGGTGCCAAATAGCAATATACAACCCGGTAGACATTTTTCTAGCGGCATTTTTTGCCCTATCTGCTAATCGTCCTTCAAACTTTTCATCTATGGTTCTAAACCAAATGTGCATCCAATGTGCAAAATGCTCTTGTGTTACTCCATAATTCAAGTTCCGATCAACCTCTGCATGAACATGTGGCGGATTTCCCTTAAATTTAGGAATTCCAAACAAATTAGTCTCCCAAAAATCTGTCAATTTTTCTAAATGAGAAGGCCATTGTTCATCTGACAAATGAGAATTAAATATAGGACCCAAAGTCTCGTCTGTCCTAATTTTAGCATAAAAATCATTTACTAACTCACTCACGTCTTCTCTATTTTCAATTTCTCTCATGGTTAAGAATTTTCAGCTACTGTCACCACACGATCTGATGTGTCCATTTTAGATAATGTAAGGCGAACTATACTTTCTTCAATTGCCAACAAATCATGTGGTACATTCCCTTCCAAGGTTAAAATATCATCTTTGGAAAGTTGGTGCTTTTCTCCATTAACTCCAAATTCAATTGAACCTTCAAGTAGATGAACAACTATTGGGAATGGAGTCTTATGCTCTCTCATCACTTGTCCTTTTTTAAAGGCGATTCTTATTTCTTTAGAAAAAGAAGTTTCTAGAATTAAAGTAATCTTTACTTTATCATCGCCAAAGATTAATTCGTTTTGAAAAGAATTATTATTCATTCTAATAATTTTTTAGGTAGTACTTTAAACCCAAGCAAAAATAAGCATAGTTCAAATAAAAGACTAATTTATCCTTTATTAATTCTGGAAATAAAAAAAAGGAGAAGCGTAAAGCTCTCCTTTTCAATATGTTTATAGTGGGTCACTATTTTTTCATGTGACGCGCATATCTATTCTTAAACTTATCAATACGACCTGCAGTATCAACATACTGCTCTTTACCTGTGAAGTAAGGATGAGACATGTGAGAGATATCTAATTTAATTAGAGGGTACTCAGCACCGTCTTCCCATTCAATTGTTTCCGTTGATGCAGCGCATGAACGTGTAACAAATGAATATTCATTTGTCATATCTTTAAATACTACTAAACGGTAGTTTTCTGGATGTGTATCTTTTTTCATTTCAACTAAAATTACTTGTTCTATCTTAAATCGGATGGCAAATTTAATAATTAAAATCAAATCCACACAACCTTAGTGCAAATTATTTCAATAATAAATTTCTCTCGCCAAATATAGTTTAAATACTGAGTAATAAAAAGTTTCTAATCACTATATTTTATAAATATAATTATTTGGGTTTAAAAGGAACACAAAATATTGTCTTTATATTATAATCTACTATACTCATGCATGATTTAGAAAGAACACTTATGAACTATTTGTTCCAAATTTCAAAAAATAAAACCAATATTAATTCGTTAACTTAGCAGCAACTTTTCCGATTTTCGACGGATTAAAACTTTAATAACTTGAAAAAGATTCTATATATTTTACCATTTATACTTTTAGCTTGGACTGCTTCTTACTTAACAAGTTGCAAAAAAGATATTTTATTCTCTAAGGATAACCTTTCTTTTTCAGCTGACACAGTACTTTTTGACACCGTTTTCACTACTATTGGATCAACAACTCAGAGGTTAAAAATCTACAATACTTCAGGGCAGCCCGTAAAAGTAAATAGTGTAGTGTTAGTTGGAGGAGAATCTTCTCCCTACCGAATTAATTTAGACGGTCTTTCCGGAACTACCTTTAATGACATCATAATCCCTGCAGACGACAGTTTATTCATGTTTGTGGAAGTAACCTTAGGAGAAAATGGATTTCTTGACCCCTTCATAATTGAAGATGTTGTAGAATTTGAGACCAATGGAAAAATGCAAAGTGTACAACTTGCTGCTTGGGGACAAGATGCTTATTTTCATTACAAAGATTTAAATGAAGGAGTTTGGCCTAATGACAAACCTCATGTCATTTACGATTTTGCTCTGATTGATTCCGCGAAAACGTTAAAAATCCAGGCTGGAACTAACGTTCATCTACACAAAGGGGCAATCCTATTTGTAAATAAAGGAACATTAGAAGTCGATGGAACTTTTGATAACAAAGTAGTTTTTGAAGGTGATCGTTTAGAAGCATTCTACGAAGATGTTAAAGGTCAATATTATGGGATATATTTTAATCAGGCAAGAGAGAGCTATATTAAACATGCAATAATAAAGAATGGTACAGCAGGAGTTCATGTTTTCGGAAATGACCCTTCAAATTCTGGATATACAGTTACCTTAAGTGAAACGGAAATTTCAAATCATGCCAGCTATGGAATTTTCAATTATTCTGGTGGAATGGTTTATGGAGAAAACTTAAATGTTTATGATAACGGAATTTATGCATACTTTCTATTAGAAGGTGGAGGCCATAATTTCAGACATTCCCAATTTTTAAGCTATGGTTCTGAAGGAAACCAACCTGCAGTAGCCATTAAAAATTATTTCACTAGAGAAGATAACATAACTTATATTGGTGATGTTAATGAAGGCTCTTTCTACAATTCAATTATATATGGAGGTGGTGACTTTCAAATTGGTTATGATACAATTACAAATAATGGAGCGGTATCTATTGATATAGACTACAATACTAATTTTATAAAGCAATTAACTGTACCCACAAATTCAGGATTTATTGATAATGTATGGAATACTGACCCCTTATTTGAAAGTATTATCGATAAAGAATATATTATTAAAAGCAATTCATTGTGTAAAGATGCTGCCAATCCTCTATTTTTTCCTATTTCTGGGGTAGACATTTTAGGTAAACCAAGAGCTGGAGTACTCGACATCGGACCATACGAGTTAGATTAAATGAGATTCCACCCCTATTTTATACTCGTTCTAATTTTGTTAAGCACTTCACCTCTTAACGCTCAAAAATGGAACGATGATCAATGGGGAATTCAAGTTGCATTAACCGCCGATTTGGGCACTCACATTAATCAAATTGGCTTAAAAGTTCAAGGGTATTATAAGTATAATTTTGCACAACTTAATTTCGGAAATCACTTACGCTTCAATGCTACCCACTTTGGCGGTAGAAAAAAGTATTTAACTCAAAGGATCAATACAGGTATTGTTATTCTTTCAGGAGGAGAAAATAGTAGACCTCAACTTATATACGATGGCCTAAATCATCAATCTGAACACAACTATGCCTTAGCTTATAATTACCTTTGGTATATTGACAATGCTGGTTCTTCTCAACGTTCTGGTGGATTTGGTTTTCACATTCATCAAATCAGTTTGTATATTGAGAATGATCTTTTTGCAGGTTCTGGCCGCGATATGTACCGAACAAGTCACGCGAGTGCGAGCTACCACGACGATTTATATAATTTTAGTCTTAATACACAATTATGGACAGGTGATACAAGGGGAACAAGATTACAAAACACCCAAGACAGCATTTACGTACTAGGTTATAAAGACTTAAGTGCTACACATTATGGCAAGACAAGCCATGGAATACTTAGCTTAGGTTTTGACCACCAAATTAATTATGGAAATCATGTATCCGCTCTTGTAGGAATTGACAGTGAACGTATTCGACATGGTTTACAAAACAGGTTTATGCATGATAAAAAATTCGTTCCTATGCGTTGGCGTAAACCAAATGTCAATTACCCTATGCTTAATTCCGAAGGTTTTCCTGTTCATTATAAGGAAGAGGCAGCTCCAGCAAAATTCTTCATGCAGTTTGGCTTAAATAGAAGCTTTAGTTATTAAAATAAGAAATGGAGTTTATAAAAGTTTTTAATCTACTGATTAAATTCCTGCTACAATATTAAAACAATAACGCCCTCGCCCCTAATCGGTTAATCTGATAGCATATTGGCGTAAAAAGAACTGCTACAAATTTTATCAAGGCCCTTTTCAAATGGAATCTCACTATTTTTCAGTAAACATCAGCAAAGTAAAAAGGGCGACATAAATGTCGCCCTTTCTATAAAACTCTTTAAATCTTATTAGTGATTTACAACAACTTGCATTGTATGAGTCATGTTGTTATCCAAGTATACCTTAACGATATAAACTCCGTTTTCAACACCTGCAACATCCATTGTAGTTGTTTCAACATTGTTAGAAACATTTTGAGAAACAACTGTTTGTCCCATCATGTTTATCAATTCTACTTTATTTACTTCATTACTATTGAAATCTACGTTTAAGATATCAGAAGCAGGAGAAGGATAAGCATTCATTTTGATTGCTAATTTCTCATTTTTCAAATTAACTGTATTTGCATCAATAAATGAAACCGTTACTCCAGGAACTGTCTCAGGACCGAATCCATTTGGATTGAAAGAACCTGGGTTAGCTTCAATCGGGAATAATGGTTGAACATAATAATCACGGTTATAAGTATAATCTCTTGAAGCATCGTGACCGAAGTACAATTCAGCATTAAAAGTATTTACACAGAAAAGGTAACGTTGGTTATCTTGTAAAGCAACGATGTCATTATTGTCAAATGAAGCCGTAACAACCTCTCCAGGAATATCTGCTGTATACTCATAATCACCAAGCATAATTTCAGCATAACTTCCAATAGGATTTGTAAATCCAGGATCGTTTAAATCAACAAATACATCATCCCAAGTATAAACTTGAATTAATAATTCTTCACCAATTAATGATGGATCAGTTGCTGAAGTAGCTTTTGATGCAGAGAAAGAAATACTCTGAGGGGCTAAACGACTAGCATTTTCATCCTGAAAAGTAATACAAGAAGAGAAGTGAGGAATAGCATTACCACTTGCGTCTATAGGTCTCAATCCGCTCAATTCTGAAGGCATCATTGTTGTCTCATCAATATTAGCATAAGCTAATTTTGAATCACTAATTACGAAATCTGACTCTAAAGTATTGTCAAAGTCATAATCATCTGAAACATCACTAGTTACGTAATACTCTAAAGAATAGTACCCTTCAGTCCAAGTAGCTGGAGCAAAAGATGGTAAAGAAAACAATGCACTATCACCAGAATCAATTGAAACTGGAGCTGAAGTTTCATTATAAACCTCTGATCCATTCAAAGTAATGATTGCGTTCAAAGTTACATCTGTTTGATCTAAACTACCATAGTTGAAACCATAAGCTTCAACATCAACTTGATATTCAGTCCCATCAGTTGCAATTGCAGAAGGAATTGAAGAATAAGTTGGACGTAAAATACTAGAAATTTTCAACCCTAAATCGTTTGAAAAATAACCTAGTTTATTTCCGATAAAAACAGTCACAGGACCATTTTGCATTTCAGCAACTAAAGTTGCTCCGTCAACATCTGAAATCATAACAGCTGGAATCCCAACGCTAGGACCGTTAACACCAGCTCCCATAGAAATTGGTGCTCCTGGAACATTATTAATGATTACACAAGCAATTGCTCCTGCAGCCTCTGCATTCATAACTTTATCACCAAATTCACAATCAGCTCTGTAAACTACTGCGATTTTACCTGCTAAAGCTGCAGCATTTGTGGCTGCTGTACATGCCGTTGAATCAGTTTCATAAAGCGCTAATTCATCTTCAACTGAATTAGCTGGAATTCCAAGATCTGGATTACCCCAAGAACTTCCTGGTTCACCATAAGTCATTCCGTAGTTCCCTTGAATTGCCGCTGGACTAATTCCAGAGAAAATTACTTGGGCATTGATAGCCATAGTAAATAGTAAGGCTACTCCTAAAAGTAATGTTTTTTTCATATTATCGTGTTTTTTTTGATTTACCTTCAAAAATAAACTTTTTACACAATAATTGATGGATAAAAAATGAATAAATCCATAATTTAATTTTAAATACTTCTTATCTCTACTGCAAACATTAACAAATTATTAAATAACAATACATCAAATCATCAGCAATTTATAGTTTAATCAAAGACTGAAAGCCCAGAATACAAATTCAACTTTTCTAAAAAACCTAATAAATACGATGCGTAAAACATAATCTAGAATCAACATTCAAACAATGAAAACCTTTAGATTCTTTTCAGTAAAGGAAGGTTTACATAATTTTCAACCAAAAAGAACCTCCATGCGTTTCAACACCTTTCAAGTTAGCATGATCCCAAAAAGGCTTTATCATTTCGCTTAACTCCTTGTCTTCCGATATAAAATAATTAGGCAGAATAGTATTGTATTTTTCAGGATTAGCTAACATAAACATAGCTAGACCATATTGCTCCGTATAAAAACGATCACACATAAATTGAGGATAATCATATGGTAAATAAATATCATGAATATGAACAATTACACCCTTCTTTAATTTTGGTAGAATCTCCATGTAAAACACCATTGAATCAGAATTGGGTAAAATTCTATGTGAATTATCAATAAATAGGATATCATTTTCTTCTAAAGCCAGAATTGTGTTGTAATCAATTTCTTCAAAGGGCTTTCTAATTACAGTATCAGCCAAATGATCAATCTCCGCACGTGGCATTGGATCGATTGAGATTATTTCCGTATCCAAATCATTCTCCTTTTTAGCCTTAAAAGCAACCTTTGTTGAATTTCCTGAACCTACTTCAATATACTTTTTTGGATTATTAATGGCCATCATTGAATAAATACCCACAATATCTAAACCTGGTAAAAATCCATTATTCCAAGTTGGATTGTTGACATCAGAATCTTCACCTGTTTTTTTAATATTTTGAATATTATCTTTATACCGTAGCGCCTCACTCAAAAAATCCTTATATAAATTTCTATTTTCATTGATAATGGAATACAATTCTTTATGTGGAGGTTTTCCATGACCATATCTTGGTTTCATATCTACCTTATAATCTGAAAATAAAGTCTGAAACTTCGGAGATAAAAATCTATAAATACTCTTGATCATAATGTTATACTTTTTAAGGCTTCTAAAATAATGAACGCAAAGTTAATTCTATTTAATTGCATCTGCTACTGTTAGATGAACAAAATATACTTAAATGAAACATGATCTGATCAGCAAACTATTATTAGATTTCAGATTAAAATGTCCTATAAACTTTATCAAGTTGTTTTTTAATAGCTCCTTCAGAAAATTGATTTGAAAAATCACTTATCAAATCTGGATTATATTTACTTACATTGAAATTTTCTAATGCTTTCAAAAGGCCCACCTCATCTTTAGATTTTATTTGAATACCTATATTTGAATTAGTTATTTCAGTAAGTCCTCCACATTGACTATAGATTACAGGCAATCCTGACATCCAAGCTTCGGCCAAAACGATAGAAAATGTTTCATAGTTACTAAAAAGAACAAAACAGTCCGATTTTCTCATGGCCTCCCCTATTTCCTCCACCTTTAATTTGCTCTCCACGATACATTTCTCATGAGGGATATTAAAAAATGTAATTACCTTCCAAACGTCCAATTCATCTCCTTCGGTTATGATATGAAGTTGAAAATCAATCTTAAGTTTACTAAACACCCTTAACATTCCTGTTACGTTCTTGTGGCTATCATCAAAAGTTGAAATATGTAAGAAACGAGGAATGGAATTAGAATTTGATTTTTTCTTTTCAGGGTAAAAATATTTAGATTTCACCACATTGTTTAAAACAGAATACTCTTCAGTCAAACCGAGGTTTATCAGGGCTTTACCTAGATGATCGGAGACAGGAAAAACTTGTTGAGCAGCATTAAAAATTCTTTTAAAAGTATTTTTCAAATAGAATGGCAAAGATGAATATACGTTATGACATTCTAAAAAACCTGTCCAATGCACAGTAACAACATATGGAATATGATGCTTTTTTTTCAACCATCTTGCAAAAATCCCAGCAGGAAAAACAGCGTTTAAATGAACTAGATCATATTTAGAATTCAAATACTTAAAACCCTCTCTCAAAGCATTTAAGAACGAATTACGTTTAATAACTGACGATAATCCGGGCAACTCAGATTTTACTGTAGGATAATATACTATTACTGTGCGTAGATTATTTATAACCTCATCAACTACAGTAATGCGTTTCACAGCATTAGAATTTACGGCATAGAGCACATCAACATAAGCGATTTCATTTGCTAACTCAGCATGTTTCTGAACAAAATTACCCAGCGTTGAATTTTCATCACTCGGATACCAACTTGCTAAAAACAGTACTTTTTTATCTGACTTCATACCTGTAAACAAAGGTTATTGTTCTTTTTCGAGGATGAAGATAAAGTCAATTTATTTAAATTTAAAGAAAATCTGAAATATCATTTATTCCCACGGGTCTTTCCGAGATAAATCCCTCACCGTATTTTGTTCCAATATCACGTCCATACTGAACAAGTCTAGCCTCCAGAGCGTCTAAAAAGTCTTGACCAGAAATAGGTGTTTTGGGTCCTGACATATCTGAATGAAAGAATTGAGTTTCATATGCTAAAATTGCTTTAAATTTTAGATCTCTTTGCTCGGAAACATCAACAATAAAGCTAGGAGTTAAATACCTATCTTGTATATAATGATAAACAACTTTCGGTCGCCAATGTAATTGCTTCTCTCCCTCTATTTTCGTTTCTATTTTCAATAATCCGGAAAGGAAGCAAGCTCTAGAAATTAAATCACTACCTCTACCATGATCAGGATGACGATCAGATGGAGCGTTAGCAAACACTATTTCGGGTTGATATTTGCGAATTGCCGTAATTAGTTTTAATAAACTATCTTCTGATTCTTCAAAAAAGCCATCAGCCAATTTCAAATTTTCTCTGTGGGCAACACCCATAATTTTAGCTGCATTTTCAGCTTCATTATAACGTGTTTGAATTGTTCCTCGAGAACCCAATTCTCCCTGAGTCAAATCAACAATGGCCACTTTCTTTCCTTGTTGAACACTTTTAATTATAGTACCTCCGGCTGCTAATTCTACATCATCAGGATGAGCACCAAAGGCTAATATTTCTACTTTTTTAACCATTGATCCAATCTGTTATTTCGTTTGTATTAGGTAGCGTTTTTGGGTGAACATCCTTAACAAATTCACCTTCTACATTAATTAGGAATTTATGAAAATTCCAAGCAACTTCTTCTGCACCTCCTTTCTTCTTACTTTCCTCCAGCAACCAAGCATAAAGAGGATGTTGATCATCTCCTTTTACAGACACTTTCGACATCATCGGAAATGATACTCCGTAATTTTTCTGACAAAAAGACGCCACTTCATCATTACTTCCCGGTTCTTGAGCTCCAAAATCATTTGAAGGAAAACCTATTATCATGAAATTATCGTTTGAAGTAGATTCAAAAAGTGATTGCAATTGTTCATATTGAGGAGTTAACCCACATTCTGAAGCTGTGTTTACGATCATAACTTTTTTACCTTTTAACTGACTCAAGTCAAAAGACTCACCATTAATACCATCTACTTTAAAATCGTATAATTTCATAGTTTTATTATTTTGATTTTTTTTTAGCGTCCATTAAATACTTTACTGTTGCTAGTAAAGTAAAGGTTCCAAATGCTCCAATGGCTACAAATACAGATGTTGGCCATTCAGCGACACCATCACCTTGCGCGTATGAATGCAGACCTACTAAAATAAAGTTTACACCAAAGAATGTAAAGAGAATTGCAGAGAATCCCCACAAACTCAAAACATTGAAAAGGAATTTACTGCTTAGAGCAGGAATAAAACGGAAGTGAATAATGATGGCATAAACCAAAATTGAAACAAGTGCCCAAGTTTCTTTTGGATCCCAACCCCAATATCTACCCCAAGATTCGTTAGCCCAAACTCCTCCCAAGAACGTTCCTATGGTTAACATAAACAAACCAATAATCATTACCATTTCAGAAACAGATGTGATTTCGATGATATTCATTTGAAGGCGTTTCTTATTCTTTTTATTCTTTAAAAGATATAAAATCATATTCACCAATCCTAAGATCATTGAAATACCCAAAAATCCATAAGAGGAAGTAATAATAGCTACGTGAATCATTAACCAATAAGATTTTAAAACAGGTTGAAGCGGTGTGATTTCAGGATCTAGCAGGTTTAATTCTGTTACAAACAACATAAAGGCACCAAGTAAAGTAGTCGCGGCAATTACAGCTGGATTCTTTTTTACGAAGAACAAACCAGCCAAAATAGTAGACCAAGCAATAAAAATTACTGCTTCATAACCATTACTCCAAGGAGCATGCCCTGAAATATACCAACGCATAGCCAATCCAGAACCGTGACCTATAAAAACAAGAATAACACCTGCTAAGAAAACATAATTAATTTTCTTTATAATTGATTCACTTTTCAGCGTTGGAGTAACCAAAGTTCTAAAGAAGAACAGAATCAACATTAAGAAACCAAATAAGAAATAAAATGATTGAATTTTATCAAATACCTTAAATTTATTATAAGCTATTTCAACATCGACATGCCTCTGAGTCAATTTATCTAAATGAGGGTTTTCATTTTCATAAACCCTTAATTCTTCCCACTGATATTCCTTTAATGGAACTAAATATTGTTGCGCATCTGAAAACTTAGCTTCCTTTTGAGAAACAGCAAAGAGATTTGTTAGTAGATTCATCGCTAGGGTATTTGCTTTTTGATCTTTCTCTCTTAACTCCATTGCAAAAGGCCATATCCATTTACCATTATCATCACCCGGTATAGGGACTATTCTAAGGTGTTTAAATTGAAAAATTTCTTTCAAAATCGTATACCGCTCACCAAGTTTAATTAACTTTTTATCAAACTCATTTTTCTGTCCATCAGATTTACCATGCGCAATTTCATATTCATCCATCCATTTGAAGATTCCGTTTTCATCTTCCATTCCTTTTATGGAAACATACTTTCCTGTGCCTAACTCATCTCGTATCTTGTTTGACACGAATGCAATTTCAACATCATGCCATGCATCAGGGCCATATAAATGCATTGCAATTAGGGTTTGAACAGCGTTTAATTCTCCGAATTTATCTCCGCGATGAATTTTTCGTAACAACTTATCCGCCATGGTGTGAAAAGGAATAATTCTACCATCATAATCCTGAACCAATAAATCATCCAGTTTCTGTGCATCTTCTATACTCAAGTAATTGATTTCAACCTTTCGTGGCACCACAGTGGAATGAGAAGAGTGATCATGCTCGCCATGGGCGTGGTCGTGACCTGCATGACTGTTATGGTCATGAGACTCTACATGAACATGTTCATCTTCATGTGTATGAGTAGTGTCGTCTCCATGAGCGTAAGAAAATCCACCTAATCCTACACCAATTAACAAAGTGATAGTTTTCAACATTTTAGACCTATTTTCTCTAGATTTTTTAATCAAACCATTCAATTCCTTCATTCTACCTACCTTATTAAACAATGACATAATCATTCCTATTGTCATAATTAGATATGCAATGTAGGTGACCATCGTTCCCCACCAATCATAATTTACACTCAAAACTGTTCCTGATTCATCTGGAAAATAACTTGATTGGAAAAATCTATATCCATGATAATCCATCACGTTATTCATGAAAATTCTTTGTTCGTGATTTACACCTCTAGCCGAATCTACAACTGTAACTTCTGACGCAAATGAACTGGCCATCGTAGAACCTGGATATTTATGCAATTGGAATTCCCTACATTTAATAGCGAAAGGTAATTCAATTGGCTTAGCACCATATCCAATTTCAAAATTAAGGCCTGCAAATTGAATATATTGTTCTTGAAGAATATGATTTGAACTTCCTTCAACAACCACTTCTTTAGTTTCAGAATCTGTAGAAAGTCGTAATGTTAAGAAGTCAAATCCGCCATCTTTTTCAGGAGATTTCATTTTCTTCATTGAAACATTCTTCCTAAAATCCTTAAACACTAAACTTTCAGCTCCCAACATATAAAGTTGATTCGGATAAAAAGGTACTAGAGTGTCTGATTGAATCTCAGTTATGGCTTCTGGTGATATGTTATTTGTCATTCGATCTTCCTTCGAAAGCATAGACATATCTACTCTTTGATAAGGTTGATTCGAAAGAATATACAACATCCCTCCTTCTTCAGTAATTGTAACACCCGGTTGAGAAGGGTTTTCATTTTCAAATGAGAAATTTAATCCTCCAATTACATCTTCACTACCTTCAAAAAGAAACTTACTTTCTCCACGAATAATTAGTTCGATAGCATTGTTTCCGTTTTCAGGATCTTCAACTAGCGAATCTATCATCCCCTCTTTATAAGAAACATATTCTACGTTAATCTTAGGTTGATTCGGTAATTGAAAGTCAAAATCAAAAGGGTTTTCAACTCCTTCCGATAACCAACGTTTTTCGTTGTGCGTGTATTGATTCACTAAATCATTTGACTTGAGTGTTAAATATGGAGTTGAACTATACAAAATATTAGTAGTTTCACCTTCCCCAATTCTCATTTGACCTTCAAAACCAACATATCTTGTTAGAGCTGCGCCAACAATTATCAGAAGAAAAGAAAGGTGAAAAGATAAAGTAGCCAATTTTCCTTTTTGGAACATTTTATACTTAAAAATATTTACGATTAAACAGGCACAAAGGTGAAGCAAAAGAATTTCAAACCATGTTGCGTTGTATATAGCGATTTTCGAGGCTGGCGTACCGAAATCAGACTCTATAAATGTTGCTCTAGCTATTGCTACTGCGAAGATCACCATACTGACGGTCATCATTTTCATAGAGAAAATTCCCCTTATAATTTTATCTAACATTGTATTTTCCTATTTTACCCGACAAATCTACGAAAGCTTTCCTGATATAGTAAGCATTTTAATGTTAATTTTGAGCCAATTCAACGTTTGATACAAAGGAACGAATGACCAAAAAACAGGAACATATTGTAATTATTGGTACAGGCAAGGTTGCTCATCATCTAGGTCTTCATTTAAAGAAAAATGGACATCTAATAAAATATGTTTGGGGACGAGACTTTACAAAAGCTCAAAAACTATCCAAGACCTTAGAAACTAATGTTTTAAAATCTTTAAACACGTTTCCAAACGATTGTTTAGCCATGGTTTGTGTTGCTGATTTTGCAATCTCAGAAGTAATTTCACAACTTCCTTCAAATATAAAAATTGCCTACACGTCAGGAAGTATCAGAATAGAAGATTTACCAACTAAAAAATATTTAGGAGTTTTTTATCCACTACAAACATTTAGTCAAAACAAAAGCATAGACATTTCGAAGGTCCCTTTTTTAATTGAAGCAAACGAAATCGAATTTCAAAACGATTTAAAAGCTCTAGGAGAAACTTTAAGCTCAAAAGTGATTATTGCCAATTCTCAAGATAGATACAACACACATATTGGAGCAGTTTTGGTAAATAATTTCACGAATTTCCTTTACCATTTAGCCCAACAACATTTAAACGAACACAATTTAGATTTTGACTTACTCAAACCTTTAATTAAAGAAACTGTTGAAAAACTAAACACGCTTTCTCCAATTGAAGCTCAAACAGGGCCTGCCGCAAGAGGAGATACAAACATTATAGAAAAACATATCAATTCTATTCAGAACCCACAAACAAAACAATTATACCGCTTGTTCAGCGAACTAATCGATAAAGAAATTAATAAATAATGAGTTACAAAATAAGCTTATCAGCAATTACCACTTTCATATTTGATGTAGACGGTGTTTTAACAGATGGAAATGTGAGTCTTCTTACTAATGAAATTGTTAGATCACTAAATTCAAAAGACGGATATGCACTTCAGTATGCTTCAAAAATGGGATATGACATTTTCATCATAAGTGGAGGCAATTCGAATGCTGTGAAAGACAGACTTTTATCAGGTGGAGCAAAGGAGGTAATTCTAAAAGCGAAAAACAAAGTAAATGTTTATAATGACTTAAAATCCAAATATGGTTTTGAAGACAAAGAAGTGCTTTACATGGGTGATGACATCCCTGATTACAAAGTAATGCAAAAAGTAGGTGTTGCAGCCTGTCCTCAAGATGCTGCAATTGAAATCAAGAATATATCTCATTATCAATCTCCTTGTAAGGGTGGAAACAATTGCGTGAGAGATGTCATAGAACAAACCTTACGTGTTCAAGGAAACTGGTTTAGTGCAGAAGCTCATGAATGGTAATAAAGCCTTCTAATTTTTAATTATTTTGGCTGACCATAGTTGATTTGAATCTTCTATGCGCAGAAAATAGACTCCTTTTTTCAATTCACTTAAAGATAATTTTGTCGAAATATTTCCAGACTTAACAAGCTTTCCTTGGATATTTCTTAATTCAAATGGTTTTTGATCCAATTCAGATGAAATATTAATAAATGAACTTGTTGGGTTTGGATAAAGCGAAATTATTTTCTTTTCTTCGGTTGAAAGACTAACTAAGTCAAGCCCGTTATCAGCAACTGGAGTTGATTCTGCATTAGCCCCTAATTTAGCTACCATTACATTTGAACCAAGAGATGAATTTAAAGGATTGTCGCTTGCAGTTCCAACAAATGCAACTCCTCCATCATTTGTAAGAATTAACTGATTAATCATATCTTCATCAAAAGCAGAAAATGTAGCTCCCGCTTCATATATATTTGAAAATGAATAAAGCTGAACAAATGCATCTAATCCTCCAGGATAAGGGTTGATTTCAGGAGAATCTGACAACATTCCTAAATAAACACCATTTCCTGACACAGCGATAGAGTTATAATATCCTCCGCTTAAATATCCTTGGAAAAAATTTTGACCAACATAATTTCCATTTAAATCTGACTTTGCATACCAAAAATCATTTTTATTTTCTGTTGGATGTTTAATGTAGCCCGCCATATAAATTATCCCTTGGTCTAAAGCCATATCATTAACTTTGGTAACACCTGCTTGATCCAGTATTTCTACCCAATTTTCAGTACCATCAACATGATATGATGCCAGCATCCCTTTAGAAATACCAAAATCCCCAATATTACCGCCGATTACAAATTCTGTTGGAGATAAAACCAGGACAGAAGATGCAAAATCATCCTCAGCTGTTTGTATAGTTTTTGTCCAAATTTCTGCTCCCAAAGCATCCGTTCTAACCATGAAAACATCTTTCCCCTGAGACAATAGTCCATCAGTTTCGCCCACTAATATTAAACCACCATCATCTAAAAGAGCGGCGTCATGAAGAACATCCCAATCAGCACCTCCGTATGTTTCTTCCCATTGTAGATTACCTGACAAATCTGTCTTATATAAAACAAAATCAAAATCACCATTCGCAGTTGAACCAGTATAGCCAGCTATATAAAAACCATCATTTGGAACATGGATCACTCTCATCCCAATATCCTCTCCAAAATCGCCATAATTCTTGGTCCATTTTTGATTTCCCAAACTATCAATTATCATCAAAAAAGCTTGACCTGAATCATTGTTAAATCCACCTGAAGTACCAGTTATGGCGTAACTTGAGTCTGGCAATTGGACAATCCCAAAACCTTGATCAAAAGGACCACTTGTAAACTTTTTATAAAAAGTACTTTGCGCGATTCCTATTAAAGGAAAGCTAAAAACACAAATGAATATTATCTTTCTTAAAATTTCCATGCTAATCTTATTAAACCTGACTGGCCGTATTGGCTCTTTAATAACGCTCCTAGTAAATCTTCGGTTCCCAAACCAATCATCATTTTATCTCCAGAATAATTAGCATACAAGCCCAAACGAAAGTTTCCATAACCTCCGAATGAACCTTGAGTACCAAATGAGAAGTTTCCTCTTGGTTGATAATGTAATCCTAAATACACCATTGGTCTATAAATAACATTAGTGTACATTCGAACTCCAAATGTAGATTGCAACTTTTTAGTTGAATGCACGCTTGCTACCTTTCCTACTTGAATAAATCCTGGTAACAACCTTGTGGATGAGCTTTCTGATTCTAAAACACCTAAGGTATCCTTAAAACTTGCAATTCCCGTTTCACTTGTAAAGTCATCAATAGAAAAACCACTGTAAGAAATTGTAGCATCAACTTCTTGAAACTTGGAATTTATTAAATGATATGCTCCAATATTTCTTCCAGTAAATTTTATAATCCCATTAAATGCTTCTTGAATTCCAAATGGAATATTAAAATCAAAATTTACTGCACCTCCAGCGCCTTTAAAATAAGGAGAACTTATTGCTTCCATCAATTCACCCTGAACTCTTAAATCAACATTTGAGCCATCCTCAGAAAACGAGGCACTTCCTTTATTTACAAATAACTGAACATAGTTTTGAGGTAAAACAACATTTAATGATATGAAATTCTTAGTTTTTCTATCATGAATCCCGGCACCCAAACTCAAAAATTGAACAAATTCGGCTGAAGAATTAGAAAAAGTTACGGTTTCTCCTAAATACGAAGCATTTCCTAACAATGCAAGTCCCACAATATCTGAAGAATAATCGGATGATGCATGAATTTCATTTGAAGCCTCTATCATCCAACCCCAATTAGGTTTCGATTTAAAAACCTGACCTGCTGCCTTATATGCAATTCTAAATTTTGCTCCTCCGCCTATTCTGTTATACTCATTATGTTCATCAAATACATCTTTACTCAACTCATCTGAAATATCACCACCAAAGATTATTTTATTGCTTAGTTCATTCGATAAAGAAGTACTGTGATAAAACAAACTACTATTTACAGATAATTGATGATTAACGACAGTAGAATCATACAATACAGGTAGCAGTTCTTGACTTTTTGCAGAATGACCAAGCAATAAAAGAACCCCTAGAAACATCAAGTACATTCTTTTAGCAATCATAATTCCGTTTTTAATTTGAACTCACTCATTAATAAAATTTTAAGGGCTGCATTAGCATAAATGGTATTGTTGTTAAAACTAGTTGAGTTAAATACAGCTGTAACTTTAATAAATTTAGTTTCCGAAAGTAAATCTGCTGTTTCTTCCTCAAGAATAAATTCTATACTTTCATCTATCGGAACATGACCATCGCCATTCACATTAATTTGAGCTGGAGAAATGGCTCCAGTAGAAGTAATTTGATTCAAGCTTTCATAGGTTTCATCCAGTAATTCCAAATTTATTTTTGCACCATAAGGAAAACTATTGCTTGTATTTAAAATTAACTTCCCTGACTCTATCCTTAAAAGTTTATTATCATTTTTAAAATCAATTTCAAAAGTGTCTCTCAATGTCAAATTATCTGCACCAAGCAACAATGGAAAGTTTGCTCTTAAATCAATTCCTAAATTACTTTGAGGATAAATCACATCATTTCCACTAGAAGTATTCCCTAAAGGATTAAGTTCAATTGAATAACCTACATTGTATTGACTTCCTAGGTTTTCAAGGAAACCCTCCATATTCCCTGTGGATTGATCAAATAAAAATGAAAGTTCAGATGGAACAATATTATTCCAAGAACCTAAAGCAGGATCAATGTTAAAATTTTGACCAAAAAGTGGATGATCTAATTCAACTGCATTATTTCCGAAATTCACACTCTCAAACTTAGTAATTTGACCTTTAGCTCTAACTTTAATTCCATTTCTAATCACCATTTCCAAATTAATATCTTCGATATTTATGGCTCCTCCAATAATTTTCGAAAGCGCTTCTAAATCAACCGATGTAGTATCTGAAAATACAATGTTACCAAAGTATCCTTTTGCATAATCAACTGTTAGTCCTTCAAATGTCACTTTGGTCTTAAAAACATCTTGATTAGTAATTGAAACAGTTGGTCCCTGAGGATCAGTAACCACCTTCATTCTGGATTGAATAACATTATACAATTGACCTGTAACCCCAGTCATATCAATTGTGTAACCAGACAAATCTAAAATCAATGTACCAATACCTGGATTTGCTCCAGTTCCACCAGCAACATTTTGAGTTATAGAAAATTCAACTCCATTTTTATAAACACCAGGCAAGGAAATTGTAAAAACCCCTATAGTAGATACCGGATTTTCAATTCGAATTGAGGCAATTCCAGACTTAATTCTAGCTGTTGTTAACGCAATATCTTCAAAAGAAAATTCATGTTCCTTCACCTCATCAATAAAGCTGGAACCCGGCGCGAATTCAATGGAAGGAAAAGCGATACTAAAAGATTGATCTACTGATGTATCTGGAATTTCAATGAGAGAAGAGAGATCTAAATCAATTAAATTTCTATCAACTATTACTTGAATTGTTTGATTATTGTTGACTCCTAAAGTAGAATCATTCACATAATCATTTATTAAAAGGGTATCGTTGATGAGAGGAACCACCCAATCAGAAGTCCAAGCAACCTTATCTTTTCTACAACTTACAGCCGTTAGAAAAATCAAGAATAAAAAAATATATTTTTTCCACATACAGCATTTTCTATATTATTGAACGTTTTTGCAAGTAAAAGGTTGGCTATAAACCATTGTAAATAATTGATACTATTAAAACAAAGGAACATTCGTAAGGCAACAAACAAATTTAATGAAAATCATTTATTGAAGTTGATTTTAACCACATTAATAAATTTTATATGTTTTAGAGGAAGATATTAATGAAAGCATGTTATTTTTGATGTAATCTTATAATAATCAAATGGAATATATAACTTTTATAATTGTTGCCCTTGTCCCTGCCTTAGCAGTAATTTTTGTTGTCATGGCTTTTCTTAAAAAACAGAATGAGCGTGAAATTACCAACATGAATATTGATTTAAAAAAAGAACGTCAAAAATTCTTTTTAGAACCTAGAATGGAAGCATACCAAAGAGTTGTTCTATTATTAGAACGTATTAATCCACAAAGCTTAATAATGCGCTTACATGAACCTAATAATTCTGCAATAATGCTGCAGTCTGCTTTATTAAGTAATATCAGAAGTGAGTTTGACCACAATGTAGCACAACAAATTTTTGTATCCACATCTGTGTGGGAAATGGTAAAGAAAAGCAAAGAGGAAACGATTAAAATTATAAATGTTGCTGCACAGGCACTCGGAGAAAATGCAACATCCATTGAGTTAAGTAATAAGATTTTTGAAATAATTGGTGAACTTGACGAATTGCCAACAGAAATTACGATCAAACTAGTAAAGGAAGAACTTCAAAGGTTATTTTAACAATTCAAATTTAAAAATTTGAGTATTTTTTTGTATTATTGATTAAAACAAAACGTATGCGATTCATTACATTTATATTTGCTTTATTTATTGGTTTTTCTTTCTCTTTAAACGCTCAAAACAATGGAAACAAAAGAGATTTGATCCAATTTTCAGGAGTCTTAGTCTCTAGTGACAGTCTAGATCAAGTATCATATGCCTCAGTTATAGACAAAACAACTGGAAAAGGAACAATGTCAGATTATTACGGGTACTTCAGTTTTGTTACTCGTCCTGGCGACACCATTCTCTTTAATGCTTTTGGATACAAAACAAGTTCTTACATTGTACCCGACTCTTTAAATGAAACTAGATATTCTATCATTCACGTAATGACGCCAGATACCTTACTACTTCCAGAAGTAGATATTTACCCTTGGCCTTCAAGAGAAGATTTTGCTAGAGCTTTTGTCGAAATGGATCCATATGACGATGCCTTAAGAAGAGCTCAAAAACAACTTTCGGGTGAAAGCCTTGCATTTATTGCATCAAGAGTACCAACAGACGGAAAATTATCATATAACTGGCAAACCGAACAAAGATTAACTCAAATATACACCCAAGGTCAAGCACCAATGAACAACCTGCTGAATCCTGCAGCTTGGGGTAGATTTATTGACTCTTGGAAAAATGGTGAACTCCAAAGGGAATAGAACTTAATATAAAAGAATAACCAAAAAAAACTCCATAAGTATATGGAGTTTTTTTTTGGTTTAATATTTTATTTAATGGTAAAGTAAGCGGGGTAAATTATTGGAAAGAAGATACCTAGACAATTAATTAAGCATTACATTTGGACTTTGTATCGCTTAAAGAAAGCCTCCCAATTCCATAAAAAATTCTTCATTATTTCATCCATTCTCTTTAGAAACAAAGGATTTGGAGAATCCATACTTTTAAAGTAATCATCTTGAAAGTCATTCAATTTATATTTATAGAACATCGCTTTAGACATACTATATAATGTAACTTTAGAAGGATGATTTACTCTTGACATAAATTTAGAGTAGTCCTTAACATGATCTTCAAATTCATGATTCGTCATTTCAAAAGCATCAGCAATCTTTTTATAAATCAAAGGCTCAAGAGATTGTAACATGTGAGATGAAAAGGAACCACCTAATTCATTGATATTCCCAACAATTACAATCATTGCAAAATGACCATCCGCCATCTTATCAAGCTGAGGTTTTTTAACAAATGCTGGATCTTCCTTCATTATTGATTTAACCTCCTCAAAACCTTTGTCAATAACGTCTAAAACGCCATTTACAAAGACATTAGCAAGTTGTTCATCTGAAACTTTCTTTTTAAAAAGTGTACTTAGCATATTGCGATTTTAGAATTACTCTATATACAAAGGTAAATAATATTGACCCGTTCTCAACGGCAGAAACTCCTTGCTTTTCAACATTTTTATTAACAAAACTCACTATAATGGGATAATTTAGTAATATATACTTAATACCACCTTGATCTATTAAATTTTAAAAATTACTATTTTTTGATTTTTTTCAAACATAAGTTATTTAAAAATATACTCAGTTTCATCAGTAATTCCGCTACTTTTACCTCAAAAAAAGTGAATGAAATCATATAAATTCTTAAATATTCTGTTTTCATTAATCATAATTGGTCTAATTACCATAATATTTTTTATTTCCAATAATAAAAAACAAAAAGCCAATGAACAATTAAGTATTGAAAATACTGATAAACCGCAACTTTTTGAGGTTTATTCACAAAAAAAACTCTTGCTTAACGGCGTGATCTCGGCAAAAACAGTAGAAAATGTTCAAATGAAAGTTTCAGGGAAGCTTGATAAAACCAATGCGAGCTTATATGTAGGAAGAGAATTTAAAAAAAATGAAGTTCTAATAAAAGTTGAAAGACTTGAGGCTTTATATGAGATTCTCACCGTAAGGTCAGAATTCATGGAATTGATTCAAAAACTAATTTTATCCATCAGAGATAAAGCACCAGACGCAACTAATAAATGGATAGACTATGAAAGCCAAATTGAAAGAACTCTTCCCCTACCCACCTTACCCGAAATGAATTCAAAAAAGGAAGAAGAGCTTTTAAATCGATTAAATGTTTTCAGTAAATATTATAAAACTAAGGAGATTGAACGAAAAGCAGAAGATTATGTTTATCTCGCTCCATTTGACGGTTTGATAATAGAATGCAAAATCCATCCACAATCCACCATCCAACCTGGGAAAACGATTCTTAAATTAGCAAAAAAGAATTCATACCAAATAGTGTCACATATTCCAATTTCGGAATTAAATAGGATAAATAGAAACGACACAATTGATTTTACGTCAAATAATGGGGAACTTTTAACACAAGGCAGGTTTTTTGAAACAGGCACACTCCTTTCTGATTCTTCGACAATTGAGGTCTATTTTTCAATATTCTCACAAGAAAGCAGCCTATTAAAAAACAGTGTACAATTTAAAATTGCAAATGATCCAGTTAAAATCCCATCAAAAGCAATAAGAAACAATGAAGTTGAAGTCATATCTGGCGATAAAACTTTTAAAATAATGGTAAAAGAAATTGAAATAATTGGAGACTCCTCAATTGTAGAAGGCTTACCACAACATTCTATTATAAATGTAAATCCATAAAAAAAACCACAGCACAAAAGCTGTAGTTTTAACATGGTAAAATAATATAGAATTTACTATTGTGAAAGCGGAGTTAGAAGATTATGTTTTTCAATTAATTTTCTAATATTAATTAAGGCGTAACGCATTCTACCTAATGCTGTGTTTATACTTACATTTTCTTTCTTTGCAATATCTTTAAAAGACATCTCTTTAAAAATTCGCATATTTAGAATATCTCGTTGAGATTCTGGCAAATGATCAATTAAACCTACCATCTGACTCACGAGTTCATTGTGAATAATATCATCCTCGATATTATTGTCCTGCAATTCTAACATATCAAAAATATTATAATCTGCAGATTTAGAACTTGATTCAGAAATCAATCGAACTTTGTTTGTTTTTCGGAAATGGTCTATCATCAGATTGTGAGCAATTCTCATAGCCCAAGGTAAAAACTTACCTTCTTCGTTATAAGCACCTTTTTTCAAGGTCTTAATAACTTTTATAAATGTTTCTTGGAAAATATCTTGTGAAAGTGCCTCATCACGAATTTTCATAAAAATATAATTATAAATCTTATTTTTATGTCTATTCAATAATGTTTCGAACGCCTTTTCTTGACCTTCAATATATAAAGAAACCAATTGTTTGTCTTCTAGTTTAGATAGCTTCATTGTTACTCAGTTTAGAGATTAACTATTAAAATGTAATTCTGTTTTTTAGAGTAAAAATTTTTCTATAAGCAACTGGTTTTTAAAAATTATTAAATTCAAATATAAAGTTATTAAAGTAATTAGCAAAAATCAATCCAATTAATTTTTCTCCAATACAATAGTAAGACGCAGCGAAGTTACAAAAGGTTGGCAAAAATTTAATAATATTTTGATTTATATTTTAACTGTAACTTTCATTGATTAAGGTGTGATTATTGATGGTTTTCTAACTATAAACGCAGATGGATTTTTTTAATTTAAGATAATCTTTTTAAAAAAACTACTTTAATCAAAAGGTCTTAGTTATTTTTGAAGCAAATAAAACAGAAAGAAAATATGCCAAAATTATCATTAAAAGCTATTAGCATGCCTTCTTCACCAATTAGAAAGTTGGTTCCTTTTGCAGAAGCTGCAAAATCAAGCGGAAAACATGTTATACATCTTAACATAGGTCAACCAGATATTGAGACTCCTGAATCAGCAAGAAATGCGATTAAAAATTCAGATGTCAAAGTTCTAGAATATTCTCATTCTGCGGGGTTTGAGTCATACAGAAAAGGATTATCGGATTATTACAAAAAGAATGACATTCAAGTAACAAAAGATGAAATCATCATCACAACAGGAGGATCTGAAGCATTATTATTCGGGCTATCTGTTGGATTGAACCCAGGAGATGAAATCATTATTCCAGAACCTTTCTACGCTAATTATAATGGTTTTGCAACGGCAGCAGGAATTAACATCATCCCTGTAACTTCAACAATCAAAAATGGTTTTGCCCTACCTTCAATAGAAGAGTTTGAAAAGAAAATCACTTCTAAAACAAAAGCAATTCTAATTTGCAATCCAGGAAATCCAACAGGATATTTATATACGCAGGAAGAACTTGAGAAACTAAGTGTTCTTGTAAAAGAAAAGGATTTATTCTTATTTGCTGATGAAGTATATAGAGAATTCTGTTATGACGGTGCAACTCCTTACTCAGTAATGAACTTAAAAGGATTAGAAGAAAATGTAATTCTAATTGATTCTGTTTCCAAAAGGTACTCAATGTGTGGCGCTAGAATTGGAGCATTGATTTCAAAAAACACAGAATTCTTGAATGCTGTGATGAAATTTGCTCAAGCAAGACTTTCGCCACCAACTTACGCTCAAATCGCTGCTGAAGGAGCTTTAGCAACACCACAATCCTATTTTGATGAGGTTACTGTTGAATATGTTGCACGTCGTGATATAATGGTAGATGGCCTGAATAAAATAAAGGGGGTAAACTGTCCAAAACCTAAGGGAGCATTTTACGCTGTGGCTGAATTCCCAGTTGAAGATACCGAGCATTTCTGCCAGTGGCTATTAGAAGACTTCGAATACCAAGGAAACACAGTTATGATGGCACCATTAAGCGGATTTTACGCCACACCTGGATTAGGAAAAAAAGAAGCGCGTATCGCTTATGTTTTAGAGAAAAAGGAACTTGAAAAAGCACTTGTTTGTATAGAAAAGGCCTTAGATAAATATCCTCACACCACTTACTAAAAAATTATTTTGAGTATTCAACAAAACATAAAAATCGCAGCTGATGCTGTAATATTTAGCTACGATGAGACAGGTCTTTACCTTTTACTTATTGAACGTAAAAAAGCTATCAATGGCAAATCCTGGGCTCTACCTGGAGGATTCATTGAAGATAAAGAATCACCAGAAACAGCTGCCATACGAGAATTAAAAGAAGAAACTGGCGTCTCACTAAAATTCATTAAGCAATTTGGAACTTTTGGAGAAGTGAAAAGAGATCCACGATTTAGAGTAATTTCTATAGCTCATTACATTCTAATGAAAAAGAAGGGCACTCAACCAAATGGAAACGACGATGCAAAATCGGCGCAATGGATTACTATGAAAGAATTGCCTGAAATGGCTTTTGACCACAATGAAATGGTTAAACTAGCTTTTTCTCAATTGCAAAAAAGCATATCCTCTTTGTCAGTTGATTGTATTGCAGAAGAACCTACTTTAGAAGATGTTAAAATGATTTCGAAGTTATTAAGCAAAACGAAAATTCGATAGATTATTAAACAAAAAATGGCAGCAATTAAATGAATTGCTGCCATTTTTTTTTATTTAAATATTATTATTTATTATTTTCTATCACATAATCCAAGACCTTTCTCATTAAATGAACCCTATCTTTTCCTCTCACATTATGTTCATGCATAGGATAAGGAAAGAAATCAACCTGAATTCCTAAATCAATGAAAGTCTTCACCAAAGATAAATTATGTTGCATTACAACAACTGGATCAGAAGTACCATGTATCAACAACAAATCACCTTTTAAATTTTCAGCTTGATTTAACAAACTTGAATTAGCATATCCTTCCTTATTTTCATCTGGAGTATCCATATAGCGTTCACCATACATTGCCTCGTAGTATTTCCAATCTGTAACTGGTCCCCCAGCAACACCAACTTTAAAGATTTCAGGTGACTTCAACATCATGGACACCGTCATAAACCCACCATAACTCCAGCCATGAACGGCAATTCTACTTGTATCAACATAATTAAGTCCGCTTAAATAATTCACTCCATCCAATTGATCTTGATGCTCTACAACACCAAGATTACGATGAATAACATGCTCAAAATCAACCCCCCTATTTCCAGAACCGCGATTATCCAACGTAAAAACAATATATCCTTGATTCGCCATCCAATGCATCCATAAACTCGCACCATCATACCAACTATTCGTAATCAATTGTGCATGTGGACCTCCATATACATAAATCAAAACAGGATATTTCTTTGAAGGATCAAAGTCTCTTGGCTTAATAATTCGTGTATACAGATCAACACCATCTCTGGATTTTATAGATTTAATCTCAGCTTCCGCCAATTTATATTCAGCTAATTTATTACTAGCCTCAAGCATTTGCTTAATCTCCTTTCCATTTGACTTTCGGATTTTCGCAATATTTGGAATGGCATGAGAAGAATACTGATCAAAAATATACTCTCCAGAACTATTCACCTTAACACTATGTGTTCCTTCATCCTTTGTTAACAATTGTTGCTTTCCTTTTAAATCAACCTTATACAACATTGTATTTAAAGGACTTTCACCTGTGGCAGTAAAAAACACTTCACCCTGTTGCGCGGCAACAACATCTTTCAACATAAAATTATTCTTTGTTAACTGAGATTTTAAAACTCCATCAATAGAATAGTAATATAAATTATCAAATCCATCACGCTCACTAACCCAAACGAAATCGTTACTCTTATCAGATGGAAAATGAGCCGGCTTTTCAGGCTCTACCCAGGTATCTTTCTTTTCTTCAAACAAAGTTTTTACCAATGCACCATCCGATTTATATTTTTGAACCCAAATGTGTTTTTGAGATCTAGCTACTTCAGCCAACAATATAAATTGATCATCAGGTGTCCAACTTACATTCGTTAAATAATTCTCTTCTCCATTTTCGGTTTTTATAAGTGAGGTTTTTTTATTCTCCAACATATAAATTCCCAAACTTGCTTTCTCGCTAGGCTGACCAGTCATTGGATACTTAATGGAACTTAATTTCCCAGGCACTTCTGTAATGTCAAGAAGTGGATAATCATGTACAGCAGATTCGTCCTTTTGGTAAAACGCTATGCTTTCTCCAGAATTTGACCAGAATATACCTTGTGTTATGCCCATTTCGCTTCTTGCAATCTCTTGACCTGAAACAATGTTATGATCTGTATTTTCGGTTACCGCTATTTCATTAAATTGCTCAACCAAACTTAGATAAAGATTATTATCAATAGTATATGCAACATTATGATATTGATTGTCAAAAGTAATCCTCTCTGCATTTTCAGGGAGTTCGATTTTCGTTCCTTTTTTAGTTTTAATATTAAACGTAACAATCACATTTCGTAGATTCAAAACAAAAGTATTCTCATCTTTCCATTTAAGCCCAGCGAAATAATTAAATTTCACATCTAAAGCATCATTAATATCACTAATATGCAGTACTTCTTTCTCTTCCCCTCCTATCTCACCAATTACTAAGGTTTGATATTGTTTTAAATATGAATATTTTTCAAGGTTCTTAATCCACTCAAAACCAAAAACGTGATCAGGATAAAATTGTTGATATTGTCCTGAGACAGCTTGCTCAAGGGATAACTCTTTTTGAGCGGACACTTGAGTAATAAAAATCACTGAAAGTATCAAAATGACAAAACGTCTATTCATTTTTTTATGTTTAATAATTTGTAAGTTCTCAAAGATAAAACAAAATTAGAAAGACAAATTTTAAAATTGAATCCAATAAATATCAGTCCTTTTATGAATCTCAACTATAGAAAAGACAATTATTGCGAAACGATAAAAAAGAAAAAAAGCCAAAAGAATAATGAAAATGAGACAATCATACTTTCAAAAGGATTCTAATTTCATCAAATAAAGGCTAAAAAATGAAGATTAATGTAAGAGAATAGAAAAATGGTGCTTATTTTGCAAATTCTTTTTTGCTGAAATAGATAATCGGTATTAAATTTTTAAAATTAAGGGATATTTTAATGGATATTAAGGACATAATAAGAGAAGTTTTTATCTTTTTTCATGTAGATTTAACTAAAAACCTCAAATATGATAGGCTAACTAAGGCTATCATGAAAAAGCATATCCAAAAGAACCATAATTGCATTGATGTAGGCTGTCATAAAGGTGAAATTTTAAATTTGATGTTAAAATATTCACCTCAAGGCAAACACTTTGCTTTTGAACCTATTCCTTACTTATATAAGGAACTAAAATTAAAATTTGAAAATCAAGCAAAAATTTATCCTTACGCTTTATCTAATAAAAATGGAAAGACTTCTTTCCAATTGGTCAAAAATGCACCAGCTTACAGTGGCATCAAACAAAGAAAATATGCTATCAAAAACCCCGAGATAGAAGAAATCGAAGTTGAAGTAAAGACCATAGATGATATAATCTCTCTCAAAGAAAAAATAGATTTCATCAAAATAGACGTCGAGGGCGGAGAATTTGAAGTGCTAAAAGGGGCACAAATGACATTAAGCAAGAACAAGCCCATCACTTTATTTGAATGTGGAAAAGGAGCAAGTGATTACTACGGAACTAATCCTTCAGATATTTACTGCTATATCACCAAAGAAGTAGGATTAAAAGTGTTCACGCTGAAATCTTTTTTAAAAGAGAAGAATCCGTTAAGCATAAAAGAATTTGTCAATCATTTCGATTCAAGTTCTGAATATTATTTCGTAGCTGCGAAAATTTGATTATGTATAACAACAATACATAGCAAGGATAATTATCAAACTAAACCTCAGTCTCCAATGATTCTAACAACTATTTTGCGGACCATCAATTAATTTACAGCAATAGATAAAGTCAATTTAAAATTAAGGGAATAAATAATTATATTTGTCTTTTTACCATCTTCACGGTAACGCATACTCAAACATTTTTTAAAATCTTTTCAACGGGTATTTGTTATTCAAATCTTTAAGTTATATATTTGCATCCCCAAATTTTGGGATTATTGTCTTATTTTTAAAATTAACAAAGTGGATACATTAAGTTACAAGACTGTCTCTATCAATAAAGAAAACGCTGAAAAGAAGTGGTTATTGGTTGACGCAGAAGGCGAAACGCTAGGGCGTATGGCAAGTAAAGTAGCGCAATTAATCCGTGGAAAACACAAGCCGAATTTCACTCCTCACGTAGACTGTGGTGACAACGTCATCGTAATCAACGCAGAGAAAGTAGCAATGTCGGGTAATAAGTGGGAGACGAAAACATACATTCGTCACACAGGTTTTCCAGGAGGTCAGCGTTCTTTGACTGCAGCGCAATTAAGAGAAAAACGTCCAGAACGTTTAGTAGAAATGGCTGTAAAACGCATGTTACCTAAGAACAAATTAGGTAGTCAGTTATACAAAAACCTTAAGGTTGTTGTTGGAACTGAGCATGATTATGCTGCACAAAAGCCAGAAACGATTAATCTAGAATCAATCAAATAATGAGTATGGAAATTATCAACACATTAGGAAGAAGAAAAACTTCTGTAGCTCGTGTTTACATGAAGCCTGGTAAAGGTAACGTTACTGTAAACAAACGTGATTACAAAGTATTTTTTCCAGTTGCAACCTTACAAACTAAGGTACAACAATCTTTTGCAGTTACAGAAACTTTAGGTCAATATGACGTAACAGTTAACGTACACGGTGGAGGAATCAATGGTCAAGCTGAAGCAATTCGTCTAGGAATCGCTCGTGCATTGGTAAAAGTTAATGAGGAGCACAAGCCTTTATTAAAAGAACATGGTTTAATGACACGTGATCCAAGAATGGTAGAGCGTAAGAAACCAGGTCAACCAAAAGCACGTAAGAAGTTTCAATTCTCGAAACGTTAGACTTACAATTACTTTATTTGGCGCTTGTTTAGTATCCAAATGGTGGAGTACCCTTCGAAAGAACCCTCTATTATTGATTACTAAAGGAACGTAAACACGAAACAAAAAATTAAAATGTCAAAAAAAGCAGATTTTAAAGAACTTTTAGATGCAGGTGTACACTTTGGTCACCTCAAAAGAAAGTGGAACCCAGCAATGGCTCCTTATATATTTGATGAGCAAAAGGGTATTCACGTTATTGATTTAAATAAGACAATCGCTCATTTAGAGCAAGCTTGTTTAGCTATGAAACAAATTGCAAAATCTGGTAAAAAGATTTTATTTGTTGCTACTAAGAAACAAGCAAAACAAATAGTTGCAGACAGAGTTAAAGCTATCAACATGCCTTACGTTACAGAACGTTGGACAGGTGGTATGTTAACGAACTTTGCTACTACAAGAAAGTCTGTCCGTAAGATGGCGACTATCGACAAAATGCAATCTGACGGTACTTGGGATACGTTATCTAAACGTGAGAAATTATTTATTACAAGACAACGTGAAAAATTAGAAAAGAACTTTGGTTCTATCGCTGACATGACTCGTCAACCAGCGGCTATTTTCATTGTTGATGTAATGAAAGAAAACATTGCTTTGAAAGAAGCAGTTCGTTTAGGAATTACAACGTTTGCAATGATTGATACTAATTCAAATCCAAAATTAGTTGATTTCCCTATTCCATCTAATGATGATGCATCTAAATCAGTTGCAATCATTATGGACCATGTTATCGCTGCAATAGAAGAAGGTTTAGCAGAACGCAAAACAGCCAAATCTAAACAAGAGGAGGATAAAAAAGCAGAAGAAGCAAAGAAAAAAGAAGACAAAAAGAAAGCTGACGAAGAAAAAGCAGCCAAAAAAGAAGCTTCTAAAAAAGAAGAAACAAAAGTAGAAGAGAAATCTGAAGCAAAAACTGAGGAGAAAACTGAAGTTAAAGCTGAAGATAAATCAGAATAATAATTTTTGTAATTTAAGATATTATGGCAATTACAGCTAGTCAGGTAAATGACTTAAGAAAACAAACAGGTGCAGGAATGATGGACTGCAAAAAGGCTTTAGTTGAAGCTGATGGAGACATGGAAGCAGCAGTTGATTTTTTACGTAAAAAAGGTCAAAAAGTAGCGGCAAAACGTGGAGACAACGAAGCTAAAGAAGGTCTTATATTTGCAGAATCTAAAGGTGAAGTGGGATACATGATTCAACTTAACTGTGAAACTGATTTTGTTGCAAAAAACGAAGATTTCCAAAGCTTCATTAAATCAATTTTAGAAATTGGTATCAAAAATGACGTTACTTCTGTAGAAGAATTAAAAAAACTACAGTACAACGAGAAGTTAACAGTTGATGAGAAGCTTGTTGAGCAAATTGGTGTAATTGGTGAAAAGTTAGATTTAACTAACTTCGCTAAAGTAAGTGCAACTTCTGTTGTAGCATACAACCACCCTGGAAATCAATTAGCTACTTTAGTAGGCCTTAACAAATCAGGTTCTGCAAGTGAAGATGCTGGGAAACAAGTTGCAATGCAAGTTGCTGCAATGAATCCTATTTCTTTGAAAAAAGAAGGTATTGCACAAGAAGTAATTGATCGTGAACTAGAAGTAGGTAAAGAACAAGCTATTGAAGAAGGGAAACCAGCTGACTTGGCAGATAAAATTGCTCAAGGAAGATTGAATAAATTCTTTAAAGAAAACACTTTGTTAAGTCAAGACTTCGTTCGTGACAACAAAATGAATGTTGAAAAATTCCTAAATTCAGTTGAGTCTGGATTGACAGTTACAGATTTTAAACGCTTTTCATTAAGCTAATCAATATTTAAAGTAAAAAAAGAGAGAACATTGTTTCTCTCTTTTTTTTGTCTTATTTTGTAGAAATTTTATAAACGTATAACGATTCTTGACCATGAAGTATAAAAGAGTTCTGTTAAAATTAAGTGGTGAGTCACTTATGGGAGATAAACAATTCGGAATTGACAATGCCAGATTAACCAAGTATGCAGAGCAAATCAAAGAAATTACCGACTTAGGTGTTGAATTAGGAATCGTAATTGGAGGGGGGAATATCTTCAGAGGCGTTCAAGCAGAAGAAGGAGGAATGGACAGAACTCATGGAGATTACATGGGTATGTTAGCCACAATGATTAACGCTATGGCTCTTCAATCCGCATTAGAAACTGCAGGAATTGATTCAAGACTTCTTTCGGCTATTGAAATGAAAGAAATTGCAGAACCATATGTTAGGAGACGAGCTGTTCGACATTTAGAAAAAGGACGTGTTGT
Organism: Brumimicrobium mesophilum; assembly: GCF_003025005.1. GTDB lineage: Bacteria > Bacteroidota > Bacteroidia > Flavobacteriales_D > Crocinitomicaceae > Brumimicrobium > Brumimicrobium mesophilum. The sequence goes on from NZ_PVSS01000009.1 coordinate 168,408, forward strand.
AATTTTTGGAGCCGGAACAGGAAACCCTTATTTCACAACAGATTCTGCAGCATCATTACGTGCCATTGAAATCAATGCCGATGTAATAATCAAAGGCACAAGAGTGGACGGTGTTTACACCAAAGATCCTGAAAAAGACGAGACAGCGGAAAAATATGACACAATTTCATTCGATGATGTATACTCCAATGGATTAAATGTTATGGATATGACAGCATTTACATTGTGTAAGGAAAATGATCTTCCAATTATTGTATTCAACATCAATACGGCCGGAAACTTGAAAAAAATCATAATGGGAGAATCAGTAGGAACTATTGTTGCTTAAAGTATTCTTTATTAAATTTACATTTTATATTCCAAGGTTTTAAATAACTAAAAATTATGACAGAAATAGATGAAACTATAAGTGAGTTTAAGTCGGCAAATAATAAAAGCTTGACTTTCCTTGAAACTGAATTGCGAAAAATTAGAACTGGAAAAGCAACTCCAGACATGCTTGAAGGTGTTATGGTAGATTACTACGGTAGTATGACCAACTTAAGTAAAGTAGCTAATATTGGAACTTTAGACGGAAGAACTTTAACTGTTCAACCATGGGAAAAAAATATTTTAAGTGATTGTGCAAAAGCAATAATTAACGCAAACCTAGGATTAGCTCCTCAAGATAATGGTGAGATGTTGATAATTACCATTCCAATGCTTACTGAAGAAAGAAGAAAAGATTTATGTAAAATAGCAAGAGCTGAAGGAGAACATGCTAAGGTGAGTATCCGAAACAACCGAAAGGATGCGATGGACTATATCAAAGAATTAAAAAATGATGGGCTTTCAGAGGATGATGCTAAAACAGCAGAAACAGAGGTTCAAGAAGTCACAAATGCTTTTGTTAAAAAAATCGATTCGTTGATTGATGCCAAAGAAGTTGATGTAATGAAAATATAATTTACAATTAGTGAAATTTGTAAAAGCTCTAACAATATTGTTAGAGCTTTTTTTATTTCTACTATCAAATCAAGAAATCACCAGTAAAGCCATCATAAAAATAATTCTCCTGTTTGCCAAATTTGAAGATAGTAGCAATAGGCTAGTTAGGTTAGGTTGCTACACATTTCAAGTTCTAAAAAGGTCTCAACACTTAACCACTACCGACTTAAGGTAACTTAGGTTGGCTAAAATATTAAATCTATACTTATCAAAATAGTTATACATTAGATGAAATAGGGTCTTATTTGGCAACAAAAGTAAGATCCACTAAAGTCCATAGTTTTAAATCTATCTAAGACCAATAAATAAATAACCTAAAATCAAAAGGCTTGCTGTATTTATGGCACGTATTTCTCTCATAAATATATAAAGAGCTCCAAATTTACTAACCCATTTAGTAGAAACTATAGTTAAGTATCAAGCAATAATCTACTATAAAAGATGAATTAAAAGCCCGTCAGCTCAATCAAAAGTAGTCAGCAATTCAGATTCTCGTATTTGAAACATTAGACAAGTTTTCCAATTAAATATATCGATAAAGAAAAGTATTAGTCTTATGGAATTCTTGGGAAATAAATAAACAAAAAAAGCCCTGACTAATAAAGTCAGGGCTTATATTTTGAATTAATCTAAGATTACATTTTCACAAACTTAGTATTCTCAACTTGACTACCACTTTGTACTCTGATAATGTAAGTACCTTGAGGCAATTCAGATGCGCTGAAATTAATCTCGTTACGCCCTACGTGAGCATTTGTTTTTTGAATTCTTTTCACCAAACGACCAGAGATATTGTAGAATTGAATATCTAATAAATCACTTTGCTTGATGTCAACTACAAGAGTTGAGTTATAACGAGCAGGATTTGGATAAAGCTCTAACTTAAATGGTTTATCTTTAATCACATCTTCAATTGGATCATTAGTTGATACGTTTAACACAGCATCAGTTGACCAAATACCACGACCAAATGATCCCATAAACACTTTACCAGGAACTTTATTTCCTTCATCCCATGTTCTCCATGATTGACGTACTTCATAAGTAGGAACACCTGCAAACTTAGGATCAGAAACATCTAACCATGTAGCACCTCCATCTTCTGATAAGGAAACTCCTTGGTAGGTTGAAGCAAATAAAACATCGCTATCATCTCTATCAATGATGATATCATAAAATGCTAATCCGTTTTGTGAACCTACAGCGGTCATAGTAGGACTTGATGAAGCTGCATTCGAAGAACGGAAAACTGAACCGTTAAATCCTTGAACAGCTACTAAATCATTCTCATTGTTTGGATTAACACCAACTCCTGTGAAAGAACCAGTTGCTACGACAGTAGATGTTGTTGCAGTTGCTCCTAAATCAAGATTAAGTTTAGTCTTAAAGTCTGGGTCAGTAGAATATACCTCTCCAAGTCCAGTTAATCTTCTTACTGAACTTCCAGCTGTTACATACATATTATTTAAATCTTTACTAAATGCAACATCTAAATTACCAGCTGAACCAATGTTTTCCATCAAACGAACCCATGTTGTTGTTGTAACCGACAATCTCAATGCATCACGTGTTCCCCAGATTTCTCCACCGTTTTTGTTTGTACTAAACACAAACCATGATTGGAATGGATCTTGAACAGTTAAAGTATCCCATGCAACACCCAAACGAACAGTATCTCTTCCAAATGGAGTAATACCTGGTCCTGATGCATTAGATCCGTAATAAAAGTTATAAGGGTCTACACTAGCAACAATTACTGTATCTGGACCATTCGGTACAAATACTTCAATAGTATCATTTACCATTGGAGGGTTATTTCCAGAACTATTAGGTAAATGATCAAAATCATAAATACCTAGATCGTACATATCACCCGTAACCTCATCAACAACAACATATTCAGTTGCAGTCAAGGCAGGGTTATAAAACAAAGTATCATCATACTGAACAGCAGTTGGAGTAACATAATCAATAGTATCACCAGTAGCTCTACTTGGGACTCTAATTACATCACCAACGGCATAACTTGCACGAGGAATAAAAATCACAGAATCTTCTGAATCCGTATCATAGTATTCACCTAAGTGAAACTGAGTATGAAAAGGATGATCTGCTGAGGAAGTACCACCTGTTGCGTCATAACCAGGAAGAATTGGACTAAAGTTACTTACCGATGCTCCACCATCTGCGCTTCTATAAAATCCATTTGAATAAATACTTGTAATTAAAATATTAGGGTTGAAAAAAGAAATTTCAGCTGTAAATCCATCACCTCCAGAAACTTCTTTAAACTCTTGATAAGTCGCATTTCTAAGATTATTATATAAACTTCCATTATCTTGTGTACCACCTATAACACCTCCGTTTCTGTCGTAAGCGAATGCATAAAATTGAGTGATATTATATCCTCTGTTGGCAGGATAATAAGTTGAACCTTGATCTAAAGAAACACCAATTCCTCCATCATTTCCGATATACAACCTATCATTTTTATCCCATCTCAAAGAATGGTTATCCGCATGAACGTACAAAGGACTTGTAGGACTTGCAAACCAAATTGAAAGTTTATTCCATCCACCAGATGGTGGATTGTTAATTTGTTTTTTCCATTCATGCAAGTCAATACCACCTACAATAACACGATCAACATCTGTTGGATCGAAACTTACAACACTATTATAACCTCCTTGATTACGGTAATCAATAACACCATTGTTAATATCTGCTGCAGTTGCTGCAGTGTGTTTATGCCAAGAATTTCCATTATCTAAAGAAATCCATTGCCCCTGGTTGTTTGATGAAGTTGTAGCTGCATAAATAGAGTAAGTACCATCAGACTTCTTACTTGAAATAGCATATTCAATTCTACCATATCCTGATTGAGCTAGTTCTCCATTAGTAGGATTACTTCCTACAGCAGAAACTTTTTGAAAATCTTGTCCCCAATTCACTGAAACCCAAGTTTCATTGTTATTAGATGCTACAACAATTGCTTCACCATCTTGCGAATAATTCAATGTTTTAGCTCCAGAACCACCATAGCTTGTAACATCTTCAACAGTTCCACCTAACGTATATTTCTTCAAGCCTGAAGAATGAGTAAAATAGACAGTTGAGCTGAATTCCGTAGCCGCCACTCTATTTATTTTACCAAAAGAAGCTGTTCCTGGAACAATATCCCAAGTAACTCCACCATCCGATGTAACAAATAGACCTTCTCCAGTCCAAGTTTCTTCACCAGACCCTGTTGCAACATAAACATTCCCTCCAGCATCTTGTGCAATTGAAGAAATGAATTGTCCACCTGGGAAAGTTTCAACACGATTCCAAATGTTCGCTCCATTGATTGATTTATATAAACCACCTGAAACACCCCCTGCCCATACTATATTTATATCCGTATGATCGGCAAGAACTGCACGTGTTCTACCACCTATATTGTCTGGACCTAACTCTGACCATTCTACACTAAGTGCTTTGTTTTGGTTGTTAGCTTTATAATTTTGAATGATTTGACTAAGCTTGCTACTTTCAATTACTTCGCCTGTTTCAACATCTATCATTGTAGACTTCACCCATTCACGGAAACCATTGGATCCTGTTTGAATTTCTAAAGACCCTCTATCTTGGGAGTACCTTATTGCCTCCTTATTGTCTAAAACACTTGGTGCAATCATCGCCGCTGCTGCAATAGCCGCCACTCCTAGACCTCCAAGAACTAATTTACTTCGTTTCATATTCATATCAATACTTTCGGTTTCACTTCTATTCTAAGGCGCCAATTTACGTAAAAAATTCAAATATTTTACAACAAATTAACGTCTATTTATTCAATTATAAAATTATAATAATAACAGTGTATATTAAACACTTACTTACTAAGTTTGTTCAAAAAATATACAACTCTACACATCCTGCGCTTCAGCCATGTCAAATATATGTCTTTCAGCATGATATGAAGACCTAACCAACGGTCCGGACTCAACATATCTAAATCCCATCTCAATACCTCGCCTTTTGTATTCCTCGAACCTTTCAGGAGTAACAAACTCAGCAACAGGAATATGCTTTGAAGTTGGTTGTAAATATTGTCCTAAAGTAATAATATCAGTACCAACGGACCTCAAGTCCTGCATAGACTCCAATACTTCTTCATGTGTTTCTCCTAAACCTAACATTATGCCCGATTTAGTTCGCATTCCAGATTTCTTTATTCTAAACAAAGCTTCCAAACTTCTGTCATACTTCGCTTGAATTCGAACTTCTTTTGTAAGTCTTCGAACTGTTTCAAGGTTATGGGACACAATTTCTGGTGCTACATCAGTAACAATTTTAAGGTTCTCCCATTTCCCAGCGAAATCTGGTAAAAGTGTTTCTAAGGTTGTTCCTGGAGATTGTTTTCTAATAGCTCTAATGGTTTGCGCCCAAATCTCGGCTCCCCCATCTTTTAAATCATCACGATCAACAGAAGTTAGAACAGCATGCTTTACTCCCATCAGTTTTACAGAATTAGCCACCCTACCTGGTTCGAAAACATCAACTTCATCAGGACGACCAGTTTGAACAGCACAAAAACCACAAGACCTTGTACAAATATTTCCTAATATCATAAATGTAGCAGTACCTTCTCCCCAACATTCTCCCATATTAGGGCAACTCCCACTTTCGCAAATAGTATGCAACTTATGTTCATCAACTAACTTTCTAACATTCCTATAAGCCTCACCAGTTGGTAATTTAACACGCAACCATTTCGGTTTTGAAATCTTAGTTCTCTTGGTTTCTTCTAATAATGACATACTGCCTAATATATTTATTTAATCTTGTAATAATTTATCTCATAGGAAAATTTGTTATCCTATAACTCATCAAAGAAAATACTATTTTTGTAAAATAAATTTCACTTGCAAAAATACGCAATATAAAAGACTATGAAAAAATTAAGCTCCTCCTATTTAGGAGATTTAAGAATATCTTCGCTTCACGTTAATTCTGGGACAAAAATTGAAACAGATGCACCTGTTGACAATAACGGGAAAGGTACACGTTTTTCTCCTACTGATTTATTGGCCACCGCATATCTTAATTGCATGATTACAATAATTGGAATTTATTGTGATCAAAACGGTATCAGTTTTGCAGGCTGCGAAGGAGATGTTGAAAAAATAATGACTGACAAACCAAGACGCATAGGAGGATTAAACATCTTTCTTGATTTATCATCCAACAAATGGAGTGAAAAAGAAAGGCGACGTATCGAAAATGCAGCCAAAGCTTGTCCGGTGGCTATGAGCGTTTCTAAAGACATAATAATAAATATCAATTTCAAATACTAAATATAAAAACCGCACAATGAGATTAATTAAATTCACAACCCTATTTTTCCTTGCTATTACTTCAGTAATAAATGCACAAAACTCAAAATTTACTTTAGCAGATTTCCATACCTATAACACAGACTTGAATGACGAGGTGATGAAACATTTTAATCGCTTATCAGCTGGCGAGAAAGTTGCGCAACTCATCATGCCTGCTATAGGAGCCTACGGCCAAACGGAAGCCACAATAGATCAATTGGTAAAGGACAAGAAAATTGGAGGCATCCTTTTATTGAACGGAACTAAAACCGAATTTACAACTTGGGTAAAGAAATACAATAGTTGGAATATGGAAATGGGGACATTACCATATTTATATAGTGCGGACGCGGAAGCGAGTTTAGTAAATAGAAAAATTAAGAACTCAACACCAGTTGCAAAGGCAAATACCTTGAAAACGATAAAAGAAGTAACAGAAGTGGCTACAACTATTTCAAAAGACTTAAATGAAATTGGCATTAACTACAATTTTGCTCCTGTGGTTGACATGTCACCAAACAAGACTGTTGGATGGAGAAGTTTTGGACATGAACCAGACAGTGTTATCCCATGGTCGGATGCATTTATCCAAGAAACTCAAAAACACAATATTATAGCAACAGCGAAACATTTTCCTGGACATGGTTATGTTGAAGGAGACACGCACAAAAAGTTAGTCTATATTAAAGGAGAAATGAAAGAGGTTAAGAATTATCCTACTTTAATTGAAAATGGAGTTGTTAGTATAATGATTGCACATATTGCAGTCGAAAATGAGACTTCATTTAGCACAAATGGAATGCCAGCGTCTATTTCAAAAGAAATTGTGACTGACCTACTAAGAGACAGTCTTCAATTTGAAGGATTAATTGTAACTGATGCTATGAACATGCTAGGTGTTTCAACCATTCCTGGATCCAATGTAAAAGCAATTGATGCTGGAGTAGATATTTTATTAATGCCACTAAATGCAGCAAAAGCTCACAGTGAGATTCTAGAAAAGTACATAAATAATGAAGCCTTTAAAGCTAAAGTTGATGAATCATGTAAGCGCATAATTAGAGCTAAATTGTGTACCGAAGGTGATTTATTTCCTAATTAAAACCTGGTTAAAAATCATTTTATGCGATGTCTATTAATTATTTTAATTGCTTTAAATATTAGCGAAATAGTTGGGCAAACAGAGAACGGAAACTATAAAACCTTCTCGAACACCCTATTTGAATCTGGAGATATAATTATCACACCAGAAATAATTTTTGGTATGTCAGGACATTTACAAAGTTATCCTAAATTCAAAGATTCTACTCAAATAATTAGAGACTTCCTAATAAAACACCCCGATATCAAAATTGAAATTGGAGTTCACACAGATCAAAGAGGAAGTGAAGAAGGAAACTTAGAACTTTCCGAAAAGAGAGCAAACGCAATAAAACTGGAACTCATCAAGTTATATGACATTTCTCCCCATAAATTAAAAAGTAAGGGTTATGGAGAGTTCAAACCATTGATAAAAGCGAACTTAATTGAAGCAGCAGAAACTCAATCGGAAAGTGAGAAGTTACATCGAGCAAACAGAAGAACAGAACTTACTATCCTTGACCAATTGCACCATTAATCAAATTGATTCAGTTAAATAGCTAAAATAGCTAGCCCTACTCCAACTAAAAGACTAACAAGCTTAATAAAGTTGAATTTGTGGTTTTCAGAAGATTCAAAAATAATGGTTGTAGAGATATGTAAGAACATCCCTACTACAATTGCTAAAATTATTTCTAAATTCAAAAGGGCATTCTCAGCTCCATAATGCCCAACCAACATCCCTAAAGGAGCCATCAAAGCAAAAACAACTAACACCAGCCATGCTTTTGCCATTTTAAAACCAGAAGCTAGTAACAAAGTCATCAAAGCAATTGCAACTGGAATTTTATGCAAAATAATACCTAAAAGCAAACCTTGAACACCTTCTCCCTTTGAATGGTCATAGTGGTGATTATGACCAATATGTTCAATATGATCGACAATTTGTCCACCTGCCTCTCTCACAAACTGTGCTTCAAGAGGCATACCCTCGAAAAAAGAATGAAAACTAAGTGCTATAAATAAAGACCAAGGAACAGTACCTTTCGTATCTTTTGCATGAATATGCCCATGCTCTATTCCTCCAGAAAAATACTCAAGAAATAATTGAATAAGGAATCCCAATAAAATATAGTAACCTATACCACTAGAACCATGAGCATAAATTTCAGGAATGAAATGAATAAATGCAATTGCTAAAAGAAATCCGCCACTTAACGAAAGTAACACTTTTATAATTTTCCCTTTGTTTAGGTTCTGTAAAAACACAACTAAACCTCCCCCCAATAGCACTGAGGCTACCAAAAAGATCGTTCCCCAAATTAGACTCATTTTTTCTTGGCAATAATTATTAATCGGTCAGACTCACTTCGGTTGAACGGGGATAAAGAAAAATCGCCAAAAACATCAATTATGTCAAATCCGGCTTTTTTTAATAAATCTTCAAATTCTTCTTTTTTTATGGCTTGAACTCTTTCTTGAAAATGACAATCCTTCCCATTATCTGAAAAATCGATACTTTTAAAGATGTGATTACCATCATATGACCTAGTAATCCTAAAATCAATTCCATCTAAAGATTTCACTTCTTTTTCTACCAAATGGTCTAAAACAAAATCAGCATTCATAAAATCAATAACAACAATTCCCTCCTCCACAAGCATTTCATGAATGGAAAGAAGGACCTTTAGGTTATCATCATAATTATCGAAATAACCAAAGCTTGTAAACAGATTAAACACAACATCAAAAGTATCTTTCTGATATACTTTCCTCATATCATGCGTATCAAATGAAAGCGTATCATTCTCAAATGGTTTTGCTTCTTGAATACTATTCTCAGACAAATCTACTCCAGTAACTTTTAAACCCTTTTTATTCAAAAAAACAGAATGTCTTCCTTTTCCACAAGCTAAATCCAGGCAGCTAACTTCTGTAGGTAAGTTCAAATAATTCAAAAGATTATTAATAAATCTTTCCGCTTCCGAAAAATCTCTATTTTGATATAAAATATGGTAGTAAGAGGTATCAAACCAAGTCTCAAACCACTCCCCTTTTTGCTCGTTCATTTATAATATATTGGTGAAAAAGTAGACAAAGATATTCAATTAAACTCACTACTGCAATAATGTTGCATTAAAATAGAGTTAATCAAGAAAATATTTTCAGGTATTGTCTATGTTATACAAAATCATATATTTGTATAAGTTACATTGAAATAATTTGAAGAACATGTCTTTAAACAGCATATACGAACTTTATCAAACCATGGAGCGCGACCATGCAATGGTTTCGTTTAAAGGAGAGGTTACTGCTGATTTATTGAATTCAGTACTTCAAATTATGGAATCTAAACTTGGAATACTCGAAAAATCAACAAGAACTAGAAAAAAGGTTTACAATGTTTTGGTCGAGTGTTTACAAAATTTATATCATCATAACGATGGGATTGGGTCATTTAGAGAGCAAAGTTTCTCAGATATATATTTACCAAAAACTTCAATCTTAATCATATCAAATCCTGATGACTATTATGAAGTAAAAACTGGAAATTTTGTAAGTTTAACCAAGGTAAAACAATTAGAAGAAAAAATAGAGAATATTAATAATTTAAACAGGCTACAGTTGAGAGAGCTATATAAAAGTATATTATTTAAAGGCGAGATGTCACAAAAAGGAACGGCAGGACTTGGATTAATTGACATCGCCAGAAAATCAGGGAATAAATTAGAATATAGTTTTTTACCAATTGATGAAAATTTTAGTTTCTTTTGTTTAAACGTGAAAATCAATTAAATAATATGGAGAATATCAACTTAGGCGGTACACCCAAAACACCAAGTGTTAATTTTAATTGCGAAAATGGAGTAATTGAATTAAAAGGGAGATCTATTCCTGAAAACTCCGTTGAGTTTTATAAGCCATTAAACAACTGGATTGAAAAATATGGTGAGAACCCTCAAAAAACAACCGTTTTTGAGGTTAAATTAGAGTACTTTAATACTTCTTCTTCAAAATGTTTATTGGATATTTTCAAAATACTAGAATCCATCAATGGTACTGCAACAGAAGTTAAAGTAAAGTGGTATTTCGAAAAAGATGACGGGGATATGCAAGAAGCAGGAGAAGATTATCAAGCCCTTATTCCACTACCTTTTATAATGATAGAAGTCGAAGAAATTTAATTGAGGTGAAAAAAATAGGAATAGCAGGTGGTATAGGCTCTGGAAAGTCGATAATTTCTGAGGTTTTAAAAACAATGGGGTACCCAGTATTCAATTCGGACGATGAAGCTAAATTGTTAATGGTAAAAAATCCTGAAGTTGTTCAAAAAATCAAGTCTATTTTTGGAGATGAGGCATATAATGGCAAGGAACTCAACAAACCTTTTTTAGCCAAAAAAATTTTCAATAACTTAGATTTAAAATCAGAATTAAATAAAATTGTTCATCCAGCAGTTAGAAAAGCCTTTGTTGATTGGGCTGAAATTCAAAGTTCAAGTTTAGTTTTTAATGAAGCTGCTATACTTTTTGAAACCGGAGCATACAAATCATTTGACTTTACTGTTCTTGTCACTGCACCAGAAAAGGTAAGAATAGAACGCGTCGTTTCTAGGGACAATTCAACTGAAACAGAAGTTAAGCAAAGAATGAAGAATCAATGGAAAGACGACATTAAAATAGAAATGGCATCATTTGTTATTTTAAACGACAACTCGACCTTAGTTACACCTCAAGTAATGGAAATGACAAGTTTATTTAATAAGGCTATTTAACTTCAGTGTAATCATCAAAATGATCATCATCATCATTGTTGTTATTATTTTCGAATCGATTAGTTGGCTCATCATCCCCAAACTCTTGCTTTGGCTTCCCTAATAATATTGCCATGATTGCATTTGTAATTTTTAAAAGGACAGATAACATAAAAAAGAAACCAACGATTTTAAACATAAAACCAAAAACTGGAGTGTCTTCAATATTAAGAATACTACTTAAAAACCAATTAGAAATGGTGTTAGAAGCTATTTGTGGTGAAAAATAAAACCCTATAAAGACTAGTAAAGCAAGAACCACAACACCTATTTCAAATCGAATATCAAATGCAGGTTTTATCTTATTAAGTATGTCGCTCATACCAGGAAGGTTTGCTCTTCCACTTACTGAAAATAAGGATTGCCGTTGCTGTTTTGATTGAATCTTACCTAAAAAATAAATTAAAAGAATCAAGCCCCCTAAAAGCAAATCATTTAACAAAATCAAACCACCTGCTTGCTTTATGCAGAAAAGAAAAATTACATCCGCGAGAAAAACATAACGAATTGTTTTAATAAAATAAATATCAAACAACTGTTTTGGCCTCCCACCTCTCAAAATATTAATTCCCAGCATAATTAACCACCACAAAAAATTGTAAACAGCTAAAATCACACCTATTCTAAAAATAAAATTCAATACTTCCACGCCTCAAAGTTGTAAAAATTAAATCTTTATTCAAATAAGAATACTAAAATTCTGTACACTTCTTATCTTTACGGCTTATAAAAATTGAAGATGATGAAAAAAGTTAGTTTCTTACTATTATTTATGATTTTAAATGTCTTTTCTCGTGCAGAAGAAGGCATGCTTATCCCAACTTTACTTGGTGCTTTTGAATCCGATATGAAAGCAATGGGAATGAAAATCAGTGCTGAAGATATCTACGATGCAAATAATGCAAGTATAAAAGATGCGATCATGCATTTTGGAGGTGGATGTACCTCTGAGATTATTTCAGATAAAGGACTATTATTGACGAATCACCATTGTGGTTTTTCTCAAATATATTCTCACACTACGGTAGAGAACAATTTGGCTAAATATGGTTTTTGGGCTAAAAATCTACCTGAAGAACTCAAAAATCCTGGACTAACGGCCACAAGAATGGTAAGAATTGAAGATGTAACTGCTCAAGTTCTTGAAGGAACAGAAGAGTTAAGCGATTCTGAGAAAGGACAAAAAATGATGACCAATATTGCACTTCTTAAAGCAAATGCAATTGATGGGACTCTTTTTGAAGCAGAAATTAAGCCTTTCGATTTTGGAAATAGTTATTTTTTATTAGTTAAGGAAACTTTTAGAGATATTCGATTAGTTGGAACACCTCCAAAAACTGTTGGAAAGTTTGGTGGAGATACCGATAACTGGGTTTGGCCTAGACACACTGGAGATTTCTCCGTATTTAGAATTTACGCAGATCAAGATAATCAACCTGCAGATTACAATGAGAACAATAAGCCTTACACTCCAATTCACCATTTACCAATCTCTTTAAAATCAAGAGAGGTAGATGAATTTACAATGGTTTTCGGATTTCCTGGAACAACGAATCAACATACAATTAGTACTGAGTTAGATTTCATCATTAATAAAATGCGTCCTTCTCAAATTAAAATGAGAGACCTTTCATTATCTGTAATCAATGCTGCAATGAAAAAATCAGAAGCTACAGAAATTATGTATGCTTCAAAGCAAGCTAGAATTGCAAATGCATGGAAAAAATGGATTGGTCAGATAGACGGATTAAAAAGAGGAAATGCAATAAAAAAGAAAGTAGACTATGAAGATAGCTACACTTCTGAAGCTTCTACCAAAGAAGAATGGAATACTGAGTTTGGAGAGGTCGTTTCTGACTTAAGAGCGCTTTCTACAAAATACAACATGAGTGATTTCACTTATAATATGTATGTTGAATTTGTTTTTGTTGGACCTGAAATGTTTAAAAGAGCAAGAGCATTAAATGATTTAATGACATTGTATAACGAAGGAGAAACTGAAAAATTAACTAAAGCTATAGAAGAAGAAAAATCATCTCTATCTGGATTTTATGATCAATATGACATAAATATTGACAAGGATATTTTCCTATTACAAAGTGAATATTATACAAAAGTTGTAGATTCAAAATTTCTACCGGCTTCACTTCTAAACAACGATTTATCTGAACTAAATACAGAGATTTATGAAGAATCGTTTTTGGTAAATCAAGAAGCTTATTTAAAAGTTCTAAATAATTTCAATAAATACGCAAAGAAGAAAGTAAGCAAAGATCCTGGATACAAATTATTTGTAGAATTAGATAATGTATTCAATGATTATTTACTAAATGATTTACGCGCTTACTATGGTACGAGAAATCAATTAATGAAACCTTATGTAAAAGGTAAATATGAAATGTATCCAGAAGCAAAACATTGGGCTAATGCAAACAGCACTCTACGTGTTACCTATGGTAAACTAGAAGGTTCAAAACCAAGTGATGGAATGATGTATACTCCACACACGACTTTAGATGGCGTAATTGAAAAATACAATACAGGTCATGAAGATTTTGACTTATTACCAAGAATGGTTGAACTTCACAAAGCCAAAAACTATGGTGAGTATGCTCAGGATGGTGAATTATGGGTATGCTTCACAGGTTCTAACCACACAACTGGTGGTAATTCAGGGTCTCCAGTCATAAACGGTGAAGGTCATTTAATTGGAGTTAATTTCGATAGAAGCTGGGAAAGTACGATGAGTGATTATATGTTTGATGCTTCACGTTGTAGAAATATTTCAGTTGATATTCGTTATGTTCTATGGATGATTGACATTTATGGGGAAGCTCCACATTTAGTTGAAGAAATGACAATTGTTAGATAATACAATATATATCATAGAAAAAAGTTAGTAGAAATAAATTAAGGATGGAAAAAAAGAAGTCTGATCAAAACACCATTGAATTATTGGTGTTTACTTATAAAAACAGAAAGGTTTTAATTTTTACAGGAATAATTGCAGGAATAATTTCAATAATTATTTCATTAATGCTGCCTGTACTATATGAATCAAATGCAATTGTCTTCCCAACAGCAACAAGTACTGTATCTTTTAACCCTATGAGTAATGCGAAAGCAAGTTCAATGGATTTTGGAGAGGAAGAAAATGCAGAACAATTGATTCAAATATTACAATCGTCTCCTTTAAGAAACCGTGTAGTACAGGAATTCGATTTAGCAAAAGTTTATGACATCGATCCAGAAGATAAAAATTTTTACTACAAATTAGGTCAAGAATATCAAAGTCATATTCGTTTTGAAAGAACACGTTTTGGCTCAATTAATATTTCCGTATTAGATGAATCACCAGAACTTGCTGCAAATATTGCCAACAAAATTGTACAACTTATTGATACGGTAAAAAATGATTTGATTAAAGAGCGTACAGTTCCAGCTTTTGAAATTAACAAAAGAAAATTGAACCAATTAAAGGAATCACAAGAGCGTTTAAACAATGAAATGGACAGCCTTTCTCAATTGGGAGTAATTGATGCACTATCTAGATCGAGTTTATTTGCAGCATTGAACGAATCGAAAACAGCTGAAGATAAAGAGTTTTTCAAAAATCAGATAGAAGTAAACCTTAAATATGGTGCACGTTATGATGCACTTTCTGATTTACGTGAATTCAGAATTGAAAAAATGACAGAGCAAGAAGTTTCTTACGAACAAGCGGAATCAGATGCTGTTGAAAATTTCAACCATAAATTCGTTGTTGAATCGGCGGTACCTTCAGATAAAAAAGCAGAACCTAAAAGAATGATAATTGTTCTTGTTTTCTCACTTGCTTCAATTATTTTGATGTTTATTGCCTTACTAATAAAAGATAGATTAAGAACTGTTAAGCATTCGATTTAGATTTTGGAAGTTATTAAAAAAAATAGTTTCATGGTAAGTATTGTACTCCTATTTATGGGCGTGAATGCATACTTGATTTTTAATGATAATTATTTTTTAAATGCTCTACCTCTTGTTCTAGTAATTGCTTTTATTGCTATTTTTCATACAACCTCAGCATTTCTTCTTACTGTTTTTCTAACTCCACTTTCAGTAAATTTAGAAAGTTTTACCGATGGAAGAATCGGTTTGTATCTGCCAACGGAACCTATATTATTTGGTTTAATGCTTTTGATGATTTTCAAAGAATTGAAAGCGCCTGTTATGAATAAAGAATTCTGGCGACATCCAATCACCCTATCATTAGGATTTTATTTGTTATGGGTCTTTTTCACATCGATAACAAGTGCTCAACCCATAGTTTCTTTCAAATTTTTATTAATGAAGCTTTGGTATATAGTTCCGATTTTAATGATTGGTTTTAATATTTTCGGAAAGAAAAGTAATATCATAAAATTCTTGTGGGCCTATTCCATCGGAATGACAATTGTTATCATTTATACTTTATTTCGCCATTGGGGTTATGATTTTGGAGAAAAAGAAGGACATTGGGTAATGTCACCATTCTTTAAAGACCATACAATTTATGGCTCAAGTGTAGCTATGAGTATAGTTTTTATTATTGGATTGATCACATACAAAAAACACTCTATTCAAGCTCAAGTTTTACTAGGTATCGTATTTACTATCACAGCACTAGGTTTATATTTTAGTTATACAAGGGGTGCCTGGGTAAGTATTATTTTTGCCTTTGGAATTTGGCTATTTATAAAATATAAAATCAAGTTTAAATATTTGCTTGGAGCGGGTGTTTTGGTACTTTCAATTGTGTTACTTTCATGGCACCAAATCGAAATGGTTTTGGCCAAGAACAAACACGAGCATACAACGACAAACTTTGATGAACGTATAAGATCAGCAGCTAACATAACCTCTGATGCTTCAAATTTAGAACGTTTAAATAGATGGAGTTCCGCATGGAATATGTTCAAAGAACGACCTTTGGTTGGCTTTGGTCCTGCAACTTATGCTTTGGAATATGCTCCATATCAAGACCCTGAAAAATTAACAATCATTTCAACCAATTTTGGAAATCAAGGAAATGCTCACTCGGAATATTTAGGAGCTTTAGCAGAAACAGGCGCAATAGGTATGTTATCTGTTCTACTCTTTGTTACGGTTTTATTTTACACTGGTATTATGTTTTTGATTAATCTTAAAAAATATAATCCAGAAGATAAACAATTGTATATTTTAATTCTCTGCATTGTTTTAGCTATGTCTACGTACTTTTTTCATGGTTTACTCAACAATTATTTAGACACAGATAAAGCATCAATTCCTGTTTATGGTGCGGCTGCAATTTTTATAGCTCAAGCTGTAAAATTACAAAAAAGAGAATCTCGACTCTAAATAAAAAATTCATTTTCTATTTCTTTTTTTAATGTAAAAAATGAATGCTCATAAAATGGCATAATTAAATTTACAAAAATATAAGGAATAAAAAAGTCCCGTTAAATATGTTTGTTTGACATTTAACGGGACTAGGAATATTCTAAAAGGTCTTTATATTAAAGGTACTTTCCTTCCATTAGATAGTTCTTAACGTAATCATTAATTCCTTGTTCTAGAGTATGAAAACCCTCAGTGTACCCTGCCGCAATAAGTTTATTAATTTTAGCTTCTGTGAAATATTGATATTTATCTCTAATATCTGCAGGAGTATCAATATATGAAATTTCCACATCCCTATTCATTGCATGAAAAGTGTCTACTGCCAAAGTTTTAAATGTACGAGCTTTTCCTGACCCAACATTGTACAATCCACTCTTAGGACGTTTTTCCATTAAGAAAATGCAAATATTCAAAACATCTTTTACGTAAATAAAATCTCTTTTTTGTTCACCATCTTCATACTTCTCATTATGAGATCTAAATAACTTTAATTCCCCTGTTTTTGAAATCTGACGATATGCATGTAAAACTACAGAGGCCATTCTTGCCTTATGATATTCATTAGGTCCATAAACATTAAAGAACTTTAAACCAGCCCAAAATGGAGGCTTAATACTTTGCGTTAAAACCCATTTATCGAAATCATTTTTAGAGTCACCATACGCATTTAGTGGCTTTAAGTCATCCACTAACCTATGGTCGTCATCATAACCACTTTCACCTAAACCATACGTCGCAGCTGAACTAGCATAAACCATAGGAATTCCATATTGAGTAGCATGTCTCCATAAATCTTTAGAATAGTTCAGGTTTAATCTATCAAATATTTCTTTATCAAATTCTGTGGTATCCGTTCTTGCACCAATATGGAAAATAAACTTTACTTCATCACCATGCTCCTTTAACCACGGCATGAATTCCTCTCTATCAATTCTTTTAATATATTTTTTACCCACTAAATTGTGTTCTTTCTCATCATTCGAAAAATCATCCACAATAATAATACGTTTTATCCCTATATCGTTTAGCTTGCTTACTAAACCGCTACCTACAAATCCTGCAGCACCTGTTACAACTATCATATTCAATAAATTTAGAAAGTTAAAGATACAAAATGGTATCTTTTGAAACAAAAATAACCATAAAAAAACCTCATGCAATTACATGAGGTTTATAAAATCAAATTTTATGTCTAATTAGACTTAAAAATTTATATCCTTCTTTTAGAATTTTGGCTATAAATTAATATTCTTTATTATTATGAAGCTTAATTCAATGGAGCACCAACTGCTATTGCACAATCGTGTCCTGGTTCTCCATGAGCAGGATTCAACTTTACATTACCATTCATATTCGGTTGATTACTCACAGGAGCATTAATTGTTGGAGATTTAATTGCTGGAGTATTTCCATTAGAATTCAGAGGCTGTCCAACTGCAATTGCACAATCATGACCTGGCTCTCCATGAGGAGGATTTAACTTAACTGCTCCATTATTTGAATTAACGTCTATTGATTGATTTTGTATAGCATTGTTTGAATTCGCATCTTGGTTTCCTGTATTATTCAGAACTGGAGTGCTTCTCTGTGATTCGTCTAAAGATTCAGTTCTATTATTTGAATCAACAGGTTCTTCTCCATTACAAGATGTGAAGATTAACATTGCACCAGCACAAATTAATAATGGTGATTTTTTGAGAATTTGAAATAACATATGTTTGTTTATTTGAAAAATTAAGTTGCTAAGTTAAAGGAAAAAGATGTAACCTCAATAGGATTGCACTTTATCTATATAAATAGTTAGAAAGAGACAGAAAGCTATTAATCATAATGGCTTCTTAGTTGTAACTCCTCAATAAAAGAAAAGCCTCATGTTTTCACATGAGGCTTTTCTTTTAAACATATTTTATTTTCTAAAGATTTAGAGGAAAGATGATTTTAAATTATTCCTCTGGCAAAATCTAATTTTCTAAACCAAATTTAGGCGTTAGAATCTTGAGCAATCTTTACGTATTCGTCATAATCAACTTCCTTCTCATTTAACTTTACAGTTTCTTTAAAGAATTTAGTCATTTTTTCTTCAGCTAACATGTCATAAATTTGTTGCGCCTCTTTTTGATTCTGTAGCACTTGTTGAGCTGATTGTGTTAATTCTGCATCTTCTGGAGCAGGCATTCCATACTGAGCATATTGATTTACAAGTAAACTCTTTGTATAATTTACAGCCTCCTCTTGCTCAACTTTCATGTTGTTATTCTTGAAGATACTATTTTGAATTAATTGCCATTTTAGACTACGAGAATAATTTCCGAAATCAGCATCAACTTGATCCATTGTAGTTGGTTCTTTTTGAGATGCTAAAATCCATCTCTTCAAAAAACCTTCTGGAAGTTGAATATTTGATTTCTCAATAAGGTCATTAGAGATTCTACGTGTTAAGATTTTCTCGCTATCTTTTTCAAACATTTGAACCAAATCAGCTTTCACCTTTTCTCTCATTTGTTCTGCTGAAGTCACTTCTCCTTCTCCGAATAATTTATCAAATAACTCTTGATTTAATTCAGCTGGCTCCATTACTTTAACCTCGTTAATCGTCAATTGAAATTTATCAGAGATATTTCCTAATTCACTTTCTTCAATTCCTAACATTGAAGCAGTATCTTTACCACCTCTAGAAACACTCGTTGGATTTACAGTAACAACGTCACCGGCTTTCAACCCAATCATTTCTTTCTTCAATTTTTCGTCTTCAACAAATTCCATTGAGATTGTAGAACTATTCATAATCCCACCCTCAAGAATTTCACCATTCTCATTAAGCTCAACAAGTTGACCTAAAACCATGTCTTTCTCTCCAACTGTTTTGCCTGAAACAAGTTTTCCATAACGACGTGTAAGGTCCTCTAATTGTTTGTCGATTAATTTTTTATCAACCTTAACCTTTGTATACTCGTATTTATTTTTCCCTGAAATTTTCACATCCACATTCGGTGAAATACCAATTTCATAAGTAAATTCAAATGAATCTGGGTTATCAAAATCACCTTTTACTTCAATATCATTTTTAGGTAAAGGGTTTCCAAGAATTTCAAATTCCTGTTCAGCAACATATTTATATAAACCCTCGCTAACGATTTTGTTTAACTCATCTCCAAGAACAGTTCTACCGTATTGTTTTTTAATGATACCCATAGGCACCATTCCCTTTCTAAAGCCAGGTGTAGTTGCTTTCTTTTTATAGTCAGTTAAAACCTTATCAACCTTAGTTTGATAATCACTTTTTTCTACTGTAACCTTCAATAATGCGTTGAGTTCATCAACGTTTTCCTTTGTAATATTCATATTGATTGAAATAAATTTTATTTAATACTAAAACCAAAAAGGGTAAAACAAAAAATGGTATAAGTTTAAAACTCATACCACTTTTAATTTTGTGCGGATAGAGGGACTCGAACCCACACGCCTCGCGGCACTAGATCCTAAGTCTAGCATGTCTACCAATTTCACCATATCCGCATTCTAAAAAATCATATCAAAACGACATTTGATACTTTGTCAACTTTCACAATCAAAAGCGAGTGCAAATTTACATAAATTTTATTTATCAGGAGTGGAAAATGTAAAATTATTTTAAAAGTTTTTTTTCACCTCCAATAAAATAAGAGGTTAAACAGCTGTAATCAAACAAAAATTATAAAAAACTACCTTATTTAAATTCTAAAATATCCTTAGAATTAAATCCTATGGTTATTTCACCTTCTATATTATTGTCTTGCGTGGTTACGGATAACTGTTCTCCAGAATCTAATTTTAAAAGTAATTGAATTGTATCTCCAAGCACAATTTTCTTAATCACTTTAGCATTCGTAGTATATTCACAATCTGAATCTAAGTTGGAAGGGTTCACCATTATTTTTTCATTTCGAATAGCATGGCAACAATCTTCATTTAGGGGACATCGAAAAGCTGCTTGCAAATTCTTATTTATTTGGATAGTATTTCCAAATAAAGATGCAACATATAATGTATTTGGTTTTACATATAAATTGGCTGCAGCATCCTTTTGAACAACTTTGCCATTCTGAAGTATTAAGATTTCATCAGCAACAGATAATGCATCTTGAGTATCGTGGGTTACAAATAAAACTGTAACTCCTGTCTTTTTAATAATTTCGAACACCTCATTTCGCAACTGCATTCTCAGCATCGAATCAAGATTACTGAAAGGTTCATCCAAGATCAACAAAGAAGGATTTGGAGCTAAAGCCCTTGCCAATGCAACTCGTTGTTGTTGTCCACCAGAAAGTTGATGCGGGTAACGACTTTCCATTTCGGACAACCCAACTAATTCCAACATCTCAACTGCTCTAAGTTTTTTATTTTTCAGTTTAGAAATACCGTATAAAACATTTTCAATAATTGTTAAATGAGGAAACAATGCATATTCTTGAAAAACCAGTCCAATTTTTCGTTTGTTGGGTTGAATAAACTTTTGCATTGAAGCTACAACATTTCCGTCTAGTAAAATACTCCCATCATCCGGTCTTTCAAGACCAGCGATTAATCGAACAAGAGTTGTTTTACCACTTCCACTTTCACCTACAATTGCACAAACATCACCTGCTTTCAAATCGAAAGAAACATTTTTCAAGGCATAACTTTTGCCCTTATTAAAACTTTTAGAAAGAGAATTAATTTTTAGCATCCTTATTTTTTAATCAATAATTTATTTAAAAATATTACTGGAATCATTGCTGTAAATATAATAAAGAGGGAAGGAATTGCAGCTTCCATAACCATTTCATCACTAGCATATTCAAAAGCTTTCACAGCTAAAGTATCGATGTGATATGGCTTTAAAATTAGAGTTAAAGGAAGTTCCTTCATAACATCAATAAAAACTAAAATAACAGCGCTAAACACACCTGTCTTGATCAGCGGGAATTCAATTCTAATGAAAGTTTTCAAATTCCCAACTCCTAAAACTTTTGATGAATCTGGAATGGAATTATCTACTTTCAATGCTGTTGATTCTATTGGGTTATAGGCTACAGCCAAGAATCGGACAGCATAAGCATAGAATAACGCGATCAAAGTCCCATTAATAATAAAACCTGTTTCAATTCCGAACTTAGCTAAAAATTCAATCAGCCATTTATCAAGTGCTAAAGTAGGAATCATAATTCCAATTGCAATTACAGCGCCTGGAATAGCATAACCTAAAACACCAATCCTTGCTACATTTTTTATAAATTTTAATGCACTCCATTTAGAAAAGTAAATCAAAAGTAAAGCAAAGAATACAGTAATAAATGCTGAAGTAATTGCTATTCCAAAACTTTTTAGAGAAATGATTAGAAATTCTAAATCAAAAACTGTCGATGCAGTTAAATATGACCAGTAGATTAATTGAGATACAGGCAAAACGAAACCAAGTATTACTGGAATTAAAACAAGAAAAAATATAGTGAACCTCAATGATTTTTGGGGTTTTATTCTTTGAATTTGCGTATTATTTGTTTTTGAAGAAGTAAACTTTACTTTTCGAATTTGCCATTTCTCAAAAAGAATAAGCGAAAATATTATCACAATTAATATAGCCGACAAATACACTGCAGTTTCAGGTTCTTCCAATGAAAACCAAGACCTAAAAATTCCGGTGGTAAAAGTATTTACACCATAATACTGAGCTGCTCCATAATCATTGAGAACTTCCATAATTACCAAAACCAATCCTGCAACAATTGCCGGACGCGCTAATGGCAACATTAATTTAAAAAAAGTTTTACGTTCACTTACACCTAACATTTTGGATGCTTCAAGAAGGTTATTTGCCTGATTTAAAAAGAACGCTCTAGCGCTTACATAAACATATGGAAATAAAGAAATACTCAAAACAAAGGCTAAACCAGCCCTGTTCATAATTTCAATTCGAATAAAATCTAAATTCAATTGTCTTAAAATTAAATTGAGACTTCCCCCATAATCGAATATTCCTGCATAAGCATATCCGACAATATAAGATGGAATAGCCAAGGGTAAAATAAGAAGCCATTCCAATTGTTTACGCATTGGAAAATCAAATCGAGATACAAACCAGGCAGAAGAAACCCCTAAAGTCAAAACCAAACCACTACAAAAAATAATAAGGTAAAGGGAGTTCCAAACATAGTCAGGCAATAGAAATTCTAATATATGCCCCCATGTTTCTCCAGGTCCAGCAAACAACTCAACACCAATAAAAATAATTGGAAGTGCCAAGAAAAGAACAATGGCCAGTGTAAAAACTGACCATCGATTATTATCTCTTTTGAATCTTTTAAATTTCGATTTTAAAGAAAATGTTTCAATATTATTTCCAACCTGTTTCATCGAAAATTAAAACTGCTTTTTTATTATTTTCACCTAATTTATTCAATCCTAAAGTATCTTCCTTAAAATCCCCCCAAGACTTAATTATGTCCGTAGCTTGAATACTTTCTAAAACAGGATATTCATAATTTGAATCAGTAAATATTTGTTGCGCTTCTTCACCTGCTAAAAATTCAATAAAACGTATCGCATTTTCTCTATTAGGTGCGTATTTAGCAACCCCCGCTCCACTCACGTTGATGTGCGTTCCTCTACCTTCTTGATTTGGGAAAAACAAACCAATTTTCTTAGCCGTTTCTACTTCTTCCAAATCAGGTGAGTTAAGCATTTTCCCAATGTAATAAGAATTCACAATTGCCAAGTCTCCTTCTCCTGCAACCACAGCTTTAACTTGATCTCTATCAGAACCTTTTGGTGAACGTGCCATATTTGCAACTATTCCTTCAGACCATTTCTTAGCGATACCTTCACCGTCATTAGCAATAAGAGAAGCCAATAAGGATTGATTATAAATATTTGAAGAAGATCTAACCAAAATTCTACCTTCCCAGTTTTTAGAAACTAAGTCTTCATAAGTAGTTAGCTCCTTTGGATCTACTCTATCTAAAGAATATGCAATTACTCTCGCTCTTTTCGTTAAACCAAACCATTGATTATCTATATCTTGTAAATGTGAAGGAATAGATTTTTCTAACAATTCAGAATTGATACTTTGCAATAATCCCTGCTCTTTAGCTCTACCTAATCTTCCAGCATCAACAGTAATTAAGACATCCGCAGGAGATTGTTTGCCCTCCATTTTCATTTTTTGAATCAACTCATCCGCACTTGCATTGATTACCTTAACTTTTATCCCCGTTTTTTCTTCAAACATTTCGAAGATTAACTGATCTGGTTCATAATGACGATGTGTATAAACATTCACCACTTGTTCCATTTCAACTTCTTTTTCGGTTGTATTTTCTTTTGCTTCTTGATCATTTCCACAAGCTGTGAATAATGAAATAGCAGCAAATGCAATTAATATTTTCTTCATCTTTTGTATATTTTAAGGAAACACAAATATAGCAATTTAGAATGAATATGAATAATAGAGAGGCTAAGTAAAAGTTAATTTCTAGGCAAACAATTTCCTTTCAAAAAAGTTTAACTTTAAATCGAAAAATAAATACGGGTTTATAACAATTAACGATAAGTACATGTAATGACAGCCAAAGCAAATTAATATATACATCCCTAAGAAAATGCCAGGTTACTTATTAAGTAATCTGGCATCTTATTCTTATTACAATAATTATTTACGTTAAGCTTTTTCAACTAACATAAATCTTTTTTCTTTATCATTTAATTGTAATCCCCATTTCTTTAATAATGGCTCTTCCAAAGCCTTCTGACGATATTCGTCTGGAGTCATAATAGGTACACCGTAAACGATGGGATAATAACGGTTACAGTTAGGACAGGTAAACATTCCCTCTCTAATATCATCTCCTTCCTGGTTAAACACTTCTAAATGTAAGTCTGATTTGTCCTGTGGACAACATAATTTTTCTAATAATGATGTTTTCATTTAATAATTTTATTTAATGCTTGATTATATTCTTGACTTTTTTGTTTTGGTGATTCGGCATTTAAAACACCAGAAATTACAGCTGCTCCAGCCATGCCATATTTAGATAAATCTTTTAGATTTTCAGTAGTAACTCCTCCAGACACAAAAAATGGAATTTGGGCTATCGTTTTAGCCAAAGCTAAAGTTTCTCGACTTACAATTTCGCATTCACCTGCAGATTTAGAAGGGAAAATAGAACAAAATGATATGTAATCTATTTTATTATCATTCGCCCAATGGATTCTTTCAATATCGTTTCCACAAGTAATTCCAATTATTTTATTCTCTAAAATTGATGAAGTTAATCTTTCAAAATCATCCGGGATTTGATCAAAGTGAACTCCTGCTAAATCAGTTTTACTTAAAAGTGTGTATTCTTCATTAATTAAAACAGGAAGTTGATAAACATTCGCAGTTTTTACAATTTGATTAATAATTTCAATTTTATCATCAATTGAACTCGAGGAAGGCCAATTGTTCCAGATTTGGACAATATTTACACCACCCGCTAATGCACTCTCAAGTTTTTGAATTAATTGATTGATCTCTAAAGAAGGGTCCAAAACTAAATAAAGACCTTTTAAATTGTGATGTTTTTTACTTGAGTCCATCTTTCATAGCTTTAAAATAAGCGCCCCAATATGGATCGACACCATTAAAATGAAATTCTTTTCTAACTCCCTGTTCGTGTATTATGTGGCCAAAATCTAAAGTTTTAAATTCACCTACTGCTGTTGCTTTAATTTCATTTTTACCAAGGTAGTCAATTAGTTCATCTACCTTATTTCTTTTAACCGACATCAGCATAGAACCAGCTCCAATACAAAAACGTTGGTCTATATCAAAAAGATCCATGATTTCAGTTTGTGCATTTCCTCTTGGAATATGTTGATCAAAAATTTCAAAACCACAATTAGAAGCTTGTGACATTTCATAAATTGCTCCTAACACTCCTCCTTCAGTAACATCATGCATTGCCGATATTTCTTCATTTGGAATCAAAATATCTTTTGCTAATAAAGCATCTTTAAGAGATGATGTTTGGTAAAAATTAGAAATTGCCTTTTCATAAACCGAAATACCCAGTTTTTCCTTTATTGTTTCCGGAAAACTCATTGCTAAAATTGCAGACGAATTCAAAGCAGCTTCTTTGGTTACAATAATCACATCTCCTGGCTGGGCATTTTTGCTCGATAATATTTGATCTAAAGGTGCTGTCAAGAACATTGTTCCTCCTCCTGAAATCACAGAGTTTTGATTTTCTATACTTCCTGTGTGTCCTCCTGTAATTGCAACGCCAATATCTTTGCAAAATTGATCAATATAGGTCCAATACTCTTGGAAGAAAGGCATTGAAATCGTAGTTGGAAGATTCAGAACAAATTGGGCATATTGCGGAGAAAAACCAGAAGTAGCCATATCGTTGGCTAACAAATGGACAGACATCCATGCCGAAACCTTAGGACCCAAATTAGGTATTAATGAAGTTGGATCACTTGAAGTAACCAAGCCTAAATTGTTCCCTAAATCTATAACAGCATTGTCTACTCCAAATTGAGGTCCTACAATCACTTCGTTACGTTGAAAACCAGTTTTGGGTAACAATACTTCTTTAAAGGCAGAAGCATTTATTTTACCACTTAAATCATTTTGTGTTGACATGATTAATCCATTAGTTTCACATACAAACCAAAAAAGTCACCATAGGGTTGACTCCATTCTTGAACAGGAAACCATTTTGGCAATCCCGTAGTTTGCCATTCTATCTCATAGGAGCGTCCTTCTAATGCTTTTTCGATAACTTTAATTAAAGATTTTGGAGAATAAAAATTAGCTGTTAAATAAAAAGGATTTGCTCCAAATACCTCTTGAATTCTTCTTCTATAAAATTTAGGAGAATTCTTATTCATCATTCCGAAGACAATACCATGTTTTCCTACGCGAGCAGCTTCACGAATGACTTGAACAGGGTCTTTGTAATATTCAAAGGTTGTTACAAATGCAAGGGAGTCAAAAGTATTATCCTTGAATGGCATATAATGCGAATCTGCAAGAACTAAATCTCCTTTAAACAAATGCACGCCCTGACCAAGCATAAAAGGAGAAATATCACCACCACTTGCCTCAATTCCTATTTCGTGCCACCAACGCGTAAATCTAGTTGTACCACATCCGAATTCAAGTAAAGTCTTAACTCTCGTATCTTTTTGAATAAAACGACCAAGTATTTTTTTTTGCCAAATTTCAGCTCGTTTGTACCTACCTTCATACCATTGTTCATAGGTATCAGTATGTTCACGGTTGAAGAACCATTCTTCACGTCCTTGCCAAACACTTAAATCGTTCGATAAAAGATCAAATTTGGATTCATTAATATTTTCTGGAATCATTGTTAATTGTTTTAAATGTCAAAACTTTATACATAACAATATAAAGGGACACCTTCAATTAACTTGAAAAGTCATATACTCTCTACGCTGGTACTAACCAGATCAGATTGGGTATAATCTCAGCCTAAAATTCATTAAGCACCCCTTATATTATGATTCAAATATAGGAATTTTAAAATGAGATAAGAAAGTAATTGAGCAAAATAAGTAGAAATAGCAAGCAAGAAACTTAAAGTCAATAGTATTCTAAAAACGATTAGTGTAGAGCATAAAGAATGTAACAAAAACAAAGAAGTTGAAAGTGTTTTTATGGCCACCTATTCCGTCTACGTCCTTTAGTTTACTTTCTCTTTTATGTTTGATTTCTACCTTGAGTTAGCTTCACAAGGTCGCTCGCTCAATCGTATAATCAAACTATAAAATAGCCGCATAAAGCTATCGGTCTTCGCCGGGGTGGGAATAACACTTCGTTTCAACCTAGATGTTTATTCAAAAGTTATCAAACTAAATAAAAAGATATAAAACAAAAAAACCTCACACA